>CANNFB010000005.1 GCA_947503785.1 uncultured Campylobacterales bacterium | reverse complement strand
TCTACATCTGTTATATCTAATTGATCTAATACTGTTTGTAATTTTATTAATTGGTAATAACTATTATTTGTTGAGTTTGCTAAGAAATTTGTTTCACTTAATGCTAACTCAGGGTTTGTTGCTGTTATTACTGGTGCGTCATTTATTGGATTTACTGTTACATTAAAAGATTGAGATACAATAGCCGTACCATCATTTATATTTAGTGTTACAACGGAATTCCCATTAAAGTTTTCATTTGGAGTAAATACAATATCTCCATTCCCATCAATAATAGCAGTACCATTTGTAGCACTAACAGTTGGAATTAAACTATCATTGTCAATATCACTTGCCGTAAAAGGGATAGTAATACTGTTGTCTTCATCAGTAACTTGATCACCTATTAAATCAATAGTTGGAATGTGGTTTTGAACATTAACTTCGTTACCTGCAAGAGTTGGTGCTTCAGAACCTCTTGCTAAACTTCCATTGTTAATCCCAGCATTATCAGTATTATTTTGATCTGCTAGTGAGTCTTCTAAAGCATTAGGAGTTGCACTAGAATCAGAATTAGTATTAGTTTCACCAGGACCTGCTGCAGATGCTTGAGATGCGCTTGCTAAATCAGTAATTGCAACTATATTTTCGTTACCATCACTTAATTTTTCTATTATGTTAACTAATGTAAATCCATCATTTTGAGCAAGAAGTGTAGACATGTTTTTTAGAACTAATTCTAAAATGTTACCATTTTCATCTTTGAATTCAATTTTTAAATCATCTTCAGCAAGCTGTGAAACATATTTAATTCCAGCGGGAACATTAATCTTAATTGTATTATCTGATACTAAATTATCTAACGTTAATGATTTTTTACCATTTATTGCTACTAATTGAGATAAATCTACTAATTGACCATATTTTGAAATTGAAACCATTCTCTAATCCTTGATGTTTAGTTTGTATTTTATTATAAGATAATAGCTAAATAATAGTTACGAATTAGTTTCTTTTTAGAATATAATAATATTATATGATATAATTCTATTATGAATTTAAGTTTGAAAAAATTATTAAAAGAACTCACTATATTATATGTAACAAATCAAGAAGAAGATTACAAAAAAATAAATTCAATATTAGAAATATTTTTTAAAAAAATTATATATACAAATAATGAAAATGAGGCCTTAAATATTTATTATAAAAAATTTCCCAATATAATACTTGTAGATATAAATTTAAGTCATTCAAATGGCATTGAGTTTATAAAAAAATTAAGACAAAAAAATAAGACAATCCCAATTTTAGTAATAACAAAAAATAAAGAAGTAAGTAATTTAATAGAAGCTATTAAACTTAATCTAATCGATTATTTACTAAAACCTATTGATATTAATAAGTTGATTTTTTCATTAAATCAAATAGCAAAAATAATTTTAAATAGTGGAGAAGTTACAACTTTTATAAAAGAAAATATCCTGTATCATTATGTTGAAAAAGTGATAATGAATAATAATAAAAAGGAAGTATTGACAAAAACTGAAACTAGATTTATTGAACTTCTACTTACAAACAAAAATAAAATAGTCTCAATTGAAGAAATAAAAAGAGTTATATGGGGGAATAAAGAAGTATCAGAATCTGCTTTAAAATCTCTTTTAAATAGATTATCTAAAAAAGTAGGAAAGGATACCATAACAAACTCTTTTGGAATTGGTTACGGTATTATGACTAAATAAATATTTTACTTATTTAATTTTTCAACTATTTTAATTAAATAGTTAGCAGAATTAACTGCGCTTGATTTTAAAAACTCATCAAAATCAATATCAGCTCCACCATCAGCAGAATCAGAAATAGCACGTAAAACAAAAAATGGTACATCTAAAGCATCACATATTACGGCAACACTTGCACCTTCCATTTCTAAAGCATCCGCTTTAAAAGTAGTTTCAATAAACTCTTTTCTTTCAATTGAGTGAACAAATTGATCACCTGTTGCTATTGTACCTTCGATTACTTTTAGGTCATTTTCATTTGCTACTTGTATTGCAATTTCGCGTAATTCTTTTGAAGTTTCTACAAAAACACTTCCACCGGGAACAAATCCATTTGGATGTCCAAAAGCAGTGATATCTAAATCATGTTGACATAATTTATCAGCGATAATTAAATCTCCAATTTTAAGTTCAGGATTAATAGCTCCCGCAACACCTGAAAAAAGTAAAGTATCACATCCAAATTTTTCAATCATAGTTGTAGCTGTTAAACTTGCAAATACTTTTCCAATTTTTGAATATGCAATTACAATATCTAAACCATTATGATTTACTTCATAATATTTATTATTTGCAAATTCTACTACATTTACATTTGTGAAGTGAGCTAAAAGAGGTTCTATTTCCTCTTCCATTGCTCCCATTATTGCTAATTTAGTCATTTAAAGCCTCTATTGTTTTTTCTAATGATGCAAAATCACTTACATTTAGAGTAGGTATTGCTTTACAAATTTTTCTATTTAAACCTTTTAAAACTGCTCCATTTCCAAATTCTATAAAAGCATCAATATTTGTATTTGCTAAAATTGATTGCTTATATTTCACAGGAGAAGTAAGTTGTAATGATAATAGTTCTACTGCCTCATCTTTCATTGTATAGCTTTCAGTTGTTACATTAGAAATAACTGGAGAAAATTCATCTTTTAAATACTCTTCTAAATATGGCTTTAAGTTCTCAACAGCAGCAGTTAATAACTCGCAGTGAGAAGCAACAGACATATCTAAAACAATAGCTCGTTTAGCACCTGCTGCTTTAAATGTATCAACTAATGATTCTAAATCAGCTTTGCTTCCTGCTAAAACTAATTGACCATCCATATTATAATTTGCTGGCCAAACTTGTTTTCCAGCTTTTCTTTGTTCTTCGCAAATATCTTCAACAGCTTTATCACCCATTCCAACAAGTGCCATCATTCCAGCACCTCCATTTGAACACGCATCAACCATAAATAAACCACGTCTATGTACTAATTCAACAGCATCTAAATAATCAAGTGCTCCAGAAGATACTAAAGCTGAAAACTCACCTAATGAATGTCCTAAAACAAACTCTGGCTGAATATCATACTTTTCTTTAAAAATTGTATTTGCAATTGAGCTTACTAATAAAATTGCAGGTTGTGTAAATTCAGTTTTACCTAAGTTGTCATTTTCAGTAAATAGTAATTCTTCAAAATTGATTCCTAATCTCTCACTCGCCTTAGAAATCATCTCTTTTGCAATCTCACTATTTTCAAAAAAATCTTTTCCCATTCCAACAGTTTGAGAACCTTGTCCTGGAAAAATAAAAGCAACTTTTTTCATTATAATACCTCGTATAATTAAATTTTTAAATTTGTAGTTTATTTCAAAACTATTTGTTAAAGTTAAAGTTTATAACCCTAAAAAATAGTTTTGCCCAAGTGTATAAATACACTCGGGCAAAAAAGGGGTAATTGTTTGTAATCAATTAAAATATTTTGCTAACCTAGCAACTATTAATTACAACCACAACCACCAGATTGAGCAGGTGCAGCTTGTTCAGAACTTCCACCTCCACAACAACCGCCACTACTCATAGCAGCCATTCCACCAACAACACCAGTTTGAATTTCTTCTTCACTAGCATCTCTTAAAGATAGAATTGTAACAGAGAACATTAAAGATTTACCAGCCATTGGGTGGTTATAATCAATAGTAACTTCTTTGTCATCAAATGATTTAACTAGAACTTGAACTGTTTCACCTTGCTCACCTGTTCCATATAATGACATACCTTCAGCTAATTCAATACCTGCAAATTGCTCTGTTGGTAAAACTTGAACAGCTTCTTCATTATACTCACCATAACCATCTTTTGGCTCTACTAAAACATCCGCAGATTCATTTGCAGCCATTGTTTCAACTTTTGCTTCTAAACCTGGAATAATTTGACCTTTTCCAGTAATGAATTCTAAAGGTGCTTGACCTAAATTAGTGTCTAACTGATCACCAGTTTTAGCATCTTTAAGATTATATTCTATACCTATAACTTTATTTGACATAAATGTTCCTTTTTATAATTTTTTATAATTTTGATAAATTTTTCTTGGCTACTTTAGACTCAGATGAATCGGGATAAAGATCTATTAAAGTACTGTAAAAGCTTCTAGCATTTTCTTTATCTTTTGTCTTTTCAAATGAGATAGCACTGTGCAATAATAATGTAGGCATATAAGCTGCTTGATCATAAAGAATAGCAGATTTTTTAAAATGATTTATTGCAAGATCATATTTCTTTCTTACATACCACATTTCAGCAAGGTAATAATTACCTTCAGCTGGTTTATAATTTGATTCTACAAGTGCTTCAAACTTTGGAATTGCTTTTGTAAAATTTCTATTTTTGAAATCTTCTTTTGCACTTTCTGATAAACCTGATTTATCAGAAAGATCAATTTCTGTAGATTTCTTTGTAATTTCTTTTTTTACACTTGCTGAAGAAGAAGCTGTAGAAGTTGATTTAACACCAACTGCTTTTTTTAAAGCTTCAAACTCTGCTCTTGTAACAAACTGATTCATATTAGTTTTTAATTCATTCTCAGAAATATATTGAGAGTTAATTTTGTTAACTAATTTAGATAGTTTTGAAACTGCACGTTTTAAAGTAGAAATACTTTTTTTTACTTCTTTATCAGTTTCTTCTTTCATATTTAGAAGTTGTTCTGATACATTTTTAATTTCTTCTGTATCAGTACTATTTTTAGCAGCAACATCAGAAGATAAATCAACTTTTTCCATTATTTGATTCATTTTTAAAACTGTTGAGTTTAATTTTGAAGAATCGCCTTCATAAATTGATTCTAAACCTTCAATTCTTTTATTTAAAGAATCAATTAATAATTTAACATCACTTACTTTTGAAGTTAGTGTATTTAATTTTTTTTGATTCTTAAGAATGTATTTTTCAGAAGAGTTTAATCCGTAAGGATTTTTAGCATTTAAATCACCAGCACCAAAAACTGAAACCTCTGCGGCTACAGCTAATGAGCTCGTAATTAAAAAAGATAAAATATATTTATTCATAGAATTATTTAGTAAGAGCGTGCTCTACTCTTCTATTCTTTTGCCAACAAGTAGAGTTTTTCTCAGTACAAGCTGGATTACTTTCACCTAATGTAACTAATTTAACATTAGCGTCTACACCATTGTTAATTAAAACATCTTTTACAACTTTTGCTCTTTTTAAACCTAAAGCATAATTATACTCATCAGTTCCCCACTCATCAGTGTTACCTGTAACTTTGATAGTAGAAGCAGTATTAACAGCAGATAATTTATTAGCATTAGATACTACAATATCTTTCATTGATGTTGTTAAATCATACTTATTAAATCCAAAGTATACATTTTCAATTAATACTTTTTTACCGTTAATGATATAATAAACACCATTATCAGCTTCACCAGCCATTGAGAAAGAACCATCAGTAATTTCATTGATTGTTGTTTCAGGAATCGTACTTAAAGCTGATTCTGAATTATCAACAACTTGTTTTGGAGTATTGTCAACAGTCATGTCAACATTTTTTTCACTACAACCTGTTGTAAATAAAACAGATGCTATTAGAAAAGAGTAAATACTAATTTTTTTCATAAATTTATCCTTAAATTAAAAATTAACTTATTTTACAAAATCAAAACTTAATTACCAATCAATTGATTGAATTCTACCATTATTAGAAGGGAATAAGTAAGATTTATTAAAGTTTAATCTTATAATTCCAATTGAACTAGCACCTTTAAATGTTTTAATAAATAAAAGTGATTCTCCATTTGTAGAAAACTTTGGAAATTGATTTACTCCACTTGAAGTTAATCTTTTTAAGTCATCAGATTTTGTTGACATAAGATATAAATTAAAAGACCTCTCTCCTAGTTCATTATTTTTATCTTTACTTGAATATACAATATTATCTTTATATGAAGTTGCTGAAGAGTTATTTCTACTATGATAAACTAATTTTTCAACACCTCTTGAATTTATTCCTTTAGCAAAAATATTAGGGTTCCCTAATCTATCAGAAACAAAAACAATTCTATTATCATCTTCAATAAATTGCCCTCCTACATCAATACCACTATATGTTGTAATCCTAGTTTTCTTAGCCGTCTTCGTATCATAAGAATAAATATCAGGCTGACCCGAAGGTGATGCTGTAATTAGAATTTTTGAAGCATCATCACTAACATCAGAACAAGCTATCATTCCATCTGAACTCATAATAATTTTTTTATTTTTATTAAATATATTTAATTTTACTAAAGTTGGTCTATCATAATTATATGAAGTGTAATAAATACTTTTTTGCTCACTACTTGCCCATTTAGGGAAGATATTTAAGCCACCTTGTACAATTGTTTTTTTATACGTTAAAGTATAATCACCAATCATAATATTAGCCTTCCCTGCACCTTTATACACAGAATAAATTACAAACTTATCCATCCATTTAATACTTGGTGCTTTAAAATGATCATTAATTGAAATCGCGGTTCTATGTGCTAAAAAGGGATATCTATTTTCTCTTGAACTTGTAAAACTTTTTTCTAAAATCATAGCTTGAGCATTTATGTCATATAATTTTGTAAGTAAACTATATCCACCTGATACATTTTTAATTGCAGATAAATTTAAATATAAATCAACGTTTTCATTTGATAATGTATTTAAATCTGGTAATTCATCATAGTTTTTGTTATGTTGAATATTTAAAACTTCAAAATGTCCACTAATTTCTAAATCTTTGGAAAGTAGTTTTTTAATTTTACTTAGAGTAGAAATTTCTGCTGTATCATTTGCAACTGAAATAAGAATCTTTGGTAATGTATTTGCTTTTTTTACAATTTCAAGTTTTGCATCAACTGCTGCAAAAACTGAACTTATCAACAATATTGTAATTAGTAATATTTTTTTCATATTTATCCTTTTGATTTAAAGTCAACATCTATTTCAACTTTTTTTCTTTTTTTAGGTTTAGGGTACATTATACTTTTTTGTTCTTCTAAAAAAGCTTTTAAAGAAATATCAAAGTCATTATTTCCTGAATACTTCTTAAATTTATAATCAAATCTTCCATTTGCATCAATCATTACAAGTACCGTTGCTTGCAATCCATTTTCTCTAATTAAAGGAACCCATACATCAAGAAGAGATGAAACTTCAGAAAAATACTCATCGTTCTCTTTACTTTTACTCTTACTTGAACTTTTTACCTTTGTAGTTGTTTTTTTGTCATTGAGTAATTTATCAAGTTTTACATTTGAGGATTTTTTTTGTTTTTCAAATTTTGATTTAAATCTTTTAGGGTCAATGGATTTAACAACTTTATTTACTTCTTTTTTTGCAACTTTTTTTGTTTTTGTACTTACATTTGCAAACAAAGATTTTAAATCAGGTTTTTTCTCGTGCGCTTTAGAAGCAGCTTTTTCAACTACCACTTCTTCTTTTTTTTCTATTTTTTTATCTTCTTTTTTTTCTATTCTTTTTTTATCACTTTTTTCAACTATTACGTCAAGTTCTAAGACTGTAACTTTTGTTTTTGCAGTGTATTTTTTTACAGGAGGTGAACTAATGTAGTAAACAACCAAAAAACATAGAAGAATGTAAAAAGAAAAAGATATTATTCCGGATATTAAAAGTGATGATTTTTTTTGCATAAATTAACCATCAGTAACTAAAGCAACTTTAAAAAATCCAGACTCTTTAACTGATTTTAAAACAAATATAATATCATCATATCTCAATGACTTGTCTGCTCTAATATGTACAGGAGTATTTTTATCTTTACCATTAACAAATAGTAAAAAACTATCAGGGAAATTTGCAATATCGTATTTTTTCTTATTTATAATAACTACTCTATCTTTATCAATTTGAATATCTATTTTTTTGAAATCAGAAACTTGTTTTGATTTACTTCCTTTTGGAAGATTGATAGATTCTTCATAATTAATTACAGGGGCAGTTACCATTAGTATTGCTAGTAAAACTAGCATAACATCAACTAAAGGGGTAATATTTAAATCTGGTTTTTGATTGAAATCATACACGGAAATTAACCCTTAGCAATTAATATTTGAGATTGAGCCTTAATATAAGTATTTAATTCATAAACTTTTCTTACAATAATTTGGTGAAAAGTATATGCAAAAATTGCTACGAATATACCTGCAGCTGTAGCTATAAGTGCTTCAGAAATTGCAGGAGCAATAATTGAAAAAGCAACTTTAGAATGTGTTGAAAATTTTGCAAAAGATTCTAGTATTCCTACAACGGTACCAAATAAACCAATAAAAGGTGCTGTAGATGAGATAATTGCTAGCCAAGATACACCAACACTAGCTTCTTTAATAATATTAAGTTCACATGCGTATAGTAATTCTTTTGAATTCGTTCTATTTGCACATTTATTTAATGCAGATAGTGGCGAAAATGTAGCTTCTCGTGAAGTTAGAGATTCTAATGATTTTTCTTCATTTCTAATTAATGCAGTAAGTGCAAAATATCTATATAAGAAAATCCATATTGTAATAATAAGATAAACTGACAATAGTGCTAAAACTATATAAGTTATAGCACTACTATTAGTCAAATAATTTAGTATTGTATCAGTCATTAGCTATTATGCAAATGAGTTAATTCTTGCTTCAACTGAGGCAACAGAGATTTTAGAATCTTTAACAGAGTTAACTAATTCTTTTGCAGCTTCAATATTTTTAGCAATTTGCGAATCTGGTCCAGAAGTTAATGCAATTGCACCATCTGCTAGAACGTCAACTGAAGTTTCATCAACTTTAACATGTCCCCAATTTATGGCAACAGCTTCAGTAGAATCAGCTTTTTCAATAATAATTACACCAACTGTTAGTGAAGAAACCAATGATGAATGTCCTGGTAAAACTCCGAACTCTCCCTCTTTTCCTGGAAGAGTTACGGTTTTTACATCATCATTAAAAATTTCTCCATTAGGTGTAACTATTGATAATTTAATTGTATCCATGTTATGCCTTAATGGTTAATTATTTTAAACTTTCAGCTTTAGCTAAAACTTCGTCGATTCCACCAACCATATAGAATGCCATTTCTGGAAGGTCATCGTATTTACCTTCTAAGATTCCAACGAATCCAGCAATAGTATCTTTTAATTCTACGTATTTACCAGGAGATCCTGTGAATACTTCTGCAACGAAGAATGGTTGAGATAAATATCTCTCGATTTTTCTTGCTCTTGAAACAACAAGTTTATCAGCTTCTGATAACTCATCCATACCAAGAATTGCAATAATATCTTGTAAATCTTTATACTTTTGAAGAACTGATTGAACACCTCTTGCAGTATCGTAATGCTCTTGACCTAATACATCTGCACTTAAGATTCTAGAAGTAGAATCTAATGGATCAACTGCTGGATAAATACCTTTTTCAGCAATTTTTCTGTTAAGTACTGTTGTAGCATCTAAGTGAGCAAAAACAGAAGCAGGAGCTGGATCTGTTAAGTCATCCGCAGGAACATATACAGCTTGTACAGATGTAATTGAACCTTTATTAGTAGATGTAATTCTTTCTTGTAACTTACCCATTTCTGAAGCAAGTGTTGGTTGGTAACCAACTGCTGAAGGAATTCTACCTAATAATGCAGACATTTCAGAACCTGATTGTGCAAATCTGAAGATATTATCAACAAACATTAATACATCAAGACCTTTTTCATCTCTAAAGTACTCAGCCATAGTAAGACCTGTTAAGGCAATTCTATTTCTAGCACCTGGAGGCTCAGACATTTGACCATAACATAATGCAACTTTGTCCAGTACGTTAGAATCTTTCATTTCGAAATAAAGGTCATTACCTTCTCTTGTTCTTTCACCAACACCTGCGAATACTGAGTATCCTGAATGTTTGAAAGCAACATTGTGAATTAATTCCATGATAATAACTGTTTTACCAACACCAGCACCACCGAATAATCCTACTTTTCCACCTTTTGAATAAGGAGCTAATAAATCAACTACTTTAATACCAGTTTCAAACATTTCTGTTTTAGTTGATTGTTCTTCAAAAGACGGAGCTTCTCTATGAATTGACCATCTTGGAGTATCAGCAGGAACTGCTTCACCCTCATCAACTGGTTCACCAATTACATTGAAAATTCTTCCTAATACAGCATCTCCAACAGGAACCTTGATAGGACCTCCTGTTGCGTTACATTCTTGACCTCTAGTTAAACCCTCAGTCATATCCATTGCAATAGTTCTTACTCTACTATCACCAATGTGTGCAGCAACTTCTAATACTAATCTGTCAGCGTTAGCGTCTGCTAATACTACGTCAATAGCTTCATTAATTTCTGGCAGGTAGCCGTCGAATTCTACATCAACAACTGGACCCATTACCTGAATAACTTTACCTTTCATACGCGATGCTCCTTTATATTATTTTAATGATTCTACACCAGAGATAATTTCAATTAACTCTGTTGTAATTGCAGCTTGTCTAGCTTTGTTATATTCTACCGTTAACGAATCAACTTTCTCTTTTGCATTTTTAGTTGCAGCTTCCATTGCTTGCATTCTTGCAGAATGTTCAGCAGCTAAAGAGTCAATAAGAGCGTAATACATATTAAAATCAATATATTTACCTGTTAATTCATTTAACACTTCTTCATCATCATCTGGCTCAATATTTAACATAGAACTTGCTTCTTTAATATCCGCAGTTTCTAAGCTAATTGGTAACAATTCTCTAACTCTAATTTCTTGAGCTAGCATGTTTAAGAATCCATTATAAATAATGATTACTTTATCAGTAACACCATTATTAAAGTCTTCTACAACATCATTAATAAAATCTGCAGCTCTATCATACTCAGGAGCAGAAGATAAATCACTAACTGATTGGTGTAATTCTACACCTTGGAAGTTAAAGTAATCAACACCTTTTCTTCCAGCAGCTCTTAATCTAACTGTTGTTCCTTTAGCATTATATTCGTTCATAATTTTACTAACAGTTTTAATTGTTGCCATATTAAAACCACCGCAAAGTCCCTTATCAGCAGTTACAAAAACAATATCAATTGTTTTTGGATTATCATTTGAAACAAATGCTCTGCCAATGTTTCCTTCGTCTTGAACTTTGCTAACTCTAGTAGCGATATCAGAAAGAACATCATTTATCTTACCTGCATAACTTTTAGCTTGATCAGACAATTGTCTAGTTCGAGTAAGTTTTGCAGAAGATACAAGCTTCATAGCTTTAGTTGTCTTCTGAGTGTTTTTCACACTACCAATTTGTAATTTAATCTCTTTTAAGTTAGCCATTAACTAATCCTTAGTTTGCACTAAATACAGTTTTGAACTCTTCTAATGCAGCTCTTAATTCTGCTTCAGTTTCATCATCTAATTTTTTCTTAGATTTAATAGAATCTAAGATGTTAGTATACTTTTGTTCAAAGAATGCATGTAATTCAGCTTCAAATCTAACAACGTCTTCAATAGCAACATCATTAAGGTAACCTTTTACACCAGCAAAAAGAATAACAATTTGTTTTTGAATTACTAAAGGAGCACTAACGCCTTGCTTTAATACTTCAACCATTCTTTGTCCAAGCTCAAGTTCTTTTCTTGTAGCTTCATCAAGATCAGATGCGAACTGTGCGAATGCTTCTAATTCTCTAAATTGTGCTAAAGATAATTTTAAAGTACCAGCAACTTGCTTAGTAGCTTTAATTTGTGCAGCTCCACCAACTCTTGAAACTGATAAACCAACATTAATTGCAGGTCTAATTCCTGAGTTAAATAGGTTTGTTTCTAAGAAAATTTGTCCATCAGTAATCGAAATTACGTTTGTAGGAATATATGCAGCAACATCCCCTGCTTGTGTTTCAATGATTGGTAACGCAGTCATAGACCCAGCACCATTTTCATCTGACATTTTTGCAGCTCTCTCAAGTAATCTTGAGTGAAGGTAGAATACATCCCCTGGGAATGCTTCTCGACCTGGAGGTCTTCTTAATAATAATGACATTTCTCTATATGCAACTGCATGTTTAGTTAAATCATCATATACAATTAATGCATGTTGACCATTATCTCTGTAGAATTCACCAATAGTAACACCAGTATATGGTGCTAAGAATTGTAAAGCAGGTGAATCAGCAGCTCCAGCATTTACAATAGTAGTATATTCCATTGCTCCAGCTTCTTCTAATGTTCTTACAACAGTAGCTACTGTTGATGCTTTTTGACCGATTGCAACATAGATACATTGAACATTCTCACCTTTTTGGTTAAGAATAGTATCAATAGCAACTGTAGTTTTACCAGTTTGTCTATCACCAATAATAAGCTCTCTTTGACCTCTTCCGATTGGAACAAGTGCATCAATTGCTTTAATACCAGTTTGTAATGGTTCATGAACAGATTTTCTAGCCATGATTCCAGGAGCTTTTTCTTCAACTAATCTAGTTTCAGTTGTTTCAATTGCACCTTTACCATCGATAGGTTCACCAAGAGCATTAACAACTCTACCAGCCATTGCAGCACCTACAGGAGTTGATAATAAAGAACCAAGTCTTTTACAAGAACTTCCTTCTCTTAAACCATTACCTTTACCAAGAATAACAACACCTACAGAAGCTTCTTCTAAGTTTAGAGTAAGTCCTCTATCTCCATTGTCAAACTCAACAATTTCACCAGCCATAACATTTTTTAGACCGTAAACTTGAGCAACACCATCAGCATAAGAGATGATTTTACCAGTTTCATTTACATCTACATTTAATTCAAAGTTATCAATTCTTTCTTTTATGATCGAACTGATTTCGTCAGCTTGAATTTTTGTACCCATTCAATTTCTCCTTTGTTAAGTTCTAAACTGCTTGTAGAATATGATTAATCATTTGTGATTTTAATCTCTCTTTAGAGAAAGAAATTTCAACACCTAATCCATCAATATCTACTTTGATACCATCAAAATCACAAACATTTTGCGATAATGATAATTTAACATCAAATTTTTTACTAAATTGTTTTTCAATTGAAGAAACATAATCTTTCGATAACTCTTCATTAGTATAAACAACTCCAACATATGTATTATTCATTTTTGCAATTTGAACATTAAGTTCTGATGCAATAAATGGTAATATCTCTAATCTTCTTTTTTCACCAAGTAATTTAACAAAATTTGTTAAAGTTTTATCAGCTTTTTTCACTAATGAAATAACTAATTCAACTTTTTTGCTATCACTAACTTCAGGAGAAGATATAATAGAGTTAAATTTATCATTAGAAAATGCTGAAGAAATACTATTAAGATCATTACTTACAGAAGTAATACTCTTTTCATCTCTACCATCAACTAATGCTTTAACATATTTTTTTGCTACTAAATCATTCATATTAAGCTACCTTCTTTAAAACAATATTAACTAACTCGTCTTGAGATAATTTGATATTGTCAGATTTTAATAACTCTTCAAGAATTTCTGCAACAACTTCTTTTTTAGCTTTTGATGTTTCTACTTTAATCATTTCCTCTAGATTTTTTTCTAGGTTATTAATGTCAGCAGTAACAGCTAATGATACTTTTTCTTTTACAGAATCAATATCAGCTTTTGCGTCTTCTACAATTTCAGCTGCAATTTTACTTGCATCTTCAAGTTGTTTTTTGGCTTCATTTACTTTATCTTCAGAAGCTTTTAAAGTATCTTGTACTTTGTCAAGTTCTGCTTGAATAGATAAAGTTCTTTCAGCAAAATATGCTTTAATTTTATCGGCAAGTAAATACCATAAAATTCCAGCAAATATTATAAAGTTAACGGTTCTCTGAACAATGTCAGTTTCAACCGCACCTTCGCTACTTGCAAATAATGCAACAGGAGCTAAAGCTAATCCAAGTAATACAATTCTATTCATATTTTCCACTTCCCTTTTAAATTGAGCTAAGCTTAGCTTTTAGGCTCTCATTAAATTGAGGCATAGAAGATACTAAAGAATCTCTTAGAACTTTAGTTTCATCTTGTAAGTTTTTAGCAAATTCCTCAGATTTTGCTTCTAAATTAGATTTAGCACTTGCAAGTTTTGCATCAGCACTCTCTTTGGCTTCCTTATAGGCTTGTTCTCTAATAACAGCCGCTTCTCTTTTTGCTTCAGCAATCACATTGTTTGCTTCTGCAATCATTCCATCAACGTTGGCACCGTTTGATTTTGCATCTTCTAAATCTTTTGAAATAGAAGCTGTTCTATCATCCATATGCTTAAGTAATGGTTTGAATAGGCAACTGTTTAGTCTAGCAAGAACTAAAAGAAAGATAACACCAGAGCTAAGCAATAATACAGGACTTATGTCTAACATTCATTCCTCCATATTTTTTACAGTTTAGTTTAACTAAAACTCTATTATTTTAGCAAAGTTAACTATAAAATTATATTAAAGGAAAAAATTAAATTGTAAAGTTTTAAATTTTGTTACTATTGTAACTTAAAGTAAGAAGAAATTTTTTCAATATCTTCTTGAGAGTTAATTTCAATTTTCAAATAATTCTTTTCAGCCTTGGCTTTTAGGCCACTTGCTTCGAATTTTGATAAAATATTTGACAGAGGTTTAAAATCAAAGTTTGTATTTTTAACCTTTAATTTTTTATTAGGATTAGTTCTTTCTTTTAAGTCTTTTACAAGCTTTTCAGTCTCTCTAACTGACAGTTTTTGTCCAATTATAGAATCACAAACCATTTTCTGTTCATTATCACTTAAGCCCAACATAACTTTAGCATGTCCCGCACTTATTTTGCTACTTGCCAAAAATTGTTGAGCGTATGAACTTAATTGTAAAAGTCTTAATGTATTAGTTATTGAAGTTCTACTTTTAAAAACTTTTTTTGCTAATTCGTCATGTGTAATATTGTGTTCATTAATTAATTGTGCATATGAATATGCTAATTCTACAATATTTAAGTCATCTCTTTGAATATTTTCAATTAATGCATATTCTCTTAATCTAAAGGCATCGATATCTAATACAATAGATTTAATTGTATCTATCTTTGCTAATTTATGAGCTCTTAATCTTCTTTCACCTGAAACCAAAGTAAAAGTATCATCTTCATTTTGTATTACTGTAACTGGCTGCAATAAACCATGTTCTTTAATTGATAAACTTAATTCTTCAAGTTTTTCTTCATCAAAAATTTTTCTTGGCTGATTTGGGTTTGCTTGAATTGATGAAATATCTAAATCTACTACTTTTGAAGCGTAATCATGAGTATTATTACTCTCATATGCCGATTCAACTTCTCCTAATAATTCCCCTAATCCTCTACCTAATGCCATAAGTTTTCCTAGTTATAATATAATTGTATAAATTATGCAGTAATTGCACGAGCAAGATTTGTGTATGCTTTAGTACCACTTGCACTTGCATCATATAACATAATTGGTTTTCCAAAACTAGGACTTTCTGCTAGTTTTATATTTCGAGGGATTACTACGTACGAGCTATCATCAATTTTGAATAATTTATTTTCAAAATGCTGTGCTAAATCTGCAAACACTTGTTTTGATAAATTGTTTTGTGAAGAATACATAGTAGGAAGAAAACCTCTAATTTGTAAAGACTTATTAATTGTTTGCTTTACTAATTTAATTGTACTTAATAATTGTGCCAAACCTTCTAGTGCGAAGAATTCACATTGAATTGGAATAAGTACAGAGTTTGAAGCACTTAAAGTATTAATTGTAATTGGTCCAAGTGCTGGTGGGGAATCAATAATAATGAAATCATAATCTTTCTTAATAGGATCAATTTTTCTTTTTAATACTAATTCTCTTTCTTTTGTATTTTTATAGAACTCTTTTTCAATACCTACAAGCCCTATGTTTGAAGGTGCAACTTTTAAATTCTCTATTTCAGAATCTAGAATAATTTCACTTAATTCTTTAGTTCCTAGCATTACATGATAAATATTATACTCATATGTATCTCTATGAAACCCTAAAGATGTTGTTGCATTAGCTTGAGGATCAGCATCAATTAATAATACTCTTTTACCTTCTAATGCTAGTGCTGCACTTAAATTAACAGCAGTAGTAGTTTTACCTACTCCACCTTTTTGATTAGCTATTGCTATAATTTCTGTCATCTTAAACTAAATACCTTTTTATTGTTTACTTCTATTGATCCATCACAATTTAATACTGCTTTTTCTAATGATATTTTTTCATTATCTACAGTTGCTTTGTATTTTCTACTATATTCGAATTCTATCTTAAAACACTTGAAAATTTGCTTCCATGAATATTTTCTTTCTAATTTATCAAAGTAAGATTTTAAAATTTTATTTGAGTTAATTTCAATATCTAATTTGCCATAATTATCATTTGTCCATTTTAAATTTAAGCCTATGCCACAATATATTAAATCTTTTGATACTGTAGTAATTGTTCCACCAATTTTTTTATCATTTACATAAAAATCATTTGGCCATTTTAACCATAACTTTGAATTGTTATCGTTTAAAACTTCTTTTAATATATATGAAAAATATATTGAGGCACTTTGTATTGGCAAATCTTCTGGTAATTCTTTTTTTGATATTACAAAAGAAAAAAAAAGATTACCTTTTATGCCACTCCAAGAGTTTCCCCTACTTCCTATTCCATTTGTTTGATAATCTGTACAAATACAAATAGCTTCATTATATGTATTGTTTTCTATATACTCTTTTAAGTATGTGTGGGTAGAACCTACTTCATTTAGTTTAATTATTTTCATATTGAAAGTATACATAATAACTTTACAAGATTATATTAAATATAATGATTTAAAAAGGTCACTATGTTAGATCCAGTTTTGCCAATTGCAATGTATCTTCTTATTGGATATTTATTTAAGCTTGTTTATCATGATAATTCTAAACAATTAATAGAGTTTATTATATATTTTTCACTTCCAGCAATTGTATTTTCTAAAATATATCCCTTAGCTCTTGATGAAAAAATATTTGGACTTATTCTTATGTTCATGGGCTTTATTTTATTTAACTTAACACTTGCCTACATCATTGGTAGAATGATGAAATTAAATAACTTACTTCTAGCTACATTTATGATTATGTCTACTTTTGGGAATACTTCATTTATTGGTTTTTCATATATAGATGCTTTTTATGGACAGGATTATATTGTATATGGATTGATATATGATTTATTTGGTTCTTTTTTACTTTTAGTTTCAGTTGGTATGTTTATCATAACTTGGGGAAGTGGAAGAAAAAACGATACAAAATCTATATTTAAAAGTGTTTTATTATTTCCACCTTCTTTAATGTTTTTTATAACAGTTCTTGCTAAAAACTTTGAAGTTCCAAATTTCTTAATGTTAACTGCAGAAACACTTGGTGCAACACTTGTACCTATTGCAATGATTGCCATTGGTATGAAACTTGAACTTAAAAATATTTTTGTGAAGTTTCATATAGTTTCAATCGCTATGCTTTTAAAAATGGTGATAGTTCCAATTATAGTTTTAATTGGTTTTCAAGTATTTTATGGAATTGATCAAACTTGGGTAAAAGTTACTATTATAGAAGTTGCAATGCCTCCTATGACAATGGCTACAGTTTTAGCTATAAAAGGTGGATTAGATGAAAAAGTTGCTATTAACTCTTTAGTATTAGGAGTTCTTTTAAGTTTACTTACTATTACCGCATACACAACTTACTTAGGATGATTTATCCTTCTAAGTTAATTGTGAAAATTGCTCCAGTATAATTTTTCCCTTCATATGAATAGTCAGTATTTTCAACACTAATAGTGCCTTTCATATGTTTTTCTATAATAAGTTTGGTTAAAAACAATCCAACCCCAGAGTCTTCTTTATTTTCTTTATTTATATATCTTTGCTCAAAAATATTTTCTTTTAAAGATGCATCTAAACCTTTTGCATTATCTTTGATGCTTAAAGATATTTCCATTTGCTCTTCTTGTAAATCTATAAATATATATCTAGGTTCACTAATTGGAATATTTATTACTAAGGCATCTTTTGCATTAGTTAGTAAGTTTAAAAGACATTGTGTAAATTCACTTTTAAGACCATAGGCATACAAACTGCTATTTAGATTCAATACAATCTTAATATCATTAGTACTTAGCTCTGTTTCTGCAATTTCTAAACTTTTCTTTATAGCTGCTGCAATATTAAAGTTTTCATCCATTACATTAACATTATAGAAATCTCTAAAGTCATCAATTGTTTTAGATAATATTTGCGTAGTATCAACAATTTGTCGTAATTGTAATACATTATTTTCTTTATTATCAGTACCCATTTCTAAGTTAATGCTAACACCACTTGCAAGTGTAGATATAGTACTTAAAGGTTGTCTCCACTGATGTGCAATATTACCAATCATTTCACCCATAGAAGCCATTTTTGATTGATGAAAAATAATAGCAGATTTAATTTGATCTTCTTTAACTTTTTCTTTAATCTTTTTTTCCAAATCTTCATTTGATTTTATAAGTTGATCATTTAATTCTTTTAATTTCACAACATCATCTTGCGCTTTTGAAATAGATAAAGAAATAAAAGAACTTATCATTGAAATTACATTTTTATCTTCTTTTGTAAAAACTTTATATTCATCATTTTCTTTTTTATTTAATAACTGAACAACACCTAATACATTCTTCTCAATTGGATGAATTAAGGGTACTGAGATTGTTGAGTGAGTTTTATAATTAAACTTCTTATCAAATTCTTTTGCCCCTAGAAATTCGTACTCTCCTGCAGCATATATATCATCAATAATTATAATTTTTTTTGTAAGAAAAGAGTCAACAGCTAAATACTTCTCTTTTGAAGCAAGTGACAATTTGTATTCTTGAGAAGAATGATAGAATTTGTAAATATTTTCATAAGATAGTGCATCATTTTGGAAAACATGAAACTTCAAAAAATTTTTTTGTTTTATATATATAGTTCCAGCTTCAGCTTTTAATAATTCTCGAGTATACTTCAATATTTCGTGTAGTAAAACATCTAAATCACTTATATTAAATAAACTAACATCATAAATATGTTTCAAATCATCTTTAACCATAATCCTCTACTTAATTAATAATTTTAATAATATTAGCAGAAATTATTTTAAAGTATCATCTTTTTCTAATCTTTGTCCTCTAATATAATCAATAGAGTTTAAAGCTTTTTTGGATGGAGCTTGAATAGTTTTTATTTTCAAACTACCTTTTTTACATCCAATTAAAATACAATCTTTTTCAATGCTTAAGATAGTACCTTCAATATTAGAAGATTCATTTTCAATAAACTCTATATCTTTTAGTTTTAAACCTGTAGCTAAAAAAACTCCTGGCCAATAAGAATATGCTTTATATTTCAAAAAAAGCTTTTTAGCTGATGAAAAATCAACTAAACCATCATCTTTTTTAATCTTTTTACAAAAACTCACTTCAGCTTCATTTTGTTTTAAAGGTTTAATATTATCAAAATTATCTAATGTTGTAATAGTTAAAAGTGCAGCAATATCGGATAGTTTATCAAAAGCTACATCAACTTCCATCTCAGGTGTTATTTTTAAATATTGTAAACCAAGAATATCTCCTGAATCCAATCCTTCTTCCATAAACATAGAAGTAACACCTGTAAAATAATCATCATTTAAAAGAGATTCTTGAATAGGACTAGCACCTCTATACTTAGGTAACAAAGAAGCGTGAAGATTAATACAAGGAGCAATATCTAAAATTTCTTTTGGTAATATTTGCCCATACGCAGCAACTATTATAAAATCTGGATTTAAGTTTTTTATTTCTTTAACAGCTTGTTCATTTCCTCTTAGTTTTACAGGTTGAAAAATAGGAATATCTATGTTTTCATCAATACAAAATTGTTTAATATGAGGAGCTGTTAAAATTTGTTTTCTTCCAACAGGTTTGTCAGGTTGAGTAAAAAGACCAATTACATCATAAGAACTTTTATTTAACTCTTTAAATATCCTAGTTGCATAATCTGGTGTTCCCATGAAAAGTATTTTTTTACTCATTTTTATCCTTAATTTATTTTTCTTTTTGAAAAATTGTTCCACTATTATGATTATCATAAAGTAAATAATCATATGCATTTTTTAAATCAAATCCTGATGTTAAATACATTTTCTTATTTCTTTGCATTAAAAAATTTGCAGCTTTTAATTTTGTAACAATTCCACCAGTTGCGAACTCAGAGTTTGGAGTGTGTTTCATTTGAAGCTCTTCTTCATCAATAGAGTTAACAATTTTTAAAATTTTTGCATCAGGGTTTTCATGAGGGTTGGAATCATAAAATCCATCAATATCACTTAATATAGCTAACATATCTGCATCAAAAAAGTAAGCTGCATGAGCACCTAATTGATCATTATCACCAAATAAAAGTTCTTCATTTGCAATAACATCATTCTCATTTATAATAGGTACGATATCATTTTCTAATAATATCTCCATTACAGCGCGTGCATTTTCAGATCTTTTTCTTGAGTCAAAATCTTCAGCGACTAAAAGCATTTGTGCACATTTAATATCATGCTGAGCAAATCTTTTTTTATAATATTTCATAAGTAAAGGTTGGCCAATTGCAGCAAGTGCTTGTCTATTTAAGATCTCTTTTCTATCTAAATTTAATTTTGTATTTCCAGCTGCAACTGCACCTGAAGATACTAAAATTACTTGAAGATTTTTTTCTTCTTTCAACTTAGCTATAAAATCGACTAAATTATTTAATCTATTAATAGCTAAAGTTGTATCTTCTCTTAATACAGCGCTACCAACTTTTATAACTAAACGTTTCATTTGTTTTGATCTAATAAATTATAAAGTGCAAAAGTAATCGATTTTGTATTTTTTCTTGTAACTGATGAAATTGGTAATACAAAAAATGGTTTACTATTATCAAATCTTGAATAAGTTAAATCTTGAACATAATATGGATATTCTTTATCAAAACCAAACTCATTTGAAGTTGAGCATTCTAAGCCAATATCTGAAATAAATTGTTTAATATCAGCTTCTAAATCTTCACCATAATAACCATCAATTTTACTTAATGCAATTGCATAATTTCTTCCAGATAATTCTGTTGAAAATTTTGCAACTTCTTCTTTTAAAACATTATATTGGTCAATCATTGTTCTGTAATTTGCAACATCAACCATAAATAATAAAGTTTTTGTTCTTTCAATATGTTTTAAGAACTCTAATCCTAAACCTCTACCATCAGCAGCTCCATCAATAATTCCTGGAATATCTGCCATTACAAATGAATTATAATCCCCAACTTCAACAACACCTAATTTAGGTGTTAATGTTGTAAATTCGTAATTTGCAATCTCTGGGTTTGCATTTGATGTAGTTGAAATAAGTGTTGATTTACCAACATTTGGATATCCAACTAATCCTACATCTGCAATAAGTTTAAGTTCTAATCTAATATTTTTACTAAGACCTGGAAGTCCTGGTTGAAAATAAGTAGGTCTTTGATTTCTAGAGTTTTTAAAGTGTACATTTCCTAGTCCACCTTTTCCACCTTCTAAAATCTTTACCTTTTCACCTTCAGTTACTAAGTCAAATAATATATCACCTGTATCATCATCAATAACTTGAGTTCCTGGAGGAACAATTAAAACTAAATGATCAGCAGATTTTCCAGTCATTCTAGATCCCATACCTGCTTTACCATTTTCAGCTTTAAATAATTTTCGCCCTTTATAGTTTGATAATGTATCAGTATTAGAATCTACAACAAAGTAAACATCTCCACCTTTTCCACCATCTCCACCATCAGGACCACCTTTAGTAACAAACTTCTCTCTTCTAAAAGATGCACAACCTTGTCCACCTTTTCCAGAATTAACTACGAATCTAGCATTATCTATAAACATTTTAACCTCACTTTTGTGAAAAATAAAAAATCAACGCTATATTAACTTTTTATTTTCCATTTATATAAATAAAAAAAGGGTGCCAGCATATGCTAACACCCTTCTTAAAAACTCAAAAAAATTCAGAATTACGAAGCGTAAACTGAAACTTTCTTTCTTTTTTTATCTTTAACTTCGAATTTAACAACACCGTCAATTAAAGCATAGATTGTATGATCTTTACCGATACCAACATTTTGTCCAACATGAACTTTAGTACCTCTTTGTCTAATAATAATATTACCAGATCTTACAACTTCACCACCATATTTTTTCACACCAAGTCTTTTTCCAGCTGAATCTCTATTATTCTGTGTACTTCCTTGACCTTTCTTATGTGCCATAGTTTATCTCCTTAACTTGATTGTGCTTACGCAGCGATTTTAGTAATTCTAATTTTAGTGAAGCTTTTTCTAAAACCTCTTTTTAACTTAGAATCTTTTCTTCTTCTTTTTTTGTAAATGATAACTTTTTTATCTCTATTTACACCTGTACCATCTAATACTACTTCTGCTTGAACTGTTGCATTTGATACAGCATCACCTGTAACTAATTCACCGTTGTTTACAGCTAATACATCAGTAATTTCTAATGCTTCTTTTGCAGCTTTTCCAGTATAATCAATGTCAATGATATCACCTTCAGAAACTTTATACTGTTTTCCACCACATTTGATAATTGCGTACATTTTTAATCCTCTAAATTAACTTCTCTTGTGTTAACTTCATTTTATTAATGCTAACTTTATTTTGAACGGGAATATTACCCAAAGTTAGTTTAAACTTTCTTTAAGACAATTGTTTTTTATCTATATTCAGCAGCAAGTGCAATACAGTCAACCATTATTAGCGATTTTTGAGGTAATCCATTTGTTGAAATAGTACTTCTTGCAGGTTTATGTTCCCCAAAAGCTTCAGCAAACAATACATTTACAATACCAAAATCATCAATATTTTCTAAATATACTGATACTTTAATAACTTGATCCATACCACTATCTGAATCTTCTAATAAAGTTCTTAAATTTGATAATACTTGTCTTGTTTGAACTTTAATGTCTCTTTCAACCATTGTACCATCAAGAGTTATCGGAACTTGCGCTGATGTATATACTAAACCATTAACTTTAACTGCAGGAGAATATGGACCTATTGCTGCTGGTAAATTATCACTTTGTACTAATTTCATATTTTTTCCTCTTATATTTTATATAATTTTTTTATTATTCTACAAAAAAGAATCTAGAATAAAAATTAAACCTACAAATTAATTATAAATTATAAATTATAACTAACTAATTTACCACTTTTCAATTGTCTTAAAGAATCTTGTATTCTTCTAAGATTTATACTTTTTTCTTTTAAAGAAAGTTTCTCATCAAATTTTGTTGAGGTTAATTTATTTGTATAAAATTTATATAGTAAAGTAAGTAATTCTTGATTTAATCTTTCATCATCATAATTTTCTAACTTTTCATTTAATGCAATTGAATTTAATGAAGTGTTTGTAATATCACTCAATAGCAATTCAAACTCATATTTATGAGCTTCAAACATTGAGGCATCAACAATATCTAAAACAGAATCTAATCTTGAAGGTTTTTCTAAAATCGACTTTATTATACATAACTCTGCAATATCTATTTTTGTTAAGTTGGAATCAATAGGTCTTTGATTTACATCAGCACTAACTTTTACAAGATTTTCTCTAATATTTAACTTTTGAGCAATATATCTTTTATATTCATCTTGATAAATAACTCCTAAAGATTTCAAATAATCATTTGCTTCTAATAACGCTTTTTGTTTTTGTGCAGGATTATTGATTTCATACTTATCAATTATATAATCAATTGCATATGGTATAAATGCTTGTGGTATAGAAAATATTTTATTTAACTCTTCTACTCTACCCTCTTTAACCATATCAGCGGGATCTATTCCTTCACCAAAAATCACTACCCCACCTTCAAACTCACCTTGACTTAACATAACAGAAGCTTTAAAAGCAGCCGCAAGTCCTGCTTTATCTCCATCATATGCTAAGATTATTTTAGGTTCACCTCTTCTTATTAGTGGTAAATGATCTTTTGTAAGTGCAGTTCCAAGTGTTGCTACTGCGGTATTAAAACCTGCTTGATGAAGCATAATTACATCTAAGTAGCCTTCACAAACTATTAATTGATTCTTTTTATAAATATGCTCTTTAGCTAAGTGATATCCATAAAGTAATTTTGATTTATTAAAAACTTTAGTTTGCGGGGAGTTTACATACTTTGCATTATGTCCTGTAATTGTTCGTCCACCAAAACCAACCATTTTTCCATTTATTCCATAAATGGGGAAAGTGATTCTTTCAATAAACCTTGAATATAAACCATTTGTTCCCGTGTCAATTACACCTAAATCAATTGCATCTGTTAAATTATAATGATTAGATTTTAAATAATTAATAGTATCGCCTGATACGGGGGCATATCCTATTTCAAATTTTTCAATTGAAAATTCAGAAATAGCTCTTGAATTTATATATTCTTTTGCAGTATTATTATTTACAAATAGTTTTTGATAAAACTTATTTATATCTTCTAATATTCTTATATCTTGTTTTTTTGTATTTACATTGTCATATTCTAAATTTACATTATTCATAGCAGCTAATTTTTCAATAGCTTCTGGATATGAAAGTTTTTCATACTCCATTATAAATTTAATAGCATCACCACCAGCACCACATCCAAAACAATGATAGATTTGTTTAGCAGGACTTACAACAAAAGAAGGTGTTGATTCTCCATGAAAAGGACAACAGGCTTTAAAGTTTGCACCTGATTTTTTCACTTCTAGAAATTGCGAGATTATATCAACAATATCAAGATTGTTTTTTAAATTTTCTATTGACTCTTTTTTTATCATTTGCGATTATAGCACTTTATTTTTTTATATGTACTTTTATGCTAAAATATTTAGCTATTAAAGATATAAATAAGGCCTTAAATGGATAATATAGTTTTAGAGTATAGAGACCCATTGTTTGGTGTAATAATACTAGTTGCATTGGTATTTATAATTTCATTTTTAGCATACTCTTATGGAATTTATAGAGAAAGAGTTGCAAGAAAAGATTATAGAAAACTATCTCGTAGATTTGAGTTAGGAAAACTTAAAGAAGATGACTATGTTCACTTATATAAAACATATAATTTACCCTTTGATTCCATACTATTATTAGCCTCTTCATTTTTACATAAAGGTGATTATAATAAAGCTATAAATGTATATCTAACATTACTAGAACATGTAAATGATAGAGTAAAAAAAGAAGAACTTCTACAACTACTAGGAACTACCTACTTTAAAGGTGGTTTTTTGCAAAGATCAAAAGATGTCTTCTTACGAATACTGAAATTTTCCCCAAGAAATAAAGAAACATTAACATACCTTCTATTAACTCATGAAAAACTAAAAGATTATAAAAAAGCAAAAGAAATAACTACTTGCTTAGAAGAACTTAATAAAAATGTAACAAAAGATCAAACATATTTAGATGCACTTATAATATTAAATGATCCTTTATTTTCATATGAAAAAAGAACTGAACTTTTACATAACATATATAAAAAAGATAAAAATATTCAAAGAATATTTGTACAGTTTTTATTACAATTTAATAAAGAATATTTTTGGAATCATGTTGAACAGTTTGATGCAAAATCTTTTATAGATTTAATGTGGTATATAAACTACGATGATATAGATTTCCAAAAAGTTTCAAATAATGAGTTTTTAGTTGAATTATACAATGCAAAAGGCTACTTAGACAATCTAGAACATAGTAAAGATTTTATCTTTAATATTTTAATATTACTTCATAAATATTCAAAAGATGTAACTGCAACTTTAGATTTTGAGTTTATTTGTACTTCATGCAAACATACTCATCCTATTTATGATAATAGATGCCCTCATTGCCATAATATTTTAACATTTAATGTAAATCATACATTAAGCAAATCTTTAGACCAAGCGACACAATCACTACAATAATAAAATAAAAGAAAGATGTGATATAATCTTGACTTTATTAATAAATAAAATAATGAAAATTTTAAGGAATGTAGGACAATGAGCGATTATTCAAAGTTAGAAAAGTGTTTGGATTATCAGTTTAACGATAAAAACCTGATAATCGAAGCACTTACACACAAAAGTTTTAAAAAACCATATAATAATGAAAGATTAGAATTTTTAGGAGATGCTGTTTTAAACTTAATTGTTGGAGAGTTTTTATTTTTAAAATTCCCAAAATCAAATGAAGGTGAGTTATCAAAAATAAGAGCCTCATTAGTAAATGAAACTGGTTTTACAAGATTAGCAAATGATATTAAATTAGGTGAATATATTTTTATATCAAGTGCTGAAGAGAGAAATAAAGGTAGAACAAAAGCCTCTATTCTTTCTGATGCTTTCGAAGCAATTATGGGTGCAATTTATTTAGAATCTGGATTAGATGCTTTAAAACCCATAATATTAAAATTATTAGATGAGTCTTATGACAAAATTAATCTAGATGTTTTATTCTCAGATTACAAAACAGCTTTACAAGAAATAACGCAAGCTAGATTTGGTTCAATTCCTGAATATAAAATCGAAGCTTCTTTTGGTCCTGATCATAAAAAAGAGTTTGAAGTATCTATTTGGATTGATGATGAAACTTATGGAACAGCAAAAGGAAAAAGTAAAAAACTTGCACAACAAGCGGTTGCAAAAATTGCTATTGATATTTTAAAAGGTAGTGAATAATGAATACATTTGGACATAGATTTAGATTTACTACTTTTGGAGAAAGTCATGGTAAAGCACTTGGTTGTGTAGTTGATGGAGTACCTGCAGGTATAAAAATTGATGAAGAGTTTATTCAAAGTGAAATGGATAGAAGAAAACCAGGTAAAAACAAGTATGCAACTTCTAGAAAAGAAGGTGATAAAGTAGAAATTCTTTCAGGTGTATTTGAAGGAATTACTACAGGTACTTCTATTTCTATGATAATTTTTAATGAAAACCAAAAAAGTAAAGATTATACAAATGTAAAAGATTTATTTAGGCCAGGTCATGCTGACTTTACATACTTTAATAAATATGGAACGAGAGATTACAGAGGTGGGGGAAGATCAAGCGCACGAGAAACAGCATGTAGAGTTGCTGCTGGTGCAATTGCAAAATTAATGCTTAAAGAACTTGATATTCAAGTTCAAAGTGGAATTTGTGAGATTGATGGTATTGAAGCTATTGATTATGATTTTTCAAAAGTAAGTGAATCAGAAATATTTTCTTTAGATTTAAATGTAGAACAAGCTCAAAAAGATGCAATTTTAAATGCAAAGAATTCACATAATAGTGTTGGTGGAGTTGCTTTAATAAATGTTAAAAATGCACCTATTGGTTTAGGTGAACCACTTTATTTTAAACTTGATTCACAAATAGCAAATGCAATGATGAGTATAAATGCTGTTAAAGCTGTTGAAATTGGAGACGGAACACTATCCTCAAAAGTAAGAGGTTATGATAATAATGACCAAATAAGAAAAGACGGCTTTAAAACAAATCATAGTGGTGGAATTCTAGGTGGAATTTCAAATGGTGATGATATTAATATAAAAGTATATTTTAAATCAACTCCTTCTATTTTTATAAAACAAGAAACAGTTGATATTAATAATAATGAAGTAGATTGTGAATTAAAAGGTAGACATGATCCTTGTGTAGCTGTTCGTGGCTCTGTTGTTGCAGAATCTATGATGGCTTTAGTATTAGCTGATATGGCACTTTTAAATATGTCATCAAAAATTGAGAATGTAAAAAAAGTTTATTCTAAATAGATATTAGTTTAAACTTCAAAAGAGAGCTTTTTTAAAGCTCTCCTTTTAACTCTTCTAATCTTGCAATTCTATCTTCCGTTGTAGGATGTGTTCTAAACAATCCACCAAAAGTAGATTTAAGACCTGAAAAAGGGTTAATGATAAACATATGTGCTGTTTGTTCTGTTGCATTATGTATTTCATGACCACTTCTTGCATAATTTTCTAATTTTGATAATGCACTTTGTAACCCGCTTGCATCGCCGGTCATTCTAGCAGCTCCTTCATCAGCCATGTATTCTCGACTACGACTTACTGTCATTTGTATAATTGAAGCAGCAAGTGGTAAAAGTATTGCCATTAGAATCATCATAATAGGATTTGAATTTTGTCTGCTGTTTCCAAACATTGCACCAAACTGCATCATATTTGCAATCATGGCAATAGCTCCTGCAAACACTGCTGCAATTGTTCCAACTAAAATATCATAATGCTTAACATGCGATAGTTCATGAGCAATAACACCTTCTAGTTCTTTTTCATTTAACATTTCGTATAAACCCATAGTAACAGCAAGCGCAGCATTTTCATGATTTCGTCCAGTTGCAAAAGCATTTGGAGTGTGGTCTGGAATTAAATAAACTTTAGGCATTGGAAGTCCTGCTTTTTTAACTAGTTTTTGAGTGATTTGATAAACAGGGTGTCTTTTATCTTCAAGTGGTGTTGCATTATAATGTTTTAGAACTTGTGTATCTGAATAGTAATATGCATAGAAATTCATTCCACCTGCTAATAAAAATGCTATAAGCATACCAGTAGTTCCTCCAAATGAGAAACCAACAAAAACAAATAATACAGTTAGTGATGTTAATAAAAATACAGTTTTTGCTTGTTCCATAATATTCCTTCTTATTTTTAAAATTATAATAAAGAAAGGTTAATAAATATTAAACTAAATTCTATTTAAAATTGACTCTTCTTTATATAAAACTTTTGCACTAGGCGTTTGTTTTGATGTACTTTCTAAATGAACATCTTGATCATCAAAGAAAATATCAGCACCAAATGCTTTTACTACTTCATATTTATCAACACCACCTAAGAAAAAGGCTTCATCTAGTCTAACATTCCAATCAGATAATGTTCTAATAACTCTTTCATGTGCAGGAGAGTTTCTTGCAGTTATAAGTGCTGTTCTAATTGGTGTTTGCTCTTCTGGGTATTTAGCTTGTATATTTGAAATAACTCTTAATAACTGTGCAAAAGGTCCATCTTTCATCGCATTTGTAACATTTAATTTTTCATGCTCTAAAAATGCTTCTAAACCTTGTGTTTTATAAATAATTTCTGATTCTTCTGAAAATAAAACAGCATCCCCGTCAAAAGCAATTTTTACTTGATTTGAGAATTCATCTTCTACATTTTCATAAGGTAAAATTCTAGCAGCGGCAATTCCTTCATTTATTGCATTTTGAACATCTTGTTCATTTGCAGATAAAAATAAGTCAACTTTAAATGGCTTTAAGTATTTTGCAATATCATTTCCTCCAGTCCAAGCTGAACGTTGGATATCTAAGTTATACTTTTGAATTGATTTAGTAATTCGTAAAGAAGTTGCTGAATTATTTCTTGACATAATAATCACTTCAACTTGTTTATCATTGGGAAAGTCTTCATTTATTTTTAGTAAATTATTTACAAGTCTAAAACCAGTTCCTTGCGCAATTTGTATATCCTCATTTTCAATTTGGTATTTATAGTAATCATCTAAACCTTTTTCTTCAAATATCTTATTTTCATCTTCTAAATTAAATAATGCTCTAGAAGAAATAGCAATAACTAATTTCTTGTTTAAATCATATCCCACTTTAATAACCTTAATTTTTTTCTTATTATACAAATATTAAACTATAAAATAAATTTTTTTTATAGAATAACTATAATGAAATAAACTATTAGATTTTATTTATTTGTATCTTTAAAGGAATATAAATTATTTTTACTAGATAAAGCCTTTAAGAACAATTATAAATAGATTATTTGTAAAAAATAAAATAATTTTTATGTTTTTTTGCAAAAACTTGTAAAAATTACACACTAGTATTGATTATTTACAATAGTCATTACATTTTATTATATAAAAAGGATTATTCCTTTAAAATCATTATTACTAAGCATAAAGAGAAACAATATGAAAAAACTGTACATTGTAAGACATACACATAAAGCTCAAGAAAAACCAGGTCAAGATGATTATGATAGAGAATTAAGCCAAGAAGGCTTAGATGAAGCTACTTTAATTGCACAAAAATTAGCAAGTACATCAATTAAAACAGATTTAATTGTTTCAAGTCCAGCTGTAAGAACAAGACAAACAGCAGAAATATTTGCAGATGTATTAAACTATGATAAATCAATCATGTATAATGAAGTTTTATATCTAGCTTTTGTTAATGAGCTTCTTGAAACAATTTCATATACATTTGATACAGTTGATACAATGATATTAATAGGTCATAATCCCTCTTTAACTGCATTAGCAATTACACTAATTGACTTTAAAGAGAAATTTGAAATTGGTGGGATTATGGAAATAGAATTTGATTGTAATTCGTGGATTGATATAGCAAAAGAAAATGCTAAATTAGTTTCATATATTTTACCTGATAAATAAAAGTAAGTAATATATAATTTACTTACTTTTATTTACAGTTTTTTATTTTCCAAGACAAAACTCTCCAAACATAACATCTAACATTTGATCATTGTCATATGGTCTTGTAATATTTGAGATATTTTCTAAAGCTTCTGTTATATGATGAGCAAAAAACTCTAACTCTCCACTATCTAAAGGTTGAATAGATTTTTCAATATGAAATAAAGTTTCTTCAACAGAAATTACTTGTCTTTTAGAAATTAATGTCATTTCATCACTATGAGTATTTGAATCTAATATTATTTCCACTTTTTTAATAAGAGGATTAATATCTTCTTTTGTTGATAATTGTGTAAATTCATTGATAAGTGATTTGTCAAACTTACTTTCTAAATCAGATTTATTTATTACTTTTATAATCTCTTTGTTCTTGTTTTCATTTAAAAGTTCAAGTATTTTTTCATCTTCACTATCACAAACTTTACTGTTATCAAATAAGGCAATAACAATATCAGCTTCATTAATTGCTTCAATAGATTTTTCAATACCAATTTGCTCAATTACATCAGAAGCATTTCTAATACCAGCTGTATCTACTATTTTGATAATATGAGTACCAATTTTTACTGATTCTTCAATAGTATCTCTAGTAGTTCCTGCAATATCTGAAATAATAGCTCTATCATAGTTTAAAAGCTTGTTAAGTAACGATGACTTTCCAACATTAGGTTTTCCAATGATTGCCACTTTAAAGCCTTCAATCATTCCTTCACGTCTTTTACTAGCTTCTAAAGTATTAGATAACTTAACAATAATCTTATCCATTTTAGCTTTTATCTGCTCAAAAATATCAGAAGGTAAGTCATCCTCTGCATAATCGATTGAAACTTCAGTATAAGCTAGCATAAATAGTAAGTCTTCTCTTATATCATTTACAAAAGAAGTTAATTCACCTTTTAATTGTCTAGCCAGTAACTTAACAGCATCTTCACTTCTAGCTTCTATAATTTTAGAAATAGCTTCAGCTTTTGATAAATCAATTTTATTATTTAAAAAAGCTCTTTTTGAAAACTCACCTGGATTTGCCAATCGTGCGCCTCTTTTTAAAGCTTCATTTATAATCATATTAGCAATAGCAACTCCACCATGACACTGGAACTCTACTACATCTTCACCTGTAAAAGAGAATGGTGCTTTGAAGTATAAAATTAAAGCTTCATCAATTATCTCATCTTCAATACTATATAAAGAAGTTAAAGTTGCAAGTCTTGGTTGTAATTGTGTTTTCTTTGAGATTTTTGAAGCAATATCAAGAGCAGCTGCTCCTGATAATCTAACTATAGAGATTGAACCTATACCATTTGCTGTTGCAATGGCTACAATTGTACTATCATCAAACAATTTATTGTTCTTTGCTTTTGTACTCATTTACAAGCACATATTTGTCGCCTCTAACATTTGTTTTAACAGCAACATATTTATTTGGGAACTCTTCTCTTAATTTTTTAAGAGCAATATGAACTAAGATACCATCTAAAGGTTTAGTTTTAAAAGTACCTTTTTCTTTTATCACTTCAATAACTGGTTCTAAATATGCATAAATAGAAGCTTCTTGATTCTTTAAAAACTCTGCAACTTCTAGTCTTAACATTAATCCATATTTTTCATTAATCCAGTTAAATAAGATATAAGATAATGCTTTATATCTATATCCCTCTTTACCAATTAATAGGGCACTATCATTTCCAGTAAATTCTACATATAGTGTTTCATCATCATAAAAGTCAATTTTTATATTATCAATTTCATAACAAGTCTCATTGAATAATAAATTCATAGATTCTCTTACTTCGTTAATAATATGCTCTCTATCTTTTTTTACAACAAGTGTTGATATTTCAGATTGAGATTTATCTTCATTATAAAAGTTATCAAAAATTTTATCTTTTGAATTATCTTTTGGAACTTCATTTAGTACAGGTTCTTCTTTAGCTTCAAATTCTCTTCTAGCTAATTCATCACTTTTATTTGAGTCATCTATTCTTTTAGAAACATCATCAATTTGTACATCTTTTTTTCTAAATGTTTGTGTTGTAGATTTTTTTTCATATTTTTTGCAGTTATCTTTAAAACATACTTCAATTATTGCAGTCTTTTTTCCAAAGCCAAGAAATCCTTTACTTGGCTGTTGAATTACATTAATATCTAACTCAGTGATTGAACACTCAAAGTCAGCTGCTGCTATTTCATAAACTTCTTCTAAACATTTAGCTTCAAATTTTTTCATAGTAAATTCCTATTGTTTTTCGGCTCTTTTTCTTTCAAAAATTTTATTAATATAATACTGTTGAGAAATAGTAAATACATTATTCACGAACCAATATAATGTAAGTCCTGCTGGGAACCATAAGAAGAAGAATGTGAAAATAACTGGTAACAATTGGAATATTTTCTTTTGCATTTCATCTTGCATTGTATTTGGTGTGATTTTTTGTTGTAAGAACATTGATGCACCCATTAAAATAGGTAAAACAAAGTATGGATCCATTTCAGCTAAATCATGTACCCACCAGATCCACTCGGCACCTTTTAATTCAATTGAATTTAAAAGAACTCTATAGATTGCAAAGAATACAGGAATTTGTAAAACTAATGGTAAACAACCACCCATTGGGTTAGCACCATGTTTTTTATATAATTCCATCATATGCATAGATTGTTTTTGTTTGTCATCTTTATATTTAGCTTGGATATCTTTCATTTTTGGTGCTAAATCTTTTAATTTTTGCATAGATACCATACCTTTGTATGATAAAGGATAAAGTACTAATTTAATTAAAATAGTTAAAGCAACAATTGTCCAACCCCAGTTACCAATGTAACTTTGTAAGAATTGTAAAAGTAAGAACATTGGTTTTGCAATAAATGTAAACCAACCATAATCAATAACATGTGTTAATTCTTTATTTAAAGCAGCTAAATCTTTAAAGTTTTTAGGCCCTGCGTATCCTGAGAATGTAATATTATCTTTACCGTGAATAAATGCTTGTGGATTTGAATCTTCATCTGGCATTAATGAAATTGCTAAAGTTTTTTCAAAATTATAAACAACAGTTGCATAATATCTATCAAAATTAGAAATGAATTTAATTCCATTTAAATTTTCAATTTTATCTAAATCACCATCTTCAATAGTAGTTAATGTACCATCAGCTAATTGAGCCATTGCTCCATGAACTGCATACATATCAGCTAAAACATTTGGTCTAAATCCATTTGTAATAAAGAAACTTTTCTTATTTGTAGTAAATACATTTAAATCATAATGACCATTAGGATAAATTGTAAACTTTTTAGTTAATACAGTTTCACCTAAATTTTGAGTGATTACTAATTCTTGTTTCGAAGAACTTGCATTTAATGTCTTCGCACTTGAAGTTGCTGAAACTTTGAATGCTTTTTCATTTATATTTCTATCTTCAAATCTAACTTCTAAAGGTCTTAATTGATTAGCTTCAAAAAGTTTTATTTTATTTCCATCTTCATCTTTGTACTTAGCTTCAAGTAAAGTAACTTGTGCGATTCTACCAAGATTATCAATTTCAATAATATTTCTAGCTGTAGTAATAACAGAAATAATTTCTGATGATGCAACTGCTTTTGATGATAATGCTTCAACCGATTTTGACATATCTATTGGATTACCAGATACATCTGTTGCAACCATATTAACATCTGGTGTTGCTTTTTGTTGTGTAGTTTGCTCTTGTTTAACTTGAGCAGCTTTTGCTTCTTGCTGTGGTTTTAATACTAAAAACTCATAAGCTATGAAAAATACAAAAACGACGATTGTCATTATTAACATTCGTTTTTGCATACCATTATCTTTATTCATACTATTCTTCCTTTTGTTTCCATTCCCGGTTTTTAACTACAAAATACTTATCATTTTCTATTGGAATATACCAATATACTATTTTGATTTTTTCAAAATTTTGATTTTGAAGTTTCTTCAACTTGATAACTGGATAATCAAATCCACCCGCAAAAAGTTGATTACATTTTAATACGCGTGATATTGTAAAGTAAATCGCCTTAAAAAATGTATTATTATCTAGTTGCCACAAGGCATATTGCGAACAAGTTGGATAATATCTACATGATCCGTATGAAATAACACTTAAATACCTTTGGTAAAACCTGACTAAGTATTTAAAAATTGTTTTCATTGTAATAGTTCAAGTCGTTTAAGTGCAAAATCAAAATCTTTTTTCAGTTGTAAAAAGCTTTTATCATGTATATTATTTTTAACAACAAAAATATATTTACCTGATTTAATTTGATTTTCGTAAGTAGCAAATAAAGCTCTCATTCTACGTCTAGCTTTATTTCTTAAAACTGCATTTCCAACTTTTTTAGAAGTTACAAATCCAGCTTTTAATGTGTCGTTAGAACCAAAAAAAGCGATAAAAGATGACGTATGCCATCTTTTATCGCTTTTATATAGTTTGTTAAAATCTTTAGAACTATTAAGTCGATGTCGCTTATTTAAACAGCTAATCTTTTTCTACCTTTAGCTCTTCTTGCTTTAATAACTTTTCTACCGTTTTTAGTAGCCATTCTGATTCTGAAACCATGCGTTCTCTTTCTTGGAGTGTTATGCGGTTGGTATGTTCTTTTCATGATTGTTATTCCTCTGTATTCACTAATTAAGTTGGGGATTATAGTTAAACAAAGCTTAAATATTCTTTAGTTTTATACTTTTGTTTATTTATTTTTTAATTTCTATTATTTAAAATTAAGTCTTGGCCTATCATTAAAATGTATAAGCAAGAACTTAATTTTAATTTAATTTTATGATAAGTTTACAATTACCTCATCATTTACTACATCAAACTCTATTTTTGAGCCTTCTGAAACTTTATCTTCTAGAATCAAGTCAGCAAGTCTATCTTCAACTATTTCATAAATTGCTCTTTTTAAAGGTCTTGCTCCATATACTGGATCAAAGCCTGCCTTTGCAATATAAGCTTTTGCATTTTGTGTTAATGAGATACTAATATCTTTTTCTTCTAATTTAACCTTGATACTATTAAACATAATATCAACAATACTAGTAATTGCTTCAAGACCTAGTTGTTCAAAAATTATAATGTCATCAAGTCTATTTAAAAATTCTGGTTTAAAATAAGCTTTTAAATCATTTAGAACTTCTTTTCTTCTTTCTTCCTTATTCTCTATTTCTATAATCTTAGAACTACCAATATTCGAAGTTAAGATAATAATTGTATTTTTAAAGTCAATTGTAACACCTTTATTATCAGTTAATCTTCCATCATCTAAAACTTGAAGTAAGATATTAAATACATCAGGATGTGCTTTTTCTATTTCATCAAATAGTATTACAGAGTAAGGTTTTCTTCTAACTGCTTCAGTTAACTGTCCACCTTCATCATATCCAACGTATCCAGGAGCTGCACCAATTAATCTACTTACTGCATGTTTCTCCATATATTCACTCATATCAAATCTTATTAATGATTTTGGATCATCGAATAAGAATTTTGCAAGTGTTTTTGCAGCTTCAGTTTTACCAACACCTGTAGGGCCTAAAAACATAAAGGAACCAATAGGTTTAGAATCTTCACTTAATCCTGCTTTATTTCTTTTAATTGCTCTACTTATTGCTTTTAAAGCTTCATCTTGTCCTATTACATCTTCTTTTAAAACAGATTCAACTTTTAATATTTTTTCTTTTTCTGAATCCATCATTTTATTTACAGGAATTCCTGTCCATCTAGAAACTATACTTGCAATTGCGTCTTCATCTACAGAGTTTCTTAAAAGTGTACCCTGCTCTTGCATTCTATTCCACTTAGCTTCATTTTCTTTAATCTTTTGTTCTAAACTTGGTATTTCACCATACTCAATAGAAGCAGCTTCTTCAAACTTTGATTCTCTTTTAGCACGCTCTGCTTTTGTTTTAAGTTCTTCAATTTTTGCTTTTAAAGTACTTGCTGCATTAAAAGTTTCTTTTTCATTTTGAAATCTTGTTTCTAAGTTTTGTTTTTCTTCGCTTAAATTCGCAAGTTCTTTTTCTATCTCTTCTAATCTTTGGTCATTTTTCTTAGATTTTTCCATTTTAAGAGCTTCTTTTTCTACATTAATAGTTTGAATCTCTCTTTTTAATGTTGATAGAACAGTTGGTTCTGATTCTATTTGCATTTTGAGTTCTGCTGCTGCTTCATCTATTAAATCAATAGCTTTATCAGGTAAAAATCTATCTGCTATATATCTGTGCGATAATTTTGCTGCAGCTATTAGTGCAGAATCATTAATAGTTACATTGTGATGCGTTTCTAATTTCTCTTTTATACCTCTTAATATTTGTAAAGCTTCATTTACGCTTGGTTCATCAACATTTACAGGTTGAAATCTTCTTTGCATTGCAGTATCTTTTTCAAAATACTTTCTATACTCTTTAAGTGTTGTTGCACCAATAGTATGTAACTCACCACGAGCTAGACTTGGTTTTAAAATATTAGCTGCATCCATAGAACCTTCACTAGCACCTGCACCAATAATTGTATGAATTTCATCAATAAATAAAATTATATTTCCAGCTTTTTTTACTTCATCAATTACAGATTTTAATCTATCTTCAAATTCACCTCTATATTTTGCACCTGCTATTAATGCACTCATATCTAGTGTAACTACTCTTTTATTCATTAAAGATGTAGGAACTTCTTTATTTACAATTCTTTGAGCAAGTCCTTCTGCAATCGCAGTTTTACCAGTACCTGGCTCTCCTAAGAGTATTGGATTGTTTTTTGTTTTTCTTATTAGAATCTGCATCATTCTATTAATTTGTTCATCTCTTCCAATTACAGGATCTAGTTCTCCATCAATAGCCATTTTATTTAAATCAATTCCATACTTACCTAAAGCTTCTAAGTTTTCATCAGCACTAGCAGAATCGATAGTACTTCCTGCTCTCATAGCTTCAAGCTCTTTTGCTGCCTCTCTTAAATCTATATACTTTCCTAAAACTTCTTTTAACTCTGGTGAATCAAAGTTTGCAATAAGCCATGAATCAATTGCAATAAACTTATCACCAAGCTTTGCAGCTTGACCTTCTGCTTTTTCTAAACTTTGAGCTAGATTTCTTGATATTTTTATATTCTCTTTTGTTACAGATGATACAGCTGGAAGTTTTTGGGCGTATGATTTAGCCTCTAGAACTATAGCTGCTTTATCTATATTCATTTTATTTAATAATTGGTTTAAAACTGAATTTGTATTTGTTAATAAAGCCCATAGAAGATGTATAACTTCTACTTCTTGATTCTTATTATGTAATGATAATGCAACACCTGAATCAATTGTCTCAGATAATTGGTTTGTTAATTTTTCAAAAATTTTATTCATTTAGCACTCCTTATGTTTAACTGCTAATAAAATTATAGCACCTTGAGTGTATGTTTGTCAAGTGTTTTTTATATAAATTCAAATGTTATAATAAAAAAAAGTAAAAGGTATGTGATGTTATGTGGTATAGATGAAGCTGGGCGTGGTCCTATAGCAGGTCCTTTAGTAGTTGCAGGAGTTGTTATAAAGAAAGAAATAAAAGGATTAAACGACTCAAAAGTTTTAAGTGAAAAAAAGAGAGAAGCTTTATTTCCTTTAATTATTGAAAATTCTTCTTATCATATAGTGTTTACAGATGCAAAAACTATAGATGAGAAAGGATTAAGTGCTTGTTTAAAAAACTCTATCATTGAAATAATGTCAAAACTTAAAAAAGAAGCAGACGAGTTTTTAATGGATGGAAATACTTCCTTTGGTATACAAACACTACAGCATAAAATAAAAGCAGATGCAACAGTCCAAGAAGTAAGTGCTGCTTCAATATTAGCAAAAGTAAGCAGAGATAGATATATGTGTGAAATAACAGAAAAACATCCCTTATATAATTTTCATAAACATAAAGGGTATGGAACAAAAGCTCATGTTGAACTTATAAAGGAACATGGAAGATGCCAAGAGCATAGACATACATTTAGATTAAAAGCCTTAGGTGAAGATATACAAATTTTAGAAAAAGGCATACAAAAAAGTTTATTCTAACCAATATCAAAAGAAATAATAGCAATAAAACTTTATTCATAAGTTTCCATATTTTATATAATTAATAGTGTATATATTTTATTCTAAAAATTCAACTATTATTTAAAAAAAATTTGATAAAATAGATAATCAAAAAAAAAGGAAAATAAATGCAAATTAATGTATCACCTGAAGTAATATTATCACAACTTGGCTATTCAAAAAGTGATTCTTCATTACAACAAGCCGAAAAAATGATTTCATCTACTAATAATTTCGATAAGTTTTCAAAACACATTTTTTCACTAAACGATCATTTAAAAAAAATGAATGCATATGTAGGATTATCAAATAAAACAGATTACTTAAAAATTAAATGTGATGAAAATGATGCAGATGCAATATTAAAAGAATTTCATAATGAAGTTTCACACTGGGCAGATAAGTACAATGTAAAACTTCAACAATTAGATAAAAAACCTATTTACTATATTATAGGAACTGTTTAAAATATTTTTTATAACTATGACAATAAGGCACCTTTTGGTGTCTTGAATAATTTCTTCAATTACTTCTTTTTCACTAATTGTATTTTTACAACTTCTAAATGACCTGTTTGACCTGTACAAATATCCTGATAGCTAGGATTTAAAGTATGTCTTCCCATATAACTGATACTACAGAATTAGCATCTTTAATTTTTTCCATCAAACTCTTTTTCATTTACATTCTTAACAATCATGCTTGAAATTTCTTTTGTTTTTTGTGCAATTTCATCAGCACTTGATGCATTTTGTGCATTTTGTTGTGTGATTTGATCTAGATTATTAATAGCATCATTAATCTGAACAATTCCAGATGCTTGCTCTTTACTAGAAATACTTACGTCTTCAATTAATTCTAATGTATAAGTAATATTTTCATTTAATAATTTATATCCATCAATCATTTTATCAGCGATATCTTTTCCGTTGTTTGCCTTTAACTGTGCATTTTCAACTAAAGTTTTAATCTCTTTTGCAGCTTCAGCACTTCTTGAAGCAAGATTTCTTACTTCTGCTGCTACTACTGCAAATCCTTTTCCTGCTTCACCAGCAGTTGCAGCTTCTACTGCTGCATTAAGTGATAAAATATTTGTTTGGAAAGCAATTTGATCAATTACTGTAATTGCATCACTAATTGATGTAGTTTCATCATTAATTTCAGTCATTGATTTTGATGTATTATTTGCAAGTTCTTCACCCATTTGTACAGACTCTTTAACTTTTTTACCATATTCCGCCATTTTGAAAACAGTTTCCGTACTACTTGTAACATTTGAAGTAATTTCTTCTAATGAAGCTGCTGTCTCTTCAAGTGAAGCTGCTTGTGCATTAGCTGCATTTGAAATATCATTCATATTTGAACTTAATGTTTCAGAGTTCTTATTTAAAATGACACCATCTTTTTTATTTTCTACAAGCATATGAGTAATCGAATCTCTAAGTATATTTACATTATTTTCAAGTTTTTTAATTGTTCCTTCAAAATTTGAATTATCTAGTTTTGCTCTATAATCTAAGTTTGAATAAGAATCAAGAACTGTAATAATATTGTTTAAATTCATATTCAATGTTGATATCATTTCATTGATAATCTCTTTTAATTCATTTAAAGCTGGATTACTTGAATTTGCAGTAATTATATTATCAAGGTTTCCTTTATTAATTTCATTTGTTACAGACATTGTATTTAAAATAAGTTCTTTATCTAAAGCAAAATTTTCTTTTGTTTTAACGATATTCTTATCAATCAATTGAGCCATTACACCTAATTCATCGTTTGATTTAATATTAATTTGTTCAATATCACTTTTCTCAAAATTTATAAAGGAGAAGAAGTTATTTAAACCTATTTTTAATGCTTCAACATCTTTAATGATTTTATTTAAAATAATTCTAGCTAATATTATTGTAATTAAAATTCCAATGAAACCCATTGTTCCAAAAATAATCATATCATTTTTAGCACTATCATGTTGTTTAGTAATAGTATTAATAAGTTTATTAGAAAGAAAGTTTTCAACTTTTTTTAGTAAGTTAATTTTAGAAGTAATTTGAGAAAACCAGTAAGATGCATCAATTCCAAAAATAGCATCCTTAGCTCCAGCAACTGCTCTCATTCTACTTACTTCATCAACAGCCTTACCTTGCAGTGTTTCTTTATAGAAAGACCTTGCATCATTTGTAGTAACTTTTAAGAACGAATCCATATAAGCATTTTGAGCAGCTACTAAGGTAAAGAACTTTTCTTTCATTCCATTTGCAAAATTATCTCTTGCAAAAGTATTTGTAATAACTGCTCTTTCAATTCCTGCTCTCTCTTTAGATAATAAAAAGTTCATATATGAAACTAAATCTTGAGAAACTTTTGCATTATTAGATAACTTTGTAATACTACTTATTGAGTTTAAAGATAAAGCATTAAACTTAGTATAAAAACCAATTGCTACTGCACCTTTTACACTTAGTGTCGATACCTTTGTTCTTAAATCATTAAGCTTATTTAGTTTATTAATTACTAAATCAATATTAGAAGTAAACTCTTTAGAATACGCATGTATATCTACAAGTTTTAATTCATTTAAAAAATCTTCTTTTCTTGAGTCAACTAATTGTCTTTGTTTAGGTAATTCTATAGCAAATTTTTTACCTTTACTTCCTAGAAACCCTGCAGTCATTCCTCTTTCTTTTTGTGTTTCATGAACTAAAGCACCAATTTTCGTTGATAAAATTACAACTTTTTCTAAATTGTTAAGTTCATTAACTTGAGAATACGAGCCATGAAATAGTTTTGCAGTTAATAATATTACTATTATTAAGGGAATAACAACTAAGAGCATTAGTTTGTTTTTTATAGATAAATTAGAAATCATAATAGAGGCCTTTTTAGAAAATATGTTGATTATATCAAAAAAATATTATTATTACTTTGATTATAATCAATCATATCGTCTTAATGAAAGATTCTATAATATTATTTTTCAAAAGATATTGAAATTGAATTTACACAATGTCTTGTATTTTTAGATGTAAAACCTTCTCCTTCAAATACATGTCCTAAGTGGCCACCACAATTTGAGCAAACTATTTCAACTCTTCTTCCATCTTTATCAGGTACTCTTTTTACAGCATTTTCTAAATTGTCATCAAAACTTGGCCAACCACAACCTGATGAAAATTTACTTTTTGATTTATATAAAGGTGTCTTACATTTTTTACATAAAAATGTTCCTTCTTCATAAAAATCATTATATTCACCAGAAAAAGGTCTTTCCGTACCCTTGTTTTCAATTACTCTTTTTTCTTCATCAGTTAATTTATTAAAATCCATTTCTTTTCCTTTTTATGAAACAATAAATTCTTTTTCAATTAAAACTTCATTTTTATATAAAATTTTACCTAAAAATTTATCACCTACTTTAAACTCTCCAACACCCTTTGGTGTACCAGACATTAATATATCACCATCTTCAAAACTTAAAAAACTATTTATTTCTTTTATAATTTCATTAGGTTTATTTATCATCATTGATACATTTCCATCTTGTTTTAACTCATCATTAATAAATAATTGAATTTGAAGGTGATTAATATCTCCATCAAAAGGTTTAAACTCCGAAAAAACTGATGAATTATCAAAAGATTTTGCTCTCTCCCATGGTAAACCTTTACTTTTCAGTTTTGATTGAACTTCTCTTAAAGTCAAATCCAAACCAAAAGCAACTGCTTCAATTTTATTATTACTAATTAAAAAAGAAATTTCGGCTTCATAGTGACATGAGTTATATGCTTTTGGAAAAATTAAATTACTTGAAATTGATGAATTGGGCTTTATAAATAAAACCATTTCATCTGGTGTTTCATTGTTTAACTCTGCAATATGTTCAGTATAGTTTCTTCCTATACAAAGTATTTTTGAAGGATATACTTCTTTTTTATCTACTATTATTCTATTCATTACTTTATTAACCTTTTTTCTCTCATAACTTTAAGTCTACTTTTTGAAAAATCACTTCCTGATTTTTCATATAAAGCTTTTGCTTTTGTATAATTTTTATCTATGCCATAACCCATTTCATACTGATATCCAAGCCATGACATTGCATATCTACTACCTTTTAAGGCAGATTTTTTAAACCATTTAAATGATTCATTATAGTTTTTTACTACTCCATAACCTTTTGCATTAAAGTACCCCATTTTATCTAAGCCATATATATTCTCTTTTTTTGCAGTTTGAATATACCATTGTAATGCTTTTTTATAATCTTTTGCTACACCCCAACCCATTTCATAGTAAAATCCAACTTCATTTTGAGAAATAACATCCCCTTGTAACGCTGCTTTTTCAAATAACTTAAAGGCTATCTTTTTATCTTTTTTAACACCAAAACCTTGGTCATAAAGATATCCAAGTTCTCTTGATGCAACTTTATCATTTTGATTTGATGCTTTTTCTAGCCATATTATGGCATTTTTATAATCTTTCTTTATTAAGTAATTAAGTGCTAATTTTCTTTGAGAATATACATCATTTTGCATTGCAGCTTTTGTAAACCACATATTTGCTTTAGAAATATCCTTAGAAACAATTTCTCCAACATCAAAATAGTAAGCAATTATTCGCTGAGATTCAATATCTCCTTTTTCTGCTTTTTTTAGATAACAATTAAAATTTTCTTTTTTATTTTTTATTACTTTGCATTCAGTAATTTTCTTTTCAAAAGAACTAATTTTATTATTTGAAGTACTTTGAGAACAACCCGTAAAAAGTAGAGAGGAAAGTAGTATTATGTTTAAAAATTTCAAGTTTAACCCTTTTTATTAATTTTAACTATTTTATCAAAATACTTATAATTAAAAAGAGTTAAACTTCAAGAAAAGTTTACTTTTTAGAGAAATAATTGTCTAGTGAAAATTTACCTGCTCCAAATGATGCAAAAATTCCTAAAAATAATAAGAAATATAATGGTATTTCAAAACCATTATCTCCTGAACTAAATCCATTTCCAATATGCACTGTTAAAATAGCAACAATCATAGTACCTATTAAAGGTAAACTAATAGCTCTTGTTAATAAACCAAGTGCTAGCAAAACAACACCTAAAGATTCAACTGAAGCTGAAATATATACATTTAGTAAAGGAAAAGGTATTCCTAAGCTTTCAAACCAAGCAGCAGTGTCTGAAATACTATTCCATTTATTTAATGCAGGATCTAAAAAACCATAGGCAATTGTTAATCTTGCAAGAAGCAAGAAAATACTTTGAAAGTTTTGAAGAATTTTTTCTGAAAAATTATTGATTTTATTAATCATAATATGTCCTTTATGTTTTTGTTATAAAGAACTATATAGCAACAGTATTTAGTTTTTGTGTAGTAAAAAATATTTATTAATATTTTTTTATTAAATCATTAATTATAACAGACGTAATGCCCCAAATAATTTCATCTTCATATTTATAAACCCATATTTTATGTCTTTTATTTCCCCAAGGCTTTTTATACATATCAGGTAAATCTAATTCTTCAACTGGAAATAAAATTTCTTTTTCACCTTTTTCATTTATTTTATAGGGTTGAATTTCATGGGCTAGTGTATATTCTTCAGCTTTTGTATTTTTAAAAAATGATACTGGAATTAAAAGAGTTTTTTCTACTTCATTTTTATCAATAACCATTGTTTTTAAAACACTTTTTTTTATTTTGCCAACAAAAGGTTCAATAATAGCTCCAATTGGTGCAACATATGTATCAAGTTGTCCAATTATCTTTATATCTTTTGCTTCTATTCCTAATTCTTCATGTGTTTCTCTTAAAGCAGTATCTCTAAAATCTTTATCAATACCTTCTTCAAAGCCACCACCAGGAAAACAAATATCCCCACCTTGTCTTATATGAGCAGCACGTTTTTGGAAAAGTAAAAAATACTCACCTTTTATTTTTATAAGTGGTATTAGTACAGCTGAATTGAAAAATCTTTCTCTTCCTAATACTCCAGGATTTTGAGGTAAATTATCTGATAGTTCTTTTAAATTTTCTTTTTTCATTATTTTATCTTTATTGATTTTATTGCTTCAATCATAGTTTTTATTATTTTTATTAAATCTTCTTCTTTTATAGTATATGCAACTATTGAATAAATAAGTTTTCCAAAAGGTCTTATCCAAACTCCATGTTCTACACAATAATCTTGAACTTCTTGAGCATAAGATTCATCTTTTAGCTCAATTACACCAATAGCTCCAATATTTCTTATATCTTGAACTATTTCTAACTCTTTTGCTTTTAATAACTCTTCTTTAAATATATTTTCAATATTTAAAACATTTTGTTTCCATGTTCCATCTTCAAGTAAATTCAAGCTCTCAATTGCAACACTACAAGCTAGAGGATTTCCCATAAATGTCGGTCCATGCATTAAAATTCCAAGCTTAGAATTAGAAATTGTATCAGAGACCTTTTTTGAAGTAATCATAGCAGCCATTGTCATATAACCACCAGTTAAACCTTTCCCAAGAGTCATAATATCAGGTTTAATATCTGCCCATTCACAAGCAAACATTTTCCCAGTGTGCCCAAAACCAGTGGCTATTTCATCTGCTATTAGTAAAATATTATATTTAGTACAAAGTTCTCTTGCTTTTTTTAAGAATTCTGGATTATAAATTCTCATGCCACCAGCACCTTGAACAATAGGTTCTAAAATAAATCCAGCAACTTCCTTTTCATGTTTTAAAAATGTTTCTTCTAATGCTTTTATAGCGTCTGAACAATCACTTGTAAAACCTAAAGAAGGAGCTTTTGTAAAAATATGTTTTGGCAAATATGAACCATAAATACTATGCATTGAATTACTTGGATCACATACACTCATTGCTGCTAATGTATCTCCATGATAGGCATGTTCTAAAGCAATAAATTTATACTTTTTTAAACCCTTTGCTTCTTGATATTGAATTGTAGTTTTTAATGCAACTTCAACTGAAACAGAGCCTGAATCACATAAAAAAACACTATTTAAGCCTGTAAGTTTTGCAAGTTTTGAAGATAAAATAGAAGCTTTTTCATGAGCAATTCCACCAAACATAATATGAGGCATAATATCAGCTTGTTCTTTTAAAGCTTTTGTAAGTTGTGGATGATTATAGCCATGAATACAACTCCACCAAGAACTCATTCCATCAATTAATTCTCTTCCATCTTCTAAAAATATTGATGTTTTATCTGTACTTTTTACACTTAACAAATTACTTCGAGAAGGTAAAGAGTTGTATGGATGCCATACGTGTTGCTTATCTAATTCAATCCAATTCAATAATGTTCCTATGTATTTAAATATATATAATTATATCTAAAAATCGTTTTACAAAACTTTTAATTTTATGGATACAAAGTAATTATAGTTTCTAAACCTTTATATTCAATATCATCAAAAATATATTTTTTATTAATTGCTTCTATTTTACCATTCATATGTTTAGTAATTATTTCTTCACACATATAAAGACCAATACCTGTTCCATGAGCTCTATGCTTTGTAGTGAAATATGGTTCAAAGATTTTATCTAAGATATCTTTTTTAACTCCACCTGCATTATCTTTAATCTTAATTATTATATTTTTTTCATCTATTGACACGTCTATAAAAACCAGTCTTTCTTGATTTTTTACACTAGCAAAGGCATCTCTTGAGTTATTTAAAATACTCATTAATACTTGAATTAATTCACTCTCATACGCCTCAATCTCAATACTTTCAATATTTTTAATTATTCTGATACTTTTATTTTTTAATTTAGAGTTTAATAAGTCTAACGTTTTATTACAACATTCAGATAAAGAAAACCTAGCTTGCTCTCTTGTTGGTTTAAAGAAATCTCTAAAATCATCAATTGTAGTTGATAAATTGGTTGCTGAGTCAATTATTGAGTCTAAAGTATCAATAAAAAACTTATCTTCTAAAAGACCTAATTCTTTTTTTATTTTTAAACCACTTGAACCTGTAGTAATTAAAGATAATGGCTGCCTCCATTGATGTGCAATATTTTCCATCATTTCACCAATTGCTGCCATTTTTGATTGCTGAGACATAATTCTATCTTTTTTCAAGTTCTCTTCAACAGCTTTTTGAATTCTACTTTCTAACTCATCATTAATAATTTTTAATTCTTTTGTTTTTTCTTCTACTTTTAAACTTAAGGATTTATTCATTTTATTTAAAAGTTTTTGTCTATATAAAATAGCTAGTAAAATAGCACCAATAACTATTAATACTTGCCATAAAATCGTATAATCAAAATCTTTTTTATATTGGATAAATAGCCATTTATTTAAACTTTTTTGTTTTAATTCATCATCAATATTTATTACTAATTTATTGAAAATTTCTAATAAATATTTATCTTCTTTTTCTATTCCTACATGAATATTACTTATTTCATCAATTTTTCCAGAAATTTTTAATTCATCTATAAATTCAGTTTGTAGTTTAAACCATATAGCAGCATTCGTATCAATAAAAGCAAAAATTTCTTTATTTTTTACTTTTAAAAGTCCTTCTTCTAAATTTTCAACTTCTACAAAATCAATATTTCTATATCTATTTCTTAAGACATTAAAAATTACATGGTCTTTTATAACTGCAATTTTTTTATTTTTTAACTCTTTAATATCAGAAAGAAAAGGAACATAATTTCTTGTTGTTATTACATAATTTAGTTCGCTGTATGATTGAGTGAAATTTATATATTTCTCTCTTTCTTCACTATAAGATAAAGAAGGAATTATATTACATCTTTTATCTTTTAAATATTCTAAACTTTGTGATAAGGATTTTGTTTCTACTGGGAAAATTGCTATTTCTAGTTTTTGTTCAGCTAATTTAATAAAATCTGAGAGGGCACCAACAAATTCACCATTTTGAATATCACTATAAGGCATATAATTACTTACAATACAAGCTTTTACTTCTTTTTTATTTCTTAGATATTGTTTTTCTTCTTTTGTAAACTTTAAATTTTCTATTTTTCTATCATAGTATATAAAATCATCAATATTTATCGCATCTGTTGTTAAACCCATAACATTGTATAAATCATAGATTCTTTGCATCTTAGCTTTTTGGATTTCACCTAATTTACTATTTTTAAAATATGATAATTTTTTTAGTTCTTGTCCTTCATAAATAAGAGCTTCTTTTGATAATTTTGAAGTATTATATTTTTCAATAATTAAGTCAGCTGTTTCTTCTATATTAGAATATGCATATTCCCAACCCTGTAAAGAAGCTTTTTTAAAATTATCTACTGTTTTAATATCGCTGTTAATTAACTTTTCACTTGTAAATAAGAAATCACTATACATGTCAAAGCCATATGTCTTAGGATCAAAGATATTATATTCAATTCCTTTTACTTGTAATTCAAAGGGTGATTTTGATAAATAGGCAGAAATTATATCAGTTTTTTTATCAATTAAATCATTAATATTATGGGTATGTTTTATAAAGTTTAACTTATCTAGTTTTATATTATGAGAGCTTATCATTGATTTTAAAGAGACTTCACTTGCATCATCAATTGTAGTCATAATAGTTTTACCTTTAAAATCTTCAATACTATTAATATTTGATTCTTTTGTTGATAGTAAAATTAGAGGTGTTGCTTGAAACAGTGCATAAAGGGCAACTATTTTTTGTTCTTTTTTTCTCTCTAAAAGAAGTGTTTCTCTTCCTACTGCAAAATCAGAATTTCCAAGGCTTACTTCTTTTGGAATATCTATTCCAAATTCAAAAGGTTTTATTGTTACATCTAAACCCATCTGTTCATAAAAGCCTTTTTCTTTTGCCATATAATATCCCGAAAATTGGAACTGATCAAACCAAGACAATTGAATTGTTACAGGTTTTAGCTCTTTTGCATTTAAGAAAGTAATTAAAAATATTAGAATAAAAAATAAAGATTTGAAATAATTAGGAAACAAGAAAGTCCTTTTAGTTTAATAAGTTATATAAAGTACTAGACTTTAGCATTTATTTCATTATATTAAATTAAAAGTTGAAAGTTTTTTTAATATAATAATTATTAAAAAACAGTAAAGATAAGTTATAAAATTATAAATTATCTTTACATACAAAGGTTTTAGTGTAAAAAGTGTCTTTTCCCTGAGAAGTATAAAGCCATACCAAATTCATTTGCAGCTTCTATAATTTCATCATCTCTAATTGAGCCACCTGGTTCAATTACACATTTAACACCAGCTTCTTGCGCAGAGTCAATTGAGTCTCTAAAGGGGAAGAATGCTTCAGAAGCTAAAACAGAACCAGATACATCAATACCTAAATCTTCTGCTTTTCTTAAAGCAGCTTTTGCAGCATCAACTCTTGAAGTCATACCCATACCAACAGCAACCATTGCAGAATTTTTTACATATACAACACAATTAGATTTTGTTAATGAAGCTAATTTATAAGCAATTTCCATATCTTTTTGTTCTTGCTCGCTTGCAACTCTAGTTGATTTTAATTCAGAATTTTTAACCTCATCCTCTTCAACTTTATCCGCATCTTGGTATACAAATCCACCATCAACAATTTTAAAATTAAAGGCATCGTTTGCCATTTCTAACTTTGCAGTACCTTGCTTGAATAATTTAATTCTTTTCTTTTTATTTAACTCAGCTTCAGCTTCTGCTGTAAAATCAGCTGCAAATACAACTTCCAAGAAAATTTCATTCATTTTAACTGCAAGATCTAAATCAACAACACCATTAACAGCAACAACTCCACCAAATGCAGAAATTGGATCACATCTTAGTGCTTGATTATAAGATTCTAATAAAGTATTTTTAATAGCAAATCCACATGGGTTACCATGTTTTACAATACATACAGCATTATCATTACCAAAAGCAGATGCAATTTTAGCAGCTCCTGAGATATCACCCATATTGTTAAATGATGCTTCACCTTTTAAAGTAATAAATTTATTTGATAAGTGATTATCAAATTCATACAATGCACCTTTTTGATGAGGGTTTTCACCATATCTAGTATCAAATACTTTTTCACCAACGATGAATTGTTTAGCACCCATACCGTTATTGAATCTTTTATTCATGTAATTTGCAATCATTGAATCATAAGCAGCTGTATGCTCATATGCTTTGATCATTAAATCACGTCTAAATTCAAAAGTATTAGTATCATTTTTAAGATTGTTTAAAACTAAGTCATAATCAATTACATCAGTTACAATAATTACAGAATCATGATTCTTAGCAGCAGATCTAACCATTGCAGGACCACCAATATCAATGTTTTCAATAATTACTTCATAATCATCAGTTGACTCAATTGCTGCTTTGAATGGGTATAAATTTACACATACTAAATCAATTCCCTCAACACCTAATTCTTTTGCTTCATCAAGATGTGATTGTTTATCACGTCTATGTAAAATACCGCCATGAATATATGGGTTTAAAGTTTTAACTCTTCCTTCAAAACACTCAGGAAATTTTGTAACTTCATTTGCTTCAATAACAGCAATTCCTGCTTCTTTTAATTTATTGTATGTACCACCAGTTGAAATAATCTCATAACCTAAATCAACTAACTCTTTTGCAAAGTTTTCAACACCACTTTTATCACTAACACTAATCAATGCTCTCATCTACATTATCCCTTTGATATTCTTTATTGTTGCGATTATATAAAACAATTAGTTAGTACTAGCTTTTACAATAAATAATTAGTATTGATATATGTCAACATTATTAAATAATGTTATATGTTAAAATTCATTTTAATAAAAAAGGTCATTATGAAAAATTTAACACTTATCGCATATTTAGATTTAAAAGAGTCTCTTCGAGCCAAATGGTTTGTTGTTTATTCACTTGTATTTGGAGGAATGATAGCACTATTTTTTATAGCTGGAGTTACTGAATCACAAGTTATGGGATTTTCAGGATTAAGTAGATTATTACTTATGTATATCCAAGTTACTATTGTAATACTTCCAATATTTATACTTATTACAACTGTAAGGTCAATATCAGGAGATAGAGATAACCATATTTTAGAATATATGCTATCATTTCCAATATCTTTAAAACAATATTATTGGGGGAAAATTTTAGGTAGATTTATTACTGTATTTTTACCTGTATTTTTTGCTATGGTTATTGCCGTTGTTTATGGTGCGGTAATTGGAGCTTCCATACCTTGGGAAATATTCTTTTTATATACAGGATTATTATTTGCACTTTCTTCAGCTTTTTTAGGAATTGCATTTTTTATATCATCATTTGTAAAATCAAGTGAAGTAGCTCTTGGTATTTCATTTTTTATCTGGATATTTTTACTAGCATTTATTGATATTGCATTAATATCTTTAATGATGCAAAATAGATTTGAAGAGTCAATGATTATAGCAATTGCGTTAGCAAATCCAATGGAAATATTTAGAGTTGCTGCAATTTCACTTTTTGATCCAGAACTTACTGTTATGGGTCCTGTTGCTTTTTATATATTAGATACATTTAAGCATTCAACATTTGTATTATTTTCAATTGCATACCCTATTATTTTAGGTATTGTTTTTGCGATGCTGGGTTATAGTATATTCTCAAAAAAAGATTTAGTTTAAAAGGAACACATAAGATGTTAAAAAAGATAATAAATACAATTTTAATTACAAGTACAATATTTACCATTTCATCATTTGCAAATAGTGATAAAAAAATCATGGATTTCAATAAAGAAACTGTTACGGAACTAAGAAAACTAAAAGTATATAAAAACCCTGCATGGGCATCAAAAATTGAATTTTCAAATAAAAAATTTGCATATTTTTCTTCTCCTAAATCAATGTTTGAATTTTATTTTACTGAATTCAAATGGAAACCATTTGGAGCAAAAACTGTAGACGATCTAGAAAGTATTTATGTAACAGATTTTAAAACTCATGAAGTTATTGATGCAAAAAAGGCATATTATATTTATGGCTCACGGAAAATATCTCCAGCAGGAGATGATTTAGTAGTCTTTAAAACATTAGAAGATGCCCAAAACTTTAAAAATAAGGAAAATGGAAAAAGAGTATTTAGATTTAGCGAAGTAAGTAATGGACTTATTAAATTACTTAATGGCAGAATGTAATTACTATTGAGGATTTATTTCTTTAGATCCTCAACTATATAATAGACTGTTACTTTTTAATACACCTATATTTCAAAATAGTAACAAGATTTAACACTAAATTAACACTTTCTTGATACATATCATTTTTAAAAACACCCCTTACTAGTAATATAAGTTATTCTTTTAATAAATTAATTATTAAAAAAACTAATCTACAAGGAAAGGAGTTTCAATATGAAACCAGTAATTAGTAAAATTTCTTCTTTACTTTTGGGAACTACTCTAGCTGCAACTGCACTAAGTGCAGCAGGTGGTGAGCTTTCAAAAGTTATGAAAGAAAGAGGTTTATCTGAAGTTGATGTAATTAGAGCCGCAAAAACATATAATCCTACAGGGGTTAAAGACAAGTATGTAGTTTTTTCTTCAGGTGGGCAATCTGGACAAGTAATTGTTTATGGTGTTCCTTCAATGAGAATACTTAAGTATATTGCAGTATTTACACCAGAACCATGGCAAGGATACGGTTATGATAAAGATTCATTAGCTGTTCTTAGACAAGGTAATATAAGAGGTAGAGAAATAAATTGGGGAGATACTCATCACCCTGCACTTTCAGAGATTGAAGGGAAATATGATGGTAAATGGTTAGCAATTAATGATAAAGCTAATCCAAGAATTGCCATTCTTGATTTAGAGGATTTTGAAACTAAGCAAATTGTTCCAAACCCAGTATTTAAATCAAATCATGGTGGAGCTTTCTTCACACCAAATTCAGAATATATTATTGAAGCATCACAGTATGCTGCACCTTATGATAATAACTACCATTCAATAGATGACTATAAGGAATCGTATAGAGGTGGAGTTACAATGTGGAAATTTGATCATAAAATTGGTCGAATAAAACCTAAAGATTCTTATACAATAGAAATGCCTCCATATCATCAAGATTTATCTGATGCTGGTAAGGGTGCAAGTTACGGTTGGGGATTTACTAACTCATTTAATACAGAAATGTATACAGGTGGGATTGAAGTAGGTAATCCACCAAATGAAGCTGGTATGTCAAGAAATGACACTGACTTTTTACACGTATATAACTGGCAAAAACTTGCAGAAGTTGCAAAAGACCCTAAAAACGTAAAAGTAGTAAATGGTCATAATATTATTCCAATGGAAGTTGCTGTTAAAAACAATGCATTATTCTTAATTCCAGAACCAAAATCACCTCATGGTGTTGATGTTTCTCCTGATGGAAAATATATGATTGTTTGTGGTAAATTAGATACGCATGCTTCTGTTTATTCATTTGCTAAAATTAAAAAACAAATTGATAATAAAGAATTTATAGGAAAAGATCCTTATGGTATTCCAATTTTAGATATGAAAAAATCTTTACATGGACAAGCTGAATTAGGACTTGGACCTTTACATACACAGTATTCAAATGTAGATGGAGAAGTTTATACTTCATTATATGTTGATTCACAAGTTGTAAAATGGAACTATAAAGACTTAAAAGTTTTAGATAAAGAAAACGTTCACTACAACATTGGTCACTTAGCTGGTATGGAAGGTAAAACTTCAGATCCTCAAGGTGAGTATATTATTGCATTAAATAAATTAGCAATTGATAGATTCCAAAATGTTGGTCCTTTACATCCACAAAATCATCAGTTAATTGATATTTCTGGTAAGACTATGGATTTACTAGTTGATATGCCTTTACCTTTAGGTGAACCACATCAAGCAGTAGCAATTAGAGCTTCTAAACTGCACCCACATGTAAGATACAAAATGGGTACAAACTCTAAAACTGGTAAACAACATATTGGTAAAACTTTAGCAGGTCAAGAAAGAATTGAAAGAGATGGAAATCATGTAACTATTTATGCTACATTTGTAAGATCTCATATTAATCCTGAAAGAATCACAGTTAATAAAGGTGATTTAGTAACTATGCATATGACAAATCTAGAGCGTGCTCAAGATGAAACACATGGATTTACTATTGGTGGATTTGATCAACATGCTTCATTAGAACCAGGTGAAACTACAACTATGGAGTTTACAGCAGATATTGAAGGTGTATTCCCTTACTATTGTACAGAATTCTGTTCAGCTCTTCACTTAGAGATGATGGGATATATGATGGTTAAAGATCCAAATAAAACATATATTAGTGCTCAAAAAATGAAAATGAAAACTATGAGTCCTGAAGAATTAAAAGCTGAATATGACAAAGCAGTTGCTGTAAATGCTGCTACTGATTCTGTTATTCAATCAGTTGTTGCATTCTTAAAAGCTAATGGTTTTGATAAACATCAAACTGTTGCAGATTTAGTAACTGATGCATTTGATCAATATGGACAAATTCCAGCAGAAAAGAAAAAATCAGATGCTGCTTTAAAAGCCGGTGATGTTGAAAAAGCTGTTCTACATGAAGGTATGATTTGGCAATTAATGGTTAAAACTGCTGACGTTGGAATTAGAGCAAAAGATACATTAGTTACAAAAATTTCTACTAAACAAAGTGATGCTGCAGCTCGTGGTGCAGTTGCATTTGCGGAAGGTGGATGTAATGGTTGTCACGTAATAGGAAAAGTTTCTTCAGGACCTGATTTAACTGGTGTATTACAAAGACATGAAAATGGTGAAAAATGGGTTAGTAAATTTATTATGCACCCAGAAACTATGTATGAAGACCCTTATGTAAAAGGTATGATTGATTACTTCAATTTAAAAATGCCTGATCAAAATATGAGTGAAAAAGAAACAAAAGATATTATTGAATATTTAAAATGGATTGACCAAAACGCCAACCTATTCTAGAAGTAGATATTATCAAGAATTTAAAAAGGAAGAAGTAACATTCTTCCTTTTTTTATTGATAAGAGTCAACACTAAAATTTTAGCTTTCAGATAATATATCATTATAATTAGTATTAACTTATGATTTATAAGTTTAACTTATAACTTAGTACTTTAAAAAGAAAGGATAATCAAATGCATTCAAGTTTTATCAAAGCAAAAATATTTGCCTCACTTGCATTAATTATTATGACACTGGCATTTACTTTCCCAATGATAACTTTTCATGGGACATTAAATAAAATACATGACGAGAAAATAGATGAAATCTCACCAATGGCAGTTACAGTTTGGAATCTTTACAATCAAGGAAGATATAAGAGTACAACAACACCAGAAGAAGCTCACAATGATTTAATGCAAATGATTGAAACATCTTCAGAAATCGGTGTTGCTTCACTTCCTATTTGGTCTTGTTCCCTAGAAGCTCCAAATTATCCTAAAGAAGCATTTCCAGATGGCATTCCTGTATTTTTCCACTTTGATGGATTTTCAGGGGAAGTTCATGAGATGAATACAATTAATCACTATGTTGGAATGGATCCAATGTGGAGAGGTGGACAGTTAGAGCGAGAAATCGGTATTTATGCACTATTAGCATTATCCTTATTTATGGTTTTCTTTATTTTATATGATAAAAAAATCTTAACAAAAGCTATGATTATTCCAGCTTCATTACCAATATTATTTATTGCCGATTATTCATATTGGTTATATTGGTTTGGACATAATTTACATGATTGGGGTGCATTTAAAATAAAACCTTTTATGCCTACAGTATTTGGTGATGGTAAAATTGCACAGTTTACAACTCACTCATACCCAACAATTGGTTTTTATGCCATATTAGCAATTGGGATATTAAGTCTTTTAGCAATATTAGCTAAAAATAAAGCAATGAAAGAATCAGGACAATAAGGTTATAAATGTTTAAAATAATTATTACATTTTCTTTTATCTTTTTAAATCTTTTATCTGCAAACTTACTTCAAGAAGCAATAGATAAAGCTCCTAGTGGATCTATATTAAAACTTCCAAAAGGAGTTTATAAAGGTTCAATTAAGATAGATAAACCAATAACTATTATTGGAAAAGAAGATGGTGTTATTATTGATGGGGAACAAAAAGGTACTGTTATTACAATAACAGGTCCTTATGTAACTTTAAAAAACCTTACAATTGTAGGAAGTGGAAATAGACACGATAGATTAGATGCAGCTATTAAAATATCTAATTCTAAACAATCTGAAATATCAAATTGTATTATCAAAGATTCTTTATTTGGAATTGATGTTGCAATGACGAATAATTCACTTTTTTCTAATAACTATATAACTTCTAAAGACTTAGAATTAGGCCTTCGTGGAGATGGATTTAGACTTTGGTATTCAAATGATAATATTGTAAAAAACAATAAACTTATTAAATCAAGAGATATGGTAGTTTGGTATTCTCATGGAAATCAGATTTTAAGTAATTATGGTGAACAGAATAGATATTCTCTACATTTTATGTATGCAGGTAAAAATATAGTTAAAAACAATACGTATAAACTAAATTCTGTTGGAATTTTCTTTATGTATAGCAAAGATACAATTGCTACAGGTAATACTATTCAAAGTTCACAAGGTGCTACGGGAATGGGTATTGGATTAAAAGATGTATCTAATTTCACTCTTGAAGATAATACTATTCTTTATTGTGCACAAGGTATATATATTGATAGATCTCCTTTTGAACCTGATACGAAAAACTGGATAAATAGAAATAAGATTTTATATAATTCAGAAGCATTACATTTTCACTCGATTAGTGAAAATAATGTAATCAAGGAAAATATGATTTTAGGAAATATTGAAGATATCGTAAATGATAGTAGAGGTGCTAAGACAAATGAAAATGAAATTCTTGGAAACTTTTGGGATAATTACGAAGGGTTCGATAAAGATGGCAATAATATTGGAGATACTTCACACAAAGTATTCCAATATGCAGATCAATTATGGATGTATAATAAAGACGTAAAATTCTTTTACGGTTCCCCTGTAATCTCACTTCTAAATTTTCTTTCTAAATTAGCACCTTTTTCTCAACCCGTTTTTCTTTTAGAAGATAAAGAACCAAAATTGAAGATGTAAAGGTTTTATTATGGAAAAATTAAAAAAAGACAGAAGAAATTTTATAAAGTTTTCAACATTAGGAATGCTCGCTGTTGCCCTTGGAGGTGGAATTGCTGTTAGCCCTTATGCTTTAAGAGCACAAATGAATTTAAGACCACCAGGTGCTGTTGATGAAAAAGAGTTTCTTGCTTTATGTATTAAGTGTGGACAATGTTTACAAGTTTGTCCCTATCATTCTATAAAACTAGCAGACTTCGCAACAGGTCATGGTGTTGGAACACCTTATATAGATGCAAGAGAGCGAGGATGTTATGCTTGTTCAGCAGTACCTTGTGTTTTAGCATGCCCAACAGGTGCACTTGACCATAATTGTGAAAAACCAGAAGATATAAAAATGGGAATTGCTGTATTAGAATTTCCAAATAAATGTATTGCAATTACAAATACTCCAGTGCCAAAAGGTCATAGTAAAAGAATTCATGACTTTACAAATGACCAAAGAAATATAACTAAGCTTGAAAGAGATATTTTAGAAAAGCTAGATACATTTGAAGATAAACCATGTACTATATGTGCAGATATGTGTCCAATTCCAAATTCGAATGGTGCTATAGCAATGGTTCCTGATAAAAATGGTGGAATGAAACCTGAAATTTATGAAGGTTGTATTGGATGTGGTGTTTGTGAAGAATTATGTCCAGCAAACCAAGCTGCAATTGTTGTAAAACCTAGATTATCATTTAAAAAATATTATGAAGAAGGAATTAGATTATGATTAAAAAAATTATATTAAGTACAGCAATTATTATATCAATTATTGGATGTTCAGATAAAAAAGAAGAGAATTCAACTATAGAAAAGAAAGCAGCAGTTCAAACACAAGAACAAGCACCATTAAAAATTGAAATTGTAAAAAATGAAGATGCAAAAGAAGTAAAAGTTGTAGAAAAAGAGAATAAAGGTAAGAAAAATGAAACTTATTACTTTAACTACAATGGTGTAAAAACACAATATGATCCAAATTCTGAACCAGCAAATAAAGATGCGAAAATTAGAGTGGCTCCCAGAAGTAATATTGATGCAAATATGCATGTAAGAAGTCCTTATGAAAAAGTAAAAATATCATTACTAGTAAAAAAACTTAGTAAAAACTTTATCGTTAAATGTTCAGCTTGTCATAATGATTATGCTAATGGTGTAGTTGGACCATCATTATTAAATAAAGATTCTGATTTTATATTTAATAAGATAAAAATATTTAAAGAAGACCCAAAAGCAAATGTTCTAATGACGGACTTAGTAAAACAAATGAGTGATGAAGAGATTAGAAAACTTGCAAATGAGATTTTCCAATTTAATAAAGAGATTAAGGAGTTATAATGAAAAATATAATTGCAATAGTATCAACAATAATAGTTTTAGCACTTATGGTATTTACTTTTACAAATGGAAGAGCTTTCCAAGGTGGTGAAGCTGGTAAGATTATAGAAGATATGAAATATATAAAAGCAGATAATCAAAAAACTTCACAAGTAAAAGATAATGATGATGAAGAAGATAAACTAAAAGCTTTAAGAGATAAAGCTGGAAGTACTGCATCATTTGCAGTAAGTAATGCCTATAAAACAAAATGTGCATCTTGTCATGGAGTAAATGGCTCAGGAATACAAAATGGTAAAAAACTTATGGGCCCTAAATTAATTGGACAAAGTGAAGTAAAACTATTAAAAGATTTAGTTGACTTTAAAGCAGGTAGAAAAGAAAACCTTATTATGAAAGGTTTACTAATTAATACAAGCGAAGAAGAATTAAAAATGTTTGCAAAAGAGATTGGACAATTTCAAGCAAAAAAAGATGCCTTAGCAAAATAAGACAAATGAAGCTTTAGGAAAATATTATGGATAAATGGAATACAAGAGCAACAATAAAAAATACAAGTTTTTTATCAACATTTTTTGATAAAACTAAAGAAGGAAAAACATTCTTTTCTTATAGAATGAAAAGATGGATTGTAGTTATTTCAATTCATTTACTTTTCTTTTTATCATTTGCAATAGACATACAAACACTTGAAGGAACACTAAATGGCTCAAGAATTTTGGGTTTTCATTTAATTGATCCTTTTACAACAATTCAAGTATTTTTAGCAACATATCATCTTCCAATAAATGTAATAATTGGAACATCAACAATTATCATATTTTATTTATTTGTTGGAGGAAAGACTTATTGTTCATGGGTTTGTCCTTATGGAATAATAAGTGAGATAGGTGAAAAGCTTCATAATACACTAGTAACAAAAAAGATAATTAAAGAAAGAAAGTTTGATCATAGAGTAAGACATATTTTCTGGTTTATGTTTATAATCATGGCAGCAACAAGTGGATTTTTAGTATTTGAGACATTTAATGTAGTAGGAATTTTAAGTAGATTTATTGCTTATGGTTGGTCTTTAGCACTTGGATGGGTTTTAGTAGTATTTTTAATAGAAGTATTCTTCTCTCGTCGTGCCTGGTGCACATATATGTGTCCAATTGGAACAACTTATGGTTATATTGGAAAAGTAAGTGCATTAAGAGTTCAATGGAATGATAACTGTGACCATTGTATGGTTTGTCATGATGTGTGTTTTGAAAATCAAGTATTAGATTTAACAAAAGCAAAATATGATAAACAACGAGAAGAAAAAGGTATAAAAACTGAGTATGTAACTGGAGCAGATTGTACTTTATGTGGTAGATGTATTGACGTATGCCATGCAGATGCATTAAAATTTGATTTTAGATTAAAAGGTTTAGTATAAAATGATACAAGTTTCAAATTTAACAAAAAAATTCGGCTCACACATTTCTTTAGACAATGTTAGTGTACAGTTTGAAAAAAATAATTATATAGCTTTAATGGGACCAAATGGTGCCGGAAAAACTACGCTAATTAGGTCTATTCTAGGATATTATCATCCAAATTCTGGAAATGTATTAATAAATGGAATGGATCCAATTAAACAAAGAGTCGAAGTACTTGATAATATCTCTTTTGTGCCACAACTTCCACCTCCTATTAAATTAAGTCTTAGTGAACTTATTCAATATATTGAAGCAAGTTCAAGTGTAGATAAAGAACTAATTATGCATTATGCAAATGAAATGAAACTTGATTTAAAAGCAAATTTAAATAAATCCTTTTTTAAATTATCAGGTGGAATGAAACAAAAAATGCTTATTGCTATTTCTTTAGCTAAAAAAAGTAATATCATAATATACGATGAACCAACTGCAAATTTAGACCCAGTTGCACGAGATGATTTTTATAGATTATTAAAACAAAATGAAGATGAAAAAATACTTTTATTTGTTACTCATAGACTTGATGAAGTAAAAGAAATAGTTAACAGACAAATATATATGGATTTAGGGAAAATAGTCTCTGATGAGCTTGTATAGGGTTTACTATGTATAAGAAATTAACTTCTTTTCTTCTAATTATATCTCTTGGCTTTTTACTTAGTTCTTGTGAGAAAAAAATCAAGACAGGAATTCATGATATTCATTGGGATAGAGATATGTGTAAAAGATGTATCATGGTTGTAAGTGATAGAAATCAAACAGTACAAGTAATCAATCCAAAAGATGGAGAAGCATATGTATTTGACGATATTGGTTGTACAATATTATGGTTTAAAGACCAAGATATAAAATGGAAAGATAATGCAATTATCTGGATTAATGACTTTAAAACATCAAAATGGATAAATGCAAGAACTGCTTTTTATGATACGATGAATGTAACACCTATGGCTTATGGTTTTGGAGCACACGAGAAAAAAGATTCAATTCAAGCTGGATTAGAAATAATAGATTTTGAAGAAGTAAGTAAACGAATTTTAATTATAGGAAGATAAAAGTAGAAAGAGGGAGTAGTAGATTAAATCTACTACTCCCTTAATTATTATAAATCTTGTTCAATAACTCTTTTAAATTTATTGAAGTAAGTATCAGATGCAGCATCTAATTCTTTATAAATATCATTTATAGAAATTTTATCACCTTGAACTAAACCTAATCTAGAACAATGAATATCTTTACTATCAGCTAACTTTTCAAATGCGGCACAATTTTCAGGTTTAACTTCAACAATTGCTCTACTTAAAGATTCAGAGAAAATATCTCTTGATTCATTTAATGAAATACCAGCTTCAATTCCAATTTTACCAACAACTGCCATTTTTGCTAAGGCAATTGCAATTCCACCAACATTAACATCTTTTGCAGCTTCTAATAATGAAGCCTTATTAGCATCAATTACAGTATCCCATAATTTTAACTCATTAGAATAATTTACTTCAGGATGAGAACCTGCAACTACAGAATACATTTTTTTCATATATAAAGATCCACCAAATTCACTTTGTGTATCTCCTAAGATATATAAAACATTTCCTTCTGTTTGAACACAAGAAGGTAAAATTTTATTCGCATCATCGTTGATTCCAACCATTGCAATTGAAGGAGTTGGGAAAACACCAACACCATTTGTTTCATTATATAAAGATACATTTCCACCAATTACAGGAGTATTTAACTCTTTACAAGCAGTTTTAATACCTTCACAAGAATTAGCAAATTGCCACATTACTTCAGGATTTTCAGGATTTCCAAAATTTAAACAGTCAGTGATTGCTTTAGGTCGAGCACCTGACATTGCAACATTTCTTCCTGATTCCATAACAGCAGCAGCAGCTCCAAGTTCAGGGTTAATATAACATAGTCTTGTGTTACAATCAGCAGACATTGATAATGCTTTACCAGTCTCTTTAATTCTAATAGAAGACCCATCTAAAGAGCCAGGTCCTTTAATAGTATTAGTTTGTACCATTGAATCATATTGGTTATAAACCCAAGATTTATCAACAACTTCCATATCTGAAAATAAATCATCAAAAGCAGCTTGATTTGAAATTTCTTTATCTAAAGTTATATCTTCAATTCCATCTAAATATACTGGTTTTGCAACTGGTCTATCTAAAATTGGAGCTTGTTCTGATACTGGTTGAACTGGAACTTCAGCACATTTTTCACCATGCCAGAATAATTCCATATTTCCTGTATTTGTTACTTCACCAATAACAGCTACATCTAATTCCCATTTTTCAAAAATATCAATAATAGCTTGCTCGCTACCTTTTTTAGCACAAATAAGCATTCTTTCTTGAGATTCTGAAAGCATGAAATCATAAGGAGTCATACCCTCTTCTCTTGCAGGAACTTTATCTAAATGCATAATCATTCCTGATTCACTTCTTCCTGCCATTTCAAATGAAGATGAAGTAAGTCCAGCTGCACCCATATCTTGGATACCAATAATTAAATCTGTTTTAAATAGTTCTAAACAAGCTTCTAAAAGTAATTTTTCAGTAAAAGGATCTCCAACTTGTACAGTTGGTCTTTTTGATTCATTATCTTCTGTAAATGAAGCTGATGACATAACTGCACCACCAAGACCATCACGACCAGTTTTAGAACCTACATACATTACTGGATTTCCAACACCTTCTGCTTTTCCTAAGAAAATTTCATCAGATTTTGCAAGTCCAATTGTAAATGCATTAACAAGGTTATTACCAGCATAACACTCTTCAAATGTAGTTTCACCACCAATAGTAGGAACTCCCATACAGTTACCATATCCACCAATACCAGCAACTACACCACGTAATAAAAATCTGTGTTTTTGTGCAGTTTCGCTATCGCCTTCAATACCAGCAAATCTAATTGAGTTCATATTAGCAATTGGTCTAGCACCCATTGTAAATACATCTCTTAAGATTCCACCAACACCAGTTGCTGCTCCTTGATAAGGTTCAATAAATGATGGGTGATTGTGAGATTCCATTTTAAATACAGCTGCATATCCATCACCGATGTCAATAACACCAGCATTTTCACCTGGACCTTGGATTACCCAAGGAGCTTTTGTAGGAAAACCATTTAAGTATTTTTTACTTGATTTGTATGAACAATGTTCAGACCACATAGCAGAGAAGATACCAATTTCAACGTAATTTGGTTCTCTTCCTAAAATTTCTTTAATATTATCTAATTCTTCAAGTGTTAAAGAGTGAGCTAATGCCATCTCTTCTAAGTTCATGTCTTTTTTTTGCATCTTTAGCCTTAAATATGGTTGTTATAGTTAAGGCGATTATAGCTAAAAAGAGTTAAATTTACTTTTAACCTTCAGCTAAAATTTTAACTTCATTGTTAAGTATTTCTAAAAATAGTTCTTTTTTACCTTTAAAATCTACTGTTGGACTTTTATATCTTTGATCCATTATTATTTTAAACATTCTTTTATTTAGTGAGTTTGGATAAGGAGTTATATTAATATTTGAAAAGTGAATTCTCTTTCTTTCATTCTTTCTAAATATTCTTTTTTTATATTTTGAAAACTTTTTGAAATCACTTCCATCATCTTTTTTAAATTTAATAGAATAATATTTTAAATATTTTTCTATATCAGACTTCTTCCAAGAATCTTTCCAATTAAATATAGAGCTAAGAATTAACGATATCTCTTCTTTTTCAGCTTTTTGGAATTCGTTATTACTAGTTAATAAAAGTGCATTTTCTATATCAATCTTTTTATCAAGTGATTCTAATTCTGTATTATCTAATGCAATACATCCTCTTGTATATTTTTCTCTTTCATCGTTAGCTAAAGGCATTCCATGAATCCAAATACCATGACCTTTTTTATCTAAAGACTTATCAAAAGTATTTGGATACGAAGTAACTAAGGCAAAAGGGCCATAAAATTGATCAAGTCCTGTTTTTTTACTAGTTAATTCATAAACACCTTCAGGTGTTTTTTTATCACCTTCTAAATATTTATCACCCTCTTTTTCTCCAACAATAATATTGTTCTTTGTAATTAAATTTGTTTCGTGATTATCGATTTCATATAAAGCTAGTTCAGATTTCTTTTTTTGCGTTAATATAATATATTTTTTACTTTCATAATAACCTAAGTCAACATTTTTATTTTCTAAATAATTATTCCAATACTCTTTATCTTTTAAACTCTCTTCAAGTTTTTGCTCAACAGCATTAAGTCCTTGAAGTCTATACAAGTCTACTAAATCATTTGCAAATATATTTATAACCATAGCTAATAAAATTATGATTTTATTCAATTGCCTCTCCATATTATTTTTTAAGTTCCGCAATTGTATAATAGTTGTTCTAATTTCTATATAAAAAGTGAATTTAACAGTGAAAAAAATCATCATAAGTATTATTATATTTTTAAATTTTTTGCATTCTGCAGAAGTACAAGAACTACCATGGCCTAAAGGTATGAGCTTTCTAAGTTTTTTAGAAAAATACTCTATTCCACAAAAATTATATTTTGACCTTGAAAAAGAAGATAAAGAGTTATGTTCTGAGATTGTAGCAGATAAAAGATTCTTTCTTTACACTGAAGAAAATGGTGATTTTAATCAAGTTTTAATTCCAGTATCAGAAGATATTCAAATACATATGTATAAAGATAGTGATGAAAAAGTTAAATTTCAAACATTACCAATTAACTATGAAGAATATACAGAATCAATCGCAATTCCTATTACTGTTTCAGTTTCACATGATATACAAAAAGCAACAGGGGACGTAACTTTAGCAATACAATTAAAATCACTATTTAAAGGTGTTGTTAATTTTAGAAAAATGCAAAAAGGTGACTTTGTTGCATTAAAATATACAAAGAAAAGTTTACTGGGACGTCCTCATGGTTTACCTGAATTAACAGCAGCCATGGTTGAAATTAGAGGTAAAAAGTATTATAGAATTAAAGATAATAAAGATGATAAATATTATGATGAAAAAGGAAAAGGCTTTACAAAAACCTTTTTCTTTAAAATACCACTAACATATAAAAGAATTTCAAGTAAATTTACAAAAAAAAGATGGCATCCTGTATTAAAAAGATATAGAGCACACCTAGGAACAGATTTTGCAGCTCCAAGAGGAAGAAAGATCTATGCAGCAGGTGATGGTAGAGTTGAATTTAAAGGAAGAAGAGGTGGTTATGGTAATACAATTATCATAAATCACGGAAATGGTTACAAAACTTTATATGCACATCAAAATCGCTTTAAAAAAGGGTTAAAAAGAGGTGCAAGAGTTAAAAAAGGACAGCATATTGGTTATGTTGGAAGTACGGGACTAAGTTCTGGACCTCATTTACACTTAGGACTTTATAAAAATGGAAAAGCAGTTGATCCCTTAAAAGTAATCAGACGTCCTAAAACTTCAGGATTATCGGGAAAACAAAAAAGAACATTTCTAGCAAATGCAAAAAAAATTACACAAGTATTTGATACACAAATGAAAAGTGACAATAGAACGCAAGCTACAAAATTAGATAGACTTACATATAAAAGTGAAGTAAAAAAACTATAAGGATAATATTTTATGCCTCAAGATGAAATTATAAAAGAACCAAAAAAACTTTTAGAAGAACTTGAGAACTTACATCCAAGTGATATTGCAAATAGCCTTAAAAAAATAGAAAAAAATAGTGAAGAAGATTTTTTCACTGTACTAAAAAAACTACCTGATGATATATTAGGTGAAGTATTACTTGAACTTCCTGAAAACTTAAGAGAAGATGCCTATTCTGAACTTACAATTAAGCAATTAACAGATGCAGTAGATGAACTAGAATCAGATGACCAAACAGATATTATTCAAGAACTTGAAGAACATGATGTTGCAAAAGCAAAAGAAGTTTATGATGGTCTTGAAGTTGAAGATCAAAAAGAGATTGATTGGCTTAAAACATATGAAGAAGACCAAGCTGGTTCATATATGCAAACTGAGCTTTTCTCTGCAAACTTAAAAGAAACAATTAAACAATCCCTTGATAGATTAACAGCTGGCAAAGCAAGCGATGAATTGGAAAACATTCATCAAGTATTTATTGTAAATGATGATAAGAAATTAATCGCTTCAATTTTATTAGAAGATTTAATTATTATTGACTTTAAAAAAACATACCAAGAAGTTTTAAATGAATATGATGAAAATAAATTCAAACCTTTTGTTGTTCAAGATAAAGATGATATAGATGATGTTGCAAAGAAATTTGAAAAATATGATTTAAATGTTGTAGCAGTAGTAGGATACCAAGATATGCTAATGGGAAGAATTACATCAGATGATATCTTAGATGTAATTGAAGAAAATGCAACAGAACAAATGTACCAATTAGCTGGGGTTGATGATGATTTTGAGCATGATGATAATATAATCACAACTGCAAGAAAAAGAGCAATGTGGTTATTTTTAAATCTTGGAACTGCAATTTTAGCTTCTTTAGTAATTGGAATATTTGATGAAACTATACAAGCTTATGTTGCACTTGCAATTTTAATGCCTATTGTAGCCTCAATGGGTGGAAATGCAGGAACACAAACATTAGCTGTAATGGTTCGTCAATTAGCCTTAGGAGATATTGAATTAGAGCATTCCAAAGATGCAGTTAAAAAAGAGGTTATTATCTCACTATTTAATGGTTTTTTGTTTGCTATTATTATGGGAATAATTGCTTGGCTTTGGTTTGATGAAAAGTTACTTGGCCTTGTAATTGGAATGTCAATGATTTTAAACCTATTCGCAGCAGGTTTCTTTGGAGCATCAATTCCCCTACTTCTAAAAAAGTTTGATATAGACCCAGCTATTGGAAGTACAGTATTATTAACAACTGTTACAGATATTGTTGGATTTTTTAGTTTTTTAATGCTTGCAAAAATTATACTATTATAAATATATCTAAGAAAAAGTAAAAACTAAGAAAAATTCTTAGTTTTTATTTACGTAAAGAAGAAGAAACAATAGATAGAAATTCATCTTTTGTTTTCTTATTTGATTTAAACAAACCTCTAAGTGCTGAAGTTACTGTAGTTGAACAAATCTTTTGAACCCCTCTCATTTCCATACACATATGTCTTGCATCAATCATAACAGCAACACCTTTTGGTTGTAAGTGCTCATTTAAAGCATCACATATTTGTTCTGTTAATTGCTCTTGAATTTGTAAACGTCTTGCAAATACATCAATAACTCTAGGTATTTTAGAAAGTCCAACAACTTTTCCATTTGGAATATATGCAACATGAACTTTTCCAATAATTGGCAACATATGATGTTCACACTGTGAATAAAACTCTATATCTTTTATAACAACCATTTCATCGTTTGTTGATGTAAATAAAGCTTTTTGTAAAATCTCTTTTGGGTCCTGATTATATCCACTACACATAAACTCAAATGCTTTTCTTACACGACTAGGAGTATCAAGTAAACCTTCTCTACTTGGATCTTCACCCACATGCTCAAGCATTTTTTTAATAGAATTTTCAAACTCTATATTTTTATCCATTAAATATTTCCTTTAAACTTTTATGATATTACCCATATCCCAAATTGGCATAAATACTGCAAGTACAATCCAAAGAATTAAACTCATAATACTCACTAAAAAGAATGGCTCAATCAAGGCTGTTAATAAATTAATTTTATCGTTAAATCTATTTTTATATATTTTCTTTATTTCACAAACTGTTACATCCAATGAGTTAGATACTTCACCTGTATTAATCAGATTTAAAGTAATATCATCAAAGATTTCTGTTTTTGAAAAAGAGAAACTAATACTTTTACCATTTTGTAGTAAATTATCAATAATTGACATTTTATCTAAAAGGTATTTATTTTTAATTAAAACTTTTGAAGAGATTAATGACTTATGAAATTCGTATTTAGATTTAAGCATAATATCTAGAAATAAAAATAGCTTATAAAGTTGCATATTTAAATAAATATCTTTAACTAAATAAATATTATTTATAGAAACCTTGTGAACAAAGTATTGAAATTTTTCATCTTTTTTATAAAAAGATATACATACAAGACAAAGAAGTAAAAATAAAATTAGAACAAGAATTAAATAGTTTTCAAATAAATATTGAACATTTAAAAGTATTCGTGTCGCAAGAGGAAGTTCTGCATTTGTTTGTTCAAAAATAGTTTTAAATTTAGGTATTACAAAATAAAAAATAGAGATAAGTGAAAGAAAAAAACTTATTATTAGTATTATTGGATAAGTAATCGATTTAATAAAACTTTTCTTTATTTCATGGGACTCAATTAACAATTCAGATAATGCTTTTACATTTGCAACTATATTTCCACTATTTTGAGAAATATCTAGAAAAGAACCAACTAGATAATTGATTTTATATTTAGATAATTCTTTGGAAACTTTTTTTGAACTTGAAAATGCATATTTTAAGGTTTGTAAAAAATCTAAAACTATTTTATCTTTTCTATTTTTTATTAGAATATTTAAAGCGTCACTTAGTGTTATATTTGATTCTAGCATTAAATTTAGTTCATAAAATATATTTATTAAAACTTTTTCTTTTATAATCTTTTTTCTTTGAAAAAAACTTGAACTATCAAACTTTTTTATCTCTTTAATATTTACAGTATTTGTAGGCAGTTTTTCTTTTGATATGTCATTAGTTTCAAGTAAAATAGTTTGAATTCCACTATTACTTTGATATTGTACTTTATATTTTTTCATTAGAAGTTCACAACTTTTAAAACTTCTTCAATTGATGTAATTTTTAATAATACTTTTTCTTTACCATCATCAAGTATTGTCTTAAACTCAATACTCTTTAAATATTTTTTTATATTATTAATATCTTCTTTTTTAAATATCATTGATGAAATTTTTTCATCTATTCTCATTGCTTCTGCAATACATGACCTATCATAATATTTTGTATAATTGCACCTTTCACAGCCCTTTGCCTCACAAAATTTGCAATAGTTTAAAATAAGTCTTTGAGAAAGAATAAGTTTTAAACTTGAAGAAATTAAAAAAGGATCTGCATCTAAATCCATAAGTCTAGAAATTGTTTCAACACTATTATTTGAATGAATACTTGCAAGCACCAAGTGTCCAGTTAAGGATGCTTGTAAAGCAATATCTAAAGAGAGTTTATCTCTAATCTCACCTATAAATATTATGTCAGGATCTTGTCTTAAAATGTTTCTTAATATTACTTCAAAACTAAGTCCTATTTTATTATTAACTACAATTTGAGAAATAGAATCAATCTTATACTCTACTGGATCTTCTACTGTAACAATCTTTTTTTCACTTGAATTTAACTCTTGTAAAATAGAATATAATGTAGTTGTTTTGCCAGCACCAGTAGGTCCTGTTACTAAAATTAAACCTTGAGTTAATTTTAATGATTTTTTTAGAATTGAATAGATATTAGAAGATAAACCTAAATCTTCAATTCTTTTATTAATATTCTTTTTATCCAATATTCTAATTACAATAGATTCAGAATCAATAGTTGGCATTGTTGAAACTCTAAAATCATAAGTCTCATTATTATTCAGTGTAATTGAAAACCTAGAATCCTGAGGCAATCTAGTTTGAGTGATATCAATATTCGAAATAAGTTTTATATATGAAGATAAGACCTTTAATAACTCACAAGAAAAAGAGAAAAATGTTTTAAGTTTCCCATCAACTCTAAATCTAAATAAAACAGTTTTATCATACTGCTCAATATGAATATCACTTGTTCTTGTTTTAATAGAAAAACTTATTAGTAAAAAAAGAAACTTCTCAACTGATTTTTTTTCCTCATCTTTTTTTAAAGAGACAATGTTTTTAGCACTTGTATATAAATCGATTTTTATATCTAAAAAACTAAGAAGAAATAATAAATCATTTGTATTTATTTCTGTATATTTTAGTACTTTATTAAAATCACTATTTACACTATTTAAGTTTGATTCCTTAGAAACTAGTAAATTTAAGGAGATATCATCTTCTTTTATAGGAATAATTTTATTTTTCAAAAAATACTCTTTTTCATAAACAGAAAACAAATCATAATCAATCACTATATTATTTATATTATTCATTTTTAATAAGCCTTAAATTTATATTTTTCTTCTTATAGTTTAAAACTACCAAATTTTTTTCTATTTTTAGAATCTCATACTTCCCAATTTTTTCATTTAGGGCATACCACTTATTATTTACTAAGACATGATTTGAAATAATTGCTTTTAATTTAAACTTATCTTTCTTTTTCTTTGATATTTGCGTATTTATTATTTTTTCTTTTATATAATATTTTTTAAAATCACTACTTATTTGAAAATTGTATTGACTTTTTTTTGTTGTTTTTTCGATAATTAAAGAGTTTATTCTTGAAAAGTTATTGATATATTCAATTTTTATTATTAGCTTATTAATTTTCTCTAATGATGTTTTTCCTTTAATTAAAAGCTTATTTTTATTGTAATCCATAGAATTGATTTTAATTTTTCTAGATAAAGAAAAAGTTTCAATATCTTTTATCAAGTTTAAATAAGAACCATTAAACTTTTTTGTTAATAAACTATTCATATTATTTAAACTGCTATTATTAGGTGATAACTCTTTATTACCAAAGAAATAAAAATAAAAATAGATACAAAAAATAGGCAAGATAAAAAGCTGCAGTTTTATCTTTATTTCACTTTCTAAGAAGCTATTTTCAATTTGGCTTAACATTAATTGTGCCTATAAATAAGTTTTTTGATTCAACTTTTACAATACTATTTCCTAATAAGTTGTTTTGATACTCATTTAAAAATAAGTAAATACTCTCTTTGTTTTTTGTACTTAATTTTATATTCATATTTTCAAGATTATATTCAAGGGAAAGAATTTTTAGATTAAATTTATTTGTAGTGCTAATTAGTCTTTTATATTCAGTTTTAAAAGGCTTAAACTTTAACATTTTAGAAACTTTCAAGTGCTCGTTTTTTTTTGTTTCTATCTTTGCCAAGTTTTCTTTTTCCAAACTTTTACTTTCATAATTTTCATAAACTCCCGATACAAAAATACAAAGTAGTAAATAGGCGATAAAAAGAAGAAAGCTTTTATTGCTTTTTTTATTTATATTAAAAAACTGATGTTTTTTATTTTCAGCATTTTCTCCAAGTTTAGTCAAACTTGAATCACTAAGTTCAAAAATACTAGAAATTGTGATATTAAAACTTTTACTTATAAAATTTACTAATTCATTTTTTGAATATTCTTGATTTAAAACTTGATAGGCATAGAGTTTAGTATCTTTATATATAACAAAAAAACTTTTGCATACATATAGGTTAAAGCTTTTTAAATTATCATTGTTTGAATCTTTTTGATTTTCTTCATTAAAAAATTCAAGTATCATATATTTAAAATTATTAGGAAAAATAAAAAATTGGTATTGTTTTGAGTGTTCTAAAAAATTAGAGTATATTATATCGCTTGAAGTGTAATCAATATTATGAAGATCTAAAGAAGTATGTACAAAGTTTAAAAGATTTTTCTTTTTAATCTCTTCAGAAACATCAACAATTAAACTTTTTATATCTGAAGTTGAAGCAATATCTTTCATATAAAACCATTTTAAATAATATTTATATACACTTTATAATAATAAATAAAGATATTTATTAAGATTTAATATTAATTTATTTTTTTAAGTTTTATATCTAAAGAGAAAGTTCTCTTTAGAATGTTACATCATAACCAAGCTCTTTAAGACCTTGTTTATCTTTAGTCCAACCTTTTTTAACCGAAACAAAAAGTTCTAAGAAACATTTTCTTCCTGTAAGTTTTTCTATTTTTAATCTTGCATCTCTACCAATTCTTTTAATAGCATCTGCATTTTTTCCAATAATCATACCTTTTTGTGTTCCTTTTTGAACAATAATAGTGGCTTTAATTACATCAATTTTTGGCTTCTCTTCAACTTTATTGATTAAAACATCTGTTTCATAAGGAATTTCATCTGAAATATTTTCAAAAATTGCTTCTCTAATAAACTCTTTAAAGATATCTCTCATATGTTCAGTTGTTAAGATTTCAGGGTCAAATAAATAAGGATGTTCAGGTAAGTGTTTTACAACACTATCTAATATATCTGCATGAGTTGTAGCTTTTTTAATTGATATGGGAATAATAGATTCATACTTATCAGAGTATTTCCCATACTCTTCCATTTTTGTTAATACTTCTGCATTTGAAACATTATCAATTTTTGTAAGTAGTAAAATATGTTTAATTTTTTTCTTATTCTTTACTAAAAAATCTTCATAATATTTTAGCTGATCAGTTACGGGTGCTAAAAATAAAATCAAATCACAATCACCCATAGCTTTTAACGCTTCATCTAACATGAACTTGTTTATAAGTTTTTCTGTTTCATGAATTCCTGGTGTATCAACAAATACAATTTGATCATCTTCATGCATTACAATAATATTTGATCTTTTTCTAGTAGCATTAGCCTTATGTGAAACCATTGCAATTTTTTCACCAACTAACCAATTTAGTAACGAGCTTTTTCCAGCATTAGGTCTTCCTACTACTGATACATAACCACATTTAGTCATTAATTCTCCTCAAGCTTAAAAGCTTTATAATTATTTGGATAATAGCATGATTGTGATTATAAAGGGTTAAATTGAATTTATCTACGCCTAAAACTTAAACTTTTTAGTAAATCATCTTTTGTAATAGTTTCATTATCGTTTAAATCAGCAATTGTTCTTGCAACTTTTAAAACTTTATTTATACTTCTAAATGATAATTGATAATTTATCTTTGCATTTTCAAATAAGGCATTTGACTGCTCATCTAAAACACAATATTTTTTTATATCTATATCTGATAATTTACCATTTAATTCTTTTTGTCCACGTTGTTTTTGCTTTACAAAAGCACTTAATACATTTTTATGCAATTCTTGTGAACTTACTATATTTTTTGAGTCACTTAAAGTATCATTCATTACAACATATAAATCAATTCTATCCAAGAAGGGTTCTGAGAGTCTATTTTTATATCTTTGAATCTCAGCATCATTACATCTACACTGTTTCACACTTGATAAAAGATTTCCACAAGGACAGGGATTCATCGAAGAAATAAAGATGAATTTTGTTTCATATTCTGTTTTACTATTTACTCTAGAAATTAGTATTTTATTATCTTCTAAAGGCTCTCTAAGTGCTTCTAAAATTGATTTTGAGAAGTGCGGCAATTCGTCAAAAAACAAGACACCGTTATTGCTAAGTGCGATTTCTCCCACTTTGGCATTGATACTTCCTCCACCAAAAATAGAAGATTTTGTGGAACTATGATGGGGGCTTCTAAATACTCTTAAAGCTGAAAACTCAATATTTTTAAAATCTAAAGATTGTAATTTTGCTTTTTCTAATATTTCATCTAAACTCATAGGAGGAAGAATATATCTAATTCTTTTACTTATCATACTCTTACCACAACCAGGACTACCTTCAAACATAAGGTTATGATTTCCAGCAGCACATATTAAAGCTGCAAACTTTGCATTATCTTGTCCTAAAACATCTGAAAAATCATCTATATATGAATCTTCATAATAATATGTTTGCTCTGCTATTTTAATATTTTTGGCACTTAGTTCTTTTGATGTGTATTTAAATTTATCTTTTTCTTCTGTATTAAAAAACTCTATTGCAGCACTAATATCTTTTACGACATATATTTCTATATTTGGAATATTTGATATTTTTTTAGCACTATCTTCACATACTAAAACTTTCATATTTTTACTATTTTTTACAAGTGATAATACTAAAGGGAAAATTGTACTTGTATCTTTTATACTTCCATCAAGTCCTAATTCGCCAAATACATAAAATCCAGAAAATACATCTTTTTTTACATCATATAAGGCAATTTGTAAAGCAATTGCTAAATCAAAGTGTGTCCCTTTCTTTTTAATATCAGAGGGGGATAGATTTACTGTAATTTTTAGAGGTGGAAAATTATATTCATTCATTAATAATGCAGATTTTACCCTATCTTTTGATTCTTGAATACTTGTTGATATTAAACCAACAATTGTAAAAGATGGTAAGCCTTTGGTAAACGTGGATTCTACACTTATACTTAAAGCTTCTATTCCATCTAATGATGCAGAATTTATGATTTTCAAAAAAATCCTTTATATAATAATATTATTCATTATATCTAATTATGCTAAATTTTATAATAATTTAAATTATATTAAAAAAATATATTAATATACCTGCGAAATATACAGTTTTATATTAATTAATAATGATTTAGTACCATTTAAAATAGTATTTTAATAATTTAAATAATATAATAAATCTAATTTTAATAAAAGGAAAGTTTAATGAAGACAAGTAGAAAACTATTCTTAAACATGTTATTAGCACAAATTGGTTTAGTGTTATTAATAGCTGTATCTTATTTTACTGCAACTAGCAGTATTAATACTATTATGGAAAAAGACATTCAATCAGTTGCAAACTCTATTGAGCAAATGACAAAAGTTTATGCAAAACAAAATCCAAATGGATATAAAAATGAAGACTTTAAGAAAGCTATTAAGGCAATTAAAGTCGGAAAAACGGGATATGTTTATGCTATTGATGAAGCTGGAATATTAAAAATTCATCCTAAAAATGAAGGTAAGAGTTTAGCTGGGTTATCATTTATAGATGAAATAACTTCAAATAAAGATGGGGGAACTATTTCATATTATTATGAACCTACAAATCAAGATAAATTTGTTGCATATAAATATATTCCTCAATGGAAAATATGGCTAGTTCCGGGAGTTAATAAAGCTGATTACTTAGATGATATTAATCATCAATTCATTATATATATACTTTTATTAGGTCTTATATTAATGATTATTCAAGCTTTTATATCTTTTGTAATAACTAAAAATATAGATTCAGGAATTAAGAGTTATAATACTTACTTTAATGAATTTTTATCATTTTTATCACTAAAACAAAATACCATTCAGAAAGTCACTCCTAAAGGAACTGATGAATTTGCTGAAATGATTGGACAAATGAATAACTTAAGTGACAGTTATGATAAAAAAGTTAAAGATGATATGAAAGTTATTGGAGAGATTGTATTAACACTTGATAAAGTTGAACAAGGAATTTTTAAATGTAGAGTAAAAGCTAGTACTGAAAATCCAATGATTACTACTCTTAAAAAAACTATTAACCAAATGCTTGAAACTCTAGAGAACAATATGATTGAATTAGAAAAAGTTACAAATGCATATTCAAATAATGACTTTAGAGAAAAAATTTCTATTGCACCACAATTAAAAGATAGGTTATTATCTGTAATGCAAGGTGTAAATACATTAGGTGATTCTTTAAGTATAAGTGCAAAAGCTAACTTGTCAAATGGCCAAACACTTGAAACAAATGCATCAACAATGAAAAACTCTATGTATAATCTAGCATCAAAAGCCAATGAGCAAGCGGCCTCTTTAGAAGAAACTTCAGCTGCTGTTGAAGAGATTACTTCTATTACTAGAAATAATGCCCAAAATGCAAGTAAAATGGCAACATTGGGACAAACGGTTAATACAGCTGTTATTGATGGTCAAAACCTTGCAAGTAAAACAGCTTTATCAATGGAAGAGATTAACACAAAAGTGACATTAATTAATGAATCAATTACAGTTATTGATCAAATAGCGTTCCAAACAAATATCCTTTCATTAAATGCAGCAGTAGAAGCAGCAACAGCAGGAGAAGCTGGAAAAGGTTTTGCAGTAGTTGCAGCAGAAGTGCGAAACCTTGCAAACAGATCAGCAGAAGCAGCAAAAGAGATAAAAAATTTAGTTGAAGATGCAAATATTAAAGCAAATGAAGGTAAAAAAATATCTGATGATATGATTAAAGGCTATGAAACTTTAAATACTCATATTGGAGAAACAATTCATATTATTGGAGATGTAAGTAGCGCATCTAAAGAACAAATGACAGGAATTGAGCAAATAAATGATGCAATTACAATGTTAGATAGAGTAACTCAAGAAAATGCAAGTGAAGCAAATCAAATAACTAATATATCAAATGAAGTATCTGCAATGGCTAATGATTTAGTAGCAGACGCTCAAAGTAAAAAATTTAATTAAAGAAAGGATTTAACATGGCAACAGGACAAGAAACACTTTTAGATGATTATTCATTTTTAGTAAGTGAAACTGACGCAAAAGGGACAATCCTTTTTGCAAATAATGATTTTTGTAAAATTGCAGGTTATTCATTAGAAGAATTAATTGGTAGACCTCATAATATGGTAAGACATAAAGATATGCCTAAAAAAGCATTTAAATCACTCTGGGAAACAGTTCAAAGTGGAAATATTTGGACAGGTTATGTAAAAAATGCTACAAAAGATGGAGGATTTTACTGGGTTTTTGCAACAGTTTATCCTTTTGAATCTTGTGATGGAGGAAATGGTTTTTTATCCTGTAGAAGAAAAGCAACACCTGCGGAAATTGCTTCAGCTGAGATTCTTTACAAACAATGGAACAACGAATAAGAAGAGAAGCATTAGCTACTCTTCTTTTATCTTTTTTAATTTTACTTCTTTATTCTTTCTTTTTAATATCAATACAATATACAAAAAGGTATAAATATACTTTATAAATTCAATTTTAATTTACGGAGTATTATATATGGAATTAATTTCATGTCCAGAGTGCAATAATCAAATATTAGAAAGAATGGGAACAGTATGTCCTAAATGTGGTCATACCGTTGGATATTTTAATGAAAGTAGTAAAAGACCAAAATATGGTAAGTTTTTTGCTTTTAGTGTATTTTTACCTTTTTTATCATTTTTACTTATAATAATTACATCAATGAATAAAATAAGTTTTATTTTTGGTGTAATTTTTTATTTAGTAGTATCTTATAAATCTTGTCCATATTTACATAAAGGTTTATTTATTACAAAATTTGAAGGTATCTTTTTTTGGGGAGTTTGGATATTAGTAAATTCTTTGCTTTTAGCAATGATATATAATGTGCTTAACAAACTGCAGTTAGTTTAAAAAATCAGAAAAAATATTAATTTATTTTTTCTGCTCTTTTAGTTTTCTTTTCCACTCTTTTTCAAACTTTTTTCTTTTTAAAAAAGATAAATGTTCAATGAATACATGTCCAGCTAAATGTTCCATTTCATGTTGCCATGCAACAGCTAGAAAATCTTCAGTTTCCATAGTGTGTTTATTTCCATTTCTGTCAAAGTATTCAACAATGATATGTTGAGCTCTAGTAACATCTTCAGTAAATCCAGGAACACTCAAACAACCTTCTGTAAAAACTTGTTCTCCATCTTTATGTGTGATAACAGGATTAATAGCTTCAATTAAGTCTTCTTCATTTTGAATATCTTCTTCATTTGGTAAACAAATTATTAAAACATTTAAAGGAATTCCTACTTGTATAGCTGCAAGACCTACACCTGCATGATCGATCATAGTTTCATACATGTCATCTAAAAGAGTGTGAAGTTCAGAATTGAACTCCACTACGTCTTCAGATTTTAATCGAAGTAGTTTGTTTGGATAAATTATAACTTCTCTAAGCATTTAATTTACTACTTATGCTTAGCAATAACTTCGTCAATAAGACCATAAGCACAAGCTTCAGGTGCACTCATAAAGTTATCTCTTTCTGTATCATTAGCGATAGTTTCAACGCTTTGCCCAGTTTGTTCTGCAATCATTGCATTTAAACTATCTTTCATTCTTTGAATCTCTTTTGCTTGAATTTGAATATCAGTTGATTGCCCTTGAGCACCACCTGATGGTTGGTGAATCATAATTCTAGAGTTAGGAAGAGAATATCTCTTACCTTTAACTCCAGCTGATAAAAGAAAAGCACCCATAGAAGCAGCTTGTCCAATACAAATAGTACAAACATCAGGTTTAATATAATTCATAGTGTCATATATAGACATCCCACTAGTAATTACTCCACCTGGAGAGTTTATATAAAGGTAGATATCTTTATCTGGATCTTCAGCTTCTAAGAAAAGTAATTGAGCAACAATTGTAGATGCTACTTGATCATTTACTTCTCCACTTAACATGATGATTCTATCTTTTAGAAGTCTAGAGTAGATATCATAAGATCTCTCTCCTCTTCCACTTTTTTCAACTACGTATGGTATATAACTCATTGTTTATCCTAAAGGTTTTTTATTTTCCTAATTTTTCGTCTAATAATTTAGTAATAACTTTTTCTTCAATCATTGACATTTTAATTGCTGGTAAATATCCTGCTTCTTGATATTGTTTTAAAACATCTTGAGGATTTTGTCCCATTTGCATTGCTTCATAGTATAAAACTTGTGAAACTTCTTGATCAGTAACATCAACATTTTCAGCTTTTGCTAATGCATCAACAATAAATGTAGCTTTAACTGAATTTTCAGCATCTGCTCTTAATTCTTCTCTTAATTCTTCAACTTTTGAAGCATCTTCTTGTAAAACTTTGATTTCATCTTCGCTCATAGTTCTAGCTTTGTTATTTAAAGCTTGATTAATTTCTTGATCAACAATTGTTGCTGGTAATGCAAAGTTTACTTTTTCAACTAAAGTTTCTAAATATGCAGGTTTTAATTCTTCTCTGTAATATTTATTTTTTTCTTCAGCTTTCATTTGCTCTTCTAATTTAGCTTTTAATGTTTCAACAGTTGCATTTTCTTCACCTTGTAACATTTTAGCCGCAAATTCGTCATTAATTTCTGCAGCAGCTTTTTCTTGAATTTCATGTAAAGTTACTTTAAATACAGCTTCTTTACCAGCTAAATCTTTTGCTTGATATTCTGCTGGGAAAGTAACAGTGATATCTTTTTGCTCTTCATATTTCATACCAATAACTTGTTCTTCAAATCCTGGGATAAATGAACCTGAACCTACGTGTAATGCAAATTTCTCTGCTTTTCCACCTTCAAAGGCAACACCATCAACAAAACCTTCAAAATCAATTAAAGCATGATCTTGGTCTTTAACCATTCTTTTTCTAGCAATTTTAGTTAAAGGAGCAGATTGTTTAGCCATTTCTTCTAATTTTGCATCAATTTCTTTTGCATCAACTGCTTTATCTTCAACTGCTGGTAATAATGATTTATAATCACCTAAGTCAACTGCTGGTTTACAAGCTACTGATACTTCAATATCAATTGAACCATCTTCTTTTTTATCAAATTTAGAAATTGAAGGCTCACCTACTAAATCTTCATTTGCAATGTTTAATTCTTTTAAACCATTTGCTAATACAGCTCTTAATGCTTCACCTTCAGCATCTTCAGTTAATTTCTCTGCATATCTTGATTTAACAACTGCAACAGGAACTTTACCTTTTCTAAAACCTTGAATATCCATAGTTTTAGCAGCTTCTTTAGCTACTTTGTCTAAATTACTTTCAATTGTCTCTTTTGCGATTGTTGCAGATATTACTGCGTTTGCTTCGTCAACTTTTTTTGCGTTAAATTCCATCAAATTCACTCCGATTTTTATATTTTAATCGTGATTTTATCTAAAAATTAATAAAGCTTTAATAAAATACATTTCCAAGGAGTTTTCAATTGCAATTTTTATACATAAATGTCATCTATTTAATGCTTATACCTTCAATTGTTTTAATGATTTTAATCATCAAAAAAAAGAATACTTTTGATAAATACTTTTCAAAAGAAGTTTTAGAAAAATTAAGTGTTTCTAGTCAATACTTTTCAACTAAGGCAAGAAATATAACTCTCTTTATTGCCTTATTATTAATGATTATAGCACTTGCACGTCCTGTAACAAATGAAAAAGTTCATGATACAAAACAACAATTAAATGCAGTAATAATAGCAATTGATGTTTCAAAATCAATGATGGCAAATGATATATATCCAAATAGATTGGAATTTGCAAAAAGAAAACTTTTAAGTTTGATAGAACTTTCACAAAGTAACGCTCTTGGCGTAATTTTATTTGCTAAATCATCTTTTTTACTCTCACCTGTAACACAAGATTTTACCTCACTTAAAATTTTAATTGAAAACTTAGATACAGGAATAAATTTTGATAATGGTACAAATATTTATTCAACATTAGAAATTACAAATAAATTACTAAAAGATTACAAAAGTAAAAATCTTATACTTTTAAGTGATGGAGCTGATAAAAAAGAGTTTAATGAAGAAATACAATTTGCAAATAAACACAATATCAATATATATGTAATAGCAACTGCTACAAAAAAAGGTTCTGCAATAAAATTAAAAGATGGAAATTATTTAGTTGATAAAAATGGAAATATTGTAACCGTTGGTTTAAATGAAAATATTAAAAGTTTGAGCATGGAAACAGATGGTGGGTATATTAACTACTCATTAGATTCAAATGACATCACTCAAATTTTAAATGAAATAAATTCAAAATCCCAAAAACAAGAGTTTAAAGAAAAAAGATTTAAAACATATACTGAACTGTTTTACTATCCTTTATCTTTAGGGCTTGTTTTTCTACTTATTGCTTTTTCTTCATTACCAACATTCAAAGTAAGAAACAAACTTAAAAACAAAAAAACAATCGTAAGTATTCTTGCAGTTCTTATATCTTTTAATATAAACCAAGTCCAAGCTTCTATCTTTGATTTTAAGACGATTGCAGAAGCTAATAGTGCATATAAAGCAAAAGATTATAAAAAAGCTATTAAAAATTATTCAAGTTTAGAACAAAATGAACAAACAAAATATAATCTAGCTAACTCATTATATAAGGATGGAAAATACAAAGAGGCAATAAAAGAATATGAAGGAATTCAAAGTGATGATAAAGATTTTGATTTTCAAAAACTTCATAATTTAGGAAACTCTTATGTAAAAGCTAAGAATCTTGAAAAGGCAAAAGCTACTTATGAAAATGCTTTAAAACTAAAAAACGACAAACAAACAAAAGAAAATCTGGATTTAGTAAACAAAGCACTTGAGAAAAAAAAGGAAGATGAAGAGAAAAAGAAAAAAAATAAGAAAAAAGATAAAGACTCTAAAGATAAAAAGAAAAACAAGAATCAAAAAAACAAAGATAATAAAAAGAAAGATTCAGAAAAAAAAGAATCTAGCCAGAAGAAAAAAGAAAACAAGAAAAAAGATGCAGATAATAAAGAACAAAAAGATTCAAAGTTTTCAAAACAAAATGAGATATCAGATTTAGAAGAAGAAAAATGGTTAAAACAGCTTGAAAACCAAAAAACAAACTCACTATTAAAGAAAATAAAATCCAAAAAAGAAACAAATACAGTAGAAAATCCTTGGTAGTTTCATAAAAGTTTCATAAAAAAGGTTTGTTTAATACTTTTTTTTATATCATTTATTACTAAAAAAAAGGAGAAGATATGAAGAAAAGTGTATTAAGTTTAACATTAGTAGGTGCTTTAAGTATTCCAGCAATGGCTGCTCAGTTTATTACAATAGGAACTGGTGGAGTTACAGGAACATATTACCCAACAGGTGGTGCAGTTTGTAGAATGGTAAACAAACTTAAAAAAGAAACAGGTATTAGATGTACTGTTGAATCAACTGGTGGATCTGTATATAATGTAAACACAATCAAAGCAGGTGAACTTGATTTTGGTATTTCTCAAAGTGATACTGCATTTCAAGCATTTAACGGTCAAGGAAAATTTGAAGGTAAGGCACATAAAGATTTAAGATCTGTTATTGCTATTTATCCAGAATTACTTGCATTTGTTGCTAGAAAAGATAGTAATATTAATTCTATTGCAGATATGAAAGGTAAAAAAATCAACATCGATGTTCCAGGTTCTGGTACTAGAATGACAACTGAAATTGTTATGGATGCATTTGGCGTTAAAGATACTTCATTAGATTTAAAAAGTGAATTAAAATCTACTGAAGGTCCTAATATGTTAAAAGATAAAAAAATTGATGGTTACTTTGGTATGTTTGGACACCCAACTGCAAATATTAAAGATGCATCAAACTCTGTAGATATTAATATTGTACCAATTGATGGTGCTCAAATTGACAAATTAGTTAAGAAATATCCATACTATGCAAAAGGTACTATTTCTGGAACTTTTTATAAAGGTGTAACTACTGATGTTCCAAGTATTGGGGTTAAAGCTGTATTAGTTTCTAGTACTGCATTAGATAACAAAGCTGTTTATGTTGTAACAAAAGCAATTTTAGACAACTTCGAAGATTTCAAAAAACTTCACCCAGCTTACAAAACTATTACTAAAGAGTCATTATTAGATGGTTTATCTGTTCCTCAACATGAAGGTGCAAAAAAAGCATTTAAAGAAGCAGGTATTTTATAATACTCGCTATATTTTCTCAAAAGGTTAAAGAGTTTACTCTTTAACCTTTTTTTTAAGATATTTAAAAAGATTACACTTAATAGTTTTTTTTAATATCTAATAACCAAAAGGATTCATATGAAACATGAAGTAGAATTAAGCCAAAGAGAAGAAGAACTCCTTTGCCATCTTGAGGATAAAGATAATAGAAAGCATATACCGGAATCAGAAGAAGTACATGCTGATGAAGAAGAATTAATTGCTGATTTAGAAGGTCAAAGATCTTTTGACAAAACAAACTGGGAATTTTGGCTTATAGGAATGGTTGCATTTCTTTGGTCTTCATACCAACTTTACGTAGCATTTGTCCCAACAAATGGTGCTTTCGTAAGATCAGTACACTTAGCATTTGCAGTTGTATTGTGTTTTATGATGTATCCTATGTATAAATCACGTATATTAAAATACAAAATTCCTTGGCATGCCTTTACTTTAGCACTAATTGGTGCTGTTGGTGCATTATATGTTTATTATGATTATACTGGATTATCAATGAGAGCTGGTGACTATCTTGGAAGAGATGTAGTTATTGGACTTGTTACAATAGTTATCTTACTTGAAGCAGCACGTCGTGCTTTAGGTATGGCACTTTCAGTTATTGCAATATGTTTCTTATTATATGATTACTTTGGACAATATATGCCTGATTTAATTGCACATAAGGGTGCGAGTTTAACTAAGCTTTCTGCTCAAATGTACTTAACAACGGAAGGTATTTTTGGTGTTCCATTAGGAGTATCTGCAGGATTTGTTTTCCTATTTGTACTTTTTGGTGCGCTTTTAGAACGTGCTGGTGCTGGTGATTACTTTATTAATATGGCTTATGCAGCCTTAGGAAAATATAGAGGAGGACCTGCAAAAGCATCAGTTGCCGCATCTGGACTTACTGGTATTATTTCAGGTTCATCTATTGCAAATACAGTAACAACAGGAACTTTTACTATTCCTTTAATGAAAAGATTAGGATTCCCAGCACATAAAGCAGCTGCAGTTGAAGTTGCCGCTTCTACAAATGGACAGTTAATGCCTCCTATTATGGGAGCTGCTGCTTTTATTATTGCAGAGTTTTTAGGACTTGCATATACTGATGTTGTAATGGCTGCTTTTATTCCTGCATTTGTTTCTTATTTTGCACTATTTTATATAGTTCATTTAGAAGCATTAAAGCTAGGACTTGAAGGTGAAGAACCAAGTAAATTAGCTCGTGTTTGGGATATTTTTAAACAAGGTATTCATTATATCATTCCTATTTTCTTCTTGATTTATACACTAATAGTATTACAAGAGTCAGCTCAAAGTGCTGCTCTTAGTGCAATTCAATTTATGATGTTAATTATGGTTACTCAAAAACCAATTGGCGCAATATTAAGAAAAGAAAAACTTACAAAAAGAGTATTCTTAGAAGGTTTTGAAGATATTGCTATTGGTATGGTAAATGGTGCTAAAAATATGGTTCCTATTGCAATTGCAACTGGTGTTGCTGGTATTGTTGTAGGATCTGTAACATTAACAGGTATTGGTCAAGTTTTAATTGAAGTAATTGAAGAGCTTTCAGGTGGTTATATCTTAGCTATTTTATTATTTACAGGAATCATTTCTCTAATTCTTGGAATGGGTCTTCCTACAACTGCTAACTATATTATTATGGCTAGTTTAACTGCTCCTATTATTATTTCACTTGCTGCTGATAATGGATTCTTAATTCCTACAATTGCAGCTCACCTTTTTGTATTCTACTTTGGTATTCTAGCCGATGACACCCCACCTGTTGGTATTGCGGCTTATGCCGCAGCTGGGATTGCAAAATCTGATCCAATAAAAACAGGTGTTCAAGGTTTCGCTTATGATATAAGAACTGCAATTTTACCATTTGCATTTTTCTTCAATAATAAACTGTTACTAATAGATGGCGTTGATGCAAATGATCCAGATAATCCAGCTTTATGGCAATGGATTACAAATCCTGCTGAAATAGCACTTATCTTTTCAATGGCAGTAGTTGGTATGTTTGCATTTTCTAGTGCAACTCAAAGTTACTTTATGATGAAAACAAGTATCTATGAAAGATTATCTTTCTTCTTAATTGTACCTTTTATGTTAGTTCCAAATATTGCACAAGAGTGGTTAAATTTACCACATGAGTATGTATCTTATGTAATTGGATTAGGCATATATGCAGCTATTTACCTATCACAAAAAGCAAGAATGAAAAACTTAGGATTAGTTTACTAAGAATAAAAGAGTAAAAATCTAAAAACTAATAGTTTTTAGATTTTCTCATTTGAAGTAGTTCTTTTTGAACTGATATGTTAACGGCCTCATTTGGTTCATAATCAAGTGAATAATTTCTTCCATCATAATCAACAGAATTTAAAATTATCTTCATTGCTTCAAGTCTAGCTTTATGCTTATCATCACTTCTTACAATATTCCAAGGTGCAGATCTTGAAGTTGTACGTCTTAGCATTTCATATTTTTTTTCAGAGAATTCATCCCATAAATCTTGTGCTTGCATATCAACTTCTGAAAACTTCCATTGTCTTAATGGATCTTCAATTCTTCTATCAAATCTTCTTTTTTGTTCTTCTTTTGAAACAGAAAAATAAAGTTTGATTAGAATCATTCCTTGTCTTACTAAATCTTGTTCAAAATTCACAACATCTTCCATGAAAATTTCATGTTCTTCTTTTGTACAAAATCCAAAAATAGGTTCAACCATAGCTCTGTTATACCAAGATCTATCAAATAGTACTATTTCTCCACCAGTAGGAAAATGTTCTATATATCGTTGAAAGAACCATTGAGTTCTTTGTGTTTCAGTGGGCTTTCCAAGTGCAACTATTCGATAATGCTTATTATTCATATATCTAGTCATTCGTCTAATAGCGCCACCTTTTCCAGAAGCATCTCTTCCTTCAAAAAGTATTATCATTCTTTTACTATTTGATTCTAAATAATTTTGTAACTTAATTAATTCAATTTGATATTTTTTAAGTTCTTCAAGATCATAAATCTTTTGAATACCCTCTTTTAAGACATGAGAATTTAGTTTTTTGTAATCTCCTAGAATTGATACTAAGCTATTATTTTCTTCTATTAATTTATTAAGTTGCTCATTATCAAAGTTATTAATATTTTCATTTTCAGTATTATTTTTAATAGGTTCTGAAACTTTTTGGGGTATAACTATTGAATCTTTAAATTTTTGCATTAAATCAAATGCATCTTTTTTTGTCAAGTTATCTTTTCTTGTATAACCTAAAACTTTTACATATCTTTTCTTTTCATATTGAAATCTTGCAATATATTTTTTTCCAAAAGTTGGATGAGCAGCTTTTGAGATATATAATCCACTATGGTTTGTTTTTTCAAAATCACTTAAATTCATAATTAACGAGACCTTGCAAATTTATTTTTTTCTTCCATATTTCCAATCTCTTGTGTTCCTGTTGTTAAAATAGAATCATCTGTTTTAAACTCACTTAAATCAATTTGATTTGGATATTCAACATGAGATAAAATATGTTTCATACAGTTTATTCTAGCTTGTTTTTTATCATCACTTTTAATCACAGTCCAAGGAGACATATCAGTATTTGAAGCCATTAACATTGAAAACTTTGCAATCGTATATTTATCCCATAACTTTTGAGACTCTTTATCTACTGGTGAAAGCTTATATTGTTTAAGTGGATCCACTTCTCTTTTTTTGAATCTTCTTGCTTGCTCTTTTTTTGATACTGAAAAATAAAACTTCATTAGAATAATTCCAGATTTTACAAGCATTTGTTCAAATTCAGGAACTTCTTTTAAAAATTCATGATGTTCATTTGTAGTACAAAATCCCATTACAGGTTCTACACCAGCTCTGTTATACCAAGACCTATCAAATAAAACTATCTCGCCAGCACTTGGAAGATATTGAGTATATCTTTGAAAATACCACTGTGAAGTTTCTCTATCACTTGGCTTTTCTAAAGCCACAACTCTAGCACCCCTAGGATTTAAATGCTCTGTAATTCTCTTGATAGTTCCACCCTTTCCAGCAGCATCTCTACCTTCAAAAATCATTAAAACTTTTAAACCCTTATCTTTTACATGGTTTTGAAATTTCAATAGCTCTATTTGCATTTTTCGTAGTTCTTTTTCATACTCTAAAGTCTCTTTTTTAACCCAAACTTGAACTTTTCTTGATTTTTTTTTCTTCTTTTTCTTTACTTCGTTTTCGATATCTTTTATTTCATTGTTACTATTTTTATCTATTCCCATTACTAATTAATCCTTTATGAAAGTCTGCTTATATACTCATTATATCCAAAGTTATTTACAATTTGATAACAGTTATCTGATATTTTTATCACAATTGATGGTAATTTTATACCATTAAATGTTGTAGTTTTTACCATTGTGTAGTGAATCATATCTTCTAAAATGATTCTATCCCCTACTTTTAAAGGCTTATCAAAAGAATAATCTCCAATAATATCACCCGCTAAGCAAGTATTTCCACCTAATCTATAAGTAAACTCTTTTTCATTTGCCAAGCCAGAGTTTCTAATATCAGCACGATAAGGCATAGCAAGAGTATCTGGCATGTGAGCTTCTGCGGAAGTATCTAAAATAACTAAATTCATTCCATTTTTAATTACATCTAAAACTGTTGCAACTAAATATCCAGTTTGCCAACCTACTGCTTCACCTGGTTCTAAAAATACATCTAGATGAGGATATCTTTTTTTAAAATCTTTTAATAATTTAATCAACCCCTCAACATCATAATCACTTCTTGTAATATGATGTCCACCACCAAAGTTTACCCACTTTAATTTGTCAAAATATTGTGAAAAATTATTTTCAAAAGCTTCAAGTGCGCCTTCTAGTGCATCTACATTTTGTTCACAAAGAGCATGAAAATGCAGACCTTCAACACCATCTAGATTATCTTCTTGGAAATTTTCTTTTGTAATTCCAAGTCTAGAATTAACTGCACAGGGGTTATATAAATCAACCTCAACACTTGAATACTCAGGATTTATTCTAAGTCCAATCGAAGTTTTTCCAAGTGCTTTTTCTCTAAACTGATTTAGTTGATTAAAAGAGTTAAAAACTAAATGATTTGAAAGTTCTATGATTTCATCAATTTCTTCATTTTTAAAAGCAGGTGAATAAGTATGAACTTCTCCACCAAATTCTTCCTTGGCAAGTATTGCTTCATGAAGTCCTGAAGCACAACATCCTTTTAAGTATTGTTTACATAAATCAAATGTCGAATACAATGCAAACCCTTTTAAAGCTAAAAGGATATTTACATCTGCTTCATCCTGTATTTTTTTTAATAATTTTAGATTATTTTCTAATAAGTTCCGTTCACATACATAACTAGGACTTGGTAACTTATCAAAACTACTTACTATTTCTTTTTGTTTACTCTTCTTCAAATGGTTCAAAATCCTCTTTTGATACACCACAATCTGGACATTCCCAATCATCTGGTATATTTTCAAACGCTGTTCCTGGTTCAATTCCTGAATCAGGATCACCAATAGCTGGGTCGTAAATATAATCACACACTGTACATATATATTTTTGCATTATTTTCTCCTAATGTTTATAAAATATTATACAAGTTTTTTAGCTCTAAAAATACTTTATTTTTAAACTAGTTTTATAATTTAAACTTACTTTATTTTTCCTAATCAGCTGGTAAATCTAATATTTTCCAAGGTAAACCTTGAGTCATTAGTTCATCCATAAATGGCTTAGCATCAAACTCTTCAATATTAAAGACACCTTTTCCATCCCAAATACCTTTATAAACCATCTTAGTTCCAATCATTGCAGGAACTCCTGTCGTATACGAAACCGCTTGTGCTCCTGTTTCTTTATAGCACTCTTGATGATCACAAACATTGTAGATATATACTTTTTTCTTTTTACCATCTTTAATTCCAGTGATAATACAACCAATATTTGTTTTACCAACAGTTCTAGGTCCTAGTGATGAAGGATCAGGTAAAAGTGTAGACAAGAACTCAATAGGAATAATTTTTTGACCTTTATGTTCTACTTCTTTAATACCTAACATTCCTACATTTTCTAAACATCTCATATGTTGGATATATGAATCTCCAAAAGTCATAAAGAATCTAATCTTTTTTAAACCTTTTATATTTTTACATAAAGATTCTAACTCTTCATGATATAAAAGATACGATGGCTTTACACCAATTTCTGGGTAATCATGTTCAATTCTGATTTCTAAAGGTTCTGTTTCAATCCATTTACCTTCTTCCCAATATCTACCCTTTGAAGATACTTCTCTTAAGTTTATTTCAGGATTAAAGTTTGTGGCAAAAGGATATCCGTGATCCCCTGCATTACAATCCATAATATCGATATAGTTAATTTCATCAAATAAGTTTTGTTGAGCATAGGCACAAAATACACCCGTAACTCCTGGATCAAAACCAGAACCTAAAAGAGCTTTTACTCCAGCTTTTTCAAACTGCTCTTGTTTAGCCCATTGTTCTTTATATTCAAATTTAGCCTCATCAGGATGTTCATAATTTGCTGTGTCTACATAATCAACACCTGTTTGCGTACATGCATCCATAATTGTTAAATCTTGATAAGGTAAAGCAACATTTAAAACAACTCTGGGTTTTACTTGCTGTATTAAAGAAACAAGAGCTGGAACATCATCTGCATCAACAGATACAACATCAATACTAACACCTTGATTCTTTAAAATATCATCTCTTATTGATTCACATTTTGAAATAGTTCTAGATGCTAATGTAATTTTTTCAAACGTATCTATATTCATCGCACACTTTACAGTTGCAACACGACTCACCCCACCAGCACCTATTATTAAGATACCTGTATTTGTATTTGCCATATTTGACCTCTTATGTTTTATATTGAAAGGATTATATTATACTTTAAGTAAATATTTGTTAAAGTTGCGAATAATATATGGGGATGATTTGGCTTCGATTAGAGCATTGAAGCTTAGTTGCATGTCGGCCTGAACACGCCGTTATACGGTTCATAATTTTTAAACGCAAATAATAACAATTATTCTCCAGCTTACGCAGCAGCGTAAGTTTTAATTTAGACTCCCCTTAATTGGGTCGAGACTAGGAGGCTCATTCTACTGATGCTATATAGGTAGATTTAAATGGGCTCACCCCAATAGCTTATCTTTTAAGAGTTGATTGACCTTTGAAGAGACATTCCAAATCTTAGCTTCTATAAGCCTTGCAGGTTGAGCTTATGTGATAGTGAAATTAATCGACCTCTTCTAAGCATGTAGACGCTATGCGGATATGTTTTAAGACTCCGGTTCAATCCCGGACATCTCCACCAATATACAATCCAAACAAATCTTATAAAGTCTATCTAGGCACCAATACATAGGCCATAGAGCCACTTTATCGACCAATATAGTCCAAGATAATACTATCGAATCTACAATATTTAGGGGTATACTTAGGGTACTTTTGTTAAAATTAGGGGTATCAAATATTTTCAATACCCTAAAAGGAACCCCTATGGCAAGAAGTACCCTACCTCTAACAGCTACACAAATAAAATCATGTAAACCTATAGAAAAAGATTACAAGCTATTTGATGGAGGAGGACTATTTTTATTAGTTGCAAAAACTGGTGGTAAAAGATGGAGATTAAAATATAGATTCAATAATAAAGAAAAAGTAATAGCATTAGGAACATATCCAAACTTTAGTCTTAAAGATGTAAGGGCAATAAGAGATGAATATAAATCTTTAATTGCTAAAGGTACTGACCCAAGTGAATTAAAAAAACAAGTTAAAAAAGAAGCACAAGTTATCGAGAAAAGAAGAGAAAATACTTTTTATAAAGTTTCACAAGAATGGCATGAAAACTATAAAAGTGAAGTATCCGAAAACTATCATATAAAATTAGGTCGAGCATTAGAAAACTATGTATATAAATACATGGAAGATAAACCTATTGTTGATGTAACAAGATTAGATTTAATTGAAATACTTAAAATACTTAAAGAAAGAGATTTACAAGATACAGCAAGTAGAGTATTTATGATTATAAATAAAATATATAAATATGCAGTTACATTAGAATACGTTCCTCATAATATAGTAGCAGACATAGAACAAAAGAATATCTTAGGAAAAAGAGAAAAGAAACACTACCCTACTTTTACGAAAGAAAAAGATATAAAAGGTTTACTATTAGCTATTGATGATTATTCAGGTGATTATACTACTAAGATGGCTTTAAAGATGCTTCCTTATGTATTTGTTAGAAGTTATAACATTAGATATTGTGAATGGTGTGAAATAGACTTAGTAAAAAAAGAATGGACAATACCAGCTTCAAAAATGAAAACAAAAATAGAATTTATACTTCCACTTCCAAATCAAGTAATAGAAATACTAACAGAAGTAAAACAATTTACGGGAAATGGTCAATATGTATTTCCAAGCTTTAGAGCAAAAGATAAACCAATGAGTGATAATACTCTTATTGGAGCATTAAGAAGAATGGGATATACAAAAAAAGAGTTTGTACCTCACAGTTTTAGAGCTATGTTTTCAACAATTGCTTATGAGAATATGGAAGAGCATGGATACAGTGGAGAAGTAATTGAAGCTTTACTTTCTCATAAGGAATCTAATAAAGTTAAAGAGGCTTATAATCGTGCCTCTTATAAAAAATCTATGAGAGGATTAATTGATTGGTATGGTGATTATTTAAATTTAATTAAACTATAATATAAAGAATAACTATCTTTATTAGAAAAATAGTTATTCTTTTTAATGTTATAAGAAAATAAATATTTAGAAAGTTTTTATATATTTATTTAAGTGTATCTTTGTTTAAACTATCATATAGTAATTCTGTTAATTCAGATTTTAAATAATCATCATGTAGTAATTTTAAAAATTTCTCTACACTAACTTTACTTTTTAATTCTAATTTCCCAGTACTGTTAAATGATAAACTTTTTTTCAATTCAGGATGACTACTAATAAAACTTATTACCTTAGATTGATCCGTCTTTATTATATCAATAACCGGCGATTTCTTTACAAGATTAATTTTTTTTGCTATTCGTCTAGATGTGGCCATCTCTTCAATCTTACTTATATCATCTAAAAAATCTATTGCTCCTATTGTTGCAAGCGATTCTTTTGCATTTTTAATAATTACATCCTCATAACCTAGTTGGGTTTCTAACATTTTAAGGTCAAGGACTAACACATGCTCTCCAGAAACAAGAAACTGGAAGTTACCATTTATCTTTAGTATATCATCTTTAAACTCATCTATATTTTCATTACTTTTTGTTAAAAATATTGTTTTCCCTCTTTTTAATAAGTTAATAGGATAATTCTTTTTATATAAAATAATATGATTTGAATCAGTACCAATCTTGATTAAAAAAGTATCTATATTTTCGAATTTCATATCTTTGAAAGAAAAGTTTGTTGCACTATCAGTATCGAAACTTGTAAAATACTTTATTTTCTCATAAATATTATTGCTGTCAAAATAGTAATAACTTTTAGCATCTTCATCATTAGCCTCATTAATTGGTTTTAAGTTATATTCATTCTCTGTATCTAATAAATTATCATCAATATTTTGTTTGAAAAGCTTTAATAAATTAGAAGATGCCTCATCTGATATTGAAGCAAACTTTATATCTTTAGTTGGTGTTATCAAATATAACTCCAAAACTGTTTTCTTATCTTTTAAAATAGCCTTTAATTTTTTCTGTAGATCATCTACTTTCATTTTTGTCCTTTAATTAAATATATATTGTTACCTAAATCTTTATAATTCATTTCTTCTGATATATGAGAAAGACTACCTTTTATAATTAAAACTACAGCTTTCTTATCACTTTTAGCTTTATAAACCTTATAACCAAAAAGTAACAGAGTTGGATTAAGATAATATAAATTTGATTTTATATAAATTATTCCTATCATCAAAAGAAGTACAATTACAACCACAAAACTTCGTGGTTCATTAAGATTAAAAGTAATAAGAGGAATTATATATGTAGATAAAAAGGTTAAATGATCAAAATCTGATGTAGTGATTTCACTGAATTGTTTAGATCCTTTTTTCCCATAATTACTATTCTTTTTAAAAAAAAGATATGAGAATAAAGCACATATTATTAATAAAATAAAAAATGTAACCTGCCAATTACAAATTATAATATCATAAAAATAATCACGTTTAAATATTGTATCATCCCATTTAAGGAATGGCTCAATTTTTATATATTGAATAATAAAAATCAAATATAAAGGTATTAAAGATAAGTTATACAAATTAAATTTGTATAAAGTACTATTCATTATCAAATACTTTTTTTAAAGTAGTTTGAATAGTTATTCTAAAATCAGTTTCGGATAAATCTTTTGAAAAAATCATTGTTTTCCTTATACTAAAAGTATAATATAATATCATATTTTCTTAATTTAATAACTTAATAATCAATTATTTATTTTCTTTTAATTTATCCAATACTTTAACCATTGCTAAAGTATCCAATTTACAATACTCTAAAAGTGAAGTTCTCATTTTTTGTTTTTCATCTTCTTTCATCTTACGCATATTTGCAAAGGCATTCATAGCTTGACTTCCATTTTGTACTCCCTCTAGGTCTTTATATGCTTTTGCAAACTCTGGTACTAATGCTGGTAATACATATTTGATGGAATAAGAGCCATTCATAGAGGGAGTTACATAGTATTTCTTTTGAAAAGGTATCATCAAGTCTTTCATATTCTCATTTATACTTAGAAGATGAGTACTAAGTTCTAGGTATAAATCTGATAGCCTTTTGATAACACCTTTTTCAAAACTCATGTTATATGCTAATACTGTCACATCACTTGGTATATCTTCCACTAACCTTTTGGCTATTTGCTCTCTTGGGTCAATTCCATCTTGTGCTAAATACTCTTTATGTTCAAGTCTTCCATCTTCATGTTCAATATGAAGTGAGTATTGAAATGGTATTTGTTGATATGGGCTAATACCTTTAAACTCTGGTATAGCTTGTTGAAATGTTTCAAAATCTAAGTGATAGATAGGATAAGTTAAAGTATATACAAACTCTTTTATTTTTTCTTTATTTATAAAAGTTTCTTTTGACTTGTAGTTTTCTACTGCTTGTGCTTGATTTGCAGTCATAGCAAAGTCATCTGGTATATCTTCTATTTTTGTTATACCTTGTGAATATAACTCTATTTGCTTTTTACTTCCTAGGTTGAAGATATTAAAAATAGAGTACTCAGGTATAGCTCTTTGAGTTTTCCAACAGTAATCTTTGGCATCACATACGTATGGATTATGACAGTGTTTTCCTATATCAATATTTGGTTCGTTTGTTTTATCTTCTAGTATAGTTTCGAACTCTTTTAGAGTATTAGAAATCGCACCTTGCAAAGCTACTACTTCATCACTAACATCTACAATAGTAAAAAGCTCATCTAACTCTAAAGTATCATCTCTTATATAAGAGCTATTGATATGTACTACATTTGTTGATACTATTGAAAATCCAAGTTGTTCTAATACATAGTATTGAATAGAAGTATCATGTACATATATATCTTTTACACTTGATGAGCTTTTTACTTCGTATATAGATACTCTACCATCTTCATGTATTTCTAATACATCTACTAAGACTAAAATACCATTGAAATTAAAAGTAGCTTCATATATATACTTGATACCATCATCTATATATTTGGCTGTTTGTTTTATCATCTCATCAAAGTTTGTAGTATATGGTATTTCTACACCATTTGGGAAAAGCTTACAAACTAAATCCCCTACTACATTTCCAGTCTCAAATCTAGCAAGTGCTGTTTCATCTGGAGAAGATAGTACTTCTTTATTGTACTTTTTTAGCCATAGTGCTTTTGGGCATTGGATACCTCTTGTATATAGGGATTTAGAGAGGATCATATTAATGTATTATAGATCAAAAAACTTTCTAATTCCTCTTTATTATTTAAACTATCATTTTTCAACAATCTATTAAATAACTCTTCCGTAGTTATTGAACTAATATCATCAATTTTTTTATCACTTTTATTAAAGTAAATAGGATGATTAGAAGAATATAAATATTGACAAAGCTTCTTCATTTCATATATTCTAGATGTTCTTTCAGCATTTATAGATAAATTAGTAAAAATAATATATGTGTTATCAAATTTAACCATTACTAATAATTCTCTACTGTTAAAGGTATCAGACTCTTTAAAATATAAATAAATTTCAAGATTGGGAGTCTCATTAAATAAATCTATTAAATAATCTATTTCAGCACTAGTATTTCTAGAAAAGTTATTAATATATGCATAAATATTTTCTCCTTCAAAAACATCTGTTGCATTTTCTAATACTTCTAAATATTTCATAACTCTTTTTCTCCTTCAAGCCATTTATATATATCTCTTTTTAACTTTGTTAATGGTACTTTATAAATATCATTACTAAGTACATTTTCTCCAAAAATATCATTTTTTAATAGGTTTTTAGAAATAATATTTCCCCTTATATTTTTATTGTCTTGAACAAGTTGTTCTATTACTGAATCAGAATAAGTCTTAAATTTGTTTTTTATATCATTTACTTCATCTTCAAAATAATTGTATCGTCCATTTAATTTAAAAGTTTCAATATATTTTTCATATATTTCGTTCTCTCTATCTTCTATATCCATATAAAACTCTTGTTTTTCACCATTTTGTCTTATCTTAAATTTTATTTTTTCATTCACATCAAAGTCCTTTGATGAGGGACTTAATCTTGATGAAATTTCATTAGTAATTAATTTATTATCTCGCTTAAATTTGCTATTACATGCATAACAAGAAGGAACAAAATTAAATAAACTTAATGCAAATATAGGGAAAAATGCTTTATCTATTACATGATCAAGAGTGAAAAGGTTTTTTTCTCCTACATCATCTTCATCAACATTTATATCTTTAAAGATATAAACATAGTCAATATTACAATAAAAACAAGTTTTAATATTCAAACTTTTACTATATTTCATAAAAAAGTTTGAGATTTTTTCTCTTTTAGCTTTATAATTAAAAATTTGAATAAATTTACTTTTTTCTTCATTAGAAAAAAGGTTATTAAGTTTATTCTTAATTTTTTTTAATTTATCTATTTTAGATTTATTTTCTTTAAATTGATCTTCTAAGTTTTTTATTTTATCATCTAGTTTATGTTTTATTATTACATGTTGCACCACGGTAAATAATGACTTATAAATCTTTTCTGACTCTGATGATAATTTCTCAATATTAAATGTATTATCCTGTAATATGTTATAAAATTCATTATATTTTCTTGACATAGAATAAGATTCTCTAATTACTTTAAAATCAATATAAATTTTTACCAATTCTTTAAAATCAAATGTTAAAATCTCTTTATATGTATAATTAATATTTTCTATCTCTACTTTTTTTTTGAGTTTATCTTCTTTAAATATTAAATTTACATATTCCTTTTTCATATCTTCTATATTTTCGTAGTTTATCTTAATCATTAGTATTTCTTTTTTTTATTTCATCTATTTCAGATATAGTATTTTCAACTATTTTTTTAAGATATGGTTCCCCAATATTTTCTAATATATACTCATATAAAAATCTATTTTTTTCAAATTTTTTGTATTTTTTATCTTCAAACTCTTCACTTAAATCCTTATAAAAAGCACCAATATCTAGTATCTTGCTATATGCAAATGCACCTACTGTATTTGTAAGAAAAAAACTATCAGAAAAAAGCTCATGGATATTACTTGCAAAGGTAGGCATATCTTTTTTATTTGCACCTAAAATCAATGTTCTATCTTTAATAATATCAGATACAATCAATGGTGAATGTGTAATAATAATGATATTTATAATATTAATTTTTTCTAGTTTAGAATAGTTTTTTAATAGATTTAATAATCTAGAGAGAAATTCTCTCTGCATTTCAGGATGAAGGTATAATTCCATTTCATCTAATACTATCAATACATTTTTAAAATCATCATCGTTATTATTAAGTTCTTGTAGATAATAATATATATTACAAAAAGAATAAATTAATTGTTTTTCTCCAGAGCTTAAAGTACCATAAGGAATATCATCTTTTTCTAATTTTTTTATTTCAACAAAAAAATTTACGTCATTAAGTCCTACAGGTAGTAATTCTTTAAGTTGCACTCCTTTCTCATACCTTATTTTTTCAAGCTTTATTCTTAAATCTTTAATATTCAACTTTTCTTTTTCAGTAAATATTTCTTTTAATTTATCATCTAAAGAATCAGGTAAACTAGAAAACTCTATATATTTAAATTTTTTTCTAATTTTTTCATTCTCAGTTGAAATTACTCTAAAATCATTTAATTTATTTTCATCTTCAAAATTATTTAATAACACCATTAATAATTTATGTTTTATATCTTTTTCAAAATTATTTACATCTATATTGCCTTTAATCCTTTTTGGCTGTATTATTATTTGATTCTTTTCAAGATAATCCATATTTTCTAAAAATGAAAATGTCTCTTTACTTGAGTTTAAAGAAAAAAGTGAATAATCTTTATAAATTAAAGGGATAAAGTTTCTCAATATAGAGATGTCTTTTTCCTTAGTTCTATCAATCTCATATATATATAACTTATTTTTTTCATCAAAATCAATTTTATCTTCTGATTTATATAGCTTTATATCTGAATTATCAACAACTATATTAAATATTTCAACATTTGAAGACTTACTTTTTTTATAACTAAAAAAAATCTCTAAATATAAATCATCAACTTCTTTAATATCATCATCATGATTGATTTTTTTAATTATATTATTAAAAGCTTTCAATATAAGTTCTACTATCGTACTTTTCCCTTCACCATTTTTACCAATAATTACATTTAAATTTATTTTATAGTTTTCATTATCATATATTGAAATGTCACTATCTTTATTATATAAGATTTTATTATCTACAATTTTATATATTCTATTTAAACAGTAAATTTCTTTATTTAAAGCTTTTAAGTGTTTTTCTACATTCTTTTTATTCTTTAGAGAAATAGCAAATATATCAAACTTTTCACATTCTGATATTATCTCTAGATTTTCATATTTATTTATCTGTTCTTTTAAAAATATTTGATTTTTTAAATTAGTAAAAAATCTCATTAGTTCAAGTTTTTCAATATTACTATCTGGTATAAAACTCCTGTTATAAGAATATCTTGAAATATTTAAAAATAAAACTTCACTATCATTTACCATTCGACCTAAATTAACTAGCTTTTTATAAACTTCTATCTCTTCTTTTTGATTATAAAAATAAAATTTTCTAATCAAACTTTCTGTAGCTTTATCCATAGGCAAAAAGATTTTCGAATTTATCCAATATAAGAATATAGTTATAGAACTAAAACCTATTCCGTAATAATTTGTATATATGTTTATTTGATCTAATATACTCCCACTCGATTGATTTTTATTCACTTGAGCAAAAAAAGTCCATAATTTTTCTTGTTCTTCTGTATTTCTTGCTGATACAACCCTTGTTAATTGTAAATGAGGGATTCCATCTGTCTCTATAATATTCTCAATTGAAATATTTTCATACTTTGTAACACCTAATATTTTATAAAAAAATTTTATTTTTTTTATCTTTTTTTCTAACTTTATTCCCAGAGCATAAATTGTAGAAAATATATGCATAGGATCAAAGCTTTCTATTTTCCATTCATCTTTAAACTTTTCTGCCCAAGGATTTAATTTTAAAAACTCTTTTTTATTAATATCACTCATACATAACTTATAGAATTCATTTCCTGAATTCATTTCATGAGTTTTATAGAATTCAGATAAGGATTTAACCAAATCTTTTTGTAAATCTAACCAATCAATCTTAATATTCATATTAAATAATACTCCAATATTGTTATTAATTAGTATACTCCTAAAATTATTAAAAAATCATAATAAATAATTTATTTATGGACATATATAAAACTTTATTTAAAAATTTATAAACAATTTTCAGTGAAGTAATTTAGCAAGTTTAGCAGTTTAGCAATCCTTTATTTCATAATATTTATAAATCAAGAAGCTCTAGTTATTTTATAAATATTCTTTTTCAAAAATATAAATTCACTTACTCACTACAAGTATTTATACACATAGGTCAAATTCACCTACGGTGATTTATTTAAACTTAAGGTTACTTTTTAATTTCGTATTGCCAAAAACTAATAATTTAGTTAAAGTTTTAATTATAAAATAAATTTTAACATTAGGAGTATTGAATGGGTACATATGTTGCTTTTGGATTAATATTAATTATGATGGTACTTGCTTTAGCATTTAATAAGGCTCTAAATAATTTTGATAAAGAAGAAAATAAAAATGATTAATAACTTAAAAAACTTTTTATTCTTAACCTTGTTAGTATTTACTATCACAGGATGTTCAAAAAAAATCTATGAATATAGAATTGCTGATACTGTAAAAAACAAAGAAATAAGTGATGAAGATTAAAAAATAGTCAATTAAAAAAATATACTCCAGTACTTGGTTCAACTACAGTTTTAGGATTAGAAGGTAATTTAAAAGCAAGTGATAGAATTGTAGATTACTCAACATTACATGGATGTTACATAGAAACTACAAATGAGTATCTTGAAATAATAAGAATTGATAGTCATATACGAAGATTTAAAGATAGATATAGAGATAACGTAATCAATATATCTAAGTCCTCAAAACGTGATTATTTATATTATATAGATTCTCTTAAAAAAGATGCAGAAAAAAAGATACGAAGAATAGAGTCACAATATAAAGAAATTGATAATTTACGTAATAGAGAAGGAACATATTCTCTTATTTTTTACAATAGCTTTACATTTAATGGTAACAAGAAGTACGAAAATACCTGTGTTAAATCTTGCAAAAACTACAATATTGATAATACAGGATATTCTCTCTTACAAGAAAGTCTAGATGATAACTGGAAGTTTATTTCAAAGATTGGAAATGTAAATAATAGTATTAATAAATATTGTACATGTGAAGGGATAAATGTACTTATGAAAAAATAGAAACAGCCTACTAAAAAGCTTAATGAATTTATATAGCTCTATATAAATCCATTAAAGTTTAATAAACTTTAAAGAATTCCAAGAAATTTCAAAAATATCCAACGCAAAATCACTTTTTTATGAGAACTATTAAATAAGGGGTAAGAAGGTCTAAGGACTCATTATCTCTAAAAATATAAAAAGGGCTTATTATGGCAGCAACAATTGAGAAAAAGATACGAAACTACGTTCAAAGAAAATATACAAAAGGGATTGTGGAAAGTTATGATTTAAAAAAGACAATGAGAACAAATGTGTTAATAACATCATATTTTAAAGAAAAAATGCCACATTTAGCATATGATGACAATATAAGACAGAAGAAATTCTTTTATAGTTTCAGAACGAAATATATTAATAGCTTCAAGAAAAACAAACAATTAATAAATAGTTATATTTATCAATATAAAAATTCAAAGGCTGCAAAAAACTTTAAGGATAGATATACAGAGGAACAATGGGAAAAAAATAGTGGAGATGCTTTACTTAAATTCTTAGCTTTGGAAAATAAAATGAAAGGAAGAGAAATTCATTTTGATTTAATTGAAGATTTGATTCTCATCATGACAAGAAAGCAATCAAATACAAAATATTTAGCACATAGCAAATTTCTAAAGGTAAAAAATGAATACGATAAAATTAAAACTAGAAACGAAAATAAAAAAGCAAACAAAATTACAAAAAGAAATTGAAGAATTTGATTTGATACTAGAAAACTATTCTCATCTTTTAACAAAAGATGAGATAGTTGAGGTTTATGAAGAAAAAGAAAAACTTCAATCACAATCAGACTCATATTCAATGAACATAGATAAAAAATATCAAAATTTCTTCTATTCAATTGAAGATATAAAAAATGCTCCAACTATACAATGGCTAATTGAAGGTGTTATTGCAAAAAAAACAATTGGTGTATTTATTGGGAAAAGTGGGAGTGGTAAAAGTACAGTTGTTCTTCACTTTTGTAAAAAGATATTAAGTCTCCATTCCAATACTTACATAATTTATATTGATGGAGATATGGATGCTCAGAAGATAAAAGAATCAGAAGCCTATGAATTAATGAAGATATATAAAGAAAGGTTTAAATATGCAGGAAAGAGTGTAAACGATTTTTCGAAGATAGCACAAGAACTATTAAGAGATACGGTTCTAGAACAATTAAACAATTCTAACAGATCTTATATAGTAATTGAAGATTCTCTTAGTTTGACAGCAAAAAAGAAAAGAGGCTTTATTGACACAGAAAGTTTATATAAATATGAAAGAAAGTTAAGAGCAGCGGGTTCCAGTTGTATTATCATTCATCATATGAATAAAAGTGGTGTTTTTGCAGATACTCAACATATTGAAAACTTTGCAGATTATACTTATATGATTGAGAGAAATGAATTTAATTCTTGTGTCCTACTTCATCCACAAAAAGCTAGTAGATATGATATTCAACCTAAAGCTTTTTTAACAAAAGACAGAATCATTTGTAATGAAGTAAATTATGATGAAGTAAACGTACAAGAAAAAGAATCTGAATTTATTAGGATAATAATTGATTTACTTGAAGATGGAGAAATGAACCAAAGTGAAGTGTTAGCCCATCTGAATAAAATCAGATACTTTACAGAATTTAAAGTTGGTCAAAAAAAAGCTATAAAATGGCTTCAGAAATATGCAGAAGAAGATAGATGGGAAATGGAAAAAAGACCTGATATGAAGAATTCAATTTATTATTATATAAAAGTTGAAAAAGAAATACTGGAAAACATGCCAAAGTGCGAAACTACTAAAAAAAGGGAAAGAAATGAATAATTTTATAAGAATAACAGATGTAATGAAGAAAACAGGTATTGCAAAAAGTACTATATGGTTATGGATCAATGAGGATAAATTCCCAAAACCTATTAAATTAAGTCCAAGAATAACTGTCTGGGAAGAAGACAAGGTTGATCAATGGATGAATAGATTAAGACATTAAAGTCTTATATTTGACTTTTATTTATTAATGTTCTATAATAGAGTACAAATATATTCTATAATAGAACATTAGTTCTATATAAGAGTATGGTATCAAGGAATATTTATGTTAGATATATTATTTGGAAGTAAAAATGCAGAAAGAGTACTTCAATACCTTTTATCAAAAGAAACTGGTTATATAAGGGAAATTGCTCAATTTTATGAAGTTAGTCCCTCAGTAATAAAAAAACAATTAGACAAATTTGAACTTGCAAATATTATAGTAGGTAAAAATTTAGCAAATATAAGAATGTATGAATTAAATAAAAGATACCCATTTTATGAAGAACTATCTGCCCTATTAAAAAAAGCTCGTTCTACATATTCTGATGAAGAAAGAATGAAGCTTATTAGAAAAAAAAGAACAAGACCAAGAGCTAATAATAAACCATTAATAATGAGAAATGAAAATGAAAAGTAATCCATTAGATAATTTATTAACATTAGAAGAAACGGCAGCTTTCGTATGCACAAAGTTAAAAGAAAAAAATATAGATGTTGTCCTATCAGGTGGTTCTTGTATGGAAATATATACAAAAGCAAATTTTTCATCTTTAGATATTGATTTCATTCCTAATCCCACTATTACCTCAAAACAAATTGAAAATACAATGCTTGAACTTGGATTTAAGAAAACTGAATCAAGATATTATAAATATGATAATAATCCAAACTATATTGAGTTCCCAACTGGACCAGTAAGTTTAGGTAATGATTTAACAAAAGAATTTGCTGAATTAAAAACTCACGTTGGTACACTAACTTTACTTACTCCAACAGATTGTATAAAAGATAGATTATGTGCATTAGTTTATCATGGTGGAGAAGAATGTTTTAATCAAGCAATAGCAGTTGCACACCTAAATATTATAGATAAAGAAGATCTTATTGATTGGGCAAGAAATGAGAATAACGAAATGTTAGAAAAAGTAGATATTCTTTTAGAAGATTTAAACATTTTAAATAAAAAGAATATTTTAAGTGAAGATATAATTAAATATCTTAATTCAAAAGCAAAGAACTTATATCTTGATATTTATAAAGAAAGTGATTTTGAAGATTTAAAAGATGATTTATTAGATAGTTATGTACTAAGACAAATTTTAGAAATAAAAAAAGATAATGAATATTATCCTAAAATGGATTCATTTTTTAGAAATCATATAAAATAAAATATCAATTTATTCTTATACCCAATTAAAAGTTTAGGGTACTATTTAGGGATACTTTTATAAAATATATCATTAAACTCTTATATATTGGTTAACTTTAATCCCGGACATCTTCCACCAATATATAAGCTATTCTTTTACCCAATTGTAACCTAGTGAAAGCAATAATTATATTGATAATATCATCACATATCTTTCTTTTAAAAAAGTGGAATTTTAATTATAAATTCAGCTCCGGTATATTGATGCTCTTCATATACAAAATCTACATTTTTTACTTCTATTTGACCTTTTATATGTTTAACAATAATTTCTTCACACATAAATAATCCAATACCTGTACCTTGTGATTTGTGCTTAGTAGTAAAATAAGGTTCAAATATCTTACTTATATTCTCTTCTGAAATTCCACCTGCATTATCTTTTATACTAATAATTGCATATTTTTCATTTTTATACACATCAATAAAAATAAATTTTTTTGATAACTCTTTATTTTTCAGTTCATCTCTTGCATTATTAAGTATGTTAATTAATACTTGTTTTAATTCATTCTCATAGCTACTAATTTTCACTTCTTCAATTTTCTTTATAACAATTATATTTTGAGAATTAAATTGGGCAGAGATCAGCTCTAAAGTGTCAGAAAAAGTGTCCGTTAATAAAAACTCATTTTTAATTTTTTCTGGATTAAAAAAGTCTCTAAAATCATCTATGGTTTTTGATAAATGTTGTGCTGATTTATTTATTTTTATTAATGAATCTTCAAGTATATTATCATTTAAAATACCTTCTTCTTTAAAGAGTAAGGTTCCCGTTGCTGCTGTTGTTATTGTAGATAAAGGCTGTCTCCATTGATGAGCTATATTTCCAATCATTTCACCCATTGAAGCCATTTTTGATTGCTGGTATAAAATATTTTGTTTACTTTTTAATTCTTTTTTATATTCATTAAATTTATTTTCTAAAAATTTAGATATATATATTGAAATAATTAATAATACTAATGTCAAAAATATTGAAATAACAAATATATCTTTCATTAAAATATCAAATTTTTCTGTTACTTCTTTCTCTTTTTGTTTTACACTTTTATTTATTTCATCTTCATAAAAACCCGTTCCAATTATCCAACCCCATTCATTTAAACCTTTTACAAAACTTACTTTTTGTGTTGGCAAATTAGTATCTGGTTTTTTAGTTTGAACATAGGGATAATATCCCTCTCCCTTTTTTGAAATACTTATTAAATCTCTTAATACTTTTTCAATATCAACTGTGTCATTATTCGCACGGGCACTTTTTCCTATAAACTCTTCTCTTATATGATTTAAATATACTCCATCATAATTTATAATAAAAATATATCCATTTTTACCAAAGCGAACAAGTTTTATATATTCAAGTGCTTTTTTTTGAATTAGTTTTTCAAAATCTTCAACATATTCACCACTTCCAATAGCAACATTGAAAGGTTCAAAATATTTAATAAAAGAAACCTTTTTAGATCCATCCTCTTTACTATTTGGGTTTTTCCAATAATATTCAATAAAATTTTCAGTTTTAGCATCTATAATTTCTACAATATCATGCATAAATTTATGACCTTTTGTATCTGTGAAATTATAAAAATTTTTACCTTCAATTTCTTTGTTGGGTGGTTGTAATAGTTTTACACCTTTATTATTATCAATAAAAAAATACCCTCTTCCTTGATTGTATCGTATATCATTTAAGGATACTTTTATTATTTCAAATATTTCTTCTTTAGTTTTTTTAGTTTTGTATTTATTATAAATAGCCGTAGCAATAGAATGAGCTTCATAAACTCTATTTCTTATAGATTCTTTTAATTCAATTTCAGTAGTTTTTTCTAATTGTTTTATAAAATTATAAACCCTATTAACTTCATTATTTATAATATTTTTATTTTCAATAATATAGTTATTTTGAATATTATTTTTTTCTTTTATAAAATTATTATTTTTTTCAAAATAAAAAAACAATGTAATAAAACTAGATAAAAGAAGTATAAATATAGAAGGAGCATATTTAATAATTTTTAATATTTGTTGTTCATTTCTATTCAACTACAAGTCCTTATTCTATTATGGAGCCACTTGTAAAGTACAAAAAGTAAAATACAATTTTAGCTGAATTAAAAATTTAAAAATAAAGAAAAACTTTATTTTTAAATTATTAAAAGATAGATTAACATTATAAATCTTAATTATCTATGATATTAGAGTTATTTTAGATTTTCAATCGTAAATACACTTTATATTTTAATTTATCTAATTTAATTGATAGTTCTTCTATATTTTCAGATTCAAGTTTTAACAACATTTTTTTGTAGTTTCTAATTTCTTCATCAGTAATATCAACAATTAGTAAATCTTTACTAGAAAAAGAATCACTATTAACAGTATCAATCATTTCTTGTATACTTTCTTTATTTACTTTTTTATATAACTTGCCATTTCGGTGGTAAACCTTATCAAAATAACCTTGTTCTTCAAAACTCATATTTTCTCCTATTTTTTATTTTATTTTATCAAAAGCACTCTAATGATAAGCCTAAAGAATTTAATCTGTTTTATTAATCTTTTTTTATAATTAAATCTCTAATATTTTGACTTGTAATAACATTTTCTATAAAAATATTTGATATATCAAAATCTTTGATTATATCGGCTTCTGATTTTGTATGAACCTTTACAATAATTTTATCTGTAGATACCATTTGCCGTACGGCATCACATACTTGATAAAGTTTATGTGCATTATCTATTGCAATAATTATATGTTTTGCCTCTTTTAAATTCACACTTTTCAATAACTCTTTATTCGTAACATTTCCAAATACTACGTTATATCCACTTTTTGAAGATCGGTAAAAACTTTCAACATTATTTTCAATAGCAAGATAAGGTTCTGAATTTACTCTTAATTCATCTGCAATATTACGACCAAACTCTCCTAGTCCTAAAATAACCGTATGATTACTTAAATGTGTTGATTTAACTTCTTCTACATCAGGCTCAAGACTTTCAATAAAATAATCTGCAATCGAGCTAAGGTTTTTTAAAATTACTGGCGTAATTATCATTGATAATACAATTGTAATAATCATAATTTGGCCATAAGGAGAAGGTATCAAATCACCTGTTCTTGCTAGCTCCAATAAAGCTAGAGAAAACTCACCTATTTGTACTAAAGAAAGTGCCGTTTTTAAACTAATTCTTTTGTTTTCATTAATTCGCATAATTGCATAAATGATAATAAATTTCAGGAGCATTATAGCAATTAATAACACTAATATAATATGGATATATGAAGCAATAATGTCAAATTTTAACTGCATGCCAACAGTCACAAAGAAAATTCCTAATAATAAATCTCTAAAAGGAACAAGATCAGCTTCAGCTTGGTGTTTATATCTAGTTTCTGCAATAAGCATCCCTGCAATAAATGCACCTAGTGAGTAAGAAAAACCTAAAGCATGAGCTAATAAAGATGCCCCAATAGCTAAAAATAAAATAGAACCGACAAAAAGTTCATCAGAGTTTGTTTTCGTAATTTCTCTAAAAAATGGTTCTAATAAATATTTACCAATAACTACCATAAAAACTAATAGAATAGCTCCATCAATTAACATCTCAAATACTACATCAGAAATGCTCGTGTTAGTTGTAGTTGACATAAAGCCAATTATTAATAAAATAGGAATAACTGCAATATCTTGCATGATAAGAACACCTAAACTTCTTTGTCCATATCTTTTGTTTATCTCATTTGTTTCATTAAAAGTTTTTAGAACAATGGCAGTTGAAGATAATGCAATAGCTAAAGACAAAATAAATGAAATATTTTTTTCAATATCCAATATATAATAACATGTTAAAAATACTATAATAGCTGTAACTGCTATTTGTAAACTTCCCGCAACAAATACTTCATTTCTCATCTTCTTTAGATGTTCTATAGAGAATTCTAACCCTATTGTAAACATTAAAAATACTACACCAAACTCGGCAATTTCTTTTAAGGTATGATTATTTACAGCCTCATGCAAATCAAAAGAGTATGCAATAACTGTACCTGTGAATATATATCCAATTATTGTTGGTAAATGTATTTTCTTCAAAAAGATATTAATAACTAAAGCAAAAAATAGTGTTGTAACTATAATAGTTAACATTGTTGTCCTTGTTTTATTTGAGTAATCTTTATTATAGCAAATAATTTTTCAAGAAGAATTATCTAAGCGGTATAAAAACTACTCTCAAGGTAAATATAATTAAGTTGTAAGTCTATAACTTTTTATTTCATTCCTGCATATATCTCTTTTATAGCTTCCATAAAATAAGGGTGATGATTTGGTGTTTTTGCAACTCTGTAATCTACAAGACCTAAGTCTTCTGCTACTTCTAAATATTCCATATCTAACTCATATTCAGTTTCTGAGTTATCAACTGTAAAAGATATTGGGTAAAGAATTACTTTTGATTCAATTTCTGCTAGTTTATCTTCTAAATATGGTCTTAGCCACTCCATAGGTCCTAGTCTTGATTGGTATGCTACATGTATTTTTTTAAACTTTATACCTTGTTCTTCTAACTCTTTTTTAGCACACTCTACATTTGCTAAAATATGTTTTTGGTATAAATCACCTTTATCAACAATTCTTTGTGTTAATCCATGAGCTGAAAAAATAAGCTCAAAATCTTCTGTGCTTTCGCCTTCTTTTATTGTCTCTTTTATTCTCTCAACTATTGCTTTATTATAAAGTTTATTCTCATAGTAACTGTCTATCGTTTTAACTTTTTTATCAAGATTATGTTTTTTTGCAATTTTCATAAAATCTTCAATTGAAGATTTAGTTGTTGTACTTGAATAATGTGGATACATAGGGATTGCATAAATTTCGTCATAATCTACTAGTTTTTGCATTACTTCAGATGCAAAAGGTGGTGTATATCTCATTTCGTAAAATACATCCGCATCAAGCTCTTTATTAAGTCTTCGAACTAATCTTTTTGTATGCCCAACAATTGGAGACATTCCACCTAATTTGTTATAGTTTTCTTGTGATTCTTTCAATCTTTTAAAGATAATCAATTCGCCAATCATTGCTCTAATTGGCTGGGGAGCTCCAATAATATATTTATCATTAAACATATTTCTTAAAAAAACTTTTACTTCATCTACATTATTTGGTCCACCCATATTCATTAAAACAATTGCTCTTTTCAAACTCTTATACCTCTTTTGTAATTATTTCGTATACTTTACAATATTGAAATATTTTTCATAGGTATTTTTTGTTAATTAATAAATATTTTAAAATTCATTCCCTTCAATACTATTATATGAAAGACTAGAAACTTCACCATTCTTAACACTATAAGATATTTCAATAGGTCTACAGCAAACTTCACAATCATCAATTAAAGTCGTATATTCATAGACTCCTATATCAACTAAAACTGTTATTGCTTGTAAGCAGTATGGGCATTGTATGTTCATTTCTTCCATTATGCGTTTCCTTTTATTCTTTAGCCTTATGTTATCATTTTTATTATTTACTTTATGATAAAATATGATTTAATAAAAGGATATATTATCGCAAATTTTGAACTTAAAACTCCACATCTTGCATCAGATGGAATAATAAAACTTTATGATGATAAAGATATTTTTCAAGGTATAGTACTAATCCAAAGACTAAATGAACCAAAAGGTATTGCAATTCCTGGTGGTTTTGTAGATATTGGTGAAAGTGTTGAAGACGCTGTAATAAGAGAGATGAAAGAAGAAGTTACCCTTAATGTTAAAATAGAAAAGCTTTTAGGTGTTTATTCAAATCCTTTAAGAGATAAAAGGTTTCATTGTGCATCTTGTGTTTTTGTTTGTAAGGCTAAAGGAATTCCAAAAGCAGCTGATGATGCAAAAGATGTTTACATTTATAAAATTGAAGATATACCTTTTGAAAAGCTAGTTTTTGACCATGCAGAAATTTTAAGAGATTTTATAAAAGATTTTAATAAATAAACATAAGTATTCTTTAAGTACATAATACATAGAATACAACAATTTATAATAAGGATAATAATATTGGAACCACAATATGAAGAAATGATTGTACTTGGTATAGTACTACTAGCAGGTGTTTTAACTTGGAAAATGGTAAAAGATTTTTATATTACAAAATTGCATAAAGTGCTAGCGCACTTAATAGCAGTTACAACAGCTTCTTTTATGCTTTTATCTACACTATTTTTATTTATGCCAAAAGATTATCAAAGAACACTCGATGGAACAGGTTCAGAGGTAGAACTTAGCTTCATGTCTGTATTAACTGTATTCGTTATGCTTGCAGTTTTATTTGTATTTTTTAAATACTCTCCACAAAGTACTAAAAAGAAATAGGTTTCTTTAACCTACTTCTTTTTTACAAACTCCTTTTTTTCTTTTTTCTCCCCTTTTCAAATTTAAGTCCTAACACAATTTTTTATATTAATGATATTTATTATCAATATTAATTAAAGATTAAGTTTCGTACTGTTACTATTCCAATAATGATTATCAATACAAGGAATATTAAATGTATGAATTAAATGTATCAAATAAAAAAAACTTAGTAAAACCAACTGGTTGCACTTGTTAACATAGGAGTTAGTATGAGTATCTTAATTATAGGTGGAGATAAAATTTCACATATCTCTACAATGTTAGAAAGTCTTGGAGCAAAAACAATTAATCATTGGGATGCTAGAAAAAAATCTTCTGCTCCTAAAAAAAAAGTACCTCAAGACACCGACTGTATTTTGATGCTTACATCTTTTTTAAATCACAATACAATGCTTAAATATAAAAGTGAAGCAAAAAAAAGAAATATCCCATTTGTATGTGCAAAAAGATCAGTATCATGTGTATATGAAGAGTATGTGAAGATAATGGGTATAAAAGATTGTAGTGAATGTTATGCAAATTGTAAAGGAAAATAGAAATGGACTTTAATAATTTTGTAGGATTTGATGGAAATAAAGAGCTCTTAACAAAAGATTTTGATACTTTTGATTCAAAATTTAAATTAAGACAGCTATTTTTACATCTTAGTAATTTTGTTTTAAATTCTTTTTGTTCTTTTACAAAGTATGAGCAAAAAAGCTTAGCAAAGGTGCCTTTAAAAGTTGCCTTTGAATCAAAAATAAAAGCACTATTACCTCAATGTAATATAAAAGTAAAAGCAGAAGTTACAAAATTTAATTTGTGTATAAATTCAACAAAGATTATCAATAACTATACTTCTTTAAAAACAAAGAAGCAAATCATTGTAAATAGCAAAAACTTATTACCAGCTGCAAAGTTAATATCACATTGTTTTATTAACAATAAAATGCAGCTTTTAATAGATAAAAATTTACTCTTTCATGAATTTGTTCTTGAAAAATTAAAAAATTTACATAAAGATAAAGAAGTAAAAGATTTAGGTGATTCTATATCAATTAAACAAAAAGGTGTTTGTGCACTTAAGATATATACTTCTTGGAAAAATATTCAAAAAGATAATCCAAATATAAAAAATGAAGTAAATTATGCAATAGAAGTGATAAACAAAGGTGAGTTTAATCAAGTGTATTTGATATATCCAAAAGATAATGACTTTACTAGACATATACCAGTTTACGTTGATGAATTAAAATATAAAACATATCAGATAAAAGCAATACCTTATTCTTTAAGATCAATAATTAGAAAAAATATATAGGAGTTAAAAATGGCAACAGCATTATTTTACGCAAGTAGTACAGGAAATTCAGAAGAGATTGCAAGTAAAATTGCAGGTGAACTAGGTGATATAGATGTATTTGATTTAAGTAATACTGATATTGAAAAAATAAATGATTATAAAAAAGTAATTCTAGGTGGCTCTACTTGGGGTGATGGTGAGTTAAATGATGATTGGGATGAAGCTTGGGATTCATTTAAAACAATTAATTTAGTTGATAAAACTGTAGCACTATTTGGCTTAGGAGATCAAGATGGTTATCCTGATGATTTTTGTAGTGCTTTAGGAATTATCTATGAACATGTAAGTACAAGTGGTGCAAAAATAGTTGGATTTACTTCGACTGAAGGTTATGAGTTTGATGATTCAAAAGCACAGATTGACGGAAAATTTGTAGGTTTAGTAATTGATGAAGATAATCAAGATGATTTAACAGATGAAAGAATTAAAAGTTGGACTGAAGAAATAAAATCTGAGATTTTATAAAATATATATTAAGAGGAAACTCTTAATATATTATTGACAATCACCACAAATTCCATATAATTGCATAGAATGATTTGTTATTTTAAACTTATTTTTCTTTGCAATTCTTTCTTGCCTTTTTTCAATTTCATCATCTAAAAATTCTACAATTTTTCCACACTCAGTACAAATTAAATGATCATGATGTGATTTTGCATTACTTTCATATTTTTTACCATCACTACCAAAAGTAATTGATGTGATTAAATCTACTTCTTCTAAAAAACTAAGTGCTCTATATACTGTTGCAATACCGATATTTGACTCTGTATGCTTTGCTTTTATTTCATTATAAACTTCTTCTGCACTTAAATGATCTTCTGCATGAATTAAAATACTTAGTACAATTTCTCTTTGTTCTGTATATTTAAGACCTTTTTGCTTCACAATTTTCTTTAATTCTTCTATTGCTTCTTCACTACTAATCATGTAAATATGCCTCTTATAATTATCTAATTTAAAGTAGTATATCTAAAGTTTTTTAAAATTTCACATAGTAATCATTATCATTTGATAATAATCTTCATAATGATAGTTGATATTAATCAAGATACGATAAGTTAAAGTTTGTTATAATAATCATTATTAGTTTTAAAAAGGTAAAAAATGACTCTAGATAAGTTAAATATCGGAGATAAAGCAGTGATACAAGCTGTTAATTGTGAAAATGAATTAAGAAATAGATTTTATTCATTTGGAATGGTAAAAGGTTCAATTGTAACAGTAGAAGAAATTACTCTTGCAAGAAATACAATGGAAATAAGAATCAAAAATACAAAAGTAGCAATAAGATTTTCAGAAGCTGCAAAAATTGATATAGAGATAGTAAATGAACAATAAAATTATAAAAGTAGCATTAGTTGGTCAACCAAATGTTGGGAAATCAATGCTTATTAATTCAATCTCAAATGCAAGATTAAAAGTTGGTAATTTCTCTGGAGTTACTGTTGCAAAAGAAGAAGTCTTTTTAACATACAAAGATTATAAGATTGAAATAACAGATTTACCTGGGGCTTACTCTTTAAATGAATACACACTTGAAGAAAAAGTTACTAAAGAGTTTTTAGACAATTCTCCTTATGATATTATTCTAAATGTTTTAGATTCAACAAACTTAGAGAGAAACTTATTTTTAACATCAGAATTACTAGCATTAGATAAAAAAATGATTATTGCTTTAAATATGATTGATGAAGCTATAAAAGAAGATATTCAAATTGATGAAATACAATTAAGTAAAATTCTTGGAAAGCCATGTTTTAAAACAAGTGCTGCTAAAAATATAGGAATTACTGAAGTTATAGAAGCAATTGTTACAAAATTTGAAGATGAGAAACTTCCTACAAAACTTATTTTTTCAGATGTAATTGAAGAAGAGATAGAAAATATTTCAAATTTATTTAAAGAAACTGGTTTTAAAACTCATTGTACTTATAGAGAGTTAGCTTTAAAACTTTTAAAAGAAGATAAGCAAACATATAAAGTATTTCATGATGAACCAATTTGGGTTAAATTACAACCTATTTTAAATCATGCTTTTGAGCATTTAAATATTCACTACAATACAAAAAATATTGAAGATATTTTTAATGATGAAAAATTTGCCTTTGCAAAAGGTGCAGTAACTGAAACTGTTAAACAAAAAATTTCTACAAAAAAAACTATTACTGAGAAAATTGATGCACTTTTAATTCATAAATTATTTGGTATTCCAATTTTTCTTTTTTTAATGTGGGGATTATTTCAATTAACTTTTGTTCTTGGAAATATTCCAATGGATATGATTGATGCTTTTTTTGCATCTTTAATTGATTCAACAAAAGAAGTTCTAGGAGATAATGAATTTGCATCAATAGTAGCTGATGGAGCAATTGCAGGAGTTGGAGCCGTTATTTTATTCCTTCCTAATATTGTAATTTTATTCTTTGGAATTGCACTACTTGAAACAACTGGATATATGAGTAGAGTCGCTTTTCTTTTAGATGGATTTTTTCATAAGTTTGGATTACATGGAAAATCATTTATTCCTTTAGTTACAGGTTTTGGATGTTCAGTTCCAGCTTATATGGCTGCGCGAACTTTAAAAAATGAGAAGGATAGATTGCTAACTTTATTTATCATTGGATTTATGTCTTGTGGGGCTAGATTACCTATTTATGTTTTATTTACAGGAGCATTTTTTTCTCCTGAAAATGCAGGTAATATAATATTTTTAATCTATATTTCAGGAGCTTTATTAGGTTTAGCTGCTGCTAAGGTATTAAAAATAGTTGTATTTAAAAGTGAAGATGAACCTTTTGTAATGGAAATGCCTAAATATAGAATGCCATCATTTAAGCTAATAAGACATACTGTTTCAAATCAAGCATATATGTATTTAAAGAAAGCCGGAACATATATTTTAGCTGCATCACTTTTAATATGGTTTGCCTCAAACTATCCAAAATATCCATTAATCCAAGAGCAATACTCTATAAAAATTGAACAAGCAGTAAGTGAAGAAGAACAAAGTTATATTGCGGGAAAACTAGCTTTATATAATTTAGAAAATTCATACTTAGGGAAAATAGGAAAGTTTTCTGAACCTCTATTTTCACCATTAGGGTTTGATTGGAAAATGTCTGTAGCACTTGAAACAGGATTAGCAGCAAAAGAAATTGTTGTTTCTACTTTAGGTATTTTATATGGATTAGGTGAAGATAGCGATGAAAATTCTAAAGGATTACTAGAAAAAATTCAAAATAATATACCTTTTGCATCAGCTGTGTCATTTATAGTATTTGTAATGATATATTTACCTTGTTTAGCTGCATCAATGGTATTTGCTAGAGAAGCTGGAGGATGGAAATATTTAGTTTATTTATTTGTATTTACAACTGCAACTGCATGGATATTCTCATTTATTGCATATAATATAACAAGATTAATTGTATAAGAAAAGTCTTATACAATTAACTATTTTAATTCAAAAGTAGTTGTATATGACTTTTCATTTTCAATAACTTTAAAGGTCCAAGAACCCAAAAGTCTACCATTAATATATCTATAGTCATAAATTGAAGCATGCCCAGCAGGTACTATCATATTTCTACTTCTTGAAACATCCCCTTGAGGATCTACCCATTGAACAACAATTTCTTTATCTTCTAAATTTCTATTAGTTTCAAATTTACAAATAATAGAATTTTCATCTTGTAAAATCAAGCAATCTACCGAAGGTTCAATTATTGCTTGATTTATATTTTCTATTGGATATTCATTTTCTAGTTCGTCATTATCTGTATTTATATTTTCAGCATTTGTAATTGTTAAAAATAATAAAAAAGGGAATAAATATTTAATCATTTATATTCTCACTTTCATCTATATTCATATATTTTAATAATAAATGTTTTATAGGTGCATAAAATGTTGTCATTGACACTAAGGCTACGATTAATTGAGCCATCTTAAAAAGAGAACTATTTTCATCTAAAATTAGTAATACTCCATAATAGCTTAATAATAAAGAAAGTATAGCACAAATAAGAATACTTACAATTACTACAATATTATAATTCATATTTTTCCCATACCGTTTCTTCATCTAAACTCGGCCTATTTGCCAAAACCTCGAAGGGTGTATAAGCTTCTTTATAACCCATAGAAAAATGATCTTTTATCCAATACCCTAAATATATATAAGGAATGTTCATCTCTTTAGCTATTTTAATCTGCGCTAAAATTGAAAACTTTCCTAAAGATAATTCTGCATAATCATGGTCATAATAGCAATAAATAGAAGACATTGCATTAGGTAAAATATCAACTAAGGCAACACCAACTAGCTGGTTATCTCTCATATATAAAAACTCTTTTGCATACTCTTCTTTAGATTCAACATAAGATTTTGAATATTCATTTGCTTCAATTGGAGAGTAAGGCCAATCTTTCTTTTTATTCATAAACTCATGATATTTATCATACAACTCTAAATGCTCCATTGTTAAAGAAGGAGGTCTTATGTAAAGTTTTGTATCTTTATTTTTATTTATAACTCTATTTTCTGATTTTGAAAATTTATAGTTTGCAACATCAATTCTCATAGAAACACATTTTGTACAAGCTTTACATTCTGGCACAAAATGCATCTTTCCAAAACGTCTCCAACCTCGCTCTAACATCTCTTGATAAGAACTAGGAGGACAAGAAAACATATATTTATATCTAATATCAGATATTTTATCTTCAAAATACGAACAATCTCTTTGCTCTTCTAGAAACTCAATATCTTTGTTTAAAATATGCATGATTATTCGTTTATTTTTTCTTTTATTTCTTTAGCTATTGCTGTGATTTTTTTAATTTTTTCATTACTTGATAAAGAATCATCTATAATATGCTTAACAAATGCACTTCCAACAATTACACCATCAACACCTTGTGATTTTTCTTTACATGTATTTTCATCTACACCAAACCCAATATATAAAGGAGTTTTAGTATATTTTCTTACACTTTCAATAATCTTAGATAAATCTTCACTTTGACCACTACCTGTAATTCCAGCATATGCAACCATATAAATAAACTTTTTACTATCTGTAATAATTTCTTTAATTCTCTCATCACTATCAGTAGGCGCAACAAATGAGATATTAGCTTTATTGTATTTTTTATATAAAGGTAAAATATTATCTGCCATTTCAAAAGGAAGGTCAGGAATAATTGTTCCACTTACTCCAAACTCTTGAGCTTTTTGTAAAAAGTTTTCAATCCCATATCTATAAAACGGATTCATATATCCCATCCATAAAGTATCCATAAAAGGTGCTATTTTTGAAGAAACTTCAAAAAGGTCTTTTAATTTAAAACCATTATTTAAAGCAAGTAAATTAGCTTTTTCAATTACTGGTCCATCTGCAACTGGATCTGAGAAAGGAACTCCTAGTTCTAATGTATCAACTCCAACTTCTTTCATACTTAAGCTCAAATCAACTGTAAAGTTATTATCTGGGTAGCAGGCTGTAATATAACCTACAAGTTTTTTATCCATATTTTCACTCATTAAAATATATCCTAATTAATTAATAGCATATATATTATCTAAACTCATGTTTAATCTGACTTTATAAAAGTTCTTAAATACTCTTATTTATTTATAAAAAAGATTTTTGTGATAAAATATCTATTAAGTTAACTAATGGGATAAATATAAAATGAGTATTATAAAAAATGATTTCGAAAAAATGAATATTACAAAAATAAAAAATTCTAAAAATAATAAAAAGCTTACAATGATTACAGCATATGATGCACTTTTCGCAAAACTTTTTGATGAAATTGCAGATATGATTTTAGTAGGTGATAGTTTAAATATGAGCTTTGCAGGAATGCCAGATACACTATCTGCAACATTAGATCAAATGATTTATCATACAAATGCAGTATGCAAAGGTGCACCTAAAGCTTTTGTAATTTTAGATATGCCTTTTGGTGCATATATAAATGAAAATCAAGCTTTACAAAATGCAGTAAAAGTTTACCAAGAATCACCAGCTGCAGCTGTTAAAATTGAAGGTGGTGAAGATAGAGCACATATTATAAAACATCTAACTTCAAATTCAATTGCTGTTATGGGACATATTGGCCTTATGCCACAATATGTAAGAAGTGAAGGTGGATATAAAGTTAGAGGAAAAACAGCAGAAGATAGTGAACAATTAATTCGCGATGCAATTGCAGTAGAAAAAGCAGGTGCTTTTGCAATAGTTGTAGAAGGTGTATTAAGTGACACTGCTTTAAAAATTACAGAAGCTGTAAATATTCCAGTAATTGGTATAGGTGCAGGAAATGTTACTGATGGTCAAGTCTTAGTTTGGTCAGATATGTTAGGTTTCTTTGAAGATTTTAAACCAAAATTTGTAAGACATTATTTAAATGGTGCCCAATTAGTAAAAGAGTCTGTGAATCAATATAGAAAAGACGTTCAAGATTCATCATTTCCTTCAAAAGATGAAGAATACTAGGGCATGGAAAGAATAGTAGAAGTAGAATCCGTATCATTTGAAGAAGATAATAATGAAGTAAGTTTAAGGCCTTCTACTTGGGATGATTATATAGGTCAAGAAAAAATAAAAAGAAATTTAAAAGTTTTTATTGAAGCATCTAAAAAAAGAAATGAAGCACTAGATCATATTTTATTCTATGGACCTCCTGGCCTTGGGAAAACAACCATTTCATATTTAATTTCAAATGAAATGAATACAAATATTAAAATTACTGCTGGACCTATGATTGAAAAATCAGGTGATTTGGCAGCAATTTTAACAAACCTAGAAGAAGGTGATATTTTATTTATTGATGAAATACATAGACTTTCCCCTGCTGTTGAAGAGATACTTTATCCTGCAATGGAAGATTATAGGTTAGATATCATAATTGGTTCAGGACCAGCTGCACAAACTGTTAAGATTGATTTACCTAGATTTACACTAATAGGTGCAACAACAAGAGCGGGGATGCTTTCAAATCCTTTAAGAGAAAGATTTGGAATGCATTTTAGAATGCAGTTTTATAATCATGAAGAATTAGCAAAAATTATTCAAATTGCATCTACAAAACTAAATAAATATTGTGAAGATAATGCAGCAGATGAAATTTCAAGAAGAAGTAGAGGAACGCCAAGAGTTGCATTAAGACTTCTTAGAAGAGTAAGAGATTTTGCTGAAGTAGAAAATGAAGAAAAAATAAATTTATCAAGATGTAAATTTGCCTTAGATGAACTAGGAGTTAATGAAAGTGGCTTTGATGAAATGGATATAAACCTTCTTGAACTTTTAGTTTCAAATAGAGGCAAACCCATGGGACTTTCTACAATGGCAGCAGCACTTAGTGAAGATGAGGGAACAATTGAAGATGCAATTGAACCTTATTTACTTGCAAATGGTTTTATAGAAAGAACAGCAAGGGGAAGAGTAGCTTCAATTAAAACTTATGAAATGTTTAGACTTTCATATCCTGGAAGCGAAAAATTAGATGAAGAAGGTACGCTATTTTGAAACCAGTTTACTTTTTAATCTTTATTGCAGCTATAACTATATTTTTTATGGTGGAGTTATTTAATCCATTTTTAAAAGCAATGTTTGTTGCCCTACTTTTAGCAGTTGCAACGAACTCTTTGACACTATTTTTAGAAAATAGATTAAAAAGTAGAACTTTATCTTCAGTTATAATGACAATAACACTTGCTGGAATATTTTTCATTCCTGTGATGTATTGTATTTTTGCCTTCGCTAATTTTTTTAATCATGTAGATAAACAAGCTTTATTTGGCTTATTTGATAATATTAAGTTTTGGGTTGAAAATATATCTGACGATTTTTTATTCTTCAAACAACAATTAAATCAAATTTTAGAAAAAATAGATGTAAGAGAAGTAGTTCAAAACATACTCTCAATTGGTGCTTACTTAGGTAAAAATTCTGCAAGATTTATGATTGATATGGTTATGATTCTAATATTTTTCTTCTTCTTTACACTTTATGCACACGGATTATCAACATTTGTAAAAGGATTATTACCAATAAAAAAAGATGATTCAATTACACTTTTTTATGAATCATCTAATGTAATGACTGTAGTTTTATATTCTATTTTAATTACAGCAATTTTTCAAGGCTTTTTATTTGGATTCTTTCTAACCTTTTATAGATATGATGGATTATTACTTGGAGTTTTATATGGCTTTGCTTCACTAATTCCTGTAATTGGAGGAATTATTATGTGGCTTCCTGTAGTAATCTATGAAGCGATGACAGGTTCAATTACAAATGCAATTGTAATTGCTGTTTATTCGATATTAATGATTTCAGTTTTTGCAGATACTTTTGCAAAACCTATTATCATAAAATATATAAATCAAAAAGTTGTAAAAACTCCTACAAAAGTAAATGAGATTTTAATATTCTTTTCAATTGTAGCTGGACTTTCAACATTTGGATTTTGGGGGATGATTATAGGACCTGCAATGGTGACATTCTTCATATCAATTATGCACTTATTAAAAACCTATTCTGAAGATCTTAAAGATAATGTATCCTAGTTAAGGATACATTATAACACTGTAACTTAAACTTTTCTACTCTTCTCCACTTTCTCTTTCACCTTGATAAGTAGAAATTCCATAATCCAAGTTTGCAACAGATTTATATCCTAAATCTAACATAATTCTTTGACAGTAAGCAGATCTACTTCCACTTAAACAATAAACGATTACAGGAGTGTCTTTTTGGTCATCCACTCTTTCTAGTGCTTGATAAAATGATGTTGTAGGAATTAAATAATCTGTTCCTTTAATTCGAGTACCTACCCATTCCATCCACTCTCTTGTATCAATAAGATTAAATTTAACAAAACCTAAATCTCTAGCTTCTAATAAAGATTCTACTTCTTGAGAATTTACTTCTTGTTTTAAAAGTAATTGCTCACATTCTTCTTTTGTAATTCCTCTAGAATGAGTTGCAATCGCATCGTGTAAATCTTCTTCTTTTGCACTTTGTTCTGCAAATTCAGGTGTACAAAAAATTCCACAGTGACAATTTCCAGATTCAGGTATCTCTTTTTCAAGAGCTGGTTTACATGGACACAATCTATTATCTGCAGTTTTTTGTTCCTCTTTTGTTTCACCAATAACCATAAAACATGGACAATATCTTTTTCCATAAATCATTTTATTTCTAGCAAGTCCCATTTGAATTGATTCATTTACTTCATCATTTGGATTATATGCAAAGTTAAAATTTTTAACAACTTTGTCTGTAAATTGTTTTGTTAATTCAAATTCTGTTTGAAATTCTTCACTATTTGTATCTATTTTCTTTATCATTTTAACTATCCTATAAATTTTTGAAAACGTAGTTTAGTATAATCTTCATTAGTTTTAATATATTATGATTTTTTGAAAGTTGTAATATATAAATTTTCTATTTTAGTCCTAGCCCAAGGAGTTCTTCGTAAAAACTTCAAAGAAGACTTAATCGATGGATTATTATAAAAACAATTTAATTTTATTCTTTTGTCTAATTCTGCCCAACCATATTCTTTTACTAATTCAGTAAGAATCATTTCTAGTTTTATTCCATGTAAGGGATTATTTTCGTTATTACCTGCCATTTTTTTCCTTTATATTTTAAAATTCTTTTAAATTCTCAGATGATTTTTTAACACTTAATATAAACTCTTTTCTCTCCATTGTTTTAGCACCAAGTGACAATAAGTGAGGTGTTGGGATTTGACAATCAATAAAAGAAAAACCTTTTTCTTTTAATCTTTGAATCAAAAAATAAAGAGCAACTTTTGAAGCATCAGTTTTTTTCGCAAACATTGATTCTCCACAAAAAATATTTCCTATATTAATCCCATATCCCCCACCAACTAATTCGTCATTGTAATAAGCCTCAAAAGAGTGAGCAAAGCCCATTTCATGTATTTTGGTATAAGCTTCAATTAATTCATCTTGAATCCAAGTACCTTTTTGATTTTCTCTATTTATATTTTTACACTCTTTCATAACTTGAACAAAATTAGTATCAAACTTAATTTCAAATATATTTTTATCTATTACCTTACGAAGACTTTTTGATATTTTAAAGTCCTCAAAATCTAATACACATCTAGGATTTGGACTCCACCATAAAATTGGATCAGATTCATTGTACCAAGGAAAAATTCCATTTAAATATGCAGTCATAATACGAGATGGATTTAAATCACCGCCATAAGCTAATAAACCTTTGTCTTGTGCATAAATTGGATTTGGAAAAATATATGAGTTTTTATCTAAAGGATAGATATCCAAATATTAGCCTTATTTTTGATAAAATTATACCTAAAAGATTAGGATATGAGTTGATTTTTTACTAGATTGTATCAAAAATTATTGATACTTTTTTAATTTAGCTTTTAATACTTTTTCCTATATAATAATCGATCAATTAATTATTATATACAAAGAAGAAAGGACAAAATGTTTATTCAAAAACATACATATTTTATTATCATTTTTATAATATTTTTTTCAGGATGTACCTTAAATAATTTCAATCAAAATAAAGTACTTACTCCTATAAAACAAGAACAAAACATTAAAGAACCTATAAAGATAAAAAAAACTTTAGCAAAAAAAAAGAGAGTACAAACATATAAGTTTTGCCAGAAACACACAAAAGTGATGACTCATGCTTCTAGATATATTAAAGAAGAATTTCAAAAAGGTTATTTTATTCAAAAAGATATTATAGGAGCAAAAGCACAACTTTTTTTAATAGAAAGCAACTCAAAAAGTATTTTTTCACAAAATATAAATAATGCTATAAAATCATATAATACTCAACACAACTTAGCAAAAAAAAATAAATGTAATTTAAAAAAGTTTAAAAGACATCCCATAGAATCTGTTAAAAGAAAAATAAAAATGCTTGAAATTCAGATGGAAAAAAGCAAAGAGATTAAAAAATGAAAAGACTAAGTATATTAATCATTTGCATAATCTTTTTCAAAAGTATTTCATTTGCACAAAATAAAGAAGTAAGTAATTTACTGGAAAAAGTTAATCAAGCTGGTTCAAATAATGAAAGAAAAAAACTACTTGAAGAATTAAAAGAAAAACTTGCTAAGGAAAATATTAAAGCAAGAGAACAAGCAGATGCAATTATAAAAGCAAAAGGAAAATTACCTATTAAAATTTATAAAGAAAAATCATCACAAAAATAAATATTTTATTAAAATAGGATACTCATGGATAAAAAATCTAAAATTTTATTATTAGAAGACGATGAAATATTAGCACAAACAATGGTACAAATTTTAGAACAAGAAGATTATGAGGTTACATTAGTTAATGATGGTGAAGAAGTACTTGAATATACGTATGAAACTAAATTTGATTTATACTTATTTGATATTAATGTGCCCTTACTTAATGGTTTAGAAACTTTAAAACTTTTAAGACAAGCAGAAGATAATACCCCAACTTTTTTTATCACTGCACATAGAGATACAACAACTACTCTTGAAGGTTTTAATTGTGGATGTGATGATTATATTAAAAAGCCATTTGATTTAGATGAATTATTAGCACGAATAAAGGCTATATTAAAACGAAAAAACCCAACTATTCAATATAAAGATATAACTTTCGACCTACTAGAAAACAGGGTTTTTATAAAAAATGATGAAATTGCTTTAGGAATTGTTGAAAAAGAAATTTTTTCTCTTCTAATACGAAATATAAATATGACGGTAAATAAATCAACATTCTTTGACTACATGAATAAACCTAGTGATAGTGCACTTCGAGTTTTAATAAGTAAATTAAAAAAGATATTGGATTTAGACATTTCAAATACTAAGGGAATAGGATATAAACTTGAAAAGATATGAAAAGAAATCATTCTTTACAACATTATTTCTTTTTTTTATTCCTTTACTTATACTTTCAAGTATTGTTTTATATATGTATCATCAAGATAAAGTTCAGGATATAGAGCAAAACATACTTTATCAAATGAAAGATTACACTTTTGATTTTAAAGGGGATAAGTTCTCTCTTGATATTATACAAAAAGACAATCAAAAACAGTTATTTAAAATATATCATTGTAAAAAAGGTCTTTGTGCCTATTTCCAAACAGTATCAACTAGTCCTTATTTATTAAAAATAGTATATGATAAAGCAAAATATGAGAAACTATATAATGAGTTTTTACAAAAGATTTTAAAATTTAGTATTATTATATTCTTTTCTCTTTTATTTATTTCAATTGGCTTTGCTATTTATGCATTAAGACCTATAAAAGAAGCTATTTATCTTTTAGAAAACTTCTTAAAAGATATAATTCACGATTTAAATACTCCAGCAACTTCAATTTTATTAAATTCAAAACTCTTAAGAAAACGTGGTGATTTTGAAGAAATAGAAAGAATAGAACTTAGTGCACAAAGTATTGCCTCATTATATAAAAACTTAGAATTTATGAGTCCAAATAATATTCAAAGAAATGAAGATATTTCTATAGATGAAATTGTTACTGGAAAAGTTGAAATTTTACAAAAAATATATCCAAAAATTCATTTTACAAAAGAGTTAACTCCTCTAATAATACAAAGTAATCAAAATGGAATTGAACGAATAATTGATAATATTATAAATAATGCATGTAAATATAATAAGAAAAATGGGCAAATTCATTTAAGTATACTTAATAAAAAACTTATTATAAAAGATACAGGAATTGGAATAAAAAATCCAAAAAAAGTATTTCAAAGATATTATAAAGAGAATACTTTAGGACTTGGTATTGGGATGAGTATTGTAAAACAATTATGCGAAGTATTAAATATAAATATTCAGATAAAAAGTACTTTAGGGGAAGGCACTCAAGTTACACTTGAATTCCCCTAAAATTAAACTATTTTTTTAGTTTTGCGTCAATAATTGCTTTTGCTTTTGGAACATCTTTCTTATCCATAACAGCGATTTCAACATCAAGTTTTTTCATTAAAACACTTTTTTCTTTTGCATCAGTAGTTTTATTAATTTGATCCACTATTGCACCAACATTACTAATCCCATCTGCAAATAAACTAACTGCTCCAGCAATTGCTACCATTGCTAATATTTTTCTTAATCTCATTTAATTCTCCTTAATTTGAATGTATGAAATTATAAGATTATAGTGTTAGTTGAATGTAAGTTTTAAACTATTTTTTATTTTGTTTTGCTTTTTTTCTGACAATATTTTTGTATACGTAATATAGAAATTGAAGGTATAAAATTATATAAAAGAAGTGTTATTTAGAGGTATAAAGATTTAGAAGTTAGTATAAATTAAAAGTTAGTAAAAAAGAAGGAAAGGCCTTCTTTTATAATATATATTAAGAGTTGGAATAAACCGGGCTAAGGAATTAATTTCAATTCTAGATATTAAAGATTTGATATTTCTAGTTTAGCATCAATAAGTTCTTTGGCTTTTAAAACTTCTTTTTTATCCATAACTGAAAGTTCTGCATTTAATTTTTTTATTAAAACACTTTTTTCTTTTGTATCAGTAGTTTTATTAATTCGAGCTATTAGTGAATCAACATTACTAAGCCCATCCGCAAATAAACCAACTGTTGCTGCAATAGTTACCATTGCTAATATTTTTTTTAATTTCATTTAATTTTCCTTAATTTGAATGTATGAAATTATAAAATAGTAGTGTTAGTTAAGTATAAGTTTTAAATTAATTCTTATTTATTTTAGAAAATATTAGGAGTTTATGTAAGTTTATTTATTAGTAATAAATAAAAGAAGGAAAGACCTTCTTCTATTATAAATATTATAAGTTAGAAATGAATTCTGCTAGAGCATCAATTTCAGCATCTGATTTAGTCGCAACTTGACCTTTCATAACACCTTTCATAACTCCACCATAAGAACCATCTTTATAACCATTTAATGCAGCGATAACTTTAGCTTTATCCCAACCTTGAATAACTTGTGATTTTCCTAATGCAGGTTTTTCACCATTTTGACCATGACATCCAGCACATGCACCAAATAATGCTTTTGCATTAATAGAAGGCGCTGCAGCTGCAACTTTTGCAATAGTTTCAGTTTTTACTTCTTCTACTTTTTCACTTGTAGCTTCTTTAGTAGCAGTAACTGCTGTAACTGCTGCTGCAACTTTTTCATTTGCTGAGTCTGTTACATTTGATACTACTTCTTTTGTTTTTTCTGCTGTAGCAGATACTGCTGCTGTTGTAGCTTCTTTAGCTTTTTCAACACTTGTTGTAACTGCTTCTTTTGCTGTATCTTTAACTTCAACAGCTTTTTCTGTAACTGCTGTAGCCATTTCTTTTGAATCACTTGCAGTATTATTCATTGCTGATTTAGCTGTTTCTACAACAGATGCAGTTGTTTCTTTAACAACTGCAGTTGTAGTATCAATAACTTTAGTAGCTGCATCACTTACTGTAGTCTTTAATTCGCTTGCTGCTTTCATTACAGTTTCTTTAACATCAGTGCTTGCTTCTTTTGCAGCTACTGTCGTAGCTTCTGTAGCTTTAACCATCTCAGTCTTTGCAGGTTCAACTGCTTTAGCTACTTCTGTTGTAACTTTTTTGTCTTCACCACACCCTGTTAATAGAAAAACTGCAACTGCAGAACTTATTAAAATTTTTGTCATTTGTTTTGATCCTTTTTCTTAAATAATTTTGAATTTTACTTTCTTTATCTTAAGAAAGTAATTAAACTTTATATATATTAATTTACAATTGTATAAAAATCGTGTTATAACACGATATAATCAAAAGTAAAATCATCCGTAAAGTCAATATTTACAATTCCACCTTTTTTAAGTTTTCCAAATAAAATCTCATCTGTTAATACATTTTTAATTTTATCAGAAATCACTCTATTAAGAGGTCTTGCACCCATTGCTTTATCATAACCAATCGTTGCGAGTTCTTTTTTAGCTTTATTAGTAATATTTATTTTGATATTTTTATCACTTAATTGCTCTTCTAAATCACCTATAAATTTAGCAACAACTTTTGTTACTACATCAATTGATAAACTTTCAAAAGAAACAACGCTATCTAATCTATTTCTAAATTCTGGTGCAAAGAACTTTGTAATTGCTTTATTTTCATTTAGATTATCATCTTTAGCAAATCCCATAACATTTGCTTCAGTTGCACCTAAATTTGATGTCATTACAAGTATTACATTTTGAAAGTCTGCTTTATTACCTGCATTATCAGTTAATTCTGCATTATCCATAACTTGTAATAATACTGACATTAAATCAGGATGAGCTTTCTCAATTTCATCAAGTAATAAAACAGTATGAGGATGTTTTCTAATAGCTTCTGTTAATAAGCCACCTTGCTCAAATCCAACATAACCAGCAGGTGCTCCAATAAGTCTAGAAATTGTATGAGCTTCCATATATTCACTCATATCAAATCTTTCAAAATGAACACCTAACTGTAAAGATAACTCTTTAGCAACTTCCGTTTTACCAACACCAGTTGGACCTGTAAATAGGAAACTTCCAATTGGCTTTTTATCTAAACCTAGTCCTGCTTTATTTCGTTTAATAGATTGAACAATAGTAGTAATTGCGTCATCTTGTCCATAAACTCTTTTTTGCATATTCTTTTCTAATGATTTCAATAAAGATAAATCAGACTTAGTTGCAGATTTAGCTGGGATATGAGCCATTTTAGCAACTGTATTTTCAATATCTTCTTGTGAAACTGTGATATTCTTTTTGCTTTTTGTTTTTAAAGTTGCTACTAAAGAAATCTTCTTTGAAGCCCCAACCTCATCAATAACATCAATAGCGCAATCAGGTAAAAATCTATCAGTAATATATTTTTTACTAAGTTCAACAGCACTTCTAATTGCAGTTTTAGAATATTTAATACCATGAAACTCTTCATATTTAGATTTTAATCCATCTAAAATTAAAATTGAATCTTCAATTGATGGCTCTTCTACATCTACTTTAGCAAACCTTCTAGAAAGTGCTTTATCTTTTGAAAAATCATTTCTATATTCTGCAAAAGTAGTAGCACCAATACATCTTAATTTTCCATTTGAAAGCATTGGTTTTAGAATATTTGAAGCATCCATAGCAGATCCGCCAACACTTCCAGCGCCCACAATTGTATGTATTTCATCAATGAATAAAATTGCATTAGGAACTTTAATAACTTCTTGTAATAAAGATTTTAATTTTTTCTCAAAATCTCCTCTATATTTAGTTCCTGCAATCATAGAACCCATATCTAGTGAGAATACTTTTGCATCAAATAAAAACTCAGGTACTTTTTGTTCTGCTATTTGTAAAGCTAAACCTTCTGCAATTGCAGTTTTACCAACACCTGGTTCACCTACTAAAATTGGATTGTTTTTCTTTCTTCTACTTAAAATTTCAATAACTCTTGAAATCTCTTTTTCTCTTCCAATTACAGGGTCTATTTCACCCTTTAATGCAACAGCAACTAATTCAGTAGAATTTTTAGCTAAAACTTTATTATTTTTATCTTCAGCTTCTTCTACTACTTCATCTTCAACTTTGTGAGAAATTTCTTCTAAAATATCAATTCTTTCAATACCAAGTGTTCTTAAAAGATAAAGAGCATACGATTTTTCATCTTTTAAGATTGCCACAAACATATCTTCAACTGTTGCATTGCCTCTTCCTGATGTTTGAGTATGTGCTACCATATATTCTATTGTAGAAGTTAAAGAAATAGTCTCTAAAGGCTCATCTTCAACATCTTCTGGAAGTTTTGGTGTATTCTCATCTATATACTTTTTAGTATCATCAAACAACTTACTTGAATCTACTCCTAAATCTATAAATAAATTTTCTATAGACTCATCATGTAATAACATTAAAAAAATATGTTCAATTGTTAAATATTCATGTTTACTACTTTTTGCATAGCCAACTGCTTGCGAAAAAATACTTCTTAATTCTTTACTTATCATTTTATTCTTCTTCCATTACAGCTTTTAAAGGAAAGCCTTTTTCTCGTGCAAGTGTTTTAACTTGTCCAACTTTTGTGGCTGCTATTTCATGTGTATAAACACCACATACTTCTCTACCATTATTATGTATATTTAACATAATATTTGCTGATTCATCTACACTTTTTCTAAATACTTTTACTAATACATCAATAACGAAATCCATTGTTGAATAATCGTCATTTAATAAAAAAACTTTATATTTTTTTGGCTCTTGTAAATCTAAATCATCATCTAATTCTATTTCAATCTCATTACTCACTTCAAACCTTTTTATGATAAAATACCATTCTAATTTTTAATTTAAAAAATATTATACCAAAAAAGAAATATATATGAATAAAGACATAAACTACTATAAAAATAAATCAATTTTTATTAGTGCTACAAATACCGATGTTGGAAAAACTTATGCTTGTGAAAAGTTCTTACGATATTTTTCAAGTAAAGGCTTTAAAGTTGGCTATTTTAAGCCCTGTGAAACAGGTGTTATTGACTTTCCAATTGATGGTTCCAAAATGCTAAGACTAACCAAAGAATTAAATCCAGAGTTTAATGTATCTATAAAAGATGTAGTACCTTACCAATTTAAACTTCCAGCAGCTCCTTATGTTGCTAAAGAAAATACTACGATTTCTTTAGATTTATTAAAAAAGAAAAAAGAGTACTTACAATCAATTTGTGACATTTTAATAATTGAAGGAGCAGGAGGACTTTTAGTTCCTCTAGAAGAAGACTTATTTATTATTGACTTAATAAAAGAGTTTAATAGTGAAGCTATTTTAATAACACCTTCAAAACTAGGATGTATCAATGACACCCTACTTTCAATAGAAGCTTTAAAAAATAGAAATATTGATTTTGAGTTCTATATCAATTTATATGAAGATAAAGATGATTTTGAAAAAGTATCAAAACCATTTTTGCAAAATCATTTTAAAAAACTATCATTTTTAGATGAATTATAGGTCGTTCTAAATTCTTCAAATTTTTGTAAATTTATCAAATATGGATGAATTTACAAAAGAATTTGCAAATTTGCAGATTTATATTATTTTATATCCTTAATTTTTCATGTCTTTTTATATCATTTTGACTATATTTTACTACTACTTTAAGTTTACTTTCCCTATTTTAAGGTCTTTGCTAAAGTTTTTTGAATCTAAGCTTAAGTTAAAACACTATTTTTTTTTACATAAAAACAATTCATTTTAAATAATGTATAACTTTCACATCAGTTTTATTCTATATACTTATAGAGTTACAAACAGTGATTAAAAAGCACAAAATTAACAAAAGAAAGGTAGATAAAAAATGACTTCTGCAATAGATTTATCAAAATTAACAGCAAACGATGATTTAACACCGGTTCTTGGTGGATACTGGCCTGGTATTCAAATTTATTACCCACCAATTAAATTCAATCCACTTGATGGTACATACGAAAGTATGGAGCAAGCTAAATTAAGATTACAAAAACATGCTTATAAAACTAAAGCACATACTGTATTATTCGATTTAGAAGATGGTTGTAGACAAAAAGCTATGTCAAGAGAATTATTAATTCAAGAACTTCCAAAGTTTCCTGAAAGAACTTTCCAAATAGCAGTGAGAATAAATCCATTTAGAACAGATGAGTATGAAGAAGATTTAAAAATGTTAAAGCAAATTCATAAATACATTGATGTAATTGTTTTAGCAAAAGCTGGAGAAGTTTATGGTTCTGCTGAGATAAGAGATTTATCTTCTTGGTTAGTATCTATTGGAAGTAATTTAACTATTCAACCAATTATTGAGCATCCAAAGTCTCTTCAAATTGCTGATAGATTAATGGAACATTCAACTGTTAAACATGTTGTTTTTGGTATTCATGATTTCTCTAAAGCAATGGCTTATAAAATCACGCCAGAAGGTTGGATTGATGAGTTAGAAACATTCTTTAATATGCTTACAATGGAAGCTAGAGTTAAAGGTGCTGGAGTTATTGGTGGAGTTGAAGTTATGTTAACACCACACTCACTACCAGATCACTGTGTTGAGAAAAAAGACATTAGAAGATGGTTAGATTTACATGGAGATGAAGCATCTAGACATGTTTATGCTCACGCACTAAGAGAAAATGCAATGGGATTAACTGGAAAGCAAGTTATTACTCCAAATCATATTAATGTATGTAAAGTTGCATTTACTCCAAGTCCAAAAGAATTAGAGCATGATGTAACTGTATTAAAACTTGCAATTGAAACTGATGCTTTATTATCTGGAGCTATTAGATATAAAGGTGAGATGTTAGATCCACCAATGTTTGGTAAAGCTTTACAAAATATTTTAAGAGCTTATGCACTTAGAAGTTTAAATAAAGAAGATGAAATATTTGCATTATCGGTTCTTAACAAAATGCCTATACATACATTTAAAGAAAACTGGCCATTTGGTCAAATTTAATAAGGAGTTATAACAATGAGTTCAAATATTACAATTGAAGTACCAGAATACTTAAACATTGGTGTTGCTTGTACATCTAAACATGTAGGAACAGCAAAAGAAAATAGTACTGCTATGATTATAGAAGATGATAATTTAGGTACTGACGAAATTTCTTATAAAGAATTAACAGAAAAATCTGATCAAATGTGTAACTTCTTAACTGGTTTAGGATTTGAGCCAAGAGATAGAGTTTTAGTATGTTTAAAAAACTCTCTTGCTTACCCTATTTCATTTTTTGGAGCAATTAAAGCTGGTATTATTGCAGTACCTACTTCAACATTATTATCAGGTTCAGAAGTTAAGTATTTAGCAGAAGATTCACAAGCAAATGCTATTGTATTATCTGCAACTATGTATGATAATTTACTACCTTACTTAGAAAATCTTGATAACTTAAAAACTATTATTGTTGCTGGAATTGATTCTACTGATGGTTTAAATATTCCAAAAGGAATGAATGTATATTCTTTCTCTGAAATATTAAAAACTGCAGATAAAAAACCAAACCATTATAAATCAAGATCAGGAGAACCTGCTTATTTAGTATATACATCAGGAACTACTGGTTATCCAAAAGGTGTATTACACTCACATAGATCATTAGTTGGAAGAACTCCAGCTACTGAATATTGGTTTGATTTTAAAGAAAATGACAGAATCATGCATTCTGGTAAATTTAACTGGACTTATGTATTAGGTTCTGCACTTATGGATCCATTATTTAACGGTCATACAGTTATTGCCTATGAAGGTGGTAATGATGCTGGGAAATGGATTGAATTAATTAAAAAACATAAATGTACTATCTTTATTGGAGTACCTACAATCTATAGACAAATTATTCAAAAAACTGAATATACATCTGCGGATTGTCCATCTTTAAGATATTGTATGTCTGCTGGTGAGCATTTATCTGATGAAATGATTAGTTTATGGAGAGATAGATTTAAGCAAGATATTTATGAAGCTATTGGAATGAGTGAGTGTTCTTACTATATTTCTCACTCTAAAAACAATCCAATTAGACCTGGAAGTGCAGGATTTGTACAACCTGGACATACTGTAAAACTACTTGATCCTGATACATTAGAAGAAGTAGCAGATGGTGAAGAAGGTATGATTTCTATTGGTGAAGATGATCCAGGATTATTCTTAGAATACTGGCAATTAGAAGAAGAAACTAGAAAAGCTAAACATAATGGTTACTTCTTTACAGGTGATTATGCTAAAAGAGATGAAGATGGTTATATCTGGTTCATTGGTAGAAAAGATGATATTATTAATACATTCGGATTTAGAGTATCTCCACATGAAATTGAGAGAGTTGTAAAAACTCACGATTTAGTAGCTGATTGTGTTGCTTTTGGTTTAGAAATTGGAAAAGATAAAGTAATTGTTGCAATTGCTGTAATTGGACATGAAGAGTTAACTGCTGAACAAGAAGCAGAAGTGTTAGCATTTTCTCAAGCAAACCTTGCAAAATATAAAGCACCTAAAACAATTTTTGCACTTAAAGATTATCCAAGAACTAAAAATGGAAAAGTTTTAAGAAAGCAATTAGTTAAAAACTTACATGATATTTACCATGCAAAAGAAACTGGTGAAGAAATTAAAGAGTATAAAGCTAGAAGATCTATGTTATTTGTACCTGCTTATAATAGACATAATGTTGAAAAAGCAAAAACTGTTTTAGCAGATTCAGTTATCTTTGATTTAGAAGCTATTTTATCAGAACAAAGAAGTGTTGCTAGAGATACTATTAGAGATGTTTATAAAGACAGTGGCTCTAAATTTGGTGACTCTGAGCGAATTCTAAGAATTAATAACTTAGGTAGTGAAGACATTGTAAAAGATTTAGAATTAGCTAAAGAAATTGAAATTGATGGTTTAGTATTCTCAAAAATTGAAACTGGAGCTCAGGTTTTAGAAGCTGTTAAATTAATTGAAGAAGTAAATCCTGATTTATCTTTAATGATTATGATTGAAACACCATTATCAGTTTTAAATATTCAAGAAATTTGTTCAGCATCTCCTAAAGTTGAAGTTGTTGTTGTTGGTTCTAATAAACTTGCAAATAGACTTCAAATTGATATTAAAAAAGGTTCAAAAGCAATGTTTAACTATTTATCGCAAATTGCACTTGCTGCAAAAGCGTATGGTCAAACAGTTATTGATGGTCCTCACTTTGATATCCATGATGAGTTTGCTTGTGAAGATTCAACTAAAGATGCGTTTAACTTAGGATTTGATGGTAAATCATTAGTTCATCCAATTCAAATTGAATACATTAATGATATCTTTACTCCAAAACAAGTTGAAGTTGAAGATTATGAAGTTATGATTAACAAATATGAAGAAGCTAAGAAAGATGGAAAAGAAGTAATTTATCATAATGATAGATTAGTTGATGGTTCTAGAATTAAATGGGCTAAAAAGATGATTACACTATACGAAACATATAAATCATTAGGTCAAAACCTATTTAATAAATAAGGAGATTATATTGTCTAAAATTAACTCTAAAATCAATGTGGGAAATTTTTTCGAAGATTTTTCAATTGGTCAAAAAATAGTTCACCCACTTCCTAGAACAATTAGTGAAGGAGATGTATCTTTATACATCGCTTTTACTGGTTCTAGATTTGCACTTAACTCTTCAGATTTAGTTGCTGCTGAAATGGGTTATGATAAAAGACCAGTTGATGATACATTAATGTTTCACTTAACATTTGGAAAATCTGTTCAAGATGTATCTTTAAATGCAATTGCTAACTTAGGTTACGCAGAGATTTCATTCCCTAATCCTACTTATGTTGGAGATACGGTATCTATGACATCTACTGTAATTGGATTAAAAGAAAATTCAAGTGGTAAAAGTGGAGTTGTTTATGTACACTCTATTGGATATAACCAGGATAATAAAGAAGTATTAAACTTCAAAAGATGGGTTATGGTTCATAAGAAAGACAAGGAAACTAAATCAGGTATAAATGAAGTTCCTACTTTCTTAAAAACTACACCTATTGCTGATATTATTAATCTTCCAGAAATTAAGTGTGTAGACACAAATTCAACTGGTGGAAAATACTTCTTTGAAGATTACGAAGCTGGTGAGAGATTAAATCATCCAGAAGGTATTACAGTTGATAATAGTGATCATACACTAGCAACTAAGTTATACCAAAACAATGCAAAAGTACATTTCAATGACCATATGATGAAAAGTTCACCAATGGGTCAAAGACTTATGTATGGTGGAATTGTTATTTCAATGGCAAGAGCATTATCATTTAATGGCTTCCAAAATGCACAATGGATCTACGCAATAAATAGTGGAGCTCACGCTAACCCTACTTATGCTGGTGATACAATTTATGCATACACAGAAGTTATTGAAACGATTGACCATAAAAGAGAAGATATTGGATTATTAAGATTAAGAACAGTTGCTGTTACTAATCAAAAGTCCGATGAGATATCTAATCCCAAAGGTGAAGACGGTAAGTACTTAAAAAATGTAGTACTTGATTTAGATTATACAGTTGTTATTCCTAAAAGAAAAACAGCAAAATAAAAACTATAGAATAAATACAAAAAATTAAATTTAACAAAAGGAAATAAAATGACACACCCTAACGTAGCACTATTCGGTTCTGGAGACAATTTACCAATTATTCCATCTTGTGAGCACTTTGCAGGAAGCGAAAAGTTAATTTTAAAAGGTTTTTCTATGCAAGAAAAGCTTGGACCTGTTTTTGATATCACTTGTGATTGTGAAGATGGAGCTGAAACTGGTAAAGAAGTTGAGCATGCTGAAATGATTGTTAGAGTTGTAAACTCTGAAGCTAATAAGTATGCAATGGCAGGAACAAGAATTCATGATTTTGATCATGCTGACTGGAGACAAGATATTGATATTTTAGTACCGGGTGCTGGTGAAAAATTAGCATACATTACTATTCCTAAATCAACTTCTTATGAAGATGCTAAAACTCAAGTTGAATATATTCAAGCTGCTGCAAAAAAAGCTGGTATTTCTAGAGAAATCCCAATTCACGTTTTAATTGAAACACATGGTGCTTTAATGGATGTTGAAAAAACTGCAACTTTACCATGGGTACAAGTTCTTGACTTTGGTTTAATGGACTTTGTTTCTGGTTACCAAGGTGCAATTCCAGCATCAAATATGAGATCTCCTGGTCAATTTGATCATAGATTAATTGCTGCTGCTAAAGCAAAAGTTGTTCAGGCAGCTTTACAAAACCATATCATTCCTTGTCACAATGTTACACTTGATTTAAAAAACCCATACCAAACTTTTAAAGATGCTGAAAAAGCAAGAAACGAGTTTGGGTTCTTAAGAATGTGGTCAATTTATCCAACACAAGTGCAAGCTATTGTTGATGCAATGAAACCAGACTTTACAGAATTAGAAGCTGCACAAAATATTTTAATTGCAGCACAAGATGCTGAATGGGGACCTATTCAGTATGATGGTGAGTTACATGACAGAGCAACTTACAGATACTTCTGGGAATTAGTTCAAAGAGCAAACTTCTCTGGAACAAAACTACAAGATATAGTTCAAGAAAGATTTTTCTCTAAATAATACTTAATCTAAGGCTAAAGCCTTAGATTTTAAGACTTCTGTTAAATTTCCAAAATATAAATAATTTTTGAACCACTCTTAACATCTTTAATATAACTTAAGCATAAAATTTTGATATAATCTTTTTTTAAGGAAATCAAATGAATAGTAAACATGAATCTTTTATATTACAAATAATTAAATATACACCACCTTTATTTATTATAACGATGTCAATACTTATATCTTTTTCTTTATATATTAATAATAAAAAAATATTTAATAAAGAAAAAAAACTAATAGAAATAGAGCATATAGAAAGTAATAAAGAGCTTATAAAAAATCAAGTTAATAGCATATATAAATATATAATTAAGCAACAAAAAAACACAGAAAATAAATTAAAAGAAAATTTAAAAGAGAAGGTTTATTCTGCACATAAAATTGCAATGAACATTTATGAAGAGAATAAGCACTTAGATAAGAAAATAGTACAAAAGATGATAAAAGATGCCATTCGTACTATACGATTTAATAATGGACGGGGATACTTTTTTATATATTCTTTTGATTATGAATGTATCTTATTGCCAATTAATAAAAAAATCGAGGGAAAAAACTTTTATAATTTTAAAGAAGGTAAAGGGGAATACCTAACTAGAAATATTATAAAAGTTGTAAAAGAAAAAAAAGAGGATTATATGAGATGGTGGTATCATAAACCATCAGATATGAACAATCAGTATGAGAAACTTGGGTTTAATAAACATTTTGAACCATATGATTGGTTTATAGGAACAGGTGAATATATAGATGATTTTGAAAATGATATAAAAAAAGATGTCTTAGAACATATACAAAATTTTACATATTCAAAGAATGGCTATATATTTGTTTTAAATTATGAAGGTTATTTTTTAAGCCATATTAGAAAAGATATTATTGGCCTTAACATATACAAAACAAAAGAAACAAAAAACAATAAAGAGTTTCATAAATCTATAGAAATAGCAAAAAATAAAAAAGATGCATTTGGAACTTATTCACAAGTAAAAAATTCAACTGTTGATTTACCAGAAAAGAAAACGAGTTATTTAAAAGGCATAAAAAACTGGGAATGGATTATAGGAAAAGGTTTTTACGAAAATGAAATAAATAAAATTGTTTTAGAAAAAAAAGCTATCTTAGATACACGGCTTAAAGAAGATTTAAACAACTTAATAATTAGTACTTTAGTTTTAACAAGTATTTTACTATTTATTTCTATTTATATATCAAAATTACTAGAAAGAAGATTTAAAGACTACCAAGATGAAATAAAAACAAATTTATTAGAGCTTACAAAACAACAAAATATTTTATCTCAGCAATCAAAAATGGCTGCAATTGGTGAAATGATTGCAAATATTGGCCATCAATGGAGACAACCTCTAAGCATTATTTCTACATCTGCAACAGGATTGAAAATTAAAAAAGAGTTTGGAGAGTTAAGTGATGAAGAGTTTAATGAAGGTCTTGAGTATATAAATAACTCCACACAATATTTATCCCGAACAATAGATGATTTTAGGAACTTTTTTTCAAATGATAAAGAAAAGATAATATTTTCTCTTGAAGATGCATTTGAGAACGCTATAAATATTATAGGTATTCAATATAAAAATAAAAATATTACTATAGAAAAAGATATTCAACATATAAAAACAATTGGAATAAAAAGCCAATTAACGCAAGTATTTATAAATATTCTAAATAACTCAAGAGATGAATTAATAAAAGATGAAGCACTTAATAGAATTATTCATATTCATATTTACAAAGATAAAAATACAATATATATTAAAATAAAAGATAATGCAGGAGGAGTGCCAAAAGAGATTTTGGAACATGTTTTTGATCCATACTTTACAACTAAGAGTAAAGACAAAGGTACTGGAATAGGATTATACATGTCAAAAGAAATTATTGAAAAACAGTTTAATGGTAATATATATATGGAAAACTGTAAGTATAAATATAAAGATACAACTTATGAAGGCGCATTAACAATAATTAAATTACCTCAAAAGGAAGAATAAAAAAATTTAAGCTTCACTCTTATATTTAACTTAAAATATATTTTAACTCTTCAAAATATTAAATCACTTAATATAAATTAGTTAAAATAGCTATTATTTTATATACATGTGAAAAGATAACACTTTTTAAAATAAACTTTAAATATATTAATAAAAAAAGAACTCTTTCATACGCACATAGGTATAATATATAAATTTCAAAAGCAAAAAGGAAACAAATGAGCGTAATTACAGAACAAGATATTATAGATAGTATTGCAGATGCATGTCAATATATTTCATATTTTCACCCTGAAGATTTTGTAAAATCAATAGTTGAAGCTTATGAAAACGAGCAATCAGAAGCTGCTAAAAATGCATTAGGTCAAATATTAATTAACTCTAAAATGTGTGCCTTAGGACATAGACCTTTATGTCAAGATACAGGAAGTGTTAATATTTTTGTTAGAGTTGGGTTAAAGTGTAATTTAGAAATTACAAGAGAATTAACTGATGTATTAAATGCAGGTGTAGCAAAAGGTTATACTAATCCAGATAATACTTTAAGATACTCTGTAGTTTCAGACCCAGCAGGTGCAAGAACAAATACAAAAGATAATACTCCAGCTGTTATTCATGTAACGGTTGATAATTCAGATGAATTAGATATTACTGTTGCTGCTAAAGGTGGTGGAAGTGAAAATAAATCTAAATTCGCAGTATTAAATCCATCTGATTCAGTTTATGACTGGGTTATGGCAAACGTAAGAGAAATGGGTGCTGGTTGGTGTCCTCCTGGAATCTTAGGTATTGGTATTGGTGGAAATCCTGAAAAATCTATGCTTTTAGCAAAAGAATCTTTAATGGGTCATGTTGATATTCATGAGCTTCAAGCAAGAGGTCCTCAAAATGCTTTAGAAGAATTAAGATTAAGACTTTATACTGATATTAATAAAATCGGAATTGGAGCTCAAGGACTTGGTGGCTTAACTACTGTTGTTGATGTTAAGATTTTAGATTATCCATGTCATGCAGCTTCATTACCAGTTGCTATGATTCCAAACTGTGCAGCTACTAGACATATTCACTTTAAATTAAAAGCGGGAGAAGGTGTAGCTAAATTTAAAAAACCAGATTTAGATATATGGCCAGATATTGAATTACCATTAGATTCAATTAAAAAAGTAAATATTGCAGACTTAACAAAAGAAAACTTGTCTCAATTTAAATCAGGTGATACTTTATTATTAACTGGAAAAATTTTAACTGCACGTGATGCTGCTCATAAAAAAATTGTTGAGTACAAAAATGCTGGTAAGCCACTTCCAAATGGTGTAGATTTAAAAGATAGATTTATTTACTACGTTGGACCAGTTGATCCAGTTCGTGATGAAAAAGTAGGACCTGCGGGACCAACTACATCTACAAGAATGGATAAATTCACTAAAGATATGATGGAAATTGGTATCATGGGAATGATTGGTAAGGCTGAAAGAAAGCAACCTACAATTGATTTAATTAAAGAATACAAATCTATGTATTTAATTGCAACTGGTGGAGCTGCTTATTTAATTTCTCAATCAATTAAAGATTCAAAAGTTCTTGCATTTCCTGAAATGGGAATGGAAGCTATTTATGAATTCGATGTAGTTGATATGCCTGTTACTGTTGCTGTTGATACAGAAGGTGTTTCAATTCATACAACAGGTCCTGCTAAATGGAGAACTATTTAATTATAAAGGCTTAGGCCTTTGTAATTATTACTTAATCCCTACGATAATACTTACTATAAAACTATCCTTAGAGTAAAAAACTATATTTCATACTTGACGTTAAGAAAAAATGATTAATGTTATATTCCATAATAAATAATAATACAGGAAACTATAAATGATAATTGAAGATTTAAAAGATTATTTAGGCTTTGCAGTTGCAGGAAACTTTGCAAATCACTTAGGTGAAGCTGGAGAAGCAGATGAATTTGATGTAATTAAAACAGAAGAAAAAGATGCGCCAAAAGGAATGTTTCCTTTTTATATAAAAGAGCATGATAGTTTTTTAGGAAATTATCCTCTTTGTGATGAAACTATACTTACACATGGAAGAGAAGCTGAGAATTTACAAGTAGAAGCTGAAGTTGCTTTGATATGTGATTTTGTATATGAAGAGGGAAAATTTATTGATATAATTCCTAAATATTTCTCAGCCTTTAATGATTGTTCAATTAGAATTCAAGATGGAAATAAGTTAAGTACAAAGAAAAACTGGGGAAATAATACAAAAGGTATTTCTCAAGAGTTAATAGAAATTGATAATTTTACAGAAGATGGTATTTTAAGTAAATATCATATTGCTTCATTTATAAAAAGAGATGGTATCGTACATGATTATGGAATGACTTCATCTGTAAAATCATACAGTTACTTTTTTAATCAATTAAAAGAATGGATGATAAAAAAATTAAATACTCAAGAAGATTGTGGGCCATTAGAAGAGTTAACACAATTTACTAAAAATGCTAAAGAAGCTAAAGGTATTTTAATCGCAGCAGGTGCCACAGCTTATGCAGAGTTTGGAAAGACTAACTACTTAGAAAAAGGTGATGAAATCTTTGTTTATGTTTATGATGCACATTTCCACTCTTTTGATGATATGTATAATGATATGTGTGGAATGGATACATTCCTGAGTAAATGTTCGAAATTACATCAAATTGTAAAATAAACTATTTTATTATTTTAATTTCAGTTTAATATAAGTCTTTTTAAATACAATCACAAAAAATATTTGAAGGACTTATATGTTAAAAGAGTTTAAAGAATTCCTTATTAAAGGGAATATGGTAGATATGGCAGTAGGATTTATTTTTGGAGCTGCTTTTGCTACTTTGATTAAATCACTAGTTGCAAACGTTATTATGCCACCAGTTGGTATGTTATTAGGAAATGTAGACTTTTCACAACTGTTTATTGCACTTGATGGCAAAACTTATGAAACAATGGCTAAGTTAACTGAAGCTGGTGCTCCTGCTATTAAAATTGGTTTATTTATGAATGATACAATTTCATTTGTAATTTTAGGTTTTGTAATGTTTATGTTTATTAAATCTTACAATAAAATGCAAAAGAAAGAAGAAGAAGTTCCAGCAGAGCCAACTACAAAAGTTTGTGGTGATTGTGCTATGGAAATTCCAATTGCAGCTAAAAAATGTGCTCACTGTGGAAATACAGAAGTATAAAAATTAATTAAAAGGCTTTAAGCCTTTTAATTCTTTACTCTTTATATAGAAATTTTATAAATCTACTAAAGCTTTAAAAGTAGCTCCACATCTTCCAATATTTTCTACATTTACATGTGATTTTTCATCTAATCTACCATCTTCTAAATACTGATGTTTAATCTCTAAGATAATTGGAGTAGTAACACCTGGAATATCTACAGTACTATAATATTCACATAATAATGCACTTTGAGATGAAGTAATCATAGGAGGATATCCATCCATAACTTCATTTACATCAATTTCAAATTTTTCAATTTCACTTGTCTCTTTACCTAAAGGAATTGCACATTTTTTTACTTGTTCAGCATTATTTTTATTTACAAAACAAATAGTTGCTTTTTTATGTTTTAAAATATTTGCTAAAGTATCTTTTGGAACACCCTCTTCTTTTTCACCAATTGCAACAATAATTAGCGCAGGGTTTGTTGAGATAGGAATAAAATATGAAAAAGGTGCTGCATTTAAAACACCTTCATCTTCAGTAACAATCCATGCAATGGGTCTTGGAATAACAGTATCCGACATTATTTTATATCTGTTTAAATCATTAATATCTTTATAGTCTAAAATCATTTATTTCCCTTGTATTTTATTTTAAAGTACTATATTTTAAATTCTTTCTCTACTTCTTTTGCAATCAAATCACCTTTTAATGTTAAAAAACCATCAGTAAGGAACTCTTCGCTTTTAAGTTTTTTAAGTAACTTTTTACCCTCTTTTAGTGTAAAAAGTTGAGTATTTTCTAAAGTTGATACTACATCCATTAATGTTTCATCATCTTTTTTCTTTAATATTGCAAGTAATAATATTTTTTCGTTTATATCCATTTTAATATCCTAGTATAGTAATAGGCAAAAATAATAAAACCTAGGCCTAATAGAATAGTAATTATAGCAAGCGAAGTTAAACTTGCCATTAATCCTATAAACATGGTAGTTATAATACATGAAATCATAAAAAACATATCATTATAAGATATTACCCGACCTAAATATTTTTCTTCACATTTATCTTGAAGTAATGCATAAGTAAATGACCAAAGTACTGTCGTAAAAAGTCCTACAAAAAATAAAGATATAAGTGAAATATAAAAATTAAATTGAGTTAATCCCCAAATCATTATCATAATTCCTTGAAGAGCTAATAAATAGTGCAAATTGTCTTTATTAACATATTTAGAGATTAAAAAGGGTCCTATCATTAAAGCAATTGCTCTTGTAGCATTTGATATTCCAATTGCCAAAGGTACAGAGATAACATATTTATATTCACTTTTTGCAAGTAGAGTAACTAAGGTATCAAAAGAAGTTAAACCAACGCTTGCATGCAAAAGTATTAAATGCATTATAATTTTATTCTCTTTTATATATAAAAATCCATCTTTAATTAAAGTGAATATTTTATCTTGAACGATACTAGCCTTTACAACAAAATCAATTCTTATAAATACTACAAAGGCTACGAGAAAAAATAAAGAATCAACTATAAAAGCAGCCTTTATTCCAATATAATTTACAATTAATGCACTAACAGCCATACCCGCAGCATAACAAAATGACCAAATAATAGAGTGTATTTCATTTGCTTTTTGTAGGGCTTCACCTTTTAGAAGTTTTGCTAAAAGTGACATTTCAGTTGAGAAAAATATTGAAGCTGCACTCATTCTTATAAATATAAATATCATTAGAAGCCATATTTGACTTTCATTTTCTATAGTTAAAAAAAGTAAAGTCATTATAAATTCAACAACTAATAAAGAAAGCATTAAAGGTTTGATTTTGAATCTATCTATAATAGCTCCTGAAAAAGGAGCCATAAGAACAGCTGGTAAAAAATGCATAGCAGTAACTGTAGCAATTGCAAGTTCAGAAGAACCAAAGTCTACAAGCATTGTATAAATTGCAACATTTGAAAACCATGCTCCAAAATATGCAATAAATTGAACTAGTGATAAATCACGAATTATTTTATGTTCAGCAAATAACTTACGATAGTTCAATTTCTATTAAAACCTCTTGGAACATTGCAGAAAAAGATTCTTCATCAGCTTTATTTGGCGTTAAATAGTTTGTTTTCTTATTTCCTGTGTAAAAAAATGCACATTGACTTTTTATATCTTCGCTTATTTTTACAGCAAATACAGCTTCCCCATAAGGAGAAGTAATTTTCACATTATCTTCATTATTAAAGCCACTTGATGGATGTAAATATACATAATTATCAATTGTAAATTGAGAATTCAAAGAGTTTTTACTCTTTCCTGTAACTAAATAAAAATTTGCAGAAGTTTTATTTTTATATAAAGGTTCTATATCTACTTCTTCTATAAATTCAAACGTTTCAAAATCTTCATGAACAACAGACGTATTTTTATAATAATCAATAATCTCATCTTCTGACTTCATTGCTTTAAGGCCAAACTTTTCTATTAAATATGTTGCTAATTCATATTCACTTATTGTATTTTCAAGGGCAGGTTCAACTATTTCAGAAATTGCTTTGTATTCATGTCCATAAGATAGCCTCACATCTCTTTTAGAAAGAAAAGACGAAGATGGTATAACTAAGTCCGCAAATTCACAAGTATCGTTATAAGTAGTCGTAAAACAAACTACAAAGCTATTTTTTAAACCTTCAATTACACTTTTAGTGTTTGGTGCAGAAACGACTGGGTTTCCACCTTGAATAAATACTAATTCATAAGAAGAAAAATCAACTTCAGCCACTGAAACTTTTTTATTCTTTCCTTCAATTTTTAGCTGATTTTCATAGCCGTGTGAAGAATCACTTAAGTACCAAACTCCACCAGAGTCTTTTTTGTGAACACCTAAGTATGCAGCAAAAGAATCAATACATCTCATAATTTGAGCACCTTCAAAATACTTTTGAACACCAAGTCCTACAACTATTGAAACTTTTTTATTTTCAACTAATTCTAAAAGCTCATTAACTTGTGATAATGGTACCCCCGTAGTTGCTTCATAAGAAACAACAGGACGATTCCTAGTAATATCAAAGAACCAATCAGAACCTTCTGAATGTTCTTCTAAAAATTCTTCATCTTCCATATCTTGCATATGTGTAAATCTTGTTAATAGTAATGCTAATTCATAGTCTGTTTTAGGATTAATTTGCATATGTATTTTTGATTTTTTAGCAATATCAGTTTTTATAGGATCAATGGTGATAAATGTTTTATCTTTTACAAGATTATACATATGTGAAGAAGTTACAGAAAAATTACGTCCCCAAACTATAATAATATCAGATTCAATAAGTTTCTCAATTGGTGGATTTATAACAGCTTGTCTTCCTTGCTCAATTCCTAATCCACCACCACCATCACATAAACTTCCTTTTGTTAATACAGAACCGTATTGAGTGAAAAAGTTTTTTGTTGAATTTTGCATAACTCCTAGGTTTCCACTACCTGTATAAAATAAAGTACTTGAAGGGTTAGCATTTTCTAATTTTTCACTTAGTATTTTTAAAGATTCATCTAAAGAAATTTCTTTATTATCAAAGATTGGAGTTTTCAAATAATCCTCTTTTAATAACTGTGCAAAGTTTACACATAACTTTCCATTAGTAACTGTATTATCTTTTGAACCTTTTATATTATCTTCAATTACTTCTGCTTGGCATGCATCGTAACAGTCCATAGGACATGCTACTTTCTTATTTGAATTCAATTTTCACCAATCTTGAAAATACTTTTACATTAGGTACTAAAAGTTGTACTTTATATGAAGAGATATTCTGAGTATCTGCAGTATTGTAAATCTTATTAATCTTAACATCACTTTTTACGCCATCAAGATAAACAGTCTTTTCTTTTAAATTTTCAACTTCCATAATAGGTACAAAAATTTCTAGTTTAGCTTTTGATAAATCTTTTGACTCATAAAGTAGCGTTCCAGGATTAACATAATCACCTTCTTTTACAGCAATCATAGAAATATAATTTGACTTTTCTATTAACTTTTTATTTTTAATAGTATCTTTTAAGTTCTCAATTTTAATAATCATATCTGCTTTTGATGACTTTAAATTTATAGTTTTTAATTTTTGTGTATCTTTTTCAAAAACTGATTTTGAAGAAACTTTTTGTAATCTATTATAATTATTAGTTTCTATAGTAATCATTTCATTAATATATTTTAATTTATTTCTAGATTGTTGTAAATCCATTTTATTTACTTTTGAATCAAGTTCAATTATCGTTGAATTACTTGCTTTAAAACCTTCTATTTTAGTATTTGAAAAAACAACTTTTCCAGCAACTGCAGATTTTATCTTGTAACTCTCAATTGGCTCTAATTTTGCATAATACTCTGCTGCAAAAATACTATTAATTAATATAAAACAAAATATAACTATTTTCATCTAATTTATCCTTATAATTTTAATTCTTTTATTTTTATAATGATATCTTTTTTTAGTAATTTGATATCATCTTTTTCTTCTAATTTAAAAATTAATTTATCCAAAGAAGAATCTATTTTTATATAAACTGCTAAAAGCTTCAATAATTCATCTTTATTTTTTGACTTTTTTATTTTCTTTAATAAAGAGGTTTCAGAAGATTTATTTTTATTCTTGTATTTTATAACATAGAAATATAAACCCAATATTAATATTCCTATAAAAAGACCTAAAAAGAAGAATATTATTCTATCTTTAGTAGAAACTTTTTCTATATCTTTTACCATTTCTTTTTCTTTAATTTCGACATTAGGCTTTTGTATTAATTCAGGCTTTTTTACAATACTTGCATTTAAAAGTTTAATATCTATTGCATCGCTTTGTTTTAAAACTACCTCACCTAATTCTTTATCAAAATATTCTAAATTTACCTTAGGTATTGTCATAGATTTATTTGGAATAATTGAAAATACTTTTGTATATGTTCCTGTATACTTATTATCTTCATATTTAGTTTTTATAATTGGCTTATTTTCATAAACTGTTGCATCTTTTATATCAAGTTTTATATCCTTAATATCATCAATATTTCCATATCCACTAATTTCTAATTTATAAGATACTGCCTCACCTTGATTGATTTGCCTTTTATCAACTTGTGTTTTAATATCAAATTTTCCAATTAAATTTACATTTGAAGGTAATTCTTTTACATTAAATTCTAAATCATTTGAATAAATTTTTACATTAGATGTAGCATTTGAGAAGAAAGAAAAAGAGTTGTTTCCATCAATTATTTGGGCATTGATTTTTAAAGGATTGATTTTTAGATTCCCACTTTTAAGAGGGAATAATAAAAACTTTAGTTCTTGAACAACAAAAGCACCTTCTTGATACTGTTTTGAATCATCTAACTGTTTATACCAAAAATTATCAAAACTAGGCTTTTGAAAAGATAAATCTACAATATTTGCACTTTTTTTATATTTAAAAATCATTGTTAAGATAAAATTTTCACTTACATATAATTCTTTTACATCAGTTTTTAAGGATAAATCAAAATCAGATGAAATAGTTTTTTGAGAGTTTTTCAAAACAATATTTCGTTCTTTTGATAAATACTCTTTTCCATCAACAATAAACTTTAGACTAGGAAATAAAAAATCTTTGCTAGGATATAAAGAATATGTTTTTTTAACTCTTTTAGTGATTTTACTATTAATAATATTTGTTGATGTAGAACTTGATACTTCTTGAACACTATAAGAATCAATAGTTTTAAAATCTGGCAAAGTTATATCATTACCAGTAATTTCTATAGAAAAAAGTAATGGCTCTCCTCTTACAACATCTTTAGGAAGATTAAGTTGCACATTAGCAAATACTGATACTGAAAGAAATATTATTAGAATAAAATATTTAATTAAAAACATGGCTAAAAGTTTAAAGTTCCCTCAATTGCAAAGTTTGCTCGTGAATCAAGTTCTGCATGAGATAAAACAGCAACTTGCAATCCAAACTTCTCATAAATTTCTGATACTCTTTTTCTTAAAACAGGATCTACAACCATTGTAACTTTTGAAAAACCTTTAACTTCAATTTCATCTAATAATTCTTTTGTTTTAGTAACTAAGTTATTAATTTCTGCAATAGATAACATTAACTGTGAAATTCCATGTTGTTCTTGTAATTTTCCAATAAACTGTTGTTCTAACTCAGGTTTAATAGTAATAATATGTAAAACCCCATCTGTATCTTTAAACTTTTCTGTGATTAATCTAAAGAGTTTAGATCTAACATGTTCAAGTAAAATATCAGGAGCTTTTGTAAACTCTGCAATATCTGCAATTGCTTCAATAATTGTAAGCATATCAACAATAGGAATTTTTTCGTGTAATAAGTCTTTACATACTTTTAATAAAGCTCCATAAGAAGTAACTTTCATAGCCTCTTCTATTACAATAGGGAAATCTTTTTTTATTCTATCAATAATATCTACAATATCTTGTCTAGTAATAATATCTTCGGCATGTTTTTTAATTATTTCAGAAATATGAGTTGAAATAATTGTAGGAGCATCAACTACAGTAAAGCCTTTCATCAAGGCTTCTTCTTTTAATTCTGGACTTATCCATGTAGCTTCTAAATTAAATACAGGCTCTTTAACTTTTAAACCTTGGAGTTTTTCGTTTCCTAAACCACCCATGGCAAGTAGCTTTTCAATCTCTACTTTTCCACTAACTAATGGTATTCTTTTTAAAAATAATCGATATTCATTTGGAGCTAATGTCGCATCATCTGAAATTCTAATTTGAGGAATTACAAATCCTAATTCTGTTGCAATTGTTTTTCTAATAGCTTTAATTTTATCCAGTAATTCAGAATTTCCTTGAACTAGTTGTAATAGTCTAATACCTAATTTCAATTCTAAAACTTCAAGTTTCATGATAGTTTCAAGTGATTGCTCTTCATTTGGAACAGAAGCTTGTTTTTTTCTATCTTTTAGAGTCTCGATATTATCATCAATTTTTGGTTTTGCGGATTCTGGTTTAAAGAATCTAGTAACTGCATTATCTTTTTGATCATTTATCATTCCAATTGTATAACCAATAAATACTAATAATAATCCCATTACAATTAATATTCCAGTAGGAAAACCAGGTATTAATGAAAATAAAACCATTGATATACCAACTAAAATTAAAGACTTACTGTCTTTTACTAATTGATTTATAGATTGATCTGCAAATTTCTCTTCATCCATATTAGAACGTGTAATAATAATAGCAGTTGCAGTTGATAGAACAAGTGCAGGAATTTGAGCAACTAATCCATCACCAATAGTTAAAATTGTATATATTTCTCCACTTTGTGCAGCTGTCATATCATGCTGAAATATACCAATTAATAATCCACCAACTAAGTTAACTATAGTAATAATAATACCAGCTACAGCATCACCTTTTACAAACTTAGATGATCCATCCATCGCTCCATAAAAGTTTGCTTCAGAGATTAATTCTTTTCTTCTTTGTTGCGCTTGCTTATCATCAATAAATCCAGCATTTAAATCCGCATCAATTGCCATTTGTTTTCCAGGCATTGAATCAAGTGTAAACCTTGCAGTTACCTCAGCAACTCTCGTAGCACCTTTTGTTACAACCATAAAGTTAATAAGAACAAGAATAATAAAAATGATTACACCAATAACCATATTTCCACCAACAACAAAATCACCAAAGGCAGAGATTATGGAACTAACTGCTTCAGGACCATTGTGACCTTCACTTAAAATTGACCTTGTGGTTGCAATATTTAAAGACAGTCTAAAAAGCGCTAATATTAATATAATAGTTGGAAATGTTGTTAAATCTGCAGGTTTTTGTATATATAAAGAAATAAGTAAAATAAGTAAAGATAAAGACAAAGAGATTATTAAAAAAAAGTCTAAAATCCCTTTTGATAAAGGAACAATAATAATCGTTAATATTGCTGCAAATATTGCAACAACAAATAAATCTTTGCTAAATATCTTTCTTATGTTCATGTACTATTTTTATTTAACTATTTTAAAAAATTTACTAATGATAATTCATTTGTTTTTTGTATCGTTGAATATAATGCTGTATAAGTTAACTCTAAAGACTTAGACTCAATTGCAACTTTTGCTAAATCAACTGCCCCTATTTCTTGAGATAAAATATTATACTGTGTTAATTTTGCACTTACTCTCTCTAGAGAGAGTTCAAACATTTTATTTTTAGAACCTAATTTTGAATGAGAAACATTTAATGCATCATAAGAACTAGAAAAAGCATCTTGACTTTCATTTAAAATATCATTAGCATCACTAGCTGATATAGAATTTCCTGCACTATCTTGTTTATTTAAAGCATTTGTTATAGTATCAAGTAAATCAAAAATGCTTGATCTAGCTTCAAATTTTGTGCCATCAACATCACCAATATCATCTATTTGATAAGTTGCAGGAGTTAATTCATTATCTGATGTAATAAATTTTGTATCAACAGTATTCCCAGCGCTATCAAACTTTTGAATACTATATAAAACTTCTGGTACTGCAGGAATAGAAGGATTTCCACCAATAGCTGGGATTTCAGGAATAGCTTCACTACCAGGAACAAATTTCCAAATTGAACCATCTTCATCAATTATAGTATCACTTTCTTTAAAGTTAAAAGTTTCACCAATTCTTGCTGTGCTTGAAGGATAAGTCATTACATCATAACCATTAACTCCACGTTCTCTATAAGAACCATCATCAACAGATATTTTTCTTGAAATATTATCACCTTGATAAGATACTTTTCCAGCACTATCTTCGCTAAAAGGCTTTATTGCAGTATCTGAACCTGAAAATAAATATTCACCTTCAACTTGTGTATTAGCTAAATCTAAAAGATTTTCTTTGATACCTGCAATATTTAGGGCAATTGACTTTCTACCCTCATCACTTGTAGTATCTGTATTTGCTTTTATTAATTCTGTTTTAACCACTTCAAATAATTTCTTCATTTCACCTATTGTCGAATCAGAAACATTATTTTGGGCAGTTGTTCTTTCAATTTGGTATTTTATACCTTCATAAGTTCTAATTCTGTCATCTACAAATATTTCTCTTGAGTATAAAGAAGCATTTTCACTACCATTATCAATTTTTTTACCTGTAGCCATCTGATATGATATTCTAGTTTGCTCAGTATTTAAATTAGATAATCTAAATAACGTTTGGTCTGTTTGATTAATCATTGTAAAACCTTTCTAAACATTGATACAATTTCATTGAAATCATATTTTTTATCAGTCCCTTGAATTAGAAACTCTCTTATTTGTTCTTTTTTTGCCATTGCATTGTCTAATTCTGGATCCATACCTTGTTTATATGCACCTACACGAACTAAAACTTCATTCTCTTTTATTAAAGATAATACTCTTTTTAACTTTAAAAAGTCATTATAATGCTGTTTATCAACTACTTTGTCCATTACTCTTGAAGCTGATTTAAGTAAGTTTATTGGTGGATAAAAACCTTGCTCAGTTAATTCTCTTGTTAATACAATATGCCCATCTAAAATAGATCTACTTTGATCTGCTATTGGATCATTCATGTCATCTCCATCAACTAAAACAGTAAAAAATGCGGTAATTGAACCTTTTTTATTGTTCCCAGCTCTTTCCATTAATTGTGGTAATAATGAAAATACTGAAGGTGGATATCCACGGCTTACAGGAGGTTCACCAGTACTTAATCCAATTTCTCTTTGAGCCATTGCAAATCTAGTAACTGAATCCATCATAAGCAAAACATCATGTCCTTTATCTCTAAAAAACTCTGCTATTGCCATTGCAGTAAACGCTCCATATTTACGCATTAAAGCTGATTCATCAGAAGTTGCTGCAATTATTACAGTGTTTTCTAAATTATTATCTAAATTATAATGTATAAACTCAGGGATTTCTCTACCTCTTTCTCCAATTAATGCAACTATTTTAATCTGAGCTTCGCAACCTTTTACAATCATTCCCATAAGTGTTGATTTTCCAACACCAGAACCTGCAAATATTCCTACTTTTTGGCCTTTCCCTGATGTTAACATTGAATCAATAGATTTAACACCTGTTGAGAATCTTTCTTCAATTATTCCACGTTCTAACGCAGGCATTGAGATTTTATTTATGGCAGAGCTCTCTTCTAAATCTTTAATTTTTCCAATATCATCAATTGGTTCACCTAAAGCATTAACCACACGTCCAAGAAGTCCATATCCACACTTAACAGATAAACCTTCTTTTTGTAAATAAACTTTATCATAAATTCTAAAACCTTCAATAAAAGAAAAAGGTACTATTGTAAATTCATCATTTGAAATTGAAGCAACCATCCCTAAAACAGTAGAGTTATGTGGAACTGATTCTATTTTTACTATATCTCCAACTGCTACTTCTAAGCCAGTTGCAGTAATAGTAGTTGTTGAAATGTTTTTAATTCGTCCAAAAGCGATTGAAAGATTAGTTGAATCGATATTTTTAATTAGATTTTCAATATCCATTACATTTCATCGCACATTTTTTTGTATAAACTATCTTTTGTATCTTTAACATCTTTACATTTTTGTATATATTCATCTTTTTTGATTTTATTTCCTAAAGCATCATATAGTTTTAAAATATCGTAATAAATTTTTACTTCATCATTTGCTTTTAATCTTCTTGTATTTTCTTTTGATTCTAATAAATAATCAATAGACCTTTGTAAATTATTTTCATCTTTTGATAATTTTGATAATTCTATTTCAACAAAAGGTGAATATATATTAGCTTTTAATTCTTTTTGTTTTAAATATAATTTATTTAAAATTTCATTTGCCCTTTTATTATCATTCTTTTTAAGTAAATATAAATAGTAATCATAATAAAAATCAACAATTACAGGATTGTTTTTATTTAACTCAATAAAATCTAAATTTCTACTTGTATAAGAGAAAAATTTATCTAAAGAAAGGCTATCTCCTTTTGATTTTAAAATTTGATATCTAAATAAAAACTCTTTTATTAAAACATCACGATTATCTATCATCTCAACTTTTGCTGAATAATCCAATGAATCCTCAATAAAGTTTAGTGAATAGGCCATTCTCTCTAGATATAAATAAATATTAGGATCTCTACTAGTATTAAAAGTATCTTTAACTTGCAAATATCCTCTTTCATAAGGCACTTCAATTAAGCATTCGAAAAATTTATACTTGATAGTTTCATCTTCAATTAATTTTTCCAAGGTCTCACTTCTAGAAGTTTTTAATGCTTTATTTAATTCAAAACATTTACCCGTATTTAAAAACTCTTTAATCATTTCAATATTAACTTCATCAAAAATTGAGTCAATAGACTCATATCCAAATCTATTCGCAATTTTATTCGATATTTTTTTATATACTTTTTTAGAACGTAAAACAAGTTTATATTTTTTATCTTCTTTATCATTAATTAGTTCTTGTAATAAAGCTTTTTGTTGCATTGATTCAGAAGACTGGTATTTAGCTGCAATAACAGCAGGCTTCACTCTTCCTTGTCTCATTAAGATTTCATCAATTATCATTTTAGAACTCTTTGCGTATGTACCTTGTGAATAATCATTTATAATATCTTTATATAATTCTTTTGCTTTTTCTAAATAAAAATTTGTTCTATCATACATAAGCATATAAGTATTTGCTAATTTAAACTTGAAATCTTCAATAGATTCTTCTTTAGTAGTTTTATTTAATAGCTCTTTTAAAATATCAACAGCATGTTCAGGCATATTTGATTTAATAAGTTTTGTAATTTTTTGATTAGCTAAGTATGAGTCATTAGCATAATATTCAACATTATTTTTTAAAACATTAGATATTAACTTATTAGCTTTTTCAAAATTTTCATTTGCTATATATACATCGAAAAGTTCATCAGCAACTACAGTAGCAACAAGTTTATCATTTGTTTTTGCTAAAATTGAATAAAGTATCTTTATTGCTCTATCATAAGATTTTTGGTATTTGTAAACTTTTGCAAGTTGAATTTTTCCATATGTTTTAGTAAGCTCATCATTAAAATTATTTATAATAATTTCTGCAAAATATTTTGCATCTTTAGTTTTGTTAATTTTTAATTTTAATTCGACTAAGAGCATATATGCTTTTGATAAATCAAATTGATTTATTGATGAAGAATTAATTGCATTCTCAAGTAATTTAGCAGCTTCTAATGAAAATCTTTTTGATTGTTTCTTTAAAGATAACTCAGAATACAAAATAATCAAATCTGAATCTAAAACATTTATTTTATTTTTTATTTTATATGTTTTTATTAAAGTATATGCTTCATCAATTTTTCCATCTCTAGCTAGCATTTTTGCATTTTCAATTATGTCAAAACCATCACGAATAGTCTGTTTTCTCTTTTCAGAAATTTGTGCTCCAGAAGAGTTAATAAAGCTATAATAAAAATCTTTTTTTGCATAAAGAAAATTTAATAAAATTAGTATAAGTATTATAATTTTCAAACTTTACCTTTTCTTTTTTAATTCATATACATAGGAAAATATCTCTGCTAATGCTTTATAAAATTCACTTGGAATTTGTTGTTCTAACTCAATTTGATCATGCAAAGCCCTTGCTAATGCAGGATTTTCAATAATTGGTATATTATTTTCTTTTGCAATATCTTTAATTTTTACAGCAATAAAATCAATACCTTTTGCAATCATTTTAGGTGCTGAATCAACATCTTTATCATATTTTAAAGCAATTGCATAATGTGTGGGATTTGTTATAACAACATCCGCATCAGGAACATCTGCCATCATTCTTTTACGAGACATTTCCATTTGAATTCTTCGAATACGACCCTTAACTTGAGGATCTCCATCCATATTTTTAAATTCATCTTTTATATCTTGCTTACTCATTCGTAAAGATTTCATATAATAATGTCTTGTAAAATAAAAATCCATTATAGCAAAAATAATTATAATAAATAGTATTGCCGCTAAAAAATAAAATGTCATTTGTATCATTGAAGCAATTGAACCTGCTGTTTCTTGGTCCATCATTGAAAGAAACTCTTTATGTGTTAATATAAATAATATAAACATTACAACTACAATAATACTAAGTTTTGCAGTTAATTTTAAAGCTTCAATTCCTTTTTTTAAGCCAAAAATATTTCCAAAACCTTTTATAGGATCTAACTTTTGAAGATCAATTTTTAAAGGTGTTATTAGGAAACCAAATTGCATCCAATTTGTAGCAAAAACCAAAACCATTATAAGTGCAAATAATGGCATTAAGGCAGTCAAAAAAGTAGTTACAACAGTATAAGTTAGTGAATAATATACAGAACCATCCATATCCTCACCAATAAAATTAAAAGAAAACATCATCATTTTTTTAATTTGACCCATAGAATAAGAAGAAAAAAACAATAAATACATAGACCCTAATGTTAATATAGCAGCACCTGTCACTTCTGCTGATTTATTTACATTTCCTTCTTCTTTAGCATCATCAATTTTTTTCTGGGTAGGTTCTTCGGTTTTTTCGTCTTCATCAGCCATAATAAACCTCCCTATTCAAATTTTGTTATAAAATAATTAGTAAAAGCTTCTGTGAAAACTTCCATACCAAGTATTAAAAATATAAAAATCAATGCAAATTTTAGTTGAAATGTAATTACAAATGGAGAAAAAGCTGGCATAGATTTTGTCCCATATCCATAATAAATATCCATTATAAAACCAATAAAAAATAATGGCAAGGCAAAGGCAAAAGCAAAGGCAAACATTCTTTTTACTTCATCAATTGCAATTTGAATTCCATCATAAGAAAATATATCAAAGGTACCTAAGTTAATCATTGTAAAACTTTTCACTAAGATAACTAAAGTCATTTCATACATACCTGTTTGGAAAAACAACACTATTGTAATCCAGTATAGTAATCTTGATACAAGTCCTTCTTGTGAACCAGTAGAAGGGTCAAACATTGTAGCCATTGACAAAGCTGTAGAAAATCCAATAAATTCTCCAATAACACGTACCGCAGAGAATATAATATTTATAAACATTGAAGCTACTAAACCTAAGGTGATTTCTGAAATTAAAGCAAGTATAAAAGTATCTTCAGTTACGGAACTTGTTACATCAACTAAGGGAAATACAAAAATTGTAATATAAAAGGCAAAGGCTATTCTTATTGGAGAACTAACTGCCGTATGCCCAAAAATAGGCATAAAGGCTACAAATGCAATAATTCTTGCAAGTAAGAGTAGAAATTGATAAACAATATCTTCATTTAATAAAGATAAAAATGCTTCCATTACATATAGTCTAAGTTTCTATCTTCTGATTCTAAGTTTTTCTCTCTTGATTCTAAGATACTTTGTGTATCAGATTGATTATCAAATGCTTGATTTGTATCTTCTTTATTATCTGATTTATTATTGTTTTCTTCACTTGAACTAAAGTCTAAATTAAATTCAGTTCCTTCTTCAAATGTTTTATTTAACGCATTTCTTAAACTATTTTGACTATCAACAAAAGCATCAAGGGTTGCATTATTAGAAATATTTAAACTAATGTTTATTCCACTATCTTTATCACTTTTCATGACAATTGCAATATTTCCTAAAGCTCCGGGAGTTAAGTTGATTCTAAATGCAGTAACAGGTGGTTTATAGTTTTCATACATTTGTTTTGCAACTTCTGACATCATGCTTGACATTTGCTGTCTTGCTCCAATTATCTTTGATTGAATACTTTGGGCTAATACAGGGTTAACGCTTAAGGTAACTTCATTATCAATATTTAAACTGTCTTCTAATATAGCTTTACTAGCTTGTACAGATTTCGTAATTAAACTTGTAACTTCATTATGTCTTGCATTATTATTTAGAATAATCTTATCAAGACTATTCCTTCTATCAATTAAATTTATTGTATCTTTTTTTATTTCAACTGCTTTTGTTTCTAAACTAATATCTTTTAAATTTAGATCTAATTTCTTAGCATTTACTTCTACTTCTTCTGTTGTAGTTGCATTTTTTACTGAGTTTATTGCTTCTGTTTTATTAGATAGTGCATTATTATTTATATTACTTCTTTGTGAACTCAAATAGATATTACTTATTACATCTTTTGAGTTATTTGCAATATTTGTATTTTTTAAAGTTTTTGATTCCTCATCACTTAAAGAATTTTGATTTTTTAATGTTTTTGTTTTCTCAATCAAGCTATCCATTAAAGATTTAGGTTCTTCTTTTTGTTTAGTTGGTAAAGACTCTATTTCATTTTTTGTAATATTTGCTTTTTCATTTACAATATTTTCTTTATCTAACGAAGCTAAATCTTTTCCTAGTTTAGTATTATTATTTTCATTTATTTTTAATTCAGTTTTTACATTTGTTTCTATTATTTGTGTTGTTTGTCCTGTATTTGTAACTTTTTCTATTCCTGTTGTTTGTTTTTCTGTTTCTGGTATTGACTGTTGTGTTACTTGTGATGTTTCTATATTTTTAGCTACATCTTTTTTATCAACTATTTTTGAAGTCTCATTTGTTTTTAATTCAGTTTTTACATTTGTTTCTATTATTTGTGTTGTTTGTTTTTCTGTTTCTGGTATTGATTGTTGTGTTACTTGTGATGTTTCTATATTTTTAGCTACATCTTTTTTATCAACTATTTTTGGAGTCTCATTTGTCTT
>CANNFB010000004.1 GCA_947503785.1 uncultured Campylobacterales bacterium | reverse complement strand
TTTATTAAGCCTTCTATTATTTCTATGCTATGGCTTGCTGGGCCTAAAGTTGCTAGTATTTTTGTTCTTTTTTTCATGTTTTTTCCTTAAAGAATAAAGTCTGTTGATAAGAAATTAGATTTATGATCTCTTAGGATACTTGAAACTATTTCTTTATTTTCAGGACTTTCTTTGATTGCTACCATTGATCTAATACTAAATGCTCTTAAAGCATCACTAACGGAAAGTGTACTTTGTGCAGAATCTTTTCTACCCGTAAATGGGAAAATATCTGGACCTCTTTGACATTGAGCATTTATATTAACTCGACTTACTAAATTTACTAAACTATCTATCATTTTTGCAATTTCATCAGAGTTATTGCCAAAAACACTTACTTGCTGACCATAGTTTGATTCCATTAAATACTTCATAGGTTCTTCTATGTTTTTATATGTAAGAATTGGTACGACTGGACCAAACTGCTCTTCATGGTAAACTCTCATATCTTTATTTACAGGATATAAAACTGCTGGAAACATAAATGTATTTTTAATAGTTCCACCATTTTTGTTTATAACTTTTGCGCCTTTTTTAGTTGCATCATCAATTAAATCTTTTAAGTATCCAGTTTTATTTTTTTCAGGAAGCGGTGTAATTTGTACATCTTTATCCCAAGGCATACCAAATTTAATTTCATCAATTTTTGCATTAAATTGTTCTAGGAAACTTCCTACAATATTTTCATGCACAAAAAGGATTTTTAATGCTGTACATCTTTGGCCATTATAAGATAAACTTCCAGTAACACACTCGTTTACGGCTATTTCTAAATTTGCATCAGGCATTATGATTCCTGCATTTTTAGCTTCTAAACTAAGCACTGATCTTAATCTATTTAGCTTTGGATGATGATGTTCTAAAGTTGCTGCAACTTTTGAGCTTCCTATAAAAGCTAAAACATCAATCTTACCACTTTTCATCAAAGGTGTTAATAACTCTTCCCCACTTCCATATAAAGTATTTACAACTCCTTTTGGAAAAGAATCCCTAAAAGCTTCAAGTAAAGGTTTATGTAATAAAACACCAAATTTTGGTGGTTTAAAAATAACGCAATTTCCCATAATAAGGGCAGGTATTAAAGTAGTAAATGTTTCATTTAATGGATAGTTAAATGGTCCCATACATAAAGTAACTCCTAAAGGAGATCTCTTAATTTGTGCATAAAGTCCTGATTCTATTTCAAGTTGAGAGTTTTTTCTATCCAATTCTTTTAGTGCTTCAATTGTATTTCTTATATATTCAACCGTTCTATCAAACTCTTTTTGTGAGTCTTTTAAAGGTTTACCAATCTCCCACATTAAAAGATTAACTACTTCATTTCTTTTTTCTAACATTTTAAAGGTAAAGTTCTCAACTGCTTTAATTCTCTGAGATACTTTCATTTGTGGCCATTCACCCATGCCATAGTTATATGCACCAACTGCAGAATCTAAAGCTAACTGTGCTTCATGTTGTGTAAGTATTGGATAAGAACCTAATTTTACTTGCTTGTTATCATTATCTGTAAGACAGATTGGAGAATACACATCTTGCTTTGCACCCTTCCAGTGCTTTATAGCACCATCAATTAAATACTCATCTTGAACTAATTGCGATTCTAAACTATATTCTTTTGGTATTTCGTTTTTGTTTTTAAAAACTATATCAAATTTTTTATTTGTTTGCATATAATATCCTTTTTGTTCAAATTCATTATAACATTATAATGATATAATCATGAATTTAAACTTAATCTTAATTTATTGTTAAAAATTTTATACATAAAGTGTTTTTAAGTTTTAGAGATTAGGAATAATCTCTAAACTTGTGAGTATTAGTAGAAGTTATTTTTTTGTTAAAGTACGTTCAATAGCATCTTTCCAGCCATCATAAAGTTTTTCTCTAGTTTTATTTTTCATATTAGAATTGAATCTTTTTTCTAAAATCCAATTTTTTGAAAACTCTTCTTTTGGAGGGTAGAAGCCTACTTTCATTCCGGCAAGCCAAGCAACTCCAAGTGCAGTAGTTTCTAAAATTTCGGGTCTATCTATTGTTGCACCTAAAATATCTGATAAAAACTGCATTGTATAATCAGAAGAAGACATACCACCATCAACACGTAAAATAGTTTTATTATTTGATGCTTCATCAAAATTACATAAGTCATCTTTCATAGCTTCTAATAAATCTTTTGTTTGGTATGCAACACTTTCCAAGGCTGCTTTAGAAAATTCATTTGGGCCAGTAGCACGAGTTAATCCATAAATAGCTCCTCTACATGTAGTATCCCAATAGGGAGCACCTAATCCTGTAAAAGCTGGAACCATGTATAATTGTTGATTTACATCTGCCTCTTTTGCTAATTCTTGTGCCTCTTTTGCATCATTAATAATTTTTAATCCATCTCTTAACCATTGTATAACTGCACCTGCAATAAAAATTGAACCTTCAAGAGCATACGTAGTTTTACCATCAAGTCTATATGCTATTGTTGTTAGAAGTTTGTTTTTTGAAATAACCATCTTATTACCGATATTTAAAAGAGCAAAACATCCTGTTCCATAAGTAGATTTTACCATTCCTGGTTCAAAACATGCTTGCCCAATTGCTGCTGACTGCTGATCTCCAGCAACTCCATTAATTGGTATTTCTTTACCAAAAAACTTTTTATTAATTATTGCAAAATCATCCGCACAATCTTTTACTATAGGAAGTATATTCATAGGAATATCTAATAACTTACAAATTTCTTCATCCCATCTGTTTGTTTTGATATTAAAAAGCATTGTTCTTGCAGCATTTGTAGCATCTGTTACGTGATTTTCTTTTTCACTTAATTTCCAGATTAAAAAAGAATCAACAGTACCAAATAGTAAATCTCCATTAATAGCTTTTTGTTTTGCTCCATCTACGTTTTCAAGAATCCATTTTAATTTCATTCCCGAGAAATAAGGATCAAGTAATAAACCTGTTTTTTCTACAATTGTTTTTTCATGACCTTGTTTTTTAAGTAAAGAGCACTCTTTTGCAGTTCTTCTATCCTGCCAAACAATTGCATTATAAATAGCTTCACCTGTATGTTTATCCCATACAACTGTAGTTTCTCTTTGATTAGTAATTCCTATAGATACAATATCTTCAATTCTTGCATTTACTTTTTTTAGTACATTTTTGCAACTACTGATTACAGTTTTAAAAAGATCATTAGGATTATGTTCAACCCATCCTGAATTTGGAAAATATTGAGGAAATTCTTCTTGTGATATTGCTTCAATTTTCATTTGTTTATTAAATAATATGGCACGACTTGAAGTTGTACCTTGATCTATTGCTAAAATGTATTTCATAATTGCCTACTTAAGTATATTCATTTGTTAAATTTTATTAGTGTAGCAAAAGTTGAGAATTTATCCCAACTTTTACTAATTATATAAATATTATTTTTTCCAAGATTTGATTAATTCATCATATGAAATAGTCTTAGCTTGTGGTTTCTCATTAACTAATTTAGGTTTTGGAGAACCTTCTTTTTTTAACCAATAAGATGCATCACTTTTCTTATTAAGTTTTGGACCAATGTCACCTTGAACACCAGCTCTTTCAAGTCTTTTAAGAACTTTTTCTTGTGCTTCACAAAGTGAATTTAAAGCTTCTTGTGCAGTTTTTGCACCAGAAGAGGCATCACCAATATTTTGCCACCATAATTGTGCTAATTTTGGATAATCAGGTACATTTGTTCCAGTAGGAGACCATTGTACTCTAGCTGGCGATCTATAGAATTCTATAAGTCCACCAAGTTTGGGTGCTCTTTTAGTAAATGATTCATGATTAATTGATGATTCTCTAATAAATGTTAAACCTACATGAGATTTCTTTAAATCAACCGTTTTTGATGTAACAAATTGTGCATATAGCCATGCAGCTTGAGAATTTTTAACAGGAGTTGATTTCATTAAAGTCCATGAACCAGCATCTTGATAACCAATTTTTGTTCCCTCAGTCCAGTATGCACCATGAGGTGATGGTGCCATTCTCCATTTTGGAGTTCCATCTTCATTTACCACAGCAATTTTTTCTTTAACCATATCTGCTGTAAATGCAGTGTACCAGAACATTTGTTGTGCAATTTCACCTTGAGCTGGAACTGGTCCTGCTTCAGAGAATACCATACCAGCAGCACTTGGTGGTGCGTATTTCTTTAACCATTCGTTGTATTTATTAATTGCATAAACAGCAGCTGGCGAGTTAGTTGCACCTCCTCGTTCAACACAAGAGCCAACAGGTTGAGATTTATCATTTACTCTAATTCCCCACTCATCTACAGGAAGACCATTTGGCTCACCAACATCACCCATACCTGCCATTGACATCCATGCATCAGTAAATCTCCAACCTAAAGATGGATCTTTTTTACCATAATCCATATGTCCATAAACTTTTTTACCATCAATAACTCTTCCTGTAAAGAACTCAGCAATATCTTCATAAGCAGACCAGTTAACTGGAACACCTAATTCATAACCGTACTTAGCTTTAAATTCAGCCATATTCTTTTTATCAGCAAACCAGTCAGCTCTAAACCAATAAAGGTTAGCAAATTGTTGATCTGGTAATTGATATAATTTTCCATCAGGCCCAGTTGTAAATGATGTTCCAATGAAATCTTTTAAATCTAATCCAGGATTTGTAACTGCTTTACCTTCATTTGCCATCCAATCAGTTAAATCTCTAGCTTGCTTATATCTCCAGTGTGTACCAATTAAATCAGAGTCATTGATGTAGGCATCATATATATTTTGACCTGTTTGCATTTGCGTTTGTAACTTCTCAACTACATCACCTTCTCCAATGATGTCGTGAATTACTTTAATTCCTGTTAAGTCATAAAATGCTTTTGTTAATGTTTTACTTTCATAAACGTGTGTTCCAATACCTTCAGATACAACTTTAATAGTCATACCTTTATAAGGCATTGCAGCTTTTTCAAACCAATCCATTTCAGTTTTTTGTTCACTTTTTGTTAGTACTGATGGTTGGAATTCATCCATCCACTTAGTCATATCTGCTGCATTTAAAGCAGAAGCACTTAAACCTAAACCTAATACTGTTGCAAGAACTGATGTAGTAATTCTTTTTTTAATTTCCATTTCTTTCCCCTTAAAATTAATATATTACATTACGCCTTTATACCCAACGGAAAACCGCAAAAGCATAAAGAACACAAACAATCATTCCTCCAAAAAGTGGAGCGCCAAATATTGCTAACCATGCAAGGCAAATAAATGCCGAACCTAATAGACTAAGAAAAAGTCGGTCACCAGGTGTGGTTTCAATTTTTAAAATACCTACTCTTGGTGCTTGGGGCCATTTAATGGCCCATATAATCATGATTAATAAAGCGACAAAAATACAAATGAAAAATATTGCTGTTGCATTTGTCCAAGCCATCCATGATAAATCCATACTAAACCTCCTTAAACTCGTCCAAGAGATAAACCCTTGGCAATATGATTACGAACAAAATATATAACGATTGCACCAGGAACAAGTGTTAAAACACCTGCTGCTGCTAAAACGCCCCAATCAACTCCTGAAGCTGAAACCGTTTTTGTCATTGTTGCTGCAATTGATTTCGCGTTAACTGATGTTAATGTTCTACTAAGTAGAAGTTCTACCCATGAAAACATAAAACAAAAGAATGCAGCAACTCCGATACCCGAGGCAATTAATGGAGTGAATATTTTTGTAAAAAATCCAAAAAAACTAAATCCATCAACATACGCAGTTTCATCTATTTCTTTTGGTACACCACGCATAAAGCCTTCCAAAATCCAAACAGATAAAGGTACATTAAATAATGTATGAGCTAGAGCCACCGCAATATGTGTATCAAATAAACCAACACTTGAATAAAGTTGAAAGAATGGCAGCGCGAAAACCGCAGGTGGTGCCATTCTGTTAGTTAATAACCAAAAGAATAAATGCTTATCCCCCATAAATGAATATCGCGAAAAAGCATAAGCTGCAGGAAGTGCAACTAAAAGCGAAATTACAGTATTCATAACAACATAAGTCATAGAATTTATATATCCCCAATACCATGAAGGATCAGTAAAAATTACTATATAATTATCAAAGGTAAAATTAACAGGAAATAAAGAAAATGTTCCTAATATCTCATCATTTGTTTTAAAACTCATATTTACTAACCAGTAAACTGGCAACATTAAAAATATAATATAAATAAGCATAATAGTAGGTGACTTACTACTAAAAAAACCTGTTTTTTCTCTTGAGCTATTCATTCTTAAGCCTCCTTCTTATCTATATTTGTCATGATTGTAAAAAATGCCCATGAACATAATAAAATCACTAAAAAATAAATTAATGAAAATGCTGCTGCTGGTCCTAAGTCAAATTGTCCAATTGCCATTTTTACTAAATCAATAGAAAGAAATGTTGTTGCATTTCCCGGACCACCACCTGTTACAACCATAGGTTCAGTATAAATCATAAAACTATCCATAAATCTTAGTAATGTTGCAATCAATAATACTCCCATCATTTTAGGAAGTTGGATATATCTAAAAATACTCCAATTTGATGCTTGATCAATTTTTGCAGCTTGGTAATATGCAGATGGAATAGATTGTAATCCAGCATAACAAAGTAAAACAACTAAAGAAGTCCAATGCCATACATCCATAACAATAATAGTAATCCATGCATCTAAAACATTTTGTGTATAGTTATACTCAATACCCATAGAGGCTAAAGTATAACCTAAAAGTCCAATATCAGATCTTCCAAAAATTTGCCAAATTGTACCAACTACATTCCAAGGAACTAAAAGTGGTAAAGCAACTAATATTAAACAAGCCGATGCCCAAAAGCCTTTTTTAGGCATATGTAAAGCAATAAAAATTCCTAATGGTATTTCAATTAATAAAATAATACCTGTAAAAAGAACTTGACGCCCAAGGGCATCGTGTATTCTCTCTGAGTGTAGTATTTCTTCAAACCATTCTAATCCTACTGGAAAAAATTGATTATTTCCAAAGGTATCTTGTATAGAGTAATTAACAACCGTCATTAAAGGAATAACAGCAGAAAATCCTACTAATAAAAGTACTGGTAATACCAAGAACCATGCTTTCTGATTTACTGTTTTTTTCATGATAAATCTCCTTCAACCAACCAATCATCAACATATACATTTATACCTTCTGTTTTAAATCTCATACTATTCATAGTAGGTGTAATTTTCACATCTTCTGGTACTATAATATTTACTTTGCGATTATTGTATTTAGCTCGTACAATTTTATGATGAGCTACATCTTCAATTCTTAAAATATCTATTTTTATTCCCCCGCCCTCTTCACATAATTCAATGTATTCAGGTCGAACTCCTAATTCAACTTTTCCAGATAATTTTTTATAAGTAGAATTAAGTTTAATTTCATGTTCTTGTAATTTTGCAATATTTTCTTCAACTTCTACTTCAAAAATATTCATTCCAGGAGAACCAATAAAATATCCAACAAAAGTGTGTTCAGGTTTTTCAAAAAGTTCTTCAGGTGTTCCTATTTGTAAAACGCAACCATGATTCATAACAACAACTTTATCAGCAAATGTTAAAGCTTCCGTTTGGTCATGTGTAACAAAAATCATAGTATGTTTTAATTCTTTATGTAAAGCTTTTAGTTGAGTTCTTAATTCCCATTTCATATGAGGATCAATTACAGTTAAAGGTTCATCAAATAAAATTGCATTTACATCTTCACGAACCATCCCTCTTCCTAGAGAAATTTTTTGCTTTGCATCAGCTGTTAAACCATGAGCTTTTTTATCTAATAAATCTTCAACTTTAATTGCTCTTGCAATTGAACCAACTCTTTGTTGAATATACTGTTCATCTGCTCCTCTATTTCGTAAAGGAAATTCTAAGTTTTGTCTTACAGTCATTGTGTCATAAACAACAGGAAACTGAAAAACTTGAGCTATATTTCTATTTGCAGTATCTGCAAATGTTACATCTTTATCATCAAATAATATACTTCCTTCAGAAGGTGTTAAAATTCCTGAAATAATATTTAACAAAGTTGATTTACCACAACCAGATGGTCCTAAAAGTGCATAAGCCGCACCATCATCCCATTCATGATTTAAAGGTCTTAAAACATAGTCATCAATAGATTTTGGATCTTTTATATAACTATGTGCTAAATTTGAAAGAGTTATTTTTGCCATTTCTTCTCCTCCTATCTTTCTTGCACATAAGATGCTGTATGAAGTAAATCACCATCTTTTACAAAAACAAAAATATGTCGAGTATCTAAATAAACAGATAAACTTGAATTATATTCTAAATCATGAACTCCATGAACTAAGCCAATCCAATTATCATCATCATGATGCATATGTAAGAAAGTTTCAGAGCCTGTAATTTCAGTAACATCTAAATGTGCTGAAAACTTGATTGCATTACCTGTATGCTTTTTAAGTTCTAAGTGATTTGGTCTAAATCCAAGTAAATAGTTTCCATCTTCAAGTTTCTCTAAAACATCAGTGGCTGCTGCTTTTTCATTTTTTCCATAATAAATAAAATCACCTTCTTTTTTTATATCTAAAAAATTCATTGATGGATTTGAGAATACTTTTGCAGTAGTAGCATTATTAGGATTGTGATAAACTTTTGCAGTTTCATCAAACTGAGTGATATTACCTTCCCATAAAGTTGCTACATTTCCACCTAATAATAAAGCTTCTTCAGGTTCAGTAGTTGCATATACAAAAATTGCTCCTGATTCTTCAAACATTTTAGGAATTTCTTCTCTTAACTCTTCTCTTAATTTATAATCTAAGTTTGCTAAAGGTTCATCTAATAATACTAATCCTGAACCTTTTACTAGTGAACGTGCTAGTGCACATCTTTGTTGCTGCCCACCTGAAAGCTCAAGTGGTTTTCTATCTAGCATATTATCTAGTCTCATTAACTTTGCAGTTTTTTTAACTTCTTGATCAATAAATGCTTCGTCTTTTTTCATAATTCTTAAAGGTGCAGCGATATTATCATATACACTCATAGAAGGATAGTTAATAAACTGTTGATAAACCATTGCAATTTTTCTATCTTGAACTCTCATGCCCGTAACATCTTTACCTTCCCAAAGAATACTACCAGTTGTAGGAACATCTAGCCCAGCCATAATTCTCATTAAAGTAGTTTTCCCAGATAAAGTACGACCAAGGAGTACATTCATCGTACCTTTTTTTAGTGTTAAATTAGCATTGTAAATATATGTTTGTCCATCTACTTTCATAGATACGTTTTTAAGTTCTAAGGACATTATTTTACTCCTTTTAAATTTATAAATAAGTATAAGTAAAAAATATGAATATTATATAAAATTCAATCTATTTTTTTATTACATCATAACATTATAATCTTATCCTCAATAGTGACGTAGAGATTTTTAAACTTAGCTTAAAATATTATTCACTTTTAATAAATTATATATTTAATCATCATTTTTTAAACATAACATTAAAATAGCATCCCTATTTTATGGTATCTATAGAGTTTAAACTTAATTATAGTTTAAATTTTTTTATTAATATAGAAAAAATCATGTCAAATTATTATACATATAAAAGACCTTTGTATAGTCTATTATTATAAAAAAACTGTTTTAAATTAAGATTCTTTTTATATTTATCACATTATAATGATTGATATAACATTATAACCTTATAATGAAAAGGATAATAAATTATGGAAAATATAAATTTTGATATTATAATAATAGGTGGAGGAGCAACCGGAAGTGGTATAGCATTAGATGCTGCATCAAGAGGTTATAAAACTCTACTTTTAGAAAAAAATGATTTTGCAGAAGGTACTAGTTCAAGAAGTACAAAATTAGTACATGGGGGAGTTAGATATTTAGAAGCTGCTGTAAAAAAATTAGATATTGATCAATTTAACCTTGTTAAAGAAGGACTAAAAGAGAGAGCAAGACTTTTAAAAAATGCTCCTCATTTATGTTCTAAATTAACTTTAGTAACTCCATTATATAAATGGTGGGAGGTTCCTTATATGTTTGCTGGATTAACTTTATATGATTTAATCTCAGGGAAAAGAGCTTTAGGAAGAAGTTCAGTTGTATCTAAAAATAAAATGATAGAGAGATTTCCTAATATTAAGAAAGAAGGTTTAGTAGCTGGAATTAAATATTATGATGGAAGTTTTAATGATTCCAGATTAAATATTTCTTTACTACAAACAGCTAGAAAATTTGATGCTGTTTGTAAGAACTATAATGAGGTTGAATCTTTTAATTATGAAGAAGGAAAGATTTCAGGCTTGCAAGTAAAAGATAAAATATCTGGTAAAACAATTACTTACAATTCCTCTACAATCATAAATGCTACAGGAGTATTTTCTGATAAAATAAGAGCACTTGATAATAAAGAAGCCAAAAAAATGCTTGATTTAAGTTCTGGTATTCATATTGTATTAGATAAAAAATATTTACCTTCTAATGAAGGTTTAATGATTCCAAAAACTCAAGATGGTAGAGTGCTTTTTATATTGCCATGGATGGGAAAGTGTTTAGTTGGAACAACAGACGAAAAAACTATATTAAAGGAAAGACCAGAAGTTACAAGTAAAGATATAGATTATCTTTTAAAACATTTAGAAATTTATTTTGATTTAAAAATTGATGAAAGTGAAATATTATCATCTTGGTGTGGAATAAGACCCTTAGTAGCAGCACCTAAAAGTGCCTCTACAAAAAGCATTGTAAGAGATCATGTAATTACTAGTTCTGATTCTGGATTAGTTAGTATTATTGGTGGAAAATGGACTACTTATAGAAAAATGGCTGAAGAAGTTGTAGATTATGTAATTCCAAGATTTAATTTAAAAAAAAATAAATGTGAAACAAAAGAATTAAAACTTATAGGAAGTGAAAATCTAAATAAAGAACTTGAAATTAACTTTGTATCTAAAGAAACTGGTACATATTTAATTAGCATGTATGGAGATAAGGCTCAGAATGTCGTAAATAGTGTCGATAAAATAGAAAAACTTCATAAAAACTATTATATTACAAATGCAGAAGTTATATATTGTATTAAAGAAGAATTTGTTCAAAAACCATTAGATTTTTTAGTTAGAAGAAGTTCATTAGCTTTGATTGACAAAAATTCTTCAAAAGAAATTTTGGAGAAAGTACTTTCAATTATGAAAGATGAATTATCATGGGATAAAGAAAAACTAGAAAAAGAGAAATCTGAAGCATTAAGTATTTTAAACACTTATATATAAATACTTATGCTTTACAAATTAAACAAAATATATTAAGTACAATTTAAAACTGTATGATGTAGTATAAGAGCTAAAGTAGATATTATTTCACAACAAAGATATAATACGATAATAATTTAAAGGATCTGACTTTTGTTCGCTAAAAATGGTATACCTCTATATCTTCAGTTAAAAGAAAAAATACTAGAAGATATTAAATTAAATTATAAAGTTAATGATATTATTCCTGCTGAAGGTAAGCTGGAAAAAAAATATGAAGTAAGTAGAATAACTGTAAGAAAAGCAATTGAAGAATTAGAAAGAGATAATATTGTAATAAAAAAACAGGGTAAAGGAACTTATGTCCAAGAAAAAAAAGTTCTTTATGATGCCAATTCTATTGGATCATTAACGCAAAGACTATCTAAGCAAAAACATTTACTAACTACAAAATCTATCTCTTTTGAAATCATTGAAAAAGAAGAAGAACATTTTTTAAAAGATATATTACATTGTGATAAATTACTTTGTATTAGAAGAACAAGGTTATTAGATGAAGTTCCTTTTGCATTAATGATAAACTATTTTGATATTAATACAGTTCCAGATATTGATAAAAAGTTAAACTTAGAATCTTTATATGCTTTCTTAAAAGAAGAATATAATATTGAGTTTTATAATGCAGAAGAAATTGTAGAAGCAAAAGCTGCAAATGAAAGTGAAGCACTGAAGCTAAATATTAAAGAAGGTTCACCTTTATTATCACTAAAAAGACTCTCATTTGATAAAAATAATAAACCAATAGAGTATTCAAACTTAGTAATAAAAGCAGATATGTATAAGCATAAAATCATTTTATCTAATGATAAAATGTCAAATATATAAAGTATAAATATTTAAATCAAGAGTAAAAAAACTTACTCTTGAAAACTTTTAATAGCATTTAATAATCCTACAGTAGAAGCATCTTGATCCCCATAGTTATTATCTTTAGTTTTAGTTTCAGATGAGCCATCAATACAAGTTAACATATCAGAAGCTAACTCTTTTCCTAATTCAACTCCCCATTGATCAAACGAGTCTAGATTCCAAGTAATTCCCTCTACAAAAACTCTATGTTCATATAAAGCTATGATTTTTCCTAAAGTTTTTGGATCAAGCTTTTTATAAAGAATTGTTGAAGATGGTCTATTCCCCATAAATTTTCTATGAGGTGCAAATCTAATTGCTTCTTCATGAGGAACACCTCTTTTTTTAAGTATTCGTATAACTTCTTGAATACTTCTTCCTACCATTAACGCTTGACTTTGAGCTAAACAGTTAGCAACTAATAAATCTTTATGTTCTTGCATACCATCTTCGTGTTCATTAGCTGCTAGCATAAACTCACAAGGAACTATTTCAGAACCTTGATGAAGTAATTGGAAGAATGAATGTTGAGAATTCGTTCCAGCTGCTCCCCAAACAATAACACCTGTTTTTTCACTAACATTTTCACCATCACTTGTAATACTCTTTCCATTACTTTCCATATCTAGCTGTTGGATATATGAAGGAAAGGCATTTAGTCTCTGGTCATAAGGTAAAATTGCTCTAGTTACATAATTACAAATATTAATATGCCAAACACCTAAGAATCCTAAAATTATAGGCATATTATTTTCAACTGGTTCATTTAAAAAGTGTTCATCCATTTCATGGGCACCTTTTAAGAATTCTCTAAAATTATCCATACCAATTGCTAAAATAACACATAAACCAATTGAACTCCAAATTGAGTATCTACCACCTACCCAATCCCAATATCCAAATACTCTGTCATCTCTAATACCAAACTCTTTAATCTTTTCTATTGCAGTTGAAATTGCTACAAAGTGCTCACCTGCATTTTCTTCTCCAACAGCTTGGCTAATCCATTTCCATGCACTTTTTGCATTTGTCATTGTTTCAATTGTAACAAATGTTTTTGAAGCAATAAGAATAAGTGTCTTTTTAGGATCTAATGTACTAATTACATCATAAATATGAGAAGGGTCGATATTTGATACAAAGTGAATCTTTGGTCCATCATGATATGGTTTCAAAGCTTTTGTTACCATTTCAGGTCCTAAGTGTGATCCTCCAATACCAATATTTATAACATCTGTAAATTTTTCTCCACTTGAAGATAATATTTCACCATCTCTAATAGCATTTACAAATATTTCCATTTTTTCAAGACTTTGTTTTACATCAGGCATAATATCTTTACCATCAACCATAAGAGTAGAATTTAAATCTTTTCTAAGTGCGATATGAAGAACTGCCCTATTTTCTGTAATATTAATCTTTTTACCTGTAAACATGTCATTTATTTTTTCTTTTAAATTTATAGCCTTTGCTAAATCTTTAAATGCTGTTATAACATCTTTATCAATATGATTTTTTGAGTAATCTAACAATAAATCATCATATTTAATACTAAAATCTTCAAATCTATTTGGATTTAGAGCAAAAAGTTCACTCATTGTTAATCTATCTAGTCTATTTTTTAATCGTCGTAAACTTGCAAATGCTATATCTCTTTTTTCATTCATAATTATTCCTTAATTATCTTATAACTTTGGCTAAAGATTCTTGAACAATTTTAGTAATCTCTTTAAAATTCTTTTGCTTTACAAGTTTTGAAGATGATACCCAGCTTCCGCCTACACATAAAACATTATCAAGACTTAAAAAATCATTCATATTATTTAAATTTACTCCACCTGTTGGACAAAAATTTATACCAGGAAAAGGTCCACCAAATGCTTTTAATATGTCAACTCCACCAACTAAAGAAGCAGGAAAAAGCTTACAATGAGTTAAGTCATTTTCTTTTGCTAACATAATCTCTGAAGCACTTGCAACTCCAGGAATAAAAGGAATACTTTGAATTTTACTCTCTTGAATTAAAGATGTAGTAATTCCAGGTGAAAAAACAAATCTAGAACCAGAATTTACTGCGTTTTTATAATCTTGAACATCACATACAGTCCCAGCACCTACAATCATCGAAGGAAACTCAATAGCAATTTTTTCAATTGCTTCAAGCCCTGCTTTTGTTCTTAAAGTAATCTCCATAACACTAATACCACCTTCATATAAAGCCTTTACTAAATCTAAAGCTTCATTTGCATTATCTACAACAACAACTGGCACTATTGGAGATATTTTCATTACACTATTTGCAGTTAAAATCATTATTCTTTCCCCTCATAATCTTTGAAAATAGTTGCACCATTTTCTGCATTACTTATATTTTCTCGTACAGTGTTAAATAAAAATCTTCCATAAGTTAAGTCATTATTCTTAATGATTTTATTTTTATTTACTCTTTTAATTAACTCTTCACTTGATTCTTCAAGTGTTAATTTTCCATTTGTAACATCAAGGCAGATAATATCTCCATTTCTAATATTGTTAATCATTCCACCTTCTATTGCTTCATTAATTAAATGAATGGCACTTGGTACTTTTCCAGATGCTCCGGACATTCTTCCATCTGTTACAATTGCTACATTAAAACCTTGATTTTGAATTAATCCCATAATAGGAAGTAAACCATGAAGCTCTGGCATTCCGTTTGCTTTAGGTCCTTGACATTTTACAACTGCTATAAAATCTTTATTTAATTCACCTCTTGCAAAAGATTCTTTTAATCCTTCTTGAGTATCAAAAACCATTGCAGGAGCTTTAATATATAATTGTTCTTCTTTTAATGCTGAAGTTTTAATTACAGATCTTCCTATATTTCCTATTAATAATTTTAATCCACCCTCAACACTATATGGATTTTCAATAGAACTAATTACTTCTATATTTCTAGAAATATTGCAATCTTTTGTAAATTCAAGTTTATCATTTACAAGTTTTGGCTCAACACAAAAATCATCTAAACCAACACCTAAAATTGTTTTTACATCATTATGAACAAGTCCAGCTTTTATAAGTTGTGAAATAACAACTCCCATTCCACCTGCATCTCTAAAGTGATTTACATCTAAACTACCATTTGGATACATTCTACATAGAAGTGGCGTAACTTTTGAAATAGCATCAAAATCATCCCAATTTAAAGTAATACCAGCTATTTTTGCCATTGCAATTAAATGTATAGTATGATTTGATGAACCACCAGTGGCCATTAGTCCTACTATTGCATTTACAAAACTTCTTTCATCTATAATATCTGCAAGTGCAAAGCCTTCTTTCTTTATTAATGATAAAACTTGTCTAGTAGCTTCTTTTGTTAACTCAGTTCTTAAAGGTGTATTTGTATTTACAAAAGAACCATTTGGCAGTTGTAAGCCCATCATCTCTAGTAACATTTGATTTGAGTTTGCAGTTCCAAAGAATGTACAAGTTCCACAACTATGATAAGATTGTGCTTCTACTTTTAAAAGTTCACCTTTATCTATTTCTCCAAGTGCAAATTCTTCTCTTTTTTTAGCTTTTTCAGAATTTGAAATTCCAGAAGGCATAGGTCCACTTGGGATAAATACAGCTGGTAAATGTCCAAAACTTAATGCACCCATTAATAGCCCTGGAACAATTTTGTCACAAACACCTAAATAAACAGCACCATCAAATACATTATGAGATAACCCAATAGCTGTTCCCATTGCTATGTTATCTCTTGAGAATAAACTTAATTCCATTCCTTCTTTACCTTGAGTAATTCCATCACACATAGATGGAACACCACTTGCAACTTGTCCTGTAGCTTTGTTGTTTAGTAACTCTTTTTTTATAATATCTGGATAATTTTTATATGGTTCATGAGCAGATAACATATCATTATATGCACTAACAATTCCTATATTTGGAATCTCCATATCCATTAAAAGATCTTTTTCCGAACTACTCATAGGAGCAATGGCATGAGCTAAATTACTACATCCCATTCTTTTCCTACTCATACCTTCTAACTTAGATTTTTCAATCATTTCAAGATAGATTTTTCTATTGTTTTTTGATCTATTGATTATGTTATTTGTAACTTCTTGTATTATCTTATTCATTGTAATAAACCTCTATTTGTTTTTTTTCATTTTTTAAAATAGCAGATATTGGAGACAGTAAGAAGTTATCTTCTTTTAATGCTTTTATATATACCTCTTTTTTACCTATGCCTTGAATATGCAAATAAATATTATCAGCTTTTAAAATAGCGCTTAAAGTTAAACTCATTCTGGCATGCTTTGCAGTCAAGGGAGTCATACTCACACAATAACTTTCATTTTTTAAATTAATTCCCTCTTCAAGTTTTTCATTTTCAGGAAATAGTGAAGCAGTATGAGAGTCATCTCCCATACCTAATATTAAAACATCACAAGGAAATAATTCTTTTTTTACTAATTCTGAGCAAATATCTACAGAATCAAAAGCTTCAATGTCTTCTTGATATAAAGGGATAAAAGTAGCTTTAGAAGCTTTATCTTTTAAAAGATGCTCTTTTACTAACTTTGCATTGCTATCTTCATGCTTTTCATTTATCCATCTTTCATCAACTAGCGAAATTACTATTTTTTCCCAATCTATATCATAAGTTCTTAATTTCTCAAAAAGAACTTTAGGAGTATTTCCTCCTGATACTAGTAATACTGCTTTTTCTTTTGTTTTAATTGCATGTTCTAGTTTTTCAATAATTGTATTACTAAAACTTTCAACTAAATCTTCTTTTGATTTAAATGTATGAAAATTAGCTTTCATTCCAAACTCTTTCATCTTTTGCTAACATAGAAATAGCACTTGAAGGACCATTTGTCCCAGCTTTATATGTTTGCATTGGAGTGATATTATTTTGCCAAGCTAATATAATCCTATCAGTCCATTTCCAAGCAGCTTTAACTTCATCAAGTCTCATGAAAAGTGTTGGATTATCTCTTATTACATCTAATAATAATCTCTCATAAGCTTCGTTTTTTCTTACAAAACTTCTTGGAGGATTTAATTCTAAACTTACTTCTTGAAGCTTCATTTTCTCATCAAGTCCTGGTATTTTATGCATAAGATTAAGTGTAATACTTTCATCTGGAGAAAATGATATTATTAATTTATTTGGAATAGTATAGTTATCAAAAATTGAATATGGAATTGATTTAAATTGTATTACAATCTCAGAGTTTTTACTTGACATTCTTTTTCCAGTTCTTATATAAAAAGGAGTATTGCTCCATCTAAAGTTATCTATAAAAAGTTTTAATGCTACAAAAGTTTCGGTATCACTTTGAGAATCTCCATCATCTAAATAACCTTTAACTTCTTTTCCATCAACCGTACCAGAAGTATATTGAGCTCTAATAGTTTGACTATTCATATCTTTTTCTTCAATATTTCTAAGTGAATTTAAAACTTTTAGTTTTTCATCTCTAATTGCATTTGGATCAAGAGAATGAGGTGGCTCCATTGCAAGAAGACAAACTAATTGCATAAGATGGTTTTGTACCATATCTCTCATAGCTCCATACTGATTATAAAATTCCCATCTACTTTCAACTCCAACACTTTCTGATAAAGTAATTTGAATATGGTCAATATTATTTGCATCCCACAAAGGAACAAACATTTTATTTGAGAATCGTAATGCTATAAGATTTTGAACAGTATCTTTTCCTAAATAGTGATCTATTCTATAAATTTGCTCTTCTTTAAAAAATTCTAAAACTTTTTCATTTATAACTTTCGATGTTTCTAAGTTTTTTCCAATAGGTTTTTCTAATACTACTCTAGAACTACTGCTTATTAATTTATAATCATTTAATGATTTACAAATACTTTCATAAAATTCAGAAGAAGTAGAAAAATAAAAAATCCGTTCTTCATTTTGATTTTTTGTCAATAGATTTTCTAAATTTTTAAATGTTTTATTTTGAGAAAAATCAATATGACAATATTTAATCAAATTTTCAAACTTTTCAAAAACCTTATCTTCGAACTTCTCATCTTTATTTAAAAATGTTTTTAGTTTTTCTTTTATTAAGTTTGTATTATCATTATTTGACATTTTAGTTCTTGAAGTAATTATTATTCTACTTTCTAAGTCAATATAATCATCTTTTAGTAAATGATATAAAGAGGGAATCAATTTGCGAAAAGATAAATCTCCATGTCCACCAAAAATTACAATATCACATTTATAAAATTTTTTATTCATTTATGTTCTCCTTGAAATCTTATACTTATATAATCATCATAACATTATAATGATTATATATAAGTATAAACTTAAGGAGGGTAATTTATCTTATGCCTTAAGAAATATTTCCTAAGGCATTTATAAGTGCTAAAGTTCTTTCTTTCGAAACCTCGCCATTTTCAAGTACGTCTGAAATCATTGCTATCCCAGATACTGCTTGGGTATTAACTACATCTTTTATATTCTCAATAGTAATACCACCAATAGCAACTATAGGATAATCTACATTTTTAGCCCAAGATTTTAAATCTTCAGGACCAACTGTATCATATTCAAGCTTCTTAGAAATAGGTATATAAATAGGTCCAATAGCTAAATAAGAAGGTTCAAAACCTAATGCGATATCTATTTCTTTTGGGGTATGAGTGCTAATTCCTAACCGAATTCCTGCATCAAGAATAGCTTTTACATCTGCTTCTTGGATATCTTCTTGTCCAAGATGAATACCATATACTTTGTGTTTTATTCCTAATTCCCAAAAGTCATTGAGAAAAAAACGTGCATTATAAGCTTCTGAGATTCTAATAGCTTCAATAACTTCATTTTCAAGTTCTTGTCCTTTAAATGCATCTTTTGTTCTTAATTGTGCTGTTGTAATTCCTACTTCATAAAGAGGTTTTAATTTGTAAGCACGATCAACTATTGGATAAATACCTAAAGGTATTTCATTACATTTTGGAAATTTCATATTAATCAACCTGATGCCAAAATGGTGTACCAATAGTTGGAGTAGAAGGAGAGGCAAACTCTCTTTTTTGCATTGCTCCTGCTTCATAGCCTAAACGCCCTGCTTCAATTGCCAATTTAAAAGCATTTGCCATTTTTACAGGGTCTTGAGCTAATGCAATTGCAGAGTTTAAAAGTACTCCATCATATCCAAGCTCCATTGCTTGTGTTGCATGGGAAGGTTTTCCTATGCCGGCATCTATTATCAATTGTAAGTCTGGAAACTGCTTACGTATGGCTATAAGATTATCTGAATTCATTAATCCTTTTCCAGAACCTATCATAGACCCCCAAGGCATAATTATTTTACATCCTACATCGGCTAAACGTTTCGCAACTACTAAATCATCAGTTGTATATGGAAAAACTTCAAAGCCTTCTTTTATAAGTATTTCTGCAGCTTTTACTGTCTCAAAAGGATCTGGTTGTAAGTTGTACTGATCACCTATAACTTCAAGTTTTATCCAATTTGTTCCAAAAACTTCTCTTGCCATTTGAGCTGTAGTTATAGCTTCTTTTGCAGAATGTGAACCAGCAGTATTTGGCAAGACATTAATATTCAAATCTTTGATAATATCCCAAAATTGAGAAGCTGCATCTCCACCCTCACCTGCTGCTTGTCTTCGCAAAGAAACTGTTACTATTTGTGAACCTGAAACTTTAATAGCATCTTCCATATTCGCAGGACTTGGATAAAGTGCAGAACCTATAAGAAATCTACTTTGAAGTGTTTTTCCACCTATTTGCCATTGCTCATTATTCATTTGTTCATTACTTAGTTTATTCTTTGTCATCAATTATCCACCCTGTACAGGAGCAAGTATTTCTATACTATCATTATTTTTAATAATAGTACTTTCATAAGTGTCAATAGCCACAAAAGTACCATTTAGTGCAAAAGCAAACCATTTTTGTGTATATTTAAGTTCATCTATAAGCATATTAACATTCATTTGGGAACTTACTTTTCTTTTTTCTCCATTTACTATAACTTCAATCATTTGTTTATTCCTTGATTTAACGCTTCTTCCACAATTGCAGGAGCTAATAAATATCCATGCCTATAAAGACCATTAATCCTTGTAAATTTATCTTTTTGTTCAATATTTGGTAAGTTATCTTTAAGTGCTGGACGACAATTTGTCAACATTTTAACAATCCTTGCTTCACCAAAACCAGAATGAACACTATATACAGCAGATAAAAGTTCTAAAGAAGAACGTACTGACATAGGACTTTTATCTTCACTTTCTATTTCTGTTGCACCTATTATATATCTATTATTTTTTCTAGGAACAATGTATATCTTATATCGAGGATGAAGCATACGAGTAGGTCTAGTGATATTTACCTCAGGAGCATCTAACCAAAGAACTTCTCCTCGAACTCCACGCAAACTTTTTACTTGTTTTTTTGCACCTAAACCTCTTGTATCAAATACCCAATCAAAATCTTTTACTTTATCATTAAGATGTATGGAACCAGAAGAGACTTCATTTACTTTAGTCTTTTCATGCCAAGTTACGGCATCATGTTCTAATAAATAATCACTTGAAGCTTTCATAAATCTTTGAGCATCTACTTGACCTTCTTGAGGAATAAAAAACGCTTTACTATGCTGAGATAAATCAGGTTCCAATTTTGTTATGCCTGCTTTATCAAGTAACTCTATCTTTGAAGATTCTTTTACCTTAGATTTCAAAGTTTCTATAAAATGTTCTAATTCACTATAGTCTTGAGGATGAGAAGTAATAATACTGCCTTTTTGCTCATAAGCATCAGGTATTTGTACTTGCTTTAATAATTCTGGCCATAAAAGAATAGAGCGCTTACCATGATCAAAGATACAAGATTTGGCACTTTCTAACTCGGCAAATACAGCAAGCATTCCTGCTGCTGTATTCCCTGCTGCATCATCACCATAAGCTGTGTCTTGGTCAAAAAGTGAGAGAGTGTGTCCTTGTTGTAAAAGATTTAAGGCTAAAACTCTTCCAACTAATCCTACACCTGCAATACCAATATTCATTGACATTACTTAGCTATAATTTTATCAGCTTCAACATAAACTTCAGAACCCATATCTTTGAACTTTTCAGACATTTCATCCATCCCATGTTGTTTTGCTGACTCTACATCTTTACCAAGGTCATGAGCATATTCACGTACCTCAGCAGAAATCTTCATTGAACAAAATTTTGGTCCACACATAGAACAAAAGTGTGCTACTTTTGAAGCTTCTGCTGGAAGTGTTTCATCGTGATATTCTCTTGCCCGATCAGGATCTAGACCTATATTAAATTGATCAACCCATCTAAATTCAAACCTTGCCAATGACATTGCATCATCTCTTGCTCTTGCACCTGGGTGTCCTTTTGCTACATCTCCAGCGTGCGCTGCTATTTTATAAGTAATAAGACCTTCTTTTACATCATCTCTGTTTGGTAAGCCTAAATGTTCTTTTGGTGTTACATAACATAACATCGCACATCCATACCAAGCTATCATCGCTGCACCAATACCTGAAGTAAAATGGTCGTAACCAGGAGCTATATCAGTTGTTAAGGGTCCTAGTGTATAAAATGGTGCTTCATGACAAACCTCTAGTTGTTTATCCATGTTTTCTTTTATCATATGCATTGGCACGTGACCAGGGCCTTCTATAATAGTTTGAATATCATGTTTCCATGCAATTTTTGTCAATCTTCCTAGTTCTTCAAGTTCACCAAATTGTGCTTCATCATTTGCATCTGCACCTGAACCTGGACGTAAACCATCTCCAAGAGAGAATGTCACATCATAAGCTTTCATAATTTCACAAATATCTTCAAAATGTGTGTTTAAAAAGTTTTCTTTATGATGATGTATCATCCATTTTGCTAAAATAGCCCCACCACGACTAACTATTCCTGTTACTCGTTTTGCTGTCATTGGAACATGATGTAAAAGAAGTCCTGCATGAATAGTAAAGTAATCTACACCTTGCTCTGCTTGTTCAATTAGTGTATCTCTAAATACTTCCCAAGTAAGATCTTCTGCAATACCATTTACTTTTTCAAGTGCTTGATAAATAGGAACCGTTCCTATTGGTACGGGTGAGTTACGAAGTATCCAGTCTCTTGTTGTATGGATATTTTTTCCAGTTGAAAGATCCATTACAGTATCTCCACCCCATCTAGTTGACCATACCATTTTTTCAACTTCTTCTGCAATACTTGAAGTAACAGCTGAGTTACCAATATTTGCATTAACTTTTACTAAGAAATTTCGTCCAATAATCATAGGTTCAACTTCGGGATGGTTAATATTACAAGGAATTACTGCTCTACCTTCAGCCACTTCCTTTCTTACAAACTCAGGAGTAATTAGCTTTGGTAAATTTGCACCAAAGTTCTCACCTTTAAGTCTTAGTTCTCTCTCTTCATCTTGAAGATACTCGGCATTCATAGCAGCATCTTGGTTTTCTCTTATTGCAATAAACTCCATTTCTGCTGTAATAATACCTTGACGTGCGTACCACATTTGAGATACGTTTTTACCTTTTTTTGCTCTAAGTGGTGTTCGAACAAGTCCTGTTGCACCTGCAGTTACATAGTCAAGTTGTTCATTTGTAGTATGCCCATTGTCAACAGGCTCCATAATACGACCTTCATAAGATTCAACATCATCACGTTCTTTAATCCAACTTTTACGAATAGTAGGAATCCCTTTACCTACATCTATTTCTACACTTGGGTCTGTATATGGACCAGATGTATCATAAACTCTTAGTTTTGTTTCATTTGAAAGTAATATCTCTCTTACAGGTACTTTAATATCTTTATATATATCACCTTCTAAATATACTTTAGTAGATGCTGGAAATGGCTCACGTGTAAGCATTTCATTTGAAGTTGTTAATGTGTCTTTATATGATTTTGTCATGTAATCTCTTTCATAAATAATATACGAAAAGAGAGAAATGTAGATAGAAATATTATGTAGACAACGCTAATACATAAAAGTATTATAGTAATCTGCTTAAATATTGTAAATACAGTCTCTTCCTTACGCTGGTATTAGCCAGTTCAAGTTCAACGGGACAAGCAATATTTGCTATCTCAGCCATATATTTCAATATAGCGCCCCGAGAGGTTGATAGTGAAAATATAGTGTAGGTAATATAAGAACACTCTTAAGTTAAAGAATGTATAGAGAGTTAGACATTATAGTCTGTTACTGTTTTACTCACTAAATATGGGTAAAGACAAACAAGATTTATTTTCTTTTGTGCTATTTATAATGGTTTAGAGAATTTAGAAATTAAGGGTTTGTTGAATTAGTTTTTGATACAATCCATCAAAATAAAAGTTAATAAAACTAAAGATAAATTTATTGGGATTATTTGAGTAGTTTATAAGTGGCGAGAAGGTGTAGGAATCGAACCTACCGCGGCGTACACACGTAAACCGCCGATCAGGGTTGAAACCTGCGGTGCCCACCAGGGTCACATACCCCCCACTTAAGTTTGGAAGTTTACATTATTTAGTTTTAAAAACATCTGAAAGAGAAATATGAGTCTATTAAAAAGTATCCCCAAGATTGATAAGTTTATCAATAACAAAGAGTTTCAAGGGTTTTCGCCATCTTTAATCACACAAATATCAAAAATTATAATCACAAAACTAAGAGCTGATATTCTTGAAGAAAAAGTTGATAGTATTAATGAAGTTGATTTAATACAATCTGTTAAAAATGAGTATAAAGATTTAACTTCACCATCGCTTCAAAGTGTTATAAATGCTACTGGAATTATTGTGCATACAAATTTAGGACGTTCTTTAATAAATGAAGAGAGTTTTAACAAAGCAATGAAAGTAGCCACTTCTTATAACAACCTTGAATATGATTTAGAACAAGGTAAAAGAGGTGAAAGATATTCTCATATTGTAAAAACTCTTCAAGCTTTAACAGGTTGTGAAGATGCAATAGTTGTAAACAACAATGCAAGTGCAGTATTTCTAATACTTAATACTTTTTGTAAAAATAAAGAAGCAGTAGTTAGTCGTGGTGAACTTGTAGAAATTGGTGGAAGTTTTAGAGTTCCTGAAGTAATGTCACAAAGTGGTGCAATACTAAAAGAAATAGGTACAACTAATAAAACACATCCAAGAGATTATGAAGATGCTGTAAATGAAAATACGTCTATGCTTATGAAAGTTCATAAATCAAACTATACAATTGAAGGTTTTACTTCAGAAGTTCCTTATGAAGAAGTTGTAAAAATAGCAAAAGAAAAAAATGTAATTGATTACTATGATATGGGAAGTGGCCATATGATTGACTTACCTTTTAATCTTGACCAAGCAGAGCCTTCTATTTTGAAAATCATGCAATATAATCCAAGTTTACTAAGTTTTTCAGGAGATAAGCTTTTAGGTTCTGTTCAAGCTGGTATTATTATTGGTAAAAAAGAATTAATTGAGCAAATTAAAAAGAATCAACTTTTAAGAATGCTAAGAGTTGATAAAATCACATTAGCCTTACTTGAAGATAATTTAACTTCATATTTAGAAAATAAGCTTGATGATATTCCTACATTAAAAATGTTATATACTTCTATTATAGAATTAGAAAAACGTGCAGATTTACTAAAAGAATCTATTGAAGATTTATGTACTTGTGAAGTAATACAAACTCAAACTTTAATAGGTGGTGGCACTACTCCAAATAAAAAGATACCAACTATTGCACTTAGTATTTCATATAAAGATTATAAAGCCAATAGAATCGAAAAACTTTTAAGACGTGAAAACTTAATAACACGAATAGAAAATGAAAAAGTTCTAATTGACTTTAGAAGTATAAAAGAGAATCAAATACTACAAATTGCAAATATTATAAAAAAGGTGTTTAACTAATGTCAAATATTATTATAGGAACAGCAGGACATATTGACCACGGTAAAACAGCTTTAATTAAAGCATTAAATGGTTATGAGGGTGATAGTACAAACGAAGAGAAACAAAGAGGAATCACTATTGATTTATCTTTTTCTAACTTAAGCAAGGGTCAACAAAATATCGCTTTTATTGATGTTCCAGGACATGAAAAGTTAGTTAAAAATATGATTGCTGGTGCTTTTGGTTTTGATTATGTAATGCTTGTAGTTTCTGCTGTTGAGGGTATTATGCCTCAAACGGTTGAGCATATTGAGATTATTAATCTACTTGGAATTAAAGATATTATTCTTACTATTTCAAAAAGTGATTTAGTAACACTCGCCGAACTTGAACTTCAAAGAAAGAAGACATTAGAGTTTTTAGACACTTTTGATTTTGATATTAAATTTGTTCAAGAAGTATCTATTTACGAGCCTAAATCTATTGAAGCTTTAAAAAACAACCTATTTACAATTAAAAACTCTTCAAAACAAGAAGAAAACTTCTTTAGATATTACGTTGATAGAGTATTTTCACCTAAAGGAATTGGTACAATTGTTACAGGAACTGTATTAGGTAAAAAATTAGAGTTAAATGAAAAAGTATTTGTTTGCGAAGCAGGAAAAGAATCAAAAATAAAAAATATCCAAGTACATAATGAAAATGCAATTGAAGCAAATATCTCAAATAGAGCAGCTTTAAATCTTCAAGGGATTAATAGTACAAACATTAAAAGAGGTGATTTAATCACAAAAAAAGGTTTTGTACGTGGTTTTGATGAAATTGATATCTCGTTTAAAGCTTTAAAAGGTAAAAAACTAAATCATAATAAATCATATACAGTATTTATTGGTGCTAAAAAACTTGAAGCAAAAGTTTTATTATTTGACTCAATAGAAAATTTAGATTCAGGTTTTGCAACTATTAAAGCTGATGAAAACTTATTTACTATTTTTGGAGAAAAGCTTATTATTAGACAAGGAAATCATACAATTTGTGGTGGAAAAGTTTTAAATCCAATTATTGACCCTATGAAGAAAAATCAAAAGAAAAAGCTATTAGAGTTTTTAAATGAAAACAATTTTGAAGAAGCTTATTATCAATTATTACAAGCTCACAAAAAAGGATTAGGAATAATCTCTTCAGCTCAAAGATTTGCACTATCACACGCGGAAGCTATAGTTTTTGCTAAAAAGTTAAAAAATGTTTTTGTAGATGAAAAAGAGCTTGTTATTTATCCAATTGAAACAAAAGATTTTATTATCAATGCAGTTAGAGAAATTTATACAAAAAATACTTATGCCCTACTTTCAAATGCCTCAATTGCTTTAAGATTAAAATGGGCAAGTACCTCTTTTATTCAAGCTGCTTTAGATGAACTAGAAAAAGAAGGCTTTTTACAAAAAGACAACAACCTATATAAAAATGCAAATATAAAAGAAGACTTTACAAAAAATCTTGAAGACTCTTTTTTAGAAAGATTAAAAAAAGAAGATATCACTCCCACAGCACCATATAATATTTATGATGAACTTGATTTAGATAGAAAACTAGGTGATGATATTTTGAAATCTTTAACAGCTAAAAAACATGTTATTAGACTTCAACACAACCTATTTATTCATGCAGAGAGTTTAAATAATATCATTGCGAAAATGAAAGAAATCATAAAAGAAGATGGATATATTGACCTTTTAAACTTTAAAGAAAAATATCCAATGAGCAGAAAATATTTAATTACATATTTAGATTATCTTGATAACTTTTCAAATATTAAAAAGCAGGAAAACAAAAGAGTATTTGTTTGATTCTATCATGAAGTTAACACAAGAACAAAAAGATATCATAAATGCAAAAGAAGAATCTTTTAAAATAAATGCAGTTGCAGGTAGTGGAAAAACTACTACTTTACTAGAGTATGCAAGAAAAAATCCCCATTTGAAAATTTTATATCTTGCATATAACAAATCCTTGCAAACTTCATTACAAAAAAAACTGCATGAATATAAACTTTCACATATGCAAGTAAGTACTATTCATTCACTTGCATATCAAAAAATTGGAGCTTATGAGTATACTCTAGCCCATGATTTAAAAGTACAAGTGATTGAAAAACTTTTAAATGGTTATGAACAAACTTTTAATCAAAGAAACAATTATTACCCACTTGCAGAATATATTGCACTTATAAAAGATTTAGTAAATTTTTATTGTAATTCTTCACTAATAGCACTTGATATGAAACTTCTTGAAACTTATAAAAAACAAGCTGATTTAAGTGCCAAGATACTTGAATTACTAAATAAAGATGAACAAAAAGCTTTAAATCACTTAAAACATATTTTATCAGCAATGAAAAATAAACTTGTTGATGCAACTCATGATTTTTATTTAAAAATGTTTTATTTAAATAAGAAAATATCAGCAAACCTTCCTTATGATTTGATCTTAGTAGATGAAGCTCAAGATATTTCAGATGTAATGATAGGAATTGTAGAAGCACAAAACTGTAGACGTATTTATGTAGGAGATTCTTTTCAGCAAATATACTCTTTTAGATATGCTATAAATGCTTTAAATAAGCTAGAACTTCCAGAGTATGAACTTAGTAAAAGTTTTAGATTTAGTGATTCCTATGCAAAGTTATTAGAAAAGAATCTAAACTCTTTATATGAGAAGAACAGCTCAAAAGTTCTTAAAATATCTGGAATTGAAACTGAAACTAAGGTAGGTGAAAAAGCGATTAATTATGATAAACAAATATGTGTAATTGCAAGGTCTACTTTTGGATTAATACAGCAAATTGTTCACTTTATTCAAGATGATAAAAAGATATACTTTGAAGGAAACTATAACTCTTATTCATTTATGAATCAAACTGTTTATTCAATTTTTTACTTAAAAGAAAAGAAAAATGACAAAATCACTATGGATGAAATCAAAGATTTTGAGACAATCCAAGAGTTAGAACAATTTGCGAAAGATACAAAAAATCAAGACTATTTAAATATCATAAAATTTATCAATACCTATGGAGATAATATTTTTGAGATAAATAAAAAAATAAAATCCAAAATAACAACTAAAAAAGATGAAGCAGATATTATCTTTACAACAACTCACAAATCCAAAGGATTAGAGTATGAGCAAGTAATTATGGCTGATGATTTTATTACAAAAAAAGAACTAACAAATCCTAAGAATAAAACATCATTTTTAAAATTACAAGAAGAATTAAATATTTATTATGTAGCAGCAACAAGAGTAAAAAGTGCTATATGGCAAGCTTCTTTAGATTTAAATTATGTTTATAAAGAAGGCGATGAGAATAACTATACTAAATCAAATTATTCAACAAAGAAAACAAGTAGTAAAAAAATGAAACAAATGCAAGAAGAATGGTTAAAACAAAATAGAGTTAATAAAGTAAATGCTTTTTAGATTATGAAAAAAATACTATTTACTTTTATTAGTCTTGCTATTATAATCTTTTTAATATTCTTCTTGATACCTAGTAAAAAAAACTTAACTTACTCTTTTTATCATTGGAGTAATACTTACAATCAAAAGAATATAAAAGATAAACTATATATAAAAATACTCGATATTGTCTACTCCACAAAACTTGAAGTTATAGGTACAAACTTTAAACAAAAACCTAAAGAAGGTTTTGTTCCTGTTGTTTATATAACAAATGAAACAATGAAAAATGTTGATTATAAGGAAGTTTCAAGAGCTATTATCTTAAGAATTAGTACTTTAGGGTTTAAATATGATGAGATACAAATAGATTGCGATTGGTCAAATCAATCAAAAAGCAACTACTTTAAACTATTAATTGACTTAAAAAAGAAGTTAAATAAAACTCTAAGTGCCACTATAAGATTACATCAAATAAAGTATTATGATAAAACAGGAATTCCTCCTGTTGATTATGGCTTGCTGATGTATTATAATATGTCTGATATTACTAAAAAAGAGACTGAAAACTCCATTTTAGATAATAGTATTGCAAAAAAATATCACTATAATTTTGATGAGTATAAATTAAAACTAAAGCTTGCTGTTCCTTTATATTCTCAAGCTGTACAGTTTAGATATGAGAAGGCTTTAGATATTTTTGAAGGTGTTATTTTAAGCGATTTCAATAAGGATTTTAAAATGATAAGTCCTAATATTTATAAGGCTTTAAAAAGCAGATATTTTAAAGGTAGATATATTTATAAAAATGATGTTTTTAGATTTGAAGAATCAAATGAAGAAGATATCAACCTTGCTATAAAAGACTTTTTTAAACTCACAAAAAATAGTTTTAAAGAAATTATTTTTTATACAATAAAATATAAAAATAAGTATAATCTAGATGAACTACTAAAGGAAATATAATAATGTTAAGAATTTTATCTTTTATACTAGTATTTAATATTGCGCTATTTGCATGTGCTTCAGGATGGGATGAAAATGATAGATCTTTTTTATTCTTAGAAAAAAGAGACTTAGCCTTTTCAAATACTCCAAAAAATCTAAAGCATCCAAGTATTTACAATGAACTTCATTATAAGTATGAAAAAAAGGCAAAAGAAGAAAACTTAAAAGAGTGGCAAAAACACTTAGATGCAAATCTTGATATAAATACAATTGAACAAATAGTTTATAAAAGAAAAAATCTATCACTTATTAAAAATCAAGAAACACTTGAATATTTAAACTTTGTGCAAGACCAAGAACAACATGTAATAAATCACTATTATTCAAAAAAACAAGTAAAAATTAAAAAAGAAATTTTAATAAAAAATGCTTTAGAAAAAATAGATACAGTAAAATCCTCTTGGCTAAAACTTAGATATTTTTATTTAGGATTACGACTTACCCATTATTCAAAACTAAATAGTTTAGAAATATATGATAAATACAAATACTTACTTGAGAATAAAGGTGAAACAATAGTAAAAGATTGGATTCATGCTATTTATGCAGGTGCACTTGTACGAAATAAAAATATAGAATTAGGTGTTTATGAATTTTCGAAGCTATTTGATAAAAATAAAATCAATTGGTATTTATCTTACTACAATTTTAACTATATAAAAACAGATAAACAATGGCAAAAACTATTATCTTTAACAAAAGATAATAATGAAAAAACTAAAATGTATGCAATAAGAGCACTAAATAAAAACAGCAATAAAATTGAAGAATTAAAAAATATTTATGCAATAGATAAAAATTCTAAATGGTTTGATTTTATTCTATATAAAGCCTTACTAAATTCTCAACACTATTTTGATACTTACGATACCTATGTACGTAATTTTCAGACAAAAGAGTTTTTAGGGTATTTAAAAGATATAAAAAAAGATGATATGTATATGATAAATCTTACTTTATCGTATTTTAATTTATATGAGAAAAACTTAAAGGAAGCTTCTAATATTGCAAAAGAACTTGATAATAGTTATCCAAATAATCATGAAATAGAAACTTTAAATTATGTAATTTATTTAAATTCATTAAAAAAGATTAACTTAAAAACTGAAAATACAGTTTATGATAGATTAAAACAAATAACTTCTAATAAAGACCATCATTCAAGTGCTATTCATGATTATACTTTTGTAATATTAGAAAAACTATATAAAAAACAAAATGATAATTTTAAAGAATTTCTTAGTCAAAAAGTTAATTATTTAAATGATAGTTCATTTACTTTAGAGTTATTAAATCAATTTAAAACTTTTATACAAACTAAAAGTAAATCAAAGATTGAAGAGCACTTTAAAAGTAAATATGCAAGACAAATGAAAATCAAAAAAAACAACAACACTTATATTTTAGCGCATAGTTTACTATCTACCCAAACTGCCTTGCTAATTAATAATCTAAAGTTTAAAAAAGCAAGAGAAATTAAAAGTGAATATCTTGATAAATACATAAAGTTCAATCCTTTTAATTCTTTTATTAAAGGGAATAATAGGTCTGGAAAAAAAGAGACTTATACAATAAAAAATTTCTTAGATAAGATATTGATTATAGAAGATGAATTAAAGAAAAATCCCAATAGTGTAATGGATAACTATTTATATGCGAATGCATTATTTAATTTAAGTTACTTTGGAAATGCAAATAACATTACTACTGTATATAGAAGTACTTACTCTTTTGTAAATAAAAAAGCAGAGTTACTAAAAATAAATGAATCTATCAAATATTATGAAAAGGCATTAAAATATGCAAAAAATGAAGAATTTAAAGCAAAAATTACATATATGCTTGCAAAATCAGAACTTTCTTTATTTGATATAAATTTTGCAAAAAAGAATTCGTATTACAATCCAAGCTCCCAAGATTCGTATGATGCTTCTAGAAAATGGAGCTATACTAAGAACAAAGTATATCTTAAATATATAGATAATAATTATGGTAAATATTTTGATAAATTAAAAGAAGATTATAAGAATACAAAATATTATGAAGAGATAATAAAAGAGTGTGCAAATTTAAGAATATATCAAAAAAGAAAACAAAAATAATATAAGCAAACTATATAGCAAGATTAGATAGTATTCAAAAAGAATTAAAGAAGGAATTTTATGCAGTATTTTGGAACAATTGAAACTAAATATGAAGAAATCTTTGTAACATCAAGTTATATGTACTTTGGTGCAGAAGATGAAACTATAACACCTAAAGAGTTGAAAGCAAAAATTAAATCAGCTAAAGAGAAAAAAAAGAATATCATTGGTACAGTTTTTATATATAATCCTGTAGTAACTCCAGTTGGATATGATTCAAACAATTACTTATTAGATCAAGACTTTGATAGTTTTGGAGATATGGTGGAATTAAAAGCAGAAACATATATCACTATTTTTAAACAAGCAATGAGAGAATCATGTGCAGGAAAAATTGTTGAAATTAGAAACTTATTTAATCTAAATGAAGAAAATGTTGATGTAGCATCACTTTTAACGAAATTCAATGAAGATTTAGAAATTTATACTTCAGCTCAAAACACTGAGTTTGAAAGAGAAATTATGTACCTAGATGCAGTAAACCTGATTCCTAGTGGAAAGTTTGTATTTTTTGCATGGGGAGATAAAATCAACTCTAAAGAGTTCCCAAATATTAGCGAATATGCAAAAGTACTTTATGAAAATAGTGTTAAACTTGGTAAAAAAGTTGCCTTTGTATATAAAAGAGAAAAAACAGAACAAGGTGCAATTGATTATTTCCAATTTTCACACCCTTTACAAAATCCAAAAGTTAAAAGAACAATTTCTGCTGCAATTAAAAAATCATTTGAGCAGTTTCCACCTGTACCAACACCATACGAATAAAAAAGGAATATTTATGAAACTTATTAAAACACTTGGAGTAGTTGCAATATTAAGTGCAATTAGCTTAAATGCAGCCGATTCTAATTCTATTAAACATTTTGGTTTTTCTGCAATTTTTGGAGTTGCTAGTGAAACAATTTTACATAAAAACTATCAACAGTTTGATGATATTGAAAAAATATCATATGCAACAGCAATAGCTTCATTACCTGGACTTGCAAAAGAGTTAAGTGATGATAAGTTTTCAAATGAAGATATGGTTTTTAATGTTCTTGGAGCTTTAAGTGGAGCAGTTTTTTCAAACTATTTAAATAATAATACAAGTATTTTTATAGCTCATAAAAGACAAGATAACTCATCACAAATTAAACTTGCTTATAAATTTTAAACTTTTTAAATAAGTGGACAGATTTTTAGCTAACTTTAAAGATAAAGTAACTATAATTCTGCCACTTAAATGATTGGGGTATGGCCAAGCGGTAAGGCAACGGCTTTTGGTGCCGTCATTCGTAGGTTCGAATCCTACTACCCCATCCATTAAGTAATTTTCAACGGGAAGGTTGGAGAGTGGTCAAATCCTGCGGATTGTAAATCCGCCGCCTACGGCTTCGAAGGTTCGAGTCCTTCTCTTCCCACCACTTTTTATGTGTGGCGCGATAGCTCAGTCGGTAGAGCAAAGGATTGAAAATCCTTGTGTCGACAGTTCGATTCTGTCTCGAGCCACCATTTTTATTATTAATAACACATATGAATTAACTACCAAAAGTGCGAGTGTGGCGGAATAGGTAGACGCGTTGGACTTAAAATCCAATTCCGGTTTCGGAGTGTCGGTTCGATTCCGACCATTCGCACCACTGTGTTGTTAATCTTAAATCTACTATCAAATTAAACATTTTCAATATTTTCTTTTTATTGCTATTTATCACTGACAAACTCAAGTATTGCTTGGATATAATTACAAAATTATATATTATATTAAGGAATAAATTAATGTCAAAAATTGGAATATTAGTAGCAAGTTCAAATAACAATCAAAAATTAGGATTAAGACTTCAAGAACTAGCGATTGAGCAAGAGTGTGAAGTAGAATTTATAAATTTAGTAGATTTAAGATTACCATTATACAGTACAATCGAAGAAGAAGAAAATGGAATACCTGAAATGGTATTAGACCTAGCAACAAAAATATTAGATTTAAAAGCATTTATCATTGTAGCACCTGAATACAATGGGGTTATGCCACCAGTACTAAATAATGCAATGGCTTGGACTTCAAGAGCTACTAAAGATTGGAGAGATGCTTTTAATGATAAAATCGTTGGTCTTGCAACTCATAGTGGTGGTGGAGGAGCTAAAGGTCTTCAAGCAATGAGAATTCAGTTTCAACATTTAGGTGCTAATATCTTAGCTCGAGAGCTTTTAACTACTTATGAAAAACAGCTAAATGAAGAAGCAGCTATTGGAATGATTAATCAATTAAAAAAACTATCTAACTAAGACTTTATAAATAAAAAGCGTAAGGTGAGTATTAAAAATTCTCCTTACGCTAATTACCTCGTCCTAATAACTCAGAAGCTTCTGTAATAACAAGAAAAGATTCAGGGTCATACTCTTTTATAATATCTTTTAACACTTGTATTTTTGAAACTTCTACTACTATTAGAATCATTGTTTTATTTTCTTCTTTATGTAAACCAGAGCCATTTAAAATTGTTCCATCATCACCTAGTCTTTTGATAATCTGTTGTGAAACTTTTTCAACCTCATTACTTACAATATATACAACTTTCTTTGAAGCTCGTCCTGTTAAAATAATATCAATAACTCTTGAAGTGACATAAATACTTAAAATACTCCATAAAGCTTTTTCTAAATCATTAAAAACATAAATAGATAAGGCAATAATAACAGCATCAATTAAAAGTATTACTTCTGATGCTTTATAATGAGTTTTTGAAGCAATAATTGAAGCTATTATTGTACTTCCACCTGCAGAGGATTTTCCTTTTATTACCAACCCTAAACCAAGACCTATACAAATACCACCAAAGATAGCTGCTAATATTGTTTCATCTGTTACAGCACTTAAATCTAAAAACTCATTTGCTATATCAATAAGAACTGAGATTAAAATAATAGTTAGTATTGTTTTAATCGCATATTTTTTACCAAAGTATCTTATACTTAAAAAAATAAGTGGTAAATTTATCATAATCATTAAAGAACCAATAGTAAAAGCTGATAGATGATGCAAAAGTAGTGAGAGACCTGCTGATCCACCTGTGATAATATTATTTGGTAGTAAAAAAGAAACTACCCCAATTGCTAGAAATATTGAGCCTATTAAAATATATAAATAATCTTTCATTTTTTTCCTATAATTTTGTTTGTGCGAGTATATCAAGAATTAAAGAGATTTGGAATAAAATAAACAATAAAATTTACAAATATAAATTTAAGTAAAAGGGTATAAAATCCAAAATAGATTAATAAACGATACTATATATAATCATATAGAATATACAAAATTAGAAGATAAAATTCTTCAAACAAAAATAGTAAATAGATTGCAGTTTGTAACACAAAATGCTTTAGCATATTTTTCTTATCCATCAATTACAACTAGAAGGTTCATTCACTCTTTAGGAACTATGCATTTAGCTTCATTCATGTTTAAAAACTCTCTTTTAAATGCAGATAAAAGTACAAAAGATGATTTTTTAACTGGATTAAAATATGCAATTAAACAGATAATTAAAATAGAAAAAATAGATATTGATTTAAATGATATTGATTACTTTGAAAACAAAGCACTTTACCAATTTACAATACCTACAAAATCAAAATCGCATAGAATTGCATATACAGTAATCCTTCAAACTATTAGAATAGTAGGACTTTTACATGATGTAGGACACCTACCCTTCTCTCATCAAGTTGAAAATGCACTAAAGAAGATTTATCTTGATATAAAAGAAAAAGAAGATAATGATGAAGTTCTAGTAGAAAAAGAGATCGAGTTTAAAACGATGTATGATAAGACCACAAACAAAGGTGTAGAAGTTTTACATGAAGCTATTGGAAAAGAGTTATTAAGTTTATTATTTAAATATGAAATTAATGATTTATTAAAAAAATCTATTGATAAAAAATATATAAAACTAATAGAAAAACTTTGCTTATATATTTTAGAAGAAAAAACAGTTCATAATTTTGATTTTTCTGTTTTACATAAATTTATTGATAGTACAGTTGATGCTGATAGATTAGATTATGTAAATAGAGATATGCTTGCAAGTGGATACATAACAGGCCCTAGTGACCATATAAGGATAACAAAGCAAGCAGTTTTAGTAAAGCAAGATAATAAGTTTCATCTTAGTTTTTTTGATATGTCATTAATTGATATTGAACATATGTTAGAAATGAGATTTAATCTTTATAAAAAAGTTATCTATAATCACGGTATTGCAAAAACAGATACTCTTTTAGAAAATGTAGTTCAATATTTAGCAAATAAATATTTTGAAAATCCTAAAATGGGTGAGAAAACATCTGAAAATATTTCTATGCTTTGGAACTTTGATAATAAAGATACAGAAAAAAAGCTAGATACTATTTCTATGCTTGATGAAAACTGGTTAATCTCACTTTTTAAAAACGAGTATTTTTTAATAAAAGAAAAAGAAGTATTAAGTACAGAAGATATAAAGTATCTTTATTCTTTTGAAGAAGTATTATTTGGAAAAAGAAAGTTTAGAAGTCCTTGGAAAAACTTAAATGAGTTTTATAAAGTACTAGGTTTTACAACTTTAGAGAGATATAAATTTAGAGAAAGTTTTGGCTATATATCAAAAAACAATGCAAAACAATTAGAAAATAATCTAAATAACTTTATACAAAAATGGGAAGATAAAGAAGAAGATTTATTTTTTGCATATCAAATAGTATCTTTTAATATAGGAATTGCAAAAGACTTTTCATTTTATGATGGAGGCGAACTTATAAATATTGATGAGATTTCAACTTTAAGAAAAAGGTTAAAACAATCTATGTTAAATACAGTTCCATTTTATATTTATTCAAATAAAAAAGTTTTAAATGATGAGATGAAAAAAGAGTTAAAAGATATACTATTTGATATTTTTGATGACTAATAAAAAAGAAGGATAAGTTTTGGATGTAACACATATTAGAGGAAAGTATACTACAAAAAGTTTAGATATTCCAGATTTAAATAAAGACCCAATTAAGCAGTTTGAAAAATGGTTTCAAGATGCAATAGATGAACAAATGCCTGAACCAAACGCAATGATGCTAGCAACTGTTGGAAAAGATATGATGCCTAGTGTAAGAGCAGTATTACTTAAAACTTTCGATGAAGAAGGGTTTGTATTTTTTACAAATTATAAAAGTAAAAAAGCAAAACAAATAGAAGAAAATCCAAATGCAGCTTCTCTATTTTCATGGATTCCAATGGAGCGACAAATAAAAGTTGAAGGTTCAATTGAAAAAATATCAACAACTGATTCATTAAAGTACTTTCTCTCACGTCCAAAAGGTAGTCAAATAGGTGCTTGGGTTTCTCATCAAAGTAGCATTATTACATCAAGAAGTTTGCTTGAACAAAAATTTGATGAAATAAAAAGAAAATTTGTAAAAGGTGAAGTTCCTTTTCCTGACTTTTGGGGTGGATATATAATTAAGCCTATTCGAATAGAATTTTGGCAAGGCGGACAAGATAGGCTTCACGATAGATTTCTTTATGAAAAAAATGAAAAAAATGAATGGACTATTAAAAGATTGGCACCATAATATTACATATTGAAATATTTTTAAAGAAATTAAAAATTTATTGATAAAATACTCTAAATGAAATAAAGGAGTATTATTATGATTTTAGGAAAGTGTCCATATTGTGAAGGTAGCGTTATTGCTAGAAAATTTGAAACACAAGGCAAAAAAATAAAATTATATACTTGTGAAAATGCTAATAAACAGTATGATGATAGTGAAGCTTTTGTTTTTACAGCTGAATCTACTTGTACTTTTAGAGTTTACTCAAATGCTTTTTTAAAATGGAACAAAAGAAGTTTTAGCCAATATGAAATGAAAAAGCTACTTCAAGAGGGACAGACTACTATAAGATTACATGGAAGAAAAGGTACGGGTGAGTATTTTAAATATGTGATTACAGACAAAGAGTATGGGGTTTCTATTCTTTGGGATGAAGAAGTTCCCAAAGATGAGGAAGAGGAAGAAGAACTAATATCATAAGTTTCTTCTTCTAGTATTTATATTTACTTAAATACTTAATTACACTCTACATTTTTTAAAATAGCTTCTTCATTTTTAAGATGAAGACAATCTTCTTTTTTTAAAATACTATCTGTAAACTTAGCATTCCAAAAAATCGCACCTTTTATATTTAAATCACTTAAATCAACATCTGTAAAGCTAGCATAAGCTCCCCCTGCATTTGTAAAATCTGTATTTTCAAACGATGTTTCTAAAAATTTAGTAGACCAAATAGAAAGGTTTGTACATCTTACATTTTCAAAAGTTGCATTTGAAAATGTAACTCCTTTAAATATTGTGTTATCACACTTGATATTTACAATATCTGAACCTGTTAAATTTGATGCTCTTAAGTTTGTATTTGTTAAATTTGCATTTGTTAAATCAACTCCCCACATATTTGACTTTACTAAAATACTATTTTCTAAGTTTGCATTACTTAAATTACTTCCACTTAAATTTGTATTTATAAACTCTTTATTACTCAAATCTGCAGCACTTAAATCACACTCTTGACAATTATTAGTTTTTAAAAATTTATCTAAATCTGCTTGATTGTAGGCAAATAATGAAGTAGAAATAAAAAGTGTAAATAATAAAATTAATAAATATTTCATAATTATTCCTTATTTTACATTTTTAATAATTTCTAAAAACTGTTTTTCTCTAGTTCCACCAATTTTCTTAGAAAGTAATTTCATATTTGAAGCATCTGAAAAATAAAAAGTAGGAATTCCTATAAACTTGTAAGGCAAGATTTTTTCATCTTTTTTAATATCCATAATAACTGATACAAAGTTATCATTTACAAAAGATACAATTTCACTATCTTTTAATACCTTTTTCTTCATATAATTACACTCAGGACAAGTTGGAGTTGAGTACATAATCATAAGTTTTTTATCTGTTTTTATTGCTTTTTGTTTTGCTGTTTGTAAATCTTTTTCAAAATTAATAGAAGCTGCAAATAAGCTAAAAGTTAAGCTTAGTGTTAGTAATAATAGTTTCATAGTATTCCTTTTACTTAAATTATAATATATTATATTATAAGCAAGTAAAAGAAATATTAAATTTTTAGATTAGTCGTTTCTAGAAGTAGTTTCTAGTAAGTGAAATCCAAATTGAGTTTTAACTGGACCATGTACTACATTAATTTCATCATTAAATACAACTTTATCAAACTCAGGAACCATTTGTCCTTGCATAAAGTTACCTAAATTTCCACCTTCAGCTCCTGAAGGACATTTTGAATGTTCTTTTGCAAGATCTTCAAATTTCTCTCCATTTGCAATTTTTTCTTTTAATTCATTACAGAATTCTTCACTTTCAACTAATAAGTGTCTAGCAGATGCTGATTTCATTTTATACCTTTATCTAATTTTTTGGAATTTTAACATAATTCACAATTAATCCACATTAATTTAAGTATAATCACAAATATTATTAAAATAAAGGATCAAAATATGGAAGAACTAAATGTGGAAGAATACGCTTCAACAGCTATTAACTTAACACTTGAATATGCACCTAAACTTGCACTTGCAATTATTACACTGATAATTGGCTTATGGATTATTTCTGCTGTTACAAATATCTTAGGAAAAGCACTAATTACTTCAAAAACAGATAAAACACTAATTCCCTTCTTAAAAAGTTTAACCTCTTGGGGATTAAAAGTTTTGCTATTTATTTCCGTTGCTTCAATGGTTGGAATTGCAACAACTTCATTTGTTGCAGTACTTGGTGCTGCTGGTTTAGCAATTGGTTTAGCATTACAAGGTTCACTTGCAAATTTTGCAGGAGGAGTATTACTATTAGTATTTAGACCTTACAAAGTTGGAGATTTAATTGAATCCCAAGGTAATCTTGGAATTGTTAAAGAGATTCAAATCTTTAATACTATTTTAACAACTTTTCAAAATAAAACTGTTGTTTTACCAAATTCAGCTGTTTCTTCGAATGCTATTACAAATGTAACTGCTAATGGAACAATAAGAGTTGATATGGAAGTAGGTATTTCTTATGATAGTAATATTGATGAAGCAAAAAAAGTTATTCTAGACACAATTGCTAAAAATGATAAAGTATTAAAAGATCCTGCGTGTGCAGTTGGTGTAAATGCTTTAGCTGATTCTTCTGTAAATTTACTTGTTATGCCTTGGTGTAATACTGATGATTATTGGGATGTATATTTTGGTGTAAGAGAAGATATTAAAAAAGCATTAGATGCAAACAATATCACTATTCCTTTCCCTCAAAGAGATGTTCATATTATAAATCAAGAATCATAAAAACCTTAAATTACTTAAGCTTCCGAAGCTTAAGTAATTAAATCTCACTACTTCTCGTAAATTTTAAAGTACTTACCTTTTATTCTTCCATTACTTAAACCATCTAATGCTTTTTTTACAACTTCTTTTTTTACTGCAACGTAAGAGCAAAAATCTAAAGAATTTATCTTTCCAATATCTTCTTTAGCAAGTCCAACACCCGCTGTTAAAGCCCCTAGAATATCTCCAGCTCGCATTTTTTGTTTCTTTCCACCATTTATAAATAATGTTCTGTAATCACTATCAATTTTATATTCTAAATCATCACTTACATACTCTGCACGCTCAAACTTAACATCATCAAAAGAAGCTTTAATATCTTCAATTTTATCTTCATCTTCATAATTATTGTATAAAGATATTGCTAGTCCACCTTTACCTGCACGTGCTGTTCTTCCAATTCTATGAGTATGTGTTTCTACATCTCTTGCTATATCATAATTGATAACTAAATCAATATCATCAATATGTAAACCTCTTGAAGCTACATCTGTTGCTATTAAAATAGGATATGATTTATTTGAAAAAAAGATAATGGTTTCATCTCTTTGTTTTTGTTCTAAATCAGAATGCAATGTTAAAACATCAAGTCCTAGATCAAGTAAATTATCAGTTAGTTCATCACATTGAATTTTTGTATTACAAAAAATCAATACTGATTTTGCTTTATTTGTAGAAATTAAAGAAGGTATTAGTGCTGTTTTAGCATTACTTTCAACTTCATAAAGCTTTTGCTCAATTACTGTTTTCTCTTCATTTTCATTTTTAACATTTACTGGATTTTGAGTAACAAAAGAAGCTAAATTATCAATATTATCTTGATATGTTGCAGAGAAAAGTAAAGATTGTCTATTTTTGGGTAATACATTAATTATCTTTGTAATATCTTCTGTAAAGCCCATATCAAGCATCTTATCTGCTTCATCTAAAACTAAAGTATCTACTTCTTTTAAATCAATGTTTTCTTCATTAATATGTTTTAAAATTCTTCCTGGAGTTCCTACAATAATATGTGCACCATGAAATAATGAGGCAACTTGAGGTCTATATGCAACTCCTCCACAAAGTGTTAATACTTTTACATTATGAATATGCCGTGAAAGTTTTCTAATTTCTATTGCAATTTGATTCGCTAATTCACGTGTTGGCGCTAAAACAATTGATTGAATTCTAAATCTTTTAACATCAAGTTTATGAACTATTGGAATTGAGAAAGCCACAGTTTTTCCAGAACCTGTTTTTGCTTGTGCGATTACATCCTTCTTTTCTAGAAGTGAAGGTAATGCTTTTTCTTGAATTTCTGTCATCTTATCAAAACCTAAAGAATCAAGGTTTGTTAAAAACTCTTTTGAAAGATTTAAATTTGAGAACTTTTCAGTTGAATTTGTATTAGTAGAAATGGAATGGCCTTTATAATTTTTAAACTATTATATCTAAAATTAAGGCCTAATTTTTAATTGTTTTAAAAATTTCATACCAATCTTCAAACTCTATGCTATCCATAGGTTTCGCATAAAAATACCCTTGCACTTTTGTACATAGGTTTTTTTTGATAATTTCATCTTGTTTAGGAAATTCAATACCTTCTGCAATTACAGATAATCCCATATTTATGCCTAAATCAATAATAGATTTTATAATAACTTCATCAGATTTTTCATCAAGCAAAGAATCAATATATGATTTATCAATTTTTAGTTTTGAAATAGAGCACTCTCTTAAATAGTTAAAAGAAGAGAAACCTTTCCCAAAGTTATCAATTGATAATCCAACTCCTAATAATGATAGATTATTTAAAGTAAAAAGTGTTTTTGTAGATATTTTCATTACATCTGATTCTCTAAACTCTAATTCTAAGTATTTAGCATCAAGATTTGATAATTTTAAAACCTCTTCAATCGAATCATATAAATTACCATGTTCTAAGTGTTTTCCACTAATATTAACTGAGATAATTTTAGTATATCTTCCTGTCGCATGCCAATTTTTCAATTGTATGCATGCTTTTTTTAATATAAGTTTTTCAAACTCTATAATATTATTAGATACATTTAAATCTGAAATAAAGTTATCAGGCATTAATAATTCGGTATCACCTTTATCCCACCTTGCTAGTACTTCAAGTGCAAAAACTTCATTCGTTTGTAAGTCAATTTCTGGATGGAAATGAATAACAAATTCATCATTTTTAATAGCTTTTTTTAGATCTTTTTCTCTTTTACTTTGATAATCAAGGTTTTCTGTCATTTTAGGCGAGAAAAATTCAAAATGATTTTTTCCTTTATTTTTTGCATGATACATAGCTGAGTCAGAATTTTTAATTAGTGTTTTAAAGTTATTTGCATCATTTGGATAAATTGCAATACCAATACTAACACCTATATTAAAACTTGTATTATTAATATTAAAAGGCTTATTAACTAATGCTAATATTTTTTCACAAACTCTTTCAATAAATAAATAGTTAGAAATATCACTTAAAACTATTATGAACTCATCTCCACCTACTCGGGCAATCATATCATTTGTTCTAATTATACTTTTGAATTTTTTAGCAAAAGAGATTAATACTTCATCTCCACTTGCATGTCCTAAAGTATCATTGATTACTTTAAAATCATCTAGATCTAAAAATAAAATAGCGAACTGAAGATTGTTTCTTTTTGAGTTATTTACAACATATTCTAATTGAGCTTCTAGTTTAATTCTATTAGGTAAATTTGTTAGGGAATCATGATATGCTAAATGCAATAAGTCATTGTTTACTTTTTCTTTGTATGAGATATCTGTAAATATACCAAAATAGTTTAGCTGCTTTGTTTCATCATTATAAAACTTATAAATTTTTATACTAATGGGATAAATACTTCCACTTTTATGTCTATGTAAAAGCTCTCCAATCCAAAAACCTTCTTCATTAATTTGTTTCCAAATATTATCGTAAATTCTTTCTGGAGAGTTTTTTGAAGAGAAAACTCGTGGGCATTTATTTACAACTTCTTCAAACGAATAGCCGGTAATATCCTCACATGCTTTATTTATTTCTATAATCTCATTTTGTTGATTAACAATAATAACACCTTCTTTTGTGTTATTAAGAATTGAGTTATAAAGACCTTTATGGGAGGAAGTAGATACAAGGGTTTGCAAAATTAGAGACTCCAGATGTTAGATAAAGTAATTATAACAAATATAATTGAAAATATTACTAGTTATCAACAAATATTTAAAATTTGTTGATAATAATTATAATTTACTTTTTATCTATTCGTTTAAACATATATGAAACAAGTACTGCAATTACAATAACTAGCCCTATTCCTACATATTTAAAATCATCCGCAACACTTAAAATATATTCACCAGCAGAGTAAGAACCATATCCAACGACAATAGCCCAAAGAATTGTTGCAAATATATTAAAAATTGTAAATTTAACAGATGAGTATTTTGTTAATCCCATTGCAAGAGGAATTAAAGTCTTGATACCATAAACATATTTTTGAATGAAAACAACTAAAGAACCATATTTTCTCATCATAATATGTGCCATTGCAATTTTCCTTCCATAGTTTTTCATCATATCTTTTGCATACGATTTATTTTTTCTAGCTAGGAAAAATAGAAATTGATCTCCTAAGAAGTTTGAAGTAGCTGCTACGGCTATTGAAATATAGATATTTAAATCTCCTGCAAAAGATAAAACTCCTGCAACGATTAAACCTACGAATCCTCCACCAAAAGAGTAGGCAAATAAAGCAATATATCCCCAGTCTTTAATCAATTCTTCCATTAACTAATTTCCATGCCAAAAAATTCTAATGCTTCAATTACATCATCATCATCAACTTCAATTAAACCTTCTTTAATATTTTGCTTAGTTTTTTCAATAATAAACTCTTTAACTTGAGCTCTTACCTCTTCAATATCATCTACTAATACAAAACCATTAAATTGGATTTCATTATCATAACAAAGAAGAGTACCTTTACAATTCTCTTCAATAAAATCACTTATAGATCTATAGTTTATTTCTAATACACTTGCATGCCAACCATAATCTTCTAAAACTTTATCTTCAAAAATTTCAACTCCATCACTTTGATGATCAAAATAAAGCATATTTTGGGCATTCATTCCAATGATTTTTTGCCAATTATTTAGAGGCTTAATTTTACATATTGTTCCAGAAATAACTGGCTTGTATTTTGCAAAAATATCCTTTGATAATGACTTGATATCATTCATATTTTCTTTTCTTTCATAGTTCTCATCAATATATATAATAGCTTTGTTTTTAGGAACCTCTTCATTTATGTATTTAGTACCATTTATATCTATTATAATTTTATTATTTACATTTTTTAATTCTAATAGTGATATCATATCAATATTCAATTCTATATCTTTTATATTTACTTTTTTCATTTTTTTGTAATCCTATAGATAATTTAAGCGATTTTATCGAAAATAGTATTAAATAAAAAACATTAGTACTTATTTTTTAACAAATATGTGAATTTTTTGAAAAATAATGTTTATTTTACAATTCTTAAAGTTTAATTATATATAATCAGTGTAGGTTATATATCAAATCAAAGGTTTAATATTGTCATTACAAAATTATATATATAAATTTTTCAATAAAAATAATATGAAAACACTTTTTTTAATAGATATCTTAAATATGAAAGATATAAATGCCATTTATAATTTTGAAAATGGTGATTCAGTAATCAGACAATTAAAAAAGCTCCTAGAAACTCAAATAATTACACTAATTAGAAAAAAAATAAATAAAAAAGTATTAATAGAATTAACAAATACTCATGCAGATGTTTTTCAGTTATTAATATATGAAGATTTTAAAATAGATGAAGTTCTTGAAATAAAAAATCTAATCTTTGAACATGTTATTAACTGTCCCTTTCAATTACTTGAAAACAAAGCGCCAATCAATATTGATATTACAATTGGATGTTCAAAAAGTGATGATCAACTAATAAGAATCTATGCAGAAAAAGCTCTACATCAAGCTAAACTAAATTTTGTACACTATATGTATTATGATGCATACCTTTATAAAAATGAATCAATAAGTGAAAACTTACTTGATATGTTAAATTATAATATAGAAAATAATCTAGTAGAGCCTTATTTTCAAGCTATCATGGATAATAGTACAGATAAAATTGTAAAATATGAAGCATTAATGAGATTATTTGATAAAAAAGGGAATATTTTATTACCTCATGTATTTATACATAAGTCAAAGAAATGTCGTTTATATACAAAACTAATGGAACTTTTAATAGATAAAATAGTTTTATATATAAATAAATATAAACTTCATATTAGTATTAATCTTGATTATACTGATATTTTAAATCCAAATATTAAAAGATCTTTAATATCAAAAATAAGAAAAAACAATATTGGGCCTTATCTAACAATTGAAATTTTAGAAAGTGAAAAGATAAATAATTTTAATATTGTAAATGATTTTATTAGTGAAGTAAAAAAATATGATGTTAAAATTGCTATTGATGATTTTGGTACGGGATTTTCAAACTATGAATATATTCTAAATTTAAATGTTGACTATATAAAAATTGATGGTTCATTAATCAAGAAGATTGATGAAGAAATCTACTTAAACTTAATTAAAAGTATTGTTCAGTTTTGTAAACAACAAGAAATACTAATCGTTGCAGAATTTGTTAGTGATTTAAAAATACTAAGGTATGTAAAAGCTATTGGAATTGATTATTCACAAGGGTATCATATTAGTAAACCAGTTAAAATTGAAGATGTTATGGGAGAAAAAAATGAAAAAGCAACTTAAGAAAATCACAGATGAAACAATAAACGAGCTTTTAAATAAAGATGTAGTTATGCCATCAATATATTTTGAAAAGTTTAATAAAAATGCAAAAACTTTGGATATTAATATTAATGATTCTTCATTTATAAAAGAATTAAATGAAATATTAATAGATGATTTTAATTCAATTGAAACATATATGAATACAATTGAAAAAAATGCTTCTCTTATAAAAAATGCAGTAAAAGGTACTCAAACTGCATTATTAAACAAAGATATTGATACATTAACTGATATTTATTCTCAAATGACAAAATTAGAAAAAGAAGTTAAACATTTAAATCGTCAACTATTCATAGATGATTTAACATCTTCTAATAATAGAAAATGGATATATAATAAATTCTTAAATAAGAAATCACAATTTAAAAGAAATGGTATTTGTGTATTAATTGATATAAAAGATTTTGATTATATCAATAGTGAATACGGTTCTCTATTAGCAAATAACCTGATAATATTTATTAATAATTTTATAAAAGAAAATTTAAAAGATGAAAATGTAGATTTTAAAATTGCAAGATTTTTTGATAGTGAATTTTTACTTTTTATTGAAAATAAAAAAGAAAAAGAAGTATCTAATTTAATCTTTAATATAAAAGAATTATTAAAAAACACTACATTAAAAAGTAAAGCAGGATTAGCAATAAGAGCTGATTATAAATACTCTATTTGCAGTTATAAAGAAGAAGAAGAATCAAAAGATGTATTTGAACAACTATTTCATATTATAAAGGAAGAATAAAATATTTTCATTTTTCTTTGAGCTTCTTCTAATGAAATAGGTAAAAACTTTACTTTTTGTAAAGGTTTACATTGAGATAGCTTAAAACAATCAATACTTAAAACTGAGCCAATTTTTGGATAACCACCAATAGTTTGTCTATCTTTTAATAAAATAATAGGTTTCCCATCTTTTGGTATTTGAATTGCTCCAAAAGATATACCTTCTGAAACAATCCCCTCAATATCACAGGCTATTTCTTCCCCTTCTAACTTGCATCCCATTCTATTAAATTCATTTGTAATAGTATAAATATTTGAAAAGAATTTATCTATTTCTTCTTGTTTAAAAGAATCATTTTGATAAGCTAATACAACTCGTAAAATTAGTACTTCTTTATAATCAGGGATATATTGTTTTTTTAATCTAGTAGTTGAAATTTTTGTAGAAGAATTAAAATTTAAAATATCACCTTTTTGAAGCTTATCTCCATTTAATCCACCTAAGTTTTCTTTTAAAGTTGTAGAATTACTTCCAAACTCTTTTTTGATAAGAAACCCATTATCTACTCCTAAATAAACTCTTGAACCACTTAGTATTTTTCCTATTTTAATGATATCCCCAGCTTTAATATTATGTGTTTGCCAAGTATTAAAAGTAATATCATTTATAAAAAATTCACACTTTGCACCTGTAATTGCAATCGTAGTATTTTTATGTGCTATAAATATAATATTTGAAAAAGCTATTTCTATTATATTAGTATTAAGTTCATTTCCTAATAGATTATTAGCTATATTATATGCATATTCATCCATAACTCCTGAGTTTGTTACACCAATAGAGGTATAAGAGAATCTTCCTTTATCTTGAATTAATGATAAAAGAGGAGAATTGATTACTTCTAAACTCATAAAATTCCACCTTGCTTTAAAAACTCTTTTTTTATAATTGGATTAAATTTTACTTTACATCCAACTGTTAAAGGAGATAAAGACGCAAGCTTTTTATCAAATAAGTCCAGAGCTGTTTTTCCTATTATATTCCAACCACCTGGTGAATTTTGAGGATATACTGCTGTTTGAATATCTGCAATAGCTAATGAGCCTTTTGGTATTATTTTTCTAGGACTTGAAAGTCTTGGCATTGCTATTTTTTTATCTACATTTCCTAAATATGCGAAACCTGGTAAAAAACCTATTGCATAAACATCATATAATTTGTTTGAATGTATAGAAATAACTTCATCTACACAAAGATTTGTTTTATTTGAAATGCGTTCTAAATCAAAGCCAACTTCAATTCCATAATAAATATCAATAGTTACTATTTTTTCTTCATTTACTTCTTTTTCTTCTAAAAAATCTAAAGTAATTGAAGAATTAATCTTTTCTTTTAATGTAATAAAATCATATTTAAAAATATCATAAGTAATAAAAATAGAATTATATGAAGGTATAATTTCTATTAAACCCTCATCTTTAAATGTAGATATTTTTTTAAATGCTTTTCTTACTTTTAATGATATATCTTGACTTATTTCATTTCCAAAATATATTATTAGTGAATCAACAGAAGCTACTTTAAATTGCATTATTATAAAGCGTTTCTTAGTAACTTTATAAACGCTAAGGCGTTTTCATTATCCCCATGAATACAAATAGTATTTACTTCAATAAAAAGCTTTTCCTTATTAATAGTTTCTATATAACCTTTTTCTTTTAAAGTTAAAACTCTTTGTGCAACTTCAAGTTCATCCTTTATAACAGCATTAGGCTGTGCACGTGATACTAAAGTTCCATTATCATTATAATTTCTATCTGCAAATACTTCAAAAATTAAATTTATTCCATAAAGTAAAGCAGTATGTTTATAAGCTTCATTATCAGATGTTGACAGAACCATTAATTTTATGTTTTTATCAAAAGAAGAGATTGCATTTAAAACTGCTTTTAAAATATTTTCATCTTTCATCATATCATTGTATAAAGCACCATGTGGTTTTACATAAGCAATTGAAGTACCATGAGATTTACAAAAAGCATTTAAAGCTCCTAATTGATATAAAACGATAGATTTAATCTCTTCAAGAGAACAAAGCATTGAACGTCTACCAAAGCCAACTAAATCTTGATAAGAAGGATGTGCTCCAATTGTTACATTATGTTCTTTAGCTAAGGCTACTGATCTATTCATAGTTACAGCATCGCTTGCGTGATATCCACAAGCTAAATTAGCCATATCTATAAAGGGCATAATCTCTTTGTCTAAGCCCATTTTCCAAATACCAAAGCTTTCACCCATGTCACAGTTTAATCTAATATTCATTTTTTTACCTTGCATAAAATATACTTTTATTTTAGCATATATTATTAAGATTATTAAACTTCTTTTTTAATATAATTAAGTCTATAATACGCAAAAGGAAAGTAAATGAATAAAAATGAAATAATTTATAATAAAAGAATAATAAAAGACTTTAACGATAGTAAAAAAATATTAAAAAATTTAAAAAACAATGTTACAATATTTGGAAGTGCAAGAGTAGCAGAGGATAATAAATATGCCCTACTTGCAAAAAAGCTAGCTAGGAAACTTGCAAAAAAAGAAATAAATATTATCACAGGTGGTGGTAGTGGAATTATGGGTGCAGCTAACAAAGGTGCATTTGAAGCTAAGAAAGCTGAATCAATTGGGCTAAATATTCTTCTTCCAAAAGAGCAACATCCAAATCCATATACAACAAAAAGTTTAACTTTTAATTACTTTTTTTCAAGAAAATATATGTTAGTAAAATATTCAAAAGCTATTGTGATTTTTCCTGGTGGATTTGGAACATTAGATGAATTATTTGAAGTAATAACTTTAATGCAAACAAAAAAATTAAATGGTATAAAAGTATTTTTAGTAGGAAGTGATTATTGGAAATATTTAATTAAATTCTTTAAAAAATCATTATATGAAAATAAAATGATTGATAAAAAAGATTTAGATATATTCACACTAACAGATGATATTAAGTTAGTTGAAAAACAGATAACTAAACTAATTAAATAGTTTAGTGTCTTTTCCATCAAAGCTTATTTGATTCTTTTTTTTCATATAAGCTAGATGCTCTTCTTTTGTAGAATTATCATAAAAGTTTGTTAATTCATCTCTTTGTGAAACAAAATCATATAAGGGAACTCCCATCCCACAAGAATTATTTATAGATAATATTTTCACTTCAAAAACTTGCCTAGAGGCTCTTTTAATAGAAAAATGTTTTATATATTCTTCCCAATTTTTATCTTTTTCTTGAATACATTTTACTTCACAATATAGTCTTAGAATATTTGCATCACCTTCGTAAGCACAAAACATAATAGTCATTCTTTTATCTTCAAGTAAATGTGCTGCTGTTTCATTTCCACTTCCAAAATAGTTTAGCCATAAAATTGTATTTTCATCTATAATTTTAAATGTATCATCTAAACCTTTTGGTGAAATATTTATTTTTCCATCTTTTGGTGCAGTTGATACAAAAAACATTTTTTGATTCTTTATAAATTCAATATCTTTACTACTTAATTTTTCTGTAAAATTTGCCACTTTATCTCCTTAATTTTGATACATGTGATATTTTTTATTCTCTTTTGCTTGTCTTTGTTGAACTATTTTATAAGTATCAAGTGCTTTAGTTTTTTCAACTTCATTAACTATTGATGTTTTATATTCTTTGATTATTGAATTAAGAACTAAAATATAAATGATTGTATTTAGTTTTAAAGAGTCTTCATTTTTCATAAGCTTATCTAAATCAATCGCGTATACAGCCTCCTGGAAAGTATAAAACAATCTTTGTTTATTATCTTCTAACCTGTATGTATAACCTAAGATAGTAAAAAAGTTTTCTTCGTAATCTTTTTTAAAACCTTCTTTTTCTAAATATACAGCATACTTTGATATTATGTCTTCACAAGTTTCAACTATATTTTCAGCTTCCATTACTTTATTTTTAAAACTATATAAATAGTCAGAAATTTCATTAATCATTTTTAATATTACCTTTTCACAATTGTTTCATAATTTCATTATATAATGTTAAAATAAAACAAAAATATAAATAGGAATAATTATGAAAAAAAGTACAATAGTTGCATCTTTAATATTAACATCGAGCCTAACATACGCATTTGATTTAGGAAGTATTGCAAAAGGTGTTATGGATAGTGTTGCAAATACAAGTCCAACAGAAAATACAAATACAAATACAAATACAAATACAAATACAAATACAAATACAAATACAAATCTTAGTAATTCAACAGTAACAAATGGTTTAAAAGAAGCTTTAAAAGTAGGAGTTAATTATGCAGTAAAAGAATTAGGTTCTAGTAATGGATATTTAAACAATTCATTAGTAAAAATTCCATTACCTGATAACTTAGCAAAAGTTGAAACACTTTTAAGAAGTGCTGGTGGAAATGAAATGGCTGATAACTTAATAAACTCTATGAATAAAGCAGCAACAGCAGCAGCACCTAAAACAGCTGATATATTTGTAAATGCTATTGAGAAAATGTCATTACAAGATGCACAAAATATTTTAGCTGGAGATAAAAATGCAGCAACAAATTATTTTAAAGCAAATACTACTGAATCTTTAAAGAAAATGATTGCTCCTATTATTCAAAATACAATGAAAGAGAATCAAGTAGCTTCATACTATGATATGGCAAATAACTTTTATAAATCAAATGCAAAAGGAATTGTCGAAAATAGTGAAATTATGGGATTAGCAAAAAGTTTTGGAGTTGATTCATACTTACCAGGAAGCTCTGATAAATCTTTAGATGAGTATGTAACAGAAAAAGCAATTGGTGGATTATTTACTATGATAGCACAAAAAGAAGCTGAAATTAGAACAAACCCAGTAGCACAAACATCTTCTATCTTAAAACAAGTATTTGGAAATTAATTTCCAGATGATTCGTAAGAGAAATAGTTATTCATATTATTTTCTCTTACAATACTAAAATTAAAATCAATAGTGTCAGGTTCGTTTTTTTCAAAACTATAACTATAATCCTTTATAAAATTACTTATTAACTTCGTATATAATTTTGAACTTATATCCAGAATAAAAACATCTTTATTTAGTTCATAAATATAAATAAAATTTAAAATAAAATGATTATCTATTTTGTATGTAATAAAATTATAATTATTAAATTCATGTTTTTCTAATACTTCCATAGAATTAAGTTTTAGTTTTTGTTTAATCAAGTTTATATATAAAGAACTTGCTAATCCATTCCAAACTACATCACTATCAGTTTGCACATACTCAATAAATAAATCTTTTGACTTTAGAGTATATGCGTTAAGAGTATAAGAATCATGCCTAGTTTTGATATCAAAATCTTCTAATTCATAGCTATAAAATAGTTCAGAATTTATTTTAAACTTTAAAATATTATCTTCTTGATTAAACACAGGTCTAGATAATTTGACAACAGTATTAATTATTGATTTTACAACTTTTAAAAAACCCATCTTATTCTAAAAACTTTCCCATGAAGTATCTGAAGTATTATCTTTTATTACTTCAGTTGTAATCTTTTTATTACTATGATTATCATCCTTATTAGATGATTTTACCTTTTCTATTTTAATATCATCTTTACCCTCAAACTCTTTTTCATCAGCACTTGAAACAATTGAGTTTGAAATAATAGATGTATTAGTCGCAATTGCTTTAGTTTCACCTGCAACAGCCGCGTTCTTTTGCGTTTGTTGATCTAGAGAATTAATTGCGTCATTTATTTGAACTATTCCTAATTGTTGCTCTTTAGAAGCATTTGAAATATCCTCAATAAGCTCGATAGTTTTACCAATATTTTGATTTAAACTTGTATAACCTTCAATCATATTATCAGAAATCACTTTACCTTCATTTGCTTTTATATTTGCATTTTCAACTAGAGATTTTATCTCTTTAGCTGCTTCTGCACTTCTTGAAGCAAGATTTCTTACTTCTGCTGCAACTACGGCAAACCCTTTACCTGCTTCGCCTGCAGTTGCTGCTTCTACTGCTGCATTTAATGAAAGGATATTTGTTTGAAAAGCAATTTGATCAATTACGGTGATTGCTTCATTGATTGCAGTAACTTGAGTATTTATCTCATCCATTGCCAATGTTGTTTTATTTGCTAGATTTTCGCCTTCAGATGCAGAAGAAGTAACCTGTGATGCAAAATCAGACATCTGTACAATCTTTTGAGTTGTTGATGTTACATTACCTGTAATCTCTTCTAGAGCTGCTGCTGTTTCTTCTAAAGATGCTGCTGCCTCATTTGATGATTTATTTAATATATCTACATTTGATAATAATATATTTGAAGAATCATTTATTATTAAACCATTTCTTTTGTTATCAATAAGCATTTGAGTAATTGCAGTTCGTAGTTTATTTATATCATTTATAAGTTGCTCAAAAACCCCACCTTTTTCAATATTATCAACTTTTAATTCTTTTAAATAATTATAGTTTGAATATTCATTTAATAATTTATTAACACTGTTAAAATTATCTTTTGTAGCTTCAATCATTGTGTTTACATCATTTTTTAAACTTTCTAAACTAGCATTACTTGTTGATTTTTCAATAGTTTGAGAGTACCAACCATTTTTTACTCTAGATAATACGTTTTTTGCATCATCTAATAGCTCATCATCAGCTTGTATATCCTTTTTAACTCTTTGGATATTTTGATTAATAACTGTACTCATAATTCCAATTTCATCGTTAGATGTAATATTTAAAAGCTCTACGTCAAGTTTTTCTTTATTTAGATATTTAAAAAATTCTAATAAGCCATTTTGAAAACTACTAAGTGGTTTAATTAAACTTTTATTGATAATAAAAATTGCGATTAAAGTAATGATAGTAAAAATTACTAGTGACATTAATATTATTATATTACGAATATTATTTGGTGTTTCTAGTACTTCTGCTTCATCAATTTCTGATATTATAGCCCAAGTAATAGAATCCCCAATCTTTACATACGAATATGCTGAAAGTACTGGATTTGAATTATAATCCATAATTATTTCAGTATTAGTTTTTCCATTTAGAGCATTTTGTGAAGCTTTTGTATCAACTTTTCCTGCAGATGGATTTGAAAAAGAAGCTTTTAATGAATGATTAGTTTTATCTAAATAACTATCACTTCTCATTAACTTATCCATACCAACTAGATAATCTTCTTGACTTGAACCATACCCTTTTCTAAATTGCATAATATCATTTATTGCTTGATCAGATATTTGAAATACTAATATAGATGCAATAGACTCATTAATATAAATAGGAGTTCCAATAAACATTGCAGGGGCGCCATTACTTGGAGCATAAGGTTTCATATCAATAAATGATATTTTTTTTGTTTCTTTTACTTTTTTCCAAACTTCTGCTAATCCACTATCTTTTAAGTTACCATATAAAAGATTTTCTCCATAATCTGATTCTTTAGCTGAAGAATACATTACCTGACCATGAGTGTTATTAATTATAAAAATATCGTAATAACCATAATCTTTCATATACCCTTGAAAAAACGCTTCATGTTTTTTAATTTTACTAATATTTAACTCATTAGTAATAGGATATTTGTCTTTTTTACCAACATTTAACTCATCATAAACATAATTTAAATCTTCAAGAAGATTTTTAACATCTTTACTTCTAGCAAGAACTTTAATATCAGCTTTTCTTTCTTTAAAAAATTTATCTAATTGCTTATGCTTTGAATCTCTAACAGCAGTTAAATTATGAAAATTTTCTTTTAGTGAAGTTGTTTTAACTTCATATATTGAAAAAGTTGAAAGTGCTATTGCTAAAAAAGCCATTGATACTAAGATTAATAAAATAAGTTTTAATTTAATAGTCATATTTCTAAACATACTAAGCCTTTTAATCATTTAGAATTATTATAAAGTATTTAATATTAATTTTTAATTATTAATTTAACAAAGAATCAATATAATATGAATATTAAAATTATTTTAGGATAAAAGTAAAATGAATATAGAAAAATATTTCTCAAGAGAGAATATAATTAGAAACCTAGCAAAATATGAGATGTACTACCAAGTTGCTTGTGGAAATTTTGTAAATACTGCAAATACTAAACAAGTCAATTATGAAATAGAATTACAACTAGCACTTGGCTCAATTTATGAAATGTTAAAAGATATTTCGACTTTAGAAAATTGTGATGAAATTTTTAATGATGAATTAAAAAAACAAAGTGCTATGGATGCTTTACAAAATTTTGTAAATACAAATCTTGAACTTGTTAAAAATTCACAAATACAAATTGAGCCAATTATAAATGAGATTAATGATAATACTTTCTTTAACCAAACTATGATAAATATTTGTAAAGAAAATGAAAGAAAACAAGTAGAAAAATGGGACGAAATAATAACAAATGACTTATCTAATGCTATAATGGCATCACTAATATCTTTAGAGGAAAACTAAAATCAAAAATACACTAAAAAAAGAATTTCTAAATTATCTTTTAAAACTTCAAAATCAAGAAAATAGACAACAACAAAGCTCATAATCTCTAACTAATCTTACTAAAAATTAAAACTATCAAAATATCATAGGATTTTTCATGTCAAAATTATCTATAAGTAATGAAATAAAAAGTAGTCTTTTTATTTTACTAGGTGCTTTATGCATTTCAATTTCAGTCGTACTATTTTTTGTACCACATAATTTTACAACAGGTGGAACACCTGGTATGGCAATTTTATTACATCATTTAACAGATTATTCGATTGGAACAATTATTATTGCTGTAAATATTCCACTTTTAATTTGGGGATTAAAATATCTAGGAAAAGTATTTACAATTAAAACAATAATTACTATTTTTTTAATATCTGTTTTTATTGATACGTTTTCAAGTATCTTTATAAATACGCAATTAATTTCAAATATATTAGTAGCCGCAATATTTGGTGGTGTAATTATAGGATTAGGTGTAGGCTTTATAATAAAAGGAAATTCTAGTGCTGGTGGATCGACTATTATTGCTAGAATTATATCTGCTAATTCACATATTAAACCTGCTCAAATAATACTTATTATTGATGTAATTATTGTAATTTCTTCAATTTATGTTTTTAAAGATTTTGAAAAAGCTGTTTTAAGTATTATGAGTATTTATGCAACTTCAAAAGCAATAGATGTAGTATTAACAGGAACGCTAAGTACTAAAGTAATTCATATAGCTTCAAATAAAGCTGAAGTATTAAGTAAAAAAATTGATGAGACACTTGGCGTTGAAGGAACAATATTAAAAGGTTCTAGTATTTTAAATAATGAAGATAAAACACTTATTTTCATTGTTTTAGATGTTAAAAAACTTGGTATATTAAGAGATATTATAAGTGAAAATGACAAAGACGCTTTTATGATTGTAATGGAAGCCTCTGAAATGTTAGGTAGAGGGCATTAATAAAAAGGCAAAGCCTTTTTATTAAGCTACTATCTCCAAAAAGAGATACAATCTTTAGGAGTTACGGGAAACCTAAAAAGCTCACTTTTAGTATTTTTACTAATATAAACATAAGTTACATTGATATCACCTTGCAAAAATCTTTTTGAGCTTTGGCAAATACCTTCAACAATAAACTTTTCCATTCTTTTCTTGTCATCACGTCTTACTGCTTCATCACTTTTAGCACCTGTATTTATTTCATAAGTTGAAACAAGTGTTAAATTATCTGCTTTTATAGAAGTAAAAGTAGTATATTTATCTATAATTTGAGGAAGCTTCTTAGAAACTTCTTCAACAACTAATTTTATAATTTGTTTATTTTGTATTTTTAACTGAGCATCAGCATTTTGTTGAGCAGTAGGATCTACTGTTCTTGGTAGTGTATTTTTAACAGGAGTTGATGTACTTGCATTTAACATAAGAACTGTTAAAGCTGATAATAAAATCATTTTCATATTAATCTTTCATTTTAAATTTTATACCCTATTTTAACAAAAAAACTAACTCTAAATGATGATATAAATCAACAGTTTTATGCAATATTTATAAGTAAAAAATCATCAATTAATTTTTTGATTTTAATTTTGTCAGCTTCTAGTATTATAAAATGTGAGCTCATTGAATATTCTGAAATATCACCATCTAATATTTTATCAGAAGGATTAATAAAAGAATTTATTCCCGCTCCTGATATTCCACCAATAGAAATTTTTAGTGATGCTTTAGGAAGCTTTTTTAAATATCTTGAACCACGTGAAAAACCAATATAAACTTTTGCACTAGGTATTACAAAGTTTTTATTTGTCATATCTGAACTAACTGTTTTATAAGTATATGAAATTAATAAATCTGTGATTGATTTGTTCATTTTTTCGTGTTGTATTGGAAGACCAGACGATTGGTTTCCTTTTATAAAAACAATATCATAATCGTACATTTAAATTATCCTTTTAACTATAACTTTATAAGCTAATATCCCTTAAATACTTATGAATTATAGGTGAATAATCTTTTCTACATACAAGATGTGTATCTAAATAGTTCTCTACTTCTGTAAGTTTAACCTTATGTGTGTATCCAAACTTTTCAATAATTTTAGGACTTAGTAAACTCACCCCATAACCTGCTTTTACACAACCTAATATTAATTCGTAGTTTTCTAAAGCTACTGTTTTATAAGTTTCTTCTCTATTTTCTTTAATATAGTTTTCTAAAAAAATACAGTTTGCACAAGTCTTTTTGAAAACAAATACTGTATTTCCTATTTGTTTTTTCAAAGGCTCCACCAATACCATCTTTTCATCAAAGATATTTAGAATCTCTAAATTTTTGTTGTAAGGATTTCCATTTACAAAAGCAATATCTATTTTGTAATCTAATAATTTTTCTATTAAATTCAAACTACTATCAACGGTAAACTCTAACTTCATTTCTTCAAAATCGTTGTTTAATTGCTCAATTATAGGTATCAAGTTACTAGTAGTAAAAGTTTGAGTTGAACCTATTTTTAATACATCTTGATAATTAATATTTCTCATTTGAAGAGTAGCTTCTTCTATTTTTTTTATAATATCAATTGCATAGGGATATAGTTTCTCTCCCTCACTACTTAGGACAACTCCCCTATTAGTACGATGAAAAAGTAAATAGTCTAAGTTTTTCTCTAATTGTTTGATTCTCAAAGTTACATTCGATTGAGTGAACTCCAACTCTTTTGCAGCTGCTGATATACTCTTCGTTTTCGCAACAGTTAGAAAAACCTTTAATAAATTTGTATCCAATATATATCCTTTTATAAACTAAATAGTATCAATTACTAAAATACAAGCTATTATGAAAAGTAAAACTTTTAATATTTTTGTATAAAATTTCGCATCAATTTTTTTCTTTATTTTAAGGCCAAAATACAAGCCAAAACCTACAACTGCAAAACTAATAATTGATAGATCAACAGCCGTAGATGAAAAAGCACCATAAAAAACAAATACTATTATCTGCCCTACTTTTGAAAATAAAAAACACAAATTTGATAACTGTATCGTGTCTTTTTTACTATACTTTAACTCCAAAGTATAAATAATAGTAAGAGGTGCGACAACATTTGTAAGACCAGATATAATTCCACCAATAATTCCTAAACCATAAGTAGAAGACTTAGGATAATTATGAATAAAACTTGCTCGTATTTTCACAATAGATTGTAAAAGATAAATAAAAATAATAAAAGCTAAAAGAAGTTTAAAATACTCAGAATTAAAATAAATAAGTAAAAAAGTACCCATACAAGCCCCTATTACCATTAATAAGATTATGAGCCAAAACTTTTTTAAAGCCTCAAAAAACCCACCTTCACTTAAAATACTAACAAGATTTACAAGCATAGTAGGAACGAGAATATAAGTTATTGTTGTCTGTATATCCGTAAACATTGCAATTGCTGGAGTAGCAATAAGACCAAAACCAAAACCAATACTTCCATGAATTAATGAAGAAATAAAAACAACTAATGCGAAAACTATTAAAAAATCTGTTTCCATATGACTACCTTTAATATTACATATAACTATGTGTAATACCTAAAGGCATTACTAAAGATTATAGCTGACTAATATTAAAATATAGATAATTAAGGTATCATACTATAAATTCCTACATGGAATAAATATATTCTAAGGCAATATAGTATGAAAAAAGTTTTAATTTCTATGATGATAATCAGTAGTTTCTTATTTGCAGATGCTCCCGATGAATGTAAAGAAACAAAGTTAACAGAAACAACAAGTATTTTAGCTTGTCCAAGTGGTGATTATGAAGCAACATTTGAGGTAAGAATGAAAAAAAGAGATATGACTGAAGCCCCTAAATTAAAACTACTAGGTAAAAGAGAACCTGATATTATTAATAATTATACGCAGAAATAAGTTTTTTACAACGATTCTATTTAATCTTTGCGATATGGGAAGTTAGGAGGATTGGTTTCCTTTTATGTAACAATATCATAAGCATACATTATCGCTTTTTTCAAAGTATTTAATAAAACTATTTGCAACGCCGAAGATGCGTGCAAATAGTTAATTTATTTTTATAAAGCTTTTGCAGTAATTCTATTTAATCTTTGTGCAAACGCCACTGCATCAGTAATTTCCATACCTTCAGATAATTTTGCTTGATCTAATAATACCCATGAAACATCTGATACTAATGAATCATTATCTAAACCGTTTAATTTAGTTACGATTTCATGGTCTGGATTGATTTCTAAGATAGGTGCAGTGTCTGGCATTGCTTGTCCCATTGCTTTCATCATTTGTGCCATTTGAGCCATTTGTGCATCACCAGCGTCTTTAACAACACAAGATGGAGATTCGCTTAATCTGTTTGTAACTCTTACATCAGATACAGCATCACCTAAAATTTCTTTTATTTTTTTAGTAATGTCTTCAAATTTAGCTTCAACTTCTTTTTTGTCTTCTTCACTTTGTTCAACTTTTGGAGCTTCCGCAGATGTAATATCTTTAAATTCCCACTCTTGGTAAGCCCCATACATAGGAGTAATAATCTCATCAATTTCTTTATCATCTAAGATAAGAACTTCGATATCATTTTTCTTGTATGCTTCTAATAATGGAGAATTTTTAAGAACATTTTCATTTTCACCAACGATGTAGTAAATAGCTTTTTGTTCTGTATCAGCAGCTTCTTTATAAGCAGCTAATGAAGTCATCTTTCCAGCTTCAGCTTTAGATGATTTGAATCTAATTAATTCTAATAATGCATCTTTATTAGTATAATCTTGGTAAGCACCTTCTTTTAAGGCTCTATTATATTGTTCAACAAATGCAGAATATTTTTCTTCATCTTTTGACATTTTTTTGATTTCATTTAAAACTTTTTTAACAGAAGCTTGTTTGATATTTGCCATAACTCTGTTTTCTTGTAAGATTTCTCTTGAAACGTTTAATGGTAAATCTTCAGAATCAATAATACCTCTTACAAATCTAAGGTACGTTGGTAATAATTCTTTTTCAGAATCTGTAATAAATACTCTTTTAACGTAAAGCTTAACACCTGGTTGGTAATCAGCTCTGTACATATCCATAGGAGCAGTTGCAGGAATATAGAATAAAGTTGTATATTCATTTACACCTTCAGCTTTTGTATGAATTACCGCCATTGGGTCTTGTGAATCGTGAGAAATTGATTTATAAAAATCATTATACTCATCAGCTTTTAACTTACCTTTTGGTTGCATCCATAAAGCTGTTGCCTCATTGATTTTTTCATTTCTATCTTCGATAGTTTTCTTAGCTTCTTTTCCTGACTTTTCATCTTCTTCACTTAAAGTTTCAGTAACTTCTTCTTTGTAAGAAAGATAAATTGGGTAAGCAATATGGTTAGAGTATTTTCCAACAATATTTTTAATTCGCTCTTTTGTAGCAAATTCTTCTGCCTCTTCATCTTTTAATTTGATGTAAATAACAGTTCCTGAGCTTTCTTTAGTACAAGGTCCTAAATCAAACTCACCTGTTCCATCACTTGACCATTTATATCCAGTATCTTCACCAGCTTTTTTTGAAATAACATCAACGTGAGACGCAACCATAAATACTGAATAAAAACCAACACCAAATTGTCCGATTAAGTTAGAATCTTTTTTAGCATCACCAGTCATTGCTTCAACAAATGATTTAGTTCCTGATTTTGCAATTGTACCAATTGAAGCGATTAAATCTTCTTCATTCATACCAACACCATTATCAATAATAGTTAATGATTTGTCTGCAACATCAAAAGTAATATCTACTTTTCCTGTCCAATCTTCTGGTAATGCAGCTTTGATTTTATCGTCTGTTAATCTTAAGTAATTTAATTTATCAATTGCATCACTTGCATTTGATACTAATTCTCTAATAAAAATTTCTTTGTTTGAATATAATGAGTGAGTCATTAACTGTAAAAGTTGACCTACTTCTGTTTGAAATTGATGTTTTGCCATAAAAATCTCCTGTATTTTTTAATATAATTTATCGTAATTTTATCACAACTTTATAAAAGGAAGCTAAAGTTTAGATAAAAACTAGCACTTTTGTACTTCAAGTGCTAATTTTATACTTTAAAAGCTTTAAAAAAAATAAAAGGTACACAGTAAGTAAACAAAAAAGTATTATACTTCACTTATAAATTAAGGATTTAACATGATAAAAAAACTATTTAATAAAAAAACATTCTATTTTTTAACTACCGGATTTCTTGCAATATTTGTAGGAATTGTAGGAGGAGTAGTTGATATTGTTCAACCTCAGAATGTGATTGATACCGCATTGTTATTAGGATATCCATTATACTTTTTCACATTATTGGGTGTATTTAAAATATTAGGAGCTGTTGGCTTATTTTTACCAAAAAGATTTGATGGATTAAAAAATGTAGTTTATGCTGGGTTTGCAGTAGATTTTATTTTTGCTTCTTTTTCTCATTTTAGTGTAAATGATGCAGTTATAAAAATAATTATTCCATTAGTTATGTTGAGCGTACTTTCTATTTCGTATTATTTAAAAGATAGATTTAATTAATCTATCTTTTTACATTGACTCAACGTCAACAACTTCTTTACCAGAAAGTTTTTCTAGTTTCTGTTCTACTAATTCTAAGAAATCTGCTCTATTTTTTTCATCCATATTATTATCTAACATAGCAATGATATATTTAATTCCATTTACATTTATTTTTTTTACACTTGCTAGATAATGTACAAATGAGATTATTTGAATATCATTTATTGAATAAAGTTTTTTTACTTCTTTTTTTAGAGGTAAAAGTCCTTTTTCTTCATACATTTTTAATGTTCTAACCTTTGCACTTAAAAGCTCTGAAATACTACTTAATGGTATTACGTCTTTATTGTTATCTAATAAAGCCAATTTGTTTCCTTTTATATTATTCTGATGCTATTATATTTAGAAAAAACTTTCATACAATTTAGTTTTAAAATATATAATTTTAGTATTGTATTATAAGAAAGTAAAATATGTATTTTTTTACATTAAAAGCTAATATTATTTTACATAATATATGTATATATTTTACATCAATTATGTAAAAATAAAACTAATTTATTTATAAATTAAGTATATTTATACTATCCTAGTTAAATAATTAGTTAATATTTTTAACATAAATATAACAAGGAATAATGTGAAAGAAAATAAAAAATACGAGATAGGCCAAGATAATTTACAAAAGTTTGGTCTAGATATACACAATCCAGTTTTTGCAATTAGTGCAATATTAATACTAATATTCGTAATTGGAACATTAGCATCTCCGGATGAAGCAAAAAAAGTACTTGATGGTGCAAAGTGGTGGGCTATAAATAACTTCGATTGGTTATTTATGTTATCAGGAAACTTCTTTGTAATATTCTGTTTACTTCTTATTGTACTTCCTGTTGGGAAAATAAGAATTGGGGGAAATGACGCAAAACCTGATTATTCAAATTTTGAATGGTTCTCTATGCTTTTTGCTGCTGGTATGGGTATTGGTCTAATGTATTGGTCAGTTGCAGAACCAGTTGCTTATTATACATCATGGTGGCATACACCTTTAAATGTAGCAAAGTTAACACCAGAAGCTAAAGAATTAGCAATGGGTGCAACAATGTTTCACTGGGGATTACATCCATGGGCTATATATGCTGTTGTTGGTTTATCTTTATCGTTTTTTGCTTATAGTAAAAAACTTCCTCTTACAATGAGATCTGCTTTTTATCCAATTTTAAAAGAAAGAGTTTGGGGATGGCCTGGACATTTAATTGATTTACTTGCAGTATTTGCTACAATTTTTGGACTTGCTACTTCACTAGGTCTTGGAGCACAACAAGTTTCTTCAGGACTTAAATTCTTATTTGGAATAGATAATGGCGTTAATACACAAATTATTATAATTGCAGCAATTACAGCTTTTGCTTTAGTTTCAGTAATTAGAGGACTAGATGGTGGAGTTAAAATATTAAGTAAATTTAATATTTTAATAGCTTTATTCTTAGTTTTATTTATTATTATAGTTGGACCTACTCTTAATATTATTACAGGAGTTGGTACAACTTTAAGTAACTATGCTTCTAATATTATTGACTTGAGTGGATTTATTGATAGAGAAGATAGTGATTGGTTCCATGGTTGGACTGTATTTTATTGGGCTTGGTGGATTGCTTGGTCTCCTTTTGTTGGAATGTTTATTGCTAGAATTTCAAGAGGTAGAACAGTAAGAGAGTTTTTAATAGCTGTTTTATTAATTCCTACTATTGTAACTGCAATTTGGATGAGTACATTTGGACTTACTGCACTTGATCAAGTTATTGGAAATGTTGGTGCATTAGCAAATGGTATTACTGATAAATCACTTGCAATGTTCCAAATGTTAGAAAACTTACCATTTTCAACTATAACTTCATCTATTGCAATATTCTTAGTAATTGTATTCTTTGTTACATCATCAGATTCAGGATCACTTGTAATTGATAGTATAACATCAGGTGGGAAAGTTGATGCTCCAGTTGTTCAAAGATCGTTTTGGGCTATTTTAGAAGGACTTGTTGCTATTGCATTATTATATGTAGGTGGTAGTCAAGCTTTAGATGCTCTTCAAGCTGGTTCGATTACAACAGCCTTACCTTTTACTGTAATTCTATTAATAATGTGTTACTCGTTATATAAAGGTCTAAATCAAGAATTAAATAAGCAATAATCTTTATTGCTTATTTATTAAAAAGAAAAAATGAGATAAACTAACGCTAATATAAAAATAAGGATAAAACTTTGGATAAAAACAAATTTTTAGAAAATTTAGCGGAAGTTTATGAATTTTTAAACTCTCAAAAATCACATATAAATAAATTAATATCATACTTAGAAAACCAAGAATTTGACAAACTTGAAATCATAGAAGAGTTTGCAAAATTTCTTGAACTTAAAATGACTGATGACTTAAGATTTGCACTTGTTACTAGACTTGTAAACTTAAGAGATGACTCTTTAGTTCAAGTATTAAAAAAACAGAAAAAAAGCGAAGCTGAGATAATTGAACTACAAGAAGATGCATATTGTTTTGTAAGAGATTTTTGGCATGAAAAGCATAAAAAAACAGTTGATTATATAAAGCATAATAATCTTCTAACTCCTTTTTACCAAGCAATATTTGAAGGTGTTTATAATGTGGGTTTAAAAATGTCATCATGGCAAAGTTTATGGACTGCACATATTATAAATGACATAAATAAAGAGCTGATGGCAAAGTTTGAAGGTGATGAAGAAAAAGTATTTAAATATCTTGAAGATAATAAGTTATTAGATTTAGGTCATAATAGTATGATTGCTGATAGATCATATTCTGCACTTGTGAAAGAAAAAGATGGCTATCACTCGCAAGCTTATATAAAAGCTTTTAAAACACAAACAACTGCTGTTATTGATGCACTTGAAGAGTTTGAAGAGAGTTTAATTGAACTTGAAGATGATGTATATGCTGAAAAATGGAATTATATTTTATATATTCAAACACTTATAAAAGCTTTTAGTGAAGATAGAACTCATCTTTTAGTTGAAAGATGGGCAGATGTTGATAGAGCTTGGATGAAAATAAAATCTCCAATTCAAATAGGACATCCTTTAGAGTATTATGAAGATCACTTTAGAAAAGCAGTTGCCCTAGAGTGGGATATTAGACTTACAAATCCTGAATTTGTACAAGATGATAATAGAGTAAATAAAATTAAAGCAGCTTTTGCCAAAATATATCAAATGCAAAATCAAGCAAAAGAAAATAAAGCAGTTTATGACTTCTCTTTAAAATCACTTGACAAGGTTCAACTTTATGTAGGAAGACCTGCAATATTTTTTGGTGCAGAATTCAACGGTTTATTTTCAGCTCAAGTTGTACCAAATGATGAAATAGTTTCCAAAGAAGAGGGAAAGAAAATATTTGCTTTTTCTGATGAAATTCTACAAAGTTCAAGAGCAAAACCTTTCTTAAAATTAAGCCAAGAAGTTTTTGGACAAGAGTTATTAACTGAAGATAGAGAGTTCTTATTTAATCAAACTGCTGCTTGGCATAAAGTTTATGATATTACAACTATTGGACATGAATATGGACATATTTTATGGTGTGATGATGAAACTGAATCAGTAATGAATAAAAGTGGAAACTTTAAAAATATAGAAGAGTTTAAAGCAACAACGGGTGGATTAGTATCGTTTTTTTTAGATGAGTCAAATGATGAAAAAGAATTAGAAAAACAAGTTTTAATAGATACGGTTAAACGAGCTATTGGACTTATGGGATGGATGGAAGTAGATGAAGTTCAGCCTTATTATTGTGAGGGAATTATTCACTTAAATGGCTTATTTGATTCTGGTATTTTAGCTTGGAATAAAGAAAACGAAAAACTAAATATTGATTTATCAGCTTCTAAATATGAAGACTTAAAAAAATGGTATATTAATACTTATTCTGCTTTAGCAAAACACTATTTAGATAAAAAAGATGCAAGTGAGTTTTTAAATAAATATGCAGTAAAAGAAGGTAAGTATTTTATGCCTGTAAATAAAAATATAAATTCATTCGTAAAAAGTTACTTTAAAAGATACCAAGAAATCGGTCAAGAGTTAGATACTGTTGATAAAAAAGAAAACTATATAAAATAAGAAGCTATCTTCTTATTTTATACTAGGACTTATTCTTTCCCAATCCTCTCTTAACTCTTCTATTAACATAAACTTATCTTTGCTACTTGCTCTTTCGTTATATTCATAAGGAGTAACTACTACTAATCCACCTTTTAAAATACTTGTAAAAGTATTTGATTCTACTTTTGAACCTGAGAAAATAGAGAACTTCATATTAAAACCACTAATATCATAAAATGTAGAATTAGTTCTAATAAACTTTGTATATTTATCATATATTAAACAATCCATAATAACAGTTGTAGCATCACTTGATAAATCAACTTTATTTATCTTTCCTATTTGTACATTTTTATAGTAAATTGGTGAATCTTCTTTTGCACTTGAAGCATGATCTGAGTACACTTTAAATATTTTTCCATGATATGATTTGTCAACTGAAGGTAAAGTATCAAAGCCTTTAAATCTTGTTTGATATTTTGTTTTTTTACTTTTAAGTACTCCAATATTTACAGCCATCACACTTGAGCCTAGATTGGATACTTCTTGTAGTGAAATTTTTGGTTTCTTTAAATAAAAAATTGTTCCTTCTTTTGTAAAAGAATTATAATCTTTATATATCTGTGCTTTTACTACAACTTTTTGTTGTAAATTAAGAGATACATTAGTTACTTTTCCAACTTTTACACCTTTATATGTAAGCTGTGAGAACTGTTCATGTACACCTTCTACATCATCAAAAACTATTGTAATACTATTCGATGAATCTTTCATTTCATCATGTGAAGAGAAGATATGATATTTATCATATAAGATATTTGAGTTATTTTCTAAGACAATTGAGCCTTCAATTAATGAAGTAAAATTATCCATATTAAATAAAACTCCATTTAATGATGCACTTATATCTAAGACACCTTTTTTATAAAAGCTACTTGTTTTATTTAGATATTTTTTATACTCTTTATATATAAATAGTTTTGCATTTGATTGTTTACTATTAAACTTTATTGCTTTTACAAAACCTATTTCTTGATTTTTATAAACAATCGCCATATCTTTTTTGATTTTAAAGTCATTATTAAAATATGAATCTATTGTAAAGCCATCATTGTGTAATCTTTTTAGTTTTTCTATGTCCTTATAGCTTTGATATAATTTAAAACTTTTTTTGCTTTGTTTTTTATCCCGTCTTAATTCAGCTATTGCAATTGCACCATTTAAAAGTGGTTTAATTCCAGGATAATTAATATCAAAATTAAAATCTTTTAACTCTAATATTTTTGAGCTCATATCGTAAAAAAGAGTATGATTATGAATAAGTCTTTTATACTCTTCTTTTACAAGTATTTTTATATTAACTTTTTTAAAATCCTTTGTTAGTGAATAATCAAGAACTCTTCCTATTTCAATATTTTTAAAAAAGATTTTTGATTTTTTTGTAATAGAGTTTAAATTATCGCTTTTTAATGTATAAACTAAAGATGAATCAAAAACTTTTTTCTCATCAAAGGTATTATCATTAAAATTCTTTACAGTAAATATTTTTGAAGCTTCACCTTTCTTATAATCTAAAGATATAAAGTTTCCTTTTATAATATTTCCTAAGTTTTTAACACCTTCTAAACTAAGCTGTGCAGTTTGAATAAAAAACTCTGTATTAGAAGTTAGTAAGTAACTATATTTTTTATATATAAATGCTTTAGAAGTTATTTCCTGTGCATTTAGAGTTAAGTTTGTTAGCTTTCCAATAGTTAGCCCTTTATAAATAATAGGAGTATTTTCATCTATTCCTTCAACATTTGAAAACTTAATATGAATATACTCTTTTTGTTCTAAAGAATCTTTTCCTGCATATAAAGTATATACCTCATCTTTTTGAATTTTTTCATCATCTTTTTTAGAAGTTATTACAGTAACTCCACCTACAAGAGCAGAGTATAAAGAGCCTATTTCTATATTTAAACCACTAGGTCCATAGCTTACTTTTAAAGCTTCATTTAGCATAAATTTTGAACTTTTATTTACAAGATAATTGTACTTATCATAAATATATGCTTTTAAAAATACTTTTTCAAACTTAAATTCTTTTGCTACAATTTCACCTATTTGGTATTTATTATAAAAAATAGGTGTCCCAATTTCTACACTATCTTTGTCATTTGCTATTAAGGATACATAGTATCCATTGTTTATTAACTCATCATCTGGCTTACTATCAAGTCCTATAAAATCATATTTTTCTTTTGCATTTTCAAAATCTTTTTCAGTTTTAAAGTGTGGAGATATTTCTATTTTAAAACCATCAACTAAGGTACTTAAACCTGATACTTTAGTAAGTGAAATAGTAGGTCTTTTAATCCAAAACTTAGAACCCTCACTTGCTACATATTTAGCCGCATCACTTTTTACCAAAATATTAACTTTTACATTTTTCAAATCATCATTTATATTTATTTTTGTAACTTTTCCTAGTTGTAAACCTTTATATTCAAGTGTTGTTGCACCCTCTTTCAAGCCTTCTGCACTTTTAAATACTACAGTAATATTTACACCTTTTTTCATATATGATTCATATGAAATCCAAGCTAACACGCCTAAAATTAAAAGAGGTAAAATCCAGATAAAAGAGACTGCTTTTTTATCTTCTTCTTTCGCCTTATATACAACATCTTCTATTTCTGTTTCTACAACTTGTACATTTTCAACTTGCTTATTTTCAGTCATCCCAAATAATCCTTGTATCAAATCTATGTGCAGCTATCATTGTTAATATTACTACTAGGGCAAAAGATGTAGCTGCTAAACCACCTTTTATATTAAAAAGTTCGCCTACTTGAATAACTGAAGCTAAAATAGCAACAACATATATGTCAATCATAGACCACTTTCCTATTAAATTTATAAACTTAAATATTTTAATCTTATTTTCATTTCTTATTTTAATATCAATTTTTAATGAAATAAAAATCAATAATAATCCTAATAATTTTATTAAAGGTATTACAACACTTGCCGTAAAAATTACAAAAGCTATGAAGTAGTTTTCATATTCTAAGAAGCTTATAACACCTTCTAAAATAGTACTCTCAGTTTCTATACCCAACTTTGTAATCTCCATCATAGGGTAAAGCATAGCTGGTATGTATAATAATATTGCACATATCGTTAGAGCAAGGGATACTTGTAATGAATATTTTATTCTTTTTTGTACTTTATGCTTACATTGTGTACATACAAACTCATCATAGTTTTCTTTTTCATAAACCTCATGGCAATTTTTACATGATATTAATAACATCTAATCACCAAACACTTCTTTTCCAGAAAATTTTCTATTTGACATATATAAACAAAATATATAAGCAATCATTACATAAAAACCAATATCAAACTTCGTAGAAGAAACCATTCCCACAAGCTTTATATATGTAACAATAATACTTATAATAAATACTTCAATAAAGCCCCAATGCTTAAAAAAATGAAAACTATCATGAAGAAGAGTGTTAGTTAGAAATTTTAAATTCGTATGCTTTTGAATAAAAAAGATTATGATAATAAGTGAGTTAAGTACGGGGGCAACTACAATTGTAAAAAACACTACTAAAGCTACAAAGAAAAAGTTTTGTTCTAAAAGAATAGAAACTGTCCCTATTAGACTTGCTTGAAGTTCTGTAATACCAAAAGATAGAGTGATTAAAGGATATATATTTAAAATCACAAAAAGTAGTAAAGAAGAGATTGCATAATATAAAGATTCTATACTATGAATTTCATCATGTATTACTTTACTATTACATCTTGGACATTTTAATGTTCTTGATTTAAAAGATTTATTTAGCGGCTTATTCAAGGAGTCTTTATTTACAAATAATCCACAGCTATAACATTCTATAATTTTTTTAGTATTAACTGCCATTTATTCCCATATTTTTAATATATTCTATTTTATCATATTTTTAATAAATATAATTTTCTATTAAAATTTAGAATAGATATAGTATTATAAGTTTGCAAAATTTTGCACATAAAATACAGATAATTTATATAAAAGAAGGTTAATAATATGGAATTTAATATAACAGAAGGTCAAGTAGGAACTAGACCACCAGTTGTAAAACCAGATCCAAGAGTACTAGAATTTTTAGGCGAAGATGGAATGAGAAAACTTATTTCAGATCACTATGATTTATTAAAACAAAGTAATATTAGAGGATTATTTCCACCATCAGAACAAGGATTCGAATTAGCAAAAAAACATTCAGCTGATTTCTTTATTCAAATTTGTGGAGGTGAGAGACACTTTGATCAAAATAGAGGTAAGCCTATGATGGCAGCACGTCACGCACCATTTGCTATTACTCAGGAAGCTAGAAGAGTTTGGCTTGAATCATATATTATGATTTTAAAACCTTTAGATATGCCAGAAGATTTAAAAAAATCATTTTGGAATTATTTAGATGTATTCTCAATCTGGATGATGAACACAACAGAGTAAGATTTATTTCTTACTCGTGTTAATTCCTGGATTTTCTTGCGTTCCTATATAATCGCTAGGCATAGAAGTAGTTTTCATATATGCAATAATGCCACCTACTACTAAACAGATAATTACTACTAATCTAACTATATTTCTTTTTTCATTTGATTCTTTTCCATTATAATCTTCAATTTTATCATTACTTGGTTCATTATTAAAATTACTCATAAACTATCCTTTTACTTTTCATAAGTATAACAAATATTTACTTAATCAATTAATATAAGCAAAGCTTATATTAATGACACCATTAACTGATTTACAGTAATTGCTATTTCTTTTATATCTTTTGTATCTTTTGCTATAAAATCATCTAAGTGATGTCTTACTTTATAAAAGACATCTTTTTCATTTGACAAGAAGTTAGCAAAAGCATCTTTTGGTTCTTCATTTACTCTTTGGAATTCTAAAACTTTTTTAGTGTAATGCACTACTATAAACTCTATAAACTGCAATACTTGATTTCTAAGTGTCATATCACTTGGGCTTGTAATCTTAACTTTATTTAATGCAATAATAATCTCTAAAATATTAAACTCATGAATTAAAGAATAAAATAAAACAATCACATCTTTAAAGGAATGATGAGTATCTTCTTTTATAATAATAGCTGCAACTGCAAACCTTAAGTAATCAATCACACAGAAAAATTGATTAAAGGTATCATCACCTTTAATTAGTACTTCAATATTTTGATTATGTATTTGTGATAATAGAGCAAATAGTTCCTCTTTATGATCTAAAATATGTACAGTATCTAATTGATTATTTTTTAGATATTTAACCATCCATCTTGTACTTGCATATAATATATATTCTAATTTATTTACTAAATTATACTGTAGTTCAATATCCATAATTGAATCTTGTGAATATATTTTTTCTCTTATATCATTAGCACCAAACAGTTGTTTTGCAACTAAGTATGATTTTATTTTTAATAAATAGTTTTTAGTTCCTAATTTTTCAAAATCAGAAATAAATGTCACACCTTGATGATTTATTACAATATCAGCAATTACAGTTGCAATAATTTCTCTTTTTAATGGATGCTTTAATATTTCGTTCTCATAAGAACCTACAAAGGATTTTGGGAAATATCTATAAAGATACTGTAATGCAAACTTATCTTCAATAAAGTCTGATTCTAAAAGTATTTTTTTTACAAAAATTTTAGAGTAAGAAAGTAAAGAACCTAATACTGGTCGAACAATTGAACCATGAATATCAACTACATCATTTATATTTTCATTTTTAGGAATATAAAAATCTTTTCTATTAAAAGCCTCAATATTATTTTCAAGTACTTCTATTGATCTTATATAATCATTTTGATATTTTCTTGAAAACCTTTCATCTATTGATATTACAAATGCTTGGTCATAGTTGTTCTGTAATACTAATTCAACTACTTGTGCTTTTAATGAATGAAGAGTTTCTTCTGATTGTTTTTTACTTAAAAGTCCTTGAGCTTGAATACTGTTTAACAAAATTTTTAAATTTACTTCATGATCTGAAGTATTTACTCCAGCTGAATTATCAATAGCATCTTGATGTATTTTCCCACCATTTAAAGCAAACTCTATTCTTGATTTTTGAGTAAATCCTAAGTTTCCACCTTCACAAACAACTCTTGCTTTTATTTCATTTGCATCAACTCTTACTGCTTCATTTTGCTTATCCCCAATATCAAGATTGTTCTCATCACTTGATTTTACATAAGTTCCAACTCCACCATTAAACAGCATATCAACTTCTAGAGTTAGCAGTTTTTTACATAACTCTTCCCCTGATATTATTTTTTGATTTGTTCCTAATAGTTTTTTAATTTCAGTACTTAAAGTAATCTCTTTATCACTTCTTACAAAAATTCCTCCACCTTTAGAGATAATAGATTTATCATAATTAACCCAACCACCATTTTTAGATTCAAATAATCTTTTTCTTTCAAGATATGATTTTTTGATATCTGGATTTGGGTCTATAAATATATCTTTATGTGAAATTGCTGCTAATAATTTAAATGTTTTTGATTCAATCATTCCATTACCAAAAACATCCCCACTCATAGAACCTATTCCAACAACAGATACTTCATCTTTATAAATATCAATACCATCTTCAATAAAGAAACGTTTTGAAGACATTATTGCACCCCGTGCAGTAATACCTAAATCCTTATGTCCAAAACCATTACTTCCACCACTAGCAAATGCATCACCTAGCCAGTAATTTCTTTTTATTGCTATTCCATTTGCAACATCACTCATAGATGCAGTTCCCTTATCAGCGGCAACTACAAAGTATGCATCATCTTCATCATAACAAATAACTTTATCATTTTTTACAATTTTTCCATCTATCATATTATCAACTAAATCTAAATTTGCATTAATATATAATGAATAAATTTCTGTAAAATATTCTTTAGTAATATCTTGAGCATTTTTATTAATTACAAAAGCACCTTTAGAACCATCAGGAATAATAATAGAGTTTTTACCCTCTTGTGTAATCATAAGTGATTTTACTTCTTGTCTATAATCATCATGCCTATCAGACCATCTTAAACCACCTCGTGATACCTTTGACATTCTTAAGTGAAGTCCAGAAAAATCTCTATGATAAATAAAGTTTTCTAAATTTGGTTGTAAACCTTTTAAATCTTTTCCAAATGTTTTAGTATCAATTTTAAAAGATATTGTCTCTTGCTCTAAAAAGTAGTTTGTTCTTAAAAGTGATTTTAAAAATAGTAAAGTTATATTTAAAATTTTATCATCAATAATTTGAGGTATTTTTTTGATTTCTTCTTTTATCTTTTCTTCAATTTCTTCTAATATAGTATTTCTATTTTCTTGCTCTGGATCAAACTTTGCAATAAAATACTTTACAAACATACAAGCTAATTTATGATTAGTAGTAAGAGTATGTAAAATAGTTGCTGAGTTTATAGTCAAAACTGCTTGGTCTATATACTCAATAAAAGCTCTAAGTAACATAATCTTTCGTAAAGTAAGATTTTCTTTATATACTAAACTAAAGGCCTTCGAATGTTTGACAGTACAATCTTTTAATGAATAACTTATAATATATTCTAAGTTATCTTTTGCTTTTTCTATTTTTTCAAAATCTTCTACATTTAGGTTAAATCTTGAAATATAAATTAGTTCATTTTTATTTGATACATTGTATGTAACTTCATCAATTATCTCAAATCCAATATTGTGTAAAAGTGGTGTTATATGAGATAAGAAAAGTTGTTCTTTTGAAAATATTTTCACATATTTTAACTTTTTATTCTCTTCAATTTTTGTAACTATTTTTTCTTTTAATACTTGTTCAAAAAGCTTATCATCAACAGATAAATCATCTGGAGTTAATAATTGTGAACAAATCGCTTGAATATCTGATGTAGCCATAGTAAAATCCTTATAGTATTTAATACTAAAATCTTACTCTTAAATAGTTAAGGCTTTGTTAAAAGAAACTCTTTTGTTTGTATTTTTCTACCATTTACAATAAGGGTAATAAAATGAGTGCCTAAATAGTATTTTCTTGTAGTTATAATTTTAAAAGAATGTTTTTTGTTGATATATTTACTATTTGATTTAACATCACTTTGAGATATCATATATACTTTTTTACTTCTTTTATTATTTGCCATTTGAAAATCAACTTCATACTCAATTCTTAATAGCCCAAGCTTATCTTTACTTTCAAGTTTAAAAGAGAAGTTTAGATATTCACCTATAGAAACTTTCATATCTAAAATAAAATCCTTAAGAATTAAATTCTTAATTTCTTTATAGCCAAAAACCTCTAATATTTGAGTATCACCTTTTTTAAGTAAGGTTCTTCCTGCATGTTTTAACAAAGAATCACACTCTTTACTAAACCCAATATTTTCTTTTATAAAATTTATTACTAAACTTGGATTATCTTTTGAAATATCATTTAAGTTATTTGCAACAGAACGTCTCACATATAAAGATTTATCATTTTTAAGTTCCTCTAAAATAGGAAAGATAAGCATGGGATTTTTTTTAAAAGAAGAAATTGCAATTCCCCAAGGAAGTCTAGGTCTACATCCTTCACTTGACAATCTTCGTACATGTTCATTTGAACTTTTTGACCATTTGTAAAAATATTCCATTGCTTTTATTTCATCTTCAATAATAAACTTTCTTACTGCAAACTCTGAACTTGAATCAACAGTAAAAAACTCTAAAGCTTGCATTGAAATATCAAAATATTTCAATCCATATACTTCAACAAAATCAGATAATACTAAGGCTTGTAAACTTGTAGTTTTTTCTTTAAAAAAATCTTTTTTTACTTGCATTAATATTTTTATATTATCTAAATAGTCATTTTTAAAACAAGTCTGTAAATTTGAAGAAATTAATCTAATTCGCATTTTTAATTCTAAACTTTCTAATTCATTTAAAACAAGAGAAAGGTATAATTCTTCATCAAAAGAAGATGAGTGTTTCTTAATATTAGAAGCAAAACTTTTTACAAAGTTTTCATTATATAAGTTTTTAAAAGGTTCCATTAAATTGCTATTTCTTCATAATGACTATTTAAAACTTTTATAATATCTTTGGGATCCACCTCTATATCTAAGCCTCTTTTTCCACCTGAAATATAAATAGTTTCAAAAGATTGTGCACTTGTATCAAGCAAGGTTCTATGCTTTTTCTTTTGACCAAAGGCTGAGATTCCTCCCAATTGATATCCTGTTGCTTTTTGAGCTTCATCTTTATTTGCCATAACAGCATTTTTAGATTCAAAAGAACTTGCAACAGCTTTTAAATTTAGAGATTTGTTTACAGGAATTACACATACAACTAACTCTTTTGGCGTTATCTCAACTAAAAGAGTTTTATAAACACGATCAGCATCAAGATTTAATTTTTCTGCTGCTTCTAATCCATAGTTTGTAACTTTTGGGTCATGCTTATATTTATGGATAACAAAAGTGATTTTATGTTTTTTTAATTCATTGATAGCAGGAGTCAAACTATTCCTTTTTAGTTTATTATACTAAAATATTTTGAATTTATTTTGCTTTCTGATAACATCTTACATAAAATTTATCTTCCATTAGTTCTCTGTTAAATGCCCCAGATAAAAAGTTTATTACAAATGCTTCACCACTTTTTGCATGACCAAATGTTTTTGTTGTCCAATAGTTATCAGAAATAAAGTACTTAAAGTCTTTTGATAAAGTAGGATTATATTCTTTTGTATTTACAATTGAGAATAAAGCTAAAAAATCAGGAACTATCCAATTTTTTTCACCATCTATTTCAAGATTTTTACAATAACTAACTGCCTGAGAATAGTTCATTGTTCTTTCTTTTACATCAATTGTATCTTGCCAAAGAAAACTTGTTTTTAAATCTTTTATAATATTTTTACTAAGAGAGATAAACTCTGCGTTTGCAAAAGTTAAAAAAGAAGTAAAAAGGAAAAGTACTAGTAATTTCATAAATCAACCTTATAATAATAATTTGATTGAATTATATCAAAGAAAGATGATAAAACAATTGATGATTATCAAACTTTCTTATTTATTTTTTAAACTAGATTTTCTTCTACAAAGTCCCAATTTACAAGTTTCCAGAAATTTTCTAGATATAATGGCCTTGCATTTCTTACATCAATATAATATGCATGTTCCCAAACATCACATACTAAAAGTGGTTTTAGATTATCAGCCAAAGGTGTTTGTGCATTTGCTGTTGTTACTATTTTTAGTTTTTTATTTTCATCTTGAACCAACCAAGCCCAACCTGAACCAAAGTGTCCAAGCGCTTTTGCTGTAAACTCTTTTTTAAAATCTTCTACAGAAGTGAACTCTTCAGATATTGCACTTTCTAACTTTGAAGAAACTGCTTTTTGATTTGGTGTTAAGCCATTCCAAAAAAAGTCATGATTATAAACTTGCGCGGCATTATTAAAAATCCCACCTTCACTACTTGCTATTATCTCAAGAAGTGACAAGTCTTGGTATTTAGTGTTTTCTATTTGTTCATTTAATTTATTTACATAAGTTTGGTGATGTTTTCCATAATGGAATTCTAAAGTTTCCTTTGACATCATAGGTTCTAAAGCATCTAAAGTATAAGGTAAAGTCATTAGTACGTGTTTCATTTTTTATCCTTTTTTATTAAATTAAATTTACTTTATTCTACTATAATAAAGTAAATATTACTCACTAATTAAAATCAATTTGCCAGTTTTTGGATCTTTATATACTTGACCTAAAGACTTAAAGCCAGATTTTGACTCTAAACTATTTTTTATATCTTTTGGAATACTTGTCAACTCTTTACCTTCACTAATCTTTTGTGATTCTTCCACTTTAAAATGATCTTGCAAATTTGGACTAATTGCAACTAATGCAGCAATTAAACCACAAGCAAAAACTAAGATTATATCAACAAGATTTGCTAATGGCCCTAAAGGTTCATCATCTTCAGATGAAAAGTGTTCACTTGAGAATCTACTTTTCATTTTTCTCTTCCATTAAAGTTAAAGCTTTGTCATACCACCTTTTTCTAAGTCTTGATATTACAAACCCAGTCATTCCAGCTAATAAACCAAGAACTGTTGTATCAAAAGCCACTGACATTGCAGTACTTAAAATTTTTACATCACCATCTCCTAAAGCAGCCAGTCCTGGACCTAAGGGTATTAATGTTCCCATAAGTCCTAGCATTGGAGCTAATCTAGTTATAAAATCAGCTCTCTCAATTCTTCTTTTTGCAATTGATAATACATAGGGAATGTTGTTTGTTTTAATAAGCTTATTTATTTCAACTGTTCTCTCGCCTATACAAATACCTATTTCAAATAAACCCCAAACAACAAAAATTAATAAAGCCCAAGAAACTGGCTCTAGTAATATTGCTGTAATTTGATGCATTAATCCTAATGAAATTGATGAAAACATAATTATCCTTTTATTTTAGAAAAGAAGATTGATTTAAATAGTCCAGCTAATAAAATTAATAAAGCTATAAAAATAAAATATTCTAGAAAAGATTCTTCTTTATTTTCTTTTACTTCTTCGTCTTTTTTATCTTTGCTTTCTAATTCTTCTTCTTTTGATTCTTCTGTTTCTTCAAGTTTAATTTCTTTAATTGAACTTGGATTTTCTTTTTTTGATACTTTTTCAAGCTTTAAAGAATCAAGTATCTTGTCTAGTTTTTTTATAGACTCTTTATCTATCTTTGTTTTTACAAAATCATAAATAGGATGATTGGCATGAGTATGTCCACTTCCTGGAATTCCATTTTTGATTATATTTTGTGCAAACTTTTGAGCTAATTCTTTTTGTGTTTGTTCATTCGCTTTCCAAAAATCTTTTTGAATGGCTACTAACATAACTGCTAAAATATTTGTTTGGACATGTACTTGATGATTTGAAGATAAAAACTCATCTAATTGTAGGTTTAACTTGTCATCAATATACACAGCTTTTACATCTTCCCAAACCCAATCTGTGATAATTTCAGGACTAGTTACTTGCCATCCCCAAAGGTATTCAATAAACTCACTACCCATTGTTCTAGCACCACTATATCCTTCATTCATTAAAGGTTTAATCCATTGAGGATTTAAAAATCTTCCTCTTAATTCTCCTAGTAAAGCTGTTTGAAGTGCTTCAATTTTAAGATTTTTTGAATTTGAATTATTAATTACAAAAGATTTGGGTTGCTTACCCGTTACTGTTTCAATTGCTAGATTTAAGCCACCTAGATAGTCAAAGGTATCATTATTATCAAGTAAGCCATATAAATTACTAGCACGTCCAAGGTAAGTATTTTCAACATTTTTTAGTTGTCTTTTATAACTTGCTATTGCCACTTCACCTTCTAAATCTTGTGAATAAGCATACCCAACTCTTTTTATAAATATTTCACCTAATTCTTTTCTATTATCCCATGAACCTGAACGTTCAACTAATCTATTAATCCCTGCACCATAAGCCCCAGGTGCAGTTGCAAATACTCTATAACTAGCAAGTTTTCCAATTCTTTGTAAATTCATATTTGGATTTTCTTTTAATATCTCTCTTGCTTCATTCACCCAGTTAAAAGCAACAGCATTTAAATCTAAACTTTCATTTCCCCCAACCTTTAAATCTTCTAAAGAAGATAATGCACTATCCAATGATAATGTTAAAGCTGGGTATTTTTTGATTATTACATCATAAGAAGAATCTAAAGCCATTAAAACAGCTCTATTTAATAAGGCCAATTGGGAACCGTATAAATCTCTAAATAATCCAGATGAAGTAAAGACAACATCAAGTCTTTTTTTTCTATTATCATCTAAAGGAAGCTTTTCTAAGCCTTTTAAAATACCTCTATTATTCCAAACAGGTTTTATACCTAATAAATCAAGACCAAAAGCAATCATAGCTCCCTCATCTCTTACTGTATCTGAAGCCCAAAGAATTACTGCTTCTTTTTTAGAAGAAGACTTTTCTTTCTTTTCTCTAATTTCTTTTGCTAATTTTACACCGGTTTCATATCCAATTGATGAAGGAATTAAACTCCCATCTAAGGCATAAAAATTTCTTCCAGTTGGAAGTGCATTTGCAGTTCGAATAGGATCATTACCTTTTCCTGCACTTATATAGCCACCATTTAATGCATTTAATAAAGCTTGCATTTCTTTTTTAGGAGAAATAACAAGATTATCTTTAGTCTCTTTTGAAACTTCTGATTCTTTACTCATTGAAGTAATCATTGTGTCAACTGCTTTTTTATTCCAATCTTGACCAAAGGTGTGTAAACCTAAAGGCATAAACTCTTCTTGCAAATGTGTTAAATAATGCCCTACTTCATGAAGTAAAAACTCATCATCTACTTCATCAAAACCAATACCTCTAATTTTTAATTCTTCATCCATACTTGCAATTAACTCAGCTCGTAAATTCATTTTATCAATTGAAATTTTAATTTTATTAATTGCATTTTTTCTAATAGTATCATCACTAGCAGCTTCTGCACTTTCAATTAATTGACGAAGTTCTAATAAATTATCATAAAGTTTAGTAGTGGCAAGAGGAGGAGTTAAATGGTCAATCATAATAGCTTGACCTCTTCTTTTAGCTTGAATTCCCTCCCCTACACCATCTACAATATAAGGATAAATACTTGGTAAATCTTCAATAATTAAAGATGGATAATCACTAGCACTTAAACCTACACTTTTTCTTGGTAAGAACTCATAAGTTGAATGACGTCCTACATGAATAATTCCATCAGCTTTAAACTGTTTTTTCATATAGTAATAAAAAGCTAAATACTGATGAGTTGGAGGAAAAGATAAATTTGCATGAAGTAACTCTTCATTTAGTTCCCACCCTCGTGGAGGTTGTGGTGATAAGATAACATTTCCAAAAGTAACAGAAGGAATTAATAGTTCATTTTTCCAAACCATAACCTCTCCAGGAGCTTCACCCCAACCTCTTAAGCCTTCAATATCCATTTTGATTATTGCATTTGTTAATGCACTAGCGTTTTCGAAATCAAACTCTTTTTCTTGAGAACTAAGTTTTAAAATATTTTCATACTCATCTTCTAATTGTTCTAATAAATTAATAGACCTTTGTCTACTTTTATTTCTAACCCCATCTAAAGCATGATGTAAATTAGATATTGTTTTATGCATATAATCCTTAATAGCTTTATATGAATCTATTTTATGTGAACTTTTTACTTCTTTTATTTCATCATTTAAAAACTTAACAATTTTTTCATGTAAGGCAGAAAGTGGTCCATATTTCATTTCTGCTTGAATATCAAGAGGAAGTGTTTTAAAATATTTGGAATAATCATCTAAATTTACTTTTCTAATTTTTGAACTTTGTTCTTCTAAAGCTTTTCTATCATTAGGTAAATTTACAGCTTTATCTTGTAAAAAGTCTAATAATTCTTCACTACTAGAAGGCATTTCTCCAACATCATAACCTTCACTTTTAAGCTCTTCTAAGATTTTAAAAAGTGTTTTAGGAACATTTAAATTATCAGCACCAATATTATGACGTCCGGGAGGATGATTATAATAAATAATTGAAAGTTTTTTATCTTTATTTTTTTTTGTTTTTAGCTTCATCCATGCTTTTGATTTCTTGATAATATTTTTAATTTCATCTTTCATTAATTTTGTATCAATAACTAAAGCACCAGTTTCTAAATCAAGTGAAGAATCATTATTCATAGCCAAAATATAAACTTGTCCAATCCCTTGAAGTTCTGGCATTGAGATTCTATAATGAACAGAGTTTACAGGTAAGCCTTGAGAAGATAAAGAATAAGATAAAGCATTTGTATCTAATACCCTTAAAGCTTTTAAAATAGGAACATTTAGTTTTTCAAAACTTTTTGATACATCAGTTCTAGATTCTCCTCCACCTATTACAAAATCTTGTAAAGATATAATTGAAAAAGCTTGGCTTTTATTTAATTTACTTACTAGTTTTTCTAGGCTTTTCACAGCTTTAAAACTAGGCTTTCCCCAAGAACTAAGAACTGAGATTACTTGAAGTTTAGACTGGGAGTATATTTCTTCATGAACTTTCCAATCCCTAGAGTTATCAGCTCTATCATTATCTAAAATAAATAAAATATTTTTATCTTCTTTTAAATCATTTTTTAAATCATCTACATTATCGTAAGTTTTTGAAGCATTTGCATTTAAAAAATATCTTACTGATTTTAACTCTAAAATCTTTGGCCATGTATTTTTATCTAATGTACTATTTGATAAAAATGAAAAAAGATTAGAAATATTTTGACTTCCTCTATTATCCCAAAAAGCTCTTGCTTGTAAATAATATGAATATTCATTGAATTCTTTTTGTTTATTATCTAAAAACTTTAAATACGATTGTTCAGATTTATCTTTTTGTAAAAGGTTTACGGGAATCGAAGTAAAATTTGATTTTGAAATATCTTTATTTAAAGAGAGAAGTCTTCTATCACCTTGAATTGATATCACTGTATCAATATTTTGATAATTTAAAGATAATAGTTTTTCAATAATATCGCCAAAAACTGCTGTAAATAAAACTATTTGAGATTTGTTTATTTCTATTTGAAGTTCTCTTTGACTCATATTTAAAACTTGTGAAACAGAACGAATTGATATTTTATCTTTAGAACTCTTCAAATAATAATTCGCACCAGCATTTAAATTTGCTGTTGATCGATCAGAAACAATGGCAAATATAGATTTACTATTTTCACTAGCAAAAGTATTTATCGTAAAAATAAACATAAAAGAAAACACTAAAAAAGATTTGAAGAAAAACATGAAACTTCCTATTAATATATAAATTAATACAAGAATCATTTAGGGTTGTAGAAAAATTAATATAAGTATAAAATTAAGTACTTCTTCTTTTCAGGTCACCCCGCCTGATTTGCATTGAAAAAATTAAAAAGGTCGGTCTCCGGACTTGATGTGTTTATACATATTACCGTTGCGGGGGCAGCATAGGATTTACACCTATTTCCCATGAATTAACTTATGTTATTCACCTATTTAATTATTAAAAATGGATTCTATCTATATTGGGCTTAATTTGTTAAGAAAGAAGTTTAAAGAAGTAAATAATCCCTAGAAAGGGATTATCTAAAGTAATTATGCAAATGCAGGTTCTAAGAAAGGAATAATTTGTTTTTTTCTAGAAAGACATCCATCTAACCAAACTTTCCCATCAACTAATTCAACACCAAATGCATTTTCAAAAACTGAATTATCTACAGAAGCCACAAGTATTTCTGAACCTTCCTTCATAATATCTGTTAAGATTAAACATGCAGTATGAAGATTTCTTTCAACTAGTAAGTCTTCTAAATCTGATTCTAAATCATCTTTAATACTATCAAAAATTGCTAAATCAATTACTTCTAATTGCCCAATTCCAACAGCATTTCCATGCATATCAAAAGGTTTATAATCTCTTAAGATTAAATCTCTTACTGGAACTCCTGAAACATCTGATTTAACTGTGAACATCTCCATTCCAAGAGCTGCAAAATCTTCAATACCAGCAATCGCAGCTAGCTCTTTAACTATTTTCATATCAATAGGAGTACAAGTTGGTGATTTAAAAATTACAGTATCTGATAAAATTGCACATAACATAATTCCTGCAATATTTGCTGGAATTTCTACACCATGATAATCATACATTTCTTTTACAATTGTATTTGTACAACCAACTGGTCTAATCCAACATTCTAATGGAGCAGAAGTAGTTATATCACCTAATTTATGATGATCAACAATACCAACAACAGTTGCTTCATCAATATCTGCTGGTGCTTGACCTTTATCTGAATAATCAGTAATAAATAATTCTTCACCTGCAAATTGTGTTTTTAATAACGGTGCTTCAAAACCAAACTTGTCTAAAATAAATTGTGTCTCTGGACTAACAGGTCCTTGACGTGCAGGAATTGCTTCTCTTCCTATTTTATTTAATAAATATCCTAATGAAATCGCTGAACAAATTGAATCTGAATCAGGAGTTGTGTGTCCACATGTATAAATTGCCATATTATATTTTCCTATTTTTAATGTTTTATAATTTTTAGGCATTTTATCTAAAAGTTTGTTAGGAGTGTTTTAAAGAAGAGCTAGTAGATTATTACTCTAATCTTTTTTTAAGCATAAAACCAAATAAATAAGGAGTAATCCTTATTTATTCTTGTATTAAAAACTTACCTTCAGTTCTATTTTTAACTAATCTAGATGCATCAACAACTACACCATGCATTGCTAAATAAATTCCATTTTTCACATTAGCACTTAAAAATCCTAAGGCTTGTGAGAAGTTCATAGTAGCTTCTACTTCATCAATACTCATAGGAACCATAGCTCCTGTAAATACTATTTTTTTATCAGAAACTTGCTTTCGTAAAAAAGCAGCTGTTAAATCTACGGTATCTGTTCCATGAATAATAATGATATTTTCATTTTTAGAATTTTTTACACTATTTGTAATTAACTCTCTATCAATATCAGTCATATCTAAACTATCTTTTGAAACAATATTTATAACTTCATAATCAACATTAAAGCAAGATGCTAAAATTTTATCAAGTGCAATATTATCACTTGGAACTTCTAATTGTCCTTTTATAGGATTATATCTTTTGTTAAATGTTCCACCTGTATTTATAATCGTAACTCTCATAAAATTCCTTTTAGTAGTTATTTACCATATTTCTAGGAAGTAATAATCTATCTAATTCTTCTTTTGAAACTAATTTCTGTTCTAATACAATATCATATACTCTTTTGTTAGTAGCAAGTGCTTCTTTTGCAATAGCAGAACAAGTTTCATATCCTAAAATTGGGTTTAATGAAGTTACAATCGTTACAGAATTTAAAATATTATCCATACATACATCTTCATTTGCAGTAATTCCTTTAATACATTTTTCACCTAAAGTATAAAAAGACCGTCTCATCATATTAATAGATGTAAATAGTTTATAAGCAACTAAAGGTTCAAATACATTTAATTGTAACTGTCCGCCTTCACAAGCCATAGAAATAGTAACATCTGCACCAATTACTTCAAATGCTACTTGATTTACAACTTCTGGAATTACAGGATTTACTTTTCCAGGCATTATTGAAGAGCCAGGTTGTACTTTTGGTAGGTTTATTTCATTAAATCCTGCACGAGGTCCACTACTTAATAATCTTAAATCATTACAAATTTTAGAAGTTTTCACAGCAACTCTTTTTAAAATTCCAGAAATATGTACAAATGCGCCTGTATCTTGTGTTGCTTCTATTAAATCGCCAGCACTTACATAATCAACACCTGTTACTTCTCTTAAATTACTTATTACTTTTCTTTGATAAGCAGCTTTAGTGTTAATTCCAGTACCAATAGCCGTAGCTCCTAGATTTACTTCTTTTAATAAAGCTTGAGTTTCTCTAAGTCTAAAAATATCATCATCAATCATAACTGCATAAGTTTTAAACTCTTGACCCAAAGTCATAGGAACAGCATCTTGAAGTTGTGTTCTTCCCATTTTTAAAACATCTTTGAACTCAATTGCTTTTTCATTAAAGGTATCTCTTAAATAACGTAATGAATCTTTTAACTTATAAATTAATTCATGTAAAGTTAGTTTAATTGCAGTTGGATAAACATCATTTGTAGATTGAGACATATTTATATGATTATTAGGATGAATAATATCATAAGCACTTCTTTTTTCACCCATAATTTCTAAAGCTCTATTTGCTATAACTTCATTTGCATTCATATTTGAAGAAGTTCCAGCGCCACCTTGAATAGGATCAACAATAAACTGATCATGGAATTTTCCATCAATTATTTCATTACAAGCTTGGATTATTGAATCTCTTTGTCTATCATTTAAATCGCCTAATTCAAAATTTGTTAAAGCACAAGCTTTTTTTACTTTTGCTAGAGATTTTATAAAAGTAGGAAATAATGACATATCAGTATGTGTAATATCAAAATTTTCTTTTGCTCTTAATGTTTGGATACCATAATATGCATCTTTTTCTATCTTTTTTTCACCTAAAAAATCTTTTTCTATTCTAAATTCTTCTTCCATTATTAACCTCTTAATTTAATATATAAAAGTATACTTTTTAAAAGTATGCTAAAAGTGTGTTTTAGTTTTTTACCAATAAAGTATAACCCTCTTGTGAAATATTCTTTATTATATTTATTGGAAGTTTAGCTCTTAAATCTTTAATAAAAGATTTTAATGCATGAGCAGTCATCTCTTTATCAATCCAAAGCTCTTCTTCTATTTGATTATAAGTTACTATATTGTTTTTATTTTCATAAAGTAAATGTAAAAAATCTTTCTCTCTTTTTCTTAAACTTATATCTTCTTTTTCATTAAAGATAAGAGCTCTTTTATGTAAATCTAAAAATAAATTGGGAGCAAGTATTATTTGATCTAATAAATTTTCATTTATATATTTAAATAATGCTTCATTTAATTTTTTTAAATTTAGTGGCTTTAAGATGAAATGATTTACATTTAGATTTATTAAATCCATTAGATATTCTTCATTCGAATGAGCTGTAAGCATTATAATAGCTGTATTTCTATCTGTTTGTCTAACTTTTTTTACAAAATCAACACCATTTACATTTTTCATTTGAATATCGCTTAGTATAATTTTGGGTTTATACTCTAAATACATTTCATAAGCTTCTTCACCATCACAAGCCTCATAAACTTCTTTAAAATAGTATTTTAAAGTATTAACAATAACCTCTCTAATACCATCCTCATCTTCAACACATAAAATACTAATATCTTTTAATTTTTCTAATAAAATTTCATCCATTTTTTATCCTAATAGTACTATTTTAAAAACAGCACCCTCTTCATCGTTTTGTACACTCAATTCTCCACCCATATTTTTTTCAATAATAAGCTTAGAAATATAAAGTCCTAAACCTGTGCCTTTAGAAGACTCTTTAGTGCTAAAATATGGATCAAAAATCAAATCATAATTTTTTTCATCTAACCCCCCGGCATTATCTTTTATTTTAATAATACATAAATTTCCAAGAGATTCAATGCTTAGAGTAATTATGGGTTTTTTTACTTTTCTTTCAACTAAGATATCTTTTGCATTTGAGATTAGATTTAATATCACTTGTGCAAACTCCGTTGGATAGCCATTTATAAATCTATTCTTTTTTACTTCTACATTTAAAACAATAAGACTATCTGCTAAAGAAGCATTTACAAGATTTATAGCTTTTTTGCAAGATAATAAAATATCAAAGTCCTCTTTTTTCTTATCTGGCTTATAAAAGTTTCTAAAATCATCAATTGTATTTGACATAAACTCAATCATTTTATCACTTTTATTAATTGAGTTTAAAATATGTTCATCTGTTACTTTTTTAAATCTTGTAGCAGTTTCAAGCTCCATTAAAATACCAGAAACTTCAGTTAAAGGTTGTCTCCATTGATGTGCAATCATTGAAATCATTTCACCCATACGTGCTAATTTTGATTGTTGAAGAATTGCTTTATCTTTTTGCTTTCCATCTTCAATACCCTTTTTAACCTTCGTTACTAAGGTTCTATTTAAAGACTCTAATCTCTCTTCCCTATTTTCTACTTTTTTCTTATATTTTTTTATTACGTCATGTATAATTGAGTTCATAAGGATTGAAAAAAGTACCATAAAAATAAAAATTATTACTGTCAAGATTATCATAAATTTTTTAAATTCATTTTGTCTTATTTCATGAAGTTTTTCTTTTTTTTTAAGTAGTTTTAAAAGTTTTTTTTCATCATAATCTTTTTGTAAAAGATATACTTGTTTAAGCTCATAAGTATCAGCTTGAAAACTATTATTTGTAAGTTTTAGATAATAAGAAGTTGAAAAGAATGAAATAAATAAAATAGCTAAAAAAGGGACTATAATAATAAAAAAAGGTATTCCTTCTTTATTAAACATCAATTTATCCTTATATAAAGTTATCATTATATATTGACCAATTTTTAGTAAAAACTAGCTGACTAAAAGATTAGTCAGCTAGTTTTTTATTACTTTTTAGTTTTTTTGTCGTTTATATTATCAACTATCTCTTTCCAAACATATTTATCTATTTTGTACTCGTTATAGTCGTTATATCTTAATACAGGTTTTTTACCCTCAGCTAACTGTCTATCATAACCTTTGATTAATTGTAATACAGGTTTATATAAAAGTGCAATTACAACTAAGTTTATTACTGCTAATAATCCCATTGATAAATCTGCAAAAGCAAAGATTGAACCTAAATCTTGGAAAGAACCCCAAATAATAAGTCCAATACATAATAACTTAAATGCTGCGAATAAAGGAGTATTTCCTTTACTAAAGAAGTTTAAACTATTTTCAGCTAAATAGTAATTATATAACATTGATGATAATCCAAATAAGAATAAAGCAATAGTTACAAAATATCCACCAAATGGTCCAATATGTTCTACTAATGCATTTTGAGTTAATAATACACCCTCAACACCTTGAGCACCTGGAACATAAACACCTGATAAAAGAATAATAAATGCCGTACAAGAACATAAGATAATTGTATCAATAAATACAGAAAAAGATTGAACAATACCTTGTTGTACAGGATGTGCTACATAAGCAACTGCTGCAACATTTGGCGCAGAACCAAGTCCAGCTTCATTTGAGAACATACCTCTTTTAGCACCTTGTAAAATAACAGCACCAATACCACCACCAATTGCAGAAGAAGGATTAAAAGCTTCAGTTACAATCATAGAAATTAAATCAGGAATTTTTTCAAAATTTAAACCAATTACAACTAAAGCAATTAGTAAGTATCCCATAGCCATAACAGGAACAATAACTTCAGAGAACTTAGTAATTCTTTTAATTCCACCAAATACCGCAGATGCAAAGATTATTGTTAATACAATAGCAGTAATCCATGTTGGAATATTAAATGTTGATTCAAAAGAAGTTGTAATAATAAACGATTGTGTTGCATTAAATGCAAAACCAAAAGTAATCATTAATAAAATAGAGATAACAAATCCTAACCACTTTTGCCCTAAAGCTTTAGTAGCGTAATATGCAGGACCACCTCTATATACACCTGAATCTTGACCATCTTTTTCTTTATATAATTGAGCTAGAGAACATTCAAAGAAACTTGTACTCATACCAATTAAACCAATAAGCCACATCCAGAAAACAGCGCCAGGTCCTCCTAGTGTAATAGCAACTGCAACACCTGCAATATTACCACCACCAACACGTCCTGCAATACTTAACATTAAAGCTTGGAAAGAACTAATATGACCATCTTTTTTATGAGATGTATCTCTTAAGATATTGAACATTTTAAAGAAATATCTAAATTGCACAAATCTTGAACTAACAGTAAAAAATATACCTAAAGCTGGAAGTAAATATATTAAAATATTTCCCCAAATAAGGTCGTTTAAAAATGAATTGATTTCACCTAACATTTTTGCTCCTTGAATTTGAAAAAGTTTAACATGAACAAGAGTGTTAAAAGTGTCTTTTAAATTTTTTTACTTCCAGCTTTTTTAATAATACTGTTAATCATATTATTAAATACAAAATAGTGAATAGGAATTAATGTATACCAATACAATCTTCCTAAAACTCCTTTTGGATAAAAATATGCAGATTGAATAAGTTTATTATCTTCTATTTTAAACTCTAACCATGCATTTCCTGGAACTTTCATTTGTGCATAAAGTAAAAGTCTTTCATTCTCTTTTACATCCACAACCTTCCAGAAATCTAAACTCTCACCAATTCTTAATTTATCAGGGTCTCTTCTTCCTCTTTTTAAGCCAACTCCACCAATCATTTTATCTATAAAACCTCTAGTTGCCCATAAAAAATCATAATCAAACCAGCCATTTTTACCACCAATAGAAGTAAATGTTTTATAAATATTTTCTTTTGATAGATTACTTATATCTTTTTCTTTTCTATCAAAAAATATTGCATCAGCTATTTCTTTAGTATGATTTTTATCCCAGATTTTTCCTGAATTATCAGACCATCTACTAATAACTTGATTTGTTTCAATCTCTTCAACTGCTTTTTTAACTGAACTTATAAAGCTTAAAGGTTTTATATTTGGAAAGTATTTCTTAGCATTGTCATTTTGTATTACTACTTCTGATTTTAAACCTTCTATTAAGGCTTTTGCGACAGTAAAAGGTACGGGAGTAAAAAGATTTAGCCAATAAGATGAAATATTTATAGATAAAAAAGGCAAAGGAATAATTATTCTTTTAAGACCTAAAGCCTCCGCTGTTTGAAGCATCATCTCTTTATATTTTAACTGTTCTGCTCCTATATCAATCATTAAGTTTTCATTCTCTTCTAAATATAAAGAGTCTACAAGATAATTAATTACATCATGAACTGCTATTGGCTGAGCTTTAGTTTCTACCCATTTTGGTGTAGTCATAATTGGAAGTTTTTCTGTTAAGTTTCTTATTATCTCAAAACTTGTACTTCCTGAACCTATTATAACACCTGCTCTAATCCAAATATTTTGTACATTTTTATTTGAAGATAAAATTTCACCTGTTTCAATTCTACTTAATAAGTGTTCACTTGTATCTTTATTTTTAATTCCTAAGCCACCTAAGTATATTATTCTTTTTACACCACACTCATTTGCAATATCTAAAAAGTTTTGAGCGGAAATTTTATCTAAGTCTTTATAGTTTTTACTACTTAAAGAATGAATTAAATAATATGCAACATCTACATCTTTTAATGCTTGTCTTAATGACACTTTATCAAAGGTATCACCTTCAACTACTTCAAGGGTATTAATAGTTTTAGCAGATAAAGTTTTTTTATTTCTTGTAAATAATCGTAAAGTTACGTCTTCTTTTTCTAAAAGCTTCTCTTTTAGTCTTCTTCCGATATATCCTGTAGAACCTGTGAGTAAAACTTTCATAATATTGCCTTTTTTATTTATATTGTAAGTTTATCATTTTAGTTTATCTTTTAGTATAGAAAATATATAGCTTTAATAAAGAAGAAGAAAGATTTAGAAGGAAAAGATGAAGCAAATAAATATTAATTTATTTGCTCCTGAAGTTAAGAAATATTAAGAAACTTTAAGAAGTTTCTTTAACCATTTTTGAGCTTGTTTAACATCTTCAAATCTTTGTGATTTTGCAACTTGGTCTTGACCTTCATAGAATCTAACTCTAATGCCATCTTCAACATGATCAATCTTTGTTCTTGTAATTTTGTTTAAGTTTAAAAAAACTCTATCATTTAATTGTACAAACATTTTATTCCTTTTGTTTTATTAATATTTTAACATTTTAACAAATTTTCTTTACATTTAAAATAAATCTGATTATAATTATTCTAAAGAAAAAGGATTTATTATGGCTACGTTATCAAATTCTTATATACAAAAATCTTTTATAGATGAAATAAACTCTATTTTTTTAGAGTTTTTTGAAATATCTAAAAAGTTTGTTTACAAACATCATAAAATTCTAGGGTATTTTTAATACCCTAAAATCAAATTACAAAAAAATTAACCTCCACTTATATAAATTTTACATATAATAAATATTAAATAAAATTATAGAGTATTCATGGTTCATATATTTACAGCACTTATTCCAATTTTTTCACTTATCATGATTGGATATTTATTCAAAAGAATAAAATTTCCTTCACATGATTTTTGGCCACAAGCAGATAAATTAACTTACTATATTTTAATGCCTTCACTTTTAATATATAAACTCTCGACTGCATCTCTTGACTCAATTGATAGCGTAAATTATGTATTAACTGCACTAATTACTATTTTTATAGTTTTGATAATACTATTTATTTTAAATAAGTTTTTAAATTTTCAAGCTGATTGTTTTACCTCAATAGTACAAGGTGGAATAAGATTTAATACTTATGTTTTTTTAGCTCTTGCAGATGCAGTTTTAGGAAATAATGGAATTGTATTAGCAGCAATACTTTTAACTTTTGTAATACCTTTCATAAATGTTTTATGTATTAGCACTTTTGCTTTGTATGTAAGTCAAGATAAATTAACTTTTACCTATCTTTTAAAATCAATTGTGACAAATCCTTTAATAATAGGTTGTTTTATAGGTGGGAGTATAAACTTTTTAGGAATAAGTCTTCCTGTAATTTTAGTAAATACACTTGATATACTTGGACAAGCAGCACTTCCTCTTGGACTTTTATCTGTTGGTTTTGGTCTTGTATTAAAAGAGATAAAATCTTCTAAAAAAGACATCGTAGTTTCTTCTTTTGCAAAACATATTCTAACACCTGTTCTTATGTTTATAATTGCAAAAGCTTTTTCTCTTGACCAAGAAATGATTGCCGTTTTACTTATCTTCGCAGTTTTACCCACAGCTCCAAGTTCATTTATTCTAGCAAGACAATTAGGTGGAAATATTCCTTTAATGTCATCAATTATAACAGTGCAAACTTTGATATCTACACTGTTTATAATAGTTGTATTACACTACTTTATTTAACTTTCTTAACTAAAGTAGTTTCATTTCCTCTACTTGGATTGTGTGGAATTAGAAAAGATAATACAACTGAAATACTAGCTATTAATCCACCAATTATAAATACCAAAGAAGAAGAATACAACCATACAAGACCAAGCAACACTGGTAAAAATACAGCTGCTATATGATTGATAGTAAAAGAAACAGCACTTGCACTTGAAATATCTTTTGGATCTGCAATTTTTTGGAAATATGTTTTTAAAGCAATTGCCATTGCAAATAAAAGATGGTCAACTACATAAAGAGCAAATGCTATATATAAATTTTCCACAAAAGCATAAGAAACAAAAACTATTACAAGTCCAATATATTCATATCGAAGAGCTATTCTCTCTCCAAATATACTAATAAATTTACCAATTTTAGGAGCTAAATACATATTTAAAATTGAGTTTATAAAAAGTAATATAACCATATTATGAACATCAACACCAAATTTCTCAACAAGTAAAAAACCTGCAAATACTACAAATATCTGTCTTCTTGCACCTGCAAAAAAAGTTAAGGTATAAAATAACCAATACTCTTTTTTCAATCTTATTTTTCTATCTTGAATAACTGTTTCTTTAAAATGAGTAAATGAAACCCAAGAAATAAGAGCTAAGAAAGCACTAATTCCTCCAAATATTAAATATACATATTTATACTCAACAGATAAATAATTCATCAAAGTATAAATTAAAATAAATACGAGTAAGCCTGTAAAAGATTTAACAGCAGATATTTTTCCTAAAATAACTGGAGCTTTTTTCTTATCTAACCACTGAAGACTCAGAGATTGATTCAGTGTTTCTAAATAATGAAAGCCTAAAGACATAATAATAGTCGTAATATAAAGTCCCATAGCACTTGGGAAAAACCCAGTTAAAGAAGTTCCAAATCCTAGTAATAACATCGAGATATAAACTAATCTTTGTTGTGCAATAAAAGCTAAAACTAGAATAACTGTAAAAGCTAAAAATCCAGGTATCTCTCTTAAACTTTGAAGAATACCTATTTGACTACCATCAAAGGAAGCTACTTCAATTGTAAAGTTATTAAGTATACTCATCCATGCGGAAAAAGAGACTACCATTGAAATAGACATTACATATAATAATGCTTCTTTTGAGGTAAATATTCTAGAAAAAAGAGTTTTTCTCAAATAAATACGCCAATAACTACCTTAACAGCAAGTATTGATAATAGTACTTTTAAAAGCATTAAGAACTTTTTACCATCTATTTTATCTCTTAGTTTAGTTCCAGCATAGCTTCCCGCAACTGCTCCAATTATCATGGCAACTATAATTCCAATATAATCAAAAAATACAAAACCAAAATACATAAATACAAATACTTTTAAGATATGAGTAATACTCATTAAAGCAGCACCCGTTGCTACTACTTTATCTTTATCTTGATAATCTTTAAGTAGCAATGTCATAGTCAAAGGTCCAGTTGCACCCACAACTATTGATAGTCCTGTTTGTAAAAATCCTACAAGATAATAGTTTTCATATTTTTTAATTCTATCATTAAATTTTTGTGACCATAGAGATAATAAAATATAAACTCCAATAAATAAAGGAACATACTCCAAAGAAATCATAGATAATATTGAAGCAAATAATGCAATACCTACAATTGAACCAATTAAAAACTTTGGAATTGTTTCATATTGAACATCTTTGTAACCAAATACAGCTCTTGAAAAGTTACTAGACATTTGTGTTAATCCATGTACGGGAATAAGTGCATTTAGAGGTAAGAAAGCTGGAAGAATAGCTATTAACATCATTCCTCCACCTATTCCAACAACTCCTGCAACTGTTGATGTAAAAAATGTCAATAATCCAAGTAGTAGTTCATTCATAAAAGGCCTTTTAAATAATCTGCTTTAAAATACCCAATTATCACTTATTTATCAAAATAAAGCTATGATTTCACTTCTAAAAAAAGGAAGTGTATGGATATTTATCAATGGGCTGGATTTATTGGAATGTTGTTTGTTGTTGTAGCTTATTTGTTTTTACAAATGAATAAATATACAATTAAATCTTTGCAATATCAATTGCTAAACTTAGTAGGTGCCATTTTACTTTTAATTTCACTTTTTGTACACTTTAATTTAGGATCATTTATAATAGAAATATTTTGGATTATTATTACAATATATGGTATTGTAGTAAATCTAAAAGATAAGAAAAATATGAAACAAGATAGAAAAGAGGAATAAAAATGAAATATATTTTAATAATAGCAATATTTTTATCAAGTTCACTATTTGCAAACTATGCATTTACAGGTGAAAATACTGGAAAAATTGATATGCATGGTGGAAAAGGTGATAGTTTAATAAATAGCAAAAACAAGTTTTCGGATAAGAAGTTTAATTCACTTAGTAATATAGGAATAACTAAACCTTCTATGCCTAACAAACCTACAACTTTAATAAAAGAAAAAATAGATATAGATAGTAAAGAGAAAAAATAGTTACGAAATCACTTCGTAACTAGCACTTTTAATCTTTTTTAACTTCCCATTTTTTACTAATATTTTAAGATTTCTTGAAAATGTTTCAGGAGTCATTGAAAGAATATTTGCAATTTCATATTGTTTTAATTTTGTTCTTAAATTTGTATTCTTTAAATAAAAATCTAATACTTTATCTTTTGTATTCAAGCCAATATTTAAATGGATATTTTGTTGAAGTAACTGTATTTTTTTGAGAAGTGATTTAATCACTGAATTTGAAATAGAAATATCATTTAAAAAGTTCTCTTCAAAAACACTTGTTTTAATTTTCATAATTTTTCCATCACTTATAAATGTAGCAGAAGAAGGAAAAGGAATATGTAATAAAGAGGCAGCTTCACCTATTAGTTCATTTTCTTTGAAAATACCTATTGTAATAACATTTGAATTATCATCATGCTTATGAATATTTACTTCACCCTCAAGTATAATATATAAATACTCACTTAACTCTCCAGCTTGAAACAATATACTGTTTTTTTGGTGTTTTTCTATAAATGAAAGTTCAATTAGTTTTTCAAATTGGTCTGAACTCAAAGAAGAGAACAGCCAAATATTTTTTATTTTTTCTTTTAGCATTATATATTATACAAGTGTTTGATTAACACTTAAAATAAGCTACTTTTTCTTTTTCTATAAGAATATTTGCTAAAAACTCATAAGCATCATTCCAAGCTTTTTCAATCTCACTTGTACACTTATCGCCTAATGATTGTTTTAATGAAGTTAATAAGGCATCTTGAACCATTGGATAATGTTCAGGCTGAATATTTGTCTTCACATGAGCATTTACCATAGTTTCAATACCTTTTGTTAAAGTATCTAACTTATCAAGATTATTAGCGTATGCGTAAATTGCATTTGCTAATTTTTTTGGTTGATCATCAGTTGAATTTTTGAAAAGTTCTTTTGTTTGTGGATATTTTTCAAATAATATTTTGTACATCGTACTTGTTATTTCATCTTTGTTATCTTTAATAAACGGTATTGTTGATTTTATAATTTCTTTTGTATTTTCTGTCATAATTTATCCTTTTTTAATAAGTGCGAAGATTATCCAAATAAAAAAAATTAATTATTGATAATTATCAAGATTATCAAACAAAATTTTAAACTCTTGACAAGAGTTCAAATTCTTGTTACAATTTCAAACAGACCAACTGGTTGGTTTTAATATTAAATAAAAAAAGGATTTACAAATGTCAAGATTAATAGATGAGATAAACAATTATAAAGAAGCATTCAAGAAAAAAGTTCCACAAGAGTTACAAGAAATTATGTTAAAAGCAACTGATAAATTAAAAGATGAGAAATTATTAAAAAACACACCAAAAGTTGGCGAAATAGCAAAAGATTTTGCTCTTAAAAATGTAAATAATGTATTAGTATCAATTGATGAGCAATTAAAAGAAAATGATTTTATTGTTATAAACTTTTATAGAGGGCAATGGTGTCCATATTGTAACTTAGAATTAAAAGCTTTACAAGAAATCAATGATGATCTTAAATCTTTAAATGCAAAACTTATTGCAGTTTCACCGCAAACACCAGATGCAAGTTTAAGTACAAAAGAAAAGAATGAACTTGAATTTGAAGTATTAAGTGATAGTAATAATTTAATTGCAAAAGAGTATGGATTAGTATTTTCATTAGCTCTTGAATTAAGACCTATTTACAAAGATTTTGGAATTGATATTGTTGGATTAAACGATGAAGATTCATTTGACTTACCAATGCCAGCGACATTTGTGATTAATAAAAACAAAGAAATTCTATATGCATTTGTAGATGAAGATTATACTAAAAGATGTGAACCTCAAACAATCTTAGATATAATACAAAAAAATTCATAAGAGATTAAAATGCAAGATATTCGTACAAGACTGATTGAAGCTACTTTTGAAGAAGTATTTTCAAATGGTTATACAGGTGCTTCTTTGGCAAATATTTTAAAAAGAGCCGATACAAAAAAAGGTTCTATGTATCACTATTTTTCTTCAAAAAAAGAAATGGTTTTAGCCATGATTGAAGAAAGAATTATGTTAAGAATTCAGAATAACTGGGAGAATTTATCTAACAGAGATTCAAATATTATAGATTTATTACTTAACATTTTAAATGATACTAAAAATTGGGATTTACAAAAGGGCTGCCCTTTAGGAAACCTATTACAAGAAAGCCTAAATAACGACGAAGATTTTGCAAAAATATTAAATGAGATTGTTAATCAATGGAAAGTATTATTTTCAAATATATTAGAAAAAGCAATTAAAAATGGTGAATTAAAAGAAGACTTAGATATTGAAAGTTTTTCAACATTTTTAATTGCGAGTCTTGAAGGTGCTTTACTTATTGCTAAAAAAACTAGTGATACTAAAGACTTTGAAGCATGTATGATTCATCTATCCTCTTATATTAATTCTAATAGAATTTAGCTAAAAGCAATCGGGATATAAAAGTCCGCGACAAACTCTCCACTATCATCAAAGAAATCATTTTTCTCGAACTTGATATATGAGGGTATGGTTGTAGCTTCATAGCCACTACTTGGTAACCAATAATGATACACCCATTGAATTAATTTTAAAATATCTTCATATTTACCTTCAAATGCAAACTTTGCACATAATCCCGAATATAAATTGAAATAAGGTAAGTTACTTTCTTTAAGTACATCTTCTTCTTTTATAACAATAGCTGCCACATAATGGCAATCTTCTGGTTTAGTAATAATTGGATTATCATGATAAATTCCCATTTGAGCGTAATCAGTAATATTGTTAGTGTAAACCCAAGCTTTTAACTTCTGCCAATTCTTTTTAGAATTACTCCCATGACCTTTTTCTCTAATATAATAAGCAACTCTTTTATCTATTTTTACAATTTTAGGTTCGTAAGTTATATAATCTTTATCAATTAATAAAACTTTTGAATATATATTTAATATATTATTTGAGTACTCTTTATAACCACCCTGTCTCCATTGTTTAGGAGTTAACTCGAAGCGTTCTTTAAAAGCTCTTAAAAAAGATGTTTGCGAGCTATAGCCACATAAAGAGGCAATCTTACTAATGGTAGATGATTCATTTGTAATTAATAAGTTTGATGCTTTTTGTAATCGTATGGACTTGATACATTCATATATATTCTCACCCATTTGTTCTTTAAAAATACGGTGAAAGTGAAACTTACTTATCTTAAATTCTTGTGCCATTTGGTTGATATTGATATCCGTGTCTATATAAGTATTAATATAATTCATCATTTCATTTGCTATTTTACTGTGCAATAAAGACGTTTCTTTTTTTTTCATGGCGCAACTTTTTGATATATTTTAAATTAGTGTAGCACATATTATATAATTTACTAGCACTAATAGATAACTATTTAAGCACGATAAGTGAAGAATAAATTTTTCTTACTTGATATTATTAACAAAAAGGAAAGAACATGACACACAAAGATTTAACAATAGCTATTTTAGTGACATTCATGTGGGGAATCAACTTTTCTTTTATAAAATTAGGATTGTCTTCTTTAGATCCTTTTATGTTAGCAGCTTTGAGATTCTTCCTTTGTGCTATTCCTCTTGTATTTTTCATAAAGAAACCAAATGTTAAGTTTATATACATTGTTTCCTATGGCTTGTTTTTTGGTGTTGGGTTATGGGGTATTTTATATCTTGGTATGCATTTTGGAATATCAGCAGGTGTGGCATCAATTGTTTTACAATTAGGAGTATTTTTTACGGTGATTTTATCTTATTTTATTTTGAAAGAAAAAATAAATCTTTATAATAAAATAGGATTTGTTCTAGCATTATTAGGAATATTGTTAGTTTTCCTAGTAACAGATGGAACGGTTACCTTACTTGGAATGTTATTTGTAATTCTATCGGCTGTATCGTGGGCTATATTAAATATCATCATCAAAAAAGCGAATACAAAAGATGTTTTTGCTTTTTTGATTTGGTCGACATTATTTCCCCCTATTCCCTTGTTTGTTTTGGCATACATTACACAAGGAGACACAGTATTTATTAACTTTATAGATACTATTGATTCTAAAGCAATTATTTCAATTGCCTTTCAAGTGTATCCCACGACTCTTCTAGGATATTGGGCTTGGAATTCTCTTTTAAATAAATACCCTGTGTCTATTGTCTCCCCTTTGAGTTTATTAATACCAATTTTTGGGTTATTAGGTTCTTTTATTTTCTTCAATGAAGAAATTGGAATATACAAGATATTGGCTTCATTTATAATTCTTTTAGGGTTAACAATAAATACTTTGGGAAAGAGAATATTTGAGAAAAGAGGCAAAATGAAATTAAAAATATATCAAATAGATGCATTCACAGACATAATATTTAAAGGTAATCCTGCCGCTGTAATCATACTAGATGACTGGTTAGATACAAATATAATGCAAAATATTGCAATAGAAAATAATTTATCAGAGACAGCATTTGCGAAAAGATTAGAAGATTCTACTTATGAGATAAGATGGTTCTCTCCTATAACTGAAATAGATTTTTGTGGACATGCAACACTTGCAACTGCCTTTGTATTATTTAAAGAAGATAAATTATTAGAGGAAGTAACATTTATAGCTAAAAATGTAGGTCGATTAAAAGTTAAAAAATTAAATGAGGGTGAATTGGAAATGACATTTCCAAATAACAAACCAACAAAGTTAGATGTAATTCCTAAAGAGTTAATAAAAGGTCTTTCTATTGAACCAAAAGATGTTTTAGTAAATGAACAAACATATTTTATTGTTTATTCACAAGAGAAAGATGTATATGATGTTCAAGTCAATTTAGAAGAAATCAAAAAATTAGGACCATTGGATGTAACGGTTACAGCACAATCAAATAAGTATGATTTTATTTCAAGATATTTCTGGCCAGCTAATGGTGGAGTGGAAGATCCTGTTACGGGTTCTATGCATACGGGATTAGCTCCACTATGGGCAGAACGCTTAAATAAAAATAATCTACTAGCTTATCAAGCTTCCCAACGTGGTGGAGTTTTGAAATGCAAAGTTAGCGATAAAAATGTTGTTATTATAGGACAAGCTGTTCAATATCTTGAAGGAACGATTAATATTTAACTTATAATACATTTGGAAATAGAATATTTGAGAAGCCATCTAAAATAGCAGTATACTCAAACCTTTTTATTTAAGCATAAAATGATAAATTATTAAAAGTATTATAATATGCAATATTTTTAGTTATTAAAGGAATATTTTTATGTCTTTTAATAATGTATTTATATATTAATTAGGATAGAATATTCCTTGAATAAATAGTTATAGTTATAAAGGAATATAGATAAAAAAGCCAACTAGAAAACTAACTAAATCTTCAATTGAACTATTTAAAAATGCTAATTTAGATTATACTAATTTGATAATTGAAATTAGAGAAATTGCAAACTTTAAATTATTTGACTTTCCAGTTACACCTAGAGAATATTTAAAATACTCAAAACAAGATTTAAAAGATAAAAGCAATAAAGGTTTAATTAACGCATTATCTAATGCAAAAAGAAGTATTGATTGTTTAATAGAAGCAACCTTAATGGGTTTAAATATAAATATTAAAAATAATATACCAAAAGAAGCAATGGAGTTTTCAAATTCTATTCTAGAAGGGGAAGATAAAAATATTCAACCAAGTCAATTGAAATTATTTTGTGCTCTAGGATTTGCACCTTCATTCTTAATATCAGAAGTGCGGGAATTAAGAAATAAAATTGAACATGATTTTGAGATTCCAGAAAGAAATGATGTAAAAAAAGCAATAGAAGTTGCAGAGTTACTTATTGAAACTGTCGATAATAAGGGAGTACATAGTTACACTCTATCAATTGTTAATGAAAATAAAGATCAAATAATTTCTATTGAAAACTACGATGTTCGTTCAGATACAAATAAGGATGTAATATATCTTGAATTTAATGATGATGAGGATTTATATTACGTATCACATTGTAATGAAATAATATACTATTATTTAATTCGAGCTATGATAACTTCAGGAAGCGATGAAGATGATTTAAAAGAAAGTATTAGATTGTTAATAAAGCACATAGTAATAGAACAACCATTAGAATATATCAATATAAAAAAAGTAGTTGAAGTTTAAAAATCTATAACAAATCAGAGAAGGAATAACAAGATTACAATGCGGTAAATTTCTGACTTTATTGTTTTAAGATAGAAATATTAAAGTCTAAACATTTCTTGTTCCTCACTTCAGTCATTAAAAATTCTAAGGATCATGTATCATTAGAAAATTCTTAAAATACAAGACAATCCATCCCCATCCTAAAAATATCAAATATCAATATCATTCCATCTTACTCAAAGTAAATAATTTCAAACTAAAAACATCTTAGCTATAATACAAAAAATTCAAATACTATAGAATTAAAAATATTATAAGGTTTAAAATGAAAACATACAAATTTATATCATGGAACGTAAACGGAATTAGAGCAGTTGATAAGAAAGAAGCTTTAAAGTGGGTAGATGAAGCAGGGATTGATTTACTTGGAGTTCAAGAAACAAAATCTCAAGTAGTGCAAATTCCTACAACAATATTTGAAAAAGAGTATAAAACACTTTTTGGTTCAGAGTCGGCTATAAAAGGTAGAAGTGGAACTGCATTATTTACAGATATGGACGTTACATTTACTTGTAATTGTCCTAGTGTTGATGTATTAGATGAAGGAAGAATAAACGAAGTTCATTTTACTGTAGGAGATAAAGATATTGCATTTTTTAATGTATATTTTCCAAATGGTCAAAGTAAAGAAGAAAGACTTGTTTATAAAATGGAATTCTATGATAGGTTTTTAGAGCATTGTGAAAATCTTAAAAAAGCTGGTAAATCAATTATAGTTTGTGGAGATGTTAATACTGCACATACAGCAATTGACCTTGCACGGCCTAAGGCAAATGAAAAGACATCAGGTTTCTTACCAATGGAAAGAGAGTGGATGGATAAACTTTTAGCTTGTGGATATGTTGATACACTTAGACATGTTATTGGTGATGAACCTGAGCATTATTCTTGGTGGTCTTACAGAGCAAATGCAAGAGCTAACAATGTTGGCTGGAGGATTGATTACTTCTACGTAAGTGAAGACTTAAAAGACAATATCAAAGATGCATATATTTTAAATGAAGTTATGGGAAGTGATCACTGCCCTATTGCTTTAGAAATTGAGTTATAAGAGATTTTCTCTTATAACTTATTTTACAGCTTCTTCTTTAGTGCATCAATTCTTCTATTAGCTTCTTTGATTCTATACATTTTAATTTCACCACTTCTTACTTGTTTATATACAGAAGCTATGATAGTTTCTAGTTTTAATGGCTTTGCAAGTTGATTTGCGTACATTAGCATATCTATTCCAGAGTTAATTGCAAGTCTCACTGTATCGTCTAAACTATAATGTTTTGAAATAGCATACATTTGTAAGTCATCACTAATTAAAACACCTTTATATCCTAACTCTTTTCTTAAAAGTTTAGTATTAATATTCCAAGATAAAGTTGCTGGAAGAGAATAATCTAATTTTCTATTTACAACGTGGGCACTCATAATCATATCTACTAAACCATTTTTTATAAAATATTTATAAGGTTCTAATTCTTCTTTTTTCCAAGTTTTCGTAATATCTACAAAACCTTTATGTGAATCACTTAGTGATGATCCATGACCAGGAAAATGCTTAAGTACTGATATTACATTTTGTTTTTTCATTTCTTTTGTAAAAACAGAAGCATATTTTATTACTTCATTTGAACTTTTACCAAAAGACCTACCAAGTTTTGCAATAACTGGATTATTTGGGTTTATATTTAAATCAACTACTGGGGCATAATTTACATTTAAACCACCATTTTTTAAAACTTTTGCAAGTTTTGAATAAGCATTTGTAGCATAAGTTTCGCCTTTTGTTGAAACAACACTTGCCTTTGGCGTATTTATAAAACCTTTTGATTCTTTAAGTCTTTGAACTATTCCACCTTCTTGGTCTATTGAGATTAGAAGTTTTGTTTTATTTATAGCTTGTAATTGTGAAGTAAGTTTTGATAACTGTTTAGGATCTCTAATATTTTTAATTTTCTTTTTGTTATTTGGATCTTTATCAAAAAGTATAACTCCACCTAAATCGTATTTTTTTATATTTTGATAGATTTTATCATTTGAACTTATTTTTTCACCATGAAAACCTAACATCACCATTTTACCTATCATTTTTTCTAATTGTTCTTTAGTATATGTATTTTGGTCTGCAAAAAGCAATGTACTTAAAAGGCATGTTAATAGAAGTTTTTTTATCATTTATTCTCTTTCATTTATAGCTAATATTTAAAGCTGAGTATATCAAAATAATGTTTATAAAAAGTGAATCTATATTTCACTTACTTTCTATATTTTAAAGTACTTATCTATATTTTAAAGAAAAAGTCTATATTTTATTGACTTTTACAAAAAAAAGTGATACTATTCTGTTATTAAAAAATCAAGGAGACAATATGTCAAAAGAAGAAAAAGAATTAAAAGTAAAAAAAGCTAAGAAAGCGGCTAAAAAAGTAGCTAAAAAAACTGCTAAGAAAAAGAAAGCAGCTAAAAAGATTGCTAAGAAAAAAGCGGCTAAAAAAGTAGAAAAGAAAAAAACAACTAAGAAAACTACAAAAAAACCTGCTAAGAAAACTACAAAAAAAGTTACTAAGAAAGTAGCTAAAAAACCTTCTAAAAAGAAAGTTACTAAAAAAGTAGTTAAAACTAAAAAAGTAGCTAAAAAAGCCAAAAAGAAATAATTAAATAACTTATAAAAAGAAAGTATAGAGTACATTTTCTATACTTTCTTCTCTACTTAATAAAATTAACCTCATTTATAAGATATAATCACACAATTATTACAAGGAGACATTATGTCGTATGAAGAAGAAATTCAAATAGATGAGATTCAAAAAGAATCTACTGAAATTATCCCAACTCCAGCTGTTGAAAAAAAAGAATGGGATGTTGTTAAAAAGGCTAGAAAGCCAAAAATTACAAAACTAAATAAAAAAAGAAAAGCTAAAAAAGAAGATAAAAAGGCTTTTGAAAAAAGAAAAGAAGCTAAAAAAAAGAAAGTTAAGAAAAAAGCTAAACTTAAAAAGAATCATAATAAATAAGCATTAATAACATGCTTATTTATAGATAGTTATTTATTACGTAAGTTACCTCATCAACTAATCTATCCCTATCTCTTGGTAATGTTCCAGCTAATGCTAAACTATTTGAAGCATGATTTGATCTAAATATTACTTTATTTATAGGGTTTAAAAGTTCCAAAAAATACTTCTGTTCTTCAAGCATCTCTTTAGTTGATAACAATTCAAACTCCCCATCAAAGTTTTTAATAAATCTTTCTTTTGTATGAGATTCAAGCATTAATTGTAAAGTAGAAAGATATGTAATTTTTATTTGATTTAAAATATTTGCAGTTTCTTCTATGTGAATATTTGAATACTTTTTACCAGCAACTCCAAGTATTACAGTTACTGATGTTTTCATTCCCGCATCATAGGCTTTATTAAGACCATCACACATTTTCTTATTTGAAATTGGTTTTTGTATTTTCTTTAAAACTTCAAAAGAACCACTCTCAATTCCATAATAAATCAAAGTTAAGCCTTTTTCTTTTAGCAAACTTAACTCTTCTAAACTCTTATCATGTAAATTAAAAGCAGACGCATAAATAGAGACTCTTCTTAGTTTAGGAAATTTACTATATGCATAATCTAAAATCTTTACTAAGTGATTTGTTTCAAGCGCTAAGGCATCACCATCTGCTAAAAACATTTTATTTGCATCAGAATAAAAAGATTTTATTTTATCAATATCTTCAAATACATCTTTCAGCGGTCTTACTATAAAATCTTTTGATTCATACATAGTACAAAAGGTGCATTTGTTAAAACTGCAGCCTAATGTTGCTTGTATGATTATAGAATTAGCTTCAGCAGGGGGTCTATACAAAGGCTGGTTATATTCTATCATTTAGCAGTAAGATCTACTATATTTTCTTTTTTTTCTTCACTTATCTCTCGTTCTTCAAGTTCTTCTCTTCCTTCTTTTTTACCAAATAAATATCTTTGAGATGTTTTAACTGATAAATATCTAACTCCTAATAAAAAGACAATAACTCCAGCTAAAACAAACAAGTTTAAATTAACTGCACTTGAAAATAATTCATCTATTGTTGATAATTCTTCTTTATTAACTTTTACAACATTTACAATAAACTCTCTTAAAGCTAATATTATAAAAGCATCAACTAATAAAGAAAGAGCAACTCTCTCTTCCCTGACATAATTTACAACAGCTCGTACAATTTCTAAAAAAATTATAAAATAAAGCATATAAATAATAAAATCCATAAGCATATTTGTAGCAAGTGCAATTAAAAATAAAACACTCGCAATTGATATTTCTATATATAATTTATCAGAAAAAAAGTTTAATATTGTCTTTTTCATACTATCCCTATTTTTATATTACTTTTTTAATTGCTAACCAATTTTGTGGTATTTGACTACTTGGCTGATTTGCCATAAAAATAACAGCTGCAATCATACCTCTAGCACTTGAATCTCCACCTGCTCTTGCATTACACATTAGCATATCTTTTAAGTTTGTGTATTTACTAAGAAGGTGAATAATCCCTGAGAAACCTTCAGCTACATCACAGGCAGGTCCAAATTCTCTAATTGTCTCAAAAGTATCAGCTGTGTTACTGTCGAGTCCTCTTTGAACAAAAGCTTGTATTGTTGTATTTGATTCTTGTTTAATATGCTCAATTGCACTTATTACATCTTTTCCATCTAAACACTCTAATAGCACTTTTGCAAAGAATATTGTAGCACTTACTGATTTCTCTGAATTATGAGTAAGTTTTACAAACTTTTCAACATTTTCTAGAAATTCTTTTTTAGATTTTGAAACTAATAATAAAGGTGCTATTCTTCCGACTATAGATAAATCACTAGAATTTGAGCCACTTGGATTTACTCCATTTTTAATATTTTCTAAAGTTTCTCTAGTTGCTCCATCAATATATCCATTGTATGATTTTATTTTTTCTTCCCAAAACTTTAAATACTCTTTGTCATCAAAAGTTTCTTTGTTTTGTAAAAACTCATAAAGCCAATACGTTTGATCTCCATAATGAGTGAACTCACCCGCAACTTTTTCTTTATGCCATACAGATAAGGGGTTGTTTAATTCATTCCAGTTTAAATTGTTTTCTTTTAATTGTTTTTCATCATAAACCCAATGTGCACCTAAAGAGTATGCATCTGCAACTAATGATGTTAATATTAATTCTTTTACTTTTTTTTCATCAAACATGTATAAGTCCTTTTATTTTTTATAAGGTTTTTCTATTGTATATCCATAGTCAAATGAAAACTTTTCATTTGCTTTTAATTTAATATCATAGCTAACTTTTCCATTATCTTCTTTTTTTGTATATTTAGTTTTTGAAATTAATTCTACTTTTATATCTTCATGTTTGCTAACAGGTAATCTTTCAACTAAAGTTATAGTTTTTTCTTCTTTACTTTTATTTATTATTGTATATTTCCATATTTTTTCTGTTTTTAATTTTGACTGTGAAAAAAATGGCTTTTCTTTCATATCTTTAATTAAATCTTTTTTTACATCAATGAAACTATCAATACCTAAGTAAATAGAAGTATCTTTATCTTTTTTGATTTCACCTATATATGACTGCCCTATGAATGTTCCATCTAAATAAAGCTTAGTACTTTGTGTACTATATAATTTATCACTTTTAAAATCTACTTTATAAAATGCATTTGAGCTTGAATAACCATCTATTTCAATTTGGTTTTTAGCTTTATATGTATCATTTGAGAAAGTAACAGCATTTTTAATGCCGCTAATTAAATCAATATGAGAAGCTTTAAAAAATGCTTTAGTCGTAGTTTCATTATATGAAAAAACGGGGGCTATTTTAGAAGACTTCATCATAGGTGCTGACATTTCCATAACAACAGCATCAGCTTGCGCATAGTTTTTTTTCATAACTCTTGGAATTACTATATCCAAGTATTGCGCTCTAAAAGTTTGAGGATTTACTGCATTTGAATAATTGTATGTATACATATTAATATCAATATTTTTAAAATCATATCCAGAACTTTGTGTTATAAAAGACTTGTTTTTTATTTCTACATTTTTATCTTTTGAATTTGCATTAATTTCATAAAAACTATTTTTTGATACATTGAAAGTAGGATATGAAACTAATAAATCTGAGCCATTTGCACAAGTAGCATTATAGTTTAGTTTTGAATATACATTTGAATTCTTTTTATTTGTTAATTCTTTTAATTCTTGATTATATTTTGTTAATTCAAGTTGTAATGTATAGATTAAATTGTAGTTTAATTCAATCTCTTTTTGTGTATATGTTGACACTTCTTTAATGTTTTTTAAATTTACTGCATCTTTTTCAAACTTGATTGAATTCAAACTTTGTATTATATTTTTTACACTTGTTATTTCATTTGTTTTAAATGCTATTTTTTGTTTATATTCTTGAATTTTAGAAGACAAAGTATCACTTGAATAGTTATTTGAAATAACAGATATATTATCTACTTTACATTTCCCATTATTTAAAAATCTAATATCTTCAAATCTAACTTTTCCTATTAAATCTGCGCTATTCTCACGAGTATTTAATTGCTGATTTATAAAAGTTCTATTTTTATAAATATCTAAACTTTTCACATCTATATTTGCATATACACCAGTACTTAATAACGATACTATTAATAAACTATTTAATTTTTTCATGACTTTTACCTATTCCAATTTTTATAATTTGTAAATGAGGGAAACTGTTTAATAAACTCTTCTTTATCAAATGAAAAAGAATAAGAATCCATATACTTACATAATAAATCATAAGATTCTTTTACTTCTAAAAACTTTTCAGCACTACCTTGGGGCATATCGGGATGGTATCTTTTTGATAGTTTTAAGTATTTTTTCTTTACTTCATCTTTTGATAAACGAGATAATATACCTAAGGTATCAACAGCTTTTTCAAATTCTTCATAATCCATATAATATTTCCTTTAAATTATGAATAACATTCTACTATATTTTATTTAAACGAATATAGTATGTTATTATTGTGCAATTATTGTAAAATACAATTTAACATATATTAAGGAATTTTTATGATTTATACACTTTATCACGTACATGACCCAATGTGTTCTTGGTGTTATGCTTTTAAACCAACACTTAATGAGCTTAGAAAAAATTTAAAAGACAATATTAAATTAGTTCATGTTGTGGGTGGTCTTGCAAAGCATTCAAATGAAGATATGCCACAAGATCAACAGCAAATGATTAGCAATATTTGGCATAAAATAGAAGCAAAAGTTGGAACTAAATTCAATCATAATTTTTGGAAAGAATGTAAACCAAGACGTTCAACTTATCTTTCATGTCAAGCTACAATGCTTGCACGTTATGAGAATAAAGAAGATGAAATGATTGAAGCTATTCAAGAAGCTTATTATTTAAAAGCTATGAATCCAAGTGATTCTTCTACTTTAGTTCAACTTGCTAAAGAAATAGGAATGGATGAAGTTAAATTTGAGCAAGATTTACACTCACAAAAAATTGAAGAAGATTTGATGAATGAATTAAACTTAAGACGTTCAATTAATGTTAGAAGTTTTCCATCTTTAGTGTTAAAATATAAAAAAGAGACTTATCCAATAAATATTCAATTTGGCGATTATAAAGCTATGCTTGTACAAATTGAAGATATGTGTGAGAATACTTATTTTTAAAAAGGAAAGAAAAGATAATATTATTTATCTTTTCTTTTTAATTCTTGACTACTTCATTAAAGGGTCAATTAAACCTATTCCATACATTCCAATTAAACCTATAATTCCCGCAAGTAAACAATAATAAATAGTTGGAATTATTGTTCTTCTTAAAGTTTCACCTTCTTGATCTAATAATCCAACAGTTGCAGATGCTGCAACAACATTGTGAATTGCAATCATATTACCAGCTGCTGCTCCAACTGCTTGCAGAGCCACCATAAATGCAGTTGAAACACCAAGTGCATCTGCTACACCAAACTGATATTGAGATAACATCATGTTTGATACGGTATTACTTCCAGCAATAAATGCACCAATAGCACCAACAAGAGGAGCAAATAGTGGATAAATATCACCCACAGAAGAAGCTACGAATGTTGCCATTGCAACAGGCATTGAATCAAATCCAGAATCATTAACACCTGAATTAATTAGAACTCTTACTAAAGGAATAGTAAAAATTAGTACAAATCCAGCACCAAGCATAACTTTTGATGATTCACTAACCGCTGCACCAATTTCTTTAAACTTCATACCATGGAAGAAATAAGTGATTAAAACAACAAAAATTAAAATCCCTCCTGGTAAATATAAAGGAGTAATTGAATATCCAAGACCTTCACCTAAAATATCTTTAAATGGAATTACCCAAGCTTTAACAAATGCTTTTGCTTCATCAGAAACTCTAGTTAATACTAAAATTGCAGCAACTAACACATAAGGAATCCATGCTTTTGTTAAAGACATATTTGAAGTTTTTTCACTAAAAGTATCAATTTTATCTTCAAATTTAGAAATCCATGATGTAGGCCATTCTTCTCTTGGAGCAAAGTCCCAAGTATTCTTAGGAACTAAAAAACCTTTTTTTGCAGCATAAGTAACAATTGGAAGACCAACTAAAGCTCCAATTAATGACGGAAATTCTGCACCTAAATAAACACCTGTTAAAGCATAAGGAATAGTAAATGCAATACCACCAAAAATAGCAAAAGGAATAATCGATAAACCTTCCGTCCAAGATTTATTTTTACCAAAAAATCTAGTTAACATAATAACCATGAATAATGGAATTAAAGTACCAACAATTGCATGAGTGATAGCAACTTGTGATGTAATTATTTGTAAGTATTCATCCCAAGAAGAACCCGCAGTTTGTAAAGTTGCTCCAATACCATCAGAGTCTAAACCTTTATTAATACCAATTAAAATAGGTGTTCCAACTGCACCAAAAGATACAGGTGTTGATTGAATCATCATTCCCACCATAACAGCAGCCATAGCAGGGAAACCAATTGCCACTAACAATGGAGCAGCAATAGCAGCTGGTGTTCCAAATCCTGAAGCACCTTCAATAAATGAACCAAATAACCATGCAATGATAATTACTTGAACTCTTCTATCTGCACTAACATTGTTAAAACCTTGTCTAATTACAGCAATTGCACCTGAATGTTTTAGTGTATTTAAAAGTAAAATAGCACCAAATATAATCCATAAAACAGCAACTGTTATAAGTAGACCTTGCATTGTAGAAGCTAGTACTCTATTAAAAGAAACCTCCCAAACAATAAATGCAACCGCAACTGTTGCAATATAAACTAAAGGCATTGCCTTTTTTGCTGAGACACGAAGCCCAACTAATAATATACCTGCTAAAAAGATTGGTAATGCAGCAAAAAATGCCTGTAAACCTATTTCCATTAGATTCTCCTTGATTTTGTTTCTAATGAAGAATAATCCTTAAATATGATATTTTTATGATAAAAACTAAATAGTATTAAAATAGTATTTATTTATATTTTAAATGATTACTTTTGTAACAAAATTATATTTTGTACTTAAGATTAAAATAAGTTTATATGTTTAATTTTATTCTAGAGTAAACAATACTATAATACTCACTATTTAAAAAGGATTTATATTTTATGCCAAACAACACAATTATATATATATTTAATAGAATAGTTAGACTATCAATTTTATTTTTTATTCTTTACCTAGTTTTTACTAACTTTGGAACCTTTTTAATGATTATAGGTGTCTTCATAATAATTGGGTTTATGTTTATTTATAATTTAAAAAAGAAGATGAAAAAAAGTGGCTTTAATTTCCAATTTAAACAAGGCGCAAACTTTAACCCAAATGATTTTGCTAACTTTAATAATACAAATTTTAATAACTCTAACTTTAATGGTTTTGCAAATACCCCAAGAGTTGATGAAGTTCAAAAAGCAAAAGAGTTTTTTGGATTAACAGGCTCGCCTACAAAAGAAGAGATTAAAAAAAGATATAAAGAATTAGCTAGAAAATATCATCCAGATATAAATGACCATGATGACACTTTAATGAAAGATTTAAATCATTATAAAGATGTTTTATTGAGTACTGTTGAATAAGTAAATGTTTATTCAACAGCTTAGAAAATTTTTCTTAATAGTTGTTATTTTTGCTTCTATTTTACTTACATACCTTTGGTATGATGATTACTCTTTTGCTTCAAATCCTCTATCAAAAAACATACAAGATAAAATATACAAAAAACATCAAGAATTAAAATACTTAACATATAAATATTTTAAAATACAAAGAGTTTTTCCTATTATAGTTTCAGACCAACTTGACTCTAATAAATTTGGGATGGCTGTATATTCAAAGAATAGGCAAATAAATATCTATTTAAATAAAAGTAGATTTAAAGAAAATGAAAACTACATGATAGATGATGTTATGCCACATGAGTATGCTCATGCAATTATGTTTGCTTTAGGAAACTTTTCAAATGAAAACAATGGTCATCCAAAAATGTGGCAAGATATTTGTAAAAAACTAAATGGTTTAAGATGTGATAGATTTGTAAATCATAAAGACATATTAATCGAAAAAACAAATATCTTTAAATAATTTAAAATAATGTGCATACACAATAAATATACTTTTTAGATATACTATCGCTCTTTATAAAGGATATAAATGAAATTTTTATTAACACTATTACTACTTACAAACTTTGCATTTGCAGATTATACTATAAAGTACCAAGGACTAACACTTGGAAATATTGAAAACTTTGATACGATAAAAGACAACTATTTAGTTGCCAATGTTACAAATACAATTGCACGTTTTTTATTAGGAAAAGATAAATTTGTATTTTATAACGAAGACTATATTGGCAAAAAAGATGATGAAAATACAAAATATAAAAAAGACAAATACGCAATAGTTTATATACTAAATAAAGCTTTTTCAAATAATACAAAAGATGAAAGAATAGAAGTAAAAAAAGATAAGTTCATTGATGTTAAGTTTGATAAGAATTTTAAATTTATTTATAACTCAAAAAATAGAATCAAAAGTAAAGGTTTTTTTGAAATGAAAGATGGAGAGTTACAGTTTTTAATTGAAGATGTTAACTCTATTGAAATAACTAAAAACAAGTAAATTTAGAGAAAAAGCCAAAATACCCTTGACAAAAAGCAAAAATAATACTAAAATTCCAGCCTATTAAATGTCGGAGTGTAGCGCAGCCTGGTAGCGCACCTGGTTTGGGACCAGGGGGTCGAAGGTTCGAGTCCTTTCACTCCGACCATTTATTTTAAACTAACTTTTTTAGAACCTACAATATTTATTAAATCTAAACAATACTAAATCCATTAAACTATTATAAAAACTATACAAACTAACAATAATTTAGGCTAAAATACAAATAAAAAAGGAATATCTTATGATTCAAAAAATTATTCTAATGTTTATTCTTTCGATTTCAATTTTAATAGCAAAGGAAAATAAAATGTCAATTTATAACTATAATGTAAAAGATATCAAAGACAATGACATTTCAATGTCAAAGTATAAAAATAAAGTTTTACTAATTGTAAATGTAGCAAGTAAATGTGGTTTTACAGGTCAATATGAAGGTCTTGAAAAACTTTATCAAACTTATAAAGATGAAGATTTTATGGTTTTAGGTTTTCCTTCAAATCAATTTTCAAATCAAGAACCAGGTACTAATAAAGAGATTCAAGAATTTTGTAGTTTAACATATGGTGTAGATTTTGATATGTTTGCAAAAGTTGATGTAAATGGAGAAAATGAAATTCCATTATATACGTACTTAAAAAAAGAGGCTTCTGGAATTTTAGGAACGGAAAGTATCAAATGGAACTTTACAAAGTTTTTAGTTGATAAAGATGGAAGAGTTGTTGATAGATTTGGTTCAACTACAAAACCTGAAGATATAGAAGATGATATAAAAAAGCTTTTAAATAAATAGTTTAAAATATTAAATGAAAATAAACCAAATAAAAAAATACAACTTATTTAAAAATACTAAAGTACTAAAACTAGAAAAACTAGAAAATCAAGGGGTTTGTAATATCTTATATAAAATACAAACTCCTAAAAAAGAGTATATTTTAAGAGCTTTTAAATATGCTCATACAAATAAAAAATCAAGAAAAAATGAAGTTAAAATCCAAAATAAAGCATTTAAAAAAAATATAGCTGCAAAAGTTTATATTCATGACGAAAAAAATTCTTTAATGATTTGCAACTTTTTAAAAGGTCATCATAAAGAAAAACTAAAGAAAAAAGATATAAAAACTTTAGTGAAAAGTATTAAAAAACTTCATAATATAAAAGTAAAAGATAAACCATATAAAATGGAAGATGACTTTAAAAACTATAAAAAAACACTAAAAGACAAGAAATCAAAACAAATAATCAAAGCATCTTTAAAAGAATTTGAAAAAATAAAAAAGTATAAATTTAAAAAAGTTTTATGCCATCATGATTTAAATAAAAACAATATTTTATTTAATAAAAATAAAGTAAAATTTATTGATTGGGAATTTTCTTGTGTAAATGATATTTTCTTTGATCTTGCAAATATTTCTTTTGAATTCAATTTAAAGAAAAAACAAGAAAAAATACTTTTAAAAAAGTATTTTAAAAAAGTTAAAAGTCAAGATATAAAAAAACTAGCTTCCTATAAACTTGTATATGAAAACCTTTGGAGTTTGTGGTTTAAAGCTTTAGAACAAAGATAGTTGACCTACTTCTTTTATCTCTTTTGGTAAATCCTTTTCTTTCTTTCCTTCCACTTTTTTAATACAAATTACCTCATCAAATAATACTTTATTTACTTCATTTGTAACTTCATAAATATTGATTTTTTCATTTGGATATATTTTAAACAAACTATTTACTTCTTTTATATCTCCACTATTTAGCCAAGTTGTAAAATCTTTTTTTTCTAAGACTACAGGCATACGATGATGTATTTTTCCTAGTTTTTCATTTGCAGCACAAGTAATCAAAGCAATTGTCACAATCTTCATATTTAACTGTTCATCAAAATACTCATCCCAGATTCCAGCAAGTGCTAAATAATCATTTTCTAAATCACTTACAAGATATGGTATTTTTTCTTTATCATCTTTTTCCCACTCATAAAAACCATTTATAGGAATAATACAACGTCTGTATTTAAATGACTCTCTAAAAGTTTTCTTCTCATAAATACTTTCACTGCGAGCATTCATATTCATAGAAGCCTTTGACATAGCCCAAGAAGGCAAATAACCAAAGTGTGTATACAAATAGTTGCCATTGTTTAATAAAGCTGGTATTGGAGTTGTAGGAGGTATATTATATCTAGGAGTTAATTCTTCTATCATATCATTTTGTATTAAACTAGAAGCATCAACTTTGAATGCTTTATCATCATAAATACTTAGTCGTCCAGGCATTTAATATCCATACATTAAAAAGTCAATAGAGTTTTTAATTTCTTCTTTATTTTTAGATAATGAACAAACTTTTTTCTCTAACTCATTTAAGTTTACAGTACCCATTTGAGAAGTAAATAGATATACTCTTTCTGCATTTATTATAAACTCTTTTGTCAAGCCTTTAAAAGGTTTTGAATCTCTAACTAATTGAATAACCACACGTGTATTCATTGACTTTAAAATATCATTTTGAACATCAAGTAAGAAAGGTACTCTTTGATTGCAATTTTATTTTCATCTTCCCAAAGTTTAGCTTTCTCTTCTTTTGATGCAATATTTAAATAAGACCTTAATGCTTCTCTTATAATCTGACTTTTCTTTTTACCACTAGATAAAGCAGCATTATCTAAATCTGAAAGGATTGATTCTTCCAAAGTTATAGTCATTTTTCTAGTCACATGAGTTCCTTTATCATATTTTACCATACTTTTTATTTAATAATTATTTATATGTAATTAAAAAAAAATTGTAAAGAATCAGAGTTATTAGAAATAACATATTAAAGATATGTAATTAAAAAGCAATATTTTGATACTATTCCACAATGCAATTAGAAGAAAAACTAAAACAACTACCAAACGATGCTGGCGTTTATCAATACTTTGATAAAGATGGAAGATTACTATATATTGGTAAAGCCAAAATACTAAAAAATAGAGTTAAATCGTACTTTAAATTTACTCCAAAACTATTACCTTCTGATAAACTAGGTCCTCGTATTTACAAAATGATTTCGGAAACATTTAGTATTGAGTGGATTGTAGTACCAAATGAACATGATGCTTTGATTTTAGAAAATTCTCTTATTAAACAGCTTAAACCAAAATACAATATTTTACTTCGTGATGATAAAACCTATCCATATATTTATATTGATTACACAGAATTATTTCCTAGACTTGAAATCACAAGAAAAGTTTATAAAAATAAAAACATAAAATACTTTGGTCCCTACTCTACAGGTGCTAGAGATATGCTAGATAGTATTTATGAGATAGTGCCCCTAGTACAAAAAAAATCATGTATTAAAGGAAAAGAAGCTTGTCTTTTTCATCAAATCAAAAGATGTCATGCTCCATGTGAAGGTAAGATATCAACAGTAGAGTATTCAAAGATTGTAGATACTGCTATTGATTATATTTATAATAAATCAAAACTTATTTCAAAACTAAATGAAAAGATGATGGAATACTCAGAAGATTTTAGATTTGAAGAAGCAATGAAATTAAGAGATAGAATAAAAACTATAGAAAAATCTCAAATTAAATCTGGTATGGATTTAGCAACAAATGAAAATCTAGATGTTTTTGCAATTAAAGCTTCAAATAAAAAAGCTGTAGTTGTTAGAATGTTTATAAGGGATGGAAAACTTACATCTTCTTCTTATGATTTTATAAAAATTAATTTCTTAGATGAAGAGTTAAATATTGATTTAAATGAAGCTTATAAAAGAGCTATTATAAATTACTATGATAATGAAATTCCAGTATTACCAAAAGAAGTATTAACAGGCATAGAACTAGAAGAAAAGGAAGATATTGAAGAATTTTTATATAATAAGTTCTCAAAAAAAATCAAACTTGTAAATCCTAAAAAAGATAAGAAAAAAGACTTAGTTCAAATAGCTTTAAACAACTGTGATGAACTTCTTAGAATAGATTCATCAAGAAATCAAAGCACAATATATACAGAGCTTCAAAAACTATTTTCTTTACAAACTATACCATCAAGAATTGAATCTTACGATAACTCACATATGATGGGACAAGCAACTGTTGGAGCAATGGTTGTGTGGAATGAAGAGTTAAATGCCTTTGATAAAAAAGACTTTAGACACTATAATTTAGAATCAAAAGATGAATACTCACAAATGAGAGAGATGTTAATGCGAAGAGTTGATAGTTTTGAAAAAAATCCAGCTCCTGATCTTTGGGTTATTGATGGTGGTTCTACACTTTTAAAATTAGCCTATGATATTGTAAATTCAACTGGAGTTAATCTTGATGTTATTGCAATTGCAAAAGAGAAAGTAGATGCAAAAGCACATAGAGCAAAAGGTGCGGCAAAAGATATTGTGCACTATAAGGATGATAAAGGTGATTATAGAGCTTTAAAATTAGAAACTAGTGACCAAAGATTGCAGTTTGTACAAAGACAAAGAGATGAAGCTCATAGGTTTGTTATAAACTTTCATAAAAAACAAAAAAGAAAAGAAGATAAACAAATTTCTTTACTTCAAATCAAAGGAATAGGAGAAGCAAAAGTAAAAAAACTTCTTTTATATTTTGGAGAATTTGAAAAAATTAGAAGTGCGGGTCTTGAAGAACTAAAAGAGGTTCTAAATGAAAAAGATGCAATTGTCATCTCTAATTACTTTAATCAAGAAGAGGATTAAACTTGGCAAAAATTTTAATAAGTAAAGAAAATCTATTTCATAATTTAAAAATCATTTCTAATCATGCAGGAAGTAAAGAAAAAGTTGCTGTAGTTTTAAAAGATAATGCATACGGGCATGGATTATTAGAAATTGCAAAATTATGCAATGAATTTGGAATCACAAAAGCCGTAGTAAGAACACTAGAAGAAGCACTTGATATAGAGCCGTTCTTTGATGATATTTTAATACTTTCCCAAAAAAAATTTCATACTTATTCACATGCTTTTCACATAGCTTTAAATTCTTTAGAAGATATAAATAACTTACCAGATTATTGTAAAGTACATATCAAAGTTGACACAGGAATGCATCGAAATGGAATTTTACCAAAAGAGTTAAGAAGTGCTATTCTAGGGCTTTTAAAGAAAAATATTAAGATAAGTGGTATATTTACACATCATAGAAATGCAGACTGTTTATCAACAGATTTCTTTTGGCAAAGTTCGATTTTTAGGGATGTAAAAGCTAATGTGAAAAACATATGTGAAGAACTTTCACTAGATATTCCTTGCTTTCATTCCTGTAACTCTTCTGCCCTTTTTAGACATAATAATTTTAGTGAAGATTTTGCAAGAGTTGGAATAGCCCTATATGGATATATTGAAAATGATTCTACATTTAATTTGCCAGATTTAAAGCCAGTTTTATCGCTTTGGGCAGAGAAAATCACAACAAGAGTTATAAAAAAAGGTCAATGCCTTGGATATGGAGGAACATATCAAGCACAAAAAGATATGACAGTATCAACTTATGATATTGGATATGGAGATGGTTTTTTGAGATTAAATGAAAATCAAGAGTATCTAACTGCTAAAGGATATAAAATTTTAGGACGTGTTTCTATGGATAATATTTCACTTAGTACTCAAGATAAAGAAGTTTGTATTTTTGATGATGTAAGAGAGTTGGCAAAAATACAAAATACAATCTCTTATGAAATAACTACAACTTTAAGTAGAGATATACGAAGAATTATAAAATGAAAAGATTAGCTCTTTCAATATGTCTTTTTTTTAATCTTTTAAACTCTTCAGAATTAACTACTTCTGATATAAGATATGAACTTGCAAAAGAGTACTCTTCAAAAAAAAATAAAGAATATAATATAAAAAAAGCATATAATCTTCTAGTAGATAATGTAAATGAAAATCATGCAAAATCACAAATTTTAATTGGTAGATTTTTTTTAATTGGACTTGCAGTTGAAAAAGATTTTGAGAAAGCCTTATATTATTTTAAAGAGGCTTCCAAACAAAAAGAGTATACAGCAAACTGTTATGTAGCATATATGTATGCAAGTGGAAAAGGAGTTTTCCCAAACTTTGGAAGAGCTCATATCTTTGCTAAGAGTGAATATGAACGTGGAAATAAAGTATGTAAAAAAGTTTGGAAAGATTATAATTTAGGGAAATATCCTAAAGATAAAGGTTGGAATATCGGAGATTACAATAAACCTATTAATTAAGGCTTATATCTTCTAATATAAATTCTATTTGATTATCATTAAGATATTTTGTAAATAGCTCGAAGTTCTTATCAACATCATTTTTATCAAACCCTGCTATTGAAATTACAACTTTTCTTTTATTATCAATAATTTTAGGCAATGATGATAAATCAATATTTTTAGATATTTTAAGCATCACATCAATTAAATCATTTTCACTACAAGATGCTGTTAAAACTAATCTATATTTTGCCTTTGAGATTGGATAATGTTTTTCTAATGCTTCAATAACCATTGCTTGACTCATTGAAGGAAAGCCAGGAGTAAAGAAAAATCTATCTTCTAAATAGAATCCTGCTATATTATTAACAACATTTTTTAATAACTTAGCATTACTTGGTAAGTAGGACATATGAATTCTGTGAGGATAAGCTTCTTCTTTAAATTGATTTAGAATTAGATCTTTTGCCTCTTCATGAAATTCCATTTTATAGTTTGTAAAAGCTTTAGCAGCTATTACTCTTGTATAATCATCTGGAGTAGAACCAATTCCACCAAAACAAAACATTACAGAGTTTTCATCAGCTTTTATTAGATTAAAAATATCATTCATTAAAGTTGTATCATCTTCTATTACAAAAGAGGCTTTATGTTCCCAACCTCTTTTTATAAGTTCATTATTTAAAAAAGAGAAATGAGCGTCTTTTCGACGTCCATTTAAAAGTTCAGTTCCAATAATAACACTGTAAAAATTTACTTTTTTTTCTATCATTATCTTTCCTAATTTAAAATCAAAAATTATATTTTAGATTGAATAAATGCATCCATTTCATTAACAATAACTTCAATAGTTCTCTCACCATTAAATTGTGTTAATAAATCTTTACTTGTATAAAATTCTTGAATTACAAGTAGGGGATCTGTATATAGTTTCATTCTATTATTAAATATTTCTACATTATCATCATCTCTAGCAACATCAGCATCAGCAGCTCGCCCTAATACTCTTTGACATGCAACTTCTTTTGAAACTGTAACTTCAATAACATTTACTAAAGAAACTTCTGGTTCTTCTTTTAAGTATGTATCTAAAGCATTCATTTGTTCAGCAGATCTTGGATATCCATCAATAATAACAACATCACTTGGAGCATTCTTAATAGCAGTAACAATTGTCTCAATAGCAATTTCAATTGGAACCAAGTTTCCTTTAGAAACAAAAGAGTCAATCAACGCTCCACGTTGACTACCACTTGCAATTTCAGCTCTAAACATATCACCAGTTGAATAGTGAGTAATAGAATCATGTTTTTGTGCAATTAATTCGGCATCCGTAGTTTTACCAGAACCTGGTGCTCCAATTATTAAAAATAGTTTTTTCATTTATTTTCCTTAAATATCTTTGTTTATATTTGTATTATACTAACCTTGCATTCCAGAGCTACTCATTCTTTTAGCACGTGCTACATTATGATTTGTACGTGGTACAACAATTTCTTTTTGTTTTTCTTTTTTTCTTGGGTCTTTTTCAACAAAGATTTTTTTCTTTGTAAAAGGATCCAATTCGGTATAGTACATAACCGCAGAATAAGTACCAGGCGTTGGAATAAAAACTTGTGCTTGTTCTGGATTCATTTTAAGTTCATGCGTTGTAAACTGCTTTAATTCATGCATATGTTTATCTTCACAACCAGGATGTGCTGCAATTAAATAGTATGTTAAAAACTGTTTTTTACCAGATTCTTTATTTAAAGTATCATACATTTTTTTAAAATCAATTAGAGTCTGCTTACCTGGTTTTCCCATATGATGTAAAACTTCATCATTTGTATGTTCAGGTGCAACTTTCATTTGTCCAGAGATATGATGATCAACCATTTCTTTTAAATAATCATATCCATGCTTTTTATCTGCTGTAATTAAATCATACCGTACACCAGAAGCCACAAATGCTTTTTTGATTCCAGGAATTTGTCTAATATCTTTCAGTAATTTTATATTTCGTGAATGATCAACTTTCATTGTTCTACAAAGTCTATGTGCATCTACACATCTTTTATTATCAACACAAGTTCCAAGTTTTTCTTTTTTCTTACATTCGTAACCATACATATTTGCTGTTGGTCCTCCAACATCAGAAATGATTCCTTTGAAATCTTTAATTGTAGTAAAATGCTTAGCTTCTTTTAAAATATTTTCTTCACTTCTTGTTCTGATAGTTCTACCTTGATGAGCTGCAATTGCACAGAAATTACACTCTCCCCAACAACCATGATGTGTCATAATAGAAAACTTAATTGTTTCTAAACACTTAACTTTTCCATGTTTTCCATCAAAGGGATGAACATCTCTTTGATAAGGATAAGAAGCGATTTTATCCATTTCCTCTTGATCCATGTGATCACTTGGCGGATTTTGTATTAAATACCTAGAATCAACACCTTGGCATAAACCTTTAGAGTATACAGGGTCATTATTATCATAAAAAGTTTTGAATAAATCTATGTATTTCTCTTTTTCATCTAAACACTCTTGATGTGTAGGTATTTGAATATACTCTTCAACTGGCTCTTTTGAGATATAACAAAGACCATTAATATGTTTAGGATCACCACCATTTCTTAAAGTATTTCCTAAATCAATAATAGCTTGTTCACCCATACCATAAATCATATAATCAGCTTTTGTATCAAATAGAATAGGTTTTCTTAACTTATTAGACCAATAATCATAATGAGTAAGTCTTCGTAAAGAAGCTTCTATTCCACCAAGTACGATAGGAACTGTGTCTTTAAAATATCTTCTAATCATATTTGTATACACCATCGTTGCACGGTCTGGTCGTCGTTCATTCTTTCCACCAGCAGTGTAATCATCAGAGTTTCTAAACTTTTTAGTTGCTGTATAGTTTGAAACCATTGAATCAATACTTCCCCCACTTACTCCCCAAAAAAGTTTAGGTTCGCCCATTCTTTTGATATCAACATCTGAATTAACATCAGGTTGACCTATTATTCCAACTCGAAGACCGATATCTTCAAGTATTCGTCCTACAACAGCTATTCCCATAAAAGGAGAATCAATATAGGCATCTCCTGTTATTAAAACAACGTCAAGCTCGTACCAGCCTCGCTCATGCATTTCTTCTAGAGTTGTTGGTAAAAATTTATTTGGTTTATTTATTTTGCTCATTATATTTTCTTTATATTTAGATAGTATTTATTTTTTTGTATTGTGCAACAATACCTTTTAATATTATACAATAAACTTAAAATTAAACTAAATTAAGTTTAATTTATATATTTATTTACTTAAAAATTCTTGTGTAATATTAGATAAATTGTAAAATAAAAGTTCTTCATAAAGATTAAAAATCTTAATTTGAATATTTGAATTGCCAGAGAGAGATTTTGCGTATGTAATATTTTCTCTATCTGCTGTGAAAACAGCTTTTATTTCATTTATCTTCACTTCTTCTACTAAAGACTTTATCTCGGATGCGCTTAAAATTCTTTTTTTCTTTTTATAAACATTTATTTTAAATCTTTTAGCAAAGTAATCAAGAGATTCATCAAAAACAAAAATATTATAAATTTCGCTTTTTACTAGTTTTCTTTTTGTTTTTAAAAAAGATTCATCTAGTTCTAATAAAAAATTTTGATAGTTTACTTTATATTTATCTTTATTGTAAAAATCAATTTTAACTAAAGCATCATAAATATTTTTTGCAACTTCTCTTAGTAAAATAGGATCAAGCCAAACATATGGATTTTCTTTTCCCTTATATTTTAATTTTTTGATATTTTTGGACATATTTACAATATTTAATTTATCATTAGTTTCTAAAAATATTTTTTCATATTTTTTTTCTATTTCTAGAGAAAAGTTAAAATATGCTCTTGTTTTTGCAAGAGATGAAATTTCTGTGGGACTTAAATCTAAAAGTTTATTTGAAAAGTTATTTGAAATTGTTTTTATACGAATATGATTTTGACCAATTTTTTTAATAATATGAGCTTCAAAAGGTAAAGTAGTTGTTACTTGAAATTTTGAGAAAAGTAGAAGAGGAAATAGTAATAATAAAAGTTTATACATTACTACTTCCTATAATTTTATGATTGTTGTTCAGTTTTTCTTATTCTTAAACTTAAATCTTTTAACTGCTCTGCATCAACTGGTGATGGAGCTCCTGTTAATAGACACTGAGCTTTTTGAGTTTTAGGGAATGCAATAACATCTCTAATTGAATCTGTTCCAACAAGAAGCATTACAAGTCTATCTAGACCCATTGCAAATCCACCATGTGATGGCGCTCCATATTGAAGTGCGTCAAGTAAGAAACCAAATTTCTCTCTTTGCTCAATTTCAGGAATTCCCATAAGTTCAAATACTTTTGCTTGAATTTCTTCTTTATGAATTCTAATAGATCCACCACCTAATTCCATACCGTTTAATACGATATCATAAGCAATTGATTCAATAGCTTCTAAATCAGATGTATCTTCAAGTGATTTAGGCATTGTAAATGGATGATGAAGTGCTTTTGTTTTACCATCTTCAACTTCAAACATAGGAAAATCAACAACCCATAAGAACTCATAAGCATCTTCAGGGATTGAATTAGTTTGTTCAGCTAGGAAAAGTCTAAATCTTCCCATATAATCCCATACAGTTTTTTTATCACCTGCTCCAAAGAATACAACGTCTCCCACTTCAAGTTCTGTAGTTTTTACGATTTCTTCTAAATCAGATTCTGAGAAGAATTTAGTTAAAGGACCTTTAAGACCGTCTTCTTTCATTTGGAAGTAACCTAAACCTTTAGCTCCAAATTTTCTAACGTAATCTTCAAAACCTTTCATTTGTCTTTTAGAGAATAAATTATCTCCATTTGGACATTTTAAAGCTTTAATTCTATTGTTCTTTTTATCTTTAGCAATATCAGCAAAAATTTCATTTGTAGAGTTAGCGAAAATATCAATAACATCAACTAATGGCATATTAAATCTGATATCTGGTTTATCTGAACCATATTTTTCCATTGCATCCCAGTATCTCATTCTTGGGAATGTAGATGGAACTGGCTTTCCACACTTGTTAAATACATCAGTGATAACTTTTTCAGCTACTTTAATTACATCTTCTTGATCACAAAAAGACATTTCAACATCTATTTGAGTAAATTCAGGTTGTCTATCAGCTCTTAAATCTTCATCTCTAAAACATTTAGCTATTTGGAAATACTTATCAAATCCAGATACCATTAATAATTGTTTAAATAATTGAGGAGATTGAGGAAGTGCATAAAACTCCCCACCATGAACTCTTGAAGGTACTAAATAATCCCTAGCACCTTCTGGTGTAGATTTTGTTAAAATTGGAGTTTCAACATCTAAAAAACCTAATTCATCTAAAGTGTTTCTAACTTGAATAGCAGCTTTTGATCTTAATTGAAAAATTTCAAAAGATTTTTTAGATCTTAATTCTAAAAATCTATTTCTTAATTTAATTTCGTCATTAACTTTATCGTCATTTAAATCAAAAGGCATTGGCTTAGATTTGTTTTCAATAGTTAATTCGCTTAAAACAATTTCAATCTTTCCAGTAACTAAGTTAGGATTTTCTAATCCTTCACCTCTAGCTCTTACAGTTCCACGTGCTACTAATACAAATTCATCTCTAACTGTTTCTGAAATAGGAAGTTCTGATGGGTCAACTACTAGTTGAACTAAACCACCCTTATCTCTTAAATCAATAAATATAATTCCACCGTGATCTCTTCTACTGTTAACCCAACCGGCAACTGTAACTTCTAACCCGATGCTTTCTTCAGTAACTTCTGTACAATAATGTGTTCTCAATTCAAACTCCATAAATATAAATATCCGCGATTTTATCTAAATCTTACTTAATTTCTAAAAATCCATAAGCAGTTGTTATAAATAGTTTAGGTTCATACATAACCTGATTTTCTTCAATTTTAGTACTAATTAGACCTGACATATTCTGATCATACAGATAATTTACACCAACTAAAGTAGAATAATCAACCCAGTTATAAATAATATCAGAACCATAAGAACTAACACTATCTCTTAGCTCATCATCAACTACATCAATAGAATTAGCAAGAACAAAATTTGATCTATCTTTTGCTTGTGTTAATGTTAAAATTTTTGGATTATAATTAATTTGAGTAGAAAGAATAACTTTTGGATATATACTATAAGCTCTTAATTGAGAAAGTAAAATTGATGTTTTAACAATAGGAGTATTTAAAAATAGTGTAGAGTTTTTAATTCTGTAATCTTTAACAATTCCCTTGTAATAGTTTCTTTTATTTTTTATCTCTTTTACAACTTTTACATCAGAAAATGTAGTTTCATAAATACTTTTTAATTTATTAGTTAAAAATGAACTTTGATAAAACATTGCATTATTTATATTAGAATACTCAAATAATTTATTTACTTGATCTTTATATGAAATTCCACCATAAATAAAATTGTTATTGTATTTTGTAAGATTTTTCTTATTTGTTAAAGGTAAATAAACTTTTAAATCACTTGTATCAGCAAGATGTAGAAAATCGATAACACGAGGAGTAAATAATGCTATTACATTTGTAAATCCACCCTCTTTAGCATCATTAAATGCTTTTTGAATACTTAGTTCATCTTCATTTAAAGTATCAAATATTTTAACTTCATATCTAATTTTTTTATAATCAAAGTATCCTAAAACAGTGTTTATTGAAGACTTAGCATATTTTGCAACAATTTTGGAAGGGTAAATAAATGCTATTTTCATTACTTCACTATTATCAATAATTGGCATTTCATCTTCAATTATTTCATCTTCTAAAAATGGCTCAATATCATCTTTTATTGGTTTATTTGGTAATTCATTGTTTTTAATTGGCGTTCCAATATCGTTCTTATTTGGAAGTTTAATCTCAACTTCTTGTTTTGTACTACATCCAATAAAAAAGAATGTTATTAATAAAAAGGTCAATAAATATTTCAATTTGATAACTCCAGTATATTTTTGATTCTAAGCATATCATAATATGCATCTTTTTTTGACGAAGGATTTCTTAATAAATAGTTAGCAGAAAAAGTAGGTACTACTTTAATATTTCTAAAAATAGACTCTTTTCCTCTAACATGTGAAAAGTTCTCTTTTTCATTAATTAAATAAGAATATGTATTTTCACCTAGTGTTACTATTAATTTTGGTTTTACAAGTTCAATTTGCTTCAATAAATATTCATTACAAGATTCAACATGTGATTTATTTAAAGAGTTTGAACTTTTACATTTAACTAAAGTTGTTATATAAACATCTTCTTTTTTTATATTTAATACATTTTCTATCATTTTAGTTAATAACTCACCAGATTTTCCTGCATAAAAAAAGCCTAAATCATCTTCACTATTTGAAGGTTCATCACTTATAAACATAATATCAGCTTTAGGATTTCCCATTCCAAATAAAACATTTTTTCTAGTCTTACATAACTCACATAAATAACAATTTTCAACATTTGATTTTAATGCAAAAATATTATCAGGTAGTTTCATGTTTTTAATATCAGGTGGCAACAAATCTAAAGATTTATGGTATTCATAACCCATGGATTTTAAAAGGTGTAAATTGTATAAAAGTTTTTGTTTTACTAGTTTTGTCATGATAAATTGTACAAAAATCTTTCTTTTATGATTATTTGTTCCAATAATAAGAACAATAATTAATAAATATTTGACTTATGTTCCAATAATAGGTACAATACTTTCAAATAAATTCAGGATATATAATGACAGCACCTAGTTTAAGGAAATTAGAACTTGATTTAAATGTGAATAAAACTACTTTACATAATTGGAAAAAAAATAGACCAAAACTTTATGAATTCATAATTGAATCATATAAGGATAGAGAGATAATAAAAAAACATTTAGAATCAATGATAAAACAAAAAGAATTAATAGAAGAAGAGATCGATATTACAAAGAATAGAATAGTTTAGTATATAAACTTATGGAGCCATAGTTTTAGAATGACTTTTTTAAAGCACGCGAAATATTTGAAATTGCGGCTTCATAATTTTGTATATTTGAATTTGAATTTTTATATTATGAGAATAATCATTATTATGATTATGATGTAAGAATATAAATAAGGAAAAAAATTCCTTATTTAAAAAAGATATAAATTATTTATATCTATGAGTAATTCTACCTTTATCTAATGAATAAGGTGTAATCTCAACTTTAACTTTATCATTTGGTAATATTTTAATATAATGCATTCTCATTTTTCCTGAGATGTGACATAATACCATATGACCATTATCTAATTCTACTTTAAACATTGCATTTGGTAATGCATCAGTTACTTTACCATCAATTACAATTACATCATCTTTTGCCAACTTAATCTCCCTAGTCTACTGTACTTAATATTACTGCTTTACCGTTTATAACGGCAACTGTATGCTCATAATGACTACCTCTTAATCCATCTTCAGAAACAACATCCCACTTATTATCTAAAATAACTGGTTCTCGCATCTTTTGACAAATCATTGGCTCTAAACAAAAAACCATTCCATTTTTAATTTTAGGACCTGAGTTAGTTTTTCCATTACCAATATAGTTAGGAATTTCTGGCTCGTCATGAGGTTTTTTACCTATTCCGTGGCCACAAAATCGTACTAGTGGTTGATAACCTCTACTAACAATGAAATCTTCGATTAATTTAGAAAGTTCTTTAAATCTCATACCTTCATGGATAGAATCAATAGCATGATATAAAGAGTCTTTTGCACAAGCAATTAAATCTTCATCTTCTTTTGATATTTTACCAATAGGCATTGTGATTGCAGCATCTCCATACCAACCATCAATTTCAGTTCCAATGTCGATACCTAAGATATCTCCTTCTTTAAGAACTACATCTGATGGAATACCATGAATAATAACTTCGTTTAAAGATGTACATATAGCATTTGGGAAACCGTATAAGCCTTTAAAAGATGGGCGAGCATTTAGATTGTCTAAAAACTCTTCACCCATAGCATCAACTTCTTTCAAAGTCATACCAGCTTTAACGTTTTCTTTTAGATAGTTTAGAGTCTTCGCAACTGCAATATTTGCAGTACGAAGTTTCTCAATTTCATTTAGTTTTCTTAATGGGATAGCCATAAGTTTTATAGACCAACCGCGCTAAGCGTTTCATATTTATTTGTATATTGTTGTGCTTCAATCTTTCTCATAGTATCAATAGCAACTTGTACAACAATTAGTACAGCAACCCCACCAAAATAGAAAGGAACTCCCATAGCTTTTACTACAAGCCATGGAGCAGTTGAAATTAATCCAAGATAAATTGCACCCCAGAATGTTAATCTACTTGCAGTTTCATTTAAAAACTCAGCTGTACCCGCCCCTGGTCTAATACCAGGTATAAATCCACCTTGCTTTTTTAAATTCTCTGAAATATCTTTAGCATTAAAGGTAATCGATGCATAAAAGAATGCAAAGAAAACAACAAATAAGAACATAAATACATTAAACGTATATGATGCAGGACTTAAGTAATCAGCAATAATTAAAAGATACTCGTTTTGAGAACCTTGTAATATTGTAGCTGGAAACATAAGAATAGCACTTGCGAAAATTGCTGGAATAACACCTGCAAGGTTAACCTTGATAGGAATGTAATTCATAACTCTTTTCTTTTGATTCTGCATCATTACTTTTCTTGAATACGAAACAGGAACTCTTCTTTCACCTAACTCAACATATATAATTGCACCAACAGTTGCCATAATAATAACAACGATTGCAATTACAGTTAAGAAATTCATTTGTCCACTGTTAACTAAATCAATAGTTCCACCAATTGCACTAGGAATTGCAGATACAATACCAGCGAAGATAATTAATGAAATACCATTACCTATACCTTTTTGTGTGATTTGTTCACCAATCCACATAAGAAGCATAGTACCTGTTAACATCGAAATAGATGAAACAGCTATAAATGTGTCCATATCAATAGAAATTGCACCCTGACCATTTTGACCTGTTAAAGAATTAAGACCCATTGATACACCAATAGATTGAATTAAAGTAATTACAATAGTAGCATATCTAATGATTTGCATATATTTTTGCATACCATCACGTTCTTTTTTCATTTTACCAAGTGCGGGGAAAGTTGCTGCAAGTAATTCCATGATAATGGATGCAGTAATATAAGGCATGATTCCAAGTGAAATAATAGATAGTCTTTCAACTGCATTACCACTGAACATATTAACAAGACCTAAGGCATTGTTTGAATTAGAATCAAAAAATTCTTTAACTACGTCTATATTAACCCCAGGAACTGGCACGTATGCCAGTAACCTGTAAATAAATATAAAACCTAATGTAATAAGAATCTTATTTATTAGATCTTTACTCATGGTTATTTACCAGTAGTTGTAACGTTTTCGTCTTTAATCTTAGATGCTAAATCTTTAGCAGTTGATCCAACTAATTTAACTTTCACAACTGATTTAGATAATTTATATACAGACTTGATTGACTCAAGTGTAATTTCTTCTAAAGTTGCAATTTGTTTTATTTTATCAACATTGATAGAATAAGGTTTAACAACTCTTGAAAAGAAACCAACTTTTGGCATTCTTTTTTGGATTGGCATTTGCCCACCCTCGAAGTGTCTCTTAATTTTATATCCAGATCTAGATTTTTGACCTTTTTGACCTCTAGTAGAAGTCTTACCCATTCCTGAACCTTGACCTCTACCAACTCTTTTAGTATTTTTTGTACTACCAGGTGCTGGTTGTAAATTATTTAATGCCATCATCTATCCTTTAATTCTAGCTAATGCTTCAACAGTAGCTTGTACTAAGTTATTAGGATTATTTGAACCTAAAGATTTTGCAATAATATCTGTAACTCCTGAAAGCTCAAGAACTGGTCTAGCAGCTCCACCAGCAATCAGTCCTGTACCTTCAGATGCAGGTTTAAGTAAGATTCTACTTGCATTATACTTATGTTCAATATCATGTGCAATAGTTGTACCATGAATATTAACTTTAATCAAAGATTTAAATGCGTCATCTAATGCTTTTTTAATAGCATCAGGAACTTCTTTAGCTTTACCAGTTCCAAAACCAATAGTACCTTTTTTATCACCAACAACAACTAAAGCAGTAAATCTGAATCTTCTACCACCCTTAACAACTTTAGTTACTCTACCAATTTTAACGATTGCTTCTTCAAAATCATCTCTATTAATTGCCATCATTAACCCTTATAATTTGATACCGTTATCTCTAAGTGCGTCAGCGAAAGCTGCAACAACACCATGATAAAGGTAACCATTTCTATCAAATACTACTGTATCAATTCCCGCAGCTTTTAAAGTTTCAGCAAAAACTGCTGCAACTTTTCCTGCATTTTCTTTATTCACGTTTAAATTCATTGTTTGAGAATTAACTGCTGCTAAAGTTTTACCTTCAACATCATTAATTGCTTGCGCACTAATATACTTATTAGATTTAAAGAAAGAAACTCTTGGTAACTCTGCTGTTCCAAAAATATTTCCTCTAACTCTTTTTTTTCTCTTAATTCTTAATGAATTCTTTTTTGCTAAATCTTTTGCTCTACTCATTGTATCATACCTTACTTAGCTGTTTTTCCGGCTTTTCTAACGATATGCTCGTCAGTATACTTCACACCTTTACCTTTGTACGGTTCTGGTTTTCTGTAGCCTCTAATTATTGCAGCAGCTTGACCAACTTGTTGTTTGTCAGCACCTTTAACGTGAATTAAGTTTTTTTCAACAGTAATTTCTAAACCATCAGCGATTTCGAAATTAATTGGGTGAGAATAACCTAATTGTAGTTCTAAAACTTTACCTTTAACAGCAGCTCTATAACCAACACCATTGATTTCTAATGATTTCGAGAAACCAGTATTTAATCCATCAATAGCGTTGCTTAATAATGCTCTATATGTTCCCCAGAAAGCAGAAGATTCTTTTTCTTCTCCAACTTTTCCTAAAATAACATTGTTATCAGCAATCTCAACAGTAACTCTTCCATGTGTTTCAACAGGAGTAGTTTTGTTACCTTTTTTTACATCAATAATAGTACCATTAACTGATACTTCTATTCCAGCAGGAATAGCGATAGGTTTTTTACCAATTCTAGACATTATACTCTCCTACCAAACTGTACATAATACTTCGCCACCAACTTTAGCTGCGTATGCTTCATCATTAGCAATAACACCCTTGTTAGTAGAAACGATAATAGTACCGTACCCGTTTTTAAACATTTTAATATCAGAAAAGTTTTTATAAACTCTTCTTCCTGGTTTAGAAACTCTAGTAATTTCGTTAATTACTGATTTTTCATTGTCATCATACTTCAATTCAACTTGAATTGTTTTCTTATTGTTTTGTCCGTCAATAACTTTGAATCCAGTAATATACTCTTTTGCTTGTAAAACGTTTAAAACGCCTACTACAGTTTTTGAGTGTAATAATGTTGTAACATCTAATTTTCTTAGTGCTGCATTTCTAATTCTTGTTAAAGCATCTGCGATCATATCATTCATCATAGCTTAAATTCTCCTACCAACTAGCTTTTCTAACGCCAGGTAATAAACCCTCGCTAGCCATTTTTCTTAAACAAATTCTACATAAACCAAAATCTCTGTAAACAGAGTGTGGTCTACCACAAACAGAACATCTTGTATATGCTCTTGAAGAGAACTTAGGAGTTCTCTGTTGTTTTGCAATCATAGATTTCTTTGCCATTACGCTCTTCCTTTAGTAAATGGAATTCCCACTAACTCTAATAATCTAAATGCTTCCGCATCATCAGTAGCAGTTGTAGAAACTGAAATATTCATACCGTGAGTTGTAATAATATCATCATATACAACTTCTGGGAACATTAATTGTTCGTCTAAACCAAAGTTAAAGTTTCCTCTACCGTCAAAACCATTTTTATTAAGACCTCTAAAATCCTTAACTCTTGGTAATGCAATTGAACAAAGTTTATCTAAGAAAGTGTACATTTGTTCACCTCTTAAAGTAACTTTTACTCCTACAGGGTAACCTTCTCTTACTTTAAATCCAGCAACAGATTTTTTAGCAATAACTTTAACAGCTTGTTGACCAGCTATTAAAGAGATAGTATCTTGAATGTTTTGCATTAATTTACTATCTTTCATTGCTTCACCAGCACCAACAGAAATAACAACTTTGTCAACTTTTGCAGTTAACATTTTGTTTTTTGGAAATTCTGTTTCTAAAACTGGTTTAATCTCTGCTTTATATCTTTCTAATAATCTAGCTGCCATTTTACTCACCTTCTACTTTTGCTACATTTGAAATGTCAATTGGCATTTCTTTGTTTACAAAACCACCATCTGGGTTTTTCTCTTGATCAGGCTTAACAGTTTTTTTAGCAACTTTACAATCTTTAACGATTACTTTGTTTTTTGAAGGTAATACTTGTAAAACTTCTCCAGTTTTACCTTTGTCATCACCAGCTAAGATTTTAACTGTATCACCTTTTTTAATTTTTAATTTAATTGCCATATTATAATACCTCCGGTGCAAGTGAAACGATTTTCATAAAACCTGAATATCTAACTTCTCTAGCAACTGGTCCGAAAATTCTTGTTCCAATAGGATCTCTTTTAGCATCTAAGATAACTGCTGCGTTATCATCAAATCTGATTAAAGAACCATTTTCTCTTTGAACTTCTTTATGTGTTCTAACAACTACTGCTTTAACAACTTGACCTTTTTTAACTTTACCAGTTGGTAAAGCTTTCTTAACTGAAGCAACAATAACGTCACCAACAGTTGCGTATCTTCTCTTAGATCCACCAAGAACTTTAATACACATGATCTGTTTAGCACCAGTGTTGTCAGCTACGTTTAATCTAGTAAAACTTTGAATCATTACTTAGCTCCTGTTGCTACTATAGTCTTTAATCTAAAAGATTTAGTTTTAGATAAAGGTCTACATTCAACAGCAATAACTTTATCACCAAGTTTAATTTCATTTCTTTCGTCATGAACTAAATATTTTTTAAATCTTTTTACCATTTTGTGGTATCTTGGGTGAATAACTTGTCTAGTAACTAAAACAGAAGCTGTTTTGTCTCCAGAAATCTTAACCACTACACCTTGAATCTCTCTTTTATGTGTCATTCTATAGATCCTTAGTTAGCTTTTACTGCAGTAATAGCTGTTTGAATTTTAGCGATATCTTTTTTCGCTACTCTTAATTCAGAAGTATTAGTTAACTGCATAGTTTTTAGCTTAGCTTTTAATTCAAAAAGAAGCACCTTTTTTTCTTTTAATAATACTAAAAGCTCTTGTAAGCTTTTATCTTTTAAATCAATATAGTTCATTTTCGCTATCTTTTGTTACAATTTTTGTTTTAAATGGTAATTTGTGCATTGCTAAAGTTAACGCTTCTCTTGCAAGAGTTTCATCAACACCAGCCATTTCAAAACAAATTCTACCAGGCTTGATATTCATAACCCACTTATCTACAGCACCTTTACCTTTACCCATTCTTGTTTCTAATGGCTTAGCAGTTAAAGGTTTGTCAGGGAATACCATAATCCAAACTTTTGCTTGTCTTTTTACTTTTCTAGTCATTGCAACTCTTGAAGCTTCAATTTGTCTAGAATCGATTCTACCATGTTCTACAGCTTTAAGACCGATCTCACCGTAAGCTAAAGAGTTACCTCTTGCAGCTTTACCTCTGTTTCGACCTTTCATCATCTTTCTGTATTTTGTTCTCTTAGGCATTAACATAATTATTTACCTCTTCTCTTTTGTGGTCTTCTTTTAGGTTTTTCTTCTTCTTTTTGTTCAGCAGGAATACCTTTAGCAAGTACCTCACCTTTGAAGATCCAAACTTTAATACCAATACAACCATAAGTTGTATGAGCTTCAGCAAAACCATAATCGATTCTAGCTCTTAATGTATGTAAAGGAACTCTACCTTCTAAATACCACTCAGTTCTAGCCATTTCAGCTCCACCAAGTCTACCAGAAACAGAAACTTTAATACCTTTAGCTCCACCTTTAAGTGCATTTTGCATAACTCTTTTCATAGCTCTTCTAAATGCAACTCTTCTTTCTAATTGTTGTGCAACATTTTCAGCTGAAAGTTGACCAGATAATTGTGGCTTTCTTTCTTCTTTAATATTAACAGCAATTTCTTTACCAACTAATTTTGCTAAGTTTGCTTTTAATTTCTCAACGTCTGCACCTTTTTTACCGATAACGATACCAGGTCTTGCAGCAACAATTGTTACTCTAATTTTCTTAGCAGTTCTTTCAACGATAGTTGAAGCTACACCAGCATAGTATAATTCTTTTTTAACATACTTTCTGATTTTGTCATCTTCAGCTACATTTGCAGGCATTGTAGCAAATTTTGGGAACCATCTAGAATCCCAGTTTCTGTTTATACCTAATCTTAAACCTATTGGATTAACTTTTTGACCCATTACTTGTCTCCTTTAGTAGCTTCTGCAACTTCAATCATAATGTGTGCAGTTGGCTTATGCTTTGGTGAAGCAGAACCTCTTGCTCTTGGAGTAAATCTCTTAAGTACTGGACCATTATCAACTCTAGCAGATGTAATAACTGCATTTTCTGGTTCTAAACCTGCATTTGCAACAGCAGATGCGATAACTTTAGAAATAATACCAGCAGCTTTGTTAGGAGTGAATTCTAAAGATGCTATTGCATACTCAGCGTTCATACCTTGAACTTCTCTAGCGATTAATCTAGCTTTAGTAGGTGAAAGTCTAATAAATTTTAATATTGCTCTTGCCATCAATTACGCCTTTCTTTGAACAGAACCTTTATGGCCCTTAAACGTTCTAGTAGGTGCAAATTCACCTAATTTATATCCAACATGATTCTCTGTAACATTTACAGGAACGAAGTTTCTTCCATTGTGCACAGTAAAAGTAAGTCCAATCATATCAGGTAAGACCATAGATCTTCTTGACCAAGTTTTGATTGGTTTTTTATCATTACTTTCTTTAGCTTTGATAACTTTCTTTAATAAGTGTGCGTCTATAAATGGACCTTTTTTTATTGATCTTGACATTTTAAACCCTTACTTCTTTTTTCTTGAAATGATTAGTTTATCACTAGCTTTTTTCTTTCTAGTTTTATAACCTTTAGTTGGCATACCCCATGGAGTAACAGGATGTCTTCCAGAGTTAGTCTTACCTTCACCACCACCATGCGGGTGATCAATTGGATTCATTGCAGAACCTCTTGTTTGTGGTCTCTTACCTAAGTGTCTTTGTCTACCAGCTTTACCGATAACCATATTAGAGAAGTCTTCGTTTCCAACAATACCAATTGTTGCAATACAAACAGAAAGAATTTTTCTCATTTCACCAGATGGTAATCTAAGAACAACGTATCTTTCTTCTCTACCCATGATTTGAGCATATCCACCAGCAGATCTAGCGATTTGTCCACCTTTTCCTGGTTTCATTTCAATGTTATGTACCATTGTTCCAATAGGAATATTGATAAGTTTCATTGCATTACCTGGTAAGATGTCAAGTCCTGATTCAGCAGCTTGTACTTTATCTCCAACTTTTAATCCAGAAGCTTGTAAGATGTATCTTTTATCACCATCAGCATAAGTAATTAAACAAATTCTACAGTTTCTATATGGGTCATATTCAATAGTTGAAACAGTTCCCTGAACACCGAATTTATTTCTTTTGAAATCAATAATTCTATATAATTTCTTAGCACCTGCTTCTCTGTGTCTTGAAGTGATTCTACCGTTATTATTTCTACCAGCTGCTGCTTTTACTCTTACAAGTAAAGATCTAACTGTTGGTTTAGAAGTAATATCAGAAGTATCCATTACAGACATGAATCTTCTAGCAGGAGTTATTGGTCTAAATTTTTTAATTGCCATTCATATCCCCTTAAGCTGAAAGGTTCGCTATTTCAGCGCCCTCTGGTAATGTTACATAGAATTTTTTGAAATCTGGTCTTGAACCTAATTTCCCTTTAAATCTTTTAACTTTTCCGTTTTGTCTTAAAGAATTTACTTTTGATGGAGTAACACCGAAATATTCTTTGAATACTTCTTTTAAACCATTTTTAGTCATTCTTGGACTAGTTTGAACAACGATTACACCATTTTCTTGAAGCTCAATCGTTTTTTCTGTATATAATATTGCTTTAATATCTGTTATATCTGCCATCTTAAGCCTCTTTTGTTAATGATTCAAATACTGATTTTTCAATTAGTACTGAATGGTATGCTGCAATTAAATAAGCGTTAACTTCTTGCTTTTCAATCATGTAACAATTTTTAACATTTCTAAACGCTAAGTATGTTTTCTCATCAATTGTATCAACTACAACTAGAGTATCTCTTTGGTTTAATTTAGCTAAAATTGCTAGTGCATCTTTAGTTTTTCCAGATTCAATTGAAATTGAATCAGTTACAAATAAAGAACCGTTATCAGCTTGAGCATTTATAGCAAAACTTAATGCTAATGCTTTTTGCTTTTTATTGATTTTTTGCACATAATTTCTCTTAGTAGGACCAAAAACTTGACCTCCACCAACGAATAAAGGTGATCTCATAGAACCATATCTAGCTCCACCAGAACCTTTTTGAGCTTTAGGTTTTCTACCACCACCTCTAACTTGTGATCTATTTTTAACTCTAGCAGTATTTGCTCTTTGAGCAGCTAAGTATGATTTAGCATATAAATATAAGTTGTGAGAATTAATCTCAGCAAACTTAGCTGGTAATGCTACATCACCATTAGCTTCAAATTTATCATTTAATACTATTGCATTACTCATTTAGCAACCTTTACTTTACCTAGTCTACCATTAGCTCCAGATACTGAACCTTTAACTACTAAAATTCCAGTTTCTGCATCAAATGAAACTACTTCATTTTTAACACTAACAGTTGTATTTCCGTATTGACCTGGCATTTTCTTACCTGGTTGAACTCTACCTGGCCATTCAGCATTACCGATTGATCCAGTTCTTCTTCCCATTCTATGACCGTGTGATGCTCTACCACCAGCAAAATTCCATCTTTTAACTACACCAGAGAAACCTCTACCTTTACTGTTAAAAGTTGTTTTTAATACTTTTGCTTCTGATAAACCACTTACATCTAAATCACCAGCTTCAGTATTTGCTACAGTAATTGTTGCAAATCTATTAAACTCTTTAGATAAGTCGAATTTCTTTTGTTGACCTTCAATTGTCTTATTCATCTTTTTACCAGATGCATAAGAAACAAATGCTACACCGTCAGTCACTTCACATACCTTAGTATCAAGAACTCTTAAAAGTGTAACAGGAACAGCAGGAACAGAAACTGTTCTACTCATACCAATTTTTTCTACGATAAATTCCATTTATTACCCTTTCTTATTCTTGACCCATTGATCTAACTTCAACATCAACTTCAGGAGCTAAGTCTAGTTTCATCAATGAATCTACAGTATCTGGAGTAGCAGCTATGATATCAATCATTCTTGAATGAACTCTGATTTCAAATTGCTCTCGTGAACTTTTGTTAACGTGAGGACCTTTGATAACTGTATATCTTCTGATCTTTGTTGGTAAAGGTATTGGACCTCTCAACTCTGCACCAGTTCTCTTAACAGCTTCAACAATTGAAGCAACACTTCTGTCTAAAACTCTATGATCATAAGCTTTAAGCTTTAATCTGATTTTTTCCATTTTTTTCCTTTAAAGAACTCGTTAGAGGTGCCTAAAAAGCACTCTAACCACATTTTGTGGACGCGGATTATAACTTATTTTAGATTAGATGTCAAGTATAATGGGGTTTCGTATTAAAAAAGTAGTATTTTGTTTCCTTTTAAAAAGGATAACTATTAGATTATTGCTATACCTTTAAGCAAGAAGGAAGGTAAAAGATAAAATTAACTTTTTATTGAATCTGCACAATTCATGCAATAGTTTAAACCTTTTATCGTTTCTTTTTGGCAGTTGTTACATTTTATTTTTAATTCATTTTGACAATTAGGGCAAAAGTTCATTAATTTATAGTCTATTTTATTAAAACACTTATTACAAATATTCTTGTTAAAGCTTTCAATTTTGGAGATACTGTTATTTTCAAGCTTCCTATTATCCTCTCTATGCTTCTTTTGGATTTTAACTATTATGTACCCAAAAATTAGAACTAGTAGCACAATTACTAGATAATAGACAATAAAAGGTACTTCTAATTCATAAAAGAATTTTAAAACTTTTTCTAGAAATATTTTTGGCATTAGAATATAAATTAAACTTAAAGTAGAAATAATAGTTGGAATAAATATTACAACTACTATATTTTTAAACATTATATATAATGTATATTTTTCATTTGTTAGATATCTTTTCATTATATAAAAAGATATTAATAGTAAAGGAAGTAAAAATAATAGTGTAATTAATTCTCTTTTAATATCATATGATTTACTTAAATTTTTATAATCTTCTTTTATTTGCTTTTTATTATCTTTTACAAAAGTAAGTAATTCTCTCACACTTTTTGAATTTTTAAATTGTTTTAATAAATTTTCTTTTTCTTTTTTTAGTTTTTCATTCTCTTTTAAATAGAGATTGTATTTTAATTTTATATTTTCAGAAGATATTTTATCTTTAATTATAGATTTCGAAGATTCTTGGGAACTCATCTTTTCAAAAAGTACAGTATTATAGTTTTCTCTTAAATATGATAATTCATTACTTACTTTATTTAAATCATTATTTACTCTTTTTTGATTTGTTCTTAAAGTTTTTATATTATGTTCTGTTTTTACATTTTTAAGTTTTGTATATAAAAGAGTACTACACCTTTTATCCATTTCTTTATTTTTGATATTTTGATATTTACTATTGTAATCTTTTGATAAATAAAAGTAGCTGTTAAAGTCATCAACACTATTTGAGTTTATTATAGTTCTACATGTAGATGAAAATGTTACTTGTGGATTATTTAAAACTTTTATCTGAAAATCAATTCCTAAGCCAAGTGTTATAAAAATAAATACGTTAAGAAAGAAAATGAAAAGTATCGTTAGCTTTGATAGTTTCTCTTTTCCTTTATAAACAAAGTTTTTTGAATAAAAGTTTTTAATTAAGCTTTTCATATATTTTCTGATGCTTAAATAAAATATTTTGAAGAGTTGTTTTTTAGTTTTGTATATATATCATCAAAGTTTGCAGGATAAACTCTAGTTCCAGCAATTGAACTTATGAAGTTTGTATCTCCTAGCCATCGAGGAAGCATATGATAATGAACATGTTGTTCAATTCCAGCACCAGCTGCTTTTCCAAGATTCATACCAATATTTACACCTTCACAAGTCATAATATCTTTTAGAAGCTTTACACCTTGTCTAACACGAAGACTAAGTTGATACCAAGATTCATCAGAAAGTTCTTCTATTTTATCTGTGTGAAAGTGTGGAATCACCATCATATGTCCAGGAGAGTATGGAAATTTATTCATAACAACATAACAGTACTCATCATAAAAAAGAACTTGTAATTTATCATCATCTAAATTTTTAGATATATGACAAAAGACACATCCTTCAATTTTCTCTTCACTTACATATTCATATCGCCAAGGTGCATATAAGTGTTCCATTTTATATCCTAAATAAAGTTTGGTGCATCATTTGCAAAAAGGATTAAATCCCCTACTCTTGTTTGCTCTGCAAGTGTTGTTTCCATTAAAGATTTATCTTTTAAAATAAATACTTTTTCACTACTTATATGAGCATTTAATAATTGAGTATTTAAACTTCCAGTTAAAATTACATAATCAAACTTTTCATTTATCTCTTTTGCAAGTAAAATATTTGCTTCATCTGTTGATTCTACAAGTCCTGGAGTTATTATTACTTTTCTGCCTTCATATGTAGAACAGATATTTACAGCTTCTAGCATTCCTTCTAAATTACCATTAAAAGAGTCATCAACAATAACTTTTCCTCCAGCTTTTATAAGCTGTAATCTATGCTCAACTTGAGGTAAGCTTTTTAAAGCTACTTTAATCTCATCTAAACTCATACCTAATTCATGTGCTACTAAAATAACAGCCGTTAAGTTTATTGCATTAAAGCTTCCAAGTATTGGAGCATGAAAATGTTCAATTACACCATTTATTTCTACATCAAACCAAATACCATCTAAAGAACTTTTTGTAATATGTAAGTTATTTGGAAATTTTGTAATTGTTTCATAATCTTTAATAGGAACACTCTCATGAACAAAACCTTTTTGCATTCTAGGAGATTTTAATAATTCCATTTTTGTATGAATAATATTGTCCAAAGTTTTAAAGTATTCTATATGTTGCTCACCAACACTTCCGATCACACAAATTTGAGGTTCAAGAAACATTGCAATCTCTTCAATATCACCTTTTTCTCGTGCACCTGCTTCTGCTATATATATTTGAGTATCTAAAGGAATATCTCTATTTACATCTAAAACGATTCCACCTATTGTATTAACAGATCTAGGTGTTTTATATGTTTTATATTTTTTCTTTAATACATGGTGTAAATAGTTTTTAATAGATGTTTTTCCATAAGAAGCAGTAATTGCAATAATTTTTAAACCTGTAATACTATGAACTCTTTGTTTACCTTTATGCTTATAAGATATAAAAAATATTTTCTCTAAAATAAAAGAACCTACATAAGCAATAATTAAAGGTATAAATACAAAACTACTATTACATAAAGGATTTGCTAAACATAAGGCTGAAATAGCAAAAGTTGCAAATAATAAAATAGCTAAAAATCTTTTTACTCTTGATGTTAAAACGACAGGTCTATCTAGTTTTTTATTCCACATTATGAAACTAGTCATAAAAAGCGCATAAAAATAGATTGAATAATATAAATCAGGGATTAAATAAAATAGCACAATTGGTGTAATAAAATATGTAATGTGCCATTGCCATTTGTGATGTTTTAATATAACTCTTTCTAACTTATAGTTATACCATTGCAAGTTTGTAATTAGGTAATAACCTAAACTCATTATTAATAAAATTTGTGTAAATAAATTAAAGTATTCCATTTTCTATTCTCTCAGTGATATCTTTTGCATTTTTTACAAAGAAGTAATGATCTCCATCATAAGATATAAAAGTTGATGTATTAATTAAAGATGCAATTTTTTTTCCAGATTCTAAAGATGTTGCGGTATCTTTTTGTCCCCAAAAAATCAATGCATTGTTTTTATAATTTTCAAACTTACTAGAAAAGTCTTCATTTACAACATTTTTAAATGTTGCATACATTCCCTCATTCATAGTATTAACATCTGCACTTCTAAACATCTTAGTAATCGTATTTAGACCTAAGGCATTAAAAATCTTTGCAATCACAATTTTAGATTTTACTTTACAAGATTTTTCTTCTAAAATTCCAGCCGAACTTAAAAGAACTAAATTTTTAGGATTCAAAAGAGTTGCTACTTTCCCACCGTACGAGTGACCTGCTATTACATCTTTTGTTGAGTTTAGAAGATATAAAAATTCTTCTGTGATTTTTACATAATCTTCAGTTTTAAGCTCACTCTCGTTTGGGCTTTTTCCAAAGCCTGGTAAATCAATATAAATATGTCTAAAGTCTTTTAAAAAAGGGGAAAAGACATTTTTCATAATATCTTTATTTGAGCCCCAACCATGTAAAAATATAATATCTTTTTTACCTGATGTATTTACTATCTCATAAGAAATATCAAATGTTTTATTATCAACTATTAAACTTTTTGAAGCCAAGTTTATTTTCCCTTACTTGCATGAATTTTATTTACATATTCATAAGTAACTGGTATATGTTTTTTTCTTGGTAATGTTGTAGCAACACTTTTAAGTAGAGTATTAAAGTCTTCAAATAAATAGTTTGCCATTGAACCTGGAATTGAATTTATTTCATTTAAATACACTTCGTTATCAACTACAAAGAAATCACATCTAATAATTGAACCTTCAAATAAATTATTATAAATTCTTTCAAAAGATTCTTTCACTTTAGCATTAAGCTCCATTCCTAAATCAACTTCAACAGCTTTTGAAGTTCTAGAAAAATCTAAATACTTTTTATCAAAATCTAAGAACTCAGTTTTTTGAGGTTCTTCTATAATCGAAAATTTAAACTCTCCATTTACTTTAGTTCCGGCTAAATTGTACTCTTTAACACCAGATATAAATGGCTCAATAATAATTGCATTATCAAACTCGTATGCAACATCAAGTGAGTATTCAAGCTCTTCTTGTGTTTTAACAATTGAAACCCCAATTGAAGAGCCTAATTTTACAGGTTTTACAATTACAGGAAAAGTATCTACTATAACTTCATCACCTTTTGTGTAATATTTATAATCAAGTGTTTTTACATTAACAGATGATGCATAGCCTTTTGTAAGAAATTTATTAGAACTAACTACACAAGCTTCTGTTCTTGGAGCAATAAAAGGAATATTATAAAATTCTAACACAGAAGATAAAACTCCATCTTCACCATCTCCCCCATGAGAAAGGTTTAAAACTACATCAAAATCTATAGCTTTATCTTTACCTAAAAATCCAGCTTTTTTTGTGAAACCATTTTTACAAATATCAACTTTATCACATTTTTTATACTCACCTGTGCTAAATAATTTTGATTTAATTGTATTTGTTGGAATATGGTAGAATTCTCTATTTTCATCTAAAAATATATAAACTAATTCATCACTTAAAACATCTTTCATCGCAATTGCACTTACAATTGAAATTTCATGTTCAAAACTAACTCCACCAAAAACTATAGCTATTTTCATTAACTTCCCTTAATTCTATTTTTGTAATTTTTTCAACGCTTCTTTTACTAAATCGCTTGTAGTTGTTGAAACACAAGTTTTTAGTATTTTAGCTAAAACATCTTTTTTAAAGCCTAAAGATTCTAACGCAAGCGAAGCTTCCAATAAAGAAGAGTTGCTTGAACTATCATTCTCATCAACATTTAAATCTATGATTGAACCTGAAAGTTCTACTAAAATACGACTCGCACCCTTTGGACCAATTCCAGGAACTCTTTTTAACATTGAAACATCATTTTCATTTACTATTTGAGCGAAAGAAGATGGAGTAAAAGTTGAGCATATTGCAAGTGCAACTTTTGGACCTACCCCATTTATTTTTATAACAGTATCAAAAAGTTTTTTTTCATTTGAATCTAAAAAGCCATATAAAGTTTGGGATTCTTCTCTAATAATATGAGTTATTTCTAAAGTTACATTATCACTAATAATTTTTGAACTACAATTTAATGAAATAAATATTTCGTAAATAATTCCATTAACATTTAAATTTAATAATGTTGGTTCTTTTTTTGTTATTTTACCTATAAGGCCTACTATCATATAATTCTACTCTTTACTTAATTCGTTCTTTGATTTAATAAACTATAAACATATATCATTATATAATAATTGAACTTAAACTAAAAGGCTTGTATTATGTTAGAGTTAATAACAAAAAAGATTAGTAATAAAATTATATTTGCACTATTCTTTTTGATGACTATTAGTAGTATTTCTATTGTGATTTTAACTACTTCTAAAGTTTCAGAAGATTCAATAAATAAAACAAAAGAAAATCTTGAAATGTTAAATGCTGCAATGTTTCAAAGTCTTAGAAATGCGATGAATACAGGAGATCCTGATCAAATCAAAAAAGCAGAAGATGATGCACGTACTATAAAAGGTGTAAAAAGTTTACATGTTGCAAAAAGTATACCTTTAATGGAAATGTACCCATCAGACTCCATATTTACAAAAGATCCAGAAACAATACAAGCATTTAACAGTAAAAAGTCTGCTCTTTTAGAAACAAATGATTCCCTGGGACATAACCTTCGAATGATTAAGCCAATGATTGCAACGCCTGATTGTTTAATGTGTCATGCTAATCAAAATGAAGGTGATGTAATTGGGGTAATGGATTTAACATTCTCCTTAGATGAAGCGGATAGTGAAATTGCAGATTTAGTTGTTTATATCTCAATAATTTCTGCTGTATTAGGTTTTTTAACTATTGCCTTAATTTTCTTTATTGTTAAAAAAGCCACTAATCCTATTGCCAAATTAAAAGACGGTTTTGAAGAACTTTTAGAATCAAATGACCCATCAATTACATTGCAAGTAGCATCACAAGATGAGATAGGTGAAGTATCAAAGCTATTTAATTCATATATGGATAAAGTAAGAGAAGGCCTTAGAAAAGATGCTATTGTAATTGAAGAAGCTAGTGATATTTTAGAAAAAGCTGGAAATGGTTTCTTTGTTTATCAAGTTGATAAAACAGCATCAAATCCTCATGTTGAAGATTTAAAAAATAAATTAAATGAAATGATTAGAAATACAAAAACTACCTTAGATAATATTAATCAAACACTTAGAAAATATTCTGAATCGAAATATGATTTTAAAATAGATGATGAAGGTATTTATGGAGATTTGGGTTCTTTAACTGCAGGAATAAAACTTGTTGGAAATAATACTTCAGAAATTTTAGCAATGATTATGAATACAGGTAATTCGTTAAATCAAAATACAGCTGTATTATCAAGTGCTTCAAATAATTTATCTGTTTCATCAAATCAACAAGCTGCATCATTAGAAGAAACGGCAGCTGCACTAGAAGAAATTACTGCCATTATTTCTGCAAATACACAATCATCAGAAAAAATGTCACTGTTAGCTCAAAATGTTACAAGTTCAGCAAAGTCTGGTCAAGAATTAGCTAATAGAACTGCTGAGTCTATGGATGAGATAAATGTACAAGTATCATCTATTAATGAAGCAATTGAAGTAATTGATCAAATTGCATTCCAAACAAATATTCTTTCATTAAATGCAGCTGTTGAAGCTGCAACTGCAGGTGAAGCTGGAAAAGGCTTTGCAGTTGTTGCAGCAGAAGTACGAAATCTTGCAAATAGATCAGCAGAAGCTGCAAAAGAGATAAAAAATATAGTAGAAGCGGCATCATCAAAAGCACAACATGGTAAAGTTATTTCAGGGGAAATGATAGAAGGATATAGTGAACTTAATAAGAATATATCTAACACTATAACAATAATTGAAGAAGTTGCAATGGCTTCAAAAGAACAAGAAAGAGGTATCATACAAATAAATGATGCAGTAAATACTTTAGACCAAGCCACTCAGAAAAATGCACAAGTAGCAAATGAAATTTCAGATATGGCAGGTAATATATCAAATATGTCAAATTCACTTGTAACTGCAGCATCAAGAGCTTCATTTCTAGAAGAAACACTTGAAAAAGTTTGTGATGTTGATTTAGTGTTTGATACAGCACAAATTAAAGTTGATTTATTAACTACAAAAGATAAAATCTATTCACAACTAGGAACTTATAATTCATGGAAGATACAAGAGAATACAAGTTTAGATATATGGTCTACATCTCATAAAAACTCTGGTAAAAAAATAGATATGGAAATAATGGATAATATTGATACTCTAAATAAACAACTTCACCAAGATTTACAATCTTTAGTTGATGCAAATGCAAATAAAGAAAATAATGAAAACTTAAACAAAAAAGCTAAAGATGTTGAAGTAAATACGCTTAGAATATTTGGAAATTTAAACAATGTAAAAAGAATTGCTTGTAAAAAATAAGTACAGAAAATAAATAAAAGAGGTTTAAACTTCTTTTATTTTATTTTATTTTAGAAAATAATTAAGATTGCATTTGTTTTATAAGTGCTTCTACTTCATCATCATTTAAAATTTCATCAGAAGAATCGATATTTTTAGCACTTGGAGCAAATCCATATTGAGTTTTATCAATATTATTGTACTCACAAACAAAGTTTACAACTCTTTCAATTTTTTGTCTATGTAAATCTTGATGTTGCAATAAACCTAAAGACTCTGAAACTTTTGAATTTATTTTCTCTTTTTCATGATCTAAAATTGATAAAGAATTTACCTTATCATTTATAACTTCTAAGTTATTATATATTGCTAAGGCATTATTTTCTGACTCTTTAATTACATCACATAACTGGGCTATTAACTCTTCATACTTCATTCATATCCTTTAGTAAGTAAAATATTTTATAGTTTAACTTATTTAAACTTAACTAAAAGATATTATTAAAAAATTATTAGTAAATTTCTAATGAATTATTTCTGCAATTAATTCTGTAGCATAACAACCTTTTGGAAGCATAAACTTTAATTCCATCCAATTTTTATCTTCTTTATAGTTACTTTCAACCTCTTCTGGAAAAATCCATGCGAATCTTCTAGCTCCATCTTCACCTGTAGGAGCTTCATACTCTTTTTCAATCTCATAAGCTAAGTCAACTGAATTCATCACTCTTTTACCAGATAACAAGCCAGTAGGAACTCTATCTCTATCATAAAATTTATCTGATTCAGTTTCTAAGTCTTCAATTGTAAAAATCTTTCCAAATGGATAATGAGATAATAAATCTCCCGTCATTATTTTTAATGGATGTTTTTGTTTTTTCATTCTTTTTACAACATCTAAAGGAAGATTTAATCGCTCACATATTTCTTTAGGTTCAAAAGCAGCAACCAATTTTGAAATTTCAATTCTTTTTGAAAGCCAATTATTAAAAAGATAAGATTGGTAAGAGTTAATATACATTTGTTTAAGATTTCTTCTTTTCTCTTTTAACGTACCTTCAATTATAGCCTTACCTTTTTTATAATTATCACCCTCAATTCCAAATCTTTGAAATCCAAAATAATTAGGCATACCTAAACTTACAATACTTCCTAAAGCTGCTTCAATTTTTCTAGAATCTAAAACATTTACTCTTTTTAATCTAACAAAGAATTTATTTCCTTTTAAATGACCTACTTTGATTTTATTATTATGATAAGTCGTTCCTAAAATTTTAATATTTGGGTGATTAAATGTTTTTAATTTTTCTTCATATTGCTTATGAATAGAAATAGTTTGAACTGTCATTGCATTTTTGTCTTTTAATCCTGCATATCCAATATCTCTACTTTTACATCCTACAAACTTTGCTATTATTTCCAAAGCATCCCAAGTTGCTAAATCTTTTTTTCTTATTTTTAAAATAAGATGTTCACCCTCACCTGAAAATTCGTATAATGGTACTTCTGTTACAACAAAATCGTCTTTATTTTGTTTAAATAGTACATCTATTTTTGAGTGATTTAAATATCTTTGTAATTGCTTCAATATGTTTCCTTAGATTTTTTATATTTTCGTTTGTTTTTTTAAAAATGGTGATTTTTAATTTTTGTTTCGTATTTGCCTTTTACTGCTTTTGCAAATATATTTAACTTTACTTTATGTTTTTTTGCTATCTTTTTTATTTTTTCTAAATGCTTTTTATTAAAAGAAAAAAGCATTTCATACTCTTCTCCTGAACTTCCAATATCTTCATCAATTTCTTTAAAAAATTCAAAACCAATCTTACTTGCTTTTGAAACTCTTTGTAATTCGTAAAAAAGTCCATCTGAAATATCAAGTGCAGAAGTTATATACTTTGAACTTTCATAAAAAAACTCAGGATTTAGTTTTGGTTTAATAAATTTTGATTTTTTATTTATTTTTTTACCACTAAATAGTTTAGTTAAATCTTTTTTACAAGTTCCTAGTGTACCTGTATAACAAAATAAGTCATCTTTTTTTGCAGTTGAACGAAGTATTGGATTTTTAGTTTTAGAGATAATTGTAATTGAAATATCAAGTTTATTATTTGATATTGTATCCCCACCAATTATTGTAATACCAAACTCTTTAGAAGCTTTTTTAAAGCCACTTGCGAGTTCTTTTAGCTCTTTGTTAGTATAAGATGATGGAATTGCAACACTTAGTAATGCATACTTAGGAATTGCATTCATAGCAATAGCATCAGAGATATTAACAATCATTGATTTATAAGCTATTTGTCTTAAAGTAAACCATTGTCTTTTAAAGTGGATATTTTCAAAAAAAGCATCCATAGAATAAACATGTGAACCTACAACAGCACCATCATCACCTATAAATTTATTGTTTGAAAATTGTTTTATAAAATATTCTTCTTTATTCATTCGCAATTATACCAAATATGAGCAAAATATACACATGTTCATTCTCAAATGATAATTTTTGATACAGGATATATTTTATCCTATTTACTTTTATAAAATTTATAGTATAATATGGCTTATTTAAAAAACTTAGGAGAAAATATGCCAAAAATTAACAAATACGTTGATATTGATACTGTTGAAAGAGAAGCGAAAAAAGATTTAATTGATAGACATTCACCATTTATTCACTGTGCTGCAACTGCAAAACAAGGTGAACCATTTGAAGTAACTGTTAAAATGGGTAATGAATATACTCATCCAGATGATTTTGATCACTATATTGAATCAATTACATTATTCAATGCTGATGTAAAATTAGCTCAAGTTACTTATGTTCCAGGAACATTAGGAAATATTAAAGCACATAATACTACTACTTTTACAATTATTCCAACTGGAAAAAAATTAAACTTAACTGCTCACGGTTACTGTACTAAACACGGTATCTGGGAATCAACTGCTGTTGAAGTTTCTGTAGAAGCGTAATCTCTAATTATCTTTAATAAATAAAAAGGGTAAAGATTAATTTCTTTGCCCTTTTTTTATATCTTTATTTTAAACTCTACTTTATTGATTTAGATTAACAAATAATTAACGACTTTTTTATATACTTCACATAACACAATAAAAAGGAAATATCATGTTAAAAAAACTTCTAGTTTTATTCACTTTAATGTTATTAAGTTTGAGTTCACTTAGTGCACAAGAAAATAAAATGTTCCAAACAGTAAAACCTTCAGAAGCTACCTTAGTTAAGTCTGATTCAAGCAAGGCTTTTTGTAATGTATGTGGAATGCACTTAACAAAATTTTATAAAACAAGTCATGTAAGTACATTTAAAAATGGACATAAAGAGCAATACTGTTCAATTCATTGTCAAGCACATATAGATGACGAATACTCTAATAAAATAGAGAAAGTTGAAGTTGTTGATACTAAATCATTAAAACTTATTGATGCAAAAACAGCTACTTATGTAGTTGGTTCATCAAAAAAAGGAACAATGAGTCCTGTTAGCAAATATGCTTTTGAGAAAAAAGAAGATGCTTTATTATTTCAAAAAAACTTTGGTGGAAAAATTCATAGTTTTGATGAAACTTTAAAAATTGCAAAAAATTCTTTATCAAAAGACACTATGGCTGTTACTAAAAAAAGAATGATGATGGCAAAAAAGGGTAAAAAAATCTATACTTCTATGTGTAAACAAGATAAATTTCCAGAGTTTAATTCTATTGGTGAAAGTAAACAATATATAATTGATAATAAATTATGTAAAACATTAAAAGCAAAAATGCAACAAGCCGTAGCTATTTATTTATATGACCCTTTATTAGCTGCAAATAAAGATAAAATGATAAAAGTAAATAATGATACTAAATGCCCTGTATGTGGAATGTTTGTATCAAAATATCCTAAATGGGTAGCACAAATAGAAGTATCCAAAAAAGATTCCCACTATTTTGATGGGGTAAAAGATATGATGAAATTTTACTTTAATCCATCAAAGTTCAAACATTCACATAAAGCAATTGATATATCTAAAATGCTAGTAACAGATTATTATAGTTTAAATGCTATTGATGCTAAAAGCGCTTTTTATGTTATAGGTTCTAATATTTATGGTCCAATGGGTGAAGAATTAATACCTTTTAAAACTAAAAAAGAAGCAAACGATTTTTCTAAAAGTCATTTTGGAAAAAAAGTATTAAAATTTGAAGATATAAAAGAAGAGTTTTTATATTAAAAAAAGGCAATGCAAATTTATTTGCATTGCCTTTTAAATAAAATTTAAATTATTTTGATTTAATTTTTATAAAAGAACAACAATAGTCAACTAAAGAGTGTACTCTTAATTTAAATTTGGAATTAGCAGGAACTTCAAATGTTGCAGGTCCTGTAAATGTAACCCATTCTTGTGCTGGTAATAGAACTTCTAGCTCACCTCTTTGGATATCCATAATCTCTTTGTGAACTGTATTCAATTCATATTCACCAGGTAACATAATTCCTAATGTCTTTCTAGAACCATCTTCAAATTCAATACTTCTACTTGTAATATTCCCTTCAAAAAGAACACTTGCAGCTTTTGCGATAGAAACATTATTAAATTCTGCCATATAACTTCCTTACATAATTATTTTATAAATTATATCATAAAATTTATTTGGTTTTATTGAAGCAAAAGGCTAGTTCTTTTTAGATATAATTGCAAAAAATTAAATAAGGATATTTATGACTATTCAAGATGAATTAGCCTCTTTACTAAAAAACGATGTATTAATTGAAATAGAAGATTATATTGATGAACTATTTGAAATTATTGCTTCAAAAAAAGAAGATGAAAGAACAAAAGAAGAGTTAGCTTCAATGCAAGAAATGAGAGAAGATTTTAATGATATGTTAAAAGATTTAGATGCTGGAGAGATAGATGAAGAAGAAGCTAAAGAAATAATGGAAGAAATTACTGAAATGAGAAAAGAGGACTAAAACTTTTTATGCAAGGTTATATTATAGATATAAAACCTGTAAAAGATGATGATCTTATAGTATCAATACTAACAGAGACATCTATTTTAACTACCTATAGATTTTATGGTGCAAGACATTCTAATATCAACATAGGGTATAAAATAGATTTTGAGTTAGAAGATACACGGTCAACAATTCCTAGATTAAAAGATGTAATACAACTTGGATTTCAATGGATTTTAGACTATGAAAAAATGTATTGTTGGCAAAGGTTTGTAAAACAGTTTTATCCACACTTAAAAGAATTAGAAGAAATTGATGCTTTTTATTTTTATAATCTCGATAATCTAGTACATATAATGATTAAACAAAATGCCTTAAGAGCAATATGTGAATCGTATATAACTATTTTAGAATATGAAGGAAGGCTTCATATAGATTATGAGTGCTTAATATGTGAAAATGAAATTACTGAAAATATATCTTTAGTAAGAGGTTTTTTACCTGTTCATGCTAAATGTACTTATTCTAAAATATTTGAATTAAAAAAAATCAAAGAGTTATTTGAAGAAAAAAAACTAATAAATTTAACAGATGAAGAAGTTGAATATTTGTGGGATATAATTTTACAAGGTTTATAAACTATTAGACTTTATTCGTCTAATAATCTATCTTGTAATCTTTCAATTGCCTTTTCTAAAGCTTTAACATCTAAACCATACGATGTAGCTTTAGCAATAGCCTTGGCAACACTATCGTCATTTAATGGCTTAGAAATATCACATGCTGTTTTAATTACATCTAGTATTTGAGCTTTTTCTTTAATTGCATCAGAACATTTTGAAATATCATCAACAAATTCAATTAGCTCAATTAAGTTTTCACTTAATTTCCAATGTCTAAATATTTTAGCTGTAATTTCAGAAGTAGTTAGGCCTACTATTTCTTTTTCTGTATCACACAGAGAGGAACCTGATGAAAGCATAGTTTTGAATTCTTCTGTCTTTTTTTCACTAGTAATTATATCTGCTAAAATAAATTTCCCTGCTTCTTGTAGTAAAACAGGAAGTAAAAGTTCATCTTTTAAATCAACATCAACACGTGATAGCCATAAACTTGTAAGTGTTGATGAGATATTTGAAGCTCTCATAAAATCATCACTAGTAATACCATATGGTTCTAAATTAGTGTTTAGTAAGTTTTGAACTGTACCACCAATTGCTATAGAAATAGTAAAATTAATTCCTAGTAAATTAATGGCACGGCCAGGAGTTTCAACTTTTGACCTAAATCCAAACATTGCTGAATTTGATATTTTAAGTAATGTTGAAATTATTAATGCATCTTTTTCTATTATTTCTAATAGTTCAGAGGCTTCTTTATCAGACTTTTTCCTAAACTCTTCTATTTCAATAATAGTTTTAGGTAAAGGTGGTAAAGACTCTATCTTTTCTAGTATGTTAGCAGACACATGTAACTCCTATAAATATTATTATTTTTTATTATAACTAATTATTTATCAATTATTTATAAATTATTTAAATAATTGCTTACAAATTTATGTATTAAATCTAAAGTGCATAACATCACCATCATTAACAACATAATCTTTACCTTCTAATCTTAATTTACCAGCTTCTTTTGCTTTAGCTTCACCACCTAGTGAAACAAAATCTTCATATGCAATAACTTCAGCTTTAATAAAACCTTTTTCAAAGTCATTATGAATTACAGCTGCTGCTTGTGGTGCTTTAGTTTCTTTTTTAATAGTCCAAGCTCTAACTTCCATTTTTCCAGCTGTGAAGTATGACTGAAGACCTAGTTTATCAAAAGCATGATGAATAATTTGTTCCAATCCTGATTCTTCAACACCTAAATCAGTTAAAAACTCTTGTGCTTCATCATCTTCAAGACCTACTAATTCTTCTTCAATTTTTGCGCATAAAACAATTACATCTGCATTTACTGCATTTGCATGTTCTTTTACTAAATCTACGTATTTATTTCCACCATCTGCTAATGAATCTTCATCAACATTCGTTCCATAAATAATACTTTTATTTGATAATAATCTTAATTCTCTATCTAATTCAATAAAGTTTTCATCATCTCTATCTTCAAATGAACTTGCTGGATTTAAATCTTCTAAGTGAGATAATAGAGCTTGAGCAATAGGTAATTTAGCAGCTGCTAATTTATCAAACTTTGATTCTTTTTTAAGCTTATCACACTTTTTTTCAACTTGTGTAATATCTGCATATATTAATTCTGTTTCAATTATTTCAATATCTCGTAAAGGATCAATTCCACCTTCAACATGAACAATATTTTCATCTTCAAAACATCTTACCATATGTAAAATAACTTCAACTTCTCTAATATTAGATAAGAATTGATTACCTAAACCCTCACCTTTTGATGCACCCTTAACTAAACCTGCAATATCAACAAAATCAATTGTTGAGTGTTGAATTTTTTCTGGATTTACAATCTTTGCTAATGCATCTAATCTTTTATCAGGTACTGGAACAACTGCTTTATTTGGTTCAATTGTACAAAATGGATAATTTTGTGCCTCAGCATTTTGTGCTTTTGTTAACGCATTAAACGTTGTTGACTTCCCTATATTTGGTAATCCTACAATTCCTACACCTAATCCCATTTCTTTCCTTTTATATATTATTGTTAGTAATTTTTTATTTGTATTATAAACGAATAATACAAAAATACAGATAAAACAAGTATAGATGCAAAGTTGCATTTTAGAATATAGAAAAAGTAATATTTTTATTATTTTAAGTAAATAATTACAATAGAATCTATTATAAAGTATAATACTAAATAAATAATATTATTAGGGAATATTTATACTTTCTAATATTAAGAAATAAATTAAGTAAATAGGAAAATGATTTATGAAAGAGATATTAAAAGAATCAATTATTTTATATGTAGAAGATAATAAAGACTTAAGAGAAAAAGTCAAATCCTTACTTAATTTAATATTTAAAAAAGTTTTAATTGCAGAAGATGGAGAGAAAGGTCTTGAACTCTATTTTAAAAATAAAAATAATATTGATGTAATTGTTAGTGATATTAATATGCCAAACTTAAATGGAATAGATTTATTAAAATCTATTCGAAAAGAGAACAAAGAAATACCTTTTATCTTAAGTTCAGCTTATACTGAAACTGAATATTTACTTGAATCAATAAAATACAATGTAAGTGAATATATTCCTAAACCAATTGATATAAAAGATATGTTGTCTAAGATTGCAAACTTATGTGAAGAAAAAGATAATGCGCAAAAACTTATATTAAAAGAAAAAGAGATAAAAATGTATCTTGATGCATTAAACAAAGTTGCAATAGTTTCAAAGACTGATTTAAAAGGTAATATAACTTATGTAAATAATATTTTTTGCGAGGTTGCTCAATATAAACAAGAAGAATTAATTGGAAAACCTCATAATATTGTAAGACATCCAGATATGCCAAAATCTGCATTTGAAAATTTGTGGAAAGATATTCAAAAAGGTAAAAAATGGCAAGGAAAAGTCAAAAACTTGGCAAAAGATAGGACTCCTTATTATGTAAATGCAACAATTTTCCCACTTTATGATAATACATCAAAAGAAATCACAGGTTATATAGGCATAAGGTTTTTGACAACTGAAGAAGAAAATGAAAAAAGAGAGTTTAAGAAAAAAGTAATTGTTAATATTAAAGAGACAAGACAAAAAGAATATCAATTAGTTAATAATAAAAATGAATTAGAAATTGAAATAAAAAAATTAAGCCTTCAAAATAAAGAGATGAGTGAGCAAATTATTGATTTAAATAAATACATAAATAATTTACAAAGTATGAATGCTAGTCTAGAAGAAAAAAACAGTATAAAAGAAAGACAATTAAATCACTATGAACTGCAAATGGAAAATGTTGATAAAAGAGTCGATACAGTTAGAAAAAATAAAAAAACTGAATTAGAAAAATATATAAAAATAAATGATCAATTAAAAAATGATAAAGACTTATTAGTTCAAAGTAAACATACTTTAAATCAAAATATAAGCTTACTAGAGAGTAAAAATATAAGTTTATCAAAAGATAATATAAAAAAATTGAAAAGAATAAAAGAGTTAGAAGATCTTGTTTTACATTTAAAATAGAAGCAAGTAACTTTAGAAATAAATCTTTTAAATGCTTTTCTTACTTCTGCTAATTTTCAATAATTCTTCTAAGTCTTTCAATCGTTTATTAGATCTTTCACTTTCTTCTTTTAACATCATATTTTGTTTTGCAATTAGTTTAATATTTTTTTCTAAAAAAACTTTTTCTTCTTGAATTAAAGATACTTTTATCATTTCATTCTGTGCTTTTTCTACAAAACTTCTAATTTCTTCTTGTTTATGTTTTAACATTTGCTCATATTTTTTATCTTTTTGATTCAACTCTAATTCATATTTATTAACCTGTGAACGTAATCTAGCTATTTTTTCTTCTAATCCTGTCGTTGTATTTGATAAAAAAATCAAATTAGCTTTTTGTGAATTTAAGTTTTCAATCTCTTTTTTATAATTAGATTCTTTTAAATTATATTCTTTAATATTATTTATAACTTTTTTTTGAAAATCTCTTTTTTCAAGATTTTCTTTTGTTGTTAAAAATGCAATAGTTATAAAGGAGTCATCTTCACTACTTAACTTAAAAATTGTGCTGTTTAAATAAAATGCCTCTTTATTCTTAGTAATAAACTTTGTATTACCTTTCCATACTTCACCATTTTTTAAATTTTCCCAACTTTGTTCAATATATTTTTTAGGAATATCAGGATGAATAATATGATCAAAGAATAGCATATCAATATCTTTTTCTTCATATCCTGTAATGTTTAACATTGGATTATTCATATATGTAATATTGCCATCATGATTCATTTTATAAATACACGCAACAGTATTTACTGAATCTAAATAATTATTTATTTCATCTTTTCTTAATTCTTCTTTATAATTAAAATATTTTCTTTCACAGAGGATATCTATTTTTTCAATAAGGGAGTGAAGATTGATAGGTTTAGGAAGAAACGAACTTACATTTAAATTTATAGATTGGATCAATATATCTTGATCGAAAGTTGCAGATACAATTAAAAAAGGTATGCTTAAATCTGAACGTCTTACAAGCTTCAATAAATCCAAACCATTTATTTTAGGCATCTGAATATCTGATATTATAATATCAATATTTTTATTCTCTTTATAAATTTCAAATGCCTCTGCACCATCTGAAGCTGAGTATACTTTTTTAAAATATCGACTTAAAGATTTATCTATTATAGCTAGATCTGTTTTGCTATCATCAACAATTAAAATGCTTATTTTTTTTAAAAAACTTTCTTCCATAAATCAATACCTACTTGCTAATTTTTCAATTTTATCTCAATAAACATAAAAACATGATAATATTGTTATTATTAAAATAAGAGGTTATATACTATGATTAATTTACGTGTTATGATTGTTGAAGATGATGAATTTCTCTTAAAAAAAATTGGTAAAATTTTAAGTAGAGAAATTTCCAATATATATACTTTTAAAAATCCTATAGAAGCAATTGGCAAAGTTAATGAAATTAAGCCTGACATAATTATTTCTGATATAAATATGCCTGAAATGAACGGTGTAGATATGTATAAGGAATTAAAAAGGAATAATTTCGACATTCCAATTATTCTTGCATCTGCATTTAGTGAACCAGAATATTTTATTGAAGCTATTAAATTAAAAGTTAAAAAGTTTATTGTTAAACCTATAGATTTAGACGAGTTAATAAATGAACTTAAACAATTTGAACAAGAATTATTAAATGAAAAAGAAGCAATAAAACAAGAGAGAATGTTAATGATGCAATCTAAAATGGCAGCTATGGGTGAAATGCTTGCAAATATTGCACATCAATGGAGACAACCATTAAATACAATTTCAATATGTGCTTCAAATATTAAACTTGAAAAAGAGTTTGGAAAGATAATTGATGAAGATAATACACTGGATAGTATGGTTGAGAATATAATGAATTCAATTCAATATATGGATGTAACACTTAATGACTTTCAAAGTTATCTTAAACCAAATAACTTAGAATCTTGCTTTTATATAAAAGATACTTTAGATAAAATTGAGAAATTAATGTTTTCTCAAATGAAAACATATAAAATTGAAAAAATAAAAGATATTCAAGATTTTCATTTATGTAATTATCAAAATGAACTTATACAAGTTTTAATAAATATTGAAAAAAATGCAATAGAAGAACTGGCAAAGCAAGATAAAGAAAGAATTATAAAAGTTAGCACAAGAAAAGATACTAATAACTTTATAATTACTATACAAGATAACGCAGGGGGAATTCCTGAGGAATTTATAGATAAAGTTTTTGAGCCATATTTTACTACTAAGAAAGACAAAGGAACAGGAATTGGGCTTCATATGTCTCGACAAATAGTAGAAAATCATTTACAAGGAAAATTAACTGTTAGCAATGAAAACTTTATACATAATGATACTTCATATTATGGCGCTAAATTTGAAATTTATTTAGAATCTTTAGATGAGTATTAGACTCAAGACTTATTAATCTTCTATAAATTTAGGTACAGTAATAATAAAACTTGAACCTAAATACTCTATATCATTTATTAATTTATTATTGTACTTGTACTCAATATCTCCTTTTAAAGATTGAGTACAAATAGTTTTACAAATATATAAACCTAATCCTGTACCCATTTTCTTAGTAGTAAAATATGGCTCAAATATTCGAGGTAAACTTTTCAAAGATACTCCTCCTGCTAAATCATTTATACAAATTTGAATATTTTTTTCATTTTCATTTATTTCAACTATTATATTTTTTTGCTCTTTGATATTTGTATCTAGCTGAATTATTGCATCTTTTGCATTTGAGATACAATTTATTAAAACTTGTTTTAATTGTGATTCTTGATTAATTACTTTGAAATTAGACACCTCTTCTTTTGTTAATTCTTTCACATCTTTATTATTAGCTTTTATATGAAGATGCAAGTAGTAATTATCAAGTTGAGCTCTATATAGCTTATTAACATCTAATAAAGAATTAACAATATTAAACTCTTTATATGGTTCATTATTTTTGAAATAGTTTCTAAATTCATCAATCGTTTCTGACATATAATTTAACTGTTCCATCATCTCTCTTTTTACTTCTTTTAAATAATCTTCATCAAATTCATTATGTTTATAAGCAGAAATCATATCTTGTAAAATAAAACCAATAGAGTTTAAAGGTTGTCTCCATTGATGTGCAATTGAACCAACCATTTCCCCCATAGAAGCTAATTTTGATTGTTCCATTAATATAAGTTCTCTTTTTTTCGTCTCTTTTTCTAATATTTTTAATTTAGTTATATCTTGACAAGTACCAAAAAATTCTATTGATTCTTCACCTAAACATAAAATTCTACCTTTAGCATAAATAAATTTTATTTCATTATTTACTACTATTCTATACTCAATTTCTAAATCTTTTTTCATATTAAGACATTCAGTTAAAGTATTAAGAACATTTTCTTTATCATCATTATGAATTATATTGATAAAAGAACTATAGCTATTTTTAAAAGTTTCTTTTGTTTTTCCAAATATTGCTAGCATATTATCAGATAAGACTACAGTTTCTTTTCTTATATCCCATAGCCAATGCCCAATATGAGCTATTTCCTCAGCTTCTTTTAAATTATTTTTAATCTGAATTTGCTCCGTAATATCATCTATACTAGCAATAAAGTAATCAAAAACTTCATTATTTTCATTACTAAAAACACCCTTTACTCTTAAATTTACCCATACAGTTTTTCCTAATTTAGTTATATATCTCTTTTCAATTGAGTATTCATCTATCTCTTTATTTAATACTTTATTAACTAACTCTAAATCTTTACTTAAATCATCCTTATGCGTAATATCTTGAAAAGTTAATTTTTTTAACTCTTCTATTGGATACTCAACTATATCTGCAAACTTTTTATTTACTCTCCATAAACTTCCATCCTTTAATACAATTCCTATCCCAATAGCAGAAGAAGCAAAAATATTTTCAAATAACTTTTTTGTTTTTAGTTCATCACTTAAATTCTTTATTGTTCCTATAAAATATTCAGAATTTGCAATATTAACTTTTGTTACAACTAAACTAATCGATAAACTTGAACCATCTTTATGTAAAGCAAATAATTCTCTATCAACATTGATAACTTTACTATGCATGTTTTTATCGTGATTTTTAATATAATTATCATGTTTACTATGATGTGGAGAAGGAACTAAAATATTTATATTTTTAGACACTAACTCTTCTTTTTTATAACCAAATATCTTTTCTGTAGATAAGTTTACTTCTTGTATTATTCCTTTTAAATCAATCAAAATAATTGCATCTGAAGTATGATTAAGTATTGACTCAATTTTTACCTTTGAATCTATTAAGGAAGAGTTTAATAAATTGATTTTCTTTATATACAATAAAATCATATATAAAAATGGAACTACTAAAAATAAACTTGCTAAAAATATAAGTCCACCAATATCTGTAGTTCTCTCTATAAAAAAGTTTAAACTAGCAGTTTGTTTATTTTCATAAATGATTTTATATTTATTTCTCCATAAATCAATATCTTTGAAAACTAATTTTTTAAGTGTATTTCTTGAAAAGTAATCAGATATAACAGTTTTCTTATCTTTATATTTTGTCCATGAAAATTTATCTTCTGGATGATAAATAAAATATTCATTTTCATCTATTAAGTACAAATTAAAAGTAGATGAAGAAAAAAGACTTTTAATAAAACTATTCATATTATAATTTATAACTAAAATTGCTTTTTCTTTTTTATCTGAGAAAATTGGCATTGCCATTCTAATTGTAGATTTAAAAGGTTTTTCAATTTTATTATTTTCAAAATTTAAACCAAGTTTAGAAATACCTAACTCATTATTTTTTAGTTTTATAAAATTTTTAAAATAGTCACTATGCCCTTTGTTTTGTAAAGAATCTTTCTTTTGAAAAATATATTTATCTTTTATCTTATCCAGCCTAAATGTCTCATTACCATTTAAATCTAACACACGCATTTGCATTATTAGTTTATCAGAACTTGCAAAAGATAAAAAAAGTTTTTTTAATTCTATATCATTTTTTGATGAAATAAATTCTTTTAGATTCTCATTTTTCACTAAAGTATTTAATAAATCAAATTTTGTATTATTAAACTGTTTTATAACAAAACTTATATTGTTTTGATTGATTTTTATTTGATTATTAAAGGACTTTTGTATAGTTTCACTAGTTAATTTATATGCTAATAAATAAATACTAAGCGATATACTTATGAAGAGTATTGTTATAAATAGAATTTTTTTATTTAATAATTTCATTATTCAAACCCTTCATAAGTAATATAAATTAAATATCTTTTACTTTATTTTCAATATTCTTTAAAAATTCTATAGTCATTCTAACACCTGCTCCACTAGCGCCATAAGGATTATATCCCCATGCTTTTTCTACAAATGCAGGTCCTGCAATATCAAAATGAATCCATTTTTCTTTATTTTCTTTTTCTACAAAATTATCTAAAAATAACCCTGCCGTAATTGCTCCACCGTATCTAGTGCTTGCAATATTTGAAATATCTGCAATATCTGATTTTATTGTTTTCTTTAAATATCTATTGAAATCTAAAGCAGTTGCGTATTCACCTGACTTTAAAGACGCTAATACTGCATTTCTTTTTAAAATTTCATTATTACCCATAATACCTGTTGTATATTGTCCAACTCCAACAACACAAGCACCAGTCAATGTTGCATAATCAAAAATATAATCAATATCTGAAATCTCATCTTGCGCATAACATAAACAATCAGCAAGAACTAGTCTTCCTTCTGCATCTGTATTTCGTACTTCTATTGTTTTTCCATTTTTAGCTTTTAATACATCATCAGGCTTATAAGCATCTCCACCTATCATATTTTCAACTGCACCAATTACCGCATGAACTTCATAAGGAAGTTCTAGTTTTGCAATTGCCCAAATAGTTGCTAATACTGCACAACCACCTGACTTATCAGATTTCATTGTTACCATATAATCTGCAGGTTTTAAAGAAAGTCCACCAGAATCATAAGTAAGACCTTTTCCTACTAGAACTATTTTCTTTCTTGCATCTTTTGGTTTATAAGATAAATGAATTAGTTTTGATTCATGAATAGAGGCTCGTCCAACACTTAGCATTGCATTCATATCATTTTTTTCTAGGAATTTTTCACCTTTAATTTTACACTCAATTTTGGCATCTTTTGCTAGTTTTTTAGCTAGTTTTGCCATTACATCTGGGTAGAAATCACCAGGAGTAGTATTTACCATATCTCTTGCTTTATTTACTGCTTTTGAAATAATTGTAGATTCGTTTAATATTGTATTTAATTCAATATTATCTAATGTTGGTGAATCTTCTTGGATTGAAATTGTTAATTCTTGTTTTTTCTTTTTCTCTTGTTTTGATTTGTAGTTGTTAAAAGTATAAGAACCTAAAAGCGTTCCTTCAACTATAGACTTTAAAATCTTAGAATCAAAAGAACCTAAGTCTAACTTTGCGTTTTTAAAAGTAGTTGTTTGAAACTTCTTTATAGCAGTTGCAATTGCAATTGCTAAACAATCGTATATTTCTTCTTCGTAAGCTACAAATATTTTTCCTGATTCGGGTAAGAAGACTATAGCCTCATCTAAAATTTCAAAACCTAAGCTTTCTAATAATTCTTTTTCATCTATATTATCAATATTATTTACTAATACAATTTCAATATCAGATTTTATTTTATTAATTTTTGTATTTGTTAAATTAATTTTCATTTTTTTCTTCTTTCATTTTAAAATTTTTCTTCTCTGCTTTTTTTGATGCTTTATTAAAATAGTAAATAATACTCCCACCAAACCCTAGAACAACTGGAATTGCAAAATACCAATGATCTTTTGCCCAATGTAAAACTTTTAGAATCTCTTCTCCAAAATACCAAACAGGAACAATTGTAATAGCAGCCCAACACCATGCTGATATTAAATTTATAAATGCAAACGTTTTTGCGTCATATCTTGTAAGTCCAATTGAGATTGGAATAATAGTTCTCATACCATACATGTATCTTTGAGCAAAAATAATTGGCCAACCATATTTTTGAAGTAATAAATGAGCTAAAGCAAACTTTCTTCTTTGTCCTTTAAACTTACTATGAACATAGGATTTATTAAATCTACCTATATAAAAATATACTTGATCTCCTGCAAAACCACCAAGGCCTGCAACAAAAATAGCAATATATAGATTCATATCTCCAGTATGAGATAAGAGTCCAGCCATAATTAGACCAGCTTCTCCTTCAAGCATACCCCAAGCAAAAAGTATAATATAACCATACTCTTTTAATAAATAAACAAAACTATTCTCAAAACCTTCAACTGGCGCTTGATAAAGATTATAAGCTAAAAAAGAAAAGAAGATAATAAGAATACCTGCTAATATTTTTCCTGAATGGGGCTGAAACTTTTTAAAGAACTGTTCCATCTTTTTCCTTTTTAGTCAAAATTTAGTAAACTTTTTGCCTGTACCATATCTTTATCACCACGTCCAGATAAATTGATAATTACAATTTTACCTTTTAGTTTATCTTTTGCTTTTTTTAAATAAGCAATTGCATGAGAGCTTTCAAAAGCAGGAATAATTCCTTCACGTCTACTTAACCAAACAAATGCATCTAAAGCTTCTTTATCTGTTATTGAATCATACTCAACACTTTTATTATCTTTGTGAAAAGAGTGTTCTGGTCCAATTCCTGGATAATCAAGCCCTGCAGAAATTGAATGAGCTTCTAAAACTTGTCCATCTTCATCTTGAAGTAGGTATGAACACTGACCATGTAATACTCCTGGACTTCCTTTTTCTAAAGAACATCCATGTTTATCGGTATCTAATCCTAATCCTCCAGCTTCAATCCCAATACAAGTTACTTCTTTATCTTCTAAAAAATGAGAGAACATTCCAATGGCATTTGAACCACCACCAATACATGCTATTACATAATCAGGAAGTCTATTTTCTTTTTCTAAAATTTGCTTTCTTGCTTCATAACCAATTACAGATTGAAAATCTCTTACCATCATAGGATAAGGATGAGGACCAGCTACCGTTCCAATTATATAAAAAGTATCACGTGCGTTTGTAACCCAATATCTAATTGCATCATTCATAGCATCTTTTAAAGTTTTACTTCCACTTTCAACAGCAATAACTTTTGCACCTAGAAGCTTCATTCTAAATACATTTAACTCTTGTCTTTCAACATCTTTTGCACCCATAAAAACAGTACACTCTAAACCCATTAAAGCAGCAATTGTAGCACTTGCAACACCGTGTTGACCAGCACCTGTTTCAGCTATAATTTTTGTTTTTCCAAGTTTTTTTGCTAATAAACCTTGAGCAATAACATTGTTTACTTTATGTGCACCAGTATGATTTAAATCTTCTCGTTTTAAATATACCTTTGCACCAATTTCTTCTGAAATATTTTTTGCAAGATAAAGAGGATTTTCACGTCCTACATAATCTTTTAATAATGCATTTACTTCAGCCCAAAATTCTTTATCAAATCTATATTTTTTATATTCTATCTCTAATTCTTTTAATACAGGCATTAATGTTTCAGGAACATATTGCCCTCCAAAAATTCCAAATTGACCTTTTTCATCAGGATCAAAAGGACTTGGTTTTGGTATATAATCACTCATATTTTCTTCCTCTTTATATTTCTAATACAGAATAAACTGGTGCTACTTTTTCAAGTTTTTTAGCACCACTTAATATTTTAATATCCATTAAAAAACACATCTCTACTAAGTTTACATTTAATTTGTTTATTAAATTAGCAGCTGCATATGCAGTTCCACCACTCACAATAATATCATCTATTAAAAGTACTCTAGCATCTTTAGTATTTCTAAAGGCGTCTAAGTGTATCTCAACTTCATCAAAACCATATTCTAATTCATATTTTTCACATGCAGTAGTACTAGGAAGTTTTCCTTTTTTTCTAACTGGAACAAAACCAATTCCAAGACGATCAGCTAATGCTGCCCCAAAAATAAAACCTCTTGCTTCTATTCCAGCTATATAATCCAAGTTATAATCTTTATATCTATCTTCAAAGTGTTTCATTAAAAGAGAGTAAGCTTCTTTATCATTTAATAATGTAGTAATATCTTTAAATACAATACCTGCTTTTGGAAAGTCCTCGATACTTCTAATAGAGTTTAATAATATATTTTTTTCATCTTCTGTTAATAATTTTTTATTCAAATATAATCCTTTTATAACACTAAATTTAGTGAAAAGTTAAATATTTTATCTAAATAATTATTATGACTTTATGATTTAAAGCAATTATTTAATATTGCTTTAAATATAATTAATAAAATTATTAGAAGGATCTTTATGAAAGTATTTTTATATCTATTATTAATTTCAATTCTAAGTCAAAAATTAAGTGCATTTGAATTACAAAAAGCAAAAACCTATAATAAAACTCATTCTATAAAAAATTGGATGATGAGTGAAAAACTTGATGGAATAAGAGCTTATTGGGATGGAAAACAATTACTTAGTAAAAATGGAAATATTATCAATTCGCCAAAATGGTTTACAAAAGATTTTCCAAACTTTAGACTTGATGGTGAACTTTGGACAAAAAGAAATGATTTTGAAAATATTCAAAGTATAGTTTTAGACAAGACTCCAAGTAAACATTGGAATAAAATTACTTATAATATATTTGAAGTACCAGAAGAAAAAGGGATTTTTTTAAAAAGACTTGAAAAAATAGAAAATTGGCAAAAGCTTTATAATAATAAGTATATAAAAATAATTGAGCAAATAAAATGTAAAGACAATAATCACTTAGAAAAATACTTAAAAAAAGTTATAAATTTAAAAGCAGAAGGAGTGATGTTAAAAAATCCTAGTCTAGAATATTTTGTAGGCAGAAATTCAAATATATTAAAAGTAAAAAAGTTTTTAGATATGGAAGCTGAAGTAATAGATATAAATTTTAATAAAGATAAAAAGTATAAATTTAAAAGTTTAGTACTAAAATTAGAAAATGGTGTAGTTTTTAATCTAGGAAACGGCTTTACAAAAGAGAAAAAAATTAATCACCCAAAAATTGGAGATATAGTAACTTTCAAATACTATAATTTCACAAGATTTGGAAAACCAAAATTCGCATCTTTTTTAAGAATACGAAAAAAAGAGTGATTAGAATAAATCAAAAGTACTTGTCTTAATTCCATCAGCTGTTAATATCTTACAAATACCACTTTTAGCAGTTGAATCAACAACAAGTTCAAGACTCTTAGAACCTGAGTTATCTTTAACCTCTAAGCTTACACAATCTTTATTATTATCTTTATATGTAATTTTAGAGTCGGTAATAGTCCAATGAGTTGGATTTAATGTAATAGCATCAGAAATTTTATCAATTTTAGCATTTACTAAATGATAGCTTTGAATAGAAGTAGTAGCACTTGCAATATCTCTTTTAATAGTTGAAGCCATTGCAGAATCTCTAGTATCTAAATATTTTGGTATTGCAAAAGATGCAATAATACCAATAACAACAATAGCGAATATTAACTCTAAAAGAGAAAACCCTTTTTTCATTTTTTTCATGATATGTCCTTTTATATTTTAATAATATAAAAGGTTATCTATAAATAATAAAATAATTTATTAAAAGATAGAACTAATTATTTTTTTTATGTTTAAATTCAGGCACTATTTCTTTTAAAATTCTTAACCTATCTTTGCTATTAAGTAACTCCTCAATCTTTTTATTTAATTTATCTATATCAAATTTCGTAGAGTTTGCTACTGTAATTGATTCATATTGCGTTTTCTTATCACTGTCATTTATCAATAACTCTTCATATAACTTTTCGCCAGGTCTTAGACCACAAAACTCTATTTCAATATTATCACGTCCTGATAAATCAATCATCTTCTTAGCTAAATCAACTATTTTTATAGGCTCTCCCATATCAAGAATAAATATCTCTCCACCTTTTGCAATTGCTCCAGCTTGAAGTACAAGCTCACAAGCTTCAGGTATTAACATAAAGTATCTTGTAATATCTGGATGTGTTACTGTGATATTTTTACCTTTTTCTATCTGTGATCTAAATTTTGGAATTACAGAACCAGAAGACCCTAAAACATTGCCAAACCTAACTGCAACTATTTCAGTATCTTTAGAGTCAACATTTTGTGAGTATAGCTCACAAATACGTTTTGTAGTACCCATCACATTTGTAGGTCGAACTGCTTTATCTGTAGAAATAAGTACAAATTTCTTTACTTTATGCTTAATAGCCATATCGATGCAATTCTTAGTACCCATAACATTATTTAAAATACTTTCTAAAATGTTATCTTCTACTAATGGTACATGCTTATAAGCAGCTGCATGAATTACGATATCTGGTTTATATTTACTAAATGTATTTTCAAGATAATCAAGTTTTCGAACAGTTTGCATAACAGGTACAATATTAAAACCTGATAATTCTTCACATATTTGATAAAGATTATACTCACTATGATCTAAAAGAATAAGCTGTTTTGCTTTAAAATTCTTACATTGTCTAGAGATTTCAGATCCAATACTACCACCTGCTCCTGTAATAAGTACCACTTTATCTTTTATAAAAGATTCAATTTTCTGGGTATCTAGATCTTTTGGATGCCTTGCTAGTAAGTCTTCAACAGAGATGTCTTTTAATTGTTTTTTTGTATTTGAGTTTGAAGATAAAGTATTAATTATTTTTATATCTTTTATCCCTGACTTATTTAATATTTCAAAAATATTTATTAATTCTGCTTGTGAATATTCTTTTGAGATAATAGCAGCTTCAATTCTTTTATTTAATATAACTTTTTCTAAATCGTCAAATGAATAAATTTTCAGATTTAAAATATATGTATTTATTAAATTTTTATTTTTATCGATAATAGCAACGGGGGTGTATTCTATATTTTTTTTGTCATTTAAAAGTGTGTTTATAGAACCATTTGCACCTATTATCAAAGTGTTTTTATAATTACTTCCTTTGCCACTTTCTAAGATAATTCTTTTAGAAAGTCGTAAAAGTGTTATAAATACAAGCGAAAGCATAAAATCTATAATGATGATACTTCTAGCAAATGGCATCATGTCATCTCTGAAAAGAATTAGGATTATTGTAAATAAACTATAAACAATAATATGAGCTAAAAGTATTTTCTTTACTTCATGAAGCGAAAAAAATCTCCAAGCAGTTCTATAAAGTCTAAAGGAAACAAATACTAAGATTTTCAAAACTAAAATAATAAAAAATATGTTTAAAAAGTTATCTAAAAAATCCTCAGGTACTGTAAAATTAAATCTAAGATTGTAAGATAGATATAGTGTAAAAAGTGAGATTAAGGTATCACTTGATAAAAAAAATATTATTCTTTTTAGAGGAGATGGCTTTAACAAAGAAATCCTTGGTTTTAATTATATATTATTATAGTTAAATATAAATGAGATATTAGTTAAATTTAATAATTTGAAGATGTTATTAAAACTTCTTTTTATTCTCAACAAATTTTATAATAAAGCCTAAAAGAATAATAGTTACAAGTAAAGCTAAAAAAACATTTGATATAAAATAAACTATAAAAAATAAAACTATATTTAATCCAATAGAATAATTCGTAACTTTTAAATGACTCCATCCACTTTGATTTAGTCTTTGATAAGCATGCTTTTTATGTGCTTGGCTTACATTTTCATTATTTAGTTTTCTTCTAAGTAATGTGATAGTAGCATCAAATAAGAAAACGCCGAATAAAATCATCCAAATCCAAAGGTTTGAAGACTCAATATTTGCATAGTAAAGTGTAAAAATAGAAATATTATAACCTAAAAGAGTGCTTCCAACATCACCCATAAATATCTTGGCCTTATTATAATTCCAAAATAAAAACCCAAGGGCAGATACAGCTAAAACTAAAAAATGACCTCCACTAAATAGTATAAACCCAGCTAAACTTAAAAATACAGCTTCACTTCCAGCATATCCATTTATACCATCTAAAAAATTATAAAGATTTATAAACCAAACAATAAGTAAAAATGCAAAAATACTAGTAATAAACTTATTTTCAATACTAAAAAACCCAAGCTCAATACTATCAAGTCCACCAATAATACTAATACCTAAGATAGCCACAATACACTGAACTATTAGCCTAAACTTAGCACTAAGTTCATATATATCATCAAAAAAACTAACCACAGAAATAACAATACCCACTAAAAGAGCATAAAAAAAAGTAGTTTCAATCTCATTTGTCAAATACAAATAATACAAACCAATAAACCAAGTAACAGCTATAGCTATACCACCACCATGAGGAGTAGGAGTAGTATGAGAACTTCTTTCGTTTATAACAGCTACAAGTGATTTTTTAATAGCATAGTTTTTTATAAAATATGTGAGTGAAAAAGACATCAAAAGTAATATTAAATAAATCAAAACTTATCTCCTTTCATCATAAGTTTTATTCCTTCTTCCACACTATAGGGATTTATTAAGTTCAACTTTTCTTTTGTAGTAGTATTATCAACTTCTAAGTTTTGATATAGTTTTTTATGAAATAGTGGTTTAAGAAACTTTAACAAACTTTCAAAAAATGGTATTTTGATTATATATACCTTTTTTTCTAAATTTTCATCTATTAGCTCAATAAGTTTTGAAGTAGAAACAGGTTCATCATCAGAAGCTAGAAACACGCCTGATTCTTTTTGCTTTATTAATTCATCAATAAGATAGCAAAGATTTTCAATATATAAAAAGCTTCTTTTATTTTGTATTTTTCCTAGAGGAATAATAGACAATTTCTTTACTAACTTTACTAAACTATCAATATTTCCTGGAGCATTTTTACCATAAACCATTGGAGGTCTTATAATACTTACTACAAAAGTTTCATCATTTAATTCCAACAATTGCTTTTCAGCTTCAAGTTTACTTTTACCATAAGATGTTATTGGATTACAATTACTATTTTCATCTAACTTTTCTAAATCTTCACCATAAATAGCAATTGTACTGATAAAAATAAATTGTTTTACGCCATTTGTTTTTGCTAGTTTTGCTAATTTTACTGGATATTCTACATTTATTTCATTATATTTTTTATAAGCTTGTTCAGTTTTTTGATGTACTAATGCCGCACAATGAATAACGGTATTAATATCTAAAAAATTTATATCTTCTAGTTTTTTACTTAATAACGAAAATTTTTGAAAATTATATTTATCCTTATAAAGCTTTATAATACTACTTCCCACATATCCATTGGCTCCGGTAACTAATACTTTCATTTCTTGATCATCCCCAAAAGTTTTATTGGATATTTCCAAAATATCATAAATAAATTTGAATTTATATTATTTTCTTTACAGACTCTTAATTGCTCTAAACTATTAATCCAAATACTACTAAAAGAAGTACTAACTCCACCTATTCTCATTTTTATCAAGGGTTCCTTTAGATAAATATAGTTAATTTTGTTTGTATATAAAAATCGAGCCATAATATCAAAATCTGCACCTATTTTATAATCTGTTTTAAAAATTCCATATTTTTCATATACCCATCTTTTAACAAAAAAAGTAGGATGAGCAGGATACAAAGCATATTTAAAATTTTTTATTCCACACTTACTACTATCATAATATCGAACAGTTTTATTAAGGTTTTCAGGCTTTACATATACTAAATCAGCATATAAACTATCACATTGATTTTTTTCAAATTCTTTTATGACTTTTTCAATAACAAAATTATCGATATAAAAGTCATCACTATTTAAAATACCTATAATCTCACCTGTAGCTAAAGCAATTCCTTTATTCATTGCATCATAAAGACCGTTGTCTCTTTCACTGATAAACTTAGTTATCTTATCTCCATAACTTTTAACTATTTCAATCGTTCCATCAGTACTAGCACCATCAACTATAATATATTCTATATTTTTATATGTTTGATTAAGTATTGAATTTATAGCATATTTTATTGTTTCTTTATTATTCCAAACCACTGTTATTATTGATATTTTCATTTTTTTACTTTCTTTAAACTTAAAATTGGTTTCTCTAAAATATGCCAGGAAAAGGCAGCAAAGAAAAAAGATAGTACTATTATATACATTAAATATTTTACTTCCTTTAAATACTCCATATATACAAAATAATTAACAATAACTGCATGATAAATATAAATACCATATGAATAATCATTACCTTTTAGCATTTTATAACTTAAATTTTTAAAACTATAAACAAGGATAAAAATTACTGTTATAAAAAGAAAAAATGTAATAGGATTCATACCATAGGAATTATAAAGGAATAATACTATTGTTGAATAAAAGAGTTTATTTATAAATTTCATCTCATATAGAATTTTAAACTTATCAAAATTCTCTTGTATAAATATTCCAATCAAAAACATATAAAACCAAGGGAGAAAAGAAACAAATAATAGTTTATAGACTATTGTTTGATTTCCAAAGTCATTACTATTACCAAAAGATGAAAATTGTATATTAATAAAAGCAAATATTATTATCAGGATTATTAAATAGTTGTTTTTATTTTTGTTCCTTATAAGTCTATATAAGATTGGTATTAAAAAATAAAACTGCAATTCAACTGATATAGTCCATAAGCTACCATTTAATGTTCCAACTCCATACCCTCTTAGAAACTCTGGATTATAAAACTGTACAAAACTTATTTGTGCTATTATCCAAATCCAAAAATCTTTTATAAAAAACACTTCTGTATTTAAGTATCCAATATAAAATACAGAAATTATTGATAGAATTAAACATAAATATAAGGCAGGATATATTCGTAATGCTCTTTTTTTGATGTAACTCTTAATAGAAGTAGATTTCGAATAAGATAAACTAATCAAAAAGCCACTTATAAAAAAGAAAATAGGGACACCTGGTATAAATTTAAAAAAACTTAAAATAAAATAATTCATATCTATATTTAATCTGTGTATAGTATGAAAGAAAACAACACTTAGTGCAGCAAAGAGCCTTAGCAAATCAAAATTATTTGGTCTCATAAAATATCTCCTTTAGTTAAAAAATATAGATTGATAACTATACTCGCTTATGGGAAAGACTAATATTTTTAATAAATAAGGTATTAAAAACATTAATACAATAAATATTGATACTTTATGATTTTTATGTAAAATATTATATTCCATTATGTAATATATGGGAAATATATAAAAAAATTGGAAATATTGGAAAAATCGTCCATACATTGGAGTTGATACATCTACTAGATAAGAGCAATAAGTTATAGATAAAATAACTATCATAAATTTAAATATATCCCTATCTATACTACTAATAACTTTTTTATTTAAATATATATACCAAAAATAAGCAATAAAAATTAAATAATATATTTTAGATAATATACTTTTAATATTAAATTCACTTGAAATTAAATAAATCTTATAAATTGGAAAAATAAACTCTACTAATACAGTAATAAATATCGGAAAAATAAATAGTATAACAAAAGGAATAGTTAATGATACCTTGAATAACTGCAGAGGATTAAATCTTTTTATATAAATTAAAATAGGTACTAGCATGAGTATCATTATAAATGATTTATGAAAGGATAATGCAAATAAAGAAATTAAAATAGATTTTAAATATTTTTTCTCATAAATTAAAATTAATAATATAGGTGTTGACAATATTGCAATATATTGTCGAAGTCCATTCATTTGATTGTGATAGATAGTAGAGATGGTAAAGAATAATAAAAATACAAGCCAAAGTTTAAATCTATATTTCTTTAACATCATTAATATAGTAAATAATAATACTGTGTCTAAAAAACCAAATACAATAAATATACTTTGACTATCTAAGTTAAAATATTGTAATACTTTTATAAGATAATAAAAGCCGTATTCATGGTGTAAAAAAGAATATAATTCTATTCTATTTGTAGTCTCATAAATCCAGATATAACTAGTATAATCACTACCTACATTATATTGAAATGCAGGTAATACAAAATAAAGGCACATAATAGGAAACAATCCTATTAAAAAATTGTTACTTTTACTAATTTCTTTTTTTTCTAAAAAATAAAGAAAACCAGTACAAATGAATAAAACAACTAAATAATACATATTTACCTTTTATCCAATTGCCATTTTAATTTAGTTATAGTTATTGCAATAAATGGCATATGAATAATTAATAATAATTTCATCTTTTTAATAAAAGATATTCTTGAATTAAAAATATCTTTTATACTTGATGTTGAAGCTTGTAAATAAAGATATTCTTTCATGCTATTAAAAGGATTTTCAATACCTTCTATTAAATATTTTTGTTCATTCTCTATAATATAAATTAGTTTTATAAGTCTATTCGCTCTAAATATAACTCTAGTTTTTTCATAATTTAATATTCCTCCAAACACTTGATTTTGATGTTGTCGGTAAAGATATATTGGTTTATTTATGTGATAAATAGATTTAGCATATTTTTTAATATGTAAAGATATCCATACATCCTCAAATGGCAAGTTTTCTGGCATTGGAAATATTTTATCTGCGAGTTCTCTGTTAAAGGACCAATATGCTTTTGGTAAACTTACTAAATTATTAACTACTTCTTCATAAGATTTATTTATTATTATAGGGTTTACATTATAAGTACCCATTGGTTCCAGTGTATTATTTACTATTAAGGAATCATGACAATGAGCATCGTAATTTTTCATTTTTTCATACTCTCTAAAATAATCTTGAGTTAAGATGTCATCAGAATCAATACATTTTATAATATCACCTTTAGTTAAACTATATCCATAATTTGTACCTATAACTTTACCTTTAGATAGATTTTTCACTAATTTTATTCTGTTATCATATTCAGCAATATTCCTTGTTACATCAAAAGTATTATCATCAGAAAAGTCTTCTATAATAATAAGTTCCCATTCAATGTCATCTTCTTTTTGAAGTTCTGAAATAGCTTCTCTTATATAATCTTCAACATTATATGCCATCATAATAAAACTAATCAAGAGAGAATCTTTTTTAAATATTTGTATAATGTTACAGGAATGGATAGTATTCCTAATATGCCAGTTTGACTAAATACAACTTGCAAAGTTTCAACTGTATTTAGTTTAAAGTTAACATCACCAGCTCCACCTAAAGAGTAATAAACAATAGGAAAATCAACTATTTTATAACTTTTAACTTTTTCTAGCAAATCAAAATACCAGTTTAATTCACCTTTTAACTTATATTTAGAACTATAAGGTTTCAGAATACTTTTTCTAATAAATAGAGATTGATGACATAACACACGAGTAGTCCAAAACAAAAGATTAAATTTAGTAAAACATTTTGGATTAAGATAAGTTTCTTTAGTTCTATTTTCATCAACTACAATAGCTGCACCATATACAATATCATCATTTATTTGTTCGTCTTTATCAAAAATATTTTCTATTATATTTTCATCACAAAAATCATCACCTGCATTTAAAAATAATATATACTCGCCCTTCGCAAATATCATCCCTTTATTCATTGCATCATAAATACCATCGTCAGATTCACTTATATAATGACTAATTTTATCTTCATACTTTTTTATTATATCAACAGTTCGATCGGAAGAGCCACCATCAATTATGATATATTCTATATTTTTATAAGTCTGATCAATAACACTCTTTATTGTTTTTTCTAAGCAATTTTCACCATTATATACAACAGTAATGATTGTTATTAATTGAGATTTGTTAGGAGTCATAGCTTATAATTTCCAAGTAGGTTTTGGTATTACATTTTTAACATCTACTAAAACATTCTCACCATTTATCAATGATTCAAATTCTTCTTGAGAAATAGTTCTAAACTTATCATGTCCAACAGCTACTACTATTGCTTCATATTTTTTATCAGATTTTAGAGGATCTTGAATAAAATTATAATCATAATAGTCTTTATCTTTCTCATCTATCCATGGTTCATATACATCTATCTTTGCCCCATATTCTTTTAGTTCTGAGATAATATCTACAACTTTTGTATTTCTAATATCTGGGCAATTTTCTTTAAATGTAAGACCCATTAT
>CANNFB010000003.1 GCA_947503785.1 uncultured Campylobacterales bacterium | reverse complement strand
CAGATGCAAAAGTAGTAAATGTAGCAACATCAGGAACAATAGATATACAAGCATCATCAACAATAAATGGAACAACAGCAGATGTATTAGAAATAGTAAATAATACAGGAGCAACATTTACAACAGCAACAGATTATGCAACAACACTAAGTGATACAGCAAGTGCAAGTGATGTAAATACAATAGCAAATGATACAGATGGAATCGTAACAGCAACAGTAACACAAACAGATGCTGCAACATTAGTGACACTAACAACAGATAATACGGATATGATAAGTGTAACAATGGCAAATGTATCAACATCAGCAGTAGACTTAAATACAATAGATGGGAAAACAGGAGTATCTATAAATGCAAATGCAATATCTGAATTAACAGGTAATGCAAGTGATATAACTACAGCTCTTAGCTCATCAGGAATAACAACTGTTTCAGATAGTTCTTTAGCCGTAACAGTATCTACAGCAGCATCAGTAACAGATTTAAATACAATAAATAATGATTCTGCAATAGGAATAGTAACATCTGACGTAAATACAGGAGATGCCTCAATATTAGCAACTCTTACAACAACAAATACAGATCAGATAAGTGTAGTAATGGCAAATGCATCAACATCAGCTTCTAATTTAACTGCAATAGATAGTAAGACAGGCATATCAGTAGATGCAAGTGGAATAAGTGAATTAACAGGAACCTCAACAGAGATAATTTCTGCATATGCTGGTAATACAGCAACTACAATAAGTGGACTTGAAACTAAATCTGTAAATATAGATACTAGTAGTTCAGCAACAGATGTAAATACAATAGCAAATGCAACAAGTGGAGTAGTAACAGCAACAATTGCAGATGGAGCAGTAAGTAGTACATTAAGTGCAATAACAAATGTAGCAACAAGTGATGTAATAACATTCACAACAACAGATACAAGTGTAGATGCAACAGATTTAGTGGATTTATCTGAAAAAGTAGATGCTTTTACAACAACATCTGTTAATACAATAACAGAAGCCTTTGATACAGTAAGTTTAACAACAGAGATATCAAATGCCCTAGCAGTTGTGCCAAATGCAGCAGTAACAATTACAGGTGGAAGTATTTCAGCTTCTAATGCAAATACAATTGCAAATCAAACAAATGGAAAATTAACAGCAACAGTAACAGCAGCAACAGCAGCTGTTTTAGCTGGAGCATTAGTAAATGCAGCGGCAAGTGATGAATTAACATTAACAGTAAATAATGATGTAGGTGCAACATCTGCAAGTACTCTTACAACATTAGATGATAAAACATCTCTAAATATTGATGCTAGTGCAGTAACATCTGTATCAGGAACAGCAGCTGAAGTTGTAGCCTTAACTAGTGCTGATATAAGTATGGCAAGTAATTATTCAGCTGAATTAACAGGAACTTCATCTTTAATAGATACAAACACAGTTTTATTAGATACTACAGGTATCATAACTGCAACATTAGCTACAAATAGTGTAAGCAGTTTAAATACAGGCTTATCAAATGCAAGTGCAACAGATGTTTTAACTTTAAGTATAAATGATACAAGCATTACAGCTACAGAGTTACTATCTTTAGATGGGAAAACATCATTAAATATAGATGTCTCAACATTGAATAGTATAAGTGGTACATTGAGTGATTTAAATACTATCTATAATACAGGTGGATTCACAGGTCTTGGGAATGAGAATTTATCTATTACAAATACTGGAACAATTACTTCAGATAATCTTAATGATCTGATATCTGAAACAAGTGGTGCTATTACATTAGATGGAGCAGGGGATTTAGATATAACTCTTGGAAGTGGAGATGCTATTGATTTAAGTACTGTTTCAAAAGCAAGTGGAACTTTAACTATAGTTGATTCAGATGGTGGAAATACTATTGTTGTAACAAGTGGAAATGATACAGTAGAAACAACAGTAAACAATTTAACTGCTTCAGATGATATTAATGGAAGTGGTGGAACTGATACCTTAACTATTACAGATAGTGGAATAATTGATTCAAATGATATTATCAATGGAGTAAGTGGATTTGAAAATATTAACTTATCAAATGGAAATGATACTATTACTTTTGATGATAATGTAGAGTTTGACGCATTTAGAAGTGAATTTACAAGTATAGTTGATTCTGGAGGAAATGATACTTTAGCCTTTGGTTCAACTGCGGTAAGTGGAAATCTAGACTTTTCAGAATTAAGTGAATTTGAAAATCTTGATTTATCAAGTTTAGGAGATAATATTACGTTAGATGGAGATGAACCTACAAATATTAATGGATTAGGTGGAGATGATAACTTTACACTTGATTTTACAAATTTGAATAATGATACTTTCCAAATAGATGGGGGAAGTGATAATGATACTATTTCAATGACTGGTTCTACTTCATCTATTACTTCAGATACTATCTTTGGAGATGCAGATGATTTCTCTAATATGGAAACAATAGATTTAACGAATGGAAGCTTTAATCTAAATATTGGAACTGATACAACAGATGGCGGTACAAATGCAGAGTGGAAACTTGATGGTTCATTAATTAATGCTTGGGGTAATGGAGCAGATTTAAATATAAAATTATCTGCAGGTGATTCAAGTAAACTTGAATTTACTGATAGTAGTGGTAATAAAATAGGTGGAGATGATGCAGATATGAGTTCAAGTATTACTTCGGGAAGTACTTATACTTTAGATGATGGTGCAGGTTCTACTGTTAATTTAATTATAGATTTGGTGTAAATATGAATAAACAATTTAATAAATTAATAAAAGCAAAAAATGGTTACTGTTTATATAATATAAACGACCAATATATAGGTTGTTCAATAGAAAACTATGGAGAATTTTCTGAAACGGAAGTGGATTTGTTTAAACAGATTTGTAGAGTAAATGATACTATTATTGAAATAGGGGCAAATATAGGGACGCATACACAAGTTTTTTCAAACCTTGTTGGAAATAAAGGAAAAGTATTAGCGTATGAGCCTCAAAGAATAGTTTTCCAAACTCTAAATGCAAATATTGCCTTAAACTCTATGACAAATGTTTTTACCTATCAAAAAGCTTTAGGAAGTAAGCATTCAGAACTTTTTATTCCACCAATTGATTATTCAAAAAATGGAAACTTTGGTGGAATATCTATTGAAAAAGGCATCAAAGGTGAAAGAGTAGAGCAATTACCTTTAGATAGCTTTTTAGAAGACATAGAAACACTTAAGCTTATAAAAATAGATGTAGAGGGAATGGAAAGTGAAGTACTAAAAGGAGCAGAAAAGATAATAAAAAAGTTTAAACCATTTTTATATATTGAAAACGATAGACAAGAAAAATCAAAAGAATTAATAGAACTTGTTCAATCTCTTGATTATAAACTTTATTGGCATCTTCCAAGACTATATAATGAAGATAATTTTTTAAGAAATAAAATAAATATCTTTGGAAATATAGTATCTGTAAATATGTTATGTATTCACAAAGATTTAAAAATAAATGTAGAAAAAATGACTGAAATAAAAGATTCAAGTTTTCACCCAATGAAGAAGGATAAAAATGGCAAATAATATAACAAAACTATTTACTGATGCATTAGAATATTATAAAGTAAAAGATTTTAAAAATGCAAAAGAGGTATATGATAAAATTCTAGAAATTGATGAAGAGAATGTAGAAGCATTAGTTAATCAAGGTGTTATTTTTAAATTATTAAGTGAAAATAAGAAAGCTTATGAAAATTACATTAACGCGATTAATATAAACTCTAAATATACTCTTGCTTATAACAACTTAGGAAATCTATTAAAAGATACAGGTAATTATAAAGGTGCATTAAAAGTATATAGTGATTCTATTAAAATAGATCCTAAAAACTATCATGCATATAACAATCTTGGAATGGTCTACGAAAAACTAAAGGATAATAACAAAGCAATTCAATCATACAAAGAAGCTGTAAGAATTAATCCAAAATTTGCAAAAGCTGTAAATAATATTGGTGTGATTTTGTATAAACAAAAAAAATATCAAGAAGCAGTAGAAATTTTTAAAATAGCACTTAAAATAGATCCAAAATATTATGAACTTTATTCAAATATCGGAGCTTGTTATAATAAAGATAAAAAATATGATGAAGCAATTGAGTCATTAAATATAGCAATTGAAAAGAATCCCAAAAATGGTGGAGCATATACAAACCTTGGAAATGTTTATAATAAAATATATGATTATAAAAAAGCAGCTAAATTACATGAAAAATCTATTGAGTTAGAACCAAATGGCTCAAATGCATACTCAAATGTAGGAACTTCATATAAGTATTTAGGACAAGTACAAAAATCTATAGATTCATATAAAAAAGCAATTGAAATAGACCCAAACTTTGTAAATGCACATTTTGATTTAGCAACAATGTATTTAGCAATGGGTGATTATAAATTAGGTTTTGATGAATATGAGTGGAGATTTAAAAAAGAAGAGATGTTCCCTCATATTGTAAAAAATAAAGATATTTTTTCAAAACCAATGTTTAAAGGAAGTGAAGATCTTGAAGAATTAAAAAATAAAACTATACTTCTTCATTCTGAACAAGGTTTTGGTGATTCGATTCAGTTTATTAGATTTTTACCAAATTTTAAGAAAAAGTTTCCTTGTAAAATTGCAGTTAAATGTAGAGATGAGTTAAAAGAGTTATTTAAAGGTATTAAAGAAATTGATGTACTAACACATAGAAATGAACCAACCCCACAATTTGATTATCACTTGCCAATTATGAGTATGCCAAAACTTTTAAATATGAAAACAAAAAAAGATTTACCAAAAGAAAACCCTTATCTTTTTGCAAAGAAAGATAAAGACCTAGAAATTAAATCAAAAAAAGGACATCTTAATATTGGTATTTGTTGGAGTGCTTCAGTTACAGGTGAAAGTTATGATGGAAAAGTTTTTGATTTAAAATACTTTGAACCATTTTTAAATAATGATAAAATAACTCTATATTCACTGCAAGTAGGGCCTGAAAAAGAAGATATTAAAAAACTTGGATTTGAAGATAAAATAGTTGATTTAACAGATAAACTAACAGACTTTTCAAAGACAGCTTCTTTAATGAAAGAGTTAGACTTAGTTATTTCTTCAGATACTTCAGTTGCACATTTAGCTGGTGCTTTAAATGTACCTATTTGGATTCCTCTACAAAAAGTACCTGATTGGAGATGGGAAAATAAAGGTGAAATATCACCTTGGTATCCTAGTGCAAAACTTTTTAGACAAAAGAGTGCTAGGTCTTGGGAAAGCGTATTTCAGTCTATTTATGCTAAAATTTTTAGTAATTTTAAAATAAAAATAAAATAGGTAAATAGTGGAAGAAAACTTAAACACAGAAATAATCAATGAAGTAGAAGAACAAAAACATAGGGAAGATTTCCCTTTGTTATACTCTTTGAAGTATGTCCTAGATTTTTATTTTGGAGATATTTCCTTAGAAACAATACAAAACTTTTCAGCAAAATCTACTTCAGGTTTTACTCCTGAAATTGCAATTGATGTTGCAAATGAAGTAGGATTAAGTGCTCTTGAAAAAGATATAGATGCTTCGGATATTCCTTCACATTTTTTTCCATGTATTATTTTAGACAAAAACAATAATCCTTTTGTTTATATTAAAAAAGATAGAGATATATATCTTTATGACCCAAAAACAAAAGAACAAATCAAAGAAAACCCTAGTTTTTTAAAACATTTCAAAAGAGCGATCTTAATATTTAGAGATGCTAAAAAAGAAAAATTATTAGACGTAAATAGGTCAAAATCTTGGTTTTGGAATCCTGTAAAAACTTTTTGGCGTGCATACATAGAAATTGGTTTTCTTACATTTTTCATAAATATTTTTGCACTTGCTGTACCTTTATTTACAATGAGTGTTTATGATAGAGTAGTACCTAATAATGCAGTTGAAACTCTTTTTGTACTTGCTTTTGGTGTTGTTATAATCTTACTTTTTGATATATATTTTAAAAGTGTAAGAAATCATATCATAGAAAAAGTAGGTAAAAAGTTAGGTGTTTATTTAGAAGAAGAGCTAATGAAACGAATGCTTAATTTAAAATCTGAATATGATAATATGCTAGTTGGTTCAAAAGCAAATCTTTTTAGGGAACTTAGTCAAATAAAAGATTTCTTTGCCACAAAATCTATCCTTCAAGTTATTGATTTACCTTTTTTCTTTATTGCTGTTATCGTAATCTTTATAATTTCACCAGCAGTAGCCGCAGTTCCTATAGTAGTTGCAATTATAATCATTATTTTTAATGTAATTATGCAAATACCAATTGCTAATTTAAGTAAAAAAAATATTGAAAACGTACAATCAAAAAACTCTTACTTAGTAGAAACTATACAAGGAAGTGAGATAATTAAACTTTCAAATGCAAGTTCTACAAAACTATTTAACTGGAGAAGTTTAGTAGCAGTTACAGATAATATTGGACATAAAATACAGTCTTTAAACGTATTTGCTATGAATCTATCTCAAACAGTTGTACAGTTTGTTACAATGGCTGTAATTGTAGTTGGTGTTTTTGAAATAGCAGCTAAAAATCTTACAGTTGGTGGATTGATTGCTGTTACTATTCTTTCTAGTAGGGCTATGGTTCCTGTTATTCAAACTTCTATGATGTTAATTAGATTTAAAGAAATAAAAGAGTCATTAAACAATATCAATGAATTTTGGCACTTGCCTTTAGAAAATGAAAAAAATGTAGAAATAGGTATAGGAAAACTAAAAGGTGATATAGAATTTTCAAATGTTTCTTTCTTCTATAAAAATAGTAAATATGCTTCACTAGAAACTTGTAACTTAAATATAAAAGCAGGTGAAAAAGTTGGTATTATTGGACAAACAGGAGCGGGTAAAACTACTTTTTTAAGACTTCTAACGGGACTTGATACAGCTACTACTGGAAGTATTTATTTAGATGGACATGAAATCTCAACTTTACATCCTGTAGAAGTTAGACAAAATGTGGGAGTTATGCCTCAAGAGCCATTTTTATTCTCAGGTTCATTAAAAGAAAATATTGAAATATCAAAGCCTATTAGTAAAGAGCGAATGATGGCTTTGATTAAACTAACGGGATTAGAAGATTTAGTTAAAAAATCAGGTCAGGGTGATGGCTTGCAAGTAGGTGAGCGAGGTTCAAACCTTTCCGTTGGTCAAAGACACTTAGTAGCCTTAGCCCGTGCTATTTTAAATGATCCTCCAATTATGGTACTAGATGAACCAACGACAGGATTAGATGTTGGTTTAGAAAAAACATTAATAAGTCATGTAAAACAAGTTTTAAAAGATAAGACACTTATTGTTATCACACATAGGTTTGCAGCTTTAGAGCTTGTAGATAGAGTGATAGTATTAAACAATGGTAAGATAGTTGCTGACGGTCCAAAAGACAAAGTACTAGCTGCATTACAGCAAAAAGGGTAAGTATTAAATGAGTAGTGATAAATTATTTGAAGAAACAAAATGGAATTATTATGTTTCAGTTGTTCCTATTATGTTGTTTTTTATTGCCTTTTTAACTTGGGCTTTTTTAAGTGAAGTTGATGAAGTAGTACGAGGAACTGGAAAAGTTGTACCCTCAGGACAGACAAAAATCTTACAAAACTTTGAAGGTGGAATTATCTCTAATATAAGAGTTAAAGAGGGAGATACTGTTTCAAAAGGTGATGTAATTTATACTCTTTCAAATGAGTTTTTTAAAGCAGACTTAAAAGCAAAAGAGATTGATTTATTAGCTTTTAGAGCAAGCTTTATAAGATTAAAAGCTTCTATTGATGAAAAAGAAGAAGTTATTTTTCCAAAAAAACTACTTATTAATATTCCAGATATTATTGAAAATGAAAAACGAATATTCAATGAAGATTTACAAAATAGAGAAACAAAAATAAGTATTGCTGAAGATCAACTAAAGCAAAAAAAATATAAGTTAAAAGAAGCACAAACAAAGTTTGATAATCTAAATTTAGAATTAAATCTTGCACAAGCGAATATGAAAATACTTGAATCTTTATATAAAAAGAAAGTTGTTTCAAAGAAACAATATATAAGTGAGCTTTCTAAAAAACAAAGTATTGTTACAAAGCTATCAGAAACTAGAAATTCTATACCTATTATAAAAGAAGAGATACAAGAATCAAGAGGAAGAATTAAAACTGTAAAATCTGAAATAAGATCAAAACACTTACAAAAATACTCAACAATTAAAGCTGAAATAAACAAGCTTATTGAAAAAAATAAAGCCAATACAGATAGGGAACTAAGAAAAGATGTTATTTCTCCTGTAAATGGAATTATAAATAAATTATATTTTTATACCGTAGGTGGAATAGTAAAAGCTGGAGATAAAATGGCTGAAATTACACCAATTGAAGATTCGTTAACTATTGAAGCTAAAATAAATACTTCTGATAGAGCATTAATCTGGAGTGGACAAGAAGTTTCAGTGGAAATCACGGCATATGATTTTTCTAAATATGGTTTATTAAAGGCTGAAATAATATCCATTTCAGCAGATTCTTTTGAAGATAGAAATGGAAGTGTTTTCTATTTAGTTAAAGTAAAAGCAGATGTAAATCAATTTGCTCCAGATTTACCAATCTTGCCAGGAATGGTTGCAAACATAAATATACTAACAGGAAAGAAAACAATATTACAATATATTATTAAACCACTGAAGAATATTGGAAAAAACGCGCTTATTGAACAGTAATAGTATTATTATTTTATGATTTTAGATATACTAAGTGAATTTTAATTTACTAAAAGTAGTTTTTAGATAAAATTGACTACATTCTAGTTATAATCTCGGGGTTTTTATGTTTAGTTTCTTTAAATTTCTTCAAAATTTTCTAAAAGATTTGAAAAAGAAGAAAGGATTGTGGTTCACAATTCTTGCAATAGTTTCAATATCAGGTATCTTTTTATCTTTGTATATTCTTACAAGTTTAACTAACAACGTTTCAAAAGATGTATATGATAATATTTCTGCAAATTATGTTAAAAACTATAAAAATAGGGTTTTAAAAAAAGAGGAATCTTTTCAAAAAATGCTAGTGACTCTTGAATCAAATAAATTTCTTATTGATAACATTGAAAATAATGAATTAGTATTAATAAATGAAAAAATTACTTCATTTAATGAAAAGTTTCAAAAAAATGGTTTTCAAACTTTAAACTTAAGTTTTTATCCAGTTTTAAATCAGATAAGTCAATATAGAAATAGTATAAACTCAGTTATAGCTTCAAAAGCAAAAGCCTTTGGAATTGAAGTATTACAAGAGGGTATTTTTTATATTTATTTAGAGCCAATTATGAAAGATGAAATCGTTGTAGGAATTTTAGAACTAAAAGAAGAAGTTCATAATTTTAAAACAGAATATTTAAGAGATGATTTAATTTTTCTTTTTGCTTTAGAAGAAAGAATGCTAAATAAATTATCAATCAAAGCTAGAAATGGAAAATATAAAGAACTTATAGATACTTTACATGTAGAAGAATTAAAATATGATGGCCCATTTACAGCAAAGATTCTGGAAGCGGGGAAAGAAGATTTTAAAAAAATGATTGATAACGGTTATTCTGTAGATGATACATATTTCCGATCAGCGCAAAAAGTTTCTGACATAGATGGTAATGTTATTGGAATAATAGTATTTGGAGAAACAGTTGCTGGAAGTAGTGCATTTGTGAATATTGTACACAATATGACAAAAACAGTTACAACTGTTGCATTAGGTTTAGTAATTTCAATATTACTATTCATGTTCTAGAAGGTTTTTGATGAGACGTATAAAAATATTAAAGATTTATTTTATATTTATTCTTTTTCTAGTTTTCCTAGTATTTTCAAATGTTGATTTGATTATGTCATTCTTTATGGCAACATTAACTTTTAACGTTGCTATTTTAACTATATTTGCAATTGGACTTTTAATACTATATCAAGCAGCTATAAAACTTACAATGCTTTCTGGAACTTTTGGTATTTTAGCATATAAAAAAGGTGAAGCTTTAGAGTTTTATTTAAAAGGTATTACAGGTATTTTCCCTGCAACTATTGCACACATGTTTAATAAAAGAGCAAAAAAAGGTGTACTTTATTTCACAGAAAGTGAAGCAAAAGATGTAACTGATTGGTTAAGTGAACAGTTTTTTAATCAAAAAGGATATACAAGTTTCTTTGTTGGAACTTCTTTAATGCTTGGACTTTTTGGAACTTTTACCGGACTTCTAGTAGCCATTGATGAAATGGGTGCAATTATTTTATCTTTTGGTGGAGATGATATTGATATTGGTGAAGTAATGACAAGTTTCGCAGGGCCACTTGGCGGAATGTCTATTGGATTTGCATCTTCATTATTTGGAGTTGCATCAGCTGTAATCTTAAATGTAATGCAATATATCCTTACAAGAAATCAAGCAGCATTTATGAACGATATTGAAGATTGGATGAAAGGTAAAATCATTGATTCTCAAAGTTCAGATTCTATGGAACAAACTCAAATATCAAATCAAAATTTCGAATCTACACCTCAAACTATGAATACAAAAGGTGGATTTTTAGATGTCTTTGTTGATACAATGGGTGACTTCACAGACAAGCTAGATAAATCAAATAAATCATCTGAGGATATTTATAATCTAATTACTGAAAACTTAGTAAATACAAATAGTAGTATTGAAAAAGAATCAGTATTATTAGAAAATATTGTAAATAACTTAAGAGAATTAAATGTAAATCAATTTTCAAATGCATCAATGATGGAAGAATCATTACAAGAAATATCAAATGTAATATTAGCCGAACATAGAACTGTTAAAAAAAGCCTTGCTTTACAAGAAGAAAATAATAAATTACTTATAGAATTAGTAGGTTCTTTAAATAATAGAATAAATAAGATAGAAAGTAAGTAGGTTTAATATACATGGCAAATAGATGTGAAGAAGAATTTAACCCATGGCCATCATTTGTTGATATCTTCTCCTCTGTTATTCTAGTAATGTTACTATTTTTATTAGTTGTTTTGGTAAACCTTGGATATTACGCTCAGTTTAAATATAAAGTCTCATATACAGGTTCTATCACAACAGATGATTTAATTTTAAATGATAATCCAGAGTCCGTAAAAATTCAAGAGGAAATTGTTAAAAAAACTGAATCTACTACAGAAGCAATAACTCAAAAACAACCTACGCCAGCAAGTTCTGTACAAGTTATGCAAAGTGAAATAATAAGATTAAAAAAGATTATTGAAGAAAAAACAGTAAAAGCTAAAGAAAAAAAAGAAGCACAAATAGAATCTGGTGGAATAGATGTAAAAGATATAAAAGATGATGATAACAAATCAAAGCAAGCTACGATTTCAACAGATGAGTATTTCATAGTTACATTTAAAGGCAATGAAATCTTTATTGACAATGAAATTACAAAAAAATTAAAGGTATTTATAGAAAATACAAAAAGTAAATATAGTAATCATAAAATCATGATTACAGCTGCTGACCCAAAAAGTTTAGCAAGTGCAACTATCGCTAAACAAGTTTCATTAGCTAGAACTATTGGCGTTAGAAACTTGATAAGAAAACTTGATTATGATAAAAAAGATGTAAGAATTGATTTATTATCAAGTACTAAAATAAAAGAAAAAGTAAATGAAGACAATGGGTATTTAATTATTAGGGTGAAAAAATAGTGAAAAAGAAGATATTAAAGTGTTCAGTAATCTTAATCTATATGTCTACACCAATGAATGCATTAGATGATGATAATAAAGACTTAAACTTAATAACACCTACAACATTAAATAGAATTGAAGGAATGAAATCACCTTTAGAAGCGGTAAATAAACAAGAAGTTACTAATGTTTTTTCAAGCAGTAAAAATACTAATTCAAATATAGAAAGTAGTACTATTGATGTAAGTAATTATGCAAAAGTAAAACTGATTGATGTTGTTTTAGAAACTTTATCACGAACTGATTTACTAAAATCAGCAAGAGAAAAAGTAATTCAGTATGAGCTAAAACTAAAAGATGCAATGGCTGATTATTATCCAATTATTAATGCTGAATATAATTATGGAAAAACTAGATCAACACCAAGTGGAGAAGAATTCCAAAAATTCAAATATTTTAATGATAATAATTTTAGAGTTGTTTTAAAACAAAATATTTATTCAGGTGGAGCAACTTTCAATAATGTAAGAAGTGTTGAAAAGAAATTAGAAGTTGCAAAAAATCAGTATAAAACTACATTAGAAAAAGAAATCAAAAAAGCTATCAAAGCTTATTTTGGAGTTGTATTTACAAGTCGTTCTGTTATGGTAAATGAACGAAATATGAAGAAGTTAAAAAAGATTCTAGAAATTGTTACTATTAAATATGATAATGGTGCAGCTTCAATTGGAGATATAACTTCAATAAAAGCCAATGTTGCAAATGCAATGACAAAGCTTGTAAAAGTTAATTCAAAATTTATTGAATCTCTTCGATATTATGAATATATAGTTGGAAGAAATTTTGAAAAAACATTACCTTACGAAAAGAATTTTGATGTAAATATTAGTAACTTTGATGAATTATATAAAAGAGCTTTAGAGAATAACAAAGAGTTAGTAAATTATTATAAAACAATTGAAGATGAAAAATTTATTCAAAAGAAAGCGAAAGCAAACTTTAGACCAAAAGTAGATCTTGAATTATCTTATAAAAAATCTACAGAAGCAGAAGATTTAGAAGCAGATGAAACAGATATAAATGGAAAAATAAATATTTCATATAATATTTTCAATGGTGGAAAAGACAAGAATAAAGTACTTACTTCAAATAGTAAAATAAGAGATTTAAACTATAAGTTATCTGAAGAAAAGAAAAAATTAAAGTGGAACTTATCAAAAGTTTATACTTCAATAGTATCAGTTTCCCAAGCTTTAGAAAGTACTATTACAGAAGTAAAAGCATCAAGAAAAATGGTTAGTTCTTACTGGGATGCCTTTAAACTAGGAGAACAAGATTTAAATACTTTACTCCAAGGTCAAAGACAATTAAATACTGCAGAAACAGAATATGTAAACTATGAAAAAAGTAATATTACTGACTTCTTTAATATCTTAGAATTAAGTGGAGACTTAGCATCATTTTTCGATGTAGACCCTGAAAGTTCAAAGTTTATTGATTTTACAAAAAGTGATTATAAGGTTTCAGTATTTCCCCAAAAAGGTGATTCTTTAGGGATTGATTTAAAAACTGGTGAAGTAATAAAAAGTTCAAATGAAAAAGAATTTTTAGAAAAAGAGGAAAAAGATGAAAATATAAAAGATATTCCTTTTCCAATAGTTAAAAATTCTATTAATGAAAATATAAATAAATTTTTAAAAGAATTTATTTCTTTTGATGATGATAGTTATATGATCGAGATTTCTTCTTTTGGAAATATCTATAATTCCTTTGATTTTATAAAAGAGAATAAATTAGATAAAAACTCATTTTCATATGATATTGTAAATGCATATAATATTGAAACAAGAATTGCACATAATAATTTTAAGACAATTCAAGATGCAAAAGAATATTTAAAAACTTTTAAAGAAAAAAATACAGATAGAAAATATAAAGTAAAAAAAGTTAAAGATATAAAAGCATTATATAATAAATATATAGATGGTTTAAAAGTGGAAGTTGAAAAACCAAAGACTAAAATCAAAATAGTAGAAAAAATAAGACAAGCAGTAAAGAAAGAAGAATTTAAAACAAATACAGAATTTAAAAATAAATTTTTAGATTCAAAAGACACTAATTATACTATTAATATCTCTTCATTTACAAACCTTGATAAACTAGAAGAATTTGTTTTAAAAAATAAGATTTATGATGAATCTTTTTTCTTTAAATACGGTGACAATGGACAACTTATAAAATTAGTTTCAGGAGTTTATGAAAACTATAATAAAACCTTAGAAGATAAAGTAAATAGCTTTAAGTCTGAAAATAAAAAAACATTTCCTATTGTTGAAAGAATATCTTTTGTAAAAAAACAATATCAAGACAATTTTGAATTCAATATTATAAAAAAAGAAAAAGTTGAATATGAATATATAAATTTATCAAAAGAAGAAGCGAAGAAAAATCTAATAAGTAAAGATTCTGAAGCCGAAGAAATAGATAGAGTAGAGATAGAAAATATAAATAAAGTAGACATAAACAATAATAATGAGTTAACAGATTTTGAAAAAAAGTTCTTAGCTGCTCCTAAAGATAATTTTTCAATTTTCCTAGCATCACTTGATACTATTGAAGATGCAGAGTCTTTTATATCAAATCATAACTTAGAAGAAACGTCAATAATCGTGTTTTCAAATAGTGGTAAGATGATTATAATGTCAGGAGTTTATGAATCTAGTGATGAAGGTGATGAAGGAATATCTAAGTTATCAGATACTTTAAAGAAAAATAAACCATTTCTTCAGAGAATATTTAGAACACAAGAATCATATTTTAAAAATAATCCAAAAGTTGATAATATTAATTATCAAGATGATCAAGAATTTGATACAGAAAAAGATGAATTAACAAAACTTATAGAAGAAAAAAAGCTAGAAGAACAAAAGAAACAAGCTGCAATTGAAAAAGAAAAAAATCAAGAAGAGATTAAAGAGATTGAAGCAGAAGAGTTAAGACTTGAGAAAATTGAAGAAGAAAAAACTAAGAAAGAAAATGAAAGACTAGAAAAAGAAGCAGAAGAGAAAAAGCAAGAAGAAATTAAACAAGTAAAAGCAGAAGAGTTAAGACTTAAAAAAGAAAAAGCACAAGCAGAAGCAAAAGAAGAAGCTGAAAAAGAGAAAATAGCTGAAGAGAAAAGATTAAAAGAATTAAAGAAACAAGAAGAACAAAGAGTTGCAGAAGAGAAGAAAGCAGTTGAAGTTGCGAAACTAGAAGAAGATAAGAGAATTGCACAATTAGAGAAAGAAAAAGAGCTTAGTGAAGAAGAAGTAAATCAAATTTCAAACTTTGAGAAGAAGTTTTTAAAAGCTCCAAAAGATTACTATTCAATTTTCCTAGCATCGCTTGATACAAAAGAAGATGCACAAGCATTTGTAAGAAAACATAACTTAGAGAATAAATCGATAATAGTACATTCAAATAGTAATAAGATGATAGTGATGACTGGAGTTTATAGTAATAGAACAAAAGCATCATTAGGGATGTCAAAATTAGATAATAGATTAAAGAGAAATAAACCATTCTTACAAAAGATATTCAGAACACAAGAATCATATTTAAAAAACAATTTAAATATAGATAGTTCAAATGAATCTAAAAAAGAAGAGATAATCGAAGCTTCAATAATGAAAAAGCAAAAAATAGAAGAAGAAAAGAAAGCAAAAATAATAGAAGAGAAAAGATTAGAAGAATTAAAGAAACAAGAAGAACAAAAAAAAGCTAAAAAAACAGAAGTTATAAAAAAACAAAAAACAACAGTAAAAAAAGTGGTTGAAACACCATATTCTAAAAAATTAATAAGTTTCAAAAAGAAGTTTAATTCAGCATCTAAAAAGAATTACACATTAAAATTAACTTCTATTGATAGTAACAGAGTAAAATGGTACGCACAAAGATTTGGATTAGATCCATATTATATAGTTGCTAAAAATGGTAAAAAAAGTACAATATACTACGGTGTTTTTACTGATATTGAGCAAGCAAAAGAAAAAGCTAAATCTTTACATCCATTAATACAAAAAGCAAAGCCTTTTGCTAAACAAATTGGAACTATTAGATGAAAAGATTAAATAAGTTCACAGATACTAGTTCTATTAACAATATACTATTACTTATTTTTCTTTTCTTAGCTTTGATATTTACTAGCTACTATTATTTTAATAGTTATAAAGAAAAAATATTAATAAATGCTAAAAATAATTATCAATTAAATATAAATTATTTAAATTCAAAAGTTCATAATAATATTCTTAAGTCTGACAAGAATATTATTGAAACAGAAGTAAATAAAGTTTTAGAAACAACATTATTTGACTTAATCGAAATTGAACATAATAGATTTGTATTTAGTAAAGATAAATTAATAAACGCAACACCAAACTTTGATGATAAGTCTTGGACAATCGCTGAAATAGTAATTGATGCTAGATATGGATTCATAAAAAAAATAGAAAAAACATCTTTATATGAATTTATGGCTAGTTCAAATTATGAAAAATTACAACCAATTAATATTAGATATCAAGTTTATAAAAAAAATGAAATTAAAAACTTTATTACGAAATTAGACTTTTCAAATATCAAACTTGAAAAGGGCACGAAAGAAGATTCTTCTTCATGGATTGATTCTTTAATTACAATTGATATTTCAAATAAAATAGAAAATATAGTAGTTGATGATATTAATATTGCCACTATCTCTTATTCTTTAAATAGTAAAAAAGTAAAAGAAGAACTTCAATCATTTCTTATCCATATCATTATATTTAACTTGATTATATACTTACCTATTTTATTTATATTAGGTTTTTATCATAAATTTATTTTCAAAAAATATGTAACGAAGCCCGTTTTATATATAAACAATTATCTAGATGATATTCTTGATAATAAATTTGCAGCTTTAGATAAGGGAAAATTTGAAGGAACTAAAGAGATTAAAGAACTTACAACAAAAGTTTCAAAAGTTTCTTCAAAAATAGCAACACTAAAAAATGAAATAAATTCAAATAAAGATTCGCTAGAAAAGAAAACTTATGCTGATACGCTAACAGGACTTCCTAATAAATATATCTTTGATTTTGATATAAAAAGTATGTTTGTAACATCAACAAATGGATATGTTTTTGTAATAAGAATTGATAATTTAGTACAACTTAGTAAGAAACATGATTCGGGTTATATTAACAATTTTATTGAGACATTTTCAAATATTGTTAAAAATATTATTTTTAATATTAGTAAAACAAATTTAAAAATGTATAGGTTTTATGGCTCAGAATTTGCAATTATCGCAAAAGATATTAACTTTGAAGAATCAGTACAGATGTGTGAATCAATAATCACAGAGATAAATGATAGAATGCCATTTATATATGATGTACCTGATGATTTAATTCATATTGGTGGAACGTCTTTTGATTTATATGGTAGTTTAGAAACAGTTCTATCATCTGCTAATAATGCTTATAAAATATCAAAAGATAAAGGTGAAAATTCTTATCATATTATTAGTGATAAAGATATAGAAAAAGATTACACTTCTATTAATAACAACGTTATTGAAGTAATTAACAAAGCAGAATTTGAAATAGACTTTGTCTTAGATACTTATCTTTTTGACAACCCCAATACCTTAGTTATGAATGAAGTTTCTCCTCAATTATATGATCATAATAATGAAAAAATTTCAATAGGTTCTTTTATTGCAGTTGCACAGAAACTTAAAATTGCAGATAAGTTTGATAAAGAAGTAATTGAAAAAACAATAAGACTTATAAAAGAAAAAGAAATAAAACATGAAATATCAATAAACCTTTCTATTAGTTCTGTTGAAAATAAAGAGTTTATGATTTGGTTAAGAAAAATATTAAAAGAAAATGAACCAATTATGAAATATATAGTATTTAGTATTACTTCATATAGTGCTTATTTACATAAAAAAGCTTTTGAACAATTTGTATCTGAAGTTCATGAGATGGGTGCAAAAATTCTTCTTAAAAGATATAAAACAGATGAATATCCTTTAAATCAATTAGAAGAAGTGAAACTAGATTATATTAGAATGAATAAAGATTATACGAATAACTTTACAAGTGATATTGTAAAAAAACATAAAGTTAAAAATATCATAATCTTTGGAGAACTAAATAATATAAATATTATGGCAGATAGTGTAAAGCTTGAAGCTGATTATGATTTATTAGAAAGACTTGGTACTTATGCCACAACTAGATAAGATAGGTAGGATAAAATGAGCAAATATATTTATTTAATTTTTATAATATTTTTTACAGCTTGTTCAACAACAAGTCCTAGTAAAGTTGTAAATATGGAAGCAGAAAATGAAGTTGAAAACTTTACAAAAAAAGAGTATAAAAATATTTCAAAAGATGCGATTTTTGAAGCTTCTAAAAAACTATTTTTATTAGCAGATAAAAATCAATTTAGAATTGATTCTTATAGAGATCATCTTACCGTTTCTAAAACAAAAATGTCACATTTCTTTTTTTATCCTGTAACACATGAAGATAGATGGAATTTAACTATTGATGAAAAAGACAATACTTCTTTTGCTAGACTAGAGTTAATTAGAATTACTGATTTTGATGAAGAAAAAATAGAATACTTAAGTAAATATAATCATGAACTTTTTTGGAGTAGACTTGATTACCTATTAGGTTTAAATGATGAATGGCTTATTTGTGATAGTGTTAAAAATGTAAGAGGAACTCTATGTGATAGTATTGATATGTATACAAAAACTAGCCCTACAAAAGAGGATATAGTTAAAAATATATTAATAAAAGATAGAAAAAAAACGAAAAACTTAAATGAAATTAATGATGATATTTTAAATGATGACATTGAATTTGCATTAGATGAAGTTAAGAGTGATCTTTTAAACAAAGAAAATTCAGATGATAGTCAAACAAGCGATGAAAAAACACTTGATGAAGAACTAGATAAAGAGATTGAAGAACTAGATAGAAAAGTTAATCTAAATATTGATAGAACATTAGATAAAATAGAAAACGATATAAAAGATGAGCAATTAAATAAAGAAAATGAATAGGATTTAAAATGAAGAAAATCATATTTTTACTTTTTTTTCTTATTGTTAATACAACTATTGTAAATGCTCTTAGTATAAAAGAAGCAGCTACAAATCTAAAAGATGGAAAGTATACAATAGCTCTAGAACAATTTACACAATTAGCATTAGATGATAATGTTAATGCTCAATATAACCTAGGCCTGATGAACTACAAAGGTCTAGGAACTACTATAAATAAAAAACTTGCATTCTTTTGGTACGAACAAGCTGCTAATAATGGAAATATGCAAGCTTTAAATAATCTAGCATATATGTATTATATGGGTGAAACAGTTAAAAAAGATATTAATAAAGCTAAATACTATTATGAAGAATCAGCAGAACAAGGTTATGCCTTAGCCCAATTAAATATCGCAATGATTTATGAAAAGAGTACTAATAAAGTGAACTTAAGTAAATCTTTCCAATGGTATAAAAAAGCAGCATTACAAGGTGTAATCATTGCACAAAATAATCTAGCTTCAATGTACTATTTTGGAAAAGGTGTTAAGAAAGATTTAAAGCAAGCAGCGTACTGGTATGAAAAATCTGCAAATGCAAATAATCCTATTGCACAATATAACTTGGCACTAATGTATTTATCAGGTGATGGTATAAAAACAAATCATGAAAAAGCAATATCATTATTTGAAAAGTCTTCAAGTACAGGAAATGTATTAGCTCAAATAAAACTAGCAGATATTTATAGAGAAGGTAGTATTGTAAATATAAATTATAAAAAATCTTTTGATTTGTATATGGAAGCTTCTAAAGCAAATAATAAAAAAGCAATGTACTATATAGGTTTTTTCTATTTTAATGGCTTAGGGGTTGTTAAAAGTGAAGTAAAAGCAATAGAATGGATGAAGCGAGCAGAATCATTAGGACATAAACGTTCAACAAATTTTTTAAAACTAAATAATCTAAGATAAGCTATTTTAAGCTAATCCTTAAGAAAAAATCAAACAACTTTTTTATATACTCTTATTCTTAATTGACCCCGTCGTCTAGCGGCCAAGGACGTCAGGATTTCCTCCTGAACACAGAAGTTCAAATCTTCTCGGGGTCGCCATATAAAACTACCATAAAATAGCCATTCCTCTTTCATTAATAGTATTAGTAGTATTTTAAGATTTATCGAGGTAACACTTTGGGTAACACCTTTAGCTACTTTAGTCTACTCAATTGATTTATAAAGATATTGAAAATAGTATTCCGACTGTTACTAAACTTGTTCATACAATATAATTAACAACCGTAGGGCGTTAGTAAGCGTCTACAAATAATAAAACGATATAAATGTTTAATAAGACGCGTACATATAAGTTACATACATGAGCATAAGAGGGCATTATCTTTACTTATCTGCATGAATAAACAACATAGATATGTTAGTCCATTTATATGGATATCTTTATAGATTGCTTTTTTATAGGGTTTACACATTCTTAGTATTGGTATTAGGTATGTATTTATTGAAAACTCTATTCATATAACATAAACAGCATACATAAAAAGGAAGCTTCTTAAAATCCTATATATGGAATAGGGGGGGAGTTAATTTAGATTAGTTTCTTTCTCTATAGGTGGTGGAATCCTAATCGTAAAATTTTTTATTGAATTTCTATATAAGGCTTTTCTTTGACCAAACTCCAAATCCATCATGAAGCCATTAATCTAGCTGACTCGGTAAATATAGAGGAAATACACTTGTAAATTCTAGCGAAGCGACGTAATTTATAATGTTTATGACGATGAATATTTTCCTTGACTGCGTTTGTGAAAAGTGCCTGGAATAAAAAGCCACGCTTCATTAAAATAATTATAATGATATTTAGGTGTGCCCTATATAATTGTTTTAATAAAACACTTTTGTGTGTATATTTAATATACAATTATATATAATTTATACAACAATGTGTGAATAATTTGCTTTTCTATGAGGTGGTATTATTTTTATATATTATTCTTTCTAAAATAATTAAATATTTATTATATCTTTTTCACTACTAATTTCTTTTTCTATTTTTTTATAATTGATACAAATATTTCCTCTCCAATTTTGCTTGAGATAACATTATAATTATTAAAATCTACAATTCTTTCTTTGTAATCTTTCTTTAGGTTCTTATCTTGCCATTCAATAAGTAAATCAATCTCATTAGTATTAAGTTCATATTGCATAATGAATTCATTAAAGGTCATTTTTTTATAATCATTAATTAGACTTTCTACGTCATAGTTCTTTAAATATTCTTGATTGATTTCATAGCATTTATAGTTTATTATATTTAATGCAATAGTGAGTTTTGTATTATTATCAAAAGGTAAAGAAAAATTTTCTTCGTTATTCATCTCTATAGTTAACATATTATTTTGCATGAGTGTATTTTCATAAACATCATTGATATCATCATAATCTAGTTCAGCTTTATTTAGTTGTTTAATTACTTCTTTTATATCACTTTCTTTAGGTGAAAATTTATCATTCAAGTCTTTCTTATGCTCTGTTGGGTTTTCTTCACTACATTCCAGTTTAATCTTTTCATAGACATTTTTGGTTTTGTTATAAAAAGCTTTGGATTCTTCTATTCCATCTACTACTTCATCTTTTATTTTTTCTTTTACTTTATTTCTAAAAGGTTTAGAATTTTCAATCTCTTGTTTAATACTTTTTTTAGATGATTTAAATATTTTACCTATAAATTTAATTACATCATCAAGGGTTACTCTCCAAATAAATAATACTATTCTTACCAATACTTTGATTGTAAGTACAATAATAAGTATAAGTAATCCAATCATTAAAAAGTCATTAATTCCACTAATAAGGTAACCTTTTTCAATTAGAACCTTTGAGAATGAAACAACATTTATCCAAAAAGGTAAAAGTATTTCTTCAACTACTAATGCAGTCATTACTAATATGTATAAAATTGCTAATATTTTAATGATTTTCAATTTATGCCTTTAATATAATTATCTTCAATATGATTACATAAGTTCTCTATAATAAAATAACTTATTATAGAATAGATAATACTACAATTCTTATTAATCATCAAGGTTTATATATTAAGGATAAAAACTTACGCTCCTATTCCTTCAATAAATTTATTAAATATATCAATTGTTTCAATCTTCTTAAAAGATTCGGTATGTCCATTAAAATAAAAATTATGTTTCTTTTCTTTTAACTGATTTAATATATTCGTTTCAATTTCATAATACATTGATGTATATTCAACTTGTAAAGGTTCTATATTACAGGATACATACTCATATTTTGATTTTATATCAGATAATATATTTGTCATTCTTTGATTAAAATTAGTTGTACTACCTATCTTGTAAAGTGTCTCTGACCCTATATCAATTTTAATTAAATAAACACACTCTCCATTGCTATAATTGAATGAATAACTGTTATGAGTTAATGTATAGTGATTAACTATTTCAATATATGACTTTTCAAACATGCTTTTATTGTTTTTTCTAATCTTCCAATAATAAAGTAATGCAATTACTGTATCAATAATAATACTATGTTCTATATTATGCAAATAATAAAGGATATATTTTAGAGTATTTGGTTTGACACTATCAACATCTTTACCATGTTCATATCGGCTTATACCATCAATGCTAGGTACTTTATAATCAAGTTTATTTATTCTTGGTGGGTTTGATAAAGTATCATACTTTTGGAAGTTATTAATAATATCATATGCAATTTCAAGGTCATTTAATTCCATTTTAATAGCCTTAAACTAAACTTAATATTGGGACAGTAAAAGGTAGATTTTAAAGGTACATAATCATTTATATTTATAAGTACAAACTTTTCCATTATTGCACCTCGTGGTTATGTAACCATTCGTTAATTCTGTTTCTATTATATCTGATAAATTTACCACCAATTTTACTAAAAGGAATTGTTGAGCTATTTGAGTTCATTCGCATTTTTGATTGGGTACTTTTACTAAATCCATATTCTTGTTCTAAATCTGTAGGAGTTAACCATTCTTTTTGAGTGTTTATTAAGTTACTCATCTTCTACCTTTTGCTTTATCTGGTACCTTGATAAAGACTTTTGAATTCACGTGTAATAGAAGTTTAGAGCAAGAGGATATAGTCCGTTTTTAATTGGAATAGTGTTTTAATTGAATTGAATTAGATAAAAGTATATAGTTCAGGGTGTCCGTTAGTCTTCCAAACTCCCAAATCCCTCTACTGAAATAAGTCCTTTTTTTATAAGATTTGTTTTCTCATATATTTCTTTAGCTATTTTGTAGTTATCTACATTTACAAATTTGTAAAATAATAGTTTTTCTATTTTAGCTTTTGGTACTTGATTTAATGAGTAGTTCTCTAAAAAATGTAAGAAATTGTCTATTTCTTGGGTACGAGTAATAAATGGGGCTTCCTTTAAAGTCTTTAATTCATTGATATAAACTTTTTTTTCTTTTTTTGTCATTTTATTCCATCTAGGGTATAACTTTTCTATATATGTTTTATAAGTGGATAGTTGTTTACAGTAGTCTATCCATTCGTTAATGCAGTTAGTATATTCTTGTATTGATTCTTTTCTTTCCTTTGTATAATTAAAAGTGTTTTCAGTATCTATATTTATATGTTGATTTATTACGTCAGAATATATTGAATTATCAAGTCTATGAATTAGTTTCATATTAAAGAGCCCTTCAAATGGCAGTCCAAAAAACTTTGCAGTATCTACATAGTTATTATAATAACTTTGTTTTCCAACATCTTCTAAAAGTTTATTTCTTTCATGCATTAATGAAGTATAAATAGTTATAAATTCGTTAAGTAATTTTGGTGGAATTTCTTCTTTTCTTTCTTGATGTTCTTTCATTTTTAATGTAAGTGCATTTGTATCCGAGAAATAATCATCAGAAAACATATTTTGTAACTTTAAGGCATATTTATTTGTTCTAAACTGTATTTCTGTAAAAGCTTTAAAATTAGGATTAATTTTCTTTAGTTCTAGGTTAATTTTATTTTGTAGTGGTGTTTTAGGTATCGCCATATTTTTTAACCTTGTATTAGTTGTTCAATAGTTTGATTTGCTATTTTAGAACCAATTTGATATGGTGATGAAACATATTTTTTCATTGTGGATAAATCATTATGTCCTAACGCACCAGATAGCAAGGTTACATCAATACCTTGTTCTGCCATGGCTGAAACAACGACATTTCTTAAATAATGAATATTAAAGCTTTGGTTGTTAAGAGTTTTTTTTAACTTATTGGTTTGGCTTTGTATATTTTGTATATATTTCTTAGGGTTTGTAGGTGACTCAAAAACATAGTTATTTTTATCTGATTTAAGTTCTAAAAGAAGTTCTATAATAACTGTCGGTAGAGTAAATATTTGTTCTTCACCATTTTTTGTCATGGGCAATGTATAAGTATTATTTTCAAAATTAATGTATTTCCATTTAAGAGTTAAAATTTCTGATTTTCTTCGCCCATGTAACGCAAATAAATATAATGCTTGGAAGTAGGGTTCATCTTTAAATGTGGTCATTATTGCATTATATATTTGATTTAATAATAATGATGCATTTTGAACTTTCTTTTTTGTATTAGGTCTAGAAACTTTTATTCCATCGCAAGGATTATGAATGATTAATCTATTCGCTATAGCACTTTTAAAAACGGGGTTTAATATTTCTAATGTAGTCTTTTGTGTACGTTCTTTAAGTCCTAGTTTCTTTATATCCTGAATAATATCTTTTATATGTAATTGTCGTACATCTTTTATTTTCTTATTGCCTAGGTGTATCTTTATGTATCTATTGTAATAACTTTTTATTTCACTTTTCCATTTATCGCCACTATATGAATTACTTTTCTCCATATTGTCAAAGTACTTATTTATAAATATATCAACTTTTATATTTTCATCTATATCCAATGAGTTATCTTTTTTGTTTTGCTTATAGTTAAAAGCATCTGATTTAGCTTTTGAAACTCTTGTCCTTTTATCCCAGTCTTTATCTGAGTAATCAAAAATTTGATAGTATTGTTTTTTATCTATTTTAAACCTATAGAAGAACTTATCATAAGTTTTATTTGCCTTAAGTCCAATTTCAATTTTGTTGTTATATTCACTTCTATCTATTGCCATTTTATAACCTTTTTTAGAGGTAACACTTTTAGGTAACACTCTAATTGTAATTATTATATCCTATAAAGAATTAATAGGAAATAACATTATCCTTTAAATGGTACTTTGGAATAGATTTAAATTTTAAGGAACTATATGTAATCAGGATTTCCTCCTGAACACAGAAGTTCAAATCTTCTCGGGGTCGCCAAGTATATCTTGTTATCTATATTGTCTAATAAAATCAAACAACTCTTCTTTTTCAAATAATCTTGGAGCAACTTTTTCGCTTATACCATTAGATATTTTTATTTCCAATTTACCTCTGATTTCTTTTATAGCAGTTATTCTTCCTATGTATTCATTTCCAGTTTGTTCTTTTATAGGAATTTTTGCGCCTTTGAATAGTTCAAATAAACTCGGCTCTTTTCTGTTTCCTATATGTCTTCTATTTTCTTTTTTATATAAATATTTCCATATCTTTTTTTCTTGATTAGGTGAAATGAAGTTTTCTGTATAAGAACTAAGGATTTTATTTCCTACGATTTTAAACTCAGTTTCAGGAAAAAACCCAGGAACACAATTACATAAGAAATCTCCTTTATTTTTTGAAGCTAAATCTTTAATCACCATAAACTTAAACTTTTGCAGTTTTTGTTCTAAACTTATTTGTAAAGAGTGCGTATCTATTATATTTGTAAGAATAGTAAATAATTCGGATTCATCAAATTTCGCTGTAAAAAGTTTTTCAGTATTGTGTGTAAAATACTTAAGTACTTCAAATAAATAGTCATTAGTCTCAAACTTTGCTAAATCAGTACTTAAATGCAGTGACTTTCTTGTATCTAAAATATTTACTCTATTTTTATCCATACCTATATAAACATTTATATAATAGCATTTCAAGTTATTGTTTACTTGTTCTATTAAGAAGTTGTTTTTATCAATAGCTAAGATTTTATAATTTTGAGTTTTTTTACTAACTTGTTTTGTAGTATATTTTAAATCATTACTTTTTAAAAACCATTTTAACTCTTCAAGAACATTTTCACTTATAGGTGAGTTATTTGAATACTCTTTTTCATCAAAATTATAATGAACCCCATAAGTTTTTAGTTGATCTTTTAATTCATAAGTTTTATCTGATTTTTCTACAATTAGTTCTTCATAACTAGATTCATATTCCATGACTTTACCTTTTAAAATTATTCTCTAATAAAACTTTTAACTCACGCACTTCTTCTCTTAAACTTTTAATCTCTTCATTTATATGTATTTCATTTGATTGGACTTCATCTAAGATATTTTGCTCTTCTTTTTGATTTAAAATAGCCATTGCATCAACTATGATTGCAACTACTAAGTTTATCATTACAAATGTTACAACAAAAATAAAAGGTACAAAGAAAACCCATGCATAAGGATGTACTTCCATAACAGGTCTTACAATTCCCATAGACCATGATTCTAGCGTCATAATCTGAAATAAAGTATAAAAAGACTCTCCTAATGTACCAAACCATTCAGGGAACTTTTCTGAAAAAAGTTGTGTCGACATAATAGCTGAGATATAAAAGAAAAGTGTCATCAATGCAATCACAGATAACATACCAGGAATCACACTAACTAAAGCAGCAACTATTTTTTTCATCTGAGGTACTGCTGTAACAAGTCTAAATAATCTTAATACTCTTAAAGTTCTTAATATCTCAAAGCCTGAACTTGTAGGAACTAATGAAATAGCAACAACAAAGAAATCAAACAAACTCCAAGGGTCTTTAAAAAACGAGATTCTGTAAACATAAACCCTAAGTATAATCTCAATAGTGAAAATCGTTATAACGAATTGATTGAATATCGTAGTATAACTTTCATAGCTTGACATAAAAGTTTTAGAAGTCTCTAATCCCATCGTAATACCATTTAGTACAATCAAATAAATTATAAACTTTGTGAATAAATTACTTTCAATAAAAGACTTAATTTTAGCGTTCATATAATCTCCATATTTTTTAGAATAATAGCAAAATAAAGATTTTAAAAGCTATTAAAGTTTAAATAATATTATAATTTAATAATAAAGATAGTAAAATATATAAGAAAATAATTAATAAAATAAATACATTTTTAATATAACTTTAGGATATCAATGAAAATACTACATGCCTTAGATTGGTATATAAGTCAGAAATTTATGGGAAAAACTAGAGAATAAGAACATAAGTCTTTCTTATATCAGATCTATTAAATAATAAAAAAAGAGTAATAGTACTAAATACTCTATCTTTACTTCAAAGTTTTGCGAAAATGGTCGGTGTAATTTCTCATGTGGAAGCTCTAAAAGAAAGAATACCATTACAGATAAAAGTTGTTCCTAAAGGTGATGGGACGAGTTTTGTTGAGATTGATTAAAATAAGATAAATAAGTAGTGTAATACTTAAATATCTTAATTAAAAAAATTTAATATTAAAAGGAAGATCTTGGAATTTTTATTATATATATTGTTTTTTATAACAATAGTTTTAGTTGGAGTTATTATATATTTAATTTATAAAAGAAGAAAATATACAAGAGAGAGATTTGCTTTTTACTCTTTGTTCTTACTTTTTTCTATGGGTACATTATTTGCAGTACATGTTTTTTCAGATAATAGTTTTATAATTATCTTATTTAAAATATTGAATAAATATTTTGATTTACAGTTAGAAATACCATACACTGATTGGACTGGTAAAATTTGGTCTGCATTAATATATTTTATTTTTGCTTCTGTTATTATATTTATTTCAAAGAGTTGGCAGGGAGGGAAGAGCAGAGAGGATATAAAGCTTGAAGATATTCATAAAGAAATGAATTTTTTAAATGCGGCATTGAAAGGTTTTACTAGTTTTAATATTCAAATAGAAAATAAAAAACATTTAGACATCCAAGAGAAAGCTAGTGATTTGACATTCTTTAATATGTCGAAGGACTGGCATACTCAAGTAAAAGAAATTTTTATTTTTATAAGTTCCCAGTATAAAATAAGTGAAGAAAATTGGTTTAGCCAAGAATCAATGTATATTGCTAAATATGGGAATATAGATGTTGTCATTATGTGCTTCTTAAAAAAACCATTATTGCTCGATATTAATAAAAGGATATCCTTTTCAGAAGAAAATTATCCTAATATAAAATTTAAAAAATATATAATTGCTATCCAAAGTGATATAAATGAAAATAGTGTTATTGATACTTCTAATCATAATTATACTATTGAGTATAGATTTAAAGAAGAATTATTAAAAGAAATTGTTCAATTTGATGAATATTTTGATTTTTTGAATAAAGAATTCTTTCATAAAGAAATTACTGCAGGTGATAACCTTAAACTTTCTGATACTTATGTCGAACAAAAATCATTTTTACATTTACCGGAAGGTAGTAAAAAGAAAAAACGTAAAGATATTCTTAATACAGAAGAGTATATATTGAAATGGGCTAATAATAATAAATTGGGAAAACATATAGCCTTACTAGGAGAATATGGACAAGGAAAGAGTAGTTTGTCTTTAAAAATTGCTAATGAACTAATAATAAATAGTAATGGTAGAATACCAATTATTATTGAATTAAGGGGAAAAAGTCCTAAAAATGAAACTTTATTAGATCTTTTGGCTAGTTGGGCAAGTAATTTTAATATTAATGCTAAAGCAATTGAAAAACTATTAGAAGAAGGTAAGTTATTAATAATACTAGAAGGTTTTGATGAAATGGATTTAGTAGGAGATAAATATATTCGTAGATTACATTTTAAAAGACTTGTTGAATTTATGAGATATGAAAAATCTAAAGTATTAATTACAGGAAGACCAAATTTATTTTTCGACAATAACGAAATGGAAGATTTTTTAGAATTAAATAAAGATAATAATAACTTGTTTTACTGTAATGCATTAATATTAAATCAATTAGAATTAAAACAAATTGAAAGCTCACTTCGTAATGTTAATATTAAAATAAAAGATGAAATTATGAATGTTTTAAGAAGTGAGAATCAAAATACTAATTTTAAAGAATTGATATCTCGACCATCTACTTTATATCAGGCAAGTATTATATGGGATAGCTTAGATAAAAAAAATATCAACTCAGCTTCAATAATTGACAAATTTATAAAACATTCTTATTATAGACAAGAAGAGAAGTTCTCAACTATAGGAAGAACAGGAATGGAATCTATTCTAACAATTAAAGAAAGAGAATATTTTACTTTAGGTATTGCAGTATCAATTATAAAAAAAGATAGTTATTCTAATCAAATAAGTAATTATCAACTACGTGATACTATTTCTAACTTATACATAAACATACCTGATGATGTTAGTAATGATCATGTAAATGCAATATTATTAAAAAAAAGACTAGAAGATGATCCTTATAAGATAGAAACTATTTTTAATGATGTAAGAGCATCAGGTATTATTGTAAAAGATTTAATTAAGAACAATTATTTTAAGTTTGCTCATAAATCATTTTTAGAATACTTATTTGCATTTTATTTTACACATTATAAATATCAAAATAAAATATATTATACAAAAGTAGTAAATTGTATTACTAACTCTTTGAAAATACAGAATATATATAATATAAAATTAACAGATGAAATTATTCAATTTATATCAGAGTTATTATTAGAACATGATAATTTAAAGACTTCAGATTCAATCTTGGCGAGGAAATTACTCAAAATTATACTTCCTAATAAGGTGTTTAATTTCTTTCCTAAAATATTTGTTAATAAATATTTTAGATATTTAAATAATACTATAATCAGTATATTAATAAGTGTTTCTTTTTTTCATTTTATCAATTATGATCACACTAAATTATCAGGTGTGTATATATTAGTTTCATTGTTATTATGTATACCATTTTATTATCTAAAAGAAATAACAGATTTAAATAAAATTAGCCAACCTTTAAAAATTTGGTATAAAACTTGTAGCGTTAAAGTTTCTTATTCTTCTATTCATTCTGTTATATGTGAAAAATCAATTGAATCAATTTTAGATGATAGTTATCTAAGTAAAACAAAAGAGCTCAGTAAACTTTTTAATGATATAAAAATCAAAGAGATAAAAAATATAATTAAGAATGATGATAAATGATGATTAAATTAGAGAAATGGAATATAAAAGACACAAGACCATTAGCTAACTTTATGCCTACTATAATTTTGCTACTGAGATTACGATTTATAATGCTAAAGAAAATCAAATGAACACAGAAAATGAAATGTCCTCAGAGTATATTACTAATAATAAAGTTGTAAGAAATACTTTATTATCAAATGATAAAGAAAAACTAATGAACCTGTCTAAATCCCTATACACAAAAGGCATCCAATGCCAAAAAGCACTTTGGTTAAAAAAGTACAATAAAGCAGTGCTTTCTTTACCTGATGATTCGGCACAAGCTAGATTTGAAACTGGAAATGAAGTAGGGGACTTAGCTTGTAAGCTTTTCCCAAATGGTGTTGAAATATCATATACTAAAAACTTCGATGAGATGATAGCTCAAACTAAAAAACATATAGATGATGGTATCAAATATATCTATGAAGCTACTTTTTCTTTCAATGGTATTTTAGTTTTAGTAGATGTCTTAGAAATACATGAAGATGGTGAAGTTTCTATCTATGAAGTGAAAAGTTCATCATCAGTAAAAGATATATATGTACATGATACTTCTATTCAATACTATGTATTAAAACAATTGGGTTTTTCGCTTATGTCGGCAAATGTAGTACATATCAATAGTTCCTATGTAAGAAGTGATACTTTAGAATTAGATGAGCTTTTTACTATTGCAGATGTGACAGATGAAGTTGTAGAGTTACAGATAAATATTCCTACTATTTTAAAAGAGTTTGAAACAGTATTAGAAGATGTGAGTAATGAACCAAATATTGATATAGGAAGTCATTGTAAAAAGCCTTATGAATGTGATGCCAAAGATTACTGTTGGAAAGTTCAAAGACAAATACCTGAATATTCTATTTTTAATATCTTCAATTTAGGAAGTAAAAAACAAAAGCAGCTTACTGATCAAGGAATTGTAAAACTTGAAGACATTCCAAATGATTTTGCAATGACTGCAAATCAAGAACAAGCAGTAAATACTTTCAATTCAAAAGAAACTTTTATAAATAAAGAAAAAATAAAAGAGTTCATAGATACTTTAACTTATCCTATCTATCACTTAGATTTTGAAACATTTCAGCAAGCAATACCACAATGGAAAAGTATTAGCCCATATCAACAAATACCATTTCAATATTCACTTCATATTGAGCATGAAGATGGAAGTTGTGAGCATAAAGAGTATTTAGCACTTGATAGTATTGATCCAAGAGAACAGATTGCTAAAAGATTAGTAGCAGATATACCAAGTGATGTAACTGTATTAGCTTATAACATGAGTTTTGAAAAAGGTGTTATAAAAAAACTAGCCGAATCTTTCCCTGATTTAAGTACGCATCTTTTAAGTATAAATGAAAATATGAAAGACCTAATGATACCTTTTCAAAAGAAATACTACGTAACACCATCTATGAATGGAAGCTATTCTATTAAGTATGTATTACCAGCACTAGTACCAGAGTTAGCACGTGCATACAAAGAATTAGATGGAGTACAAAATGGAAGCCAAGCCATGAATGCCTTTGCAAATATGAGTAAGATGGAAGAGGGCGAAAAATTGAGAATGAGAAACTCACTTATTGAGTATTGTAAGTTGGATACTTTGGCAATGGTGAAGATATTGGAAAACATTAAAAATAACAAATTGTAATACTTTTAATTGTTTCTATAGATTTTTTATATACTTATATATCAAATTAAAAGTTATAGATAATATAGTTTGACAACTATGTATCTAATAGGATACAATTAATGTATAAAATAAAACAAACTAAACTTTTTTCTACTTGGTTGACAAAATTAAAAGATATAATCTCTGAAAATATCTATGAACTAAGAATTTCAAGTGGACCTGGATATAGGGTTTATTATATAAAAGATGCTGATAAAATCGTGATACTTTTAATCGGAGGTGATAAATCATCTCAAAATATAGATATAAAAAAAGCAAAAATATTGGCAAAGGAATATAAAGATGAAAAATGAATTAAGTGATTTTGATATCTCTCAATACTTAGACAATAACGAAATCATAACAGAATACCTTAGTCAAGTTTTAGAAGATGGAGACATGGATGAGTTTTTTGTAGCTATTGGAAATATTGCAAAAGCAAAAGGAATAAGTAAAATTTCAAATGATACAGGTCTTGGAAGAGAAAGTTTATATAAAACATTTAGAAAAGGTTCAAAACCAAGATTTGATACGGTTCTTAGAGTTTTAAAGGCATTGGATATAAACTTAAAAGCTAGTAGTATAAATTAATCTATAGTAAGAATAATAAACTAGACCATTTTCCCGACGTCGGGAAAACGATTTTTAATAAATCTAAATAGTAGGATATAAAAATAACATGTCAAAATTAAAAATATCAAACAGCATTACACTAGATGAAAACGAAGTAGAAATATCTGCTATTAGAGCACAAGGTTCTGGTGGACAAAAGGTCAATAAGGTTTCTGCTGCTATTCATTTGCGTTTTGATATAGATGCTTCCTCTTTGTCTGAGTTTTATAAAGATAAGTTATTAGAACTCAAAGATAAACGTATTACTAAAGATGGTATTATCGTTATAAAGTCACAACAGCACAGAAGCCAAGAACAAAACAGAGACGAAGCACTTGAACGTTTAGTAGAGCTAATAAAAAGTGTGAATGTAGTACAAAAAAGAAGAGTACCTACAAAACCAACAAGAGGGTCTGTAAACAGACGATTGAACTCTAAAAAGAAACTAAGTTCCCAAAAGAAGTTACGTGGAAGGGTAGAGAAGGAATATTAATATTAATATATAATAGGCTTAACATTATTAATTACAATATCTAAAACTTCATTTTTCTTTTTATCTATCCAGCCTGTTGTTTCATCATTGTATATAATTATATTTGCACTGTTTTTATTTTTAAATGGTCGCATAGCTCTTCCTATAATTTGTTGTAAACGTGCTGTATCTTCAAAAGGAGGGTAAGCAGGACTTGCGCAAAATACATTTTTAATTGAGGGAATATCAGTACCTTCACCTAGAAGTTTTGAAGTTCCTATTAAAACATAATCAGTGATTTTATTTTCTGTTAAGTCGCTAAATATTTCATTTCTTTCTTTTGCTTTTGTACTTGCATCAATATACAATACATTAAATGAAGTTGATAACTCCTCTTTTAAGGTCAATCCCAATTCAAGAGTATTTACTAAAATTACAGATTGATTAGCCTTAAACTCATTTCTCTCTAACTTTAGAGATCTTTTAATATCATTTAGTATTAGTTCTTTTCTCTTTTTTGATTTATCGATATTCTTTTTAAGCATTCCTAGTTTTATATTAAAATCTAATGATCGTAAATATTCTTGATCTATATTGATTTTATAATTTGTATTTTTAAATCTTATATTTGGTTGTACTAAAAAGCCATTTTTATATAAGTCTATTATGTCAACACTTGCAATCTCATTTCCAACTAAATCGTAAAGTCTTTGTTCATTTTTAATATTATTTCTATAGGGTGTTGCAGTAAGACCGTGTTTGTACATAGCAGGTATACTAGATACAACATCATAATAAACATCGGCACTAGCTTTATGCATCTCATCACAAATAATCATGGAGTATTTATCTTCTTTAACTCTTTGTAATGTTGCTTCTTTATTTAATGATTGCCATGTAGTAATCAAAATAGGTGCACCAAACTCTTTTTTAGCAGAACTAAGTTCACCAATCATTGATGGATCTATATCTAAGATATCTTGAAATCTTTTTTTTGTTTGTTTTACTAAATCATATTTAGGAACAATAAAAAGTGTTCTTATATTTCTTTTGGCAATTAAATATGCAGCTATATTTGTTTTTCCAGAGCCTGTAGGAGCGTAAATAAAACCTGTAAGTGTCGTTCGTGTAAATTTATTAATACAATCTTGTTGAAAATCTCGTGCATGAAAATCTTTAATATTAATTGTTTCTTGATTTTCTATAATTTTACACTTATCTCTAGCGGGCACATTTACGTTCCATTTGATATCAGTGCAAATATTCTTAAATTTACTTAGCAATCCTAAAACTTCTCCATAAGGGAAGATTTTTTCAATAGCGCCATCTATAAGTTTAACTTGTGATCCTATTATTAATTGCATTATATTTCCTAAGAATATTTTATTTCTTTAAGATTATATATAATATTTTTCTAATACCTTAAAATAATGACAATTTGTAATGTTTTCTTATTTAAATCAAAAATCAAAAAGCGATTCAAGTTTCTGATTAAATGGTTCTATCAGTTTATAGGCCTCTTTTACATAATAATCAAAGTCTAAAAATTCATAAGAAAAGTCTTCTATGTTATTACAAAGCTCTACTTTATATCCTACGTTTATTCCTATTACTCTTTGCTGCGCATCTTTATTTAGAGGTGGAAGAATCTTTTTTAAAGGAAATCCATTTCTACTTATAAAATATCTAATAGTATTAGATACTGGGATATAAGTTTTTTGTAATGAATATACTTTTTCAAGGACTAAGTCTATATTTCTTGTGGCTTTAAAATTTAGTAAAAAGTCATATTTATTTCTATGATTATGTATAAACTCTTCAATTTGGATACCTTTTATCAGATATGCTTCTACTGCTTTTTGAACTACTAACGAAGAGTGGTTTTGATTCCAGGCAAGATTGTATTTATATGCACCTATTTTTTTAGCTTCGCCATTTTCTTTTAGCGCTATATAGTTGTTTACATCTCTAATCCAAAGCTTTTCATAAATTATCTCTTCTAGTTCCAATCCTGTAAAATCTTGCCATTTATTTGATATATCTTCATACTTTGACTTATCTTTTTTAGCTATTTTAAAAGTAAGACCATCTGTATTTGCTTGAATTAAAGTTACTGTTTCTATTTGCATAAGTTTTTCAGCAAGCATACACAACATCAACTGTCCATTTAGAGTAATATCTAAAGTCATCTTATAGTCATAAAAAGGACTAAATTGATTGTTTGTATCCCCGTATGTTGAGTTTAGAGCTAGTTTTAACATTTTGTTTTGAGAAGTACCTTTTTTATAAGAAAATCTCAAATCCCGAATCTCTTTATATATATCAACAAACTCAATTCCAAGATGTTCTGGATATAGATTATTTTGAATTACTATTGAGGGATAGTAACTAGCTACATCAATATCTATGATTAAAAACTCATCACTTTTATCATAGAACTTACTCTCTACACTTCCATGTAAACCACCAGTTCCTAGATAGAAAGTAAAACCTTTATAGTTTAGGTGTAGTGAGTTGGCTTCTTTTTTAGAGTTTAATGAACAAAAAGAGCTTAGCTCTTCTAGATTATCTTTGCTGATATTTGAAAAGACTTCATTCATAGAGTTTGAATACTGCTTTTTTAGATATTTAAGCAGACTTTGAAATTCAGGTGTTTCAAAACTAATATAATCAAAGATAATCTTGCCAAAATCCAAGTAGTTTCTTATAGTTTGTTTTGGTTTACCATTTAAATAGCATATATCTTTTCCAAGCTTTTCTTCTAGGTTTCTTATAAAGTATCTTTTACCTATTTTTGTATCACTGTAGTTGAGCATATTTTCATTGTATTTTGCACCTAGTTCTTCTCTAAAATCTATGGCTTCCTTTGAATGCTCAAAGAATAGTAGTGTAGCTTCAACATCGTGTTTATTGTACTTGATTAGATTATCAAACTCGCCTGTTTTTATGTTTTCACCTATTTTAAAATCCAAATCTTCAATAGAATCCATACGCATATTTACCTCTAAAACTTTTAGACTTACTCTAGTAGCTTTATAGTCAAAGTTATGGATTTTCATAAGGTCAAGTTGATTGATTTTTAAAGTGTTTTTATCTTCTTTATAAATGATATTGTTTTTGATAAGTTCATCTGCAAAAAGAAATATTTGATAAACTAGTTCTTTTATAGGATAGTTCTTTGCATTCTTATAGATGAACTGTAGTACTGCATAATCAAAGTTTAGGTTATTATAACCTACTAATACCTTTTCATTTTTACTTAACCATTCAAGTGTTTTTAAAAACTTTGTTAAGTCATTTTCTCTTGTGCTAAGTTCAAATACTCTTAACTCTTTACTTTGAGTATTTTGAATAACACAAGTGAAAATATTGGGAAAGGTTTCTACATCATAAACATAATATTTCATAGTTTCCATTATATAAGTTTGATTTTATTAAATAAACGACCCAAATCTTTCTGAATGACACGTATATCCACCAGGATTTTTTACTAAATAATCTTGATGATGTGCTTCAGCAGGCCAAAATGTATCAAAAGCTTCCAATGTTGTAACAATTGGTGCTTCCCATTTACCTGATTCATTTACAACTTTTATAATCTCTTTAGCTATTTCTTGTTCTTCTTCATTTTGTATGAATATCGTTGAACGGTAACTTGACCCTCTATCGTTACCTTGTCTATCTATTGTTGTAGGGTTGTGTATTCTAAAAAAATAGTCAAGTATTTCTTTAAAAGATGTTAACGTGGGATCATAAGTAAGTTCAATACCTTCTGCATGACCAGGATGATTTTCATATATAGGATTATCATTTTCTCCACCTTGGTAACCAACTTCAGTGTCAATAATGCCTTTTCTATTTCTAAACAAATCTTCCATACCCCAAAAACAACCGCCTGCTATATATGCTTTTTTATAATTTTCCATTTAATTTTCCTTCTATTTTTTAAGTTTCTTTATAATAATTAAGATATTTTACATCATTTAGTTTAAAGTTTCCAAAAGGATAGACTTCTATAATAAATACCTATTTTCAAGATGAGATTTAAAGTACTTAGGGTTTAAAATCTCTCCTGTTGCTTTTGTGATTAACTCATCTGTAGAATAAATACTTGCATTACTCCAGATATTTTCTTTTAGCCAAGATTTAATTTGTGATAAATCGCCTTTCTCTATTGACTCATTTATATTTGGATGGATTTTTTTTACAGTATTAAACTGCTGAGCTGCGTACATAGCTCCTAGAGTATATGATGGAAAATATCCAAATATTCCTTCACTCCAATGTACATCTTGCATGCAACCGTCTTTATAGTTTCCTTTTGTATTTAATCCTAAGGCTTCTTGCATTTTCTCATTCCACATATCTGGAATATCAGAGCTTTCTATATCTGCATTCATCAAAGCACGCTCGATTTCATATCTTAAAATAACATGCGAAGCATAAGTTACTTCATCTGCATCAACACGAATTAAAGAAGGCTCAACTCTTGAATAAATTTTTATTAAATTTTCAAGTTCTAGTGCTTCTTTTTTTCCAAAAGATTCTATGATAAAAGGATGAATAGATTTTAAAAATTCAGGACTTCTTCCCATTTGCATTTCAAAAAACAAGCTTTGACTCTCATGTATTCCCATAGAACGAGCTTGTCCAACTGGTAGAGCTGATAAATCTTGAGAATCTTTTGCTAATCCTTGCTCATAACAAGCATGTCCTGTTTCATGGATTGTTCCCATAAGTGATTGCACAAAATCTTTTTCATCATATCTAGTTGTTAATCTTACATCTTCAGGAACTCCACCACAAAAAGGATGAGCTGAAATATCAATACGACCTTTATTAAAATCAAAACCTAGATGATTCATTACTTTTACGCCAAGTTCTTTTTGAGATTTTATGTCAAAAATTCCTTGGGGTTTTATGTAAGTTTGTGACTTTTGTTTCTCTTGGATATTTTGAATAAGCTCTGGTAACCAAGTTTTTACATCTGCAAAAATACTATCTAATGTTTTACTTTTCATTCCTGGTTCATATAAATCTAAAAGAGAATCATAAGCACTTAGACCGTTTATTTCTGATCTAATACTAGCTTCTTCTTTCGCTAGTTTTATCACTTCTTTTAAACTTGGTTCAAAACCTTTCCAATTATTGTTTTTTCTTTGTTCCATCCATATCTGATTACATTTTGAGTGAGCTAAACTTTGTGCTTTTACAAGAGCACTTGGAAGAAGGGTATTGTTTGTGTATGTTCTTTTCATTTCATATAATGAAGCTTTTTGTACCGTATTTAAGTTCTCGCCCATTGCATCATCTAAAAGAAGAGCTATTTCTTTATCTACTGAGGCTTCATGAATAATCACACCAAACTCTGCCATTGCTTTTGCTCTAGCATCGCTTGAACCACTAGGCATCATACTTTGTTGATCCCAGTAAACAATAGATTGCATATGTGATAAGTGATGTATTCTCTCATATTTTTCAACAAGCTTTTTATATGCTTTCATTTATATCCTTAAGCGTAAAATTAAAAAGATTTTATCATAAAAAAGTTTTATTACGATGACTCAAATTTATAGTTTGATATTTCAGATGAAAGATTTAAAATCTTTTTTGTAAAGTAGTATATTCCTAAATATTTTCATTGTTTATATACGCTATAATCCAAAATCAAAATTATTAGGTAAACAATGCAACAAACAGCTCTTAAAATACTAAAAACTGGTCAAAATGTTTTTTTAACAGGATCAGCAGGTACAGGTAAAACTCATATCTTAAATGATTTTGTTTTATATTTAAAATCTAGGAAAATAATTCCTACTATTGTTGCACCTACTGGAATTGCTGCTTCACATTTAAATGGTCAAACTATTCATTCTTACTTTAGCTTAGGTATAAGGGATAGTATTGATGAAGATTTTATTTCAAATTTATTAGATAAAAAATATCTTCAAACAAGATTTAAAAAACTAAAGATTTTAATTATAGATGAGATTTCTATGGTTTCGCCAAATGTATTTTCCTCAATTGACAAAATATTACGAGCTTTTAAACAAAGTGATGAGCCATTTGCTGGTATTCAAGTGATACTTTCAGGTGACTTCTTCCAATTACCTCCAATATCAAGAAATACTGATGGAAAAAGATTTGCATGGCAAAGTCCTTCATGGAAAGATTTGGATTTACAAACTTGTTATTTAGAAAAAAAGTTTAGACAAGATGATAATCAACTTATTTTTGTTTTAGATGAGATTAGAAGTGGCAATGTATCGCAAAAAAGTCATGATATCTTAAATGCAAGATTACAAAAAGATTTAGATATAGATTTTACACCTACAAAACTTTATACTCATAATATGGATGTGGATAGAATAAACAACGATGAATTAAGAAGTATTGATGATAGTGCAGAAGTTTTTAAATACACAAGTGAAGGTGCAAAAAGCAATATAGAAAAACTATTTAAATCAGCACTAGTCCAAGAAGAACTTACACTAAAAAAAGATGCAGTTGTTATGTTTATCAAAAATAATCCTGAAAAGTATTATATAAATGGTACTACAGGAGTTGTAATAGATTTTTCTAAAGATGAACAAAAACTTCCAATTGTAAAACTTTCAAATGGTTATATCGTAAAAGTAGAATATGAAGATTGGAAAATTGAAAACGATTCAGGAAAAATACAAGCAAAAATATCTCAAATACCTCTAAAACTTGCTTGGGCTATTACTATTCATAAATCACAAGGTATGACACTTGATGCTGCACAAATTGATTTATCAAAGACCTTTGAAGTAGGGCAAGGTTACGTAGCCCTTTCAAGAATAAAAAATATTGAAGGCTTAAAATTAATGGGCTTTAATGACAATGCCTTAAGTGTAGATCCTTTGATTTTAAGTATTGACCCAAGAATCAAACAAGCTTCAAAAAAAGCAGCCAATAAAATAGAAGCTTTTGAAGAAAATCAACTAAATGCTATTCAGTTATCATACATCCAAAGACTTGGTGGAACTATTGATGAAAAAGAAATAGCAAAAGAGAAAGTAGTATTAGACAGTGAGCCTAAAATAGAAGCAAAAGTAGCAAATCATATAAAAACAAAGAATCAAATAGAAAATTCAGAAACTTTACAAGATTTAGCAAAAAATGCAGGTTATTCTGTATCAACTATTATGAATCATTTAAGTTTAATAAAAGTAGATGAACCAAACCTTGATATATCAAAATATATGCCAAGTTTAAGTACTATCAATCTAGTAAAAGCAGCAGTTCAAGAAATCAAAAAAACAAATAAAGAAGAAGATTTTTCAGAAGATGGAAAGATTAAATTAAAACCAATATTTACTAAACTAGATGAAAAAATATCTTATGATGATATAAAAATAACTCTCATCTAAAAAAATATAAAATTAAAGGCAAAATATGGAAGGTATAATTAAAACAGCAATTGAAAATAGACAATTATTAAGTTTTGAATATAAAAATAAAATTCGATTAGTAGAACCATATACATTTGGTGAAAGTTCATCAGGAAAAGATACATTAAGTGCCTTTCAAATAGAAGGTGGAAGCGATGAGTCTGCAAATTCTGTTTGGAGACAGTTCTCAATACGTCAGATTAAAAATTTAAAGCTAATGGATACAAAATTTGAAGTTATTAGAGAAGATTATCATTCTGATAATGCAAATATGAATCTTATTTATTGGACGGTATAAAGGTAAATATATGAAAGAAATAAAACAAAACCAAAAACCTATAAAATCCCTAGAGGATTTAGCAAAATTTGCAGATTATTCACTAATGAATACACTAAATGCTGACCCTGAAGCAAAAATAAACGGCGCTGATCATTGGCCAAGACAAGTTTTCTCAGGTCATTATGTTCCTGTAAATCCAACACCAATCAAAAATCCAGAATATATTGCTCACAGTAAAAGTTTATTCGATGAATTAGGCTTTGATGATAGCTTAGCACACTCTGCTGATTTTATTAAAATGTTCTCAGGTGATATTTCACAAGTCCCAGAACCTTTGAGTAGAGTTGGTTGGGCTTGTGGTTATGCTCTTTCTATATATGGTAATGAATACTATCAGCAATGTCCTTTTCAAACTGGAAATGGATATGGCGATGGAAGAGCAATTTCAGTTTTGGAAGCTGTTATAAATGACAAGCGTTGGGAAATGCAATTAAAAGGTGGTGGTCGAACTCCATATTGTAGAGGAGCTGATGGAAGAGCAGTTTTACGTTCAAGTGTTCGTGAGTTTTTAGCTCAAGAGTATATGCACGCACTTGGAGTTGCCACATCTAGGTCTTTGAGTTTATACACTTCTAAAAGTGAAACAGTTGATAGACCTTGGTTTTCAGAAGGTTCATACTCTAAAGATCCAGATATGATGATAAGTGAAAATGTTGCAATTACTACTCGTGTTGCACCATCGTTTATTAGAGTTGGTCAAGTTGAGCTTTTTGCAAGACGTGCTAGGAAAAATGAACATCCAAAAGCTATGGAAGAGCTTGAACAGATTGTATTGCACTTGATTGAACGTGAATACAGTAATGAAATTGATGTGATTGATAAAAACTTATCTCTTGAAGACAAAGTAGTTTTATTAGCAGTAGAGTTTAGAAAAAGACTTACAAAACTTATATCAAACTGGATTAGAGTTGGATATTGTCAAGGTAATTTTAACAGTGATAACTGTGCAGCAGGTGGTTTTACACTTGATTATGGACCTTTTGGATTTATAGAGTTGTTTGACCCTTATTATCAGCCTTGGAGCAGTAGTGGAGAGCACTTCTCATTTTTAAATCAACCCTTAGCTGCAGAACAAAACTTTCATGTATTTTACTCTGCATTAAGAGTATTAATATCTTCAAGTAAAAAGCATCTAGAAGAGTTAGATAAAATCAGAGATGATTTTTCAAAAGTAATGCAAGAAGAAATGCAAAAAATGTGGGCTTCAAAACTTGGACTTGATACTTTTGATGAAGAATTGTTTAACGAACTTGTATCTTTAATGGTTAAAAGTTCTGCTGATTATACAATTTTCTTCCAAGAACTTTCTGCTATTCCAACTGAAATTACAGCACTTAAAAAAAGTTTCTATGATTCTAATCATGATGAGAGTATTGATAAGTGTTGGATACAGTGGCTTGAAAGATGGAAATTGCTTATCAATGATAATAATACAGATGAATTAAGTACACAAATGAAACTTATAAATCCAAAATACACTTTAAGAGAGTGGTTTTTAGTTCCTGCTTATAATCAAGCAAGTGAAGGTGATTATGCTCTAATAAAAGAGCTTCAAGAAGTTATGACTAATCCATATTCTATTCAGTCTAAAGAAGTGGAAAATAAATACTATAGTTTAAAACCCTTAGAGTTTTTTGAGCTTGGCGGAGTATCTCATGTTAGCTGTTCATCTTAAAAATAAAATGGCGAGTATAAATGACAACTAATATTAATCCAAAAGAGTTTATAAAAGTACAAAATGAAGCAAAAGAAGCAATAATCGAAGCTCACTTTAAAGGGAGCATCGAATATATTGAAAATATGCCATATTATTCTTCTACTAGTTCTAATAAAAATAAAGACTTATCACCTGCAATTGAAAAGTTAATTGATTTTAATGTATTTGATTATGATGATTATTCTTATTCTTTATTATTAAGTGACGATTACAACGCTCATTTACAAACTTATACAGATGTAAATATAAAAGATATTGAAGATAAGCAAAAGATTATCAAAAAACTAATCAGAGATATTAATATTAAAAGAAAAGATTTCAATGATTATTCAAGTGAAATAAAAAGAATAAACTCTTCTTTTAGAAATATTAAAAAGATTATTTATAGAGCAATAGAATCACTTAATGAAAAAGAGATGAAGTTTAAAGCTGAAGTAAACTTTGAAGTTAAAAAAGCAAACTTATATGATTGTAAAGCTGATTTAACAGCCTTGTCTGAAGCTGTTACAAATACAGATAAATTTCTTATAGAATATAAATCATATTTTATAGATGAACTTGCAAATGAATCTATTTCTTATCATATTAATTCCTTAGCACATCATATTCATGATGTTAGAGAAAATATAAGTAAAACACTAAATGAACTTTCAAAATATCTTATTCATATAGAAAAAGAAGCTAAAAAAATTGAAAAGTTAAATCACTTATATAAACTAAAAGCCCATGGAGAGTTGTTTGAAAAAAGCAATATTGACTCTGTATTAAGTAGATTAAAAAATATAGCACCATCAGTAAAAGTAAAATCTCAATATGTAAATGATTATGATTTAATAACAGCAATAGTAGAACTTGCAAAAGAAAATAAAATCACACCTAGTTCTGAAATAAAAGTTGAAGAGAAAAGACCTGATGCTATAAAACTTGATCAAAATAAAGTACCAAAACAAAGAATGATTTTAGGAACTAAAAAAGTCTATTATAATTTTATTAAACAAGATAAAGATTTAGCTTCATTTTTAAAAGAAAAAGAGTTAAACAAGAAACAGTTTTTATCAATTTTTATTAGAACAACACTGCAGTACAATAAGTTTTTAAAAATAGAAAAAGATATAACAATAGAACATAAAGGCATCAATTTGCCATATATTACAAAGAGGGGATAAGTTGGATTTATCGCAATTAGAAGAGTATAAAGAAATCTTTCAAGTGATTGAAGAGTGTAGGGTAAATGGTAAATTTATAAATGAAAATAGTGCAGATTACAAAATCAAAGATGCCTATAATTTTATATATCAATATAAACAAGAAGTAAAAACTTATTTTAGTATTCTTGGCTATTCTTTAGAATCTGACAAGGGTTATTTTTACTTTATTATTGAAGGTTATGAGACTATTCCAAAATCTTATGTAAACTCTTATATCGATTATATAGATATTTATAGATTTTTAAAACTACTTAATACAAATATAAGCTCATCAAATGGTGGGCCTTATAGTGCTAGTGATATTGAAAGCAGACTTAATGGTGATATTGAGTTAAAAACAATGGTTGATAAAATGAACTTTTTAAAGAAACGTTCAACTAATAGAGAAGCTATTGATTCTATAATTTTAAGATTAAAAAATGATGGTTTTGCACAAAGTATTGGGAATAAAGAAGAGGAATTTTTAATTCTTCGATCGTTTAAATTTATAGAAGATATGATAGAGGAAATCGAATATGAACTCTAATAAACTTGGATTAAAAGAGATAAGATTTATAAATAGTGGGCACTTCCCAAATGAAAGAGTATTACTTGATGACTTTACACTTTTACTTGGAAGTTCAGGAGTTGGGAAAACTACTGTTATGAGTGCTATATGTTATTTTTATACTATGGATAAATCTAAAACTAGACCGGTTGATAAGGAACTTAGTTTCTATGATTGGCATTTAGATGGTATGTATTCTCATCTTATTTATATATATGAAAATAGTATTGGAAGAAATGCTTTAATATTAAGTAAAGATGAGGGTAAAGTAAAACATACCTTTATAAATATACATAATTTCCAAGAAGATATTAGTTCTTTATATTTAGATGAAGATAAAAGATGTTTAAGTTTAAAAGAGATTTTAGCAAACTGTTCTAAAAACTTTTTAACTTATTATAAAAGTGAAACAGTAACAACTTTTAGAAAAATGATGTGTAAAAAAAGCTATAGAATGCTTCCAAATAAAGATAAACCAGATATTGATTTTTCTTTTTATGATAGTGAAGAATCAGCACATATTTTTGGAAAATATCTTTTTAATATTTATTCAAATTCATCAGTTAGAGATAAAGGCATCAAAGATATGCTTATTTCACTAATTGGTGAGAAAGAGTATTCTTTAGATATTTTAGATTTTAAAAATAAATTAGCTGATGCTTTAAAAAACGTTGCTCATTTTGAGTTAATTGAAGATAGAAGAGAGAGAATATTAAAACTTGATGATACAATTATTTCTTATAAAGCTTTATGTGATGAGATAGATAAAACTACTTTTGAACTTGAAACAATAGCTTATAACAAAGATAGAATAAAAGAAGTACTAAGCAGTAATAATCTTGATTTATTAGCACAGCAAAAAATAAAAAGCGATAAAAAAAGTAGCTTTTCAAATGAATGGAAGATTAAACTAAACAACTATAACTCTCAAATCTCAGATTTAAGTATAGAGATTAAAACAAATGAAAAAAACTACAATAGTTTCCATCAAAAATATAGAATAGAAGGTTTAATAAAAGAGCAAAATAGACAAAATGAATATGAAAAAAGTCTTAATGAACTAAATATCAAAGTAAGTGCAATATCAAGTAGTATCGAAGAGCTTGAAGCAGAAGAAAAGACTCAAAAACAAAAAGCTACTGCACTTATAAATGAGAAGAAAGATGTAGAAAAACAAGAACTTGATAGTAAAAAAGATGATTTAAACAATAAACTATTAAATCTATCAAAAAATAAAGAGCTTGAAATACAAGCAGGTGTAAGCTCTTTTGATAAAGAACTTGAAGATAAAAATCTTGAATATACAAAACTAGATAAAAAAATATCTCAAGATGAAACAGCACTTTCTTATCTGCCAAAACAAATCCTTGAAAACAATAACACAAAAAAAATCAAAGAAGAAATTCAAAGATTAGATAGTTTAAAAAATTCGATTGAATCTCAAGTTGTAGTTTTAAATAGTGAAAAAGAAAGTCTTCAAAAACAAAAAGATGAGAATTTAAAAGAAGCTAATATAAAAATTGAAAATGAAGTTAGTCTATATCTTAAAAATAAAACAGAGCTTAGTGCTAAACTAGAAAAAGTTAATGCAAAACTAGATATTGATAAAAACAATTTATTTGGATTTTTAAATAAAAATGATGTTCCTAATAAAAGAAAGATATTAGCCTTATCTAGCGATGATATTTTATTTGATGAGCGAAACCTAAAGTATTCACTAGAAACTAGCAATGACACTTTTTATGGCTTAAAAATCGATGGAAATATCGAAGCCCTTGCAAGTAAATATGATATAGAAACATTAGAAAATAGTAAAGCATCTTTGACAAAACAATATGATGAATTAGTATCAAGATATAAAATTAGATATAAAAACTCTCAAGATAATTTAAAAACGATTGCTAATAAATATGATAAAACAATAAAAGAAAAAACAAGAGCTGCTTATGAGTTAAGTCCAAAAGTAAAAGATTATGAGATAAAAATTAGAAACGAATCAAAAAGACTAGAAGATGAAATTCTAAGATTAAAAGATGAACTTGATAAAACTATACTTGATAAAAAAGAAAATCTTAAAAAAGATAAAGAACAGCTACAAGCACTAAAAGAGTATATATCAAATATAAAAGAAAATAAGAGCAATTTTATTTTTAAAGTTAATAAAAAATATGAAGAAGATGAAAGAGAATTATCTAGCGAATTAAATATATGTACACAAAGTATTAAAAGTATAAATAAAAAATATGTAGAGCTTATAGATGCTTCAAATAAAGAGATTCATAACATATATACTCAAATTAAGAAAAATGAAAATATTGATACAGATGAGCTTGAGTCTTATCAAAAAACCATTAAACTCTTAGAAAAATCTATTAAAGATATTAATAACAACAGAGCTTTAGTTATAAGATATAAAGATGAAGTAGAGCCAAACTATAATAAAGTTCCTTATTTAAATGAGCAATATAATCAAATGATTAGCCAAAGAGATAAAGATAGAGATTACTTTGAAAAAGAGCTTACTCTTCTTGCTGATAATTTAAAAGAAATTGAAAAAGAAATTGATATTTGGAAAAGTTATAATGAATCTTTTAAAAACTTTGAACTAGAAATATCAGAACTAAAACTTGATAAAATATATGAAGCTTATAGTGATGATGAGATTGTTTTACTACTTAAAAGTAAAAAAAATATCAATATATTAGAAAGATTTAAAGTTTTATTATCTCAAGAAAGTGATAAAGAAAAAACTATCATATTAGAAACTGGAAAAGTAATTGATGGTATTCCTTCTGATAATATGATGCAATTGAAAACGAAATTTGATATTAATAGTTTTGAAGATAATATCGAACAATATATTTTAATAGCCAAGTCTTACGTTGATTTTATAAAAACAAAGTTTGATATTGAAGGAACAAGTCTTCAACTTCATAGGTTAATAGAAGCTATTAACGACGCTGTAAGTAGAATCTCTCATATCAAAGGTACTTTTAATAGTATTGTAAAAGATGTAAATAAAATAAATCTTACTATTAAAAAAGGTATTGAAAATATCGCTGTAATTGATTCTATTAGACTAAATTTTAAAGATACAGGAAAAGATGAAGTTGTAAGTAAAATTGAAAGTATTGGTGATATGCTAAGTGCAAATATGCTTATTGGATATGAAAAAAGTCAAAGAGCAGATGAATTAAAAAATGAACTAGTAAAAATAGCGCAAGATTTAAAAATAGTACTTGATAAAACCTTCAAAAAAAGTATCACAGTAGCTGATATTAGTACTCTAACTTTTGATGTTAGTGAAAATGCCCAAGTTACAAAAGGAATAGCTACACTTGATAGTGTAGGAAGTAATGGTACATCTATTATGATAAAAGCTATTATATATATCACTTTACTTCGTATGGTTGCAAACAAGTTTATAAATAGTGAAGATATAACATATCACTGTATTATTGATGAAATTGGTCAAATCTCAGCAGATTATTTTACTGAGTTAATGAAATACGCAAAACACTTAGAGTTTGTATTTATAAATGGAACAGCTGCAAATGATGATGATATAATTGAAGCATATCCTCGAATATATATGGGTACAAGAGAGAGCTCAAATCATGTTGAACTAAACTTGATTGATGCTAAAAATGCAATGGATGACTGGTAAGAGATGATTTATAATGGCAATTAATATAACTAAGAATAATTTCATAGTTATAAAAACATTATTTGAAGATAAGTATATAGCTAAGAGTTCTTTTAAAAACAAAAAACTCTTAGATGCACTTTTGTCTTGTAATAGTGTATATCTTAATGGAAGTAGACCTACCCAAGTACATTTAAATGATGAAAAAGCTCTTTATGGAGTGATTAAATCAAATGGATATAATATCAATTCTTTAGAAGATATTGAGTACTTTATAAACCAAGAAGAAAAACCTAAAAGTCGTGATGAAGTAGCAAATGATTATTCTGATACAAAAAGAGTCGAATCAAAAAGTTTTAATGGCTTGATGATAGCTGTATTAGATAAGTTAGAAGTTACTTTCAATAATAAAATAGAATATCTTTATCCAACGATGCCTGGATCTGGTTTATTTTTACACTATTCTTCAAAGTTAGAATTAGCTGATGATGTAGTTGTAGTAGGAGTAGAAAATCCTCAAGTAGTCTGGAAAATTAGAAAGTATAAGCATCTATTTGATGAAAATAAAAAATATCTGTTTTTATCAATTAGTGAGTATAAAACAAACTATCAATACACATGGCTTGAATCTTTTAAAGGAGAGTATATACACTTTGGAGATTTTGATTTAGCTGGTATTAATATCTATTTAAACACTATTCTTCCAAGATTAAAAATATGCAAAAAACACTCTTTTTTAATTCCTGAAAATATTTATACACTTATTAAAGAAAAAGATTATAAAAAAGTTTATTCAAAGCAAATAAGATTTGAAAATATAGAATCAAAAGATGATACTAATTTACAAGAGTTAATAGATTTTATTAAAAATAATAAAATTACTCTTGAGCAAGAAATGCTAAGTAATTAGAAAACATTCAGGATTTTGTATCAGTAGCCAATAGTTATTAAAATAATATCACAGTTCAACAATTTAGTTTGAAACTTAGAAAAAGTTCAAAACCTGCAGGTTACTGAACAATTTATAAATATTTTTATAACAATTTGTCCTTTATTCTTTGTATCCTGTTTTTTGTTGATAGATCAGTATCGAAGATGTTTTAGTCATTTTATTTAAACTATTATAGGTATAATTATTATAAATATAATTTTGGAGTAAGTATGAAAGTAATATTGAGTCTCGATGATAATTATTTCAATAATTTAGAAAGTTATATTAAATCCCTGCCAAATGGTGCTATCGAAATATTTGAAATTATTAATGAAAATATTGACGTTAATCTTAGTAATTTAACAACACAAGAAAAGGCTAGAAAATTAAAAGAATATATTGAAAACTTGAAGAGTTTTGAAACAGTTACTGAGATTGATGGTAATTATAATAATATGGGAGCAACAATTATTGATGGTATTCTTCAAGCAGGAATGAACTACAGAACTGTTGTAAAACCAAGAGTAATAGAATATTTAAACAAGTATCCAGCTGTAATAACTACATCAGATTTTGCAAGTTTAACAAAAAAGATACCAATATCAGAATTAATTAAATGGAAAAAAGACAGTGCAAAAACAAAACGTATCTTAGGGCTAATTTCATTTTTTCTAAGTAAAAATATTGAGACTCAAAAAGATTTAAATAAATGGTTGCTATCAAAAGACAATATTAGTGAGTTTAGAAAACAAGATGGGATAGGAAATAAAACAGCAGATTATTTTAAAATTCTCTCAGGACATAATAATACAAGTGCAATAGATAGGCATCTCTTTAATTTTTTAGAAAATGCTGGCATAGTGTTCAAAAAGTAAAAACTGCAAAGTCCTAAAAGCTTAAGGGGTTATGGAATAAAAAATGAGTTTTTAAACTATTTGCTTTATTGCTTTTGGTCTAAATCTTAGTAGATCATCTAAGTAGTTATTATAATCATACTTATACGTAGTCACTTTTATTTTTATTATTACATCTTCTTTTATATCAAACTCTAAATCTATTGTATAAAAAGGTTTTAAAAACGGTGTTGTATTGTATTTTGATTTTAAAGAAAGAATTGTCTCTCTTAGGGTATTAAAGTCTACATCTACTTTTTCTACTAATGAGTTTAATTTTTCTTTTGTTTCTTCTAAATATTCTTCTAGTGGATAATCATTTTTAACAGTATATTTAAATTCTAAATAGTCTAAATCTTTAACTGCTTTATGTATAATTTCTATCTCATTTAGTACTCTATTTTCAAGTGAAAGTAATTGACCTGTCATTTCATTTTTATAAATTGTTTTAAATAAATTAACTTTTGTTATTTTACAAATTTCATTTGGTCTTTCTTTAAAATAAAACTCCATTCCTTCATAAATTGTTGTTAAAACAGATGATTTATAGGCTAGGCCTAAAAATATATTATTTAGCTGTTCTTTCATAGAAAAAAGTGATATCAATATTAGAGCTGATAATACTGGAACAATAACAGTTAAGTTGTTTTTTGAAATAATAAAAAAAGAGATAAATGAAAATACTATTAAATATATTTTTAATAGATATTGCCTTTTATTATTTAGAGTTGCTTCTAAATTTATTTTTTTTAGTTCGATTTTTGTTTTATTTATTTTTGTTTTATAGTGTCTATTTATTAGAATAATATGAATTACATAAATTATTGACAATGTTATTGCCCATAATAGTAACTTACTGTAATCAAAGTTATTTAATAAGTTTAATAAGTTTTCTAAATCGGTAAATAAATTTTTTAGTATATTCATTACTTTTCCAAGTGTTTTATAGTAAAACGGATTAAAAAATCATTATGATTTTTTAATCGCCAATCTATCATATAAATCAAGAATATTTAAATAATCCTGATGATAAGTTACATTTGTAAAATAAGCATCACCATTAAATATCTGAGTTGCTAAATCTACTTTTTCTTTTGTAAATACATTATTTAAAGCAGCTTCATAATCTTCCCAAGAAATTTCATCTATATACATTCTTGTTAATTGTGCTAAAGCAAAAGCTAAAGGTTGGTTTGACATTTCAAAGTATTCTATCGCTTCTTCGTAGTTTCCAAGCATTAGATGTAATTGTGCTTTAAAATCACAAATAGTAAAGTTCTCTTTGAAAATCACACCAATATATTTTTCAATATTTAGATTATTATCAAAAGCTTCTATTTCTTTTAAAATTTCTTCGGGATCATGCTCTTTAAAATTTAAAACCATATCTCTAATCATCTTACCGGCATTTGTATTGTTATAAATCATATCTTCTAAAGGATATACTTCTGAAATACTAGGCACTATAATTTGACAAGAATAGAATCCTAAATAATCATACTCTCTTATATAAACATCTTTTTTCATCTCTTTAGTAATATTGATTAGATAATCATACTCTTCATCAGTATTTACTCCATTATAAACCCAAGGAGTGTATTCAAATGTTTTTTTAGCAGATAAAAACTCAAAACCGATTTTTCCATTTGAGTCAATAAAGTGAGATTCAATATTTGAATTTGTTTGGATTAATTCTTTATCAAAAGTTGGCTTTTCAAAACCATCTAAATCACCTAAATCTCTACCTTGCATAAGTTCAGTCATTGTTCTTTGTAATGAAACTTCTAAAATAGGGTGAGCACCAAATGATACAAATAATGTAGATGTTTTTGGATTGATTAAAGAGATTGCAGTTACGGGAAACTTACCTTCAAAAGAACAATCTAATACTTCAATAATATAACCTAAGTCTTCTAAGGCCTTTATATCTTCATTTAGTTTTGTAAAGTTTTCTAAAGCTTCTTTAGGAAAAGTAGGAAGTGAATATCCTTCTTTAATAATAGCAATTTTTACATATCTTTCAAAAATCTCACTTAAAGATTGTACTTGAGCTTCTTTTGGAGTATTTCCAGTTGCAAGTCCATTACTCACATAAAGATTATGTGTTAAATTCACTGGTAAATATGCTTTTTTGTTTGTACTCAAATTTATAAAAGGTAAAGATACAATCTTATCAAAGTAATTACTATGATAATCAATAAAATCTTTTGCTTCAAAAGCATTGTCTTTATTGTAAAACGTAGCTAAATCTTTGTCTAAATACTCTTCATCAAATGAAAATACTTTCTCATCAGGATAAGCCTCTCTATTTGGAATGTAAAATTCTATAAAGAAATTATTTGTTTGTAATCTTTCGATATATTCACCAAGTGCACTAACAGTGCTTGCTTCTACACAAGTACCTTTTCCATTTGAATATAGATGTTTAGGTGCGTCATTTGAGCTTAGATTTACTGAAAAACAGTTTTTTAAAGGATGTTTTGTTTTTGCAAAAGTAACTTCTGAGCCAACACTTTTTAAGGTTTGTGTCATTTTTTCTAATGAATCTTCTAATGAAGAATTTTTTGATAATATTTTCATGTTCAACTTTATGTTTTTTTGCGAGTATAACTGAATAAAATGGTGGTATTAATTAAACATAATTACTGTGGACAAATATTATCATTTTAGATAGAATTGCGCATGAAAAAAATTATACTAATACTGTTTTTAATAAACATACAAATACTAAGCGCAAACGCAAATAATATTCTTTTTTTAGGTGATTCTTTAACAGAAGGATTAGGAGTAAATAAAGATGAGGCATTCCCAAAATTAGTGGAGACTTTAATAAAAAGTGAACTTAAAAAAGAGATCACAGTAATAAATGGAGGGGTAAGTGGTTCAACTACTAGTGATGGACTTTCACGTCTTAAATGGTATTTAAAAAAGAAACCATATATTGTTTTTATTGCGCTTGGTGCAAATGATGGATTAAGAGGTCTAAATCTTGAATCAAGTCAAAAGAACTTAGAAGAGATTATTCAATACGCACAAGAATCAAATGCAAAAGTTTTATTAGCAGGAATGTTAATTCCACCTAATTATGGACCCCAATACTCACAACAATTTAAAAAGATGTATGAAGATGTAAAAGTTAAATATAACTTAGAATCTATGCCTTTTTTATTACAAGGTGTTGCAGGAGTAAAAGAGTTAAACCAAAGAGATGGAATTCATCCAAATGTTGATGGACATAAAGTTATTGCAAAAGAAGTTTTTGAATTTTTAAAGGAAAAATTATAATGTTAGAATTAAAATCACTAAAAAAGGCCTATGTACAAGGCTCACAAAAAATCGAAATATTTGAAAATCTAAATTTTCATTTAAAAGAGGGAGAAAGAGTTGCTATCATGGGAAAATCAGGAAGTGGTAAATCAACACTACTTTCACTAATTTCTGGAATAATAAAAGTAGATGAGGGCGATATTATTTTAAACTCTGTTTCTTATAATGATTTACAAGAGAGCGAATTAAATGATTTTAGAGCTACAAATATTGGTTTTGTTTTTCAAAATTTCCATTTAGTTTCTTATTTAAATGCTTTAGAAAATGTGATGCTTCCAGCAAAAGTTTGTAATATTGCAAATCCTAAAGAAAAAGCAATTGAGCTTTTAGAAAGTGTAGGACTATCTCATAGATTGGATCATTTACCATCTCAGTTAAGTGGAGGTGAGAAGCAACGTGTTGCAATTGCGCGAGCACTTATTCATAATCCTAAAATCATATTAGCAGATGAACCAAGTGGAAATTTAGATGAAGAGACTGGAATTGCTGTTATGGATAAACTTTTTGAGTTAATAAAACAAAATAATACTACTTTGGTTTTAGTAACTCACTCAAAAGAAGTTGCAACTAGATGTGAAGAAACTTATGAACTAATAGCAGGAAAATTAACTAAATGTTAGTATTAGAACTAGTTTATAAAGCACTCGCACGTTCCAAATCTTTCTCTCTAATATTTATATTCAACTTTTGTTTAGCTATTGCTTCTCTTTCTTACTTACAATTTTTTAAAGGAAGTATGGAAAGTTCACTTGATACAAAAGCAAAGATTTTACTAGGTGCTGACCTTGTTGTATCCTCTAGATTTCCTATAAATAAAGAGCAAATATCAGATATAAAAAATAAACTACCTGAAATAAAAAGTTTTGCCCAAGGTATTTCAACTATTAGTATGATATCTAGTGAAAAAAGAGCTAGGCTTATGGAAGTTGTAAAATTAAATGAAGGTTTTCCATATTATGGTGGCTTAGTTTTCAAAGATAAATCTATTTATCCAAAAGGTGAGGCAATACCTTCTTCAAATGAAGTTTGGGTTTATCAAGAAGTTTTAGACCTTCTTAATTTAAAGTTACAAGACTCACTAAAAATTGGGAAAGCTAATTTTATTATAAAAAAAGTTATTGAAGAAGATAGTTTAAAAGCTATAAGCTTTAGTGGGTTTATGCCAAAAATTTATATAAGTAAGCAGGGTTTAGATAAAACAGAACTTTTACAGTTTGGTTCAACTGCTAGATATAAACTAAATTATCTTTTTAAAGAAAATTTTGAAAACGATAAATTAGAAGAGATTGAAAATAAGTTAGAAAAGAGTATAGATCAAGATTTAAGAGCACTTTCTCCAAATGATGGAAGAGATAGATTATTGCGTGTTTTAAACTTTGTTACAAACTTTTTATCATTGGTTTCACTTATTTCATTCTTCTTAGGATTGGTGGGACTCATATATTTGTATTCTGGATTTTTAAAAAAGCATCAAAAAGATATTACAGTTTTAAGTGATTTAGGCTTGAATAAAAAGAGTTTAAGTCTTACATACCTTTTACATCTGTTTGTATTAGTTTTTATTGCATCTGTGCTAGTGTTTTCACTTATGACAGTATCAGCTTCATTTTTAGCTCCAATAATTGAAAAGCTTATAGATTTTAAATTTGACCTAAGCTTAGATTTTACTTTCTTTTTAAAGTCTGCTTTAGTTTTACTGCTTCTTAGTTTAAGTATTGGACTTCCTTTGATTTTGCCACTGCTTCAAAGAACAAAGAGGCCATTTTATAAAGTGGTTTTAGGATTTATTCCTTTTATTATTCTTTTATTAGTGATATCTCATTTTGTAACACCAAATAAATTTGTAGGTCTTTATTTTGCAAGTGCTATGCTTGTAATAATTGGTTTATTTTTTGCCCTTGGTTCTATAATTTTAAAGAAGTTTGATTTTGTAGGTCATTTAGAGAGTTTATCTATATCTTTAGCTTTAAAAAATATTGTTAGACAAAGAAGAACATCCCTTACACTGTTTACAGCAATACTTTTATGTACAACATTCTTTAGTCTTATTCCTCAAATAGGTTCATCTCTATCAGCTGCTTTAACACAAAGTATTGATGATAGACCTAGATTTTTTGTAGTTGATGCAAAAGAAGAACAGCTTAAAGATATCAAAGAGCAAGTAAATAGTATGGGTGCAAAACTAGAAAATATTGCACCAATGATAAGAGCTCGTATTGTAAAAGTAAATGATATGGACTTTACACAACACTCACAAACAAATGCAAATAAAGAGCTAAAAGCTGAACAAAGTGAGCTTAAAAATAGAGCTATCAATCTTTCTTATAGAAACACTTTAAAGAAAAGTGAAGAGATAGTAGAAGGTAGAGAGTTTACAGGTAAATATGATTCAAAAGACTTTTCAAAACTAATAGAAGTAAGTGTTGAAAAAAACTATGCAAGCAGACGTGGTATAAAACTAAATGATACTCTTGTTTTTGATGTTTTAGGTTTAGAACTTCAAGGTGTTGTAGTAAATATAAGAACTGTAAAGTGGACTGAGTTTGTACCTAATTTCTTTTTTATTTTACAAGAAGGTGCAATAAATGATGCTCCAAAAACTATACTTGCTACTATTTCAAGAGGAGATTATGATGCAACGCAAATGCTTATCAAATTATCAGAACTTTTCCCAACATTAACAGTTATTGATGTTAAAAACTTATTTGAAACTTTTGCAAAATTAGTTGAAAATGTTACAAATATAACGGATAAGATGAGTATTTATTCTATTGTAATTGGACTTTTAATGAGTTTTATTATTATTCAATATCAGATGAATTTACAAAAGAATAATATCTTAAGATTAAAAATGATTGGAGTAAAAAACAAAGCTATTAGAAACTCTTTTTTAATAGAGTTTGGCTTAATCTCTTTTGCAGCAAGTACCTTTGGAATCATTTTAGGAAGCATTGGTTCTTATGTTATAAGTAATATTCTTTTTGATTCATACTGGGATTTTAGACCCGATGTTCTTTTGGTATATTTTTTCTTTATACCAATTTTAACGATTCTGATTGTAAGTTTTTTTACTTCAAAAATGATTCACCAAAAAGAGAATGTTCTTTTTGGTGAATAGACTTTAGTTAAAAAAGAAAGAAGTTCTGTTTTAGTAAATTAACTAAACTTCTTTCTTTATTTTAAAACACGATACAAAAAAGTTCCTACTAGTTTTGCAATTGTAACAGAGATTTTAGAAAGTAGCCCAAAGAGAGTTTTTGCTTCACAATTATGTTCTTTTTTAAAAGAATGAACCTCCATCCATTCATAGGCTAAATATGATATAAAACCATCTAAAAAATTTGTATATTTAAGTGAAATAATAATAGGTTTTAAGATAAATAAATATCCACGAAAAGTAGTCTCATCATATAAAACAGCGACTTCGTTTGTTTCAAAACTATACTCTTTATCACTTATCAAACCTTTTTTATTTAAAACTTTACAAATAGTCTCTTTTTGTTTAACTTTGTTTAAATCTATTAAAATATCTTTTTTAGGCAGTAGCAAAGCAAAGAGCGCTAAAACTGCACAAAAAAGCAGCCAAATTATAAAAAAAGGTGTAGTTATTAAGTAAGCAAAGAAAGAGAGAATAAAATTTATGATTTTAAAATTCAAAAGAGAAATCCTAGTTTTCTTTCTAAAATACCTAAAACAAACTTTATAGACAAAACTGTTATAATAAAACTTAATAAAGGAAGTAGTTATGGATATTAAAAAAATTATTAATTCACTTGATTTAATATATTATGAGTATGACGAAAAGAAAAAAATTCTAATTAAAGATAAAAAATATTCGAATAATTTCGTAGAAAGAGAATTTCTAAAAATTACATATCATTTATCAAAAGTAAACATTCCTTTTGAGGTTTTAAAAAACAAAACTATTAGTTTTGAAAAGACAAAATTCAATATTAAAAAATATTTATCACAAATTATAGATAACTCAAAGAGTAAAAATATATATTTATTAAATGATTATAAAATTGAAGGTGCTAAAAATATTCCTTTATTTAAAATCAAATATATAAATAAAGAAATAGATTTTAACAAATACGATGCTATTATTTTTACTTCAAAAAATGGAATTAATGCAATTGATTCTATTAGTAAAGCGTGGAGAGTTATTCCTTCTTATGTTATTTCAGAGCAAACTGCAAAACTAGTAAAAGACTTAAATGGAAAATTAGGATTTATTAGTAAAACAAAACATGGAAATGAATTTGCTTATGAGCTTTTAGATTTATTAAAAAATAAAAGAGTATTGTATTTACGTGGTAAAGAAATTGTTTCTGATTTAATTGAAATTTTAAGTGATGGGAATATTCAAATTAAAGATGAAGTTATTTATGAAAACTGTTTTAATGAAGCCTCTAAAAGCGTAGAGATTCCAAAGAACTCTAAGATAATTTTTACATCACCTTCAACAATTGAATACTTTTTAAAAGTTTTTTCATGGGATGAATCATATACGGCTATATCTATTGGAAAAACAACTGCACAATATTTTCCTAAAAATATTAAACCTGTAATTGCTGATGATACTTCTTTCAAATCTTGTGTTGATAAAGCAATAGAATTAAGTGCATAAAATTCTTATAAAAAAATAATCAAAATTGTATTTTATATGATACAATTCGAAATAATATTATAAGGATTTTAAATGGAATATGAACATGCCCTTATCCTAGATAAAGAAGGCGGAGCTAAAGAGATTAACATTGATGAGTACACGGAAGAAATGGGACTATTATGGTTACATCTTGATTATTCTAAAAGTGATACAATTCAATGGTTAACTAGTAAAAGTAATATTGATCCCTTAGCAATTGAAGCCCTTTTAACAGAAGAAACAAGACCTAGAACTATTATTTTGGAAGACTCAATTTTGCTAGCTTTAAGAGGTGTAAATTTACATCCTAATTCAGATGCTGAAGATATGATTTCTATAAGATTATTTATAAATGAGAATATTATAATCAGTACAAAGAAAAGAAACTTGTTATCAGTTAAAGATATAGTTGAGAGTTTTAAAGTAAATAAAGGACCTAAAAACTCTTCAGAGTTTATAGTAACTCTAACAGATAATTTAACTTCTAGAATGGAAAATACTATATCACAGATGGAAGAGAGAAGTTCTGATTTAGAAGAAGCAATGCTTGATTCAAGTAACTTTGAAAAAAGAACAGAAATATCAACTATTAGAAAAGAAACAATTTCTTTAAGAAGATATCTTTCTCCTCAAAAAGATGCGATATCAAGACTTTATCATGAAAAAATTTCTTGGCTAGATGATTATAAAAAAAATCAATTAAGAGAGATTAACGATCAAGTAATTAGATATATAGAAGAGCTAGATTCAATAAAAGATAGAGTGACTTTAACACAAGAAGAATTATCAAATAAGTTAAACGAACAAATGAACTTACGTATGTATGTTTTATCTGTAATTTCTGCAATATTTTTACCAATTGGCTTTTTAACTGGTTTATTAGGTATCAATATAGGTGGAATGCCAGGTGCTGAGAATAAAGATGCTTTTTTGATTTTCTCAGTATTTTTAATAGTAATTGTTAGTGTTCAACTATATATTTTTAAAAAGAAAAAATGGATTTAAAGTGAATAGATTATCATTTAATAGAAGAAGAATGTTTATAACAATAAGAAAGCTTATTTCTGCAAAATCTTTTGGAGGAATAATTCTTTTCTTGTCAGCAATTACAGCAATGTATCTTGCAAATTCTTCTTATGCAAAGTATTATTTTGAACTATTAAATACACCATTTATAACAGGCTTTTCAGAACATATACTTAATATGGATGCGAAAACATGGGTAAATGATGGACTTATGACAATCTTCTTTTTACTTGCAGGTTTAGAGATAAAAAGGGGTGTTTTAATAGGTGAATTGTCATCTATGCGTTTAGCATCCTTCCCAATAATAGGTGCTTTTGGAGGTATGATTATACCTTCATTAATTTATATTTCTTTTAATCCTAATGACACAATATTAGGATTTGGGATTCCTATGGCTACAGATATTGCCTTTGCTTTGGCAATACTTTTATTATTTGGAAATAGAATTCATATTTCATTGAAACTATTTTTAGTAACTTTAGCAGTTGCTGATGATATTGGAGCTGTTTTAGTAATTTCTTTCTTTTATACAAGTTCTATAAATATGACAGGAATTATTTTGGCTCTAATTACTACAATATTATTAGTTTTATTAAATCGTCAAGGAATAAAGGCTTTATTACCTTATATGGTTTTAGGATTTTTACTTTGGAATTTCTTCCATTTATCTGGAGTGCATACTTCAATATCTGGAATAATAATTGCTTTAACTATTCCTATTACTTCTTCTATTAAAACAAAAGATTTTATTAGAAGAATGAAAATTCGTTTAAACTACTTTGAAAAAATTGAAGAATCAAAAAATGAAAAAGGTTTATCAAGTAAACAAATAGGTATTTTAGATGTAATTGGAAATACTTATGATGCAGTTCAATCGCCATTGATTAGGCTAGAACATAATATCATTCCAATTACGACGTTTATTGTTTTACCTATATTTGCTTTTTTTAATGCAGGTGTTGCTTTATCAAACGTTTCTATGTCCTTGCTTCATCCTGTTAGTTTAGGAATTATATTAGGTTTAACTCTAGGAAAACCTTTGGGAATTTTTATGGCTGTTTATTTAGCAAATTATTTTAAGATTGCAAATAAGCCTGAAAGTTTAAGATGGGTAGATATATTTGGAGTTTCTTTACTTGGAGGGATTGGTTTTACTATGTCTATTTTTATAGGAAGTGTTGCTTTTTCAAGTAATGAATTAGTTGATCTTGCTAAATTATCAGTTATAATTGCATCAGTAATTAGTGCACTATTAGGAGTTACTTGGCTTTATATACATCTTAAAAAAACAAATATATAAATACTTATTTATTAGTTAATTTAGTATAAAATCATTATATAGATAAAATAGAAGGAAAAGAAAAATGAAAATATTGATTATTTTAACAATTATATTTATTGTAATAATTATAATTACAATGATTATGAAATCTAAGAAAGTAGAAAATGTAATTCCTAAAGATGGAATAAAACTACTTTTTAAATATTTTGGAGAAAAAGATATTAATAATATTGAAGATTTAGAATCATTAAAAAATAGCTTAGAAATAAAACAAGTTTATAAAAATGACTTAGAAACAATTGTTCAAAAAGCTAAACATGATTATGAAATACGTTATTCTCATAATCTTAAAGCAAATAAGGCTTATCCTGATTCTTATATTTATAATATTATTACAAATACTATAGTTTCATACAGTAAGCGTAATAACATAAGTATAAAAAAAGGAATAAAGCTTCTTCTTTTAACAATTACTGATGAATATATTCAAGAGCAGTTAACAGATGAACTGAGTAAAGAAGAAGCACTAGAGAACTTTTACGAAGTTTTAGAAAATTTTATTGAAAGATATAATAAATCTGATAAAGGGAATAAGGATTCATAAGTGGATGCATTTTACGATACTTTAAAACAATTAATTAGAGTTCCAAGTGTGACAGGGCATGAGCACTCTTTTTTTATGTTTTTAAAAAGAGAATTAGAAGATTTAGATATTAATGTTGAATACTATGATGGAGTACTTGTAGCAAAAGGAAAAGAACCAGAATCAGGATATATATCAGCACATGCAGATAGACATGGACTTATTTGTACAGGACATAATGAATTTCAGTATGCTGCTTATATTGCAAAAAATCAATCTTCACTAGCTGAGAATTTAAATAAAGAGCAAGTATTAAAAAACTTTGAAAAAAGATTTACTACACAAAAAGTTCAAGCTTATGAGCCTTGGTCTGGAAGCTACTTAGGTATGGGAATGATTGAAAATGCATTTTTATGTGAAAGAAGAGAAAATATTATCTTTCAAATTAATGGCTTTGATCATCTTTTCCCTGGAACTCCAATTGCTTTTATGGATAAATTAGAAATTGATGATGAAATAGTTTCAGCACAACTAGACAATGTCTTATCAGTTGCAATTTTAATACACTTATATCATCAAGGATATCAAGGAACTGCATTTTTTACAGCTTCTGAAGAAGCTGGAAAGAGTTGGAGATTTTTACTTGATTATTTTAGAAGATTTGAAATAAGTACAAATGAGCTATTAGTTTTAGATACAAGTCCATATAAAACTATGGAAGATTTAAAAAATATAGATGTAGTTTTAAGAAATAGAGATGAAAATGGATATTTTAGATCACCTTTAAAAGCGAAAATTAAAAAAATAGCTATTAAGAATAAAATAAAATATCACTATAAAGATGAGTATTTAAAAAATATTATGAAACAAAATAATACAAAATCATCACTAGGTATAACTGAGCTCGGAAGAATTATTCATGCAAGTAAAGGTCAAATTCAAGGAACAACTTTACAAATTCCTACGATTGGTTATCATACAGTAAAAGAGACTGCAAAAATTGAGTCAGTAAATTGTATTTTACTTATACTTAAAAAACTTTATTTGCAAGATAAATCTAATGAATAAGTTATTAATAGTATTGTTAATATCATTATTTTCCTTACAAGGTTTATTTGCTCAAGATTTTGTTATTGGTAAGTATGATAGATTAGATTTACCCGTACTTAACTTGAAAAACTTACGTGCAAAAATTGATACAGGAGCAAAAACATCATCTCTTCATTGCAGTTATATAAAACAAATAGATGAAAATACTGTTGTTTTTGAAGTACTAGATGAAACACACAAGAAATATACAGAAAAAAGATATTCTATGCCTATTGAACGTATTGCAAGTGTTAGAAGTTCAAATGGTATAGTTGAACAGAGATTTGTAATCTCAACAAAAGTAGTGATTTTTGCTAAGAGTTATGACACTGAGTTTACATTAAGGAATAGAACAAAGATGAATTATCCTATTCTTTTAGGTAGAGAGTTTTTGAAGCAAGGTTTCTTAGTTGATGTTAGAGAAGATTATCTTTCTTATTCACAAAAGAAATTAAAATAAGGGTTTATTTGAAAACTATATTTATACTAATTGTTTTTGTATTTTTTAATTCAACTATTTTAGCTGATGATACTCCTGTAGTTTTAGAAGTTAAAAAAATAGAAAAAGCTCCTAATAATATATGGCTAAAAACATACAAAAACTATAAAAAATATAATACAATTGTAATTAATATTAATAAGATTCAGCAAGAGATTGAACGAAATAAAAGAAATATAACTAAAGTTCAAGAACTTAGTAGTAAATTGAGTATAAACAAATCAAGACTTTCTTTATACGAGAAGAATCAAAACTTTAATGATTTATTAAAAGATTATAAGTTTGAAATTATAAGTATCACTATTTATGATTACTTATTTAATATTTCTTCTACTGAGTTAGAAAAGAAAATTACGAAATATGAATCTTTAAAAGAAGAATTTTATAACGCATTATCATATTTGCAAGATAGATATGATAAAGAAAAAGTTGAGGAAAACGATAAAAAGAAAAATCAACTTTTATTAGAACAAATTAATTACTTTAATGAATATTCAGAAAATATAGAAAAAACATATCAAAGTTTTTTTGATCTAAAAGAAGAACTAAATAAAAAATATATAGAGTATAAAAATGAAGTATTTATAAAGCATATAATTACTCTAGGAATTATTATAGCTGCGTATATTTTTTATAAACTTTTGCTGTTTATATTCTTTTATATTATTAGAAATAAAGAGAACCAAGAGTTAGAACAAAATTATAGAAAGATTTTATCTTTATTATTTGTTATAACTATTTTAATTTTTGTTATAGTTAGATATATGGATGATCTTCTATATATCATCACATTTTTAGGGGTTGTTGCAGCTGCTTTAACGCTTGCAACTAGAGAAATTATATTAAATATTGCAGGTGCTATTTATATCTTCTTTTCAAATGTAATTAGAGTAGGCGATAGGGTTATGGTTCAGTTTGAAACAAAGCATGTTGTAGGTGATATTGTAAGTATTTCTTTAATAAAAATGAAACTTAATGAAGTTAGTGATTATTCTAATATAAAAGATATAAAAAATGTAGGTAGAACTGTTTATATACCTAATAGTTATATGTTTACTAAAGTATTTTATAACTATTCTTTAAAACAAAATGGAATTATAAACGATTTAATCGAATTTGAATTTGATAAAGATAATGAGTTTGAATTTATTGAGAAAGCTACACATGCAGTTTTTGAAACTTTTTCTTTTCCTTATACAATTGTTTTTTCATTAAATACAGCTAAAACTGGAATAATTGGACTTATTTCATACCAAGTAAATTATAAAGTTGCTACAAAAAAAAGAGGTGAAGTATCAATAGCCTTATTAAAAGAGTATACAAGTAATATAGATATAAAATTAAAATCATCATCAAAAAGTGTTAAAAAAGATGATGATGAATAAAATATAAAGAAGATAAAATGGATAATACAAAAAAACTAGAAGAATTAATTTTAGAAATAAATAAAACTATAGTAGATTTTAAAAATGGCATTCACTCTGACCATCCTTTTGATATAGCTAAAGATTTACAAGATATTAGAGATATTGATTTTAATGAATATAAAACCATTTGTAAAAAAATACCAAATGATTTATTTGCTCAGATTTTAACAAATATGCCAACATATATTCAAGAAGAGATTACTGAAGTAATTAGTGAGCAAAAAGTTGCGAAAGTTACTTCTAATATGGATAGTGATGACGCCTCAATGCTGATTTATAATATCTCTCAAAAAAATGAATCTTCTGCACAAACTGTATTATCAAAACTAAATTTAGAAGAACAACAGATAATTGAAGAGCTTAATGCTTATGAAGTCAATGAAACTGGTGCATATATGCAGAAAGAAGTTTTTTCAGTAAATTTAAAAGAAAATATAGGCGAAGCATTATCTAGATTAAAAGAAAAAAAAGAGTTGCATGTATTAAGTAATATCTTCCATGCTTTTTTAGTAGATGATGATAATAAGTTTTTAGGTTCAATTGGACTTGAAGAGTTGATATTATTTGAAAGAAGCCAAAGGTTTGAAGAAATTCCTGCTGATAAAATTGAACACTATAGTCATAATGATAAAGGTGATGTTTCTGATGTAGTTAATATGTTTTCAAATTATGATTTAAATGCTTTAGCAATAATTGATAATGATAATAAACTATTAGGTAGAGTTACGCATAATGATATTAGTACATTAATGCAAGAACAAGATACAAAACAATTATACTCTTTAGCAGGAGTTAATGATAAGGTAGAAGAAGAAGAAAGTATTTTTAATATTGGTAAAACAAGAGCCTTTTGGTTAAGTATTAATCTAATAACTGCAATCTTGGCATCCCTTGTTATTGGGATCTTTGACGCTACAATACAATCTTTTGTAGCCTTAGCTGTTCTAATGCCAATAGTTGCATCTATGGGTGGAAATGCAGGAACTCAAACCCTAACAGTTACAGTTAGACAAATGGCTTTAGGTGATATAGAATATGATGATGCTAAAAAAACTATAATAAAAGAAGTTACGATTTCTTTAGTAAATGGTTTCTTATTTGCACTAGTTATTGGAGTGATTGCATACTTTTGGTTTAAAATACCACTTCTAGGTGTTGTTATAGCTATTTCTATGGTTATAAATTTATTAAGTGCAGGTTTTTTTGGAGCAGTAATACCTTTAGTTTTAGAGAAATTTAAAATAGATCCAGCGATTGGTTCAACTGTAATTCTAACTACAGTAACTGATATAGTAGGCTTCTTCTCCTTCCTAGGATTAGCTACTATAATATTATTATAAATTAAGATTCAATTAAGAGTATTTCTCAATTATTAGAATATAATTCCAAAAAATATAGGATAAATAATTGAACAAATACTTTATAAGTAAAAACTTACCACCCTTAATCAAGTTTATTATTACATTAACACTTTTTATTTTTGTAAAAGATTTTAATACAATAAACTCTTTTTCTAGTTTAGCAGTTACTATTTTAGAATTCATTATCATATTAGAATTAGTTAGAATGCTAATAGAGTTTTTATTAAGTGATGAAAACAGAATCAGAATGAGATTAATGATAGATTCAACAATAGTTTTTTTTATAAGAGATATAATGTTAATCGTTAATGATTCTTTTGATTCAAAAAAGATTTTTACGATTCTTGGAATTATTGCAATCTTATTTGTTTTTAGAATAGTTGCTATTAGGTTCAGTCCTTCAACTCTCGAATCAACATATAATAAAGAAGAAAAACTTGAAGAAGAAAAAAATCTAAAAGAGTAATTCTTCTTTTCAAACACTTTTATTTTAATAATATTAAAACTTGATATAATATTATTATGTGGAAAAATATAATATATAGTGGTTCGGATTTTAAAAACAATGATAAGTTTTTAAATAACAAACTTCAATTAATCAATACTATCTTACTAATAGCTATTTTTGCTTCCTTCTTTATAGCTTTTTTATTTATATTTATAGGAAGTCCTGAAAATAAACTTTTAATAATTAGCTTAGAACTTCTACATGGCTTTGTATGCTTAGCTCTTTTTTTCTTTTTAAGGCATGATAAAAATAATTTAAATATTGTTATTTATGTGTCAATATTTAGTTTATATATACTACAAGTTATAGTGATGATTAATTTAATTGAAGATTCATTAAGAGAAGCTTGGTTCTTTTTAACAATTATCTTATCTTTCTTTTTGGGTGGCCGAAAGCTTGGTTACTTAATGTTTTCATTAGTATTTATAACAATGCTTATATATAACTTTCAAGGAGTAATTGATACAAATTTAAATGAAGTTGAATCAATTATTTCTCTTGTTCTACTACTTCTTATTGGTTTTGTTATAAATTTATATGAAAAAAATATAGAAAACTATTCAAATTCTTTAAAAGTAGTTAATCTTGCATTAGAAGATAAAGTTGAAGAACTTAATAACTTCAATAATAATCTTGAAATAAGAGTTAAAGAAGAGCTTGAAAAAAACATAAAACATGAACTTAAACTTGCCGAACAATCGAAAATGGCTGCAATGGGCGAAATGCTAGGAAATATAGCTCATCAATGGAGACAGCCTTTATCTACAATTTCTACATTGGCAACTGGCATAAAACTGCAAAAAGAGATGAAGATATTAAGTGATAAGGATTTTAACTCTTCAATGGATACAATTAATACCTCAGTACAATACTTATCTGAAACAATAGAAGATTTTAGAGGCTTCTTTGATCCTAAAAATAATAAGGAAAAAGAGTTTTTATTTCTTAATACAATTGATAAAACATTACGTATTGTAAGTTCACAGTTTGTTGCTAAAGATATAGAAATAATAAAAGATATAGAAAATATTTCTATTGTTTCTTTAGAGAATGAATTAATTCAAGTTATTTTAAATATATTAAATAATTCAAAAGATGCCTTACATGATTTGGTGAATGAAAAAAAATTAATATTCATTCGCGCATATAGTGAAGAGGAAAATTTTATTATAGAAATAAAAGATAATGCAAAAGGTATAAAAGAAGAAGTAATTAATAGAATATTCGAACCGTACTTTACAACAAAAGAAGAATCTGAAGGTACAGGGATTGGTTTGTATATGTGCCAAAATATCGTTACAAACCATTTAAATGGAACAATAAGTGTTTCAAACTCGAAGTTTATATATGAAGATGTTGAATATGTTGGAGCTAAGTTTGTTATTAAATTTATAAAATAGTAATTCTTTTATAAATTTAATACTTTTTCTCCCCAAAGCTCAAAAGTTCTATCAGGTATAAACCAAATGTCATCTTCTTTATCTACAAACTCTTTTGTATACAATTGATTTAAAGATGATTGCATCGAAGCTCTTGATATATCTTCTTGTTTTAGTACTTCCTTTGAAAACAACTCCACTTTATACTTTGATAATAGTTTAAATGCCTTTTTCTGATTAGTACTAAAAATTTCAAATAAACTTTTATAGTGATCATTTTTTGTAATTAGAATTTCATCTAATAAGTCATCAATTATTTCAATAGTAGTTTCTTTCTTCTTTGCATTTAAAATATAAGCTTTATGTAAAATCATTTGTATCAGTTTTGTTTCACCATCAGATAAACTATAGATATACTCAGCTGTATCTTTTGAGATACTTATATGTTTTTTTGAGTAGTTATATATATCTTCGATGCTTATACTTTTTAAAAGCATAGGTGTTGCCATTTCGTATAAAGGTGCTTTATACTGAAATAAGCTATTTAATATATTTCTTTTTGAACCTAAGAAAATATATGAGATATTATGAGCTTCTTGTATATATTTACGAAGTAGGGCATCTATTTTTTTCTCTTTTATAGTTGATATTTGCTGAAACTCATCAATTGCTAAAACTACATTAGTTTTCTTTGCCAGTTCAAATAACAAAGCAAAAGCATCTTCTATTATCTCTTCAAAAGTTGAGTTTAAAACAACAGGAGAGATACTCATTTTCCCACTTCTCATATCAAAACTAGGCTCAATTCTAGTCTTTTTTAATATTTTAGTAACTTGTTTAATAGTCTTTGTAATATCACCTTTTTGAGCATTTGTAATACCTTTTAATAATATTTCGGCAAAGTCTTTTGCTGTTATAATATTAAAAATATCTATATATATAACAGTAAAATCTTTTTCTATTTTTGAAAAAACATTCTTAATTAGAGTGCTTTTACCCATTCTTCTTTTTGAAAAAAGTAGTATATTTGTTGAGTTTTCAATATGCTCTTTTATTTGTAAAACTTCTTTTTCTCTACCATAAAAGCTTTTATCTTCAGCAATATACTCATAAGGAAATGGTGTGTTCATAATTATCCTTGTATTCAATATTAAATATCATGTTGTATTATACACTAAGTATTCAAAAAATACAAATATTTATATTTAAAATCAAATACAATAAAGCTTATTTATTTTGTATGATATTTAAGATTAATTATTTAGTAAAATTTAGATATAATTAATACACTTATACTAAATAATATGGATATATTCAAAATGACTGTTAAAATTAATTTACCCCACGATAATTCTTATGAAATCTTTATAGATAAACTAAACGAACTTTACTTTGATACAAAAGTTGTAATTGTTACTAACCCAACTGTAAGTGGTTTTCACTTAGAGTATTTAAAAACTAAACTAAGTGCAAAAGAACTTAGTGTTGTTACAATTCCTGATGGTGAAAAGTACAAACATATGGAAACTATTGAATCTATTTTAGAACATTGTTTTGAAAAAAGACTTGATAGAAAGTCCTTACTTGTTGCTTTTGGTGGCGGTGTTATTGGTGATATGACAGGTTTTGCAGCTTCTATTTATCAAAGAGGAATTGATTTTGTTCAAATTCCCACAACTTTGTTATCTCAAGTTGATGCAAGTGTTGGTGGAAAAACAGGAATCAATAACAAGTTTGGTAAAAACTTAGTTGGAGCGTTTCATCAGCCAATTGCAGTTCATATAGACCCTTCAATGCTAAAAACACTCCCAAAAAGAGAATTTGGTGCAGGAGTTGCTGAAATTGTAAAAATGGCAGTTACTTTTAATAAAGAATTTTTTGAATGGTTAGAACAAAATGATATTACTGAAGAAAACAATCTAAAAATTGCAATTTCTAAATCAGTTGAAACAAAAGCTAATGTTGTTTCCCAAGATGAAAAAGAACATGGGATTAGAGCCGCTTTAAATTATGGACATACTTTTGGTCATGTTATTGAAAATGAAACTAATTATAACACTTACTTGCACGGTGAAGCCGTAGGAATTGGTATGATGATGGCAAATGCAGTTTCTGTAAAACTAGGACTTATGAGTAATGATGATGCTTTAAGAGTTAAGAAATTACTTGAAAAATATGATATTCCTACAACTTATAAGATTAAAGATGTTGAAGATTTCTATGAGCATTTCTTTTTAGATAAAAAATCTTTAGATAATAAAATAAAATTTATTTTAGCACGTGGTATTGGGGATTGTTTAATTACAAATGAAGCAAAAAAAGAAGATGTTATTGAAGTTTTAAAAGGTTTTTCTTGTGATTAAAAAATTCTTAATAGCACTTTCTTTTACAACACTTGCTTTTGCGGATGTTGTTTTAATTGACACTAAAGATAAAGCTGAAGTTAAACAAATTGAACAAGAAATTATAAAAGAAAAATTTGATGAAGCTCAAAAAGAGTTAAAAGAGCAACAAGAAAGAGAGTTAGAAGAGCAGAAATCAAAAGAGATTAATATGCAAAATCTAGCACTTATAAATGATCTTCTTAAAAAGATAGAAGTTATTGATGCTTCTTTAAAAGATAATATTCTTTTAAAAAGATACTCAAATTATTTATCTTATAGAAAAATTTCTACTGAACTTAATGCTTTAAATAAAAGTATTGAAAAAAAGAAAGATGCTGATGAAGAACAAATATATCAACTTCACAATAAGATTAGAGTAAAAGAAAATGAGCTTGAATTAATTGCTGAATATAAGGGTTCTCCTATTGGTGGCTTTATTAATCCACCAGAGATTGAAAAATATGATCAAATAACAAATCCCTTTGGAATTATAAATGCACTTTCTCAAATTAAAAAGCTAGAAGATAATAAAAAAGTATTTAACAATTTAGAAAAAGATATTAGTGATTTGACTATTAAATTAGCTGATGAACTATTTGTATATTTAGAACTTTTTAATCTTGAACAAAAATCAGATTATAAAGAAAGAATCACTTTTTTAGATAAACAGAAAAAAGATTTTAACATGGTTTTAGAAATTGTATCAACAACTGAAGAGGTTTATACAAGAAAAATAGAACAAGTGATTCTAGAAATCAAAAATCAAATATCACAACAAATACAAAAAAGTTTAGTAATTTTTATTATTATTGTTGTTTTATCATTTTTTGCTTTTTTAGTAAAATTAGCTCTTAAAAAGTATTTCTCACAAAATGAGAGTTATTACATGACAAATAAAATTATCAACTTTACAGTTGTATTCTTAATTGTTATGGTTTTAATGTTCTCATATATTGATAATGTTTCCTATTTAGTAACAATTCTTGGATTTGCATCAGCTGGTATTGCGATTGCTTTAAAAGATTGGTTTATGTCTATTTTTGGTTGGATGGTTATTGTAACATCTGGTTCTATTCAAGTTGGAGATAGAATTAAAGTTAATAGAAATAATGTACAAGCAGTAGGAGATGTATTAGATATTTCACTATTCAAAATTACTATTAGAGAAGATATTACTTATACATCATACACAACAAATAGAAGAACAGGAAGAATTTTCTTTATTCCAAATAACTATATTTTCTCTGAAATGATTGCAAACTATACTCACTCAGGACTTAGAACAGTATGGGATGGTATTGATATTACGATTACTTTTGATTCAAACCATAAAAAAGCACAAAAAATTTCTAGAGATATTTTAAAGCATTATTCAAAAGGTTATACAGATATAACTAGAAAACAATTAAGTAAAATGAGAAGTAAATATCAATTAAGAGCAACAGGAGTAGAACCTAGAGTATTTACTTTTGTTGAACCATACGGAATTGTAATATCAGGATGGTATCTTACAAACTCTTATGCAGCACTACAATTAAGAAGTACTATGAGTCCAGAGATATTAAATGCTTTTATGGCAGAAGATGATATTCATATTGCATACCCAACGCAACAAATAAATATGAATAATACAGATAATCATTATGGTCCATCACGAGCGCCTAGACCTAAACCAGACGAATTAAACGATATAGAATAGAAGGTTAATGAAAGTATATGAATTTTACAAAAGATAAACAAAAAGTATATTTTAAAACATTTGGATGCAGAACAAATGTATTTGATACACAAGTAATGATGAGTAATTTAAAAGATTTCGATGTTACTCAAGATGAAAAACAAGCAGATGTAGTTGTTATTAACTCATGTACTGTTACAAATGGTGCTGATAGTACAGCTCGTGGTTATATAAATGGTTTAAAAAAATTAGGTAATAACCCAAGAGTTGTATTTACTGGTTGTGGTGTTTGGACTAAAGGTGAGAGCTTATTTAAAGAAGAAAAAGTTGATGCTTTATTTGGACACTCTGAAAAAGAAAAAATAAATGACCTTTTACAACAAGAAGAAAGATTTTTTCAAGCAGGTGATTTAGAGCACCTTGATAGTACTATTGTTGAAGAATTTATTGGTAAAAGTAGGGCTTTTATTAAAGTACAAGAGGGTTGTGACTTTAGATGTTCTTATTGTATTATTCCTCATGTACGTGGAGATGCAAGGTCTTATAGTGAAGATAAAATACTAGAACAAGTTGAAACTTTAGCTTCAAATGGTTTTGGAGAGTTTATTTTAACTGGAACAAATGTTGGCTCTTATGGTAAAAAACAACATACTTCTTTAGCAAAACTTTTAAAAAAAATGTCAAGAATAAAAGGTGTTAGACGAATTAGAATGGGAAGTATTGAACCTATTCAAATTGATGATGAGTTTAAAGAGTTAGTAAATGAACCTTTTATGGCAAAACATCTTCATATTGCTTTACAGCATACTTCAAAAGATATGTTGAAACTAATGAATAGACGAAATAAAGTTTTATCAGATTTAGAACTTTTTGAGTTCTTAAAAGAGAATGGTTATGCTTTAGGAACAGATTTTATTGTAGGACATCCTGGTGAAACTGATGTACTTTGGAAAGAAGCTATGGAAAATCTTCATAAATTTCCATTAACACATATCCATGCATTTACTTATTCTAAAAGAGATGGAACACCAAGTGCACTTATGAAACCAGAAGTTCGTGGTGATATTGCTAAATTACGTTATAACGAATTAACTAAAATTATTGAAGAAAAAAATATTAATTTTAGAAAAGAAAATAATAAAACTTTAGAAATTTTAATAGAACAAGAAAAAAATGGAAAATACATAGGTTTAGATCAACACTTTAATCAAATAGAAGTTGAATCATCTGTTGATTTAGTTGGAGATTGGATATTTATTGATGATTATGAAGTAAAGGCTAAAAACAATGTCGCAAGATTCAGATAACAAAGCACTAGATAAAAACTTTAAACTTATGGCAATCTCTGCCATAGTTTTACTTATACTTTTTGTATATACACTTTACAAAGGTGGGTCACATATACAAGGTGGAACATATTACTTAGGGATAGGATTTTTATTTTTATTACTAATTGTTGCCTTAGTTGTAAAACTTAAACAAGATAAATTAAAAACATATTTTAATAGAAATAAAAATAAATCTGCTTTTGGAACAGAATTAAATAAAGTAAAAGCAAGTGCTACAAATGAAGATTTAAATACAAATATTCAAGCAGTAAATTCAAATGTAACATTTAAAGATATTGCAGGAATTTCTGAAATAAAGGAAGAGCTTGAAGAAGTAGTAGATTTTTTAAATGAGCCTAACAAGTACTTAAAATATGGAGTAAAACTACCAAAAGGTGTTCTTTTAGTGGGACCTCCAGGAGTTGGTAAGACATTAATTGCACGTGCAGTTGCTGGTGAAGCTGATGTACCATTCTTTTATCAAAGTGGTGCGTCATTTGTACAAATTTATGTGGGAATGGGTGCTAAAAAAGTACGAGAATTATTTGCAAAAGCAAAACAAAGTGCACCTGCTATTATATTTATTGATGAAATCGATGCAGTTGGTAAAAAAAGAAGTGGAACTTCAAATGATGAGAGAGAATCAACTTTAAATGAGTTATTAACTCAAATGGATGGATTTGAAGGTGATAGTGGTGTTATGGTAATTGCAGCAACTAATAAAGTTGAAGTATTAGATGAAGCACTTTTAAGAGCTGGAAGATTTGACAGACGACTTCATGTTGGACTTCCTAATATTGAAGATAGAGAAAAAATCTTAGAACTATATTTAGATGGAAAAAATCATGAAATAAATACTAGACAGATATCTATAGATACAGCAGGTTTTAGCTCAGCAGCCCTTGCAACATTAATTAATGAAGCTTTATTAAATATGATAAAAAGAGATTCTAAAGTATTAGATTCAGATGATATTGAAATTGCAAAAAATAAACTTGAATTTGGTAAAAAACAAATTAAAATTTTAGATGAAAAACAAAAAGAAATTTTATCTATTTATCAAGCATCTAAAGCATTTATTTCTAAAAGTAAAGTAGCTTTATTTGATGAAAGTGTAGAGAAATTAAATGCAACTTATCCTTCTTATCATGAACTTATTGAAAATATAAAAAGAGATTTAGCAGGTGTGATTGGTGTTGAAGTTATAAAAAAAGAAAAATATGCAATTAATCATAAAGACTTAGAAAGTGCAGATGCAACTGCTAATAATATTGTAAATAAATATAAAATGGCAAGTTCTGTTGAAGAGTTACTGAGCAATGTTAAAAATGAATTAAGAGCTGAATTATCTCATAATGCTGAAGAAATAAATAGATTAAAAGAAATTATGATTAAAAATGAGGTTATTACTATAAATGATATCTAAAAATTATTATTCAGGATTTTGTCTAAAAAATGAATCAGAACTTTTCTCTGAGTTTATTACAAAAAATGACTTTAGCGTTTCTGCATTTTCCTATGGAGCTATCAAAGCTTTTGAAGAAGTTTTAAACTCAAAACTAAGAGTTGATAAACTTCAACTTTTTTCACCTGCATTTTTTCAGACAAAAGATAAAAAGTTTAAAAGAATGCAGTTAATGTTTTATAAAAAAGATGAAAATGCATATTGTAATAATTTTTTAGAAAACATTTCATATCCAAGTAATATTGACTGTAGTAAGTATTTTACACAAGGCATATATTCTGAATTAGAAGAGTTGTTGACTTATGAATGGGATGAAGAAAAACTTCAAACTTTAGTAAATAAAGGCGTAGAAATAGAAGTTTTTTTGGGTGAAGAAGATAAGATAATCGAAGCACAAAAAGCAAAAGACTTCTTTAGAAATTATGCAACAGTGTATTATATAAAAGATGTTGGACATATACTAAATAGATAGAACTTTAAATAAAAATGCAATAAATATGAAGGAATTATAATGAATGAAAAAAAAGCAAAAATCGGAATAATAACAGCTAGTGATAGAGCAAGTAAGGGAATTTACGAAGATTTATCAGGTAAAGCAATTATTGATACCTTGAATGATTATTTAACTTCACCTTGGGAAGAAGTTTATAGATGTATTGAAGATGATCAAAAAACTTTAGAAGAAACAATGAAAGACTTAGTAGATAATGAAGGTTGTTGTCTAGTAGTTACTACAGGTGGAACAGGACCGGCTGCTAGGGATGTTACTCCAGAAGCTACTGAAGCTGTATGTGATAGAATGATGCCAGGCTTTGGAGAGCTAATGAGAGCTGAGTCTTTAAAGTTTGTTCCAACTGCTATTCTTTCGCGTCAAACAGCAGGATTAAGAGGAAGTTCTTTAATAGTAAATCTTCCTGGAAAACCTAAATCAATTAGAGAATGTTTAGATGCAGTATTTCCTGCTATTCCATATTGTATTGATTTAATGGAAGGTCCATTTTTAGTTTGTAATGAAGATGTTATAAAGCCATTTAGACCAAAGGCAAAATAAGTTCAATTTTTGCAAAATTATGTACAAAGAATGTCCTAGAAATGTAGGTTTAATGTACTTAATATGTAGCTAAAATGTAAGCTATTTTTTTATGTTACGATGGGTAATTTAGGTGACTAAATTACCCATTTTTTTTGCTTTTTTGCTTGTTTAGTTAGTTGTTTATTATTACAATAGAATTAGAAATTAAAAATAAAGGATATAAATTGAATAAAATACTCTTAGCATTAATTATGTCTCTTGCTACATTTTTCATAGCAAGTTTAGCATTCAATACACAACATGCCACATTATTAGCAATGATAGTATTATTAGTTGTTATGTGGACAAATGAGGCTTTACCTTTGGGAGTTGTATCATTACTTCCAATACTACTTTTTCCAGCCTTTGATATTATGAGTACTAATGCAACTTCTGTTAATTACTCTAAATCAATAATCTTCCTATTTTTAGGTGGTTTTATGATTGCAATTGCAACTCAAAAAACTAATTTGCATAAGTATGTATCAAATAAACTATTAACACTTTTCCCTAATACTCCTAGAGGTGTACTATTTTCACTTGCAATTACTTCTGCATTTTTAAGTTCATTAATCTCTAATACTACTACGGCATTACTTTTAATTCCAATTGCGATGTACTTAACAGATAATGTGAAATTAAAATTAAGACTTGTACTTGTAATTGCTTATGGGGCAAGTATTGGAGGAATTGTTACTCCTATTGGAACTCCACCAAATTTAATTTTATTAGGTTTTATGGAACAGAACTCAATTGAAGCAATTGCTTTTGTTAAATGGATTTTATTAACAGGTCCTTTAGCTTTAGTTATGTTATTGATTATTCCATTTGTTTTGTCACTTGGAGTAAATGATTTAAAGTTTGATACAAAGCTTGAAGATAGAGAACATTTATCAAGTGAGCAAAGAAGATTACTTTATATTTTAGGTTCACTGGTAATTTTATTATTAGTTAATTCTAAAATAGAGCCTTATTATTCTGGACTTGGATTAAATGAAAAAGGTATTTTATTAGGTTATGGACTTTTAATGTTCTTGCCAAAAATTGGTTTCTTAACTTGGGAAGATACTAAAAAGATTCCTTATGAGATTATATTCTTATTTGGAGCTGGTTTCTCAATTGCAAGTGCTTTTTCTTCAACAGGATTAGCAAATGAAATTGCAACATATTTATTAGAATTAACAAATTTACCAACAATATTCTTAATTTTAATAGTAGCTTCATTAATTACTTTTACAACTGAAGTTACATCTAATACGGCATTAATCTCTATTGCTCTTCCTATTATTTACTCTTTAAGTCAAGCAGCAAATATAGATACTACCTTAATTTTATTTATAGCAACCATTTGTGCTTCTTATGCATTTATGCTTCCTATTGCAACTCCTCCTAATGCAATAGCTATGAGTAGTGGTGTAGTAAGAGTAAAAGATATGGCAAGATTTGGATTTGTGTTTAATATTTTAGGAATTATTGCAATTACTACTATTGCATTAGTTTATTGGCAGTATTATTTATAAAAGTATTATAGCCTTTTGGCTATAATTCGGCCATGCAAAATATATTAAAAAAATTAGACTTAATTGATTATATTGATAGTTTTTCAAAGCTTATGGCTAGAGAAAAATCTATTATTTTAGAAGGTGATATAAATCTTCATTTTAAACTTATAAATGAGTTATCAAAATTTGATATAAAAGCTCCAAATGAGATACAAAATCTAGATAGAGCTTTACAACATATACAAAAACAAGGTGTTTTAAAAGTTGATGATATTGTTGAGTTTGTTAAAATATTAAAGTACTTTTTATATTTAAAAAGATTTAATTTTGATGGAAAACTTCAAGAGTGGATTGATAAAATCATAATACCAGCTGATGTAGAAAAAGTATGTGATTATTTTGATGATAGAGCAAATCTTAAAGATGGAGTTGATGAAGAATTTGACTCTATTAAATACTCAATTTCTAAGAATAAAGAAGAGATTAAACAAAATTTATACAAGATTATTAATAATCAAAAAGTAAGATCATATCTTGTTGATTCTCAAGTTCATTATATAAATGGTGAAGAATCACTACTAGTTCGTGGTGGATTTAATCATGTATTAAAAGCTTCAGTAATTGATAGATCAAACTCTGGATTCTTTTATGTACTTCCTCATAGTGTAAGTTCATTAAAACAAAAGCAAAATGACTTAAAAAATAAGCAAGAAGAAATTCTATTAAAAATATGTAGGCAAATCACTTCTTTATTTGAAAAAAACTTAATGTTCTTAAAATTTATAAATAAAGAGTTTGATAGATTTGATCATTATCAAGCAAGACTATTTTTTGCCAAGATAAATGATAAGAACTTTATTATTCCAACAAAGAAAAATATAAATAAACTTGTAGACTTTTCACATCCCGCACTTCATGATCCAAAACCTATAAGTATTGATTTTTCAAAATCAGTTGTAATGATCACAGGAGTAAATGCAGGGGGTAAAACTATGATGTTAAAATCAATTTTATCTGCTGTTTTATTATCAAAATACTTAATTCCATACAAAGCACATAAAGATACAAAAATAGGTAACTTTAAATCAATAAATGCAGTTTTAGATGATCCTCAAAGTGTTAAAAATGATATTTCAACATTTGCAGGAAGAATGCAAGAATTCTCTAGACTTTTTACAACTAGAAATGCAATTGTTGGTGTTGATGAGATTGAATTGGGAACTGATTCAGATGAAGCAGCTTCATTGTTTAAAGTAATTGTAGAAGAGCTTATAACAAAAGATATTAAAATAATCATTACAACTCACCATAAAAGATTAGCAGCATTAATGGCTTCAAATGATGAAGTTGAGTTAATAGCTGCACTTTACGATGAGGCTAATAGAGTACCAACTTATGAGTTTCTACAAGGAACTATTGGAAAGTCTTATGCATTTGAAACAGCTTCAAGATATGGAATTCCAAATAATGTAGTAAAAAAAGCAAAAGAAGTTTATGGTGATGATAAAGATAAGTTAAATGAACTAATTGAGCGAAGTAGTGAGTTGGAAAAAGAGTATAAACTTAAAATTGCAAAATTAAATAGTGAGATTGATACTATGGAAAGATTATCAAGAAATTTAAAAGAGCAAAAAGAGACTTTAGATGACCATATTTATTCAGAAAAATCTAAACTTCATAAAGAATACAATGATGCAAGAGATGAAGCTAAAAAAGCCATCAAAGCAAAACTGAGTACAGAATCACACCAGCATTTAAATGTAGCACATAAAAAAGCCAGTGTAATAAAAACTGAAAAAATTCAAGATCTTGTAGAGTTAAAAGTAGGTGATCGAGTAAAATATAGATCTACTAAAGGAACTTTAGTTTCTATAAAGGGAACAAAAGCTTATATTGAAAACGATATGGGAATGAAAGTTCAAGTTAAATTAGCTGATTTAACAAAATCAGGAAATCCTCCAAAATTAAAGAAGAAACCTATAAAAGCTACAGTAACTGTTGAAAAACCATCATCAGGACATGTTAAGTTAGATTTGCATGGACAAAGAAGCGAAGAAGCTGTAATTAATCTTGATAAGTTTTTATCAGATGCTCTAATAGCTAGTTTTGATGAAGTTTTAGTTTATCATGGAATAGGAACTGGAAAGTTATCGTATGCAGTTAAACAATTTTTAGATTCTCATCCTTGTGTACGAGGATATACAGATGCCCATCCATCTCAAGGTGGTTTTGGAGCAAAAGTAATAAAGCTATAAAAGCTTTATTACTTTTTTAATATAGATTGTTATTAGGCTTTTAAGGACTTAATAAAATTCTCCATAGTTTCATTCGCAGCTTCATTTGGCGCTTCAAGATAGTTTATTACATAAGAATCTTCTAATTCACAAACTCCAATACTTCTAGGTCTAACTGCTAAAACTTCTGGAGTTGGTAACTCTTTACCAAAACAAAATATTATATTTTTTGCAGCTATAATTTTCTCATTAATTTCACCACTTTGTAAAGATGAAGTGTGAGCATATTGATCAAAAATTGCAATAAATGCAATAACTGGATGAGCATCAATTTTTACTTGTAAGGCACTTATTATTTCATCAACACTTTTAAATTTTAATTCATTTTTTTTATACTCAATTTCAAAAATAGAGTATTTGTCTTTAAATATTTTTTGTTTCATTTCTATCCTTTATTTAATTGTTAAGAAAGATTCTATTGCACAAGTCATTCTCTCTTCTATGTCATTTGCATCTATATCCATATAATCAGTTTGTATTTTATAAACTAATTTATTATCTAATTTAAATTCAAATAAAATATATCCTGCATAAAGTTTTGATTTAGAACCTTTTTTACCTTTGTCTTTTTTATCATTCTCATATATATAATAATCAATTAAAAGCTTCTTTTCACTTGGAGTATTAGATGTAATATATTTTTTTAAAATTGTATTTAAAATCTCGTCTGCTTGTTTAACCGTTAAAATATTCACAAGGTGACTATCCATAAACTTTGAGTATTGGATATCTGACTTAATAATAAAGTTGTTAGATTCTATTAGGTTGTTAGTTTCCCATATAGGGTTTTCAAAGTCTATTTTCTCAAAGGTAGTTGTTTTTTCTTGACATACTAATCTTTTTTGCTTTGGATCGAATTTATTAATTTCTTCAAAAACTGCGAAAGTAACAAATAGTATAATAAAAATTAAGATTCCTGGCAGTATGTACTTTTTCATAAGTTTTCCTTATTATTATAATATAATTAATTGTGATAATATTGAATCATATCAAATATAATATTAGAAGTCAATGAATAATTATTATAAATAATAGTTATACTTAAAGAAAAGAGTAAAGATAAATCTTTACTCTTTTATTTAGATAGTTTTAAATCGATATTAGAAGTTTTATCAGAATTTACTTTTACTTCGATTTTCTTAGAAGTTTTTACTTGCTTAGCATTTATCTTTTTATCGTTTAATAAATAGTTTTTAATATTTATTACTCTATTTAGTGCAAGTTTTGATAAAGCTGATTTGTCAACTTTTTGTTTTGAGATAATATATGTTTCTAGGCTAGTTATATATGCTTTTATATCTTTAGTATATTGTTCTTTTAAAGGTTTAAGCTTTTGATCAAAGTCTTCATATAAATCTTCTAATAGCTCTGTATACTCTTCTTTATAATCTTTTTGTTTTACATTTTTAAGTTCATTAGAAACAAACTTATCAAAGATTGATTTTTTTAGTGCAGTTAAATCTTTATTTTTTACATAAGAAGGATTAAACTCTAAAACTAAATTTGGACGTTTTTGCAATATTTTAGTAATCTTATCTAATGTTTCTTTTTGAATTGGAGTTATTTCATCTTGCCCATAATTAAAATTCACACTATTGATTTCATTTGCTTCAAAGCCAAATATAGCTCCTAGAAGTGAAAATGGTGCAGTAATTGCCTTAGTAATTAAATTAACAAAGGCTTTCCATAAAATAGGAGCAATTGCAAACTGTGGATCATCCATATTACCAGTAATTGGAATACTAAGATCTATAACTCCATTTGAGTCTTCTAGTAGTGCTATTGCTAAGTCTAAGGGTAGGGAAACCGCATCTTTACTTTCTACTTTCTTCCCAAGTTTTAATTTTGTGATTACAATATTATTTTTAGCATCAAGGTTTGATTTTTGAACATTATATTTTAAATCTAAATCTAACTTTCCACTTTCTAATTCTTTTCCAATAAACTTCCCTGTATAAGGCGTGAAGTTTTCCATTGAGATATTTTTAAACAACATATTAATATCTGTTAAGATTTTTAAACTTTGGGGATTAACAATTCCTGTAATTTGAGTTGTCCCATATTTATCAACAACTCCATTTACTTTAAGTTTTGAAGTTGTACTTTTTGTAGTATCAAGTCTTGAAACATTTCCACTTAATTTACTAATAATAGTTTTAAAAGGAATTGGTAAGTTTTTATCTTCAAAACTTAATACTGCATTATTAATATTTATAGGACCAATATCTAACTTTGAAGATGATTTTTCTTCTTTTGTTTTTGTAGCTTTAGTTTTTGTGGCTACTTTTTCATTTGCTTTTGTATTGTTTTTTTCTAAAACTACAGATATATTTGGTTTTGATATATTTGTTTTTAGAATCTTTAAACCATTTTTACCATTTGTAATTCCAGTAATACTTACATCAATATTTTTTGCAAGAATATTTGTTTTATCTTTTTTATTTAGAATAGATAAACTAGGGTCAAATAAACTAATTGATGACAAACTCAAAGTATTTTTACTTTGTTTGAATTTATTTATATTTATTTTCATTTCTTTTGAATAAATATCTGTTTTATTTTTAATATCTTTAAAAGTTAATGAACCTTTTGATATTTTCGCTGTTTTGATTAAAATATCACTTTTATTTAGTAAAAATGAGTCTACATTTGCTTTTATTTTATTAATATCAATTTGCAATTTATTTGTTTTGTCATTGATATTAAGTTTTGGGTTTACAAGGGCAATTGATGACATAGATATCTTTGAGCCATTAATATTTAATTTATTTGCTATTAAATTTGTACCTTTTGTATCTACATCTAATTTAGATTTTATGTCACTAAACTTTAAATCTGGTGTGTCCAGTGTGATTTTATTTATTGAAATAATAGATTTAATGATATTTAAATCATTAGTTGTAAGACTTGTACTTTTACTTTGAATATCTAATTTATTTTTACTATCTTTAAAATGAAGTTTTGGCGTGTTTAATTTTACATTGGAAATATAAATATTAGAATCTTTTATTTTTAGACTATTAATATTTATTTTTGGTTTATTTAAATTGATATTTAAAGAAGCTTTTTTATCTTTAAAAGAAACTTCACTTTGAGAGATATCTATATTATTAATATCAATATTATTGTTTAAAATTGATAATTTATCTAATGAAATCAAGTTGTTATTTAAACTTACATTCATATCATTTTTATTATCAGAATAAACTATACTAGGGTTTGTAATCTTAAGTTTATTAAGTAAGATATCTGAACCTATAACTTTTATACTAGAAATATCTGTATTAAGTTTTTTTGTTTTAACACTTGTATTATTTACTTTATCACTAAAAGTTAAATCCAAGTTAGCTTGTTTGATATTTGATACTAAAATATTCCAAGGTTTTGACTCACTTGTAGTAGTTTTCTCTACTTCTACTTTTTCCTGTGTTTTAGGACTTGATTCTTTTATTAGTTTGCTTAAGTTTAAGCCATTTTTTTCGCTTATTACATTTGTATATAAGTCTTTTATATTTATATTATTTATTTTAATATCTTGTTTTAATAAATCAAGATTTAATTTTTCAATCATAAGTTTATTAAGCTTTACAATACTATTTTTGTTTTGACTAATATCTATATTCGAAAGTTCAAGCTTTTGAGTTTCTAGTTTTAAGTCAAAATCATTTTCTGTATTAATATTATAATTTAATGCTAAATCAAATCTAGCATCATCATTTATATCAAAGTTTAGTATCTCTTTTTGTTGCTCAAGAACTTCTTTTAGCCTTAAGTCAATTATCTTAGCTTTTCCATACATTTTAAATGGAAGAGTATTAAAAGCACCACTTAGTGATACTTTTGTATGCTCATTTATACTGAATTGTAAATCATTTGAAGCTAGACTATTTTTATAAGTCCCAACATCATGTAAAATATAGTTTACATTTTTGATAGATAGTTTATATGGTTTATCTTTTTTTTGTTTTGTATAGTTTATATTAAAATTAAGTAAAGAGATTTTTGACACTAAAAACTTAATGTCTGAAGCTTCTTCATCTTTTATAGGCTCTTCTTCTTTCTCATCTTTAACTTTTAGTATTTTTGTTAAGTTAATACTTCCATCTAAATTTTCAATCACATTTACAGTTGTATCTTGAAGTAGAATTTCTTTTAAACTAACATGTGCTTCAAGAATAGAACGTAAAACTGCAATATTTAACTTAAATTGTGAAAAAGAAATTGTTTTGTTTCCTTTCTCATCTGTAAGTGCTAGATTATGTATCTTTGCCTCAAAGATAAAAGGATTAAATTCTACTTTTTCTACTGATGTTTTTAAAGTTAAATTTTCATCTAAGTTTTTTACTAATTGATCTTGAATTACATAAGGAACTAGTTTAAATCCAATTGTTATGTAAATTGCTAGAAAAAAACATAGCCAATAAAAATATTTTTCAATCTTACCCATTATTAATCCTTTTCATTTTCTACAAAATTCTCTAATATTAAAAATTGATATTTAAATTTTGATTGATTATTACCAATTATGATTATATCACCATCATTTAATACTTCTTCAAATACTTTTTGTTCTCCACCATAAGTAATGCCATTTATAGTAGTTCCATTTGTACTACCTCTATCTTTTAAAATATAATGTGAATTTATTCTTTCTATTTGCAAGTGTTCTTTTGATATTTGTAAGTCTCTTCCGTCATTTACAAGATAAATATCATTGTTTGGTCTTACATTGTTTTTTACTAATCTTAGTTTTACAAACAAACCATTGTCATTTGTATCAAGTCTTGATTCTCTTCCAATTTTAAAAGGAAAATTCATCATTGGAATTAAGTCATTTTGACATTGACCTTTTACTATTGCATTTGTAGCTTCTTTAGTCAAAGGAAGTAATATAGCTTTTGGAGTAATAGCTTTTATAATATTTTTTTTGATGTTTATCATAAGTCAACCTATTTATTGTAAAATAATTATCTAATTAATTATAACGAATATAATCTCAATTTTGATACAATCACATACTTAAAAGGAAACAAATGACAGTTATAGAACTTTTTCAAAAATTATTAAGATTTAAATCAGTAACTCCTGATGATGCAGGTGGTTTTGATTTTATAGCAGAATACTTAGGGTCTGATTGGACTTGTATAAATGTAGATAGAGAAGATACAAAAAATAGATTTTATTATAAAAAATTTAATGACAAAGCACAACATCTGTGTTTTGCAGGACATATAGATGTGGTTCCTCCTGGTGAGGGTTGGGATGTTGATCCTTTTGCTGCTGATATTATGGATGGCGTTATTACTGCACGTGGAACTCAAGATATGAAAAGTGGTGTTGCTGCTTATTTGTATGCTTGTAAACATGCAGAAAACTTTAATGGAACACTTTCAATTTTAATGACTTCTGATGAAGAAGGTGAGGGTACATATGGAACTATTAAAGCTTTAGAGCATTTAAAAGAAATAGACTTTATTCCTGATTTTGCAGTTGTAGCAGAGCCTACTTGTGAAGAAGTTTTTGGTGATGCAATAAAAGTAGGGCGTAGAGGAAGTATAAATGGATATTTAAATATCCAAGGAAGACAAGGACATGCTGCCTATCCAGAAAAAGGTATAAACCCAATACATCAAATAGCACCAATATTAAATGAAATTGCAGCACATGATTTAGATAATGGTGATGAGTATTTTGCACCTTCAAAAATGGTATTAACAGATATAAGATCTGGTATGCAAGTTACAAATGTAACACCAAATAAATTAGACTTGATGTTTAATGTAAGAAACTCAACAAATACAAAAAGAGAAGATGTAGAAGCTTATGTAGAGAAAGTATTTGGTCATTTAGATTATTCTTTACGAACTACTCAAGGCTCTTTCCCTTTTGTAACAAACAAAGAATCAAAAGTTGTAAAAGCTATGGAAGATTCAATCAAGAATATCTTAGGCGTTACAACAAAACATAGTACTGCTGGTGGAACATCGGATGCTAGATACTTTGGAGCCTTTGGAATTGAAGCTATTGAGTTTGGTGTGATTAATGATACGATTCATAGTATTGGTGAGAGAACTACTGTTAAAGAGGTTGAGGGATTGACTGAAGTTTATGTGGATTTGATTGCGAAGTTTTAATAATTTGTAGTGATATTCTCGACTACAAAAAATAAAACTTACAAATTGTTACTAAAATCTTAAATAAAATTATTTTCTACTATAATTAATTAAATTTTTTAGAAAGAGTATTATTTATGTATGAAATAGATTTAAAAATAAATTTGCAAGTACCATGGAAAGATGAAAACTTTGAGATGTTACAAATAGGATACATAAATTATCTTGTAGGTGCAAATGGTACTGGTAAATCACAGTTTTCTGAACAATTAAAAGCTTTTTTTAATAGTAAACAATTGAAATGTAGAGTTTTATCAGCGGATAGATTAAATGGATTTGGTTTTAGTTCTAAAGAGATAGGTCGTGATAATGGGCATTATGTTGCTAACAAATCTAGCTTTAGTGAAGGTTATAACAAAGCAGATTTTTCTAAATATAAGCAAGGTTCAGAATACTTAGATACAGGTGCAGATGCTTTTGTGTTACTTGAAGAAAAATTGGATTTAAAAATAAAGATTGAAGCAATTTTATCTCAAGTACTCCATAGAGATATTCGACTCGAGTGGGATAGTGGGAAATTAGTTCCTATGACTTATAATATCCAACAAGAAACAGAATATGAACTTAAAAAAGAATCTCATGGAATAAAGGAGTTACTTGTTTTATTAACTCATCTTTATGATGATTCTCATAAAGTGCTGATAATTGATGAACCAGAATTAAACCTTCATCCACAATATCAAGCATTTTTACTAGAACACATAAGAAAGGTGAGTGGTAACCCACATGAAGGTAAAAAAATCGTATACCTTATTTCCCACTCACCTTTTATTTTAGATTTTCAAACAATTGATGATTTAAAATCAGTGATTTGTTTTCATAGTGATTTTAGAAAGCCATCATTTATAGATAATCTAAACCTAACTGATGAAGAGAAAATCAAATTAATTATTCCAAAACTAAATGTACATCATAAACAACTATTTTTTGCAAAGACACCTATTTTTGTAGAGGGAATATTTGATTCACAATTTATAAAAGCAATTCAAGAAAAAAGAGGAGTATCTTTAGAAGGGAGTGGAAGTACAGTTATTGATGTTGGTGGAAATGAACAAGTATCCTCTTATTATTTACTTTCAAAACTACTTGGTAAAGAATCACTTTTCATTTATGATTTAGATAGTATTTTTTTCTCTTCACAATTAAGAGTGAATGCCGAAGACAGTGAAGAGATAAATCAATTTTTGGTTCAATTAGGATTAGGAAGTAGTTTTCAAGATATATGGGGACAATTTAACAAAACATTATCAAATTTAAAAGAAGAATTAAAAGTTAAAGATTCCCCTTATAAATTACATATAGATAAAATTACAAATGACAATAAAAAAGCAAAAAAAGAGAGTTATTGTTTATTGATTTTCTGTAAATATTATAAGGAAGAAGCAAAAAAATTAGTATCAATAGATTCTAAAATTGATTTATTATTAAGACAACTAGAAAATGTAATAAAAGCTTTCGAAGAAATAGGAATTTATGTTTTAGAAGGTGGTGCTATGGAAAATTATTTTCCTAGTTATGATGGTAATAAATTCAACATAGATGATAATAAAAAAAGAGAATGTTTAAATAGTGAAATTGATTGGATGATAAATGACTGTCAATCAAATGAAGATTTACAAGATAGATATGGAAAACTATATAGTATTATGAAAGAATTACCATCTGGAAATGAAATTAATTATAAAGAAGTAATAGAAAGTAATTTAAAAGATTTAATACATAAAATTCAAAAAGGAATATCAGAAGAAAAAATAAAAACGGAATCAAGTTTACCTTCATTTATAGGTAAAGAATGGAGTTCTTATCAACGAATCTTATGTATAAGTGATGTAAATATTACTACTCAAACTTTTACAATAAATTTAAAAGATTTGTGGGGATTTGGTGAAGAAACTATTTTTATTGAAAAAAACAAGAATTATTCAAATGAAAGTTTTCTATAGAAACTCCGGGGACATGGTACTTAATTATTTTATAAATAACGTAGACACGATACTAAATTATCCAGAAATCATCATGATGAAAAAGATTTTAATAAATAACCATTGTCAAAAATGACTAAAGACTTATATACTCAAATCAAAAAATTAAATTAACTTTTAAATCTAATTACAGTAACATGTATTACCGTAACCTATATTACTATAAAGAGTTAGTATGAAATTTTATAATAGAGAAAAAGAATTACAAAACCTAAAAGATATTCAAATATCTTCTTTGGAGTCATCAAAAATGACTGTAATAGTTGGACGAAGAAGAATAGGAAAAACAAAACTTATCAAAGAAGCGTATAAAGAAAAGGTTTATTTATTTGTATCTAAAAAAAATGAAACCTTATTATGTGCAGAGTTTGTAGATATTATTGAAGCTACTTTAGAAGTAAAAGTATTTGGTGAATTTAAAAGTTTTAAAAACCTTTTTGAATACCTTATGAACTTATCAATCACTACACCTTTTACACTTGTAATAGATGAATTTCAAGAGTTTTTACAAATAAATAGCTCGGTTTATAGTGATATGCAAAATATTTGGGATGAATACAAAGATAAATCTAAGATGAACTTAGTTTTAAGTGGTTCAATTTATTCACTAATGAAAAAGATCTTTGAAGATAAAAAAGAACCTTTATTTGGTCGAGCTAACAATAAAATTCATCTAAAAAGCTTCACAGTTGATACTTTAAAAAAGATTTTAAAAGAAAACTACCCTATGTATGAAAATAAAGACTTATTATCTTTTTATATATTAACAGGTGGAGTTGCAAAATATGTAGAAATTTTTGTTGAGAAAAAAGCCTTTTCATTTGAACAACAGCTTGATATCATCTTTGATGATTTTTCTCTTTTTTTAGAAGAAGGTAAAAACTTATTAATAGAAGAATTTGGAAAAGAGTACACTACATATTTTTCAATACTTTCATTAATAGCCAGTTCAAAAACTGCAAGAACAGAAATAGAGTCAGTATTAGAAAAAAATATTGGTGGATATTTAGAAAAGTTAGAAAAAGACTATACTTTAATAAGAAAAGTAAAACCAATTTTTGCAAAAGAGGGAAGCCGTACTGTTAAATATGAAATCATTGATAACTATTTTAATTTTTGGTTCAGGTTTATTTATAAATATAGAAGTGCAATTGAAATAGAAAATTATGAATTTGTTAAAGATATTGTTAAAAGAGATTTCTCAGTTTATAGCGGTAGATTTTTAGAAAAATATTTTTTAGAAAAAATAAAACTTGAAAAACAATATTCTAAAATAGGTACATATTGGGAAAAAGCTAATCAAAATGAAATTGATATAGTTGCTATAAATGAGCTTGATAAAAAAGCTTTTATTTGTGAAGTAAAAATTAATCCTAAAAAAATAGATATCGATATTTTAAAAGATAAAGCAAAAAAGTTAGAAAAAGTTTTAAAGTCTTATAATATTGAATACAAAGGACTAAGTCTAATTGATATGTAATAAACAAAAGGTATCTTTATTTTTCATAATGGGTATTAATGATGATAAAATTGCTTTACATTTTGACAATAAAACTATATAATGATAAGTAAGTTTATCATTTAAGGTTAAATATGAAAGATATAGAAGTTAAAATTGATAATAAAAAAGTAGGGAATCTTTTTTTTGAGAAAGATAAAAATCAGTATGGTTTTAACTATACTCACGATGATAAACCTATATCTTTAATCATGTCTTACAAAAACTCTTCTTATATCTGGAAATACAAACTTCATCCAATCTTTGATATGAATATTCCTGAAGGTTATCTTTTTGAAATATTTAAAAAATATTTAACTAAAGAATATGAATATATTGACGATTTTCTGATTTTTTCACATCTTTGTTCAAATATTCAAGGTAGGCTTTCTTATAAAAGTTTTATAGAAAAGAAAGATTTTTTTGCCTTTGATATAGATGATGTTTTAGAAAATGACTCACAAGATAATTTTACAAAGATAGTAAGTGCTTTTTTAGATAAAAATGCTATTAGTGGGGTTCAACCAAAAACCTTAGCTATCTTAAAAGACAAAGAAAGCTTATCCTCCAAAGAGTATATTATCAAAACATGGGGAGAAGAATATCCTCAATTGGCATTAAATGAATATTTTTGTTTAAAAGCAATAGCGAAAACGGGTGTAAAAATACCAAATCTAAAACTTTCTAAAAATAATAAATTTCTATTAGTTGAGAGATTTAATTATGATAGAGAAAATGATGATTTTTTAGGCTTTGAAGAATTAATAACCTTACTTGGTAAAAATAAAGATGAAAAATATAGTGGAAGTTATGAACAAATAGCAAAGGTCATATATAGTATAACTACAAATAAACTTGAATCAATGATGAGTTTATATAAATTAATGATAATGAATTATTTATTAAAAAATGGTGATGCCCACCTTAAAAATTTTGGAATCCTATATTCTAAAGATTTATCAAAAATATGGTTTTCTCCAGCTTATGATGTTATAAATACACAAGTATATTTTTATAAAGATAAACCAGCTCTTACAATGCAAGGTAAAAAGCTATGGATTGGAAAAAAAGAGCTTGTTAAGTTTGGGATAAATGATTGTTATTTATCAAAAGTAGAGGCAAATAGTATTTATGATGAGTGTATTTTTGTTTTGACTGATTCAATTGTTGAATTAAAAGAATATATTAAAACAAATAGAGACTTTGAAGATATTGGAAATAAAATGCTAGATACATGGCAATTATCTCTGAGTGAAGAAACAAGTAAGGAGATACCACTTGAAGTTATTCGAAATTGGCCAAAAAATTAAAAAATTAAGAGAAGAAAAAAAGTTAACACAAGAAGATTTAGCCAACACATGTGGAATAAGTAGAGTTACATTAGGGAAGATTGAGCAAGGAAAACTTGGGAATACTTCTGTTAAAACATTAGATTTAGTTTTAGCAAAACTAGGATTAGAGTTAGAGTTTAAAACAATAAATAACTTTGGATTACCAAGTCTAGATGAATTATAAAGTAGAGTAAGGAAATATAAATGAAAATATCAAAAATATATGCAAACAATGACAATTTTAAAACCATAGTATTTGATAAAGGGATAAACTTTATCCTTTCAGATACAAATGGTGTGGGGAAAAGTAGTCTTTTTAAACTAATAGACTTTTGTCTCTTAGGCGATAAACACTTTCTTGGGAATGAGCACTTTAAAGATTATATTTTTTATATAGAACTTCAAATTTCTTCAAATAGATATATCACGATTAAGAGACCTACAAAAAGTGGTAAAAATATAGAATTAAAAATTACAAAACAAAAGTGCATACTTCTAGATGAAAAAGATTTTAATAAAAAGGGTAGTCTAGGTATTGCAAAATCTTTTTTTGAAAATAAAGTTAATTATTCTATAAATAAATTTAGGACATATATAACATATTTTTTAAGAGATGAAGCCAACCAAAATGATGCCTTTATATTAAACAAGTACACATCTTTACATGAAATAGAATATAAAACTCTTGTATCAAATCTTGTGGGTATTGATGGACGAAAGATTAGAAAAAAATATGAATTAGATGAGATAATTAAAAAAGAGGATATAGACCCAAGCACTTTAAAAACTGTTCAAGATGAGTTAGAAAAAGTTATTGAAGAGAATAAAACATTAATTACTAGTCATTTTATAGATAGATTAAAAGACAGTGTTGCTAAATATGGAAGCATAGTATTAGATAAAGAGGTGACATTTTCAATTGATTACAATACTTCAAATGATATAGAGTTTGGTATAAAAGTTAAAAATGATGAAGAGTCTTCTACTAATTTAAATGAAGAGCCTATTATAAAAAAACTTTTATGTTTTATCTTTTCATCTGCATTAGCTGAAATATATGTACAAAAAAGACTTATCAAGTTTGTTGCTTTTGATAGCCCTTTTGATGGAGATAATAATACTTATGAAGATGGTATCTATTTTGCCATACATCAGTTAAACAGAATTGGTATTCAGACTATTATTACATCAAATGAAAATGCCATTCATAACCCTGCAAATTTATCAGAAATAAAAAATGAATATATGACTGATTATTTTAGTAATGGTGATAAATTAATGGGCGACTTTTAGATAAATACAACTCAAAGCTTATTTACTTATCTTTCAATAAAGATATAAAATCACTATCTTCTAAGTAAGCTTTGAAATCGGTATCATCTAAAAACTGTTGCGCTTTTTTACCAAGAGTTAGAGCACGATTAATTGTTGATAACATTGGCTCTTTTTGTTGATGAATAGCGTAATAACAAGCTAGATTGTATACTAAAACCTCATTATTTACTTCGTTTATTTTAAAGTCTTCACCTAACAGTTTAGTGAAAACAGTCTTCGCTAAATCATTATCTTTACTATGAATACTAAGAACTAAAGCATTACTACTAATATCAGTAGTTTTTTCATGAGTTCCAACCAAAGGTAATAGCTTATCAATGTAATACATTATAAGAAGTTTTGCTTCTTTGAAATTTCTATTTCTTAGGTCTATCATAATTGACTTTGTAAAGACGTCTGCTACAGTTAAAGCATGATCTTTAGGATAATAACTTTCTTTTAAATTACGATATATAGCTTTGTAAAATTCTTCGTTGCTTCGTTTTTTATCTTTATATCTAGCTTGCCACCAACGAAGTGTACTTTTCTCTTTTTTAATTGTTTTATCTTTTCTATTTTGTCTTAGTGTTATCAATCGATTATTTATTGCAGTTTCAAATTTTTCAGGGGAGGTGTGATTATAACCTTCTTCAACTTTTAACATAAACATCCACTTAAACTCTCTATATTGGTCACCAATACCCCAGTAATCTGCAAAATTAGACTTAAGTGCAGTTATAAATTCATCAGAGGTTTTCATATCTAAAATTAGGCTTTTAATAAACTCCTTTTCATAGTTGTCACTTAAAAACATGAAGAGTTGAACTCTATAAACAGAGTTGTAATATGTGGTACCATCAACATCATATTCTAATAGTGATCGTTTATAAAGTTGATAAAAGAGTTGGTAATCAATAAGCCTATGATCAATAGGAAAAGTATCTTCACTTCTTAATACATCAACTTTAAAACGTGTGGAGTAAGGTAAATACGAATCATTTGTACTAATCAATTTTTTAAGTAGGTCTTTTGTTCTTTCTATTTTTTCTAGCATATTAGAGATATCTGAAGAAAAAACTGGTTTTAATCGAAATTCTTTATTTATTTTTAGCAGTTTATTATAGATGAAAGGTTTAGCTTTAAAATTAGTCAATAAGTAATTTAATTGTTCGAGTGACTTGTAAGGATCTTGGCTACTGTGATTAATATAACTTTCAAATCGTAATAGAATTTTATTAATATTATCTGTATTCGTAGCTTTTAAAAAATACAAATAGTATAAAGAAGATAAGTCGTTAACTGGGTAAGTATAAGTGTATGCTTCAAAGTTTAAACCTAAGAATAACTTAGCTAAATTCTCTTCTTTAAGTTTTGTAAATAGAAGTTGTTGTCTCATACTTTCCATCACGCTAGCCTCTGCACACTGTTTTAAAATTAAACAACTTTGTTTATTTAAAAAATTACTTACTACTTGTAACTCTTTTGTTATAGTTTGCGAAAAAACAGAATAGTCAATAGTTTCATATGATAATACTTGATTAAGTTTTTCCATAAAAGACACTAAGTTTTCAAAAAAAATATCACTACGGATTTGATAGCCAATAGCTGTATTATTTGATATGAAAGGTGATAACAAAATTGTTGAATTAGTTTGATGAGAGATGATTAGTTTACTTTTTGAATCTATCTCTAAAACTCTACTTCCTTGGTAAAATACAGTTGATGCAGATAAAAGAGTATTAAGTGCACCTCTTATATTGTTAATCTTTGATTCTGGGATGATAGTTAAAAAGTTTTTTATAACAGGTGCTTGGGCACTTAATATACGAGTTTCAAGCTTAGTAAAATCTTCATTTTCTAATCTTTCTAATTTTTCATTTAAAGTTTTATCTGCACTATTTAATACATAAGTATTATTTGGAAATTGCAACTTTAAAATAAAGTTAATTTGATTTATACTTTGAATTGTTTTAATATTATTTTCCTTAGCCTGAAGTGCAGAACAGCTTATTATTAAGCAAGTGATTATTATGTTAAACAAGGAGATTTTTCTCATTTATTAGTATTTTCCTTAATTGGTATTTTCCTTAATTGGTATTTAAAATTGATTATATCCAAAAATATCATTTAGAAATAAGTATAAAATGATAAAGTATCTTTATCATTTATAAAAAGAAAAGAATAATATGAACATAGAAAAACTAAAAGAGTACGAAGCAGAATTTTTAGAAGAATACCCGAATGGTTTTGATGATAAGAATTTTTTCCCTACCATGAAAACCTTTAATCCTTTAAAGCTAGAAGAGTTTGCTAAAGAGGTTCTAAAGAAAGAGAACTTTCAAAACCCTAGTTTAGTAGTAGATGGCTTTTTTAAAGTAGTCCAAAAGTCAGTATTTGTATCCCTATTTGATAAACTAAAATTAAAAGATATGATAGCAACACTAAATTCTTATGAAAAAGATATGCTAAGTATTGAAATTTATGAGCTTTTATATGGAGATAAAAAAGTAGGGTTTGAAGGGTTAGTTGAGTTTTTAAGTGAATACAAACTAGCAAAATGGACGATTATATCTGTAGTTCCTTATTGTATAAATAGACATGATGACTATTTTATAAAACCTACAACTACAAAAAATATTATAAAAACTTTTGATTTAGAAGATTGTATTTATAAACCAAAACCTAGTTTTGAGTTTTATGATAATTATTCAAAAGCACTTGATATTATGAAATCAAGTATTGATAAATCCCTAAGCCCTGATAATGTAGGTTTTACAGCTTTTCTAAAAGTTGCTATTGAAAGCTATGAAATAGATTTATGACCAAAGTTGTAATCTAGGTAGTGATGAAATAGCTTTTATAATGTCAGTTTTTGAAACGATTCCTAATAAAATATCTTCTTCATCTACTACAGGAATTGCGTCTAGTTTAAAATCAATCATAACTTTTGCAACTCTTCTTATATCAGATACAGGATCAACTGTAATAAGTTCCGGTAAATAAATATCATCAATTTCTTTAAGAACAATATTTTCAGAATTTACAACATCTTCCATCATAAGATTCAATATTATCTTTTTATCTATTAAACCGACAATTTTTTTACCAAAACTAACCACTGGTAATTGGGAAACTTTATTTTCTTTTAAAAGATTATAAGCATCTAAAATACTCGCATTCTTATCAACTATTACACAATCTCTTGTCATAATATCTTTTACATGATAAACAGGTTCAGATGTATCAATATTAGCCATCTTTTTATATTTATTAATTGCAGATTGGTTAATATTTCCTTTTTGCTCTTTTTGTGCATTTGTAAAATCTTGAATAAAACCTTCTTCGGGTTTTAAAACTATTTCAGATGGTTTATCAACATTTTTAAGATTATATAAATTATCAGCAGTACTTCTAAATCCTACACTTCCATTATTGTATATTGCAAACATTTAGAACTCCTTTAAAATTTTTCGTTAATTAATCATAGGATAAATTATATAATGAATTGTTAATGATAAATGATAAGGTTATAGTTTATGATTTCTATGTAAGAAATAAACTATTCGATATAATAATTTTAAGTTTTAATCAGAGGAATATATGAATACAATAGAATATATAAAAGAACATCATAGTAAAGATAGCATTATTACAAAAGATATTGTATTAGCAAAGTTTTGTACGGCTGAAAATAATTATAAACATTCTTCTGTCATCTCATCAAATCTTTTAAATATTGTATATCGTGGTACAAAAATTTTACATACTATTGATGGTGATATTAAGATTAAAGCTGGAGAGGCTTTTTTTATTACTAAAGGTGAATATATTATGAGTGAAGTGATTGGAGATGAAGATTATGAGTGTTTACTTGTATTCTTTGATCATCATCTAACTCAAAAACTTATTTCGGAGCTTCCTTTTAAACTTAAGTTTAACAAATATACAGATACAAAAAACCTATTTAAATTTGAAGTTGATTCCTTTTTCCAAAATACAGCTGATACTTTAAAACTTTATTTGGAAGATAAACCAAAATTTTCAGATGAATTGATTAGTTTAAAACTAAAAGAATTAATATTATTGATTTTAGGAAGTAAATCCAAAGACAACTTTATTAGTTTTTGTCAAAACTTGACTTTAGATAAAAGTGATTTAAAGAGTTTTATGGAAAGTAACTTTGAAAAAGATTTGAGTATTGATGAGTTTGCAAAACTTAGTGGTAGAAGTCTAAGTGGGTTTAAAAGTGAATTCAAATCAATCTTTAATGAAACTCCAATGCAATGGATTCTAAAAAAAAGAGTTGAAAAAGGAAAGTTTTTAATCCATGAATTAGGTTATGATGTAGGGACAGCAGCTTTGAGTGTAGGTTTTAAAACTCATGCCCATTTCTCACGAGTATATAAAAAACAATTTAATACAAATCTTAGCTTGAAAGATAAATAGTTAAACCTTACAGATAAACTAAACTCAGAATAAATAGATATACTTTTCTTATAACAAAAAAAGGAATTTTATGAAAAAAATAGCATTATCATTAATTGCAACAGCAATTTTAGGTTTTTCAAACACAATTACAATAGATGGATTTAGTTCTCCTGAAAGTATGATAGTAAATAAGAGTGATTTGTATGTAACAAATGTTGGGAAAGAGTTAAAACCAACAGTAAAAGATGGTGATGGTTTTATATCAAAACTATCTTTAGATGGCAGTATAAAAGATATGCATTTTATTGATGGATTAAATGCACCCAAAGGCGTGGGAATAGTTGGAAATACTTTATATATAGCAGATATTGATACTTTAAAAGGTTTTGATTTAGAAACAAAAAAAGAAGTTTTTTCTTTAGTTTTTGAAGGTGTAAATTTTTTAAATGATATTACAGTTAAAGATTCAAATACATTATTTGTAGGTGCAAGTGATGTAGGAGCTATTTACGAAGTAAATATTTCAAATAAAAGCTATGAAAAACTTATGGATTTCACTACTGCAAATGGGCTTTTTTACGAAGATGGAATTCTTTATGCAGCTAAACTTGGAAGTAATCCTAAAAGTATGTTTGATGGAAAAGGTAAGTTGTATAAAATAGATTTAGAAAACAAAAATAAGTTAATAAGACTTGGCTCATTTGAAGGTGTTTTAGATGGTGTTTATAAACTTGGAGATAAAGTTTACGTAAGTGATTGGGGAAATTCTAAGAAAACTGGAATAGTTAGAGTTTATGATTTAAAAACAAAAAAAGAATCAATTTTAAAACTAGAAGCATTTATGGGTTCAGCTGATTTTTGGATTGATGAAAAAACAAATAAACTATATTTACCTCAAATGATTGGTGGAAAAATTACGATTATAGATTTAGAAAAATAGGGCAAGGGGATATAAAGGTACTCTTATCTTTATATCTACAAATACTAAAGGATAAAACATAAAACTTCTGCTAAAATTCATTTTTTAGGAGATTAAATGCCACAAAATATTAAAGCCCATATCTTTGTAATCCTAGCAAGTTTTTTAGTTGGGGGTTCTTTTATTGTTACAGATAAATTAACAGGGACTATTGATCCTATTTCTATCACATTGCTAAGATTTATTTTAGCTTCACTTATTTTAGCTCCTTTTATTTTACTTATTAAAAAATATCGAATTAAGATTTTTACTACTTTTAAAAGAACGATGATAATGAGTTTCTTTTATTCATCATATTTTATAGGGATGTTCAAAGCCTTAGAATCAACTACTGCTTTAAATACAGGAGCTATTTATACTTTGATTCCTCTTCTTACAGGTATTGTTTCAATTTTTGTTTTTAAACAATATATTTCTTCTAAACAATATATGGTTTATCTATTTGGAATAATAGGTACTTGTATGGTTGTTTTTAAAGGTAATTTAGAGTTGTTTTTAAACTTTTCTTTAAATAATGGAGATTTAATATTTTTATTTTCAATTATACTAATGACATTATATTCTATTACTTCTAAGTATTTTTATAAAAAAGATGATGAACTTTTAGTTGTAGTTTTTATGACTTTAATTGGTGGTTGTATTTGGATGACTCTTGCTTTAGTTCTTTTTGATGTGCCTTTAGAGTGGACGAAATTAAATACTGCAAACTTTTTAAATATTGGCTACTTGACTATTTTTACGACACTATTTACTGTATTTTTATATCAAAGTGCAAATGTTGTTTTAGGACCTAAAAAGGTTATGGCTTATGTATATTTAAATCCTGCGTTTGTTGGTATAATTGCTTTTATTATTGATAAAGTAACAATGAACTTTTTTACAATTATAGGTATTATAATTTCAGCAATTGCAACTATAATACTTTTAAAAAATAGATAAATAAAATTATTTTACCAAAGCATAACAAGAGTTTAGATATCATGCAAAATATATAATAAAAAAGGAAAAAAATGGAACAACTACCAAATTGCCCAAAATGTAATAGCGAATATACTTATGAAGATGGAAGTTTACTTATCTGCCCTGAGTGCGCACATGAATGGACTGCAAGTGCTGAAGAAGATGCTGAGTTTACTGTAAAAGATGCAAATGGAGCAACTTTAAGAAGTGGTGATGATGTTACTATTATAAAAGATTTAAAAGTAAAAGGTAGTTCTTTTGTTGTTAAAGTTGGTACTAAAATCAAAAATATTAGATTAGTTGAAAGTGCAATTGATCATAATATTGATTGTAAAATTCCTGGGGTTGGAGCTTTAAAAATCACTCCTATGTACGTAAAGAAATCATAAGTCTAATGCCAAATATGATTTATGGAACTGCTTGGAAAAAAGAAGAGACTGCAAGACTTGTAGAACTTGCTATTTCTTCTGGTTTCAAAGCAATTGATACCGCTTGTCAACCAAAACACTATAGAGAAGATTTAGTTGGAGTTGCATTAACTAATGCCTTTAAAAAAGGTATTAAAAGAGATGATTTGTTTATTCAAACAAAGTTCACACCAATTTCAGGTCAAGATGTAAATAACATGCCTTATTTATCATCTGATGATATTTTAACTCAACTTGAAAAGTCATTTTATACCTCTAAAAAGAATTTAAATATTGATTTTATTGATTCTTATTTAATACATTCTCCTTTTGGACCTATGGAAGATTTAGTAAAAGTGTATAGAACAATGGAAGAGTTTGTGCAAAGTGGTGAAGTAGGTCAAATTGGAATTTCTAATTGTTATGATTTTAAGTTACTTAGCTATTTATACGATATTGCTAAAGTAAAACCAAAAGTTGTTCAGAATAGATTTTACAGTGAGTCTTCTTATGATAAAGAAATAAGAAGTTTTTGTAAACAAAAAAATATAACTTATCAAAGTTTTTGGTCGCTTACGGCTAATCCGAATCTTTTAAATAGTAATGAGATTCAAGAATTATCAAAAAAATACAAAAAAACTGTAGAACAAATTTTTTATAAATTTTTAAACCAAATTGATGTAACTCCACTTAATGGAACTAAATCACAAACACATATGCTAGAAGACCTAGATATTAGAAGTTTTTCTTTAGAATCTTTTGAAGTTGATTCTATTTCAAATCTTTTATGATATAACTAGCATATATCTAATACAATCAAAAATCCAAAAAAGAAAAGAGCATATAAATTGAAAACAACAAGAATTAAAAAATTAATGATTAGTGGAATTAGTGTAACTACTAATAATAAAAATGAAATGAACGAAGAAACTGCTAAAATTGCAGGTTTATGGGATGATTATGCTGAGAATAGTGTATATAGCGGAACTCATGACAAAGCAAACAATAGCTCAATGTATGGAGTTTATTCAAACTACACATCAGATGTAAATGGTGATTATGATGTTACTGTTGGTGTTGAAGTTACTAAAAATAAAAAAGCTATCGTAATTGAAGATGAAAAATACTTAGTATTTAAAAAAGAGGGTGAATTACCTCAAATTGTAATTGATACTTGGAAAGAAATTTGGGATTATTTTGAAAACAATGATGAATATAAAAGAAAATATTCAATAGATTTTGAACATTATTCAAAAGAAGATGAAATAGAAATTTATATTTCTATTGAAAAATAGTTAAAACAATAAGTATAAATACTTATTGTTTAACATTGTACTTTGTAAGCATATTTGGCCAAGAAACTTTATTTCCTTCTTTGTCAAATACAGCTGGAGTACCTCTTACATCTAACTCTTGAGCCATAGCTATTTGTGCTTCTAAACTAGCTTCAAGTTGTGCTAATTGTTTTTTTGAATACTTTCTATTCTTATAACCTTCGTCATTAAGATCAATATTTAACATCGCTTTGATTTTTTCATCATTTGTTTTTTTACTCATAACATACATAGACATGTCTTTAGCATTTTTATGAAAATCTAAAGGATAATAAAAAACTCTAATTTTTACATTTTTTTCAATTTGAGGAAAATATGATTCAAACTTTTTACAATATGGACACTCAGGATCTGTAAATAAGAAATACTCATCACTACCACTTCCAAAAGTTAAAGCTTCTTTTCCAGCAAGATTTGATACATCAGCTGGAATTTCTAATTTTGCACCAGTTTGAGTATTTATTACATCGCCTGCAATTAAATGTTTTTTATCTTTAGTTAAATATACTTCATCCGGATTTCCCTGAATAATTACTTTTAATAAATAAAAGTTTTCTACATCATATGCTTTTTTTACAGTTATGGGAACTCTTTTAAAAAGTTCTAACTCTTCTAATTGTTTAATCTCATTTTGTGATAACTGTGTTGCTGCGTTTAAGCTTGTGCCTATTAATAATGCTAGCAATAGTTTCTTTGCTATTTGAATCATTTATATTCCTATTTTAAATTTGTAGAATATATTACTATTTTAGTGTTAACAAATAGTTAAAGAAAACTATTAAATTATAAGTTCAGATAATATTGCAGTTGTAATAAATGAGAATAAAATCCCATAACCAACAATAGCAATACTTAGTCTAGGAGCTAGTCCTGCCATTGAAGCCATTGCACCAGCTGTTATCATTGGAGCCATTCCTGCTTCAAAAACAGATACTTGTCCTGCAAGATTATTCCAACCAAATAATATTATTGTAAGATAAGCAATTATTGGAGCAAGTATAAGTTTTATAATAAGTGCAATACTTAAAGGTTTTATATCATCTTTTGGCAGTTTAAACTGTAATTGCAAACCAACTGCTACAAGAGCAACAGGAATTAGAGTATTTGCAAATGTTGTAAGAATACCTGTAATCATAGGATGAAAAGTTTGTCCTAAAAATAAAAGAGCAAATAATAAAGCTAAAAACGATGGAAAAGTTATAATTTTTTGAACAATAAGCTTAAAACTTAGATTGGAGTTTGATGAATAATAAGCTGTGATAAAAGCTCCATAAACAGCAAGTGCAATAAAAGTACCTAGTTGATCGTATATCAAAACATAGGGAAGGGCAACTTCACCTAAATATGCGTTGATTATAGGAATTCCCATAATTGAACTATTTGTTAAAATAGCTACTAATAATAATCCACCTGTTACATCTTTTGACCAATGTAAAATTTTTGAGCAAAAGATTACTAAAAGTGCTGATAATCCCATAACAATCCATGCAATAATAGCAGGTATTAAAATATCAAAGGAAAACTGTAGTTTTGGAACTTGTAATAAAATTATTGCAGGTAATGAAATATATATTATAAATTTATTTAAAATATTTGGAGTTTCACTAGGAAAAATTTTTAGTTTTTGTAGCGTATATCCTATTACTATGGCAAAGCCTATTAAAAAAAAATTTTCCATTTACTAACTTTTTTTATCTTCTTTTGTTTTACACTTTGTCCCAGGTGTAATATTTCCAAACTCTTCTACATATCCAACACCCCAATCAAACATCTCATCAAGAACGGGTTTTAATCTTTTCCCTGCATTTGTTAAAGAGTAAACAACTTTAGGTGGAACTTGTGCGAATACTTCTCTATGGATTATGTTTTTTTGTTCTAACTCTTTTAATTTTACAGTAAGAGTTTTTTGTGTTATTTCATCGATTACTGAATGTAAGTCTTTAAATCTTAAATCTTTATCTAATAAATGCCAAATAATAGATAGCTTCCATCTATCGTTAAAAATATCTAAAGTTACAGAGATAGGGCATTTAAACTCTTTTTCATTTATTTCATACATTCATAATCCTTTTAATTGAAATAATTATAGCAGAATATTTATTATTTATCATTACTTACCTAAAGTACTGTAAGAGATATTTAAGTTTATTATGAATATACTTCTTAAATAAAAAGTATTTGTAAAAATAAAAAAGGATAATTAATGAATAAAACGTTTGAAGAAGCAATGGAGTTTAGACATGCATGTAAAGTTTTTGATGATACAAAAAAAATATCTGATGAAGATTTAAATTTTATTTTAGAAGCTGGAAGAAAATCTCCTTCATCTTTTGGTATGGAACCTTGGAAGTTTTTAGTGATTACAAATGAAGAATTAAAAGCCAAGATAAGACCTGCTTGTTGGGATCAAGTTCAAGTTACTTCTTGTTCTCATTTAGTTCTAGTTTTAGCTGCAATTGATGCTGTAAAACCAGAATCTGGAATAGTAGCGCGAAAGTTTAAAAGAAGAACTATGCCTCAAGAAAAACTTGATATGTATTTAGGTTTATATGCAAGTCATTTAGAAAAGACTTTATCAAATGATGAAAACGTTTATTCATGGACTTCAAAACAAACTTATTTAGCTGCTGCAAATATGATGACAGCTGCTGGAATCAAAGGTATTGATTCTTGTCCTATTGAAGGTTATGAAAAAGAAAAAGTTGAAGAAATATTAGGTTTAGATACTACAAAATACCAATTATCTGTAGTTATTCCATTTGGATATAGATTAAATGAGCAATCTTCACAACTAAGAGAAAAATTAGAAGACGTAGTTGAGTTTATAAAATAGATTTTTTATAATTAGATAACTAAACCTTCGAAAGAGTAGGAGAAAAGGCTTTTGTTCCTACTCTTACTTTCTCACCTGTTTTAAACTGCTTTGCTTCATCCTCACATAATACAACTTCTACTAACTGTTGACCAATTGATATAATAGCTATATAAATTACATCTGTTTTTATAATATCTAATATTTCACCTTCAAAAGAAAACTTTTGTGAACCTGATGTTTTTAATAGTACATCAGTAGGATTTCCATCTTTTATGATTTTACCTTGTTCCATTACTAAAACACGATTTGCTAATCTATAAATCTCACTAGGTTCGTGACTTACCATAATAGTAGTAGTCTTAAACTCTTTATGTAACTTAAGTATTTCGTTTTGAAGTTTTAATCTCATACTTGGATCAAGTGCTGAAAGTGGCTCATCCATAAGTAATAGTTTTGGATTATTCATTAAAGCCCTACATAAACTAACCCTTTGTTTTTGCCCACCACTTAAAGTGTTTGTAGACCTTTTGGATAATGCAGATAACTCTGTAATATCTAAAAGCTTTGAAGCAAGGTTTTTGTCTTTTTTTACATATAAAAGGTTTTCTTCAACACTCATGTTGTCAAATAGAGCATAGTTTTGAAAAACAAAACCTATCTGTCTTTTTTGAATACTTAAACTCTCTTTTTCATCAAGCCAGATATCATTATCAACACTTATTTTTCCTCTAGCTTCTTCTAAACCAGCTAAGACACGAAGCAGGGTAGTCTTTCCACTTCCACTTAATCCAGATAATGCTAAGAAATCACCTTTTTGTATATCAAGGTTTATATCTAAATCCATAGAACCATTTGAACCGTGTAGTTGTTTGGCTATATCTATTTTTATCATACTGTTAGTGTTGACCATTTTTTATCATTTTGTAAAGCTTTATTTAACAGTTCACCAGTATGATTACAAATGATTGAGTTCTTTTCTAACTTCTTAACTGCTTTATACTCTTGTGCACAAACTATACATGCGCTAAATTCAACACCATCTTTTTGAATCTTTTTTACTTTTTTTCTAATCTTTTTACTTTTAATAACTGACTTTATTGAAGCACCCCAAAACATAATATGTACTCTTTTCCAATATCCTCTAGGGATTGAAACACCTCCATAAAGTAGGGGGAACTTTAAAATACTGTCAATATTTTCTGTTGAGATAACTATAAGTAAATTTTCTTTTTTCATCATAACTCCTAAATAAACGTTTTTTTCTGTTTAGCATTAAACACATAGACACTAAATAGCACAATAAAACTCATGATTAACATAATGGCACTATATATATGGGCATTTGCATAGTCAAGAATTTCTACATATTCATAAATAGCAACAGAAGCTACTTTTGTCTCACCTGGAATACTTCCTCCAATCATTAAAACAACTCCAAACTCACCAACTGTATGAGCAAAAGTAATGATAATAGCAGTTAGAAGTGCTGGTTTGATATTTGGTAGGGCAACCTTAAAGATTGTAATAAGCTTACTTTTTCCACTTATATAACTAGCTTCAAGCATGTTTTTATTTAAACTTTCAAAACCACTTTGAAGTGGCTGCACCATAAAAGGAAGACTATAAAAACAAGAAGCTACTACAAGCCCTGTAAAGTTAAAGACTAGTTTTATTCCTAAGTATTCATTAAAAAAACTTCCAAGAGGAGAATTTAGTGACAAAGTATAAAGCAAATAAAAACCTAAAACTGAAGGTGGTAATACAATAGGAAGTGCTGTTATTGCTTCAAAAACAGGTTTAAACTTAGACTTTGTTTGTGATAAATACCAAGCAAGTGGTAAAGCAATGATAAATAAAATAATAGTAGTTATAAGTGCTAATTTAAAAGATAAAATAAATGGTTCAAGTTCCAAATTACTGAAGTAGTTCATTACGTTATAACCTTTTGTATTGATAATTCACTTGCTTTTATTAAAGCTGTGACTTTGTCATTTTCTTTTAAATTCATTCTATTTACTGAATTTGTGGTAATAATACTTGTAAAAATTGTACCTTGAAAATCTAAACTAAGTGAGCTTAATAGTTTACCTTTAATTAGTTTTTTTATTATACAATCTAATCTATTTGAAAGACTAATATCACCTGAGAAGTCCTTTGCAATAGCTATATGAGAGGCATTTATGCTCAAGATTACTTTTGTTCCTATTTTTATATTCGTAAGTCCTAAACTCATCATTGAAAGGACTGTATTTTTATAATTAAATTGAACAATTGTAAGGTTTTCTAAACTATCTATATTTATTACTTCTGCTTGAAAATTATTCATTTATTAAATACCCATATCTTACAAATATATCTTTTGCTTCTTTTGTAAAAATAAAATTATAAAAGGCTTTTGTTTCATTTATGTTTTTTGCATTTTTAAGTATTACAATACCTTGTTTTATAGGAGTATAAAGCTTTGTATCTATTTCTTTCCAGTGTATATTTTCTTTATATTGGCTCATATTTTTTGAAAACAAAGAAGACTTTGCAATTATTCCAATATCAGTTGCACTTACACTATACATAATAGTTTGTGAAATTGATTCACCATATACAAATTTTGATTTAACTTTATCAAAAACTTTTGCATTTTTAAGTGCCTCAAAGCTTGCAATTCCATAAGGTGCAGTTTTCGGATTTGCAATGGCAATTTGCTTGATGTTTTTATCTTTTAATAAGTCATTTAAACTTTTTTTGAAATCTAATTTTTTACTAGTAAAATATGCTAAAGAACCTTTTGCATAAACTTTTGGAATAGTACTTGCATAATTATTTTTATATAAATCAGTAGGGTATTTCATATTTGCAGATAAAAATAAATCATACGGAGCACCATGTGATATTTGAGCACTTAGTTTTCCGCTACTTCCTAAAGTTACATTTACTTTTGTATTTGGGTTCTTTATATTAAACTCTGCAATTAGGTCATCAATAGCATAAGAAACGTTTGCCGCAACAGCAATAGTAATATCTTTTGCGTTAAGGTTTAATATTAGTAATATGGATACAAAAACTATTTTGTTTATCATTTAACACCCTTTATTTAGTTTCCAATCATAATATCAGATGATTTTATGATTGCATAGGCTTCTTGGTTTATTTCTAGTTCTAGCTCTTTTGCTGCTTGGGCTGTTATAACGGAAGTTATTACGTCTGTATCATTTATTAAAAGATTTACTTCACAGTTAACTTCTGTAAAAACTAGTTTGCTTATAAGACCTTTTATTTTGTTTCTTGCACTAAAGCCTTTTAAATTATTTGTTGATATCATGACACTATTTGATTTAAAAATTGCTAGTACTTCTTTATCTTTTTCAAGTGTTAAATTTTCTATAGAACTCTTAGAAATTGATGAAACTAAACTTTGATTACTTTTTGTTTTTAAAAAAATATTTGCATTAACTTTATCAATATTTATATCTTCTATTTTTGCTAGTATTTGATTTCTTGCGCTAATTTGCATTGTGAACCTTTGTAAGGATTTTAAATTACCTGAATTAAAATCTGTTAACGTTGTAAGTCTCTCTAGAAATTTTTCATGCTCTTTTTGTAATGTTGTATAACTTTTTATTAGGTTTTTACCATATTTAGTTACTGTAGCACCTCCGCCACCAACACCACCTGTTTCTCTTAATACAACAGTTTTCTCACAGAGATTATTTATGCTATTTATAGCATCCCATGCACTTTTATAACTCATAGGCACAGCTTTTGCAGCTTTGCTTATAGAACCATGCTCTAAAATAGCTTCTAATAAAAGTATTCTTTTCTCTAACAAAAATGGTGTTTTAGAGTTTAGAAGTGTTAATGATGATGAAAACTCCAATTTCTTTCCTTGTATACTTGAGTATATAACGATTAAATATTATCAATAGAATACTTAAATTTTAGTAAATCAATACTATTTTTAACTAATTTCAGACTCAATTAGATAGAAGATGCTAAAATACAATAAATAATAATTTTATATAAATAAAAGGTAATAAATGAAAAGTGTTCCAGAAATAGAGGAATGGCTAAATAAGTTTTCAATAAGTAATTATATTATAACAGAAGATTTACAAGTAAGTGTATTTGGAAATGTTAATTTAAATGCAAAACTAATAGGTAAAAAATTACCTATTAAGTTCAAATCAGTAGATGGGTATTTTGATATTAGTAATAATGAACTAAAAGCACTTGAAGGATGTCCTGATAGTGTATTAAAAGATTTTAACTGTTCTAATAATAAATTAGATTCACTATTTGGAGCTCCTTATAAAGTTGGTGATTTTGATTGTTCTAATAATAATCTTACGTCTTTATCTTATTGTCCAAAAGAAATTGATGGTTTTTTTGATTGTAGTGAGAATAAAATCATATCAATCAAAGGAGCACCTAGAACTGTTAAGGGGCATTTTAAATGTTCAAATAACAAAATAGGTTCATTAAAAGGTGGAGCAAAATATGTTGATACATACTTTGATTGCTCCAATAACTTTTTAGAAGAATTAACAGGTGGTCCAATTACTGTAGGACATGATTACATTTGTAATGGCAATAGATTAGCTGATTTAGAAAATATAGCAGATGAAATTGGATGGGATTTAATTACAGATATTAGATTAAATCATGTTACAAGTTCTCATGATGAAGAACAAGATATTTGGAGATACAAAGGTAGTGAGGTAGTTGCTCATATTTATAAACCTTTAGTAGAATTATCAAATATTGATGATATTAATAGATGGCTAAAAAAACATGATATTCATAATTTTCATATTTTAAAAGATAATTCAGTAGATGTAAACGGAGATGTTCGCTTAGCTGATAAATTATCAAACTTAATAAAACTACCTTTAAAGTTTAATATTGTTGACGGTAACTTTGATATTAGTGATAATGAACTTGTATCTCTTGAAGGCTGTCCCTCAAAAGTTACAGGTAATTTTCACTGTTTTAAAAATGAAATCTCATCTTTAAAAGGATCTCCTAAAGAAGTTGGAGGTAGTTTTATTGTTTTAAAAAACAATATTTCATCTTTAAAGTATTCACCGTCAATTGTAAAAGAAGATTATGTATGTTCTCACAACCCTTTAAAAGACTTAGAAGGCTTGAAAACAGTTCATGGTGCAGTTTTTACTGGTGTAAAATTAGATAAAGTTAAGAATCATAAATATGTCTATAAATCTGTTGTTACATATAAGTATCCAGGTGTTGGAGTTATGTCTTATCTAGATAAGGCGTATATTTCATTAACTGATGAAGAAAAAAAACATGAAGCTACAAGAAACAATTTAAATAATGCAATTGGTAAAATGGTAAAAGATGGCTCTTTAACAAAAGAAAAAATTACTGATACATTAATTTTAAATTTATCAAAATACAATTTAAATGAATTAAAAGAAAAAGTTTTAAAAATTAAAAATCCTCCTGTTGAAAAGAAAAAAGCAGAATTAACTGAAGAAGATGTTCTTGCATTAGCTTTTGATAGTGAGCTTTAACTTTAGAATAAAAAACTTTAGATATAATCGCGATATAACTAGACAAGAATACTAAAATATGGAGAAGAATATAATATGGTTCAAACGGTAAACCTTAAAAAAGCTTTTGGTGCAAGAGTTTTATTTCAAGAGATAAATGTAAAATTAGATGGTGGTAAAAGATATGGTTTAATTGGTGCTAATGGTGCTGGAAAGACTACATTTTTAAATATCCTATCAGGAAAAGAAGATGCAACCGAGGGTGAAGTTCAAGTTCAAAATGGTAAAAAAGTTGGAACTTTAGGACAAAATCAATTTGCTTATGAAAACTATTCAATCTTTGATACAGTACTTTTAGGAAACAAAAGACTGTTTGATGCAATTAAAGAAAAAGAAAAATTATACCTAGAAGAATACACTGATGAAGTTGGTGATAGATTAGGTGAATTAGAAATTGTTTGTTGTGAAGAAGATCCAACTTATGAATATGATGTAAAGATTACTAAGATATTAGAAGATTTAGGTTTTCCAGCAGCTCAACAAACAGATTTAATGTCTACAATTTCTGGTGGAGATAAATTTAAAGTTTTACTTGCACAAGTTTTATATCCAAAACCTGATGTATTATTTTTAGATGAGCCTACGAATAACCTTGACATTACAACTATTGGTTGGTTAGAAAATCAATTACAACATCATGACGGTACTATGGTAGTTATTTCACATGATAGACACTTCTTAAATGCTGTTTGTACAAATATCTTAGATGTTGATTATAAGCAAATTAGAGAATTCTCAGGTAACTATGATGATTGGTATATTGCTTCTATGTTAATTACTAAGCAAAATGAAACAGATGTAAATAAAAAACTTAAAGAAAAAGAAGAGCTTGAAAAATTTATTACTAGATTTAGTGCTAATGCTTCTAAAGCAAAACAAGCAACATCAAGACAAAAACAATTAGATAAATTAAATGTTGGTGAAATCAAAGTTTCTTCAAGACGTGATCCTTCTATTATCTTTAAACAAAAAAGAGAAGTAGGTAAAGAATTACTTACTGTTAAAAATATATCTAAATCTTTTGATGGAGAAGTTGTATTAAATGATATTTCTTTTTCTGTTGAAAAAGATGATAAGATTGCATTAATCGGGCCAAATGGTGCAGGTAAAACAACTTTATGTGAAATTATTGTTGAAAATATGAAAGCAGATGAGGGGATAATTCACTGGGGTGCAACTATTCAAAATGGTTACTTTCCACAAAATGCAACTGATTTAATCGATGGTGATATTACACTATATGATTGGTTAAGAGATTTTGATAGAAATGCTGATTTATCTGAAATTAGAAATTGTCTTGGACGAATGTTATTTAATGGAACAGAACAAGAGAAGAAAGTTAAATCATGTTCAGGTGGAGAAAAACATAGAATGATGCTTTCAAAAATCATGTTAGAACAACCAAACTTTATGGTTTTAGATGAGCCTACGAATCACCTTGACTTAGAAGCTATTATTGCTTTAGGCGAAGGATTACTTGCATATCCTGGTTCTGTTGTATGTGTTTCACATGATAGGGAATTACTTGATGTTTATGCAAATAGAATTATTGAAATTCAAGAAGATGGATCTATTGTAGATTTCAAAGGTTCTTATGAGGAATATATTGAGCAAAAAGCTTAATATGTTTTATATTAGACATAAAAAAAGGGGGATGATTAAATCATCCCCCTTTTTTTTAGTAAAGTAATTAAACTAATTACTTTCTAGACATTCTCGATTCTTTTCTTCTAATAGCATCTTCATATCTTCTTTTATCATCTTCCGTAATTAAGTTTAATTTAGGAACAGGTGTTGGTTTTCCTGCTTCATCAACAGCAATCATTGTAAAGTAACATACATTTGTATTTTTAATTGTATGGTCTTTAATATCTTCAGAAATAACTTTAATACCAATTTCCATTGAAGTTCTACCTGTATAGTTTACTGATGCATGGAAAGTAACTAATGAACCTATTTTAATAGGGTTTTCAAATAATACCATATCAACAGATAATGTAACTGCATACATTCCTGTATATCTTGCTGCACAAGCATAGGCAACATGGTCTAACATTTTTAAGATCTCACCACCATGAACATTTTTTCCTGAAAAGTTTGCTTTATCAGGTGTCATTAGCATTGTCATAGTTAATGATTTTTCTCTTTTTATTTCTTCACTCATTTACGTAGCCTTATTATATATATATTTAAATTTTGACTCATTATAAAATAAAAACATGGTATAAGTATAGCAATTTTGCATTTTATTTATATTCTTTATGTAAGTATATAAAAAAGTAACATATTCTAATTAATTAATGAGTTCATTTCATCTTCAGTTAAGGTTTTAACCTTTAAATCAATTGCTTTATCATATTTACTTCCAGCATCTTCCCCATATATCAAGTAATCAGTTTTTTTAGAAACTGAAGAACCAACTTTTGCACCAAGTGCTTCTAATTGTTTTTTTATAACTCCACGACTAACACTCATTGTTCCAGTTAATACAACTGTTCTATCTTTAAAGTTATTCTCTTGTATTTCAACTTTTACTTCTACATGGGGTTTTATAATATCAAGTAGTTTTAAAACTAAGTCATTATTTACTCTCATAAACTCAGTAAAAGAATTCGCCATTTGTTCCCCAATACCATCAAGAGCAAGTAAAGAATCGTAATCAATACTTATTACATTTAAACCAAACTCTAAACAGATTTGTTTTGAAGCAACTTCTCCAATATGTTCAATTCCTAAGGCATTTATAACTCGGTGAAGTGTTGTTCCTTTTGTATTTTCAATAGAATTTAAAAGATTAGATATTTTCTTCTCTTTAAAACCTTCTAAGTCCTGAAGTTTTTCATAAGTCAAAGAATATAAATCTAAAATATCATAAATCTTTTTTTGATTAACTAACTGCTCAACTATTTTAATACCTAATCCATCAATATTCATACAGTTTTTAGATGCAAAATATATAATCGAATTAGCTACTATTGCTGGACAATCAAGGTTTTGACATTTGATTAATGTTCCTTCATCTAAAAGCTCGTTTTGACATTGTGGACACTCTTTTGGTCTTTGAATTACTTCTTGAGTTCCATTTCTTCTATCTGTAAATACTTTAGTAATTTTTGGAATAATATCACCACTTTTTATAATAATCACTTCATCCTGTATTCTTAAATCTAATCTTCCTATTTCATCATAGTTGTGAAGTGAAGCTCTTTCAACAGTAGAACCATCAATTAGTGTAGGTTCTAGTACAGCAACAGGTGTAATAACTCCTGTACGTCCTACTTGTTGAATAATATCTAATACTTTTGTTGTCTTTTCAACTGCAGGGAATTTATATGCACATGAATATCTAGGAAATTTAACTGTATGTCCCAATTCTTCTTGAGTTTCTAAGTCATCAATTTTTATAACCATACCATCAAGCATCATTTCAATGTCATTTCTTGCAGCTATTATTTCATGATAAAGTTTTTCAATTCCCTCAACTGTTTTTGTATGTGTTTGCATGGGTGGCTTAGCAAAGCCTAATGAATAAATATAATTCATCATTTCAGAGTTTTTTTCAAAGTCTAAAGAGTTTTGTCCAATTCCCCAAACATTAAAAAATAGCTTTCTTTTTGCTGTAATACTTGGATCTAATTGTCTTAAACTTCCAGCTGCTGCATTTCTAGGGTTTGCAAACAAAGCTTCGTTGTTTTTTAATCTATCTAGATTTATTTTTTCAAAATCTGCTTTTTTAATTACAATTTCACCTCTTATTTCTAAAAGGGATTTTTCTTCAATTTTTAAAGGAATAGAATGTATTGTTTTTACATTATTTGTTATATCTTCTCCCGTACTTCCATCACCTCTTGTTATTGCTTGTTTTAATAAACCATTTTCATAGATTAGATTTAAAGAAGCTCCATCAAACTTTGGTTCACAGTAAAACTCTAAATTAGTATTTACTTTTTTAGCTCTATTAATCCAATCTTCTAACTCTTTTGTATTAAAAACATCTTCTTGTGACCACATTCTACTTAAGTGATTTGCTTTGTTAAAACCTTCCATCACAAAACCACCAACTCTTTTGTTTGGTGAATTTGGATGTGAAAGAGCAGGCTTGTCTTGCTCGTAAGCTAAACACTCTCTGCTTAATAAATCATACTCTTCATCACTTGCTTGCGGATTATCTTCTACATAATACGCATGTGCCCATTTTATTAATTTTTCTATTTTTACATTATATTCATTATTTGTCATACTTAATTACTCTTATTTTTATATTTTTTGTAGAATATCAACTCTAAATGGTTTCATAAAAGAAGTTTCTTTTCCATCATTAAAGCTGTTAAATTTATTTTCTATTTTTTCTTCTAATTCTTTTGTGATACTATTGTTATTGTAAGATAAGTTCATTTGTTTAGTTTTGAAATCTTCAAAGTTTTTATATGTAATCTCTGTTTGAAAAAATATTTCTCTAAAAAGTTTAAACTCTTCATTAAGAACTGCTTCTTTGATATGCTCAAAGGCGTCAATACGTACTTGTTCTTCGTTATGAAACATTGCAATAAGTTCATTTTGTCCGCCTTTAAATAAAGGCTCAGAAATATATGCAAGAGCATTAGGTTTTAAAACTCTTTTAATCTCTTTTAAGGCTTTTTTCATTAAATCATAAGGAATATGGTGAAAAGATTTAAACATAAAAATAGCATCAACACTTTCATCTTCAAGAGCAATATCTTCTGCGCCATTTAGTTTAAACTCAATATTTGGAATATCTAGGGATAGATTCTTTTGATGTTGTACAACATCTACTTCACAAGCGATTACTTTTCTATTTGAACCATTTTGAGCAATCATCTTTGTCATAGATGCATTTCCACATCCTAATTCTAAAATTGTTTTATTATCTAAGTTTAATGTTTCTACTAAATAAATTTCATCTAAAGTTTGTGTAATATTATCTTCAATTAATTTCATTATTTTCCATTCTATATATTTTAAAAGTGATTATACTAAAATCATTTAATATAGTTAATTAATCCTCAACAGTAAGAGTCAACTCATATAACCATTGTCTTAAATCATCCATATCTTGATAAACTTTAAAAGCTTTATCGACAATTTCTTCACTATAAAAAATATCATCAAGTTCGTAAGTTTGAAAGCCAAAAATTGCATTATATTTTGAAAGATAAGAATGCACATCTTCTTCTTTAAAGCCTTGTGGTAATCTTTTGTATTTAGGCTCTGGTAATTTATAGCCTTTTTGCTTTATATCTTCTAATATATTGTGTAAATTCATAGCATTTGTTTTATTTTGGATATATTTTCTATAGGCTTTTAATAAAGGTGGTTTAAAAATCCTAATACCAGTTGCTATAAAATACTCTTGAGTATTGTAAAAGATATAGTAACTAGCACTTTGCATTCTGTGAGCTTGGCCTTGCCAAAAGATTATTCCAATTTTATCTTTCATAGGTGTTTTATCTTTTGAAAATCTAACATCTCTATATATTTTAAATAGTGAACCAGATACTTTAGGTTTTGCTTTGATTGTGGGTACAAGTATTTCTAGTGTTTCTCCCATTTCTTCAACAAAAGCTACATTTGGTCTTAAGATATTTTCTTCCCAAATATGTCTATTGTTTTCAAACCAAACTTTTGTATTATTTAGTTCTAATTGTTTTAAAAACTCTACACCTTCTTTTTTAAATCCATTAAAAGTCATAATTTCTCATTTTTATTATTTTTTCAAATTATATCAAAAACAATTAGATATAATTCTTTTAATAAAAAATGGAGAATATATGAGCTACTTAGATATATGTATAATTGGTTGGAATTTAAATGCTTTGATGTTCGTAATAAACTTCCTTCTAGCAATTAGAACAATCTCAACACAAGATAGAGATACACTACAAAAAGAAAGTATAGTATTAAAAGAGTTAAAAGACGAGCTTGATAATTACTATCCATATAGAACTTACTCTACAATGATTACATACTTAGTTCCTTTTGCAGGATTCTTTAGAATGTCATTTAGACTAATAGAAATGGTTTTTTTCTTTCAAAAAAATGAAAATACAAGAATGTTCGATTTTATGGTTTTCAAATATCAAACAGAAATAAACAAGGTTAAAAATAATAAAAGATAGAGATTTATTTTAATAAATTTCCATCTTTAAAATCTAAATCTTCATTAAGTTTAATTGGCAATGTTATAACAAACTCAGCACCGATATAATCATGTCCTTCATAAGTATATTTAGAATTGGAAGCAATAATAGAGCCGTGCATATGCTTAACAATCATTTCTTCAGTCATATACAAGCCAATTCCTGTACCTTGTGATTTATCCTTTGTAGTAAAATAAGGCTCAAAAATCCTATCTAATATATTTTTAGGGATTCCCCCTGCATTATCTTTTATATGTATGATTAAATCATTCTCTTTTTGTATAGTTTTAATAAAAATTAATTTAGGATTTTGATTTTTAAAAGCATCTATTGAATTTTTAAGTATATTCATTACGACTTGTATCAATTCATTTTCAAGAGTTCTTATTTTTAAAGGTGAAACTTCTAAAACAATTTTTACTTCTTCTGCTTTTAATTTAGCCGAAATTAATTTTAATGTTCGATTTATTAAATCATTAATATTAAAAGAAGATTTTGATTTATTTGGTTTAAAAAAATCTCTAAAATCATCTATTGTATTTGATAAATGCCCAACTGAATTTTGAATATTATCCATTGAAGAGATAAGAGAGCCTTCTTCTAGTAGTCCATATTCTAATTGCATCTTTATTCCACTTGATATTACACTGATTGTACTTAGTGGCTGCCTCCATTGATGAGCTATATTTCCAATCATTTCTCCCATTGCTGCCATTTTAGATTGCTGAAATAATAGATTGTCTTTTCTTTTCATTTCAGTAATATCAACTACAGAAGATAAAACATGCGTTGTTTCTCCATTTAAATTTATAAACGATGCTACATTTAGTAGAGTTTCAAAAGTAGTTCCATCTTTTCTTTTATATGTTTTTTCTATACTGTAATTATCTATTTCTTTTTTTGTAAGTTTTAAAAACATATTTTTTTCTTCTTCATTATTTCCTTTTAGAGACAATAAGGTATTAGGTTTGTTTAAAAGTTCATTTTCGCTGTAACCTAACATATCAATGAGTTTTTTATTGATTTGAATAATATTACCTTTTGTGTCAGTAATTGATAATCCAATATTACTAAATTCAAAAAGTGATTTAAATTCACATTCTGTTTTTAATAGCTCATTTTTCATTTCATATTTATATGTGCAATCATAAATAATAGAAAACAGTACCTTGATACCATTGAAAACTGAGGGTGATGTTAAAACTTCGACATGTCTTTTTTCATTATTAGCAAGCTTATGAATAAAGTTGAAATATTCTCTTTTATCTTTTAATGCATGATCAATTTCTACTTTGACTTCTTCTACATTTAGCATATTTATATCTGATATATTCATAGATAGAAGTTTAGGTTTTGCATAACCATAAAAGTTAACTGCACTTTTATTTGCATTTATTATTTGTCCATCTTTTGGATTTACTAATAAGATTATTGATTTATTTCCTTCAAAAAGGTCTTCATAAATTTTTGCATTTTTGGTTAATTCTTTTGTTTTTTCTTCTTCTGTCTTTTTTATAGTTTTTTTATAGGTTATAAACCTATTTTTTAACATGTTAGTTATATATAAAGAGATTAACATAAGTAAGATTGTAATTAAAATACTACTAGTTAATATAAAATAATATCTATTAGTTTTAATTTCGTTAACAGTATTTTTCTCTTTTAATATAAGTAGTTCTAACTCTTCATTATTATACCCTGAACCAATAATCCATTTCCATTCAGGAATTTTCTTTATATAGGATGTTTTTAATTTAGAATTTTTACCTTTAAATGGGAAATGATAGTGAACATAAGATTCTCGATAATCTTTTATTAGTTTAAATTTTTTAAAAAATTCTAAACTTTTTTTATCTTTAAAATCAAAAATATTTTTACCAATATAATATACATCTTTATGAGATAAAATCGTGCCATCATAATCTAAAATGTATAAATAATCATAATTAAGTGAGTCTAAACTATTGTTAAAAGATAAAATTTGATTTTTTAAATTATCTTTAAAATCTTCAATATATTCACCCGTACCTATTGCAAAATCATAAGGTTCAAAGTATTTATAAAATGCTATTTTTTTATATGCTTTTGTAGTATCTTCATCTTTATTCCAATAATATACATCAAACTTTTCTGTTTTATTTTTAATAGTTTCTACAATAGTTTTTACAAATTGATAACCATTAACATCTTTAAAATTAAGTAAATTCTGTCCTTCTATTTTTTCATTAATAGGTTGAAGTATTTTTATTCCATTAATATCTTCAATGAAGATATATCCTCTACCTTTGTTAAATCTAATATCCTTAAGATAAAACTTGATTAATTGAATAATTTCTTCTTTTGATTTTTTATCTTTATTTTGATTATATATTTTTGTTGCAATATCATGAGCTTCATAAACTTTTTCTTTTATATTTTTCTTTAGATTATCTAAGGCATTAGTTTCTTTATTTAATATGTACTTATACATATTATTAACTTTTTCTTTGATTTTTTCATTATGAGAATTAATATATAGATTTTTTATTTTTGTGATATCATGTTTAGATTCATCATCTGAATATTTTGTTATCATGAGAGTAAGTAGTAAAGAAATAATTAGAATAAATATAACTGGTGCGTATTTTATGAATATTAATAGTTTTTTTTCATCAGTTGAAACCATTTTATTTCCTTAAACAATTTTACCTTAATTTAACTTAATAAATTAATTTAAGCTAAAATTTATATTAGGAATAAAAATTCTCAATAAATAATAATAAGCCTAAATATCTTTAAAATCTAAATTATCATATAATCCAAAACAAAGTAGTATTTTTCCTTAATAATCAGGGAAAAATAACTGTTATATTATAAATAGGGCAGCAAAAATGAATCAAATGAAAAACAAAAATGGGTAGTTTAAGTGATATAGCAATCAATGCAGTATATCAACTATGGCATTTACTACCAATAATTATAATAATTGTCTTATTTAAAAAATATATTGATCATAAAGATAAAAAACATAGAAAAAACAAAAATGAAGAAAATGAAAAGAATGGTTTAACTTTAGAAGTTCGTACAGTAAAGAAGTATGAAGATATAGGATATAAAGTAGAAAGCTTAGAAAATGAAGATGGAATAGATTTAATCTGTACTAAAGTAGATAAAATATTTTTAGTTCTGTGTAATAATTCAATTGACAAGAAATCAATTATAAATGATGATATTAAAGCGTTCTATAAAAAAGCAATTAAATATGTAAAAGATAATCAATTAGAAATAAAAAGTGTAGAGTTTAGATATATAATAGCTAATAAAGATGCTTTAGATAAATCTGCAATTGAAATACTAATGGATGACTTTTATAATTGTAAGTATGTAGTTTTATAGTTTTGAAAGAACAATTTAAAGGGTTTTATAATACTCCTTCTTTATTTAACGATAGTTTTTATGGTTTAAATTTATTTGATATTGAAGATATTGATATTGAGAACTTTGATATAAGTAATATTGAAATTCTTCAGCAACTACCTTTAGGTAAGAGGGTAGAGTATTTTTTTGAAGCTATAATTGAGAATTCTTCTAGATATGAAAAAATCATAAAAAACAAACAAATAATTCACAATAAAGAAACTTTAGGTGAGATAGATTTTATTCTTTTTGACAAAAAAAGAAAGAAATATATCCATGTAGAAATGCAGTATAAGTTTTATGTATATGACGATAGTTTTGAAAATGAGATAGATAGATATGTAGGACCAAATAGAAGTGATACTTTACTTTTAAAACTAGAAAAACTTAAAAACAAACAATTCCCTTTACTTTTTAATAAAGATACAAAAGCTTATTTAGAAGGTATTGATTTAGGAAATATCGAGCAAAAAATACTCTTTAAAGGGAATGTTTTTCTACCAAGGTATTTAAAAGAAAAAGATTTTGATTTGATTAATAATGATTGTATTCATGGTTATTATATAAGTTTTAAAGAGTTTACTCAAGATACTTCTTTTAAAGAAATGCAGTTTTTCGTTCCACATCGTTTTGATTGGTTAAGTGATCCTAAATCAAATAAAAAATGGGAAAGCTATACAAAGGCTAAAGAGGATTTAGATTTTTTTATAAAGATAAATGCTTCACCACTTGTATGGTCTAAAAAAATACAAGATGGTAAAACAATTATAGAAAGATTTTTTGTAACTTGGTGGTAGTTTAATTGATCTCTTTTACGATTTGTTGAACTACTTTAAACACATTTTCAACTGACTGTATAGAAACTCTTTCTTTTTTAGAGTGTGGAAACTCAATACTTGGACCTATTGAAGCTACTTTTATATGAGGGTATTTATCTTTAAATATCGCACATTCAAGTCCTGCGTGAATCGCTTCTAGTGAGGCTTTTGGATTTACTTCTTTATATATTTCTAGTACTTTATTTGTAAACTCATTTATATCTGGTTTCCATGCTGGATATTTTCCATCTGTTGTAACAGTAAAATTATGTTCTTCTAGCATTTTTATTGTTTCATTTTTTAATTGTGCTAATTCTTCATTTGCCATAGACCTAGCACTTAATTCGATTTTAATCTCATCTAAACCTGTTTTAATAATGGCAAGATTTATAGAGTTTTGAACTACTCCTAAATCTTTGTTTAGACTTCTTACACCATTTTCGAAGCTTGCTATAAAATCAATAATTTCATCATCATAGATATTTAAATGTTCGCTTTTTGTATCTATTTTTGTAATTGTCATATTTTCATGACTTGCTATTGGAAGTTTTTTTGATGCAATGATTGCTTTTACATTAACTGGGATTGAGTTTATTCTCTCCCCTCCATTTATGTCTAAAAGTTTAGCCTTTGCTTCTTTTATAGTTTGAGCAAGTAGTTTTATACCATTTGGGATATTTTTATCAATATCAACTCCAGAGTGTCCACCTTGAAGTTTTGAAATACTTATTTCATAAAGATCAAGGTTTTCATCATTTGGTATAATTTTTTTATTTGAATTTATTGCAAAGATATCAACTCCACCTGCACAACCTATACAAATTCCAGCTTCTTCTTCACTATCAAGATTTAACATATATGGAGCTTTTAATTCTAGCTTTAAATTATTTGCACCAATTAAGCCTATTTCTTCATCAGAAGTAAATAAATACTCAGCATCAACTTCATCAAGAATTAGTTGAATCATATAAGCACATCCAATTCCATTATCGCTTCCTAATGTTGAGTTTTGTGCACTTAAAATATCGCCATTTTGTACAATAACTGGAACACAGTTATCACTTAAACAAACAATATCATAGTGAGATTGGAAAACTAGTTTTGCATTTGATTTTTCTTTTTTTATCAAGATATTATTGTATTCATCAACAATACATAAAAATCCAGCTTTTTGTGATAAGTTTTGCATATAAGTAATAAATGGTGTGTGAGTTCCTGAACATCTAGGGATTGAAGTAATTTTTTTAAATATATCTATAACAGAGCTCAATATAATCCTTTTAATTTTTAAAGATTATATCGAAACTATGTAAAACTATTTTGAAATTTTAATACATCTAACCCCATAATGATCAGCTTTATAATACCAAGTGTCTCTGCCTTCTCCAAAATAAAAAGGGTAAGCAGCATAAACATTATCTTTAACTTCATCACTTGTCCAAAAAGATACTGATAAATCAAAACCTTTTATATCTGATGCTTTACCATTATCCATCCATATTTTTTTAAAAACAGCTCTTGAAGGTAATATAGCATTTTGGTCTTTACAATACTGTATTGCATCTTTCCAATTCATTCTTTTATCTGCTTCTTTTAACCAAATTTCTTGTGCAAATAGAGTATTAACACATAAAATTGATGCAATAAAAATCTTTTTATAATCCAAACATATCATCTGTAATTCCTTTATACCAAATTTTTGCAGCATCATATGAATCTTTTGAGATCTCAGATGTTTTTGCATTTGCAATTATTTTTCCATCAAATATGTATGAGTGAGTAACTGATATAGCTTTATTTGGTGCAACAATCGAATAACAAACATTTCCTGGAAGATTTTTTTTATAATCAAATACTTTGTTATTTATTCTGCTTATTAAATCATTTGCAACTATATAGGCACATGAATTAGCCATTTGTCCACTTTTTGGATAAGGATATTCTCCTTGTGCATCACCGATTACATAAATATCATCATCACTTACTGTTCTAAAAGTAGGTTGTTTTAATTTAACCCAACCTTGTGCATAAGTTTTAATACCAGCTTTTTTATATAATTTATTTGCTTTATTTGGTGGGATTATTGAGATCTCTTCGTATTTAAGTTCTTCAATAATATCTTTATTTTGTTTTTCATCAAACTTTTTAAAATATGCTACTTTTTTATCAAAGTCTACATCTTTGAACTTAGAAAGATTTTTGTATTCAATAAAATCTTTATAAATTGTATTATAAGCTTCGATAAATTGCTTTGCCTTAGATGCAGGTTTAACTCTAGGGTCAAGGATAACTACCTTACCTTTTATATCATTTTCTTTAAAGTAGTGTGCAATCATACAAGCTCTTTCATACGGAGCAGGAGGACATTTGTATGAAGAAGAAGGTAATGTGATTATAAAATTACCACCTTTAAAGTTTGTAATCATTCTTTTAAGTTTTAATGACTCACTTCCAGGTTTTAATGCAGCAGGTGCTTGAATTTTTGCTTGTTTAATTTTTTCTTTGTCACGTTTGAATAATTTTTTGTAATTATAATCAATGCCTAAAGCCATAATCATATAATCATATTGAAGAATATTTTCATTTGTAATGATTTGTTTTTTATCTCTATTTATATCTATTATAGTTTCGTTTAAGAAGTTAAAATTATACTTTTCTATTGCACTATTATAATCAAAATTTAAACTTTCATAAGTAATACCTTCAATTCCACCTAACCATGCATTACTAAGAGGACAAGACATAAAACTATTTCTTTTTTCAATAACTGTAATATCGAGTAATGGATTTAAATCTTTTAGATATTTTGCAGCAGAAAGTCCAGCAAATCCTGCACCTAAAATTGCTATAGTAGTTTTCTTATTCCTACTATTTGTGGATTTAATAGTTTTAGCTTCAATTCTGACAGTAGTTAAAAGTGCTGCTGCAAAAATTGAAACTTTAAAAAACTCTCTTCTTAACATTTAAGAGACACCATTATCTTTTAAGAACTTTTGCCAATCTTTTGTTTCATACTTCTTCTCATGTAAACCTTTTACAAATTTCATAAAAGTAATCATTTGTAAAGGATGAGCATATCCAGGAACTTGGAATATTTTATTCCAATCTTTATCGAATATTACAATACTAGGAGTAGATTTAGATGCAAAAGCCATCCTTAAAGTAGTAGTAGTCTCTTTTTTCTTTGTTTTTCCAACTAAAAAATCTATTTCTTTATCTCTATCTATTAAATAAATATTGAACTCTTCTGCAAGTTCAATCATTTCTTTATTTTCTTTAAAATCTTTTTTTAATAAATCACAATAAGCACAAGTAATACTTTCAAAAATAAACATAACACCTTTACCATCTGCTACTAAATTTGTATCAGTTTTAAGCTCAGCTTGTGCAAAAATAGATGTAAGAAAAAGTGCAAGTATTAAAACTATTTTTTTCATTATTTATCCTTTTTCTTTACATCAATACCATTTTCAATATAGTGAGTTCTTAAAGCTTCATAAACTTCTCCATTTTTTCTATCTTTACCTTCCCATTTATTGCTTTTCATAAATTTGATAGTTTCAATAAATTGTTTTGTTTCCATGTAACCTGGTACCACAATAACAGCTTTTCCTTGTTTATCTGCAAAAATTAAAGTTGGAGTAGATTCAATTCCATAAATAGAAATCATCGTTTTAGTATCAACATCCATAAATTCATTTTCATGAAATAATTTATGTCTTAAATTTTCATGTGCTTTTAAATAATATGATGTTAAATCATTTTTAATTTTATTAGTTAATTCTTCTGAATTTTTAATATCAGCTTTTAATCTATCTGTGTAAGGATCAGTATTTGTACCAAAAATTATTAACATAATTTTTCCATCTGGACCAATTTTAGCTGGGTCTTTAAATGTTTCATTTACAACGTTATCATATTTAGTATATGTTACTTTAGCTACTTCTTCTTTCTTTGTAACTGTAGCCACTTCTTTTTTTACTTCAACCACTTCAGCTTTAGTTGTTGTTTCATTACATCCTGTTAGTAAAATTGTAGATGCTACAATTGAACTTATAATTGTTTTTTTAAAAAATAACTCTTTCATTTATATACCTTTTTTTTAATAGTCAAAATTATAATAACTATAAGTTAATTATCATAAGTTTAATTATTAGGAAAGAGAGGAAGGAATTCCTCTCTTTCTTTATTTTACCGAAGCAGCTTTATTAGCCATTTCATGCATTTTTTTGATGTGTTCATCAACATTTAGTTTTTTATCACTATTTAGTTTATCCCATACATCTTTATTTGACATATTTTGATGACAACCCATACATAAACCTGTTTTTTCCATTCTTTCCCTTTGGTCTTGATCAAGAGGTCTTGAATCAGGCCAGTGAGAACCAACAGTTTGAAGTTGTTTTCCATCTCTAGTTACGATTTGTGACCAATCATAATCCATACCTGGAATACCTTTCATTTGAACAGTTTTATTTTTTGGTATAAATTTACCAGTTTTAAGATCTTGAAGATCCATATATAAATCTTCACCTTGTTTTTTCAAGAATTGACCATCTTGAATACCATAACCTAAAGTTTTAGGATTAGAGTGACAAGATTCACAAGTTCTAGCTTTTCTACCAGATGTGTGTGGTTGAACTGGTGACATATCAGTACCAGCAACTGTTGAACCATTATCAGAAACTCTAGCTTGTTTATTTAAAATTAAAGTTTTTCCATCAGGTCCAATTACAGTAAATGTAACTTGACAACCTGGAATTACAGGAGTAACAAGTCCTTCTCCATTAATTCCTAAGATTGGGTCTTCCCATCTTAAGTAAGATCTAGTTTCACTTGGTTTTCCAAATAACTTTTTACCTTTTGTACCTAATACAGACTCAGATGTTTCACCATTTTTAAAGTTTGTAGAACCAGATGCAATCCAGTCAGTACTTGATTTACCTGGAGTATAATCAACTTTTACATGACATCCATAACATTGTGGTGCCCAGTCAGAGTGACAAGAATAACATTCTAAATTTTCCATATGTGCACTAATTTCACCCATAGCAACATGAGCAGCTTTTGATTTATATGTATTAGTTTCAGCTTTATATTTTAATAAAGGAACATCTAAATCTTTACCAGAAGCTAAATGAACAGTTACCTTTTTAGCATCTTTATGTTTAACAACATTTCCAAGTGGATTACCTCTTGTAGATAATAAATATCCATCTTGCTTAGGATAAACAGTACCTTGAGTCATAAAGTATGGTAATTCTTGAGCCATTCCTCTTGGACCTTCAGGTTTGTCAATTTTGAAGTTTTCACCATGTCCAATATTTAATTCCCATGGATATTTATCATTTGTACCATGACAATCCGAACATTCAATTTCAACTTGAGCTAATGTAGTACCAAATAATGTACCATCACCATGCATATCAACTGAAGTGTGACAATCTTGACAAGTCATACCAGCTTCAAAGTGTAAGTCTTCTTTGATGTGTTTATATCTTTTACCATGATGTTTAGATTGTGATTTACCACCTTCTTGTAATGGCGAACCATAAGGTTGTTCCATTAAACCAACATAAGAAACACCGATTCTTTTTCCTCTATTATGACATGAGTTACAAGTTTCAGGATGAATACCAGAGAATTCCATTCCAGATGGAGTTTTAACTTTTGCTTTTCTAGTACCTTGCATCATATGTACTAACATATGTCCATGTTCTTTTTTATCTACAGTTGGATCATTACCTTCGTAAATACCTTCGTTTCCGTATGGCATATGACATGCTGAACATCCCATACCTCTCCAGTCACCTCTACCTTTTCTGCCTCTTACTCCAATATGACATCTTTGACAATCAGATCTTTGGTAAGTAACAGATGCCATTGCTCCAATTTCTTCCTCTGTTTTACCAGCAAAATCTTCTGGTCCACTTGGAGGTAAAGGTAATTGTTTTAGCTCAGTTGGAAATTGATCAGGATATTTATCTATCATCTTAACCATATAGTCTTTATATACTTTTGTTCCCCATGCTGGTTCTTTACCATCATCATCTTTCACATCATAGTTTGCAAACTGAACTTTTTTTGTATTATATGTTCCCCATGTGTGCATATTCCCTTGAATTTTACCAGCTTCAGTCATCATTAACGATTTCATCGTATTTTCAACTGTTTGAGCATGACAAATTCCACAAGTTTTATCAGCAACCCACATAGAACCTGGATCTCTAACGAATTCAGCTAATCCACCTGCATGTCCAACTGGAGCACCTTTATGAGCTTCTGCAAAAGAACCTTTTTCTGGATTACCACCATGACAAACTACACAACCAGCACTATCTCCTAGGCTTTCGCCCATTGCAAGAATTTGCAGCATCATTTCAGACTTTGTATCTCTGATAGATTCAATGCCTTTATGACATTTTATACACGAATCACCACCAGCTACATCAGCCATTATCATCTCACCTTTTGAATGCTCTGCACCAAAAAGTGAAGAAAAAGATAACAATGAAACGAATACAACAACTTTAGCAATTTTAGATACTAAGTTTTTCATCTTTTCTCCTTTTAAAATTATTGAGTTAAATCTCAATTATTTAAAATTCTAACAAAGCAAAGTGCTGATAAAGTGCCAAAACATAAAAAAATTAAAAATTTTATGAATCTTGATTCATATCAATTGCTTTTAATATAAAAAATTATAGAGTTTAAAAAAGATGACTTAAAATAAGATTTAATGATTTTAAAGAAAAAAGGTGAGATAAATGAAAAAAGTATTTATTCTTATATTTACTATTATATCGTTTCTTCAAGCTGATTATGCATGGGAAAAAGGTTTACCTTGGCAACATGAGTTAGAAGAAGCAAAACAGTTAGCAAATTATCATAAAAAACCAATTTTTATGTTTTTAGAGTCAAGAACTTGTTTTTATTGTCCAAAATTAAAGGAAGAAATATTTACAAAAGCAGAATTTCAAGAAAAAATTAAAAAATACTTTATTCCTTTGATTTTAGATAATTCTTTAGATGCAGATTCTGATGTAGAAAATACAGGTCAATGTCCTCCTAGACTTACTGTATCAATGACACCTGCAATTTATTTTTTAGGACCAAATGAAGAAAAATTATCAAGAAAAGGCAAAAAACATATGATTATTTATGGTATGTGGACATTAAAACAAATGTTAGCTTGGATGGATGATTCAATATTAAAATTTGAGAAATTATATGGTGAAAAATATGAATTTAAAAAATAAACTTACTTCTATATTAATTGTTTTTGTTGTATTCTATTTGTATAATACAAATTTATATGCTGCTAAAAAAAGAGGAGTATATGCTACAAAAAACTTAATTGGTCAAGAATATTATATGAATAGATGTTCTTCATGTCACGGTGAGGGTAGCAGAGGAGGTAATATGGCATCTATTAGAGAATGGCAGACTATATTCTCAAAAGATGCTATAGAATTGAGTGAAATTCATTTTGACGATGATCAAACACATGGTCTTTTAGAGTATATTAAAAGTAAGGAATTTAAAAAGGAATCAAAACAAATACTTTCTTTTTTACAAGAGTTTGCATACGATTCTGAAAATATTCCCACATGTAACTAACAAAATATATAAGGAAGTTTATGAAAATTTTACTACTTGAAGATGATAATTTTATTTGCGAATCGATTCAAAGTTATTTTCAATTAGATGGTCATAAAGTTGATTATTTTAATGATGGAGAAGAATTACTAGATAATGCAATTTTAAATAATTATGATATTTTATTATTTGATATAAATACACCTAAGAAAAATGGTTTTGAAACATTAAAAGAAATACGGAAACAAGGAATTAATACTCCAGCTATTTACTTAACAGCACAAAATGACATAGAACACGTAAAAGAAGGTTATTCTATTGGTTGTAGTGATTATATTAGAAAACCTTTTATTTTTGATGAGCTTGAATTAAGAATAAATCAAATTTTACATAAGAATATAAATCTAGATTATGTACAAGTTAGTGATAACTATAAATTTGACTTGTCATCTATGCAACTTTTATATAAAGATAAAAGTATAGATTTGAAAAAACATGAAAAAAATTTATTATATATATTAGTTAAAAACATAGGAACTGTTCTAAGTCCTAGTATTATTAAAGATTATGTTTGGGATGAACAAAATGTTTGTGATAATACACTTCGTACTCAAATAAAAAAAATTAGAGCTAAACTAGAAGAAAATTTTATAATTAATATTAGAAACTCTGGATACAAGATAGATAAATATGCTTGAGATTGATAAGTTATCAAAAGAAAATAGAAACTTCGGATTTAAATTATTTCTATCTTATATGGCTTTTACTTTACTATTATTAGTCTCTATTACTGTAATTCATATTTATTTTTCTCAAGATTTGGTTGCTAATAAGTTTGAAAGAGAAGTTAGATTACAAAGTAGTGAAAAAAAAGATAATTTCGATAAATATTTTCAAACAAAAAGAGATGCTCTCCAAGCGATTTCAAAAAATGAATACTTTATAAAGTTTGTAAAAGAGGGGAGTTACAAGTATTACATTGATTTACTTCTTCTTACAATAATGGAATCTAATAAAGACTACATGCAAATTCGTTATATAGATGAAAATGGATATGAAACTTTAAGATTTGATAGAGAAAAACACTCTTTGGAACCTTACAAATCAATAAAATTACAAAATAAAGCAAATAGATACTATTTTACAGAAGTATCAAAAATGAAACCAAATCAAATTTGGTTTTCAGATATAGATTTAAATATAGAACATGGGCATATAGAAAAACCTAATAAATCCGTGGTTAGGCTTGGAACTCCATTATTTATTAATAAAGAATTTAAAGGAATTTTAATTATAAATATTTTTATGAAAGAGTTATTGGAAGATATTACAAAATCAGCTTTATATGATATATATTTAGTTGATGATTCTGGATATTATATTAAACACAAAAACACTAATCATAATTGGTCTTTATACGATTCTAAGCATACTATTAATAAAGATTTTGATAAAGATTTTATTAATAAAATTCAAAATACAAATTACCAAAATATAATATACAAAGATAATACTTTTGTTCAATCTTTATTTATAGATAATCAAAAAATAAATATGATTATGGTTGAAAAAGAAGAGTCTATTAAAACTGTTGAAAATAACAATAATAAAATGATTGTTGCAATATTAATATTTGCACTATTAATGTCTTTAGTATTTACTTTAATATTTACAAAAGCTATCAAAAGACTTTTTGAATTAGTTGTTTCGCAAGCTGATAAATTACATGATTTAGCAACAAATTTAGACAATATAGTTATTCTAAAAACTTTAGAAAATGCAAAGAAAGATAGGCTTTTACAAAATCAAAGCAAACTTGCTGAATTAGGTGATATGATTGGTAATATAGCACATCAGTGGAGACATCCTTTAACTAGACTTTCTTTAACCTTGCAAAATTTAAGTGCTTATAAAAGAAAAAATAAAATGGATGATAAACAATTTTTTGATGCTATGGAAAACTCTTTACATCAAATTGAATTTATGTCTAATACAATTGATAATTTTAAGAATTTCTATAAAAAAGATGAAAAGAAATCTGAGTTTTCTATTAAAGATGGATTGGAAAATGTTTTAAATATTATAGGAACTGTACTTGACCATAGTAATATTAGTTTAGAAATAAATTGTAAGAACAAAACGAATTTATATGGAAATAAAAACGAGTTTTCACAAGTATTAATGAATCTTATTATAAATGCTAAAGATGCAATTGATGATAAAAAAATTGAAAAAGGGAAAATAAATATTAATATATCTAATGATGAAAAGAATAATGTATTAATTGAAGTTTGTGATAATGCAGGAGGTGTCCCTTCTTGTTTAATTGAAGAAATATTCGACCCATATTTTACAACAAAAGAAGATAAAGGAACAGGAATAGGTTTATATTTATCAAAAGCAATAATTGAAGATAAAATGAATGGAACTTTAAGTGTTAAAAATAGTGATATTGGTGCAGTCTTCACTATAAAATTAAATGGTAGTAATTAATGAAAAAAAGTTTATTATATACTGTATTACTAACTTATAATTTATATTCTAATGAGTGTAGTCCTTATTTTAATCCAGATATGTTTTACGAGGCTCCAGAATATTTGAATGAATTAATTTATGAAAATATAGAAGAAAAGGGCTTAGTTTTATTTGGCAGTTCTAAAAGCTATACTAAACTTGATTTTAAACAAAACGATAACTCTTTTATAAATAAACACATACAGTTAAATCAGTATAAATACCCAACTGAGAATGGTCTATACGACTATAAAATAAGAAATAAATTCGTTGATGAATTATCAATTGCAAAGATAGAATTATATAAATATTCAGATTTAGAAATTGCAAATGAAATTAATTATAATTTTGAAGAGTTTTGGTCAGATTGGATTGAAGATGCTTATGAAATGAAACTCGTTCCCGAACAAGTTCTATTTAAGTATAAAGATAAATATTTTACTTTTTCTGTTTTTATATATGGTGTTAAAAATGATGGAACAAACTTAAAATGTACAAGCATAAAATATTGGTTTAAAGATTATTCAAAAGAAGTAAAAATATATAAAGAGTGTATTCGTAAAAAGTAGATTTATAAAAACTAAGAATTTCTTCTTAGTTTTTAACTAGTGGTTTTAAATGTCTATTTCTGTAAGCTAATGCAATTGTAATAATTACCATTGTAAGAACATAATAAACCCATGTAGGAATAGGAATAGGGTCACCTGTTGCATACGAGTGCATTCCAGCTAGATAGAAGTTAACTCCAAAATATGTCATCAAAATTGAAGAGAACGAAAGTACTGATGCTGTTGCAAATACAAAAGGAGTTGAAAGAGGTTTAACAAATCTTAAGTGTACAACAATTACATACATCACAATTGATACATAAGCCCAAGTTTCTTTAGGATCCCATCCCCAATATCTACCCCAAGACTCATTTGCCCAAATACCACCAAGGAAGTTTCCTATAGTAATAGCAGCAAGTCCCACTATTAATGCAATTTCAATAATTGCCGTAACATGTTTAATAGTTTCATCAATATGAGGTCTGTTATTTCTAAAGATAAACATAATTAATGTCATATATCCTAAAATTGCAGCAAGTGCAAAGAATCCATAAGATGCTGTTAAGATTGATACATGAATAGTTAACCAGTATGATTTTAATACAGGAACTAAATTTGTAATTTGTGGATCAATACCTGTTAAGTGTGCAGTAAACATAAAAATACCTGCAACAATAACAGCAGCACTAAGTGCTAGTAAAGATTTTCTAAAGAACATAATACCTGCAAATACTGCTGACCATGAAATGTATAGTAAAGTTTCATAGGTATCAGACCATGGAGCATGCCCTGAAATAATCCATCTGAATCCCATACCATAAGTATGAACTGCAAATATTAATGAAAGTAGTACAAAGAATACAAATGTAGTCTTTTTAGGTTTAATACTAGGATTAAATACTACAAAGAATGCAGCAATTAATATAATAATTCCTAAGAAAATATATGCCAACATAACTTTAGGAAAGATATCAATTTCATTAAACGTAATTTCATTATCAATTTCTGATTGACTTAATACAACTTTTGAACCAACTTTTTGTTGATATGTATTTATCATTGAAATAAAGTTGTCAGCCTCAGTCCATTTATTCTGAATAATAGAGTTTATTAAACCTCTAGTCATGGCTTCAACTGCTGTTTTATTTCTACCTTCAAAATCATTCATAGCGTCCATTGGAGTAAACCATTTATTGCTAACTTTTGTATTTGTAGTCTTTTTTGAAGTTTCAACTTCTGGATAGATATTAAATAAGTTTCCATTAAATACTGCATATATAATATTTAATCTTTCATCTATTTTAATAATATCTCTTTCGTAAGTTCCTCTTTCATTCGGCTTTGATAAAGACGCTTTTTCAGATTCTTTTGCTAAAAGATATTTACCATCTTTAAATACTTCAGAAAAGGCTATATGCTTTCTTGATGTATCAACACCTAGAAAATTTTTAAGTTTTGGTGTTTTAATTTTTATTAATTTAATATCTCTCCAAATTTCTGGACGAGATAAAATACCAAGAACAACTTGATCTGCATTCATTCCAAGAAACTCAGTTTTTCCACTTAATTTTAAAACAATTTCTCTGTTTAAAGATGAAATTGGTTTCATTCTTCCTGAAGAACTTTGAGTAACTAATCTTGCAAAATTATTTGCAGTTTGCGCTGATTCTTCTTTAAAAGTTTTTAAATATTCAACAGTTTGCTGTGCTTTTATTTTAAAGTTTGTATCATCTTCATTTGCCTCAAGTGATGTTGCACTAAAAACAAAAATACATGCAGCTGCTATTGAAGCAATACTTTTAGAATCCACAAATTTCGTAAGCTTTCTGAATCTTGATTTTTTATCAAAAAAGTTTAGACAAAGTCCTAAAGTTAAAAGGAAATAACCTAAGTATGTTGGCCATTTTCCAGGGTCATTATTTACAGATAACACAGTACCTGTTTCATCAGGAAAATATGAACTTTGGAAAAATAAGAAGTTACCTTCGTGCATTGTTTTATTCATAAAAATCCTATAATCGTAAGTATTTCCATCTTCCTTAATAACAGTTACTTCAGATGCATATGAAGAAGGAGACATACTTCCTGGATATCTATCAAGTTGAAAATCATTTAGTTTAATTGCAAAAGGTAATGTAAGTACTTTAGAACCATACTCTAAAAACACCGAAGTATCACCAAATTTCAATTCTCTTTTAAGACCTTTTTGACTTCTTCTTCCTGGTAATTTAAGTTCTTGAGTTTCACCATTAACTGTAACATCAACAGTTAACATACCCATCTTTGCATCGCCTTTTTTAGCAAGCATATAGTTTTTGTAATCAATGTTAAGGTTTTTATCCTCATATGAAATAGTATGCTTAAATTCATTTATTGATTTAAGTAATGTAGTAAATTCCATTTGGTACTCTTTAAAGTACGTTTTTTCACCCTCTACAATAGTTACTTGTAAGTATGGCTCTAAAGAAATCATTCTGTTTTCTGTAGTTCCTTCTTTAATTTGCATGATACCTTCATATCCTACATATCTAGTAACACCAGCACCTATTAGTATAATCACAAATGAAGAGTGAAATATAAATCTAGGAGTATTTTTCCACATTTTATATTTAAAAATAATACCTGTTAAGTTTATAGTAGTTAATACTAATATTGTTTCATACCAGATGTTATTATAAACTAATACTCTAGCTGTTGATGTACCAAAATCATTTTCAATAAAGGTAGCATAACCAGCTCCAATTGCTAAAATAGCAAGTAATATTAATGTTGTCTTAAAAGAAAATAAGACGCTTGAAATTTTCAATAAAAATCCTTTTTAAATTATTGTTTAATTATATTCATAAGTAGTTAACTTATCGTTAACAAAGAATATCTTTTGAATATTTTACATATTATTTGTGCTACAAAAGTGCCAAATCTAATATATTGTGATTAAAACACAATTATATCAAAAGAAGAGTTTATTTCTTATTGATTTAAGATAACATTTTATTAAAAATACTTATAATTGCAAATGGATTTAATAACATTACAAAAAAAGAAAGAAGATTGCAGAACTTGGAAGAATGTAGAGCCTTGGTTCACAAAAATTCAAGAAGTTTCTAAGGCTATAAATATTGATGATTTATCAATTGATTATAGTGATTGGTTTAGTATTGGAAAAAAAGAAGATTTAACAGAAGAAGAATTACAATTAGTTGAAGAAACTGCTAAAATTTTGATTCCTTGGAGAAAAGGACCTTTTAATTTATTTGGTATTGAAATAGATAGTGAATGGCAAAGTAATATTAAATATAATTTAATAAGACCTCATTTTAATTTAAAAGATAAGGTTGTTGCAGATATTGGTTGTAACAATGGATATTATATGTTTAGAATGCTAGAAGACAAACCAAAAAAATTAATTGGTTTTGATCCTGCTCCTTTAACATTACATCAATTTGAGTTTATTAATCATTTTGTAAAATCAGATATTACTTATGAAATGTTAGGTGTCGAGCATTTAGAGTTTTATAATCATAAGTTTGATTTTATATTCATGCTAGGTGTTTTATATCATAGAGCAGATCCTGTTGGAACATTAAAGTCACTTGCTCGAGGTTTAAACTCTAAGGGTGAGATTTTAATTGATACTTTTATGATAGATGGAGATGAAGAGATTTGCTTAACACCTAATAAAAGATATTCTAAAATTCCTAATATTTATTTTATTCCTACAATTCCTGCATTAACAAATTGGTTAAGTAGAGCTGGTTTTGAAAATATAGAGGTAATTGCAGTTACAACAACTACAAGTGAAGAGCAAAGAAAAACTCCTTGGTCATTTGATCAAAGTTTAGAAGACTTTTTAGATGAAAAAGACAAAACTAAAACAGTTGAAGGATATCCTGCTCCAAAAAGAGTATATATGAAAGCTAAAAAGATACAATAGATTAAAATAAATCTATTGTATCTTCTTCTTTTAAATCAGAAAATTTAAATAGTTGACTTCGACCTTTATTTTTTGCTTCATAAAGTGCGATGTCTGCATTTTTTATTGAGTCTGTAATCGTTCGATCGTCATTATTATCAAATGTTTCAAAACCAATAGATGTAGTTTTTAGTAATGTTTGATGTGTACTTTCATTAATTACTATTTTTTTATTTGCAAAACCTTCAATAATTCTTTTAGCTGTTTGCATTGCTTCATATTCAGAAGAATTACTTAATATTGTAACTAAGAATTCATCAGCATTAAGTCTTGCAACCATATCAAATTCATTAATATTAGTATGAATAATTTTTGCTAATTCTATTAATACTTTATCTCCTGCATCATAATCAAACTCATCAATTACTGCTTTAAAACGATCAACACCAACCATTAGAAAATAAATCTCGCTGTTGTTGTGTTTTGTAAGATTTAGGTGTTTCATTAAGTTTTCAATTAAATAATTTCTATTGTAAACTTTTGTTACTGAATCCAAAGAAGATGATTCTATGAAGTTTTTTTTCATTATCCCATTTTGAATTATTGGAGAAATTTGAAAAAATGCAGCTTCGATTGTATTGTATTTTGATTGTATTACTTGAAAATGTACATTTGATGTAGCATTAAAAGATACTGTAGCATTTAAATTTGTATGAGTATTTATTATAAAGAAACAAGAGTAATCATCATCTAGATAAAAATCTTCACCTTTTATCAAAATTTCTTCTCTTGAGTTTGTATTAATATCAAATAATGCAAAAACAACATTATCAATACTAAATTCTTTATTTAACCATGTATAAATATCATCAGCCATTTGATTAATATTAGATGCATATTGCAATTGTTCATGTAGAGTAAATATACTACTTAATGCGATGAAATCATTTTTATTATTTGTAGATGACTTAATTAAATCTAAAATCTTATTTTTCAAAATTACCGCCTAAAAAAAATCAATTGAATTAACACTCTCTTCACTATACTTGTAATATTTACTTCTTCCTATATTTCTTGCTTCGTATAATGCAACATCTGCTTTTTTAATAGCATCATCAATATTTGTAGCATCATCGGGATAGATAGACATACCAACGCAAATAGTTTTTTTAAGAGTTTGCTTTGTGTCATCATTAACTAATACTTTTCTATTAGAAAAATTATTAATTAATTTATCTGTTACTATTGTAGCATTATTTTCATTAATAACATTCAATAAGATAACTAAAAATTCATCTTCTGACATTTTAATAACGATATCTGATATTCTTACACTTTCCTTTAATGTAGAAGTTAATTCAACTAATACTTTATCGCCAACTGTATAATCAAACTCATCAACAACTGCTTTAAATTGATCAATTCCTATTTTTAAAAAACCAACTTTTTTCTGTTCTCTATTTGATATATTGAGTATATTATCAACATATACATCTAAATAAGACCTATTAAAGGCTCCCGTAACAGAATCTACAATTGACAATTCATGAATAGACTTTTCAAGATATTTATTATACAAAGATGAAGAATAGAACTCTAATGCAAGTTTTAATTTAGGTAAATCTTTGATAATTAAATCATTATCTTCTTTTGTTTTTAAATAAATTAAAAAATATATCTGAGTATTTTCATTTTCAATATATTTTAAGCTATTTAAAAAATCATCATAAATAATTTCTTCTGATTTATATAAAGATTCTGTTTTATCTATTGTTTTTAATAATATTTCCATTTGAGAAATATTATATTCTTTTTTTAAATGATTGAATATTTCTAAATAGATATCTTCTAATCTATTTAATAGTTTTAATTCCTCATTTTTTTTAATTATATCTTCACAAGTTTGATTCAAAATTAGTCCTTTATATACTAGCTTCCCATTGTTTTAATGTATGTATTTCACTTCTTAATGTTGTTTTATCTCCATGACCTGGATAAATATGAAAATCATCATCCCATGTTAAAACTTTTTTAATACTTTGTTTCATTTGTAAGGCATTTGAAGCTGGAAAATCAAATCTTCCAATCGTACCTTTAAAAATAAAGTCACCTGTAAATAAGTGCTCATTTATTTGTATTGCAGAACATCCAGGGGTATGTCCTGGAAAATGATGGAATTTTATTTTAATTCCCTCAATCTCAATTTCTTCATCAGGTTGTATTAATACATCAGGAGTTGAAGGTGGCATTCCTAATCCATAGGGGTCTTTCTCTAACATAAAAGTATCATCTGTAGGAGTATATATTTTTAAGTTATACTCTTTTTGTACTTCTGCATTTGACCATACATGATCAAAATGTCCATGTGTATTTAATATCGCTATTGGATTTGTAACTTGAGTCTTTATCCATCTTAATGAATCCATACCTGGATCGATTATTAAATCTTTTCCATCAATAGTTGCAATATAACAATTTGTTTGATAATCACCCATTGCTTGAACTTTTATATCCATTTTAAACCTTACTTTGCTAAAATTGGTAAATTATATCAAGAAAGAGGTTACGAATGGATTATTTTAATACACTTGAAGAAGTTTTATTAGCAAGTGAACCTAAAAATAAGATAGATAAGTTTAATAAATTTTATGAAAAATTTTTAAACAATGATTATACGTTAAACGATTCATATAAACCTTGTAAGTTAATACAGCCAGCATACAGTACTTTTCTAGAAATAGTTAAACCAACAGCACTTCCAAAAATAAAGAATTTTAATACTGATGATGGCAAAAGATATTTAATACATACTATTTTACACATTGAATATTCTGCAATTGATTTAGCTCTTGATGCTGCATTAAGATTTAAAGATTTACCAATAAAATATTATCAAGATTGGCTTGAAGTTGCTAGTGATGAAATTAGACATTTTTTAATGTTAGAAAAATTATTAAATGAGTTAAATGGGAAGTATGGTGATTTTCCTGTACATAAAAATTTATTTGAAGCCTTACAAGACACTCCTACTTTTTTAAGAAGAATGGCTGCCGTTCCTAGATATCTTGAAGCAAATGGTTTAGATCAAAACCCTAAGATTATGGAAAAATTAAAATCAAATAATGATCCTTTTAATAGAAAAATATTAGCTGTTTTAGAAACTATTTTAGAAGAAGAAGTTGATCATGTTAGAAAAGGTGATACATGGTATAAATATGCCTGCGATTTAGAAGGATTAGATTATGATTCTACATATTTAGAAATTATTGAAGATGTTTATCCAGGTTCAACAAAAAGAAAAATGGATTTAAATTTTGAAGCAAGAAAGCAAGCAGGTTTTTCTTGTGATGTTCTAAAAATTTTATCTAAGAAAAATGATTGTAAGTAATTTAAAGGTATTAAGATGATTACATCTACTATAAATGAAATTTTATTAAAAAATGAGCTTAAAGAATTAGATACATCAGTTAAGTCAAATGATTTTTTAAACTCTTTAATTTCAACATCCAAAACAGATATAGAAGATATAAAAAGAAATAATTCTTTTACATACGATAATATTAAAGGAATAACCCTAGAGGAAATAGATACTGTCTTTAAAGATGAAAAAGATAAACAAATGGCAAAAAACCTTAGACTTTCTACACTTTTTACACAAGATGATATTTTAGGAAAGGCTTTATTTAATACTGTTTTAGGACAACCTTTTGAGATAGGATACTCTTATCTCTATGATAGATATGAAGATAAAAATAGTTTTTTAAACTCATCTTCTTCAAATTCTTTAGCAGACTTACTACAGGTTTCTATTTCAAATAAAATAGATAATGCAAATAGAAAAACTACAGATGTAATTTCACAAGATAGCTTAGATCAAATATTAACTTCAATAAATTCATTTAGTTTTGTTGATGCTTTATCAAGTACTACAAAAGATAGATATGGAAGATATAAAGATGAAGATGAAAACGATTACTCTTTTTTATATAAAGATTATGCTCTTCAATATGAACAATTAAAGTTCAAATATGAAGAGCTTGATAATATTAATAAAAATTTAATTAAACAGTTTTAGAACTTTGCATTTGGAATAGGGTGATTTTCAACAACAAAATCAATATCCTTATCTCCACGACCTGATAAGTTAACTAATATAGTTTTATCTTCAGGTAATGTTTTAGCTAATTTCATGGCATAACCAATTGCATGAGCTGATTCTAAAGCTGGAATAATACCTTCTAATTGAGAAAGCTTATAAAATGCATCAACAGCTTCACTGTCATTACATAAGCCAACTTTTGTTCTACCTATGTCTTTTAAATGTGCATGTTCTGGACCAACTGATGGGTAATCAATTCCAGAACCTATTGAATAAACAGGAGCAGGTTCTCCATTTTCATCTTTTAACATAATAGAATTAAATCCATGCATAACACCTTCTTCACCATAAGTTAAAGAAGCTGCGTGTTCACCTAATTCTTCACCAACTCCCATAGGTTCAACACCGATTAAATTTACATCTTCATCGTCTATAAAGCCTGCAAATATACCCATAGCATTAGAACCACCACCCACACATGCAACTACATGATTAGGATTTGAATTTTCATGTTCTTTGAATTGCTCTTTTGATTCAATACCAATTATACTTTGAAAATCTCTTACCATCATTGGAAAAGGATGAGGACCTACCACTGAACCAATACAATATATTGCATCCTCAGTTTGAGCTATATACGATTCAAATGCTGAATCAACTGCTTCTTTTAGTGTTTTTAAACCTTTTGTAACAGGTACAATTTTTGCACCAAGTACTTTCATTCTAATAACATTTGGGTGTTCTTTAATAATATCAACTTCACCCATATGAATTTCACACTCTAAACCAAAATAAGCAGCAGCAGTAGCTAGAGCAACACCATGTTGTCCAGCACCAGTTTCAGCAATTACTTTCGTTTTTCCTAAATGTTTTGCTAATATTACTTCAGCCATACAATGATTTAATTTATGTGCACCTGTGTGATTTAAATCTTCTCTTTTTAAATATATTTTTGCTCCACCACAATGTTTTGTTAGGTTTTTAGCAAATGAAATAGGAGTAGGTCTTCCCTGATAATGTTTTCTAACATATTTAAGTTCATCAATAAATTCTGGAGAATTTTTAAGTTGTTCATATGCTTTTTTTATATCTTGAAATGGTTTTTCAAGCATTGGTGGAATAAACGATCCACCAAATATACCAAAGTATCCATCTTTATCTGGAGTAGTTTCTAAATAATTAGATTTCATATATTTCCTTATTATCATTTTATAAAAATATTTTACATTAATTTTTATATAAATATGGTTTTGTAATCAAACTTTTTTGAATATTTATTTTAAGAAAACCACTTTTTTGCTTTTTCAAACATACCTTCAAAACTTGTTTCATGAGGTTTACTCTCAACTCCGAAGCTTTCTTGTAGTTTTTCTAAAAGTTCTTTTTGTTCATTATTTAACTTTTTAGGATATTCAATTTTAATTTGTACTACTAAATTACCTTTTCCATGACCTTGAACAGATTTAACACCTTCGTTTCTAAATGTAAATTGTTGCTTGTCTTTTGCACCTGCTGGGATATCAAGTTCTAATTCACCTCTTAATCCAGGTATTGTAATCTTTCCACCTAGAGCTACTTGTGTAAAGAAAATTGGAGCTTCATAATAAATATCATCATCATGTCTAACAAAATGAGAGTCTTCATTAACAGAAACTTCAAGGTATAAATCTCCTCTTGAACCATCTGGAGCAATATTTCCTTTATTAGAAACTCTAATTCTCATTCCATCATTTACACCTTCAGGAATATCTACTTTAAAGTTATCTTTAACTTCATCATAACCTGTAGCATTACATTTTTTACAAGAAGAACTAGCAGCTTGTCCAGAACCTGAACAAGTTGGACATGTTTGTGCAAAAGTCATAAAACCTTGTCTTGCATGAACTTGACCTTGCCCTGCACAAGTTGAACATGTAGATAACTTACCATCTTTAGCTCCTGTACCCTTACAAGGTTTACAAGCTGTTTTATAGTGATATTTAATATCTTTTTTACATCCAAAAATTGCTTCATTAAATTCTAATCTAACTTCAACAGCAACATCAAGATTGTAGTTATACGATTTCTTTTGTCTTCTAGAACCGCCACCACCAAAGGCAGAACCAAACATTTCTTCAAAAACTGAGCCTAAATCATCAAATCCACCACCTGAGAAACCACCTCTTTGTTGTCCATGTCCTTCTAACCCAGCTTTCCCATGTCTATCATAGATAGCTCTTTTTTCTTGGTCACTTAATACTTGATATGCTTCATTTACTGCTTTAAATGATTCTTCAGCTTCATTATCACCTGGATTTTTATCTGGATGATACTTCATAGCCATTTTTCTATATGCTTTTTTAATAATACTTTTATCAGCATCTCTACTTACTTCTAATAGTTCATAGTAATCAATTTCAGTCAATGTAAACTCCTAAATAATATTTATATTTAATCTAATCCGCGATTTTATCTAAAAAAAAATAAATATTTGATATAATCGCGATATGAAAAAAGGTCTAGAAAAATTTTATGAACTAGTAGAAGCATTTGAATCATTACCAACTATAGGTAAAAAGTCTGCACTTAGGTTAGCTTATCATGTCGTGATGAATGATAATTATTGTGGAATAAAAATTGCCCATAGTATTGAAAATGCTTTAAAAAATATTACAAAATGTGTTAAATGTGGCTCGATGAGTGAACATGAAATATGTGAAGTATGCTTAGATGACTCACGAGATAGTACAAAAATGTGTATTGTTCAAAGTGCAAAAGATATATTTATAATTGAAGATTCTAAACAATTTGATGGTAAATATTTTGTTATTGAAGAGTTAGAACAACACGCTTTAGATAGTTTAAATGAGTTTGTACTTAGTAACGAAGTTGAAACTATACTATTTGCTATCACACCATCTATTGCAAATGATGCATTTATTTTATATATTGAAGATAAATTAAAAAATAAAGATATTAAATTTACAAAAATTGCCCAAGGAGTTCCAACGGGTGTTAGTTTAGAAAATGTTGATATATTATCTTTATCAAAAGCAATACAGAGTAAAGTGGAAATTTAATATGAATACAAAAAGAATAGTATGCCAAAAATGTGTTTATTATTATGTAACATGGGAACAGAATAAACCTCATGGTTGTAATGCCTATGGTTTTAAATCTCAACAAATACCTTCTATTGTTGTTAAAAACTCAAGCAAGACTGATTGTAGTTTTTATCAAGAGAAGCAAAGATAATAAATAATGAAACAAAATGAGTTAAAAGAACAAGTTAATAATTTTAAGAAAAATAAATTTGCAATTATTAGATATTGGATAAATAAAGAAAATATTGTACAAATTTTAAATATTCGTAAAATCAATAAAGAGCTTTTTATAAAAAGATATGCTTTTGGTTTATTAGATTATTATATAGATTTAATTAGTGAAAATACAATAATAGGTAAATCTTCATCTTCAAATGATTTTCTTAACTATTTAAATAAACAAAATGTACATCCAGAAGAACTTTATACTCTATGTTCAGAACTTAAAAATGCACTTCTTGAATTTTTAACTGAATTAAATTCAAACAGTATAGAAATTTCAAATGATTTAAATACTCTTTTTGAAAAGATTTTTACAAATTTTTTAGAAAAATATAGTAAGACAGCAAAAGCAATAGAAAATGCCTTAAATAAATCTGCAGATATAGTTGATAAACAAGTTATTTTATCAAGAACTGATTATAATGGAAAGATATTAAAAGTTTCATCTGCATTTTGCAAAATGAGTGGATATAAAAATTCAGAATTAGTTGGAAAGTCACATAATATTTTAAAGCATAATGATACTGCTAATGAAATAATTAACGATTTATGGGAAACTATAAAATCTGGAAAAATTTGGGTAGGTGAAATAAAAAATATTAAAAAAAATGGAGATTTTTATTGGGTTGAAACGACTATTTATCCAAACTTTGATAATATGAGAAATATTATAAGTTTTGATGCTATTAGTCAAGATATAACTTCAAAAAAAGTTATAGAAAGTCAGCAGAATTTATTAATTGAGCAATCAAAACATGCAGCAATGGGTGAAATGATTTCAATGATAGCACATCAATGGAGACAACCTTTACAAGCTGTTTCAATTTTAGTTCAAAAGTTACCACTTACAAAAATGATAGATGGTGAGATTACGGATGATTTAGTTGATAGTGTAGTTGATGATGTTGGAAAGCAACTTCAATATATGTCAAAGACCATTGATGATTTCAGAGATTTTTTTAAGCCAAACCGTAGTAGAGAGACTATAAATATATCAATAATTGTAAACAAATCTATTGATTTTTTAGGATATCTATTAAAAGCTAACGCGATTAAATTAAATATCAAAAATGACATGCAGGTTGATGTTCATGTATATTTAAATGAGATTGTTCAAGCAATTATAAATATTATAAAAAATGCTTGCGATGCACTAACCGAAAAAAACAATGAAGAAAAAGTTATAAATATATCCACTGCTAAGCAAAGTGATTATATTTGTATTATGATTGAAGATAATGCGGGTGGAATACCTGATAATGTTATTGGAAAGATATTTGAACCATATTTTTCTACTAAAACTAACAAAAATGGAACAGGTTTAGGACTATATATGTGTAAAACAATAATTGAACAGCATAGTCATGGTGTTATAAGTGTTGAGAATACAAATATAGGTGCAAAATTTACCATTAAATTACCATTAGAATAGGAGATAAGTTTGTTATATAAAGATTTTAAAACTAGTATTAAATCATTAGGGTTTTTATCAATTGAAGATTTTATGAAATACATTGGAGTTACATCAGTAGATGTTCTAGAATGGGAAGAAAAAGATGATATTCCTTATACTGTATCGTTAATAGTTCATTTGTTAAAAGGGGAGAAGACTCTTCCTAATGATAGTGCTTTAGATAATGTTATAGAAGAGTGTTTGCCTTTAGCTTCACTTTTAGAAGAAGCCTCTTCTTTTCCTCATAAGTTAGAAGAAATGTTTTTATTACAAAAACAATTAAATGACTCTACAAATGGTAAGAATTGGGAATTAGGTATTAATAGATTTGGTAAAGATATTAATTGGCTTAGATGTATTCATATGGAAGTTGCAGAACTAATTGAATCAACTCCTTGGAAACACTGGAAAAATATCAATGCCGAACCTGATATGAATAATATTCATGTAGAGCTTGTTGATATCTGGCATTTTTTAATGTCTTATATTTTACAAGAAACAAATGTTCCTAGGGCTGTATCTTTAGTAAATACTCATTGTATTTATGAAGCTGTTGAAAATGTAGATGTAAAGGCAATGGTTAAAGAATCAGAAAAACTGTCTTATATATCACTTGCAATTGAAACTGGAAACATGCCAACATTTTCTGGAATTGAAAGATTTATTGATCAATTTTTTAGATGTTGTAAAATTTCTGGATTATCTTTTACTTGGTTACAAAAACTTTATATTGGTAAAAACTGTTTAAACAAATTTAGACAAGACAATGGATATAAAGAGGGTTCTTATATTAAAGAATGGAATGGTAGAGAAGATAACGTTGTAATGGTAGAAATTATTGAAACTATGGAAAATGTTAGTTTTGATATCTTATATGCAGAGTTAACTCAAGCATATAGTAAGTGTAAATAATAAAGTAAAATATTAGCTTAGTAAAAAATTACTAAGCTAAGCTTCTTAAGAATAATCGTTTTTAGAATCTACATAATGAGCAGCATGTTTTATTAAACCTTGCTCATCTTCAAATGTCAGTTGTTTTACAACTTTAGCAGGACTTCCCATAATTAAAGAATTAGGTGGAAATACTTTTCCAGCAGTTACAAGTGAATTAGCTCCAACAATAGAACCTTTCCCAATTATAGCATTATCTAAAATAGTTGCACTCATACCAATTAAACAGTTATCTTCAATTTTACAACCATGAAGCATAACCTTATGTCCAATTGTCACATTATCCCCAATTATTGTTTGAGAGTTAATATCTGTATGAATCATTGATAAATCTTGAATATTAGAGTTTTTACCAATGATAATTTTATTTACATCTGATCTTAGTACACATTGAAACCAAACAGATGAATTTTCACCAATTGTAGCTTGTCCAATTACATCAGCACTTGGAGCAATCCAAGCACTAGGATGAATTTGTGGGTAGTATTCTTTAAACTTTAAAATCATAACTCTTCCTATCTTGCAGTATATTTTAATATTACAGGTTCAGAATAATTTGGAACTTCATCATAAGTAAAAATAGCATAATATTTATCAATATCTAAAGCCCCAAAATCGTCAAATGTATAATCTGCCATTCCCGCGAAAAGTTTTTGACCATCGTGAGTAGAATAGGGCTTTCTATATGCATTTTTCATAACTTTTACACCTTTTAAATCCCTATCTTTAGGATTTGTCCAAGTAATTTTAATTTTCCCATTTTCATTTATTAATTGAGCATTTTCAACTGGTGGTAAAGCTTCTCTTCTTTTTGGAATATGTTCAATTATAAGTTTTGGACTTAAGGATTGATTTTTTGTTTCCCAAGATACAGTTTTACTTTTATTTGCTTTTCTAGATGAAGTAGGTCTTAAAACAAAAGCAACATCACTTTTATTTTTAAGTTTTTCATTTAAAGTGATTTCTGAAAAAGTATCAAAAGCAAAATATTGAGTTTGATTGTTTTTAAGTTCATTCGCACTTACATCATAACCAATGTTTTGAATAATTTCTCTATTTACAATACCCTCGTAATCTTTATCAATATTTTCATCAACAAACTCTAAATGAAATCTAATATCATCTTTAATATAAATTTTTGTAGAGTTTAACTCAAAATAAGCTCTAGTTATAAAAGTTTCATTATAAGGGGGAAGTGATGAAATATTAAATTCAAAAGTAGAATAAATCTTACTTCCTTGATCATCATAACCTGAAATTAATTCGTCATTTGTAATTCCATCTTTACTTAAGGTATATAAAGCTTTTGGGTATAAAGTTGTAATTGTTGGTTTAATTGTATATGTAAGTTCAATTCTTGGTCTAAAAGGTAATCCATAACCGAATTTTCCATATCCAATATCCCATTGCATCATTTGTCTTGTTCTACCTATAATTAACTCTTTAGGTCCTTCAACTCTTAAAACAACTTTTCCATTTTTTGCAACTTCTTCTAAACATTCACATTCGATTCCTGAAAGTTCCCATGTTCTCCAAATACCTTGCGTTAATTTATCAGATGATGTAGGTCTTCCAATATATTGTAGTATTTTCATATTATCAACATCATCAAAATCTGTAATATCTCCCATTGTATCTTGGTCAACTATACCAACATTCCATTCACCATATTTCTCAATAGTAGTAGAAACTCTATTAATTGGATAAAGATTTACATTTGCTGATTTAATAATTGCATCTTCAGGAAGTGATGATACATTAATAGTAACAATTGCATAGGAAACACCTTTATTTTCATCAACTCCTACAAATAGAGAGTTAATACCAAAGTGTTTAGCATTGTCATTTATATTTTCAGCTACATATCCTGTTTCCTTTGATGATGCATAGTATGTTCTAGAAAATTCATCATATTCAGGATCAGTTCTAAGCACAATTTGAGGATAAAATGGTGATTTTATATTTGTTTTTTTATTTACTACTCTAATGTTATAATAATAATCTTTATTGCTTTGCAGGTTAATATCACTAAATTCTAGGTTTTGTGTACGTGCAATTAAGTTTGAACTATTACAAAATGATTTATTTTTTAAGCTTCTATATATTTCAAAGAAAACTTCTTCTTCACTTGAATATTTCCATTTTAGATTTGCATGGTTTGAACCAATTTCTGTAATTTCAAAAGAATCAACTCTTTTGATTTTATTATTTTTATCATAATTAGGAACTTCTTTAACTGCTGCTAATAAAGCTGGAATATGCTCTCTTAAATGCTCATCCATATCATCCATATAATCAGATATATTTCGAGTACCAACTTCTACAACACTAGCAATAATACCTTTTGAATAATAGAATTCTCTTCCTGAACCAGAAATAAGTTTAGTAGGTGGCTTCCCTTGATGAATACCATATTCTCTACCTGATATTTTTTTAATCTCATCTGCCATATTTGCACATAAAGTATTCATATCAGTTGTATCAATTGTATCTTCATGTCTAAAATCATGAGCAGGGAAAAATACATTTCCTTGTGAATGATAATCTAATGCAATACAAATATTGTCATGAGCTTCAACGAAATCTCTTAATGCTCTAGTTTCTGGTTCTGAAAATGGTTCTGGGCCACCATATACATTTGATGAGGGAATTGAAGATTTTACATAACCTATTGGGAAGTTTCTATTTAAATCTACTCCATAAGTTCCATCTACATTTACACGTCTATTTTTTCTCCAAAAAGAGAAGTGGTTCTTTGAGTATTCATATCCATCAGGATTTGCACAAGGAACCATATATATAGTTGTGTTTTCTAAGTATGATTGAATAGTAGGATCATTTTCATAGTTTTCTAATACATATTTTGCAAACTCAATTGCTACTTCATGTCCTACCCATTCTCTTGCATGTATAGTTCCTGTAAAAAACAATGCAGGTCTAGTATGTGCTGTCTTAATATCTTTAGAGATAGTAATTAAATTAATATCTCTTTTTTCCCAAGTTTTTCCAATTGACTCTAACTTAATATAGTTAGAGTATTTATTTTCTAGATCTTTGAAAATATCAGTAGACTCATTATATGATCTATAAAGTTGTTTCAAAAATTATTCTCCTATTTTTAGTCTAGATTTTAATTGATTAAATTTACTTTTTCCAATTCCTTCAATATCTTTTAACTGGTCTAAATCTGTAAATTTTTCAATTTTATCTTTGAAATCTAAAATGATTTTTGCAAGTTTAGCACCAATACCTTTTATTTTCTTTAAAGTATTTTCATCTGCATCATTTATATCAACTCTCATATCAGTAATATTTTCATTCCAAGTTTCAATCATTTGTTCATCAATTGATTCTAATTCTAATAAATCACTTGCATCTGTAATTGTATTATTCTCTTTAAACTCCATAATCTCAATAGCTAGTTCATCTTCCATTCCATGAAGTGTCATTAAATCTGTTAAAGAAGCAGTGTTAAAGTTAATTCTATTAATTTCTACTTCATTTTTAATATCTTTAGTTTGAATATCTTCAAGTTGTACATATTGTGGCAATTTATCATAAGAATACTCTTCTGGATAATCACTTGGATCATTTAATAAAGTTTTTTCCATATCAAAAGAATCATCTTTTTCATTTATGAAAAATGATCCATCACAAGATGGTTTATATTTACTAAATCCTATATGTCTCATTGTTCTTAATAATGATGGATCAATTTTACCTAACTCAATCCATGAGTAAAGAGGAACATGAGGTATTTGATATTTACCATTTGAAAAGTCCCACATTAAGTATTGACAAATCCAATCTCTAATATATGGAAAAGCAGCAAATGCAGTTGCACATTCTAAAATATATGGCTTATCATCATTTGCATCAATTGCAATATCACAAGCCCAATACTCAGCTTTTGCAGCTTTAGAAGCTTTAACCGCTAACTCTAATGCATTCATTGGAACATTTTCATAAGACATTGTTCCACCTTGAGAAGTGTTAGTTATCCATTCACCTTCCCCTGAAAATCTCCAGAAAGCACAAACAGGTTTATGACCTATTAACATTACTCTTAAATCTCCTGAGAATTTTAAGTCAATTCCATTTTGAGTATAAATAGGGTCATATTTTTCTTTTTCTAATAAATCATATGCTTCTTTGAAATTATCAGCTTTATGTACATAGTATCCCCCGTAATTTGAAGGCCCATAAGACTTTTTAATAATCTGAGGATATGTTGCTTCATTTTTTAAATAATCATAAGCTTTTTCTTTATTTTGATGAAAAATCTTTGTTTTTGGAATTGCAATATCATGCTTTTCACAAAAGAGTGTTACATTTTCTTTTGACTTATTTGGGAACTGTGTTTCTAATGATGGAACAAATCTTATATTTGGAAGTTCATTAGAAATTTCTCTAAATGTTTCATAAGCAGTCGCTGGAATATTTCCAATTAATACGTCAATTTTCTTAGCTCTAACTTCATTGATAAATCTTTGTTTATCTTTTCCCCAGTGATATGTAACCGTTTCAATTTTATTTGGCCATCCTTTAAAGTTTGAATAGTCAAAAAATCTTAAAACATAATCCATATATAAAAAGCCTAACTTTGGTAATTTACTCATTTTCTTCCCTTTTTTTGTAATAATTTATTTTTTTGTTTTTCTATCTATCAAATCTACAATTAGATCAATTTTTTTATCATTAAAATTCAATCCCATTTTTTCTTGTTCTGGTGTTGCAAATGCAGGAATTCCATTTACTTCAAGAACTACATATTCCTCTTTTTTTCTATCATAAATAATATCAACACCTGAAATATCTAATCCTGTAACTTTAGTAGCATTTAGTGCCAAATTGATTACATCATCATTTGGTTCCCTTATAAAAACACTACCACCGCTTGTTACATTAGTTCTCCAATCCGTTCCAGAGGCTTTTCTTCCATAACAACCAACAAATTGACCATCAACAATATCAACTCTATAATCAGTATTATCATAGTCAATAAATTTTTCAACATAAAAGTATCTTAAATCCATTTGATTTAAAAAAGGCATAATCATATCTAATGTCTCTTGGTTTTCAATCTTTGTAAGACCAACTCCACCCCAACCATCAGTTGGTTTATATACCATTTTATCCCATTTTTTTATTATTGTTTTTAAATGATGAGTATCATCCCTATGACATAATTTATAATCAGCTGTTTGAATACCATTTCTTCTTAATAAAAAAGAAGTTTGAAACTTATCTTCTGTTAATTCTAAAGCTTCAAATGAGTTTATCATTGGAACTACATGATTTAATGCTTTTGCTAAATACATTTGATATTGAGTTTGCTCTCCCGCATTATAGGAAAAGAATAGGTCTAACTTATCAAGTTTTTCTTTTTCCCAAAGAATATGACTATTTTTTGCAATTGCATCTCTTAGATTAACTCCTGGAAGAACCGAAATTTCTCTCTCTTTTAACTTTTTAATAATCTTTTTTTGGATTTTATCTCCACCACCATTTTGATATAACCACATACCAATTCTTCTTTCATCCATAACGCCCCCTTAAAAAATTATTATACTATTTTTGAAAATGTTTTAAAATATCTGTCATCATTTTAATTCTATGATTAAAACTTTCTTTTAAAGCTCTTTCTTTTTTAGTATGATCACCATCACCAAATGGACCAAATCCATCAATTGTTGTTACTCCACAACTAGAAACATGATTTGCATCACTAACTCCACCTCTTTTTTCAGTAAGAATTGAAGTTTGTGTAATCTCTTCTATTTGTTTAATAAGTATTGCTTGGTTTTCATTTGCTTCCATAACATCTCTTTGTATTAAACCACTAAGTTTAGAAGTAGTACCTTTAACATAAGATGTATTAGTTATTTCATCTAATGCACAAAGCAATCTATCTCTTTCTTGATTTGTTGTATATCTTATTTCTAATAACATTTCACATTTAGGAGATATAGTATTTGCACCAATACCACCTTCTATTTTTCCAACATTTACAGTAGTTCCTAAATCTAAATTTGTTAGCTTAGAAAGTTCTTGTAATTTATAGGAAGCTTCTAAATTTGCATCAATACCTTTTAAATAAGAAGTTCCAGCATGTGCAGGTACTCCTTGAATTGATATAGTAAAAGTTCCAACACCTTTTCTTCCGGTTACTACTTCTAAATTAGGTCCAGCTGCTTCAAAAACAAAACAATAATCATAGTTTTTTGCAATATCTAATGTTACGTGTTTTGAATCATCGCTTCCACTTTCTTCATCAGAAACTAAAAGAAAATCAACATTACTTATACTTTTATTATCTTTATAAATGTTTCTAAGCGATTCAAGAGCAACTATATTACCGCCTTTCATATCACAAACACCAGGTCCATAAACCCAATCTTCATCTTCAGTGAAACCTTCAAATGTTCCAGCAGGAAATACTGTATCATTGTGTCCAAGTAATAAAATATTTTTTAGATTCTTTTTTCTTTGGGTGGTAAATAATTGATGGTTTCCAATTATTTCTCTTTGATAAGTAGTTTCATTAAAACCTAATTCTTTAAGCCAAGAGGACATAATCTGAGCAACATTATCAACACCTTCTTTATTTTTAGTATAAGAGTTGATATTTATAATCTTTTCTAAATCTTTTAAGTATTCCATGATCTTATCCATACATTTATTTGTACTGAAATCTTACATAATAATAGTAGCAATATAGAAGCAATTTATGTATATATAAAATTTATACGAATAGTATAACAAAACTGTAGCTTTAAAAAGAAACAAAAAAGACTAAAAAATAGTCTTTTTTGGTAAGTTATATGTAAATTATATATAAATGACATGCTTACTTGTTTGATTTTATTAATTAGACAGAAATAACTCAGGTCTTATAATATGTTAAGGGTATTTTTATATAGCTTATAATAAAATCCTCTCGACTCTCGGGGTGCTTCATCATTAAGATTTAGCTGAGAATAGTAATTCATACTTAACCCGTTGAACTTGAACTGGATAATACCAGCGTAGGGAAGAGTAATGTTTTATTTTGAATACTCACTTATTTTTAATTTAATTATATTCTCTTTCCTTTTTAATATTTTAAGGAAACACACAATGAAATCTAACATTTTAAACGTATTGATGATTACATCTTATGCAACACTTAATACAACTGCAATTGCAGAAGAAACTATTACCCTTGATCCTATTGTTGTTGGAGCTGATTTTAGAGAAAAGAAGCTGTCACAAACAACTAATAGTGTAACTGTGATAGGAGAAGGCGAGATTTACGATAAAGCTTCAAAATCTTTTGTTGAAACTTTAGCCTCAACTCCAAACGTAAACTTTTCATCAGGTGCATCAAAAGCAAAATATATTCAAATCAGAGGAATAGGGGAGCGAAGTCAATATGCTACTCCAACTAATCCATCTGTCGGAGTAATATCTGATGGGATTGATTATTCTCAAAGTACCTTAGGATTAAATCTTTTTGATGTTAAACAAGTAGAAGTACTAAGAGGTCCGCAAGGCACTACTTTTGGTGCAAATGGAATGGCCGGTGTTATAAATGTTCAAAGTAATGAACCTACAAATGATGCAAGTGGACGTATTGAAACTACAATAGGAAATTATAATAGTAAAGCAGTTGGTATTGCAATTAATGCACCAATAATTGAGAACAAATTACTTTCAAGATTTTCTTTGTATAAAAATACAAGTGATGGCTATATGAAAAACATCTATTTAGGACGTGATGATACAAATAATATTGATGAACTAACTGCTAAAGCACATCTTAGATGGTTTACTTCAGATGACCATCAAGTAGACATGAATATAAATCATACAAATATTAATAATGGATATGATGCCTGGACGTATGATAGCACTAGAAACTCATACTCAGATGAACCAGGAAAAGATAAAGAAGATACTAATGCTTTTTCATTAAAATCAACTTATCAACTTAATTCTAAAATGCATTTAATTTCTTCTCTTAGCCATAGTAAGTCTGATTTAGAATATAGTTATGATGAAGATTGGTATAATAATAATGCTATTGTTTGGAGTTCATTTAAAGAATATCTTAGAGATAGAAAACAAACAGATATTGATATGAGACTAGTTTCAGATCAAGATGGCCGAATTTTTAATGGGCTTACAGATTGGACGGTAGGAACTTATTATAAAGACTATAGTGAGAGAATGAATGAAGATAATAGTTTTAATAGTAATTATAAAACTAAAAATAAAGCTATTTATGGACAATTAGATACACACTTTACTGATAAATTAACATTTATTTCAGGTTTAAGAGTTGAAAAATGGGAATCAGATTATAATGATAGTGCAAATATTAATATAGATACTAATGAAGTTTTATTTGGTGGTAAACTAGGATTGAACTATCAAGCTACATCAAATAGTCTTTTTTATACGACACTTTCTAAAGGATATAAACCCGGTGGTGTAAATTCTGTTAATAGATTAGCCCTTAATCAAAAAAAGTATGATACAGAAGCTTTATGGAATTTAGATTTAGGATTAAACACTAGTCATTTTGATGATATTGTTAAAAGTAGATTGAATTTTTTCTATGGAAAAAGAAAAGACCAACAAGTAAAAAACTATCTTCCACGCGTAAATTCTTGGGATTCTTGGGATTCTTACCTAACTAATGCAGGAAAAGGAACATACTATGGTTTAGAATCGCAACTTGATTACTATCCAAATGATGTTTTACATATTCATACAAGTCTAGGCTTATTAAAATCTAAATTTGATGAATATAAGATTGATAGATATGATATGTCTGGACGTACACCTGCAAATTCACCTGTTTATCAATATAATGTAGGTTTCGATTATTTCTTTTTTGATGCATGGACATTTAAAGCTAATGTTGAAGGAAAAGGATCTACTTATTTCTCAGATAGTCATAATGAAGAATCGGCTTCTTATGAACTTTTTAATTCTAGTTTAGAATATACAGATGGGGCATTTACTATATCAACATGGATTAGAAATATTGCAAATAAAGAGTATGAAGTACGTGGATTTTATTTTGGAAACAACCCTGCTAATGGATGGGCAGATGAACTTTATACACAATCAGGAGCACCTAGAACAATTGGTTTAACACTTTCTTATGATTTTTAGGAAGTAGTTTCTTTTAATTGATGAGTAAATACAAAAAAGACTAGCAGCTAGTCTTTTTTGTTAAGTTTTATATTTTATAAGTGATAGTATTTTTTATTTTGTCCAGCAATAATAAATCTTAATGCATTAAGTCTAATAAATCCTTCTGCATCTTTTTGATTATAAACTTCATCTTCTTCAAAAGTTGAGTGTGCTTCAGAAAATAATGATTTTTCAGACTCTCGTCCTACAACAATTACATTACCTTTGTAAAGTTTAAGTCTAACAGTACCTTCAACATCTTTTTGAGTAGAATCAATTGCAGTTTGAAGCATTTCTCTCTCAGGTGAGAACCAGTAACCTTGGTAGATTAATTTTGCATACTTAGGCATTAATTCATCTTTTAAATGCGCAGCTTCTCTATCTAAAGTAATAGATTCAATTGCTCTATGTGCTTTTAGCATAATAGTTCCACCTGGCGTTTCATAACAACCACGAGCTTTCATACCAACATATCTATTTTCTACAATATCAATTCTTCCAATACCATGCTTATTTCCATATTCATTAAGTGTTCTTAGAATTGTAGCAGGTGACATTTCTTTATCATTAATTGAAATTGGATCACCATTCTTATATCCAATAGTAATGTATTCAGCCTTATCAGGTGCATTTTCAGGAGAGACTGACCATAACCACATAGATTCTTCAGGTTCTGCATTTGGATTTTCTAAACTTAAACCTTCATACGAAATATGTAAAAGGTTAGCATCCATTGAATATGGACTAACTGCTGGATTACCATCTGCATCTAAATGTTTTTTATCAATTGTAATACCATGTTTTGCAGCATAAGAAAGTAATTTTTCTCTTGAGTTTAAATCCCATTCTCTCCAAGGAGCAATAACAGTAATATCTGGATTTAATCCTAAATATCCAAGTTCAAATCTAACTTGGTCATTACCTTTTCCTGTAGCACCATGAGATACAGCATCTGCACCCATTTTTTCAGCAATTTCAATTTGTTTCTTTGAAATTAAAGGACGTGCAATAGAAGTTCCTAATAAATATTCACCTTCATAAATTGCATTTGCTCTAAACATTGGGAATACATAATCTTTTACGAACTCTTCTTGAATATCTAATATAAAAATATTTTCAGGTTTAATACCCATTGCAAGTGCTTTTTCACGTGCAGGTTCAACTTCTTCACCTTGACCTAAATCAGCTGTAAATGTGATAACTTCAGCATTATATTCATCTTGAAGCCATTTTAAAATAACAGAAGTGTCAAGCCCACCACTGTAAGCTAGAACTACTTTTTTAACATCTTTTTTACTCATAAATTTATCCTATGATTATCATTATTTTTAAGGCTATCATTTTATCTAAAATTAGCTATAATCCAAATTATGAGAATAGATAAATTTTTAAACGCAGTTAATATTACAAAAAGAAGAGCAGTTGCTGAAGATATGTTACAACATAAAGTTGTTTTTATAAATAATCTTGCAGTTAAAAAAGCAAAAGAAGTGAAGCTTGGAGATATTATAGAAATTAGATATCTTGAAAGAAGTGATAAGTTTAAAGTATTGCAAATACCAAGCGTAAAATCTACACCTAAATCTAAAATGGGTGAATACGTAGAAAAGATTGAAGGATAATTAATGTTTAATACAGCAAAATTGAAATTTGATGATATCTTTGAAAATAGATTACCCGAAGATGAAGTAAGAGAATATCTAATTGAACTTTACGAAAGAGGCGAAACTGCTGCTGAAATAGCAGGAGCTGCGAGTGCCATGAGAGATCATCTTATTCCTTTACCAATTCATTATGATTTAAAAGAAAAAATTATTGATAATTGTGGAACAGGTGGAGATAAATCAAACTCTTTTAATATTTCTACAACAGTTTCAATTCTTTTATCAGCATGTGGTTCTTATGTTGCTAAACATGGAAATCGTAGTATTACAAGTAAATCAGGTAGTGCGGATATGCTAGAATCATTAAATATTAAACTTAATTTATCCCTAGAAAATTCTGCAAAAATGATAGAAGAAACTGGTTTTACATTTATGTTTGCACAAAATCATCATCCTGCAATGAAGTATATTATGCCTATTAGAAAAAGTATTCCACATAGAACTATATTTAATATTTTAGGTCCTCTATCAAATCCTGCGACTGTATCTAAACAACTAATTGGAGTGTTTGATAAATCATATATTAATAAAATTGCTTATGCCTTAGATATGTTAGAAACTAAAAGATCAATAATAATATCTTCAAAAGACGGAATGGATGAGATATCTATGTCTGATATATCTTATGGAACGTCATTGTTCAATGGAAGAATAGAAGACTTTGAAATTAATCCAGAAAATTATGGCTTAAAACTAGCTCCTAAAGAGGAAGTCATGGGTGGAGATGCAAACTTTAATGCAAATATAACTAAAGAAATTTTATCAAATAATATTAAAGGTGCTAAGCTTGATATTGTTTTAATAAATACAGCAGCAGCTTTAATAGTTGATGAAAAAGCTAGAGATTTTCAAGATGGAATTGAAATGGCAAAAGAAGCTATTTTAAATGGAAAATCAAAAGAAAAACTTGAGCAAATTATAAAAGTTTCAAATCAATTATAGGTTTAGTTTTGAGAAAAGAGTTTAATTTAGATTTAAAAAATATAAATATTATTGTTGATGAATTAAAAACTATTATAAATGGGGATACTATTGTAATTTTAAGAGGTGATTTAGCAAGTGGAAAAACTACACTTGTTAAAAACTATGTAAAAGCCTTAGGCTTAAATGACTTAGTTACTTCTCCTACCTTTTCATTACAATCAATTTATTCAAATAATATTTATCACTATGACATTTACAATAAAACTTTAGAAGAATTTATTGCATTAGGAATGCTTGAAGAATTTGAACATACAGGAACTCACTTTGTAGAGTGGGGTGATGAAAAACTACAGAATCTATTAGAAGAGTATGGATATAATGTAATTTTAGTAGAAATAGAAAAAAGTGATAATAAAAGGTTATATAAAATAAATGCATAAATTAAGAATAGAAAATATAACAAAAGCAATCAAAAAAACACAAATTTTACATGGCATTTCATTAGAAGTAAATTCAGGGGAAATTGTTGGTTTACTAGGACCAAATGGTGCTGGAAAAACTACAACATTCTATACAGTTTGTGGTTTAGTAAAACCAACTTCTGGTGAAGTTTATTTTGATGATAAAGATATTACAAGTCTTCCTTTACATAAAAGAGCCTTAAGAGGAATAGGGTACTTACCTCAAGAGTCTTCAATTTTTAAAGACTTATCTGTTGAAGATAACTTAATGCTAGCAGCTCAAATTGTAACTGATGATAAAGCTGAACAACATAAACGTGTTGAAGAATTACTTGAAGTATTTAATATTGAACCAATTAGACAAAGAAAAGGTGTTTCTTTGTCAGGAGGAGAGAGAAGAAGAACTGAAATAGCTAGAGCTTTAGTATCTCATCCTAAGTTTTTATTGCTTGATGAACCTTTTGCTGGTGTTGACCCAATTGCGGTAAAAGATATTCAAGCAATTATTGCACAATTAACAAAAATTAATATTGGAGTTTTAATTACAGATCATAATGTAAGAGAAACTTTAGAAATTTGTGATAGAGCTTATGTTATGAAAGCTGGGGCTTTATTAGCAAGTGGCACGAGTGATGAAATTAGACTAGACAAAAAAGTAAGAGAACATTACTTGGGAGAAGATTTTAACTTCTAGGTTTATATTAAAGTAGTACCTATTATATAGTTACTACTTTATTTCTTCCTGATTTTTTAGCTTCATATAGTGCTTCATCGGCCCTAGCGATAAAACTATCTTCAGTGTCTTTTTCTTGCATAACAGTAACTCCAAAGCTTGCTGTTATATTTAAATTATTCTTTGTTAATTGTTTTTTACAAATTCTACTTCTGATTTTTTCAGCAACTATACGAGCACCTTCAAGTTGTGTTTCTGGAAGTAAGATAAGAAATTCTTCTCCTCCCCATCTAACAACAGTATCATGTTCTCTAACACTTTGAGTTATAATAATAGCCATTTCTTTTAATACTTCATCTCCTACTTGGTGTCCATATGTATCATTTACAACTTTAAAGAAGTCTATATCAAATAAAACTAAAGATAATTGACTACTGTATCTAATTCCTCTTCTTATCTCTTTTCCAAATAAACTTTTAAACTTATTTCTATTAAATAATCCGGTTAAATTATCATGTGAAGCTTGGTATTCTAATAAATTTGATTTTTCTTTTAACTGCGTAATATCCGTTAATGATATTACATAAAAGTCGTTTATATCATCATAATTATCAACATTAATTGTAAAAATTTTTATTTCATCTTGAGAGTTTTTAATCTTTACAACTCTATCAACTTCTTTTAAACTTTTTATATACTGGTAATAACATTCTTGTCCTTTTAGAGTTTCTTTTGAAATAAAACCATAATCTTCAATAAAATAATCAAATATATTATCTGATAATTTTCTAAATTCCTCTATTGAATTTACTTTAAAAAATTCTAAAAAGCTTTTATTTACATTTTTTATAATTCTTTTATTTGATAGAAGAATAATGTTATCTTGTGCATCAAGAATAGATTTTATTTTTTCTATTTCATTATCAACTCTAGTTTCTAAAGATATATTTAATTTTTCTAGTTTTCTTTTTAAATATATAGGCTCAATTGCTTTTATCATACTCTCAACTAGTTGATATAAATCTATTGGTTTCATAGCATATGTACTAACACCTACATTAATAGCTTTTTTTAAGAAGCTTGGATCATTATGAGCACTTGTGATTACAATTGGTATCTCTTTATTAATTTCTTTAATATGTGCACACATCTCTAAACCATCCATTTTTGGCATATTAATATCTGAAACAATTAAATCTATAGTTTCTTTATTTTCTTTAAACTGTTCTAATCCATCTAAACCATTTTCAGCTGAATATACTTTTTTTACTAAAGAGCCTAAAAGTTTTGCCGTAAATTCACGAACATCTTTTTCATCTTCTACATACAGTACAGAGATATTTTCTAATATTTCTTTATTCATCTTTTATGTCCATTATTAAAATTAGTTATCTTTGGGTCAGAAATTGGTTCTGAAAAATAATACCCTTGAGAGTAATCAATTCCTAACTTTTTTGTTAAATCAAATATTTCTTTATTCTCAACATATTCTGCAATAGTTTTTAAATTTAGATTTTTTGCAAACTCAACTATTGTTTTTGTAATTTTATAGGAATTCTCATCTATAGCTATATTTTTAATTAAGGATGCATCAATTTTTAAGTAATCAATATTCATTTTTAGTATATGCTCAAAGTTTGAATACCCTGAGCCAAAGTCATCAATAGCTACTTTACAACCTAAAGATTTAATTTCATTAATAAATGAAATTAAAAGACTATAATTTTTAACGTTTTCATCTTCAAGTATTTCAAAGATTACTTTATTAGATACATCATATTTTTTAAGCATTTCTTGAATAAATTCTAAAAACTCAGGGTTTTCAACATCTTCATACGAAATATTTACTGAGAAATCAAAATTTAAATACTCAAATTTCTTAAAAGATTTTTCAATAACAATTTTAGTTAATTTAGTATATTGATTTGATTTTTTAGATATATCTAAAAAGAAAAATGGTGCTACAACTTTTCCATCTTCATCAATTAGTCTAACTAAACATTCATATTTATCAACTTTTAGAGTTTTATTATTTATAAGTGGCTGAAAATACACTTCAATATTATCTGTTGCAAATGCAGATTTTAGTTTTTTAGTCCATAACATATTGTTTTCATACTCTTGCAGTTTATCAAGTTCATCATAGAAAACCATATAATCTTTATGGTCTTTTTTTGCAGTTTGTAAAGCAATATCAGCTGTAATTAATTTATTGTTTTTATGTGAAAATGAAATACCAGCTGTTAATCTAACATCAATTTCAAATTGATCATAATAAAATACCGTTTTATCAGAGGTATCGAGTATTTTTTTTATTGTTTCTAAGAACTCATCTTTATTCTCTTTTATATTCGTAATACAATAAGTATCTGAAGGAAATCTATATAATTTTAAATCGGAATACTTTTTTATAATTTCTTTTATAAGATTAGCAATTTCAAGTAAAACTAAATCACCCGCTTTATGTCCATAAAAATCATTTATTTCTTTAAAAGAATTTATATCTAAAATACATATTGAAGATAATACTAGATTTTGATCATTTTGTAATTCTTTAATTAGCATTGATCTGTTATTTAGATTTGTTAAATTATCTGTATATAAAAGTTTATATAGTTCTTTTTTATGATTAATTTCATGACTTATGTCATTTAAGAGAATTATATCCGTATTATTGTGACTTAGAGAGATTTTTTTTAATGTAAAAAAACTATTCTTATCTTCTTGGTTTAAAATACATACGTTTAAAGCTTCTTCTGAACATTTTTCTAGCCAATCATTGTTCACATTAGTAAAACAATTTTCATGTTCAAGGTATATATCACCAATTTCAACATATTTTTGATTTATCATTTCTAAAGAAGTACAATTTGTTAATTTGTAGAAGAAATCATTTGCAAAGAGCACTTTTTCTCCATCTGTTGAGAAAATAGGATTCGTTATATTATTTATAATAGAGTTTGAAACTTCATTTTCTTGAGCATGTAATATATCTTTTTTTAAAATATTTATATATTGTTCTATCTTATGGAGTAACTTATTAGTATTTATTGGTGTGTATAGGTAATCTATATAGATCGAATCTTCATCTATGTTAATACTAGGATCTACTAATAAAATTACATAAGTTTTAGTTTCAATACTACTTTTAATTATCTCTTGATAATTATCTAGTTGTGTACTTAAAACTATTAGGTCTAAATTCTCTATATCATTTATTATTTTATTACTATCAGTAGAAAAATTAATTGTTATGCTTTTTAGCTTTTCATCTGAATAATTTTCAAATTTTTCTAAAGAATTTAATTCTTTATCAGCTATTAATACATCAAAACGCATTTATTTCCTTAATTATTATTATTGTTATTTATATAGTTTTACATAAACTAGCTTAAAATAACTTGCTACTAATATATCTAAGCAACAAGTTAATAAAATTATTTATCAAATATCTTTAATGCATTATTTAAATCTTCTTGAGTATCAATTCCAAAGGATTTTGATTGAACTTTAACCATTGCAATTTGATAACCATTATCTATTGCTCTTAATTGTTCTAGTTTTTCAATATTTTCTAATTTTGATGCTTTTAATGAGCAAAATTTATTTAAAGACTTTTTAGTAAACCCATAAATACCTAAATGACCATTATATGAAGAATCTTCATAATGATCTCTATGATATGGAACTTTAGCACGTGAAAAATATATAGCATTTGAATTTTCATCAAGTATTACTTTTACATGATTTGGATCATCCGCTAACTCTGAAGAAATTTCTTTATGACAAGATACTATCATAGTATCTTCATTATTCTCTTTTACTTTTGAAACACGATCAATTACAGCTTGAACAACTTCTTTTTCAATAAAAGGTTCATCTGCTTGTACATTTACAATAATTTCATTTTCATCTAAATTTAACTTGTTAACAGCTTCATTTATTCTATCAGTTCCACTATTGTGTTCACTTGAAGTCATAACTGCATCAAAGCCATACTCTTGTGCTAAATCTATTACTTCTTGTGAATCAGTTGCAATTACAACCTTATCTAATGAACTTACTTGTTTTGCTGTTTTTATTACCATTGGTAAACCTAAAATATCAACTAATATTTTATTTGCAAATCTACTTGAATTTAATCTTGCTGGGATAATAATCATTTACATATTCCTCTAGGTTATCAAACCTTATTTTTAGTCATATTATTATATTATAAAATCTTTAAAGAAGAATATGAAAGAAGAATTTTATGAAAAAAACTATTACTGTTATTGATACCTTTGGCTTCTTATTTAGAAGTTTTTATGCTTTGCCCCCGTTAAAATCAAAAGATGGCTTTCCAACTGGACTTTTAACTGGATTTATGAATTTTATATCAAATGTTGGAAAAGATTTTGAAACTGACTATATTGTATTTGCACTAGATGCAAAAGGTCCTACTTTTAGAAGTGATATTTATACTGAATATAAGTCACATAGACCTGATGTCCCTGAAGATTTATTAAAACAACTGCCAATTGCTATTGAGTGGATTGAAAAAATGGATTTTAAAACAGCTATTAAAATTGGTTTTGAAGCAGATGATATTATTGCCTCAATTGCAAAAGATGCAAAAGAAAAAGGTTTAGAAGTTAGAGTAGTTTCTCATGATAAAGATTTATACCAATTAATAGAAGAGGGTATTTATTTATTTGATCCAATTAAAAGATCTGTAATAAATGAACAAACTTGTTTTGATAAATATGGTGTTTATCCAAAACAGTTTACTGATTATCAATCATTATTAGGCGATAGCGCTGATAATGTTCCAGGAGTTAAAGGAGTAGGTGCTAAAACTGCGCAAGCTCTAATCGAGCAATTTAATGACTTAGATAATATTTATGCAAATATTGAAAATATTGAAAAGAAAAGATGGCAAACACTTTTAACTGAGGGAAAAGAGTTAGCTTATATTTCTAAAGAGTTAGTTACTTTATCAAAAGATTGTCACTGTATTGATAATTTAGAAGAGTTTCATTTACCAGTTGAAAATCCAATATTAAAAATATCAGATACATTAATTGAATATGGATTAAATAGAGTAGTTGAGAGAGTAAATAAAGAAGGGTTAAACTATAAAACTGAAATGCCTAAACCAAAAGAGGAATTAAAAACAGAATACATTTTACTAAATGATGAAAAAGAGTTATTCAAAGTTTTAAATTCAATTCCTAAAGACTCAATAGTAGCATTTGATACAGAAACTACAAGTATTGATACAATCAATGCACAAATAGTTGGTTTTTCTTTTTCTTATGAAAAAACAAAAGCATATTATGCGCCAATTTCTCACTTTTATTTAGGAGCACCTGAGCAAATATCCCAAGAAGCTGCTAAAAAAGCAATAAATACTTTAAATACATTTAAATTAGTTCTTCAAAACTTTAAATATGATTATGAAATTGTTAAATTTAATTTAGGTATTGAGCTAAAACTATACGCAGATACAATGATTTTGGCATGGCTTTTAAATACAAGCCAAAGAGTAGGTTTAGATTTTCAGATAGACAAATATTTTGATCATAAAATGATTGCATTTAAAGATGTAGTAAAAAAAGGTGAAAACTTTTCAAATGTAGAAATTTCTAAAGCTTGTGAATATGCAGCAGAAGATGCACTTATGACTTTAAAACTTTATAATAAGCTTTTAGAAGAGTTTGATGAAAAAGAGAATAAAGTTTTACTACAGTTAGCAAAAGATGTAGAGTTTGATTTTATCTATGTATTAGCAAATATGTTTGAAAAAGGTATAAAAGTTGATGTTAATAAATTAGAAGAATTAAAAATATCAAATAACAAAACAATACAAGAATTAATATCAAAAATTTACGCTGCTGCTGGAACTGAATTTAATATCAACTCACCAAAACAGTTAGGAAGTATTTTATTTGAAACATTAAAACTACCTCCATCAAAGAAAACAAAAACAGGATATAGCACTAATGAAGTTGTATTACATAAGTTATTTGATGCTCATGAAATTATTCCCCTATTATTGAAGTATAGAGAAGCCTTTAAGCTACAATCTACATATATTGAACCATTATTAGACTTAGGACTTAAAAACCCTCTAAATAGAATTTATACATCATTCTTACAAACAGGAACAGCAACAGGAAGATTAAGTTCAAAAAACCCTAACTTACAAAATATTCCAGTTAGAACTCAAGCAGGAGCTGAAATTAGATCTGCTTTTATACCAAAAGATGGATATAAACTAGTGGGAATTGATTATTCACAAATTGAGTTAAGATTACTTGCTCATTTTAGTGAAGATAAAGCCTTAGTTGATGCTTTTAACTCAGGCGAAGATATTCACTATCAAACTTCTGTAAAGATATTTGGAGAGGAACAAGCTAAAGAGAAGAGGTCGGTTGCAAAATCTATTAACTTTGGTTTATTATATGGAATGGGTAGCAAAAAACTTGCAGATACTTTAGGAATTACGACTAAAGAGGCAAAAACATATATAGAATCATATTTTGAAGCGTTTGTTAGCGTAAAAGATTATTTGAAATCTATTGAAGAATATGCATTTGAACATGGATATGTTGAAACTTTATTAAAAAGAAAGAGATTATTTGATTTTGATGCTGCAAATGGAATGCAAAAAGCTGCTTATTTAAGAGAATCCGTAAATACTTTATTTCAAGGAAGTGCAGCTGATTTAATCAAACTATCTATGATAGAAATATATAAAAAATATAAAAATAATGATAAAGTGAGTATGTTATTACAAATACATGATGAACTTATCTTTGAAATTGAAGAAAATGAAGTAGAAAAAATAACAAAAGACCTAATTAAAATAATGGAAAGTGTTTATACTCTAAATGTCCCATTGAAGGTATCTAGCACGATTGGAAATTCTTGGCAGGATTTAAAATAGTCTTAAAATTAACTTAATATTGTAAAATATCTACAATTCTTTTGACTTATTAAGTTTTTTTTGTTATTATTATGTCTTAAATCAATATTTAAAGAGTCAGAAAATGTTAAAAACAGTAAGAAATATAAGAAAATTATATAACGCGAAACTACTTTTCATTAGTAGTGATGAAACAATTCACGATACAATAGAAAATGAGTTTGATGATTATTTTAAAGAATTAAAAATTGCAAGTAATATTAATGATGCTATAGAACTAGCATGTTCAAATACATATGATATGGTTATAATTGATACAAATATTAAAGGAGTAACTTTTTCTGAGTTATGTTCGCAGCTAGCTAATTTAGCTCCAACATTACCAAAGATTATTATTTCAGATTCAGATAATAATGAAGATATCGTTACAGCTATTAATTATAGTGCATATACTTTTCTTTCAAAACCGTTAAGACCAAAAGATATTAAGTTAGCAGTTATTATGTGTCTTAATCAAACAAAAAGAGGTGATAAAATAGAATTCCAAGGTGGAATCTATTTTGATGAGTATAGAGATCAATTCTTTAAAACAGGTGGTCTTTTAGTTGATTTTACTAGATTAGAAAAATCTTTCTTGAAATTACTTATTTCTAAAAGAACTGAAATTACTGATTATGATACAATCAAAGATGTAGTATGGAAAGGTAAGGATATGTCAATTTATACAATGAGAAATATTGTTAACAAAATTAGACAAAAAACTTACTATGAAATTATTAGAAATCATTCTAATAAAGGTTATACTATCGATAACTTTAAAAACACTTAAAATTATCGATTTGCAAAATATCAATAAAAAAGTTATAATATGGAAGAATTGATCGTTACAAAAGAAGAACTTGTTCAAATGTTTGAAACTGAAAAGTTAAAAGATACTGGAAAAGCTTGGATTATGGATGATAAAGAGATAGATATTATAGCTTTACATGATGTAGACCCAAAATTTCTTCAAGATATAACTAATGCAAAATTCTATAAATTAATATCCAAAGGTAATAAATAATGTCCCATTGTCCTTTTTGTAAAAAAAAGATAGCTATGAGTAAAGCTTTTTGCTCTAGAAGTTGCAAAGAAAACTACTTTCAATTAATTGCAATTCAAGTACCAAAACCATTCTTAAAAAGAATTTTTGTGTTTTGTACACCAGAACAAAGAGAAATAGAAATTGAAAACTTTGCTAATAGACATGGTTGGAGATTAGATTTATTAAAGAATAAAATTAATGAGTTAGCTATTGGAGCTGGATTTATAGAAGAAAATAGTTAACTTTAGTTAACTATTTTTATTTCACTCTTTCTTTTACTTTCACACTTTTACTTTTTAAAATCATGTATACTATTAAACTTATTAATAAAACTACAGAAGATTGTAATATACCCATAGTTAACCAATCACTATAAATGAATCCTAGTTGAATATCAGGTTGTCTATAAAACTCAGCTATTATTCTCATTGCAGAATATAAGACTCCATACATTAGTGCTAATTGTCCATCAAAAGTTTTTCTTTTTCTAAAGTAAACTAAAATAGCAAAGACAACTAAACCTTCTAGTATTGCTTCATAAAGCTGAGAGGGATGCCTTAATGTTTGCCCAACATAAATTCCCCAAGGAACATCAGTAACTCTACCTATAAGCTCTTGGTTGAAGAAATTCCCAATTCTGCCAAATACATACGCTGCAGAAATTCCTAGTATTGCAATATCTGTTATAAACCAAAAAGACACTTTGTTTTTTCTACAAAATAAAACAGATGCTATTATAAATCCAATAAATGCACCATGATAACTCATACCAGAAATTCCAGTATAAACTCCATCTACATAAGGATTAAATATTTGCCATGGTTTTGTAAGATAATACATAGCATTAGTGTCATAGAAAATTATATAACCTAATCTTGCTCCTAAAATAACACCAATCTCAGCCCACCAAATATATGAATCAAATAACTCATTTGAAATATTTAATTTATCATGCTTAATAAACCATTTTGCAACAAAAATAGCGGAGATTAAAGCAAGCGCATACATAATCCCATACCAATGAACTGATACAGGACCTAAGTTAAATGCAACTGGCTCAAAGTTTGAATATATGTTTTGCCAATATTCTTGCATTCTAATCTAATGCCTCAGCAATTAGTTCAATTGGGTTTTTAAACTGCACATCTACATCTGATAAATATAAAGAATTTGTAATTTGCATTCTACAAGCAGAACACTCAGCACTTACAACTTGTGCTTTTGTTTCTTTTATCATTGCAGCTTTTGGAAGTCCAGCAGCTTTTGCAAAGTCATATTTTTCAGTTTGCATAGTAACTCCACCAAAACCACAACATCTGTTTGAATCACTCATTTCTGTTAAAACATAGTTTTGCTTTAATAAGTTTCTAGGTTCTTTCCAAACACCTTGCATTTTTTTAGCATGGCAAGGATCATGATAGGTAACTGTTGTATCTATTTTCTTTTTACTTTGTGCTAATAACTCACGTAGTTTTGTATTATCATCTAACCATTTTGTAGCCATAAATATTTTCTTAGATAACTTAACCGCTCGTGCTTGCCACTCAGGTTGGTCATGTAAGAAATGCTCCCAATCCTTGTTAATCATTGCAGAACATGTAGCTTCTGGGATTATAACAGCATCTACGTCATCAATCCAAGTTTCAAAGTACTCAATATTTTTCTTAGTTAAATAATCAACTGTATCAAATGCCCCAGTAAAATACGCAGGTGCTCCACAACACAGTTGTTTTTTAGGAATCATAATATCAAGTTCTAATTTTTTAAGAATTTTTACAAGAGAATCTCCTGTATTTGTATAAGTATAGTTACTCATACACCCAATAAAAATGGCAACTTTATTTTTCTTATTCTCTTCAACCTTCTTGTTTTTTGCAAAAATATTTTGAGGATATTTATTTAAAAAACTTCTCATATCAGCAAATGGTAAAACTCTATCTTTTTTTACAATAGGAAGTGAAAATCTAGGTTCAGCTGATTGTTTATCTTTATCAAGTTTTAAGGCACATGTTTGAAACATCCAACCCATTCTTGACATCATATCCATAGTTTTTCTATGTCTTAAAAGCCAGAAAAACAATCTTTTGTACCAAGCAATTCCAAATTTCTTCGCAATATCAGCTCGAACTTGTTCAATTACCATATCAGTTGGTAAATCAATAGGGCACTCTTCAACACAGTTTGTACATAAAAAACATGATTCAAAAATATCTTTTGCATTTTGATCTAGTTCTAATTCATCTCGCTCATAAGCACCTAATAAATCAATAAATCCTCTAGGACTTGTTGTTTCATCTTGGTTTATATTAAAGATAGTACATACAGGCTTACATTTTCCACATTTAACACAGGCATCAGATACAGCTGTGTAATTAAATTTATTTATTGACACTTTATATAACCTTTTTGTTTAAAAAATTTTAATATTTATAATAAAAATAAAATATACTAAAAAGTTGGTTAATAGTTGATAAAAAGGAGCTTGGATTTCGTGGAGTAGGGAGGTTTGTATAAAAGAAGCTAAGACTAAATAGTCTTAGAAAATCTTCTTTTATCTTCAGGTATTTTATTTAAATATGCATCAAATGGCATACAAATGTTTCTTATTAACATTGTACCTGTTTGTGATACTTGAATATTAGAATCAGTTATTTCAACTAAATCAGCTTCAACAAACTCTTCAAGTGCTTCAAGTGCATCGGAAAAGTATTCTTTAAAGTTTATATTGAATTCTTCTTCAACTCTAGTGATATTTAAAGCAAAGTTAGACATAAGTTCCATAATAACAAATTGTCTTAATTGGTCATCATCGCTTAATCTATAACCTTTAAATACTGGTAAATCACCATTATCTAAAGCAGCTTCATAAGTTGGAATATCTTTAAAGTTTTGAGCATAATAATCAACTCCATTACCAATTGATGTTAAACCAATTCCAATTAAATCAGCACCACCTTTAGTAGTATAACCTTGGAAATTTCTATGTAATTCACCTTTTTCAATAGCTTTAAATAATTCATCTTCAGGTTTTGCAAAGTGATCCATTCCAACCATTTTATAGCCATTACTAGTAAAGAAATCAATTGTATCTTTAAGCATTTCAAGTTTTTCTTCAGGTTTTGGAAAAGTTGTTTCATCAAATTTTCTCATAGTTTTCATAAGCCATGGAACATGAGCATAATTAAATACAGCAAATCTATCTGTATCTAATGTAATCATTTTTTCTAAAGTCTTTTTAAAACTTTCTTTTGTTTGATGAGGAAGACCATAAATTAAATCTGTATTAACAGAATGAATTCCTGCATCACGTGCAATTTTAATTACATTTTGTGTTAATTCAAAAGGTTGAATTCTATGAATTGTTTTTTGTACCTTTTCATCTAAATCTTGTACACCAAAACTCAATCTATTACATCCACCAGCTTTTAAAACGTCCATGTGCTCTTTTGTAAAGAATCTAGGATCAACTTCACATGAAACTTCAGCGTCCGCTCTAAAGTTAGGGAATACTTCTTTCACTGAGTTAATAACATCTTCAAGTTGCTCTGGAGAAAAAAATGTTGGTGTTCCTCCTCCAAAGTGCATTTGAGTTACTTCTCTGTTAGTATTAAGATGATTTTTTAATATATTTAATTCTTTTTTTAAGTATGTAATATATTCAACTTTCTTTTCTTCTTTTGAAGTAAAGATTGTATTACATCCACAAAAATAACAAGCACTTCTACAAAAAGGCATATGAATATAAATAGATATTGCTCTATCATCACTTTGGTTTTTGTAGTAAGCTTTTAAATCATCTTGAGTGAATTCTTCACTAAATTCTGGTGCTGTTGGATATGAAGTATATCTAGGCCCTGGTCTTGAGTATTTCTCGAACTTCTTAAAATCAATCATATTATGAGTTTCTCTTTCTGTCTAACCAAACCATTACACCTTTTTGTGCATGTAGTCTATTTTCTGCTTCTTCAAAGATTAAACTCTGAGCACCTTCCATTACTTCTTCACTAACTTCATAACCTCTATAAGCTGGAAGACAATGTAAGAAGATAGCTTTATCTTGTGCTAGTTTCATCATGTTTTGATCAACTATATATCCATCAAAATCTTTAAGTCTTTGTTCTTTTTCATCTTCTTGTCCCATTGAAACCCAAGTATCAGTAGTAACTACTGTTGAGCCTTTTACAGCTTCAACTGGATCATTACCAATGATAATTTTAGCACCTGAAAGTTTAGCCATTTCTAGTGCACGAGCTAAGATATCAGCATTTACTTCATAACCTTTTGGTGTTGCAATTCTAAGTTCAAAACCTAATTTTGCACAAAGATTTAACCAAGAGTGAGCAAGATTATTTCCATCACCAACATAAGAAACAACAAGATCTTTATCTAAACCTGCTTCTTGAATAGTCATATAATCTGCCATTAATTGAACTGGATGATATTCTGTTGTTAAACCATTTATTACAGGAACTTTTGAATACTTTGTAAATTCTTCGATTTTTTCATGTCCAAAAGTTCTAATCATTACCATATCTACCATACTTGATATTACTCTTGATGTGTCACTTAAAGGTTCACCACGTCCAAGTTGAATATCATTTGAAGAAAGAAATAGTCCTACTCCACCTAGTTGGTAAATACCAGTTTCAAAAGAGACCCTAGTTCGTGTAGAACTTTTTTCAAAAATCATTCCTAATGTTTGCTTAGGCATATACTCTTTGAATACTTTATTTTTTGTCTCTGTTTTGATTTGTTTAGCTAAATCTAATATCTCAAGAATTTCTTCTTTTGAGTAATCTGCTAATGTTAAGAAATGTCTCATAATGACTCCTCTGTAATTAATAAAAGCTGATATTCTATAGGATTTCGTATTATTACTAACTTAAATTTGACTTTATTTATTTAAAGATTTGAAAGTTTATTTTCTTATTAATCTCTTTAAAGGCCCTAAAAATGACACTTTAGTGACATTTTTCGTTATTAAGTATTAAGAAAATCTTACTTATACTTACGAATATTTTTAAGGATAATAAATGATTAAAGAAATATTAAAAAGAGATGGTATAAAACAAAAGTTTGAACCATATAAGATAGAAGATGTAATAAAAAAAGCTTTTCAAAGTGTAAATATAGTTTATAGCCAAGCTATTTTCTTTAATGTAATTGAAGTTTTAAAACAAAAAAGAATAGTTACAGTTGAAGATATACAAGATATTATAGAAAAAGAGTTATACAAAGCAAGATATTTTGAAGTAATGAAATCTTTTATGATGTATAGACATTTACACAAAATTCAAAGAGAACAAATACTGCAAATTGATTCTGATACAACATATATAAATTCAACACAAACAATACAAGAATATATAAATGGAAGCGATTGGCGTATAAAAGCAAATTCAAATACAGGATACTCTCATGCTGGACTTATTAATAATAGTGCAGGAAAAGTTATTGCAAACTATTGGCTAGATAAAGTTTATTCAAAAGAAGAAGGCTATGCTCATAGAAATGCTGATTATCATATTCATGATTTAGATTGTTTAAGCGGCTATTGTGCAGGTTGGAGTTTAAGAGTTTTACTTGATGAAGGCTTCAATGGAGTTCGAGGACGAGTTGAAAGCGTTGCTCCTAATCATTTTAGAGAAGCTCTTGGTCAAATGGCAAACTTTTTAGGAATATTACAAAGTGAATGGGCTGGAGCGCAAGCTTTCTCTTCTTTTGATACCTATTTGGCACCTTATGTTTTTAAAGATAAATTATCTTATGTTGAAATTAAAAAAGCTATACGATCGTTTATTTATAACTTAAATGTTCCTGCACGTTGGGGACAAAGTCCTTTTACAAATATTACTATTGATTGGACTGTTCCAGATGATTTAAAAGATCAAATTCCAACGAGAAATCAACAACATCTTTTAAAAGATATAGATGAAACTTTAACATACAAAGATTTTCAAAAAGAGATGAACTTAATTAATAGGGCATATTATGAGGTCATGACGGAAGGCGATAAAACAGGACAGCCTTTTACTTTTCCAATTCCAACAGTAAATATTACAGAAGATTTTGATTGGTATGGCGAGAACACTGATGTTTTATTTGAAAATACGGCAAAAATTGGAAGTTCTTATTTTCAAAATTTTATAGGAAGTCAATATATAAAAGATGAAAATGGAAAACTAGTACCAAATGATAAAGCATATAAACCAGGGCATGTAAGATCAATGTGTTGTAGATTACAACTTGATTTAAGAGAATTACTAAAACGTGGCGGTGGGCTTTTTGGAAGTGCTGAAATGACTGGAAGTATTGGTGTTGTAACTATTAATATGGCAAGACTTGGATTTTTATATAAGCATGACATAAATGCTTTATTAAAAAGGTTAGAAGAATTAATGCAACTTGCAAAATCAACATTAGAGAAAAAAAGAGTTTTTGTGCAAGATATGTATGATAGAGGTCTTTTCCCTTATACACAAAGATATTTACCAGGATTTAACAACCACTTTTCAACTATTGGTGTAAATGGAATGAATGAAATGGTTAAAAACTATTTTAATGAAAATGTTGATTTATCAAGCGAGCTTGGAAATACTTTTTGCAGTGAAATATTAGATTTTATGCGAACTAAAATGATTGAATTCCAAGAAGAAACGGGAAATCTCTATAATCTTGAGGCAACGCCTGCAGAAGGAACAACATACCGATTTGCAAAAGAAGATAAGAAAAGATACAAAGATATTATTCAAGCTGGATCTGATGATAATATTTATTATACAAACTCATCTCAATTACCCGTTGATTTTACGGATGATCCTTTTGAAGCTTTAGAATTACAAGATGAACTTCAGTGTAAATATACAGGTGGTACTGTTTTACATTTATACATGAGCGAAAAAATATCTTCAATAGATGCTTGTAGAAAGTTTGTAAAAAATACTATTACAAACTTCAAACTTCCATATATTACAGTAACACCATTATTTTCAGTATGTGAAGTACATGGGTACTTAAATGGTGAACATGAATTTTGTCCCAAATGTGATGAAGAAATTTTAATTAAGGAGAAAGAAAATGAACAAACAAGAAGTGCTTGAAGCAAATGAAGTAAAAAGAACAAGGTGTATGGTTTATACAAGAGTTATGGGTTATCATAGACCTGTTGAGAGTTTTAATATTGGAAAAAAAGCTGAACATAATCAAAGAGTAAAATTTGCTGAATCAAAGAATTGTTTATAATCTAACAAAGTTTACAACCACAGATTACGTAGGACACTTGTCTTGCGTAGTTTGGTTTATAAAGTGTAACCTTAGATGTCTTTATTGTTATAATGATGACTTGGTTTATTCAAAAGAGGGCAATTATTCATTAAATGAATGTTTAAAGTTTTTAAGAACTAGAGTAGGGCTTTTGGATTCAGTTGTACTTTCAGGAGGTGAAGCTAGTGTTCATAATCTTATACCTTTTTGTATTGAAATAAAAAAATTAGGTTTTAAAATAAAACTTGATACAAATGGAACTAATTTAAAACAGATAAAAGAATTAATTTCCTTAAATCTTATAGATTATATGGCTATTGATTTTAAAGCACCAAAAAATAAGTTTTATGAAATTACAAAAACAAATATATACCAAGAGTATATAAAAACACTAAAATATTTAATTAAAATAAATTTTGATTTTGAAATAAGAACAACAATACATTCTAAACTAATAAGCAGTGAAGATATAAATAAAATGATAGAAGTATTAGAAGGAATAGGATATAAAAATACTTATTACTTACAAAAATTTTTACAAACACCTACAAATATTGGTAATATCCAAGAACAAAGTAGTATTTATAAAGATAATATAAAATTTAAATCGTTAAATATATCTTGGAGAAATTTATAATTTTTTTCTATAACTATTTTTTATATAGTTTTAAAATCATATAAACTGCTTCCTCTATAACTTTGTTTTCTTCTTCTTTACTTAACATAGCAGAACCATAAAGCTGTGGCAAAAATGCAAATGATTTTAACATACCAACAAATTGTTTTGATACAAAATGACTACTTTCAAAATCAAGTTTTCCATCTATTTTTGCATCTTGAAACCATTGTGAAGTCATAATCATACAATCATCTTCAAATATTTCTAAAAGTTTTAAACCAATTTCATTTTTTTGAATCATCACAATAGTGATAATTTGAATTAATTTCATGTTATCTTTACTATTTAAAAAGTTCATCTCTTTTTTTGCTATCTGTTTTAATTGCGTCTTTATATCTATGATATTTGAATATGTATATTTGAAACTTTCTTCAATTCTTTCTCTAATAATTGTAGCAACGGAGAGAAACAACTCTTCTTTATTTTTGAAATGATTATATACAGTTGCTTTAGATACATTTGCTAATTTGGAAATAGTATCCATACTTGAACCTTCAAATCCCTTTGTATAAAATTCTTCTATGGCAGCTTTTAATATAGCTTCTCTTTTTTCTTGATTTAATGGTCTAATTCTTTTCATAGTCTAATAATAGCAAAGTTGTACTTAAACAATAACTAAACTATACTGTATAGTTTAATTTATGATTAAGAATACTTAGTTTATACTTGTTCAAATAGTTTAAGTTTATTAATTTAAAAGGAAATATTATAATGAAAGTAATTATTGATGAAAAAGTTTATTATCTAGATGTAGAGCCAAATACTCCACTTCTTTGGGTATTAAGAGATAATTTAAATTTAACTGGCACAAAATTTGGATGTGGAGTTGGACAATGTGGTGCATGTACAGTATTAGTTGATGGTGTAGTTTCACGAGCTTGTCAAACACCTATTGATAGTGTAGTAAATTCAAAGATTACTACAATTGAAACAAAAGAAGATAAAACTGTTCAAAAACTTCAAAAGTTTTGGATTAAAGAAGATGTAGTACAGTGTGGATATTGTCAATCTGGACAAATTATGAATGCAGCTGGATTATTAAAAGAAAATCCAAAGCCAAATGATGATGAAATTATTTCAGCAATGAATGGGAATATTTGTAGATGTGGAACATATAATAAAATTAAAACAGCTATTAAAGCTGCAACAGTGGAGGTGTAAAATGAAAAGAAGAGATTTTTTAAAAACAAGTTCACTAACAACTTCAGCTTTTATTATTGGTTTTTATATTCCAACTAAATCAAGAGGTTCAGATGTCAAAACTCAAAATAAAGCCTTACAGCCAAATGCTTTTGTAGAAATTAATTCGGATAATACAGTTAATTTTATTATGGGACAAGTTGAAATGGGACAGGGTACATATACAACTTTAGCTATGTGTATAGCTGAAGAGCTAAATGTGAATTGGGAAGAAATAAATATTAAAGCAGCTCCTGTAGCTCCCGTTTATAATCATGTTTGGGGTCCTTTAATGATTACAGGTGGTTCTTCTTCTATTATTGCAAAACAATTAGAAATGAGAAAAATTGGTTCTGCTTTAAATATTATGATTAAAGAAGCAGCTTCAAAAAAATGGAAAGTAAGAGCTTATGATGTAGAAACAAAAAATTCTAAAGTAATTAATAAAAGAACAAAAGAAGAACTTACTTTTGGAGATCTTGTATCAGATTTAGATTCTATAAAAGTTCCAAATAATCCTAAAATAAAAGATTTAAAAGATTGTACAGTTGTAGGAAAAGCTCACTCACGACATCCAAAAGAAGCTTGGGCAAAAGTTACAGGAAATGCTGCTTTTGGTTTAGATGTAAGAGTTGAAGGTATGAGATATGCAGCAGTTCTTCATCCAAAAGTTTTTGGAGCAAAAGTTAAAAGCTTTGATGCAAGTAAAGCAGAAGAAAAAGTTGGAGTTATTAAAGTTAAACAAATTCCATCAGGAATCGCAGTAATTGCCAAAAGTTGGTTTATTGCAAAAGAGGCCTTAAATAATATAGAAGTGCAATGGGAGTTAGGAGAGTTTGCCAAAATCGGTACATCTGATATGGATAAAGAATATTCATCTATAATAGAAAAAGATGGTGCCTATATGAGAAAGGATGGTGATTCTAATAAAGCATTTAAAGAAGCTAAGAATACATTAGAATTAGATTATGAATTTCCATTTTTAGCCCATGCAGCTATGGAACCATTAAGTTTTGTAGCTCATCATGACAAAAATAAAGCTACAGTTTGGTCAACAGCCCAGTCTCAAACACTTGCATTTGGTGCAACAATGAAAGTATTAGGTACAAAAGCAGAAGATATTACATACCATACTCCATTTTTAGGTGGAGCATTTGGAAGACGAGGGGCTATAAATCTTGACTTTGTATTAGAAGGGCTTTTTGTTGCAAAAGATGAAGGTTACCCTATCATGACTTTATGGACAAGAGAAGATGATATCAAGTTAGGAAGTTATAGACCAAAGTATAAAAACAAAGTAAAATTAGCACTTGATGAACATGGTGATATTACTGCTTTTAATGCAAAAGTTGTTTCTCAATCTATTTTTAAAGGTTCTCCTTTTGAAGCTGTAGGGTATAAAGATGGCGTTGATGGTGCACAAAAAGAAGGACTAGCTAATCATCCATACAATATTGATAGTCACGATATGCAAGCGCATATAACAAAATCTCCAATTCCAGTACTTTGGTGGAGATCAGTAGGACATACCCAATCAGCACAAACTGTTGAATGTAGTATAGACCAAGCTGCACATATCGCAGGTAAAGACCCAATTGAATATAGAAAAGGTATGTTAACAAATAAAAGATTTATCAATTTACTTGATGATGTAGCCAAAAAATCAAATTGGAAGAATAGAAAAAAAGAAAAAAACGTAGGGTATGGAGTAGCTATAGTTGAATCATTCGGTTCTATTTGTGCCCAAATTGCAAAAGTAAGAGTTAGTAAAAATGATTATAAAGTAGAAAAAGTTTGGTGTTCAATTGATTGTGGTTTTGCTTTTAATCCACAAAATGTTGAAAACCAAATGATTAGTGGAATTAACTTTGGACTAGCTACTCTTTTAAGTAGTGAAATAACTATAAAGAATGGGGAAGCAGTTCAAAGTAACTTTTATGATTATACAGTTACAAGAATTTCGGATGTACCAGATATTGAAGTGAGCATTATAAACTCTGGCGAAAAAGTTGGTGGTATAGGAGAACCTGGAACTCCTCCTATATTAGCAGCAGTACCAAATGCAATTTTTGATGCAACTGGGAAGTTATACACTTCTATGCCAATAAAAATGTAAGAATCATGTTTTCAAATAAAGACTATTTAAATTTTATTGAAATTAGTAGACAAAAACGTTGTGATATTGTTGGAGTTAGTGTTATAGAAACACTAGGCTCTACATATGCAAAACCAGGAAATATGGTTCTTATAAATTCACAAGAACAATTTATAGGTGTTTTAGGAAGCCCTTTTTTACATAATAAGATTTTAGATTTAAGTAAAGAAGTATTGAAATCTAAAGAATCTATATATTTTGAGAATACTCCCAAAGACAAAAAATCAGGTCATGGAATAAGTAAATATTTAGTTCAAGTTTTCTTATATAATGAAAATTATGGATCTTTAGGTATTTCCCTTAATAATATGGGAAAAACTTTATGTAGGTCAATCAAAGATAAAAGTTTTAAAATTATCGATACGCAAATAAAAACAAAACTTGAAAATAATTTCTTTTATCAAACTATAGAAATGCCTTATTCTTTATTAATTTTTGGTTCAGGAGCTCATGTAACATCTTTAGTTTCCATGGCAAATATAATGGGATGGGAAACTACTATTATCGATATAGAAATTAGAGAAGAGTTTGTTAATGAAGCAGATAAATTAATAAAACTAGAAAACTTAGAAGATATTTTATCTTATGATTTAAATACATATAATGCTTCAATTATTTTAAGTCACAGTCCAAAAACAGACGATGTATATTTAAAAGCATTATTAAAATCAAAAGTAGAATATATTGGAATTTTAGGAAATAAAAAAAATATGCAAAAAAAAATAGATAAATTTGAGCTTCATAATGATAAAAGATTTTTTGCTCCAATAGGTTTTGATATTGGTGGAAATACACATCAATCAATTGCTCTTTCAATATGTGCACAAATAGAGGCTAGAAAAAATGGAAAAATCTAATCATCTTGGAATATTGATTTTAGCAGCAGGAACGTCTTCTCGTTTAGGAGAAGCAAAACAATTACTAGAAATAGCAGATGAAACATTGATTCAAATAGCTATTAAAAAAGCATTACAAATAAGTTCTAATGTATATGTTGTATTAGGACATAAAAGTGATGAAATAAAAAAAGAAATAAAAAATTTTCCTATAAAAATAATAATTAACCCAAGTTATAAAGAGGGAATAGGCAATTCAATATCTTATTCTATATCAAATTTTCCTGAAGTTGAAAAGGTATTAATCATTTTATGTGATCAACCATTAATACCTTTAAATCATTATAATACTTTGATTAAAAAATCATTACAAAATAAAAATTTAATAATTTGTTCAAAATATCAAAATGAAATTGCAGTTCCTGCTATCTTTCCTAAAAATTATTTTAATTTATTAAAAAATTTAAAAGGAGATAAGGGTGCAAAAAAATTAATATATGAAAATCCATCAAAATCTGTTCTATTAGAAGATAAGTATTCTACAGACATAGATACAAGAAAAGATTATATAGATTTTTTAAATATAAGTTGGCGAGATTAAATAACCTTGACCTGAAGCATTTTCAATTAAATCTTTAGACGTTTTAAGACGAAGTCTCTTTATAAAAGTTCTTAACCTTTCATCGTTTACTTCTTCATCCCAAATAGTTTCTTTAATTAGTAATGTTTCTACAACTTTATTTTGGTGTTTAAGAAGTAAGTAAAAGAACTCTTTCTCTCTTTTTGTAAGTTTTAACAAAGTGCCATCCTTATATAGCGATGTTGAATTATTATCAAAAACAAATCCATCTTTTAATTTAATTTTTTTTCTTTTATTTAGTGTTGGTGCAATTTTATTTATATGTTCAAGCACCTCATCTGGATCAAAGGGCTTTATAAAATATTTACTTATACCTATATCAATAGCACTTAGAAGTTTTTCTTTATCAGAATGTGCACTTAATACTATAATGGGAATTAATTCATCGAGTTCTTTAATTTTTATAGTCATTTCTAAGCCATTTAGTTTAGGCATCATAATATCAGTTATTATAATATCTGGCTTATTTACTTTAAATCGCTTAAAACCTTCTTCTCCATCTTTTGCAATTATTACTGAGTGAAAATATTCATTTATAGCTTCTTTCAATAAAGAAGCTAATCTAGATTCATCTTCTACTATTAAGATTTTTAAAGTTTTTAATAAATTTAAATTCATTTATTCTTTATCCTCAAAAGATATAGTTAATGGTATACATATACTAAATATTGATCCATTTTCACTATTTTCATGTTTTATACTTCCATTAAGGCTTTTCTCTATAATCATTTTTGACATAAATAGCCCTAAGCCAGTTCCCTGTGATTTATGCTTTGTTGTAAAATACGGTTCAAATATCTTATCAATATTCTTATTACTTATTCCTAAGGCATTATCTTTTATATAAATATATACATAATTTTTTTCTTCTATTCTTTCATCTTCTAAAACTATATCAATATTTCTATTTACAATATCATTTATAATAAACGCATCTTTTGAGTTTTGTACTAGGTTTATAATAACTTGTGATAATTCATTTGAAACACCTAATACCTCTTTATTACTATTTATTATGACATTTAGTTTTATATCTTCTTTTTCAAGAACTTTTTTTAAAATTGTAAGTGATTCATCTATTGCATCTTTTATAAAAAATAGTTTTTTATCTTTTTGAGGATTAAAAAAGTTAGTAAAGTCTTCAATAGTATTAGACATATTTAAAATTATCTCTTTACTCTCTTTATATAATTCATCTATTTTTTTTGAGTCATTATTTTTGTGAGCTTTTTTTATATTAAATAGGCTTAGGTTTAACTCAGTAAGTGGTTGTCGCCATTGATGTGCGATATTGCCAAGCATTTGACCTAATGAAGCCATTCTTGATTGCCAAAAAAGAAGTTTTTGTTTCTCTTCAAGCTTTTTTTGAAGTTCAATTTCTTTTGTAACATCATAACGAATAGCTATAAACTCTTTAATATCACCATTATCTTCTAAGATAGGAGTAATTGTAGTATTAAGATAAACAGTATTGCCATTTTTAGAAAGATTTTTAACAGTAGATTTATACGATTTTTTAGAAAGAATTGTATCCCATAAAGTTTTAAAATTTGAAGATAAAGCATCTGGATGTCTTACAATATTATGATTTTGTCCCATAAGTTCATCGCGAGAATATCCAGATATTTTGCAAAACTCATCATTTACAAATGTGATTATTCCATTAATATCAGTTTTAGATACTATATTAGAGTTTTCTATTGCTTCTTGATAAGTATTGCTCATTTAGTTAGTTTATACTTTTCTCATTAATTCACAAGCTTCTTTAGCATGATATGTAATAATTATATTAGCTCCAGCTCTTTTAAAGCCCATTAGTGTTTCCATCATTACTCTTTCATAATCAATAAGTCCAGCAGCTCCTGCATTTTTAAGCATTGCATATTCACCACTTACGTTATATACACATAGTGGTAATTTTGTTTCATTTCTTATATCTCTAATAATATCTAAGAAAGCAAGTGCTGGCTTAACCATTAAGATATCTGCACCTTCTTTTTCATCTTGCAATGACTCTTCAATAGCTTCTAATCTATTAGCTGGATTCATTTGATATGTTCTTCTATCTCCAAATGATGGAGTTGATTCAGCAACATCTCTAAATGGTCCATAATATCCACTTGCAAACTTAGTTGAATATGCCATAATAGGTAAGTTCTCATATCCATTTTCATCTAGTGCAGTTCTAAGTGTTGTGATAATTCCATCCATCATTCCAGAAGGTGCAATCATATCAGCACCAGCTTGTGCATGCACAATAGCTTGTTGTGCAGAAATTTCTAATGTTTTATCATTATCAACAGTTTGTGTTTTAGGATCTAAAATTCCGCAATGTCCATGGTCTGTATACTCACAAAAACATAAATCAGTAACTACAAACATTTGAGGAAATTTTTCTTTAATAGCTCTAATAGTTCTAGAGATTATGCTTTCATTACATAAACATTCACTACCAACAGAATCTTTTACATCAGGAATAGCAAAAAGAATAATTGATTTTAAATCAATACTTATTAGGTATTCACATTCTTTTAATATCTCATCAATGCTCATTTGGAATACTCCAGGCATTGAAGACACTTCGTTTTTAATCCCTTTCCCTTCACGTACAAATAGTGGATATATAAAATCATCAGGTGTTACTGTCGTTTCTTGAACCAAGTTTCTTAAAGTTTCATTTATTCTTAATCTTCTAAATCGTTTAAACATTCTATTTACCTCTTTTGGTTATAATCTGCGAATTATAACAATAATAAGGTTTAAAGACAATGAATATAATACAATCAAATATTGCAAACCTACCTACAAAACATGGAAAATTTAAAATAAAAGCTTATAAAGACGACAATCAAGAACATTTAGCAATCATGAGTGAAGACTTTGAAAATATTAAAATTCCTTATGTTAGAGTACATTCTGAATGTTTAACAGGCGATGCGTTAGGCAGTTTAAAGTGCGATTGCCAAAATCAATTAAACTTATCCTTAGACTTTATTGCAAAAGAGGGTGGGTTAGTTATTTATCATAGACAAGAAGGAAGAAACATAGGTTTACTTAATAAAGTAAATGCCTACTGTTTACAAGATCAAGGCAGAAATACAATTGAAGCCAATATTGAATTAGGTTTCAAAGAAGATGAAAGAGACTATAAAATAGTAAAATATATTTTTAATGATTTAAATATTAAAGAAGTAAAATTAATTACGAACAATCCAAATAAGATAAGTTATATAAAAAGTATTGGTGTTGAAATTGTTGAAAGAATTCCAGCAATTACTAAGATGAATAAGTATAATGAACATTATTTAAATACAAAAAAAGATCAAATGGGGCACATGCTGTAATGAATTTACAAGAACTTTTAGAACAAAATGATTTTCAATTTAATAAAGACTTTTATAAAGATTGTACCGTTTTCACTAAGCTTTTACAGCAGTGGGGTAAGATTCATAATCTTACTGGAAGATTAAGCTTAGAAGATATCAATCAAAATATCTTAGATTCTATTTATCCATTAAACTTTATTGACTCTTATGATAGTTTTGCAGATATAGGAACAGGGGCAGGTTATCCTGGACTTTTACTTGCAATTGCTAGAAAAGATATGAAAGCATATTTAATAGAGCCACGAATTAAAAGAGTTTCTTTTTTAAATTTTGTAAAAGCTTCGTTAAAACTTGATAACTTAACTATAATTTGTGATAGAGTTGAAAAAGTAAAAGATTTAAAAGTTGACTTAGTAACTTCACGAGCTGTTACAAATACATCATTACTTTTAGATATTACTAAAGATATAGTTAACGAAGATGCTTCTTATTTATTCTATAAAGGTAGCATGTTAAACGAAGAACTAGAAGCAGCAAGCGTAAATAAAAACTATAAAATAGTAAATAGAAATGATAGAAACTATTTATATATAAAAGGTAAATAATGATTTTAAAATTTCTAGCAGTTGCAGTTGTTCTATTTATTGTATATATAATCTTTTTTAAGAAAAACAGAGAAAAAGATATTGTTAAAAAGAAAGATATTAAATATGAAGATGAGATGGTTGAGTGTCCAACATGCGAAACTTACATCTCAACAAAAGAATCAATTTTAAGTAATGGTAAATATTATTGCTCAAAAGATTGTTTAAAAAACAAATAGGAGTTTTGTATGATACTTATTGGGGATAAGCTTATACCATTTGTTGATTTCTTTAATATTACATCAATTGATGAGATTAAAAATACAAAAGCAAACTCACTTATTTCATTTCGTTACAACGAAAATCTATTGACTTATGCCTATGAAAATGACTTAGATTATGCAGTAGTGGTAAGCTCAATAAAAGAAGCAATTTACGTAAATAATTTAAATGCAAGATATATAATTTGCGAAAAAGAATTAGCAAAAGATATTCAAAAAATAGCTGATAATTATATGTTTGATTCAAAAATTTTAGCAGTAATTGAAATAAGTGATGAAATAGAAGAAATAGCAAAAAAAGAAATAGATGGAATTATATATAAAAATATACTTAATTAGTTTACGTAATAATAAGAGATTTTTAGATAATATAACTACTTTATATAAGAAAATATTAGGATAAATGTGAAAGATATATTAGATACAGTAATAGTAATAATGTTCGTAATTATGGTGGCAATGTTTATTATTAACTTTAATAGACAGCAAATTAAAAAGCATACAGACAAAGTAGCAAAGAACGAAGAAAAGATTAAAGCTAATAACAAAGCTAAGGATACGATAGATGAATAAACCATTATTAATTGAAATAGGTGTTGAAGAATTACCAGCAATTCCGTTTTTAAAAGAATTACCAAATATTGAAAAAAAATGGGCAGATATTTTAGAGAAGAATAGATTATTATGTGATTTTGAATTTTATTCAACACCTAGAAGATTAGTATTATGGCATAAAGAGTTCCAAGTTTCACAAGAAGATTCAATTATAGAACAATTTGGAGCGCCTGTTAAAATAGCATTTAAAGATGGAGAGCCAACAGGTGCAGCATTAGGGTTTGCTAAAAAATGTGGCGTTGATGTATCCCAACTTGATAAAATTGATCAAGGTAGAGGTGAAGTTCTTTACTTTAAAAAAGAAGTTAAAGGAAGTGATTCAAAAGACTTATTAAATGATATGGTAAACGAATTTATTAACTCTCTTAACTTTGGAAAATCAATGAGATGGGGAAATAGAACTGATAGTTTTATTAGGCCTATTAGAACTTTATCTATGATTTTAGGTGAGGAAATAGTTGAGGGTGAATTATTTGGTGTTAAATCATCAAACTTCTCATTTGCACATAGAATGGTTTCTTATGAACCTTTTACTTATAATTTTGCAGGAGATTACTTCGCAAAACTAGATAACAACGGTGTAATTTTATATCCAGATGAAAGAAGAGAAAGAATCCTTTCTCAAATGAAAGATATTGAAGGAAGACATAGCGTTAAAATTGATATAGATAGAGAATTACTTGAAGAAGTAGTTGCAATCACTGAATACCCAACAGCTTTAATAGGTCAATTTGATGTTGAGTTCTTAGAATTACCAGAAGAAGTAATTGTTACATCTATGAAAGAACACCAAAGATACTTTGCAGTATATAAAGATGGTGTTTTAACTAACAACTTTATTGTTGTATCAAACTCTAAAACTGAAGATTTTGGATATATAATTTCTGGAAATGAAAAAGTATTAAGACCAAGACTTGCTGATGGTATGTTCTTCTATAAAAACGATATTGCTAATGGACTTAGCAATGAAGGCTTAAAGAAACTTACTTTCGTAGAAGGCTTAGGTTCAATGTATGAAAAATCGCAAAGAGAAGCAAAAATAGCAACTCACTTAGCAGATATTTTTGATGCACCTAAAAAAGAGCTAGTAGAAAAAGCAGTAATGCTTTCTAAAGCTGACTTAATGTCTGAAATGGTATTTGAATTTACAGAATTACAAGGTTTAATGGGTTACTACTATGCAAAACTTTCAGGCGAAGACGAACTAGTTTACACAGCACTTAAAGAACAGTATTTACCAGATGGTGAAGATTCTGAATTACCATCAAATACATTTTCATCTATAGTTGCATTATCTTATAAATTAGATAACTTAATGGGATTATTCTCTGTAGGAAAAATCCCAACTGGTTCAAAAGATCCATTTGGATTAAGACGAGCTGCTGCTGGTATTGTAAAAATTGCAATGGAGCATAAATTAGCACTTGATTTACCACAAATAATTGATGCTTTAGAATCAAACTATAAAGGTTTAGATAAAAAACAATTAATAGAATTTTTTAATGAAAGACTATTTAAAATCTTTGACGTAAATCCATCTGTATTAAAAGCAGTATTAGGAAGTGGTGAAACTGATATCTACAAAATATCTCAAAAACTTTGTGCTTTAAATCCGATAGTTCAAAGTGATAACTTCAAAGAATCAGCAGCTACATTTAAAAGAGTTGCAAATATAATCAAAGACTTAAATCTTAACTCTACTTTAACTATTGACGAGTCATTATTAGAAGAAGATGCAGAAAAAGAGCTTGTGGCTAAATATAAAGAAGTTACTTCACAGTCGTATGTTACATATGATGAAGAATTAGAAGCATTATTTGCTATGAAACCACAGCTTGATAATTTCTTTGAAAAAGTTTTTGTAAATCATGAAGATGATAAAATTAAAACAAATAGAAAAAACACAATCGGACTTGTATATCAAGCATTTAGAAAAATAGCAGATATTAAAGAAATCACGATATAAATAAAATATAACTTACTAAAATTTATTTAAAGTACCTACTTTAGGGTACTTTAAACTTTCTCTACCCACTATTTACTACAAACAACACTACTTTTTTATAAAAATAAACTTATTAAAGCAACAATTATACAGCTATTTTATTGTCAAAGAAAGCAATATTAATAATAGTCTATTATACAAGAGTACTAACTTGTATAGACAAGTTGTAATCACTATGTAACTGTGATTCTTTATACTCCTTTTAACAAAGCTTGTATTTGTAAAAAAAGGAAATTTATTGCTAATAAAGAAAAAAGAAAAATATATTATAGTTTTTGAAAAGATTTTGAAGAATATTGAAAATAAAAAGTATTTAACTAATTCAAAACTACCTTCTGAAAATAATTTTGCAAAAGAGTTTAATGTTAATAGGCACACAGTAAGAAAAGCTTTAGAAGTATTAAAAGATAAAGGCTTGATATTTTCACAAAAGGGTAAGGGAAACTTTATCTCTAATATAAAAGTTCCTTATTCGATTTCAGATAAAAGTTCTTATACTTCTAAAATTTTAAATTTAGGGTATGAACCAAAAACTAAATTATTAAGTGCAGATATTATTGAACCTAATGCTGAAGTATCCAAAGCTTTGAATTTAAATAAAAATCTAAAAGTTATTGAATTAAAACTTTTGAGATTTGCAAATGATTTACCAATATCTATTTCTTACTCTTACTTTGATGCTTTTTTATATTCAGAAATTATTAGGAATTTAAATCTAGAACCATTTTCTCTTTATAAGATTTTAGAAAAATCATATCCATTTTTAGAAGTAACCAAAGAATCAACAGTTTTTGAAGCAATTAATTCAACAAAAGAATTAAGTGAATTATTATTAATGCCAAACAATACTCCAATTTTAACAGCAAGTACTTTATCAAAAGATCAAGATGGAAATTTTGTTGAATATGGAACTTCTTACTTTAGAGGTGATACATGCAAAATCAAAGTAGATTTAATTTGAAGGATAATAAATGATAAAAATGAAAAACCTAACATTAGGTTATAAAAAAGAGAAGATTTTAAAAGATGTTAACGTAAAGATTAAAAAAGGTGAATTTATTGGGATTATAGGGCCTAGTGGCGCAGGAAAATCAACTTTACTTATGAGTATAACGGGTGGAATAAAAGTTTTCGATGGAAAGTTTGAAGTTTTAAATTATGATTTGAACAATATAAAAAAGAAAAACTTAATCAAATTAAGAGAGCAAATTGGCGTTATTTTTCAAGGATATAACTTAGTTGATAGATTAAATGTACTTGATAACGTAGTAAGTGGAATGTTAAAAGATATTCCTCTATCTCGAGCAATTTTAAAATTATATAAAGATAAGGAGTTGAAAAAAGCCAAAGAGTATATGGATATTGTTGAGATAACAAAATATTCATTAAAAAGGTGTGATGAACTTTCGGGAGGCCAAAGACAGCGAGTTGCAATTGCTCGAGCTTTAGCCGCTGAACCAAAGATTATTTTAGCAGATGAACCAGTTTCCGCACTAGATCCAAAAAGTGCAAAGAAAGTTATGAGTATTTTGAAGAAGGTAAATGAGGTTTATGGTGTAACGGTAATAGTAAACCTTCATCATTTGGAGTATGCAAAAGAGTACTGTGGCCGAATCATTGGTGTAAATGAGGGTAATGTAGTATTTGATGCAAGCAGCGATGAACTAACAAATAAGTTAGTAGAAAAAATTTATACAACAATATAATCAAGGGAAATTAAAATGAAACTACATACAAAATTAGCAGTAACAACTATGGTTTTAGGGTTAAGCATAACTTCAATGTTAGCACAAGAAAAATGGCCAGATAAAATTACTTTTGGTGTAATTCCTGTAGCTGGTTCAACATCTATGAAAGAAAATTTTGGACCTTTAACTGATTACTTAACAAAACAATTAGGTATTAAAGTTGAACTAAAACTTGCAGGTGATTACACTGGTATTATCACAGGTATGCAACATAATCATATTGACGTAGCTTATTTGGGACCAAAATCTTATGTTGAAGCTGCAAAAAGAGCAAAAGCTGAAGCTTTAGTTGTTGAAGTTGATGGTGAATCAGGACTTCCTGGATATAGAGGAACAATTATTACTAAAAAAGGTTCTGGCCTTAAAACTTTAGAAGATCTAAAAAATAAAACATGGGCATTTACTTCATCGCAATCAACATCAGGAACATTAGTTCCAAGTGTAATGTTTTCAAAAGCTGGGATTGATCCAAAAAAATATTTTTCTAAAGTACTTTATTCAGGTGGTCACGAAGCTTCTATTTTATCTGTTAAAGCGGGGAAAATTGATGCAGCATCTACTAATAATTTAGATTTTAATAGAGGAATAGGAAGACATTGGACTAAAGATCAATTTAACGTGATTTGGACTTCAGATTTAATTCCAGGTGCTCCTGTTGCTGCACGTGGTGGTTTACCAACATCTCTAAAAATGGCTTTAAAAGGTGCTTTTCTTTCTTATCGTGATCCAAAAGGTTTAGAAAGACTTAAAAATAAAGGTTTTATTAAAGGTGATGATTCAGTTTACGATTCAGTAAGAGAATTAATCCAATTAAAAAAACAATTAAAAAATAAAAAATAGATTTAAAAGTTAGGATTTAGTTCCTAACTTTTGTTCAAGGAAAGTACAAATGAATGTAGTAGAGTTAAAAGAAAATAGTAATCCTTTTTCATTAGGTAAATCAATTGTCATCATAATAGCTTTATTTATTATTGCACAAAGTTGGAATGATACCCAAATGAGTTTTATGTCTTTAATTGATGGGTGGCAATATATGGCTGAGTATATAAGAGGTAATCCTAGTATTGAAAATAGTGGTTTTTTTCCACCAAATTTAAATAGTGAAGATCTAATAACTTATGGCTTATCAATGCTAGAAACAATTCAAATGGCAATTGTTGCTTTAGTACTTTCTATTTTAGTGGCAGTTCCATTATCATATATGAGTTCAAGAAATATTCTTGATATTCTAATTCCTGGAAAATCACCAATTCAAGAATTTACTAAAAGAGTGATATATGGAAGTGCTACCTTTTTTGCAAATATTTTTAGATCCATAAATGAAATAATTTGGGCACTAATTTTTGTAAGTGCCGTTGGACTTGGCCCAATGGCAGGTATTTTGGCCCTTGGAGTTCATACTGCTGGTGTTTTATCTAAACTTTTAAGTGAAGGTAACGAATCAATTGACCCAGGTCCCGTTGAAGCACTAACAACAACTGGAGCTGGTTTTATAAAAGTATTAGTCTATGCCGTTATTCCTCAAACTATGCCTCATTTTGTATCTATGTGTTTATATAGATTTGAAAGTGATGTTAGGTCTGCAGCTATCTTAGGTTTTGTAGGAGCGGGAGGTATTGGCTTTTATCTATTTGACAAAATGAGAGCATTTGAAAATGGCGATGTGTGTACGATTATTATAATAATTGTATTAACGGTATGGGGACTTGACAAATTTAGTGCAATAATCAGAAAAAGGTTTATATAAAAATGAAAAGAGAAGATATAAATAGTTTAGCACAGTTAGTGCAAAAAGATGAATTAGAACACTTATATAAAATAATTGAAACAAATCATAAAATAATTGTTCTAACAGCACCTACTGAACAGACTTTATTAGTTCCAGTAAAAGATCCTATTTCAGGTGGAGAATTTTATGCAGGTGAGGTTTTAGTTACTTCAACAATTGTAGAAATTGATAAATCAAAAGGTTGGTCAATGGTAATGGATTCAAATGAAACTTTATCTTTACATATTGCAGTACTTGATGCAGCATACGAAGCAAATATTTTAAAAAATGAAATCAAACAACTTTTAACAGAAGCAAAAGAACAAAAAGAATTAGAAATCAAAATGACAAATCAAAAAGTAAACTCTACAAGAGTTTCATTTGATTTAATGTAAAGGAAGAGAATGAATACAGTTGATATTGAAAAATTAAACAGAAATAACTTTAGGTCAATGATAAATGTTTTATCAATGCCTGGATCTATTGAAAAAGTAGAACCTCTATTTGCTTCAAACTTATTAGCAATTGCAAATACACTTTTATATTCAGAAGTTTCATTTTTTTATAATGGAAAGGAAGAATTTTCATTAATAGAGGCTATTACAAATGCGAAAAAAGAGAATGAAGAAAATGCAGATTATGTATTTTGTGATGAGTTAAATGAATATACATTTAATAAAGGCAAAATTGGAACTTCAATAGATCCTGATTTTTCATCTACTTATATATTTAAATGTAAAAAATTCGAAGGTTTAAATGTACGATTAAGTGGTCCAGGAATTGATGGTTTTATCAACTCAACACTTCCTATTGATAAATCGTTTGTGAAATTTTTTAATGAAAAAAATTCTTATTATCCTTTAGGAAATGAAGTTTTTTTCCTAAATGATGATGGCGATATTACAGCAATATCAAGAACAACAAAAATAGAGGTTATATAGATGGCTTATTATGCAATAAAAGGTGGGGAAGAAGCTATTAAAAACTCATCAAGTTTTTATGGAGAGATTACTAGTGATGCTTTAAAAATAGATGATAATGTTTTAATTGAAGGTTTAACTTTCTCAATTGATAAAGTTATGAGCGAAGGCTCTCTTTATTCAAAGAAACTAGCAGCAATTGCTATTAAAAGAAGTGCTGGTGACATGTTAAATGCATCTTTCTTTTTAAGAGCACATAGGTCATCTTGCCAAAGAATTGGTATTTCTAAAACTATAGATGTTAATAATATGAGATTAAGTAGAAGAATTTCTTCAGCTTTTAAAGACATCGAAGGAGGACAATTATTAGGACCATCAAATGATTATGAGATTAAATTACTACTAGATTTAAAAAAAGAAGATGTAAATATTGAAAAGTATTCATCTTCAGATAATGTTATAAAATCAGCACTTACACCTTTACGAGATGATAATTTAATAAAAACATTAAAAAAAGAAGAGTCACCTTGGGATATTACAAGAAATTATCCAAGTGCGCCATATCCGAGATCAGCAGTTTTACAAGTTATGAGTAGAGGAGAAGCTGGTTCTTTATTAACTGTTGGATACACAACAATGAGAGGGTATGGAGATGTTCATCCTACCATTGGTGATCTTAGAATTGGTGAACTTGATATTAATTTCACTCATCCATTTACTAAAAATGATGTAAAGATTGGAACTATTGAAGCAACAGCAGTTGAGAGTGTTGGAACATTTAATCAAGATAGTGAGGGTGATACAAAACTTACTACTGGATTTGGATTTTGTTTTGGAAAGAATGAAACAAAAGCAATTTCTATGTCTATTATTGATTTGACTTTATACAATAACACTTATTCTGTTGGTGGAGATCATATTATTGCTGCGGACTTTGAAATGATTATGCATCATTTAGATGGGATTGAATCATTTGGTATGACAAATCACTTTAAACTTCCACATTATGTGACGTTCCAAACTGATTATCAAATTTTCAAATGTGCTCAAAAATACTCTGAAAATCAAAAAGAACAAGAGGGAGCAAAATAATGAGATATGCATTTTTAGATGAAGAAGCAAAGAAAGAGATTAGAAAATCACTTTTAAAAGCTATTGCCATTCCTGGCTATATAGTTTCTTTTGCATCAAGAGAATTACCAGTAGCAAGGGGCTGGGGAACAGGTGGTTTACAAATTACACTAGCGCTTATAAATGAAACAGATACTTTAAAAGTAATTGATCAAGGTTGTGATGGAAGTGTAAATGCTGTAAATATAAGAAATTTCATTAAATCAGTAACAAATACAAATACTACTGTCGACACAAAAGAAGCTAGTATTATTCAAACCAGACATAGAATTCCAGAAATTGAATTGAAAGAGAGACAAACACTTGTTTTTCAAGTTCCAATTCCTGATATTTTAGAAACAGTAGAGCCAAACCTTAGAAAACAAAAGCTGCTTCATGCAAATAAGGATTACTCAAAACTATGGGTTTTATTATATGAAGACACATCTCAATTTGGAGATTCACGAATCTCAAATAGATACCCAGTTATGGTTAATGACAGATATGCAATGGATCCAAGTCCAATACCAAAATACGATACACAAAAACTTGGTAATTGCAAAGCGCTACAACTATTTGGAGCAGGAAGAGAAAAGAAGATATATGCAATTCCTCCTTATACAAAAGTTGAACCATTAAAGTTTGAGGATAAAAAATTTAATGTTGAGAATTTTGATGGAAAATCTTGTGATAGATGTGGAAGTACAACTTCATTTTTAGATGAAGTTTATGATGATAATGGTGATACAAATTATTATTGTAATGACACAGATTATTGTGATAATAATATCAATATAGGAGGTAAATAATGATACTTGATATGAGAAGTGTTTCAAAAGTATTTGGAAAATTTTGTTCACAATGTTTAGAAACTACGGGAGCAGACTATAACAGCTCAATCTGTCCTACTTGTAAAAGTGTTGTTGGTGTAAATAATATAAATTTAACTCTATCTAATGGCGAAGTTTTAGGAATAGTAGGAGAAAGTGGCAGTGGAAAATCAACCTTACTTCAACTAATTTATCAAGACCAAAAAGCAAACCTTGGAGAAATTTTTGTAAAAGAGTTTGTTGGAAGAAATGGGCAAATAAAAAATATATTAGATGCAAATTTAAATGAATTATCACATCTTAGAAATACACTAATGTCTATGATTTACCAGAATCCAAGATTAGGACTAAATTATAGGTTCTCAGCAGGTGGAAATATTGCAGAAAGAGTAATTATGAGTGGAAATAAGAAGTATGATGAGATTAGAGATAGAGCTTTATACTTTTTAGAAAAAACTGAAATTCCAATAAGTAGAATTGATGATTATCCTGAATACTTTTCAGGTGGACAACAACAAAGAATTCAAATTTCAAAAGCCTTGTCTTCAAATCCAAAAATCTTACTTTTGGATGAACCTACAACTGGACTTGATCTATCAGTTCAGGCAAAAATTCTTGATTTAATCAAAGAATTGCAACATGAAATTGGTTTTGCAATGGTTATTGTAAGCCATGATTTAGGTGTAATCAAACATCTTACAGATATTACAGTTGTTATGAAAAATGGACAGATAGTTGAAAAAGGTCTAACAGATCAAATTTTAGAAGACCCCCAACATCCATATACACAGCTACTTGTGTCATCAATACTTTAGAAGGTTAGGATAAATACAAATGATTAGATTAGAAGTAAAAAATTTAAATAAAACTTTTAAGGTACATACTCAAGGAAGTATTGAAGTAAGAGGTTTTGAGAATATTACATTTAATGTAAAACAAGGTGAGTTTTTATCACTTTTTGGGCCAAGTGGAGCAGGTAAATCATCTATTTTAAAAACACTTTATAGAACATATACTACAACTTCAGGAAATGTTTTATTTTATAGAGATAATGGAGATGTTATTGATATCTCTACTGCAAGTGAAAGTGAGATTTTAAACCTTAGACATTCTGAGATTGGCTATGTTTCGCAGTTTTTACAAATACTTCCAAGAGTGTCTGCTGTAGATGTTGTAGCTGAACAGTTAATTTTTAAGGGTGAAAGTGAAGTTAGTTCAAGAGAAAAAGCAAAAGAGCTATTAGATTATCTATCTATTAGAGAAGAATTATTTGACTTATCTCCTTTAACTTTTTCTGGTGGTGAACAACAAAGAGTAAATATTGCAAAAGGAATTATTGCTCCAAAATCTTTACTTTTACTTGATGAACCAACTGCATCATTGGATAAGACTAACACGATGAAAGTCGTTAAGAAACTAAAAGAGATAAAAAAGCAAGGTGTTTCAATGGTGGGTATTTTTCATGATCTTGAAGCAATGGAAATAATTAGTGATAAAATTTATAAGTTAGAAAGAGTTAAATAATGGAAACAATTTTAAGAAGTAAAAATGTTTTAATAAATGAACAATTTATTTGTGCTGATGTTGTCTTAAAAGGTGAGTTTATTACGAGAATTGATAAATATGGAATAAATGAAGTCGCTGTTGATTTAGGAGATAAAAAAGTAGTTCCTGGTATTGTTGATTTACACTCCGATGCTATTGAAAAAGAAATAGAACCAAGACATGGAGCAACATTTCCTGTTGAATTAGCAGTTGCTGAACTTGACAAAAAACTATCAATGGCAGGAATTACAACAATGTTTCATGCAATTGGTTTTGAAGAAAACCCAAAGAAAAAAAGAAGTATAGACTTAGCAAAAAAGCAAATAGAAGAGATTTTTAATGCAAATAAAAAACACTTAGGTGTTGATAACTTTGTACACGCAAGGTTCGAGTTAAGTGCAGATGAAGCAGTTGAACCAATCAAAGAAGTAATATCAAAAGGAATGGTAAAACTTTTATCTATTATGGATCATTCACCAGGACAAGGTCAATTTAAATCTTTAGAGTCGTTTCAAACATATTATGGAAATTATTACGGACTAAATAATGATGAAATTCAAGATGTAGTAGATAAAAAACTTTCAAAAGATGAAAAAAAAATTAATGATTTAATTTCTTATGCAAAAACACATAATTTAACATTACTTAGCCATGATGATGATTGTATAGAAAAACTCGATGGTCTTTTAGATTTAGGTGTTCAACTTTCAGAGTTTCCACTTGATTTAGAAGTTGCTAAATATGCAGTTTCTAAAGGAATTGCTACAGGTATGGGAGCACCTAATATTGTAAGAGGTGGAAGTCAAAGTGGTAATATAGCGGCTATTGAATTAGTAAGAGAGGGTGTTTGTAAATACTTATGTTCAGATTATCATCCAACGTCTATGCTTCAAGCAGTTTATAGAATGAAAGAAGATGCAAATCTTGATATAGCAAAAGGCTTTTCAATGATTACTTCAACTCCAGCAAATTATGCAAATCTTCAAGATAGAGGAATTATAGAAGAAGGGAAAAGAGCTGATATTATTGTAATAGATGATAGACATATTCCTAAAGTCGTGCTTACATTAAAAGATGGAGAATCAATTTATAATGGAATTAGAGGCTTTAAATTATAATGACAAAAATAAAAAATCATAACCCTGGATTAAAAGTAAAACTAACGAAGAAGTATATAAATATACTAAAAAGTAGGATTTAAAATGTGTACTAAAATAGTTTTAATAGTAGGTGCAAGTGGCGTTGGTAAAGATACTTTGTTAAAAGAGATTAAAAAAGATTTAGGTAAAAATTTTCATTTTATAAAAAGATACATAACAAGAAAACCTGATAAAAGTGAGAAAAACTATTATCTTGCCGATGATGCTTTTGAGCTATTAAAAAATAATAGTTTTTTTCTTTCAACATGGTCTGCTCATAATAACTTTTATGGTATTGCAAAAAACTCAATTAAAAAGGGTATTAATATTATTTCTATTTCAAGATCTAAGATAAAAGATTTTGAAAATGTATTTGATAATGTTTATACCATTAATATTAGTGTTTCAAAAGATGAGTTAAGAAATAGACTTACTTTAAGAGCTAGAGAATCAAAAGAGGAAATAGAACAAAGACTAAATAGAACATATAAAAATATTGAAGCTAAAAATTTAATAGAGTTTAATAATGAAGGTTCACTTAATAATACTTCTAAATCCTTCCTCAAATTATTAAATGAATTTAAAAATAATAAGGATAAAAATGAAAATCAAATTTATAGGAACAGCTGATAGTGCGGGTATTCCTGTACATAATTGTGATTGTAAAGTTTGCACATATTATAGAGATAAAAATAAAAAAAATCTATCAACCTGTGCCTATATAAAAATTAATAATGAATATATTCTTATTGATGCAGGTATAGATAATATTTCTAATAAATTTGATGGTAAAAAATTGAATGCTATTTTTTTAACACATTTCCATGCAGATCATTGTTTAGGATTATTAAGACTTAGACATTCAAAAGACAAGATAAATTGTTTTCATCCAAAAGATGATTTAGGTTTTTCTGATTTATTTAAACATAAACATTCCATTTCCTATAAAGAAGTAGATATACTTGAAAAAATTGTGATTAATGGTATTTCATTTACATCAATTCCATTAATACATTCTAAAAATACATTCGGATATCTAATTGAGTATAAAAATAAAAAGCTTGCATATTTAACAGATTGTGCAGGTATTCAAAAGAAATATTTAGATTTTTTAAAAGAAAAGCATTTAGATCTAGTTTTTATTGATGCATGCTATGATGAAAGAAAATCAACAGGTAATCATTTAAATTATATTCAAGCAAGTAATATTCTTGATACATTAAAAGTTAAAGCTGGCTATTTAATTCATATTTCACACAAAACACAGGAATATATTTTAGAAAATAATATAAAATTAAAGTATCCCTATATAAAAGAAAATAGTGAATTTTTAATTATTAAAGAATAGTTAAAGCAAAAAAAAATCACAATCCTATATAAGCGTTAAAGCACTTTTGTTGTACACTTTTAGACTAAAAACGTCATATAAAGGAAATATAGAGTGAAAAAAAGTTTACTAACTATATCACTAATAGCAGCAGCATTATTTATAAATGGTTGCGAAGAAAAACAAAATAAAATAAATAGATACTTACAAAACTGGACAGGTGTGAATGGTGTACTTGAAGTTTATGCAGGTGAAAAATTAATAAAAAGATTTATCAAAATCGATAAACTTTCAACAGCAATTTCAACTGATGGAAGAGAATCAAGAGCATATAGATATGGATATGGATTTTTAGACGAAAATCTAAACTTTAAAAAAGATACTAATGAAAAGAAAGTATATTTTGAAGTATCTGATTATTCAACTTATGTATTCTTTGAAAATCCAAATCAATAGGTTAAAAAATGAAGAAATATTTATTTTTAATTTTATGTTCATTGTTTTTTTCATCATGTGCAACATGGACAGGAATAAAACAAGATAGTTCAACTGCGTGGGAAGTTATAAAAGATTTATCATCTCAAACATGGGAAGAGACAAAAGATACTTCATCAAGTATTTATAATGGAACAAAAGAAAAAACTGATGAATTAATGAAATAGGGGAGTTTATTAATCTTAACTTTAAAAAAGTTTTGATTAATGGAGCTGGTGAAGGGACTCGAACCCCCGACCTGCTGATTACAAATCAGCTGCTCTAGCCAAGCTGAGCTACACCAGCATAAATTCTAAAAAATTAGAATTAAGTGTATATAGAAAGTGGTGTCAAGAGAGGGACTCGAACCCTCGACCTCCGGCTTATGAGACCAGCGCTCTAGCCAGCTGAGCTACCTTGACTTAACACATAAATTGGTTGCGGAAACTGGATTTGAACCAGTGACCTTCGGGTTATGAGCCCGACGAGCTACCGTGCTGCTCTATTCCGCGAGCTATAATTTTTATACAAAAAATTAAAAAATCTACTTAAAGTGGATGGGGTAGTAGGATTCGAACCTACGAATGACGGCACCAAAAGCCGTTGCCTTACCGCTTGGCCATACCCCAATCGTTTAAGTGCCGAAATTATAGTAAAAAAGCATATTTTTGTCAAGAGGTTTTAGATTAAATTTCAATATTTTTGATATAATAATGAAAATATTAAATACTATACATAAAGAAGAATAATGAACGCAATACAAAGAGTAAAAGAAGCAATTATAGAGATTCAAAAAGGTAATATGGTTATTATGCTTGATGATGAAGATAGAGAAAATGAGGGTGATTTAGTTTATGCTGCGGCACTAAGTACTCCTGAAAAAGTAAATTTTATGGCAACACATGCCAAAGGTTTAATTTGTGTATCAGTTACGAAAGAAACTGCTAATAAATTAGATTTAAATCCAATGGTTAGTTCAAACACATCATCTTATGAAACAGCTTTTACAGTATCAGTTGATGCAGTTGATGCTTTAACTGGAATTAGTGCAGGGGAGAGAGATGATACAATTAGAATTTTAGCTAATCCCATCTCAAAAGCTCAAGAATTAGTACGTCCTGGACATATATTTCCATTGATTGCAAAAGATGGTGGAGTATTAGTTAGAACAGGGCATACAGAAGGAAGTGTTGATTTATGTAAATTAGCAGGACTTAATGGAGAAGCTGTAATTTGTGAAATCATGAAAGAAGATGGAACAATGGCTAGACGTGATGATTTAGATATTTTTGCACAAAAACATACAATGAAACAAATTTATATTTCTGATTTAGTTGAATATAGATTATCACATGAAAATCTTGTAGAAAATATTTCAACTGAGGAAGTTACATTTTTTGGTAAAAAAGCAATAAAGAAAGAATTCAAAGATCATATTGAAAATATTCATACAGCTATAATCTTTGGAGAATTAAGTGAAATTACTCATGTTAAGTTTCATACAGTAATTCCTGATATAAAACTATTTTTAAATGATGAGAAACTTCACTCAATGTTAAAAACTATTAATTTTTTACAATCAAAAAGTGGAATATTAATATTTTTAAGTGATGATATGCAATCAAAAGAATCTCAAAAAGATTATGGAATTGGAGCTCAAATACTTAATTCATTAAATATTAAACAGATTAAACTTATGACAAGTGGTGGAAAACATTCATTTGTAGGATTAAATGGTTTTGGTTTAGAAATTATAGAAGAAATACAAATAGAGTGTTAATAACTCTATTTGTATAATCTCTTAATATTAATTAAGAAGCTTCTGCAGCTGATTTAATTAATTCTAGAGTTCTTTGAGGAATAATTAAATCATTTGATAATTCATTTTTATTATCATTATAATATTTTGATTCTAAAATTGTATTAATTTTATCTTCAAACTTTTCAATTACAGTTTCTTGTGTATCTTTATCTTCAATGTTTAAAAATTGAGCTGGTTCTTGATTTGCTACTCTTGCTAATCTAAAGTCAAACACATATTTATTATCAGGATCTTCATTAAATTTACTACACACAGTTTTATAAACATCATTTAAATCAGCTTCATATTTTTTGTAAATAATACCTGCAGAATCATTTAATAGTTTAGAAAAATTGTTATAATCAACAAACATTTCTTTTAATTCATCATAAGTAACTGAATCATTTTCAACATCAAATTTCTTTGATAATAAGTGATTACAACAATAATACACTACCTCTTTTTCATTTTCTTTGATATCTTCTAAAAAGCTCGATAATTTCATAATCTCTCCTATTTTAAGTTAAAAAAAAGGAGTGAAATTTAATCCACTCCTTTTAACAGCAAACTTTATTAAGGAAATTATACCTTATAAAGTTGGTCCTGCAGCTGTGAAATCATATTCACTTTCTAAAGTTAAGTATTTTTTAAAGTTTTCAATATACATACCAGCTAATTTCTTTTTAGTTTCGTCATACTCAGATTTATTAGACCATGTATTTCTAGGGTTTAAAACTTCTGTTTCAACACCAGCTAATGTTTTTGGAATCTTTAAATTAAATATTGGTAAAGTTTCAAATTCAGAGTTTTCAATAGAACCATCTAAAATCCCATTAATACAAGCTCTAGTATTTTTAATACTCATTCTTTTTCCAACTCCATAAGCTCCACCTGTCCATCCTGTATTTACAAAATAAACATTTACATTATGCTTGTCAATTTTTTGACCTAATAATTCAGCATAAACGGTAGGATTTAAAGGTAAGAATGCTTCACCAAAACATGAAGAAAAAGTTGCAACTGGTTCAGTAATACCTCTTTCAGTTCCTGCAACTTTTGCAGTATATCCACTTAAAAAGTAGTACATTGCTTGTTGTTTGTCAAGTTTTGCAACAGGAGGTAATACACCAAATGCATCTGCACATAAGAAGATAATATTAGTAGGGTGCCCACCTTTCATATCAGGTGTATGATTTTCAATATGATCTAAAGGATAAGAAACTCTAGTATTCTCTGTTTTTGAACCATCAGAATAGTCAACTACTCCATTTTCATCATAAACAACATTTTCTAAAATAGCACCTTTTTTGATAGCACCAAAAATTTCTGGCTCAGAATCTTTATCAAGATTTATAACCTTAGCATAACAACCACCTTCGAAATTGAATACACCATTATCATCCCAACCATGTTCGTCATCACCGATTAAAGCTCTTTTTGGATCTGTTGAAAGTGTAGTTTTTCCAGTTCCTGATAAACCAAAGAATAATGCAGTATCTCCATCTTCTCCAATATTAGCAGAACAATGCATTGCAAGCTTACCATCTAGAGGTAGCCAGTAATTCATCATTGAGAAAACACCTTTTTTCATTTCACCGGCATACCAAGTTCCACCAATCATAGCAATGTTTTCTTCAACATTAAATACTACATATACTTCTGAATGTAAATTGTGACTTGCATAAGCCATATCAACAGTTTTACAAGCATTGTAAATTGTAAAATCTGGAACAAAATTATCTAACTCTTCTTGAGTTTGAGGAACAATAAACATATTTCTAATAAAGTGTGCTTGCCAAGCAACTTCAGTAATAAATCTAACAGATTTTCTAGAATCTAAAGATGCTCCACAATATACATCTGTAACGTATAAGTCTTTATTACTTAATTGTTTTTTTGAAGTAACTAATAACTCTTCATAAACTTCAGTAGATACTTTTTTATTAATATCTCCCCAAGCAATATATTTATTTGATGGATCTTGATTAACAAAAAACTTATCTTTTGGACTTCTACCAGTAAAGATACCAGTGTCTATCATTAAAGCACCAGTTGAAGATACTTTTGCACCTTCATCCTCTACTGCGTGCTTCATTAATGTATCTACATCAAGATTTCTTCTAACCGTTCCCACATTTTCTAAACCTAAAGAGTCTTTAATTTCAGACATAATTTAATTCTTCCTACTTAATTAATTTTTATTTAAATATTGATAAAAGTACACCCGCTGCAACGGCTGATCCAATTACTCCAGCAACATTAGGACCCATCGCGTGCATTAATAAAATGTTCGATTGATCATATTGTTGGCCTTCTTTACTTACAACCCTTGCTGCCATTGGAACTGCTGATACTCCAGCTGCTCCAATTAAAGGATTGATTTGATTATCTTTTGAACTTAATAAGTTCATAAGTTTCGCCATTAATACACCCATTGCAGTACCTGCTGAGAATGCTAATAGTCCAATTGCCATAATACCCATAGTTTCAGCAACTAAGAATTGTTCTGCTGCTAGCTTTGAACCAACTCCTAATCCTAAAAATATTGTAACTATATTAATTAATGAATTTTGCATTGTATCAGAAAGTCTATCAACAACTCCTGATTCTTTAGCAAAATTACCTAAACATAATGCACCAATTAGAGGAGATGCATCTGGTAAAATTAGCAAAGTTAACATAACTACAACTAGAGGGAAAACAATTTTCTCTAATTTAGAAACTTTTCTTGCAGTTTTCATTCTTATTTTTCTCTCAGTTACAGATGTAAACGCTCTCATAATTGGAGGTTGAATAACTGGAACTAAGGCCATATAAGAATATGCAGCAACCGCAATTGCACCTAATAATTCAGGAGCTAAGGCAGAAGCTATAAATATTGATGTTGGACCATCAGCCCCACCAATAATAGAAATTGCTGCTGCTTGTTCTAAAGTAAATTCAATACCTGGCACATATTGTGATAAAAGTACTGCTGCAACTAGTGAACCGAAAATACCAAATTGAGCGGCACCACCAAGTAATGCTGTTTTAGGATTTGCTAATAATGGACCAAAATCCGTCATAGCTCCAACTCCCATAAAAATCAGAAGTGGGAAAAATCCATTTGTAATACCCATATTATAAATTATACCAAGCATTCCATCAGCACCTGCAATTTCTGCAATTGGAATATTGGCTAAAATTCCACCAAACCCAATAGGAATTAAAAGTAATGGTTCAAAACCTTTTTTAATAGCTAAATAGAATAGAACTAAACAAATTATTATCATAATAATTCTACCAAAGCTTTGTGCAAATACTGTTAATTCTTCGCCATGAGGACCTTTTAATCCTTCTTGAGGGTTGATAATTGCTTTTAAACCAGTTGTGCTATAAAACGAATCAACTAATTCTGACATTGATTTTGATTCGTACTCTTTTTTCTCTTCTGTAACTTCAACATGTGCTGATGCCGCAAAAGAGTTTACTGCAAATACAGAAAAAAGGGCAAATAAAATTAAAAATAAACTTTTTTTCATTATTATTCCAATAAACTTTTAACCAATAATGGCTAAAGTTTGTCCTTCTTCAACTGCTGCATTAGGTGAAACTAAAATACTTTTTATAGTTCCTGAAACAGGGGCATTAATATCAATTTCCATTTTCATTGCTTCTAAAATCATTATTTGTTGATCTTTTTCAACTTTATCACCTTCTTTAACAAGAATTTTCCATACTGCTCCATTTACAACTGCAGGAATTTCTGTTTCTGCATCGTTTGAAGAAGCTGCAGGAGCTGATGTAGAAGAAGCTTCTGAAGTAACTGGTGTTACTTGAATATCAGCATTACCTTCTGCAATTGACACATTAAACTTTTGACCATCTACAACAACTGTATAGTTTCCATTTGCATTACTCATATTTTTATTTTCTCCTAAATTACATTCTTTATCATTTTCACATGTAGAATCATTTTTTCTTATATTTAATGGTGATTCACCTTTTAAGAAAGCAATACCTTTTTCATCACAAGCAGCAGCAATAAAGATATTTTCTTCACTAGTTTCAATTCCTTCTAATTCTAATCTTTGTTTCCAAACAGAGATTTTTTTCTTTTCATCTCTATCTGCAATATCTAAAGGATTTTCTGTAGTAGGTTCCATTTTTAATTTTGAAGCTGCAAGTGCAACAATCTCTTCATTTGGAGCAACTGGTGTTTTACCAAAATATCCAAGAACCATTTTTCCATAACCAGGAGCAATTTGTTTCCAAGGACCAAACATAACATTTGCATAAGCTTGCTGCCAATAAAATTGTGAAACAGGAGTTACTGATGTACCATAACCACCTTTTTCAACAACTTCTCTCATTGCTTTTATTACTTCTGGGAATTTATGTAAAGTTCCATTATCTCTCATCATTTGAGTGTTAGCAGTTAATGCTCCACCAGGCATTGGAGAGAAAGGAATTAAAGGAGAAACTTGTGTAGCTTCTGGTGGGATAAAGTAATCTTTTAAACAATCACCTAATACTTCTTCATACTTTAATACTTTTTCAATTTCTAATCCACCTAAGTCAAAGTTTTTACCCTTAACTGCATGTAACATTGTTAAAATATCTGGTTGTGAAGTTCCACCTGAAACTGGGCTTGCAGCTAAATCAATACCATCAGCTCCAGCTTCTAATGCAGCTAAATAACAAGCTACAGAAACACCAGCAGTTTCGTGTGTATGTAATCTAATATGAGTATCATTTCCAACTAGCTTTCTAGCCATTTGAATAGTTTCATATACTTTTTGAGGAGATGCAGTTCCTGAAGCATCCTTAAAACAAAGAGAATCATGTGGAACTCCACTATCAAGTATTTGTCTTAAAGTTTTTTCATAGAAAGCAACATCATGAGCACCACTACATCCTGGAGGTAAATCCATAAGTGTAACTACTACTTCATGATTTAAACCATACTTCTTAATACACTCAGCAGAGTATTCTAAGTTTTGTACATCGTTTAAAGCATCAAAATTTCGGATTGTTGTTGTACCATGTTTTGCAAACATTTTTGCATGTAAGTCGATTAGTTCTCTAGAACCTGTATCTAACATTACTGTATTGATACCTCTAGCTAAAGTTTGTAAGTTTGCATCTGGACCAACAATTTCTCTGAACTTGTCCATCATTTCAAATGCATTTTCTTGTAAGTAGAAAAATAAAGATTGGAACCTAGCTCCACCACCAAACTCAAAATGAGTTATACCAGCATCTTTCGCAGCTTCAACAGCGGGAAAGAAGTCATTCATTAAAACTCTACCACCAAAGACGGATTGGAATCCATCCCTAAACGTAGTATCCATAACATCTATATACTTTTTTGCCATTAACATTAACCTTTTAGATTTTTGTGATGCTGTACAGCTGCAACAATTGCAGCTACTTTTGCAGTTTCATTAGATGATGCATTCGTATTTGGCCTTTTTACTGGCTCTATTTTCTTTTGGGGAAAATATCTTGTCAATAATGCAGCCTGAGCTTTTAGCACAAAAATCATAATAATCAAGAATGAGAATACTACACCCATTCCTAATGCCATAAATTTCAATGCTTCCGTAACTAAGTTTATTTCCATAACTGTCTCCGTTATTACCACAGTGTGATTATTAGTGTAATAATATATTAAACTTGCTTTATTAACATTTATACTTATGTTTTATTTTTATTAAATTGTTAAATTTGGTTTTTTTATAATACTTTATCGCCAAACTGGTAAATTAAAGTGTCAACTTTGTGAAAAAAATCTATAACGTTATTTCTTGTTTCAATAATTTTTCTTGCCATTTTGTGTCCTTTTGTATTTAATATTTCAAATTCTATAATATATTTTCAATAACCTTGAAAAATATTGCATTTTGTAATATAATTATGTAAATACTATGTAAAAGGATTAAAAATGCTTATTGTAAGTGAAATCATAGATAAATTAAAAGATATTCTAAGTGCAGATGGAGTAAATGGCAAAATATTTGATAAAGATGTAGCAACTTCGTTAGAATTGTCACAAGCGAATTTTGCAACTATGAAAAATAGAGGCAAAATTCCATACTCAAATATACTAAATTTCTGTGCAAAAAAGAAAATATCAATAAATTGGCTTCTTTATAATCAAAGTCCGGGATCACTTGTGGATAGTACAGATAAATACTGGATAAAATATTTTCCAGAAGTTGCAGTTAGTGCTGGTGGTGGGGCATATGAGAATAGTGATGATTTTGAATCTTTAGAAGTACCTGCATATTTTATAGATAGATTAGGTGGAAAAGAGAATTTAAAAAATATTGATGCAATAAATGTAGTTGGGGACTCAATGGAACCTACGCTAAATGACGATAACATCATATTTTTAGATAAAACAAAAAATGATTGTTCAAGAGATGGAATATATGCATTTACTACAGTTCATGGATTATTTGTCAAAAGAATACAAAAAAGAGTTGATGGACATTTAGATATTATTTCAGATAATAAAGACTATCCATCTCAAGTATTAAATAATTCTGATATTAAAATTGTAGGAAAGGTGATAAGTTCTTTTGGAACTATATATTAAAATTAGAAAAGAGTTAACTCTTTTTCTTCTTTTAATAAAGTTTTCTGTATTTCTTCAAACTTAAATCCTACAATATATGAAGCATTGAAAGAGTTGTTTTTTAATATATTTCTTATTTCAGAAATATTTTTTAAAACAATTTGCTCTTCTGATAAAAAATCTAAATAAGAGGAAGTAATATAGATTATCTTTCCATAAGTAAATTTACTTTTTAGATAAGTAACTTCTTTTTTTACTAAAGATATGTTATTTGAAGATATGATAAATTTATCAGATTTTCCAAACTCTACAGTATTTAAACCCTTATCTAAAAACATTGTTTTAAAAAGATTAGAATTTTTTAATTTAGAATCATCATATTCATTTATATTTAAAAAGTCATAAACTCTAATAAAATCTTCAATATAAATACTTGGTATTTTTACTCTTTGAAAATACTTACCTTCAAAAGTAAAAGAAACCTCAAAAAGTGAATGCTCAAGTAAGTTCGAGATAAGAAAATCTTCTTTTTCAAAACTTGTGTTATTTGGATATATTTTATCTAGTATTTTATTATCATTTGAAACTAAAATTGTTTCATCATCAATATCTTCAAGAACTGAAACAAATTTCTTTAGATTATTAGGAATAAGCTTAATTTTTTTACTTGATGAAGAGGAAAGAGTTTTGAAAAATTCAAAACTTATATCATTGCAAGAAAAAGCTTTTAAATTAAAATGTGCAAGCTTATATCGAAATAGTTTGATAATAGAAGTTTCAAGATTATCTACTTTTATCCATGCTATCTCTTTATCTGTAATAGGATATATTTTTTCTAAAATTATTGCAAAAGCACCTTTTTGTATAGCTATTTGAATATCATCCAAATTATAAGCTATAAAAAGATCTCCTTCTTTTACTTTTGATACATTTGTTTTAAAAGAGTATATAAAAGATATTGATGGAGAACTTAAAAGTTTTCCATCAATAATATCTATAATAGAGGTAATTTTCACTAGCTTATTTTAGTTCCAATTTGTTTTGGAGTTTCTGGTCTTATTAAAGATAAACCATTTTCATCTTTAGCAGCCATTAGCATTCCTTCACTAATCATTCCCATTAATTTAGCTGGTTTTAGATTTGCAACAACACAGGCTTGTGTTCCTACTAGTTCTTCTGCAGAATAAAATTCTTTTATTCCTGCTAGAATTTGTCTATTTCTTCCTTCACCTAAATCAACTTGTAATTTTAAAAGTTTTTTAGATTTTGGAACTTCCTCAGCCGCTACAATTGTTCCAATTTTTAAAGATGTTTCAAAAAACTTATCAATAGTAATTAAATTATCATCTTCTTCAATTTTTTCTTCTTTTTTAGAACTTTTCACTTCTGCAACAGCTTTTTCTACAACTGCTGGTTTTGCTTGTTCTAAAAGAACTTCTTCAATTCTAGGGAATAATTGTTCAACTTTAGTAATAGTAGTATCTGCAATTAACTCTTTGTTTAATATTAAAGATGTATACGTTTCATTATTTATTGTGATTCCTAATGAAGCTGCAATTTTTCCAATTTTTTCAGGCATTACTGAATCTAAAAGAAGTGAAACTCTAGCCATTATATTAGTAATTAAAGCAACTAAAGCCATAGCTTCATCTGTTTTACCTTCTTTCATTAAATTCCAAGGCTCATAATCACCAATTGCTTTATTTGCAATAGTTAATACTTTCCAAATATCTTCTAAGTATCTATTTAATTGCATTTTGTATAAGTACTCTTCAACATTTTCTAAAATAGCTTCTACTTCATCTAACTCTTTTTGATGGAATTTTTTAACATCTTTTGAAGATACTTTAAAGTCAAAGTATTTACCACTCATTCCAGAAATTCTATTTAATAAGTTTCCTAAATCATTTCCTAAATCAGAATTAATTCTATCCATTAAAGCTTTTTGTGAAAAGTCACCATCTTGACCAAAAGGAACTTCTCTTAACATGAAATATCTAAATGCATCTAAACCATAAGCATCAGCTACTAGTTTTGGATCTACAACATTTCCTTTTGATTTAGACATTTTTTCACCATCTCTTGTCCACCAACCATGAGCTGCTATATGCTTTGGTAATGGTAAATCTAAAGACATTAAAAAGGCTGGCCAATAGATAGAATGGAATCTTAAAATATCTTTTCCAACAAGATGAGTAGAAGCTGGCCAATGTTTCATTTCTTTTTCATCAGTTCCATATCCCAGTGCTGTAATATAGTTCATTAAAGCATCAAGCCAAACGTACATTACGTGTTTTGGTTCGTTCATAGATTCAGGAAGTTTAACACCCCAATCAAAAGATGTTCTAGAAATTGATAAATCTCTTAATCCACCTTGAACAAAATTTACAATTTCATTTTTCTTAGATCTTGGAAGTATGCAGTCTTCATTTTCCTCATACCATTTAAGAAGTCTATCTTCATAAGCTGACAACTTGAAAAAGTAACTTTCTTCTTTTACTATATTTGTAGGTTTACCACAATCAGGACAAAATTGCTCATCAACTAATTGTTTTTCAGTAAAGAATGTCTCACATGATACACAATAGTAACCCTCATAATCACCTTTATAAATATCACCCTTATCATACATTTTTTGGAATGCTGCTTGTACACCAATTTTATGTTCATCATCAGTTGTTCTAATAAATTTATCATAAGAAATATCAAAATCATCCCATAAAGCTTTAAACTTTCCAGATACTTCATCAGCATACTCTTTTGGAGTTTTCCCTCTTAGTTCTGCACTTTGAGCAATTTTTTGACCATGCTCATCAGTTCCAGTTAGAAAATAAGTATTCGCACCTGTTAATCTTGAATATCTAGCTAGCATATCTGCTATGATCGTTGTATACGCGTGCCCTATATGTGCTACATCATTTACATAATATATTGGTGTTGTTATATAAACATTTTTACAAGATTCTTCCATTATTTACCTCTTTTATAAATTATAATATTAAAATTCAAAGCCACCGCCAGCACCTTTATTCATTGATGAATAAACAGCTACGACGTATTTTTTTCTTAATTCACAGTCAAAAAACTTATCACATGGAGTACATGACTCTAAAGAATTACTTGTTTGACACTCTTTTATCTCAACTAATTTTTGATCAAGCTTTATTTCCCACTCATCAATAACTATGTCGTTTGTTTTATCCATTCTTTTTATAAACTTCTAAAACTCTATTTATCTCAGTATTAGATCCAAAGAAACAAGGAGTTGTATCATGAATATGTGTTGTTTCAACTTCTAAAGCTCTTTTAAAACCATCAACAGCTTGTCCATTTGCTTTTTCATAAGTATATGCAAAAGGGAATACTTCAAATAATTGTCTTAATTTACCTTTTGGTCTATCTGTAGTTCCTGGATAAGAAAATAATCCACCACCTTTAAGTAAAATCTGATGTAAATCAGGAACCATACCACCTGAATATCTTAATCTATACCCATCATTGAAGATATCGTCAATTAATTCTTTATGAAAAGGTGCCCAGCAATTTTGTGTAGAGCCAGGTGCATTTAAATTACCTTTTTCATTTAAAACAATAGTTTGGATAAATTCAAATTTACCTTTTTTTAATCTATACATTTTAACATCATCAATTGCAACAACCATTTCTACACGTGGACCAAATACAACATAAACAGAAGCTATAATACTTTTAGCATCAAAATTATCTTTATAAATTCCATAAATAGAACCCACAGATAAGTTTACATCTACTAAAGAAGAACCATCTAAAGGATCATAAGCGATTAAGTATTCGCCATCTTTATTTAAATTAACAATTTCTTCTTGTTCTTCTGAAACAATAGCTTTGATACGTGGAATTGTTTTAAATATATCTTCAATAATTACATCACTTGCAATATCAAGTTTTAATTGAGTATCACCAGTTGAATTTTCTTGTTCACTTTTAGCAGTATCACCTGTTTCAATTAACTCTTTAATCTTAATACTTGCTTCTTCTATTGCTTTGATTATATCTTGCATATTTATACTCTCTTTGCGTTTTTATCAATCCAGATAATCATATCTTCTGGAGAGTTTAAGTTTAATCTATCAATTGATGATGGAATATCATCATCATTGATTGTGTCATCACTAGCTATTGCATCCGTTACTTTAAAATAATCTTCATTTAAATTATTTCTAAAAATAGAAATTCTAGGTAAGTCTAAAGTCTTTAAACCTTCAACCAATAAATAGTCAAAATTATCAAATAAATCAATCATTTCTTCAATTGAAGAAGTTTCTTTCTTTAATAAAGTAGTTTTATTAGGACTCACAACTGCAACATCTGCACCTGTTTCTCCAAATTTAAACGAATCTTTTCCTGGTCTATCAAACATAGCTTTATCTTTTGGATCATGCTTAATGATACAAACTTTAAAACCTCTATCTTGTAGAATATTTGATACTTTAACTATTGCTGTTGTTTTTCCACTGTTTGATGGACCTGAAAAGGCCACTACTAATCTTTTTTTATTCATAAATTGGATTTTATCTAAAGTAGGGTTAAAGTATATTTATATAGGCGATATATTTTATTATAATGAAATATATGAACATACTATAAAATGGTATTTTCTATAAAACTACATTTTACTAATATACAGAATTATAAGTAATAATTTATAATTCTCGAGCACAAAATCGACACACTAAATACTACTATTAAAGTATTAATTATTTAGTACTCTACACAAAAACTATTATTTACTATATACTTTTATTAAAATAGGAAGAGAATTGAATGTATGAAGATTTAAAAACACTAAAAAAATTTATAGTTAAGACACAAAAATTTGATGGGCTTTTAAATCGTTCATTAAGTAATAAAAGAATTTTCTTTACACCCAAAGAACATAAATATTTAGAGAAATTTTATGAAAATATATATTTTCTTAAAACTATAACTAAAGAATTAAATGATGAATTATATCAAGAATTACATAGTGTATTGTCTGAGACTAATCTTGAATCAAGAATGAGAGACTTAACAGTATATTGTAAATCTTATCCAACTGAATTAGATGGGATATTATCTGAACCAATGTTATTTAAAAATGTAGCATCTTCTTTAATAAAATTTATAGCTTATTTAAAAATGATGGCTAAAACTTATCAAGAAATTTCTGAAAAAGAACAACAAGACGAACTTTTAAGTCCTACAAACATTAATAAACAAATCATCTTAGAACATGTAGAAGAATCAATGAAATTAATAAAAAATGACAATTCTATACCACAAGATGAAAAAGAAAAAATTGTTTATATCCATGAAACAATTATAAAAGAAGTTAAAAAAGATAAAACATTATGGTCAAAAGTTATAGGATTATTTCATATACTTGGTACCGCATGTACTCTTTATGTTAGTACACCAATTATTTACGATGAACTTAATATTGCTTATAATGGAATTATAAGTGGATATAATCCTTCTGATAAACAGATAGAAAAGCTTTTTGATCCTATTTCAATACCAAAATATAAATTAGAAGAGCAAAACGATACAATTATTAATATCAATAGAACAGAAACCTAACTATAAGATATTAAATAAATAATCTTAATATTTTAATTCATAATAAAATTATATTATTATGAATTTCAATAATTTTATTTTTTTATAGAACTATTTAAAAATATAGAAGAATAGAATAAATTGAAGATTAATTGAAAGAATAAAAGTAAATATATTATATATAAAGAAAACTTTATTCCTTTAGTTGAAAATAATAAAGATATTTTAAAATCATCACTTGTAAGAAGTTCAATAAAATCATTCATATGAAATATTGGAATATTTAAATACAAGATAATAATCCCAATTAATGATGTAAATAAGGCTACTTCAACATTATAAAAAAATAATGAACTACCAATTTCTCTATATGTATATTTACTTTGTTTTGATTCATTTTCTAATTTATCATTACTTATTGATATAAAAATTGCAAAAGAAGCTATACTAAAACCTAATATGATTCCTACTAAACTGTTAAGTTGCTTTATTAAATCTAAGAAATCATTTTTTGATAAACTTAAATAATCGATTATAAGTAAAAACAATATTAAACTTATAATAGGCAAAGAATATCTTAATAAAAAAAATGGCTGACCTATTCCTGTTTTATATTTATCTCTTATTATAAGTCTTTGTTTAAAAAGTGCTATTAATGCAGAATCCTTAAATAGTATCATAGTCATTCGTTATAACAATATTAGAAAAGATATCAACAATTCTTCCATTAATAGTCTTATTTACCGATTTAACATAAAAAGGTAATTGAAAAAAAGGCACATATTTAGTTGAATGTGAATCAAATGGAATTTTTTTGTTTTTAGACTTACCATCATCCACAATCAAAAATATATCTTTTTTTTCATGCGCTATTGGATTTTTAATTAAAAAATTTAAATCATTAATAAATTTTGCAGATTTAGCATATTTAGAGATTTGAGTAACTGTTGTTTCAGTTTCTTCATCTTCACTATCAGGTAGATTAAGAATATTTTTCTTTTTCTCACTAATTATAATTTGCTTACCAATAATCTCATGTTCATTTAATTTCCGTATATAATCACTTTGCATAAAAGAACCAATATATACTCTTGATTTAACTTTATCATCCAAAGACTTATATCCAATAATATTTCCTATAAGTTTTTTGATACTTCCTATTTGTATTCTTTGATTTTTTTCTAGAAGCAAGTAATAACTAGTTCCAGTTTTAGAAATACTATCTTTACTTATAAAAATATGTGTATAATCACTTATATGTTCATTTTCTTTAAATTCTATATCCTCACTTTTAAATGTCTTAGTATCGAATTTTGTTTTACTTACTTCTTCATTTGTTTTTCCTATTAAAAAACAAAATCCTTTTTCATTTTCTACTACATTAGAGATAAATAAAACTTCATCTTCTTTATTATTTAATTTAAAAACTTCTTTTTTCTTTTGACTATTAATTAAAGTATCTATAAATAATTTATATTTAAATTCATTAAAAATTATTCCATATACATGTCCCCAGTTATCATAAGCTATCATAAAATATTCATCCTTTTTATTTTGTAATTATTTTATCTAAATTATTATAAATAATGATTTTAAGTATTAAAAATAAGAGATATTTATATTAAATTTTATAAATTATTATTTAGAATATTTTACTAAAGGAAAACTATTTTGAACGAAGCTGAACTCCATATACAAAGATTACATTCATCAAATAATTATATGTCACCTGTTGATTATGAGGAAAAAATGTTACAAAAAGAAATGATTGCTTAGGTATTTAAATTATGTCTCATAAAGTGTTGACAGATCAAAACAAGTGTTACATTAAGAAAGTATTTTAATACATTCCTAACAGAATAGAAAAGAGGGTTATTTTTAACTTAAATGATATGATAACACAAAAGAGACACACTAACTAAGCAACTACTAGCCATAGAGGAAGTAGGGTTAAAGTATATTTATATAGGCGATATATTTTATTATTCTAGCACTAAGTCATAGATGATATAAGCTCTAATTTGCTAAAATACAAGTCTTATAAAAGTTTCAAAATCAAAAGGTTTAATAATAATGAGTGAGAATAAAGATTTTTTACATGTAATAGTAAATGAGGACTTAAAGTCTGGCAAATATAAAGAAGTTATTACTAGATTTCCACCTGAGCCAAATGGCTTTCCTCATATAGGTCATGCTAAATCTATTTGTATAAATTTTGGTATTGCATCTGATTTTAATGGTCACTGTAATCTTAGAATGGATGATACAAATCCAACAAAAGAAGACACAAAATATGTAGAAGCTTTAAAAGATGCTGTACAGTGGCTTGGATTTGACTGGGGAGAAAATGTACATTTTACTTCTGATTATTTTGATAAAATATATGATTATGCAATTGAACTTATTAAAATGGATAAGGCTTATGTTGATAGTGTAAATGAAGAACAAATGCGTGAAAACAGAGGAACTGTTACACAAGCAGGAATACGAAGTAAATTTGCCAATAGAACTATTGAAGAAAATTTAAACCTTTTTGAAAAAATGAAAAATGGTGAGTTTAAAGATGGTGAGCATGTATTAAGGGCTAAGATTGATATGAGTGCTGCAAATATGAAATTAAGAGATCCTCTTTTATATCGTATTAGACATGCTCATCATTTTAGAGCAGGGGATAAATGGTGTATTTATCCTATGTATGATTTTGCTCACTGTTTATCTGATTATATTGAAAACGTTTCACACTCTATTTGTACTTTAGAATTTGAAAATAATAGAGATATTTATAACTGGGTATTAGATACTTTAAAACTAGAATTACCACGTCCGTTCCAACATGAATTTGCACGACTTGGTATAAACTATACAGTTATGAGTAAGAGAAAGCTTTTAGAATTAGTTGAGGGGAAATATGTTGATGGTTGGGATGATCCTAGAATGCCAACGATTGCTGGATATAAAAGAAAAGGTTACACAAAAGAATCAATTTTAAATTTCTGTGATCAAATTGGAGTTGCAAAAGCTAACTCGATGGTTGATGTAGCTCAACTTGAATTTTGTATTAGAGATGATTTAAATAAAAAAGTACCAAGAGTAATGTGTGTACTTGATCCACTTAAAGTTACAATAGAAAACTATGAAGGTAGTGAAGACCTTGTATCTCCATATTATCCACACGATGTTCCAAAAGAGGGTACAAGAAAAGTACCTTTTTCAAATGAAATTTATATAGAAAGAGATGATTTTTCTGAGAATCCTGAAAAAGGTTATTTTCGTTTAACTCCTACTCAAGCTGTACGATTAAGACACGGATACATAATCACTTGTCAAGAAGTTATAAAAGATTCTAAGGGAAATATTGTAGAAATAAAAGCAAAATATCATCCTGATTCAAAAAGTGGAAGTGATACTAGTGGAATAAAAGTAAAAAGTGCTATTCAATGGGTAAGTTCAAAAGAAGCAAGACAAATTGAAGTAAGACTTTATGATAGATTATTTAAAAATGAAGCACCTGAGGGAATAGAAGATTTAAACCCTAATTCATTAAGAATTATTAAAAATGCACTTATTGAACCTGCTGTTATACTTGAAAAAATAGATAAAAGATTTCAGTTTGAAAGACAGGGATATTTTTATGCAGATCCTCTTGATTATAGAGATGAAAAACCTGTATTTAATAAAATTGTTGGACTTAAAGACTCTTGGGCTAAAAAAACAAAAGCAGAAGAACCAAAGTCAAATAATGAAGTAAAAGCAGAAACAAAAAAACAAGTTAAAAATGAACAAGTAGTTGGAGAAGTTGCAGCTATGAGTGATAAAGAAAAAGTATTATTTGATAAATATTTAAAAGAACTTGGTTTAAATAATGAAGTAGCAAATATTTTAGCACGTGATGAAAAACTATCAACATTTTATGAAGAGTCATTATCTACTTTAAACAGTCCTGTTAGTTTAGCAAATATTGTTGTAACAGAAGTGGCTAGAGAATTAAAAGATAAAGAAATATCTAAGCTTAAATTTACAGCAGGTCAAATATCGCAACTTGTTAAAATACTTGATGATGGGACAATTTCGAGTAAAATTGCTAAACAAGTATTTGAAGAAATGGTTAAAACTGGTGATAATCCAACAAAAATAGTTGAAGATAAGGGCCTTGTACAAATATCTGATCCAGCAATTATTTCTCCTATTATTGATGATATTATTGCAAAAAACCCAGATAATGTAAGTAAATTTAAAGCAGGGAATACTAAGCTTTTAGGCTTTTTTGTAGGTCAAGTTTTAAAAACAACTGGTGGAAAAGCAAATCCTAAAGTTGTAAATCAGTTAGTTGCTCAAAAGTTAAAATAGAAACTAAAAATTTAAAAAAAGGCGATATATGTACAAAACTTTATCTTTATCAATATTATCAACTATATTTATTGGATGTTCATCAACTACAGCATTAAAGCATTTTGACAAAAATGAGATTGAAGCTAAAGCTATGCAATATACAAAAAAAGCTGATGTAATTGTAAATAAAGAACAAAAGGTTCTTTTATGGGGAACGTATTTAAATAATACAGATATTAAAGAGTTTAAATCAAAAGATGAAGTATTTGTTACATCTATTTATTTTGTAGAAGCAAAGAGTCAAAATGTAAATGAAAATGGATATTCTTTTACTTTAAATGGGCAAAAGCCTAAATCTATTGAAGAACTTTCTAGTAATGATATAAAATATAAGAATATTTTGTCAAAAAACACATGGGGAAAGTACTATCTTGTAAAATTTAATCAAGTAAAAGATACTTATAATTTAACTCTTAATTTAGCTGATGAAAACTCTAATTCGGCAAAATTAGATTTTGAAAAATAGAAGATAAAGAAATTTTATTTTCTTTATTTAAATGATTATTGTAAATATAATAGTTTGTTAAGACTTTCCTACCATACTTTCTAGTTTCTGCATATGAGATTTGTTCCATACTCATAAATGGTTCAAATCTATTTTTTTCTTTAAATAGCCCACGTTTAAACTGTTTTCTTGTATATCCTGCTCCTCCATTATATGCATAAGCAATAAATAAAGGATTATTATCAAATTGTTTAGCCAAAGAATCAAGATGCTTATTTGCATATCTCAAGTTTATTTCAGGTAAAAACTGTTCATAAATATTGTAAGGTTCTTTTAAATCTTTAGATAGTTGCTTTGATAAAAATGGCATTATTTGCATTACACCTTGAGCAGTTGCAAAAGATACAGCAGATGGAATAAATCTACTTTCTTGTCTTCCAATAGCGTACATTAAAACTTGTCTATTAACATCATAATTTTGCATAACATTTCTAAAAGGTTTGATAAAATACTGTTTTCTGTATCGTGCGTATCTTTCTAATACATAAGCATAATGAGGCAAAGTTGAAGCTTCAGTAAAAAGATTTGTATATTTAGCTAATTTTACATCATCAAGATTTTTCTTTGTATCAACTTCAACTTTAATCCATTCAAATTGATCTAAAGTATTATATACACTTGGTGTATTTGGAATATCAATATCATAATAAATATTATCAATTGATACTTCTAATAACTCTTTTGCATATAAAGAGTATAAGTTATTATCCCAACTCTGAGCAGTTTCATTTAAAAAAGTTTTATTCTGAGTTAATAAGTAAATCCAAAAAAGAGATTTATCTTTATCTGATTGTAAATAAGATTTATTATATGCTTGTGTTAAATAGTTTAAGGCAACTGTTTCTTTATTATAATTAATTGCATTTAAAGCTAAAGAGAAAAAGGTTTGATTTGTAATTTTATTGTTGTTCTTTACATTAAATAAAGATTTTTGAATCTTATCTAATTTACCTCGATGAACAACATAATCTATAAACCTATTAAAACTATTTTCTTGTGCTAATTTATCAATAAAACTTTGGGGTATTGTATTATTTATAATATTCGTACGATAAGTATCTCTTGAATCAAAAAATAATCTGTAAAATCTATTTGTATTTGCATTTAATAAAGCATTAAAAGGATCGTCTGAAGCGAATATTTCTAAATCGTTTGCCAAAGTAGGGTAGTCTTTGATTTTTTCAATTGCATTTTTTAAATTTTCTTGTGACATTTTTGTTGCATCAAAAATACTTAAACCTAAGGCAATACATCTAGAATTTTCTTTTAATAAATCTTCTGAACTTGCTCTATAACATCGTAAGTCTTTATTTGGAATCTTAGAAAATCTTTTATTAAAAGCTTTTTTTACTCTTCCTTTTTTTGCTCGTGACATATCATAAGCTGTTTGAGCATCTTGTTCACTAATATTTTTTTGATTTAAATATTGAATAATAAAGAAATCTTTTGCATAAGATTTTGGTTTTTCATCAAGCCAATCTAGTGTGACTTTAAAACCTTTGTCTGTAATGTTAACAGCTTCAGTATTTGCATTAAGATTTAATGCAGCAAGGCAAAATAAAGAAGCTACTAGTTTTTTCATAATATTATACTAAAAGAATAAATTTTTTAAGAAAATTTCTAAGAACATTAATCCAAAGATTAATATAATAGGGGCTAAATCCATTCCACCAAAAACAGTAGGAATATATTTTCGCACCAACGCATAAGCTGGTTCTGTTAATCTATATAACATTTGAACAATAGGATTATTTGGATCAGGTCGTACCCATGTTAATAGTGCTGAGATTATAATAACCCATTTATATAAAGATATAATTGTTAAGACTACAGTAAGTACAGAAGTAATAAAGGCATCTATCATTTTATAATTTCTCCTAAATAGTTTTTAATTAATGGATAGATAGTTGAAATATCTGCTCCAGTTTTTTCTCCTGTTAAAAGATATCTTAATGGTTTAGATAAAGAATCATCTTTTAATCCAGTTTCTTTTGTGATATATTTATTTAGCTCATTGAAATCATCATGATATGGAGCATTTTGTAAACAGTCTTTTAATTTTTTAAATTCTTCTTCAAAACCAATGCATGTAGTTTTTGATTCAAAAATAGTGTTAATTTTATCTTTTAACTCTTTTAATGTAGAAACTTCTTCTAGATAAACCTTTCCAAGTTTACCAATATCTAAATCAGCAAAACCTAATAACTTAGATAATCTCATCTCATCCATTTGTTCTAAATGTTTTTTATTAATAAATCTTAATTTATCAATATCAAACTCTGTCACATCTGCTGAAATATCTTCAATTTTAAACCACTCTATTGCTTCTTCTAAAGAAAAAATTTCTTTTGGAGTTTTATTTCCTAAAACAACTAAATAATTAGCAATAGCACTTGGAAGAAAACCTTCATCAATTAAAGATTTTATAGAACTTGCAATATTTGGAATATTAGAGATCTTTGCTAAGTGTGCAAATTTAATCTCTTTTGTATAACCCAAAGAATTCCTTACATGTATTTGCTTTGCAGTACTTGATAAATGTTCCTCTATTCTAATTATTAGTGAAATATCCATAAGCATATCATCAACAGCACAAGCATAATCATATGTTGGTGTTTTATCATGTTTTAAAATATTAAAAGCATCAATCTCATCAGGACTTACATCGAAATCACCTTTTAAGATATCTGTAAATTTAATATTTTCTTCTGGTTTATTAATTCTTACTGTAAAAGGTGCATTTACTTCTAAAATCGTTTCATCAGATAAAGTTTGACAAAACCCATCATATACAAAAGGTTTATTTTGAGCTTTTGCTTCTTCTTCTAATTCTAGAAGTTTAGCATCTCCACAAAAACAAGAAAATGCTTTCTTTTTTGTTAAAAGTTGCATAGCCATCTTTTGATGATACTTTAAGGAATCACTTTGATGTGCAGCCGTTAAATAATCAATTGAGAAAAGACTTAAAATTTCTAAAATTTCTTTATCTTTTCCATCAATATTTTTTTCTTTATCTATATCTTCAATTCTTATTACTAAGTCTTCATTTAATTGCTTAGCTACAATATAATTAAATATAGCAACTCTTAAACTTTCAACGTCCATGCTAGATGTAGGACTTGGTGCAAATCTTAACAAACTATTTCCTTACAATTGCAAATGTTAAATTATTGATCTCTTCATGAGATTTTATAAATTCATTTAAATCTTTTAATTTTAAATCTTGAATTAAATCCAACTCTCTTTTTGGATAGTCTTGATCTAAACCTCTATAATAAAGAGTAAAAGCCTTATTTAGTCTTTGAGATAAAACTTCATTTCTTAAAGGTTCACTTCCAGTTAAAAAGTTTTTTGCAGCTTTTAACTCATCTTTTGTAACACCTTTTTTTACAAAATCTTTAATGATTTCTTTAACTAAAGCTTGTGCTTCTTTTGCAGTTTCATTTTTTGTTTGTAAATAGCCGCTGAAGAATGTATGAGATTTATTTATAGAAACAGAACCATAAGCACTATATGCAAGTCCTCTTTTTACTCTAATTTCTTCCATAAGTCTTGAACCAAAACCTGAACCACCTAAAATAAATGATGCAACTTTTGCTATATATCTATTCTTATCAGATGCTGTAACATTATATGAGCTCCCAAAATAAATATAAGCTTGTTCTGTTTCTTTGATTAGTGTTTCTTCTGTATCTTTAGATACAAAGTTAATCTCTTCTAATTCTCTTTTAGTTCCTGGTTTTAAAGCATCTAAAACAGGTTGGATTAAAGTTGCAAACTCTTTATAAGTAAAATCTCCACCTGCAACAATAATTAAGTTATTTAGATTAACTGTATCATTGATAAAGGTCTTTATATCTTTAAGTTTAATATCTTCAATACTTTCTAAACTACCAGAACTAGGATTGGCTAAAGATGTACCTTTAAAAAGATTTGCTTTTAATAAATTCTTTGTAGTATAATCAAAATCATTTTCTTTTCTTTTTAATTCACCAGTTTTTAATGTTTTTAACTTAGATAATGTATCATTACTATAATTTGGCGATTTAATTAATTTAGCTAATAATTCAATTGACTTATCACTTACATCTTTTAAATTTGATAATTCCATTACGAAAGTTTCAAAACCATTTGATGTATGTAATGAAATTGCATTTTCTTCTAATTTTTGTGCAAATTTAGTAGAACCTAATTCTTTAGTTCCTTCATTTAATAACTTTGAAGAAAAACTTGCTAATCCACTTTTATCTTTATCTTGAATATAACCTGAATTTTGAAAAACTAATTGTAAATTTAAAATAGGTAAACTATTTTGTTTTTCAAAAACTATTGGAACTTTAATCCCTTTTATTTCTATATGCTTTATGCTAGCACTCATTAAACTTCCTTGTAAAATTACTAATGCAAATAAATATTTTTTAAATTTTTTAATCAAAGGTCTAATACCTCTCTAATATCTCATAAGCTGTATTTCTTTTTGCTGGTTTTTCGCCAACATCTCTAATTAGCCTAATCATCTCTTCTTGATTCATTCTGTTAGAAGCTCCTGCAGCTTTAACTACATTTTCTTCCATCATTGTACTTCCTAAATCATTTGCTCCAAAATTTAAAGCTAATTGACCTATGTAAGAACCTTGTGTAACCCAAGAACTTTGCATATTCATAAAGTTATCTAAATAAAGTCTTGAAACTGCAAGTAATCTTAAATATCTATTTGAAGATTGAGGTTTAATATCTGGAATCTCTTTTAAAAGAGTTGTATTAGCACCTTGGAAAGACCACATAATAAAGGCTCTAAATCCACCCGTTCTATCCTGTAACTCTCTTAATAGTTCCCAATGTTCAATAATTTCTTCATCAGTTTCAACTGTTCCAAACATCATAGTAGCAGTCGTTTTCATACCAATTGAATGTGCTAATTCATGAACTTCAATCCAATCTAGACTGTCCATTTTATTTGGTGCAATTATATCTCTTACTCTATCAGATAAAATCTCAGCCCCAGCTCCTGGAATTGAACTTAAACCTTTTACTTGAAGTCTTTTTAAAACTTCTAAAATTGTAATTTTTGATACTTTTGCAATATATTTGATTTCAATTGCAGAAAAACCATGAATAGTAATTTGAGGATATTTTGTATGAATATGCTCAACTAACTCTTCATAATAATCAATTTTTAGTTTTGGATGAACTCCACCTTGGAAAAGAATTTGTGTTCCTCCAATCTCTAACAATTCATCAATTTTTGCATCAATCTCATCAAACTTTAATACATAGGAATCTTCATCTCGCCCGTGTCTAAAAAAGGCACAAAACTTACAATCAACCCAACATACATTTGTATAGTTAATATTTCTATCAACTATAAATGATGTTGTTTTATCAGGATGTAGTTCAAGTTTTCTTTTTGTTGCTAATTCGCCTAATTCTAATAAAGAAGCATTTTCAATTAAATCTAAGGCTTCTGCATTTGTAATTCGTCTATTTAATAAATCCATTTTCTTTACCATTAGAAACTACTCCCAAGTGAGAATTCAAATGTAGAAGTTTCATCTTCAGGCTTAGCATCTAAAGCTTTTGCAAAGATTAATTGTAATGGTCCAAGCGGAGAAATCCATTCTAAAACAGCACCTGTACTTGATCTTGCAATATCACTAAAGTTATCTTCACCAATCATTCCATAATCATAGAATAATGCCCATCTCATTTTAGCATTAGGAATTAAAGGGAAACTCATTTCAATAGAGTTTGCCCAAGATCTTTTATATGGTTCAGTAACATATCCATCATTATTTGCAGGGAATGCATAAGAAGAGTATCCTCTTAAACTTTTTACTCCACCTAAGTATAATGAGTCACCTTGGTTTATTTGTCCATTATCAATTAAAACACTTACTTTCGTTCTAAATCTAAAAATCCAATCTAATTCAGCATAATCATTTAAACTATTAAAGTATTTGAAATATGTACTTGATTTTAAATATTTAGAATCTCCACCAACACCTGCATACTCTAAAGAAGTTCCAGATTTAATACCTTCTCTTGGTAATTGATAATTATCTGTATTATCAAAGCTTAAATATGGAGTTAATGAACTTGATATATAATCTGCATCTTTAAACCGTTTTGCATCAGGAACAGTTGAAGTATCTTCGTATGTATATTCTTCTTTTATAAAATCAAGTTTGTATCTTAATCCACCTCTTAAATTTCTAAGAATTTCTCGACCAACACCAACTGAGAAACCTTTAGTATTTTTATCTAAATCATATACCGTTCTACTAATTTCACTATCAGTATTATGAGCTTCTATATCACCACTAAATTTACTATCATTAATTGCTGGGTTACTTAAATTTACAGAAAAGGCACTCTTGTTAGCCGATAAGTCAGCACTAATTCCAACACCTAAACCTGAACCAAATACATTTGAGTCTTTAACAGAACCACTAACCATTATCTTATCATAAGAACCGTATCCACCACCAAGAGTTAGTGCTCCTGTTGCTGCTTCAACTACTTCAATTAAGATATCAATCTTATCTTCTGTTACTCTTTTTTGTTCAACTTTAACTTTTTCAAAATATGATGATCTACCTAACTTTGATTTAGTATCCGTAAAATCTGTTTCACTGTATAAATCTCCAGGAGCTAAATATACATCTCTTCTAATTACTCTATCTAGTGTTCTAGAGTTTCCTGAAATTTTCACATCATTTATATAAACTTTTTTACCTGGTATTACATTATATGTAATATCAACTTTAGAATTTTTTGTATCTTTTTTAACATCGAACTTTACTTCAGCAAAAGCATAACCTTTGTTTGCTACTTGTGTTTTAATATAAGCTTGATCACGTCTAAGTTTTTTAATATTAAAAGTATTTCCAATAATTAAATCTAATTCTGGATAAATATCTTTTGCATCTACAATTGAAGAATCCACATAAACTTTAATATCATTTGTAATATATTTAGTACCTTCATTTATAAAGAAATCTAAGTCAGCTTGATTTGAAGCAAAGTCAATATTTAAGAAAGGTTCTTTAACTTGTGCATCAAGATATCCTTTTTCAAAATATAATTCATTTATTCTTCTTGCATCATATTTTAATTGATCAATTTTAACTTCACCATCATTTTGACCAAACCACCATGAAGCTATTTCTTTTTCTTTATTTGCTGTAACATTATCAAAATCATCTTGATCTAATTCATTAGAACCATAATAATTTGCTTTTTTAATAATAATTTCATCACCTTTATTTACATTAAATGTAAGTTTTAAAGAGTGTTCATTTATTGTTTCAATTTCTGTTTCAACAACAGAATTAATATATCCATCATTTTCTAAAAGGTCTAATAATACTTTTTTTGCATCTTTAACTCTTTTTTCAGTATACATTGAACCTTTTTTAAGTTTAATCATTGTTTTTAATGATTCTATATCATCTGTTCTAGATTTATAACCTTTAATATCAATGTTTGCAATCGAAGGTTTTTCTTTAAAGTTCAGTTGAAGTTTACCGTTATCATTAATAACAACTATATCATCAAAATAGCCAAATTTATAAAACTTTTTGATTGCATCATTTATTCTCTTATCGTTGAGTTCATCACCTGGCTTCATATTAAGTGTTTCATCTACTATTTTTTGAGATATCTTATTTAAATTATTATATTCTATAGATTGTATTGTATCTGCGCATAGTGCAGTTGCACATGCCAAAGAAAATAGGATTACTTTATTTTTCACGACTTTCCTTAATTTCATAATTAAACAATAATATATCTAAATTCACTTTATATAAATATTAATAGTTAGTTGCCTAATATTTGATTGTTTTTCAATAAAAAGGTTAGTTTATAGCATTTGTAATAATCACTATAATTAACTAGAGAGATAATAACATTAAAAATCTTTCAAATTATTAACACAAAAACAACACATAATTAATAAGAATATAAAAAGAAATAATAGTTCTATTAATTAAAGGTATAAGATATTAAATAAATATGAATATATTTAATTTTATACACTTTTATTTCTATTATTTAAATAAACTTTTTTTGTTTTATATTTATCTCTTAATTTAACAATATTCTCATCTTTTTTTATATAGTTATATTTTATGTTTTTATTTTTAAAATAATCAATTATTCCCATAAAAAAAAGTATAAGTATAAAACCTAAGAACACTAATAAAAGGACACTTTTAGAACTAATACTATAATAGGATTCTATGAATGATGCATAAAGGATTACAATAAATAAAACAATAGGTATTAGTAGATCATAAGTTTTTGTTTGAACTATAAGGGATAAAAAATCTATAAACATTGATTTTAATTTATCAAAAATATTTTTTGGCCTACTTCTAATTACATTATCTTTTATAGATACTTTGTTACTACTATCTTTATTATCAATATAATGTGCAATAAATCTAAACCCAAAATAAACAAGCATATACATTAAAATATTATTGTAAGAAGTAATCCACATAAAACTTAACTTTTCAATATCTATATCTTTTAATAAAGGTAAAGGAATACATTTAACTTTTGTATTTGTAAGTTCTAATAATAATATTATTGATTCTAAAATTAATAAATTTCTTCTTTGCTTGTCTAAATTAGTTGGCATTTATATTCCTAATATTTTTTAAAACTCTAAAATCTCATATCTGCAATTATAATAATCATCTCTAAAGATATTAATTGCACAGGCTTTAAATACTTTTATATTTGGTACTATGTATTTTAATTTTACATTTGTTTTATCTAAATTTTCTTGGTCTATATACTTAATACAATTACTATGAAATTCTTTTATGTGAGTATGAGTAATCTTTCTTCCTGTAGTATGATTCCAATTTTTACATTGTATTAATATAACTTCATCATCTTTTTTACATATAACATCAATCCCACCATCTAATCTATCTTTTTTTATACCATTTAAATAAATATCATAGCCATCTAATTTATAATATCCTGCAACTTTCTTTTCATAATCGTCACCTTTCTCTTTCTTCTTTTTATTTGACATTCTAGGTTTTGATTCTTTTTTCTCTTCAGTATCAGTAGTTTTTATATCTTCTTGTTTTACTTCTTGATATTTATTCTTATAAATTTCTTCTTGCTTTTTTAAGTTCTTGTTAAAAGCTTCTTTTCGTTTTCTTATCTTATATTCTTCTGCTGATTCAGATATTTCAATTGATTTAATATCTTTTATTTTTTTCGATTTAACAATATTATGTTGTCTGTTTTCCATATGATAAGTAAGTTCTTTTTTATATGCAATAAAATCACTTTCATCAGTAGTACTAAATGCTGCTTGATATGTATTATCTATAAAAATACTGTATAGTTTTATTTTTACGAATGATAATCCAAATAATAAAATATATAGTATAATCATAAATATATTTGTATAGAAGAAAAAGATTGGGGCAAATAGAAACATAAGAGGAATAGTAATAATTACAAATCTAATCATTTTTTCTGAATATTCAACATTTTTAATATTATCAATCGCATAAATTCTATTTTTAATTTTTAATGTATTTCCGTTAAATTCCATTTATCTTCTCTTCATAATCTTTTTCTTTCATTTAAAAATTTAATATAAAATTTTCCGTTTTCTTTTTTTATAAAGTTTGAAACAATTTCATTAAACTTTTTATTTTTAGATTTTTCAATCATTCTATAGTTAGCAATACCATCTTTATTTATTTTTAATTCTACTTTTGTGTTACCTTTTATTTTATCAACATTAGTAAATCTTTTATCTATTATATTTCTTATAATATTCAAACGTTGTTTATCTAGTCTTTTGTAACTTGCAGAAAGGTTTAAGCATAGTAATAAACTTAATAATATGTATTTCATATTTACAAATAAATTTAGTATCTTGTTCTAGTTAATGAACAATTCTTATATTCACCACTTTTATAATTAGTACATCTTCCATATACTCTATCATTTTCTTTTAATCTACTCTCTTTAGAGATTCATCCTTTTATATCTTTTCCATTATCTAAAGATACTTTTACTCTTATATATCTACTTCTTTCTGAGATATCAGTTACTATTCCTCTAACACTAATTGATTGATTTTGAGTTTCATCTGACTTTCTTTTAAATGTGGCACTGTGATTTCCTGCATAAGTTAGTGTACTAGCAATGACTATTATTAGTAGTTTTTTAATCATTTATATCCTTTTTATTTTATTTAAGGGTTAGTATAATAAAGAAAGAAAAAGAAAGCTGTGCAGAATATCAGTACTCCAAAGCCAGAGACTACTGCAGAATCAGAAACAATTACAAATGGGTCTTCTTTAAAATCATCATAATAATCATTTAAATTGGGATATTTTCCTATTGTAAGTAGTTTTAATACTATTGCTCCTACTATATAAAAAAAGTATTTGAATATTATTAATGCTATAACTCTAAATATTACTTTAAATATCTCTTCAATCAATTGCAAACCTTTATTAACTTTCTAGATTTCATTTTACTAATTATTATTTAAAATTTTAATTAATTATTTTTAGGATAAGAAGATTTTAAATTGTACATTTTACAAGTTATTATGTAATATATACAATTGTTATTTTTAAGATTTTAGCTTTTCAGCCTCTGTTATATGATAGATATATTTAAGTTGTGTGTTATTTAGTTCTTCTAATGTATCAATTATCTCTGATTTATAATCAATATTTGACTTAATTTCTTTTTTTCCATTTAAAACATAATCTAATGAAATATTCTCATTTTGCGATATATTTGCTATTAAATCATAAGGAATACTATTCCTTTTCTTCCATGTACTAAGAGTATTTTGCTTTAAATCGTACCTTTCACAAAATTCTTTATCTTTGTCAAATCCCAATTTATCGTATAGTCTAGATAAAACATCATCAATATTTCTCATTTTATCCTCATTTAGTTCAATTCGTCTTGATGTATATCGTATTTTGTCATAAAATACTGTTAGCAATTTATCGAATCCCATTTATTAGGGGTAACAAAATGCAATCAATCAAACAGTCTGACTTTCCATTTTATCAAAAAACAACTAATTATCAAAATATAATAAAAAACTATGTATTAAATCCAATAAATACAAATTCAAAAATTTGTAATTCAAAAGGGTTAATATGAAACATTCTCAAAATTGGATTCAAACTTGTATCGATTTTACAGAACAAATTATAAATACTGTAAAAAATATATTAATAGATATCAAAATAGCGACATTAACTAAATTAGCTGACCTTACAATTCTTTTACATGGTCAAGACAAAATTAGTTCAGAAAGATTTTTAAAAATCATTACTTATGTAAATAACAAAATTTTATCTTTATATTTAAATAGAAATGAAAATATTGAAGATTATGATTTAAAACATTATGGATTAGCTAAAAATGAATTAATTAAGAGAGGTTATATTGAGGGAGATATTATATCTCTAAATGATTATACAAATGACTTTGAATTTAGCTTTTAAGGATATAAAATGAATTATGCAGCTTTTGAATATTTAGAATTAATACCAAAGCTTTTAAATGAAGTAACTTCATTAAGAGAAAAAGTTATTGATTTAGAAAATATAATTACACCGGAAATACATTTAATTAAAAAAATAGATGTTGCGAGGTATTTAGGTAAATCATATAACAGTATTAATAATATGATTGATGATGGTAGATTAAAAGAAAATATACATTATAAAAAACATATTAAAGATAATAAGGTTAAAATAGAATTTATTACAAATGCTATTATAAAAGATAAGGATAAATTCAAATGAATTTTTATAATAGAAATGGTGTTCTTTATATAAGAATTGGAAAAAAGAGATTATCAACTAAAATGGCTGATACTCCAAAAAATAGAAAGTTCTTTAAAAACTATTACAAGAATGAAGAGTTTCTTACAAAGTTTAATCTTAATACAAAAGTTCCAACACTAATAGAGCTTTGTGAAAGAGTTTTACTTGAAAAAGAGATTACACTCAAAAGAACATCTTATATTAGTTATGAGAGCTTATTTAACAGTAGAATCAAGACATATTTTAAAGATACAAAAGTAAATGATGTAACAAAGAAATTAATATTTGAATACTTCGCTACTTTTACTGATAAATCAACTTTAAATATATGCCATACAATTTTAAAAAGTGCTTTTGAGATAGCAACAATTGAAGAGTATATTACAATTATTCCTCTTGTTAGTAAACCTAGTTTAAAATCTGATTATGAAATGAAACCATTTACTTTAGATGAAGTAAAACTAATACTATCAAGTTCAGAAGATATGGTATTAAAAAACTATTTAGGAATTGCATTTTATACAGGTATGCGTTCGGGTGAAATATTTGCTTTAACATGGAAAGATATTGATTTTGAAAATTTCACTCTTGATATTAATAAAACTATTACTAAAGGTTTTATACAATCTCCTAAGACAAAGAGCAGCATCAGAATTATTGATATGTTGCCACAATGTGAAGATTTTCTTATCAATCAAAGAAAAATCACTGGATTAAAGAAGTATGTATTTTATAAACCACGTGGAGATATTTTTAAACAAACATGTGATTTATATTATCGTTGGAAAATTTTATTAAAGAGTTGTTCTTTAGACTACAGAAATATATATCAAACTAGACATACTTTCGTTACAAATATGCTAATGAATAAAGAAGATCTTATGTGGGTGTCATATATGATTGGACACAAGAGCACAGATATAACACAAAGTAGATATAGTAAGTATATTCCTAGGTCAAAAGTAGGAAGAAAAACAACATTTTTAGACTCAAAAAAGACACAGTGTGTCTAGACATAGCTTATATTGGGATATTTAGTTTAAATAAATATTAAGATATAATCTTCAAATTAATTTACAAAAAAGGTGTTATCTTGAATATAGGAATAGTTGGTTTAGGACTAATGGGTGGTTCTTTTGCAAAAGCTGTAAAAAGATATGCAATAGCTACAAAAGTTTATGGTTATGCAAGAAGTGAAAAATCAAAAAAAGAGATTGAAGAATTAAATCTAGTAGATGAATTAGTTGACATTAAAGAGTTAATAGAAAAATGCGATTTGATTGTTTTAGCAATACCTGTTGATAATATCATTTCAATACTACCTGAATTTCTTGATATTAAAGAGAAAACAACTATTATGGATTTAGGTTCAACAAAGAATTTTATTGTTAATAATATTCCAAAATCTATTAGAAAAAATTTTATAGCAGCTCACCCAATGACAGGAACAGAAAAATCTGGACCAAAAGCTGCTATTGATGATTTATATGAAGGGAAAACAGTAGTTTTATGTAATCTTGAAGATAATGAAAACATACATGTAAATAGAGCTTTTAAAGTATTTCAAGCAATTGGAATGAGAATTATTGTGATGGATTCAGATGAGCATGATATACATGCATGTTATATGTCACATTTACCTCATGTTATTTCATATTCTCTTGCAAATACAGTTATGGGACATGAAGATCCTAAATCTATTATTGCACTTGCAGCTGGTGGATTTAAAGATATGAGTAGAATTGCAAAATCAAGTCCAGATATGTGGACAGATATCTTTAAACAAAATAGAGAAAACCTTTTAAAATCAATTGATTTATTTGAAGATCATATGAAAAAAGTAAGAATTATGGTTGAAAAACAAGATTATGATGAACTTAAAGAGTGGATGAAGAAAGCAAATACTTTACATGAGATATTGTAAAACTAAAAATTAACTCAAGAAATTGAGTTAATTGCCTCTTGAACTTTTAAAGCTTGATAATGTTCATAAACATCATGACATCTAATTATTGAGGCACCTCTATTAACAGATTCCAAGTGAATTGCTAAAGTTCCAGGAAGCCTATCTTTTATCTCAGACGGTGTAATCATATCAATCATAGATTTTCTACTAGCACCAATTAATAATTCATATCCAAAATGTTTAAAATACTCTAATTTATTTAAAAGTAATAAGTTATGTTCTAAAGTTTTTCCAAAACCAATTCCTACATCTAATGATATATCTTTGATTCCAAAACTTATTGCTTTTTGTATTTGTTTTTCAAAGTACGCATCAATATCCAATACAACATTATTGTATTCAGGTTTTTCTTGCATATTTTTAGGATTATTTTGCATATGCATTATTATAACTTTTGCATTATATTTAGCACTTACTCTACAAACTTCATCATTTACTAAACCTGTAATATCATTTACTATTTTAAAACCTTTATTTAAAACATAATCAATAACTAAAGGGGAATAAGAATCAATAGAAAAATCAACTTTTTCAAAATATTTTTCTTTATAAATAGTATCAACAATATTTTTCAAACGCTCTAATTCTATTTTCTCATCAACAGCAATACTTCCAGGTCTACTTGAAACTCCGCCAATATCAATAATATTTGCACCATCTTCAATCATTTTTTCAATTTTAAAACTAGCTTCTTTACTATCAAATCTACTATCTTTAAAAAATGAATCTTCATTTGCATTTAGAACACCCATAATTTTTGTTTTATAAGTTTGCATATATTAAACCTTGATATTTAGTTTTTAGTTTTTAGTTTTGATTTGCTAAAGATAAGAGTAGTGTAGTTAAGATATTATTTGGTCTTGAATTTAATTCTAAAAGCTTTGATGCTTTAGAAAACAAATCTAGCTGAGAAGAGCTAAGTTTTATATCTTGTTTATTTACTTTTAATAAAATGGATTCAACTATGTTTTTTGCTTCATTCTTTGATATCTTTTGATTCTCTTTTAAAAACATATAGATATCTTTTAAATCTAACTTTAAAATATCTAATGAAGTTTCATCTTTCAACAATGAAGTTTTCATATACGTATAAGGCATACGTGAATATATAGTTGGTAAAAGCGAAGACTTAGAGTTTGTAAGAATAATAAAAACTACGTTTTTAGGAGGTTCTTCTAATACTTTTAATAAAGAATTTTGTGCTTCTTTTCTAAAAGTATTTCCACATAAAAAAATATATTTATTTTCATTTGAAGCAATATATGCTTCTTTTATAGCTTGAGTAGCTTGAAGAATTTGAAATTCGTCTTTTTCTTCATTTTTAATTATTCTAATATTATGAGGAGAATAAAAAGGTAATAAATTACTTAATGTTTTATCTATATCATTAACAATTAAAATAGCTGATTTATCAATTTTTTTATCACACATTTTAGTTTTCTACGTTTATTTCTGCAAATAGTGCTGAACTTACTGTTTTATTATATAATCTAAACATTTGTAGTAATTTCATATCTAAAGCTTCATCATTTGATCTTAAGTTAAAAGCATCTTGCATTTCTTCATCAAAAAGCCATAAAAATGAGTTTTTTGAAACTTTTGGAATAACTGCACGAACATCTTGACTTTTTCCTATATACCAAAAACAATAACCATTAGGAAAAGAGATATTTAACATATCTTTTATATATGCAATATCATCATCAGATTTTATATTATCCATATATTTATAAAAAGATTTAAAATCATAAAAAGGTAAAAATGGTCTATTTAATTTAGGAGAATTAATATTTGATAAAACATACTCTAAGAACCATTCCCTATCTCTATCTGTTAAAACAATAACAGAAGCACCTTTTTCTAATAAATTTACAATATTTTTAGAAACTAAAGGAGTCCATTCATATTTTTTTTCTTCTAACCAAGGAGAAATTAATCTATCTTCCCTGATTGTATCGACGGTCCAATTTAAAAATTCTTGCACGTTTACTTATCCAGATTATAAGCTTCGTGTAATGCTCTTACCGCTAATTCTGCATATTTAACATCAATAATCATTGAAATTTTAATTTCAGAAGTAGATATAATTCTAATATTAATGTTTTCATTTGCCATTGAAGAAAATGCTTTTGATGCAACACCTGTATGTGACTTCATACCAACACCTACAATAGATACCTTACAAATTGATTCGTTATAATCAATTTTCTTTGAGTCTTTTACAAATCTAGCCATAACTTCTTTACAAGCATCAAAATCACTTGTAGGAATAGTAAAGTCTAAATCAGTAGCACCATCAACACCAACAGTTTGTACAATCATATCAACATTAATATCAGCATCAGCTAATGATGTAAAAATAGATGCAGCAATGCCAGGCTGATCAGTAACCCCATACATTCCAACTCTAATTTGATTTTTATCTAATGCAATTCCACTTACTATTGGTTTTTCCATAATATTCTCTTCCTTTGTTATTAACGTACCTTCAACTTCAGGAGTGAAGCTAGATCTTGATACTAAATTTACATTTAATTTTTTTGCCATTTCTACTGATCTATTTTGTAAAACTTTTGCTCCTAATGAAGCTAATTCTAACATTTCATCATAAGAAATACTTTTTAATTTTTTAGCTTTTGGCTCAATTCTTGGATCTGTTGTATAAATACCATCAACATCTGTATATATTTCACAGATATCAGCATCTATTGCACCTGCAATTGCAACAGCAGTTAAATCACTACCTCCACGACCAAGAGTTGATACTCTTTTTGTATCAATAGTAACACCTTGAAAACCGGCAACTATAACTGTCTTACCATCTGCTATCGCATTTTTAAGATTTGTTGTATCAATATCTTCAATTCTAGCTTTAGTATGAGCATTATCTGTAATAATACCTGCTTCTCTACCACTCATAGAAGTAGCTTTGTAGCCTTGTTCATTTAAGGCAATTGATAAAAGTGCAGAAGTAACTCTCTCTCCTGCACTTAATAACATATCCATTTCAGCAGCATTTGGTTGTGCTGAAAAGTTTTCAGCATACTCAATTAATTTATTTGTTTCACCACTCATAGCAGAAACTACTGCAATTACATCATGGCCTTCATCTTTTATTTTTTTTATTATATTTGCAACGTTTTGGATTCTTTCAAGTGTACCTACACTCGTACCACCAAATTTTAATACTTTTAACATTTACTCATAATTCCTTTTTAAATATAACCTTCAGTTTTAAAATATTTTAGAACTTGTTTATAAACTGTTCTTTTAAAGAAAGTTATATAGTCATAAATATTTTTTGTTGGTACAAACTTATATTCACTGAACTCTGGGATTTCAGTTTCAATATTTACTTTTGCGCCTTTTTTTAATTTTACTAAATAATATTTTTGTATTTGACCATCGTAAGGCTGCATTTTCTTTGCAATCGCTGGAGGAAAGTCATAAGATACCCATTGAGGATATTCTGCAATAATTTCAACTTCTCTTGTTCCTATTTCTTCTTCAAGCTCTCTATATAAAGCTTCTTTAGCATTTTCACCTTCATCAATTCCACCTTGAGGAAATTGCCAAGCGTTATCTACATCAGTACGTGATGCAATAAATATTTCACATGTATGTGGGTATTTCGCTGATAGTACGATTGCTGCTACATTGGGTCTATAATTTTTAGTATTATCTTTTGTGGTTTCGTTTTTATCAGTCATAAATATGTTTTCCCTTATAATTAGCCAAATATTTTACAGAAATTAGGATTAAAAATTGCTTTTATATATACATATACCTTTTTGCGACAGCAAATGTTTTTACTGTGCATTCAATTCATATACTGATAAGTTTCATTTGAAACAAGAGTATATGAAAGCATTAAAAAAACAATTAGAAAATGAATTAGAAAGTTATGTTAAAAAACATAATAAAGAAATAGAAACAGTATTTATAGGTGGAGGTACTCCTTCCTGTGTAAAAGCACAAGAGTATGAAGAAGTATTAAATATGATAAAACCATATTTAATAAAAGATGCAGAAATCACAACAGAAGCAAATCCAAATTCAGCCTCATACGAATGGCTTGAAACTATGCATAGTTTTGGTGTTAATCGAGTTAGCTTTGGAGTGCAAAGTTTCAACAATGACAAGCTAAAATTTTTAGGACGTTCGCATAAGAGTAAAAGTGCTATAGAAGCTATACAAAATGCAAATCGTATAGGTTTTAATGGTATTAACTGCGATATTATATATGGAGTTCAAGGTGATACATTAGAGAGTATGAAAGAAGATTTCAAACAAGCTTTTTCTTTACCAATCACACACTTAAGTGCATACTCCTTAATGATAGAAGAAGGTACAAAATTCTTTGATAGAGCATCAGTTAAAATTGATGATGAAGAGTTATCTTATGAAATTTTTGACTTTATAAAAGAGCATAATTTTACTCAATATGAGATATCAAATTTTGCTAAAGAAAAGAAATATGAATCAAAACATAACTATGGCTATTGGGAACATAAAGAATATTTAGGAATTGGAGCAGGTGCTGTTGGATATGTAAATAAAAAAAGATATTATCCTTCAAAAAGTATAGAAGAATATATAGAGGATCCATTTAAAATGGATTACGAATCAATAGATTTAGATGATATAAAAACAGAGAAAATACTACTTGGTTTTAGGTGTTCAAATGGTATTGAATTATCACTATTTACACAAAAAGAACTAGAAAAAGTAAATCATTTAATAGAAAGTGACAAAGTTTTACAGAAAAATGAAAGAATTTACAATAAAAACTTTTTATTATCAGATGAATTAGCTCTATATATTTTAGAGTAATATCAATTTAACTATAATATAAAGTTTAAAAAAAGGTTTATACATAATATGACAATAAAAGATACAATTAGAAAATATACAAATGATTTAAAATTTGTAACACATATTCCAGCTAAAGAAGTTGAGATGTTAATGATGTATTTACTAGAAAAGAATACTATATGGCTACATCTTAACTATAATAATGAGTTTGAAAAGCAAAAAGAGCTTGAACAATTAATAAAAAAAAGAGCAACAAATTATCCTATGGAATACTTAACAAATAAAGCATCGTTTTATGGAGAGGTTTTTATAGTAAAAGAGGGTGTCTTAATACCAAGACCAGAAACAGAACTATTAATAGATAATGCACTTGAAATCATAAAAGACATAAAGAATAAAAAAGAGAATATTAGTGTACTAGAAATTGGAACTGGTTCAGGAATCATATCCGTAATGCTTGCTTTACTAGTAAAAGATATTAAAATCATAGCAGTTGATATTAACGAAAAAGCCATTGCACTTGCAAAAGAGAATGCCGTAAAGCATGGAGTTGAAAATAAAATTGAATTTAGACTAAGTAATTTGTATGAAAATATAGCGGAGATAAATATAGATTTAACAATATCAAATCCACCATATATTGCAAATGATTATGAATTACCTCATAATGTTAAGTTTGAACCTTCAAATGCATTATTTGGTGGAAATATAGGGGATGAATTATTAAAAGACATAATTGATCAAACAAATGAAAGAGATATCGAGTATTTACTTTGCGAAATGGGATATGATCAAAAAAAACCATTGTCAGTATATTTAGAGAAATTTGATACAAAAAATTTTACATTCTATCAGGACTATGAAAAGTTTGATAGAGGATTTACAATACAGTTTAAAAAATAAAAAGGATTATAAAAATGTTTAAAGAATTTAATTTAGAAAAATTAACAGATTCAAAAGTATTATTAGAAAAGTTATTAGAGCAATCAAAAAATGAAATAGTAGAACTTATGGAAATAAAAGATAAAACATATGAAAACTTTGTAATGCCATATGAAGAAATAGGGGAGAGCCTTAATGATTTTCTTACTCCAATCTTTCATATTGATTCAGTAAAAAATTCAGAAATTACAGGAAAAGTTTATGAAGAATGTCTTCCTGTTATCTCAAAATACGAAACTTGGATATCTCAAAATGAAAGTATTTATATAGCTTTAAAAGATATACAGTCTAAGTATAAAACTACTTTAACTAATATACAAATTAAAGTATTAGAAAATGAAATAAGAGACTTTGTACTTTCTGGTTGTCACTTAGATAATGATAAAAAGAAAAGATTAGAAGATATAAATTTAACTTTAAGTGAGCTATCTCATAAGTTTTCTCAAAACTTACTTGATGCTACAAATGAGTTTGAAATGATTATCGAAAATGTAGATGAAGTAAAAGAAATTCCAGTTTCAGATTTAGAATTAGCAAAGTTTGAAGAAGATGATAAAACTAAATATAAGTTTACTTTACAAATTCCATCATATATGGCTTATATAACGTATGGAACATCACGAGAACGAAGAGAAGAGCTTTATAAAGCATATTGTACAAAAGCTCCACAAAATGGAAAGATTATAGAACAAATTCTTGCCCTTAAAAATGAAAAGGTGAAAATTTTAGGATTTAACTCTTATTCTGAATACTCACTACAAACAAAAATGGCTTCAAAAGAAGAAGAGGTTGTTACTTTTCTAGAAGAACTAGGACATAAAGGAAAAGCTAAGGCAATTGAAGAGTTAGAAGAAATCAAGCAATTAGCAAGCAAAGATGGAATAAGTGACTTTAGATCATCAGATATGGCTTATTATTCTGAAAAATTAAAGAAAGCTAAGTATGACTTAGATGAAGAATATTATAGACCTTACTTTGAACAAGAATCAGTATTAAATGGGTTCTTTGACTTCTTACATCAAATGTTTGATATCAAGTTTGTTCAAACAGATGCTAAAGCATGGGATGAAAAAGTTAGAGTTTATAATTTGTTATCAAATGATAAAGAGATTGCACGAATATATATTGACCTTGAAGCTAGGAAAGATAAAAGAGGAGGGGCTTGGATGAATAACTGGCACTCTCATTATGTAGATTCTAAAGGACAAAAGCATTTACCTACTGCTTTTATAGTTTGTAACTTCCCTCAATCAACAAAAACTACTCCATCATTATTAAGACACTCTGATGTTGTAACACTTTTCCATGAAATGGGACATGCTTTACATCACTTAGTTAGTGATATAAAAGATCCTTATGTAAGTGGTATTTCTGGAGTTGCTTGGGATACAGTTGAGTTTCCTTCACAATTTTTAGAATATTTTTCATATGATAAAGAAGTATTAAAACTGTTTGCTAAACATTATGAAACACAAGAAGTACTTGATGATGAAGCTATTGATAGAATTATTAAAGCTAAAAACTTTCAATCTTCGTTATCTTTAGTAAGACAAGTAGAATTTGCTTTGTTTGACTTTAAACTATATCAAGACTTATACAAAAGTGAAGAAGAAGTACAAAATTTATTAAATGAAGTAAGAAAAGAATTTGCTGTTATGATACCACCTCCATATAACAAATTTCAAAATGGATTCTCTCATATTTTTGCAGGAGGTTACTCAGCTGGATATTATTCATATAAGTGGGCAGAGGTACTAAGTGCTGATGCTTTCTATATGTTTATTGATTCAGGAAACATCTTCAATAAAGAGCTTGCTTTAAAATATAAAGAGACTATTTTATCAAAAGGTGGATCTCAAAATATGGAGCAATTATTTTACAATTTTGCACAAAGAAAGCCAAGTATTGATTCTTTATTAAGAATTGATGGAATTATTAGCTAAATTTAGCAATAATAACGAATTAATAATAATATCACCAAGGATGTAAGACAAATGACAAATGCAGAAACAATTTCAAAACTAAATAATGCTTTAAATACTTTAATAAAAGCCTATGAAGAACTTGAGGGTAAAAACACTAAGTTAGAAAACAGAATTACTGAATTAGAAGATGAAGTTCTTGAATTAGAAACTGTAAAAGAAGATTTAGAATTAAACGTAAATGACTTTAAAACAAATACAGAAGAAGATAATTCAAATATTTCTTCAATGTTAGGTAAAATTGAAGGTTTATTAAATAAAAAAGTAACTACTGAAAATAAAGAAGATACTTCATATACAAATACAGAAGAAATATCATCAGAAGTAGTAGAAGATAAGGAACCAACAAATGGCAATATCTTTAACAATAATAATACTACAAATGAAGATGATAAAAAACCTGAAGAAAATAAGATAGATTTAAATAGAATGGCATCATTATTAAATGGATTTAACAACTAGAAAAATCGATAATGATCACATTATTAAATAAAACATCTTTGTATAACACTTTTGGAGTTGATGATTTTAACTCAATTGAAGGCGCTATTGATAATATGGCTCCTTCAATGGTAGAGTACCATCTATCAGACCTAAGTCAATATTGTGAAGATATCTATTTAAACAAAAGAGATATTGAAAAAAGTGTCTCAATAGGTGATTATAACTTATACAGAGATTATAATGATAATATCTATTTAGAATTAGACAATGATGAAAATACTGCGTATGGTACAGCTTCTTTTTGGTAAGTTATTTTGGTTTTTTAAGGTAATTCTGTAATTTTAAATTTGTTTAAAGATATCCAAATGATATCTTTAAATCTAAAATACTCTTCGAGCAGTATAATAAGTGTTTTTGTAGTATGCTTTATCTATTTTACTAAATTTTACACCTTTAACAGATGAGTGCATAAAGTCACCATTGTTCATATAAACACCAACATGCATTCTATTTCTACTTTTTTTAAAGAATACTAAGTCTCCAATTTGTAAATCACTTTTTTTGATTTTATCTCCAAATTTTAACTGTTTTCTAGGATTGTTAGAAATATCTAATTCAAATTTTTCTTTAAATAATCTTTGAACATAATTACCAGGACTAATTCCTTTTTTAGAGTTTCCTCTAGTACTATATTTTGTACCTTTCCATTCATTATAAAATGATATTAATTCGTCATTCATATTTAAACTATCAGTAGCAATAATTTCTTCTGCTTCCACTGCTATTGGCGTTATTGGTGTAACTGGTTCATTTACCTGATTACAACCTGTGAATAGTGCACAAAGCGTTAAAACCGATATTATTTCTTTTCTTATCATGATACTCTTATCTCCTAATTTTATAACTGATAAAATTATAACTACTTATAACTTAATTACATTTTATAAATTTACTAAAATATTATTATTTATTATATTTACAAAATTCCACTTACATCTCATTTTAATTAGCTAGGTATGATACCTTATCATTCGTGATTTTTTTAGTCATATTTTTTACTAAAGAAGAACGGATACACCTAATATATCTTTCCAATATAATAGTTTTTTGCCACCAATAGTAGCATCTAAATTCAGTAGAAGATAATGAAACTTTTCCGCCACATGCACATATAATTGTTCCTGATGCTACAACATTTAAAGCATTTCTCATAGACCATCCATTTTTAATTTACCTTATTTTATTTAAAAATAATTTAAATGTACATTATATTAGTAAAAAGTAATCATTTTTCTTTATTGTTTTAAATAATATAATAAGATACTTTTAAAGTTCAATTAAAGAATTATAACGATAGAATACTAAAAAATATTACCACTATTTGGTAATTAAATTAGGGGTGAATGTTATTTTGTTAAATAAATTAATTTTACAAGAATTTAATAATAAAACTCCTGCAGGTGAAGATTGTAAATATGAAGACTCCTTTTTATTTATAGAACAAGAAATGGATAAGAACACAAGTGTTACACAAAATGGTGGTCCAAATTGGAAACTAGTAACAAAACTATGTGAAGAATTTTTAATCAAAGAAAGCAAAGACCTTAAAATAGCTTCATGGTGGTTATATGGGCTATGGAAAGAAGATTCTTGGTCTGGATTAAAACTTGGATTATATACATATATTGAACTCTTAGAAAGATTTAATAAGGATTTATTCCCTAAATCGAAGAAAGCTAAAACTAATATTTTCACTTGGTTAAATGAATCATTAACAAATGATATTATGAATTATGAAGAAATTAAAAACTCAATAATTGATGTAACTTTATTCAATGAATTACTTAATAAATTAGATTTAACAATCAAAAAAATACTTGAAAATAATGATAATAATTTTAGAAAAATAATACGTTTTACTGAAGAGATTATTGAAAAAAAAAATAATGAAAAAACCAACAAGTTAGTAATCAAAAAAGAAGAAATAACTAAAATTGAACCTATAATTAAAAAAGAAGTCGAAGTAGTTAAAATTGTAAAGGAAGAGATTACTGAGATTAAAAATGATGCAGATGCAATAAAAGTTTTAAGAATATTCAAAAAAAATGCAAATTTATTAACAACTTATTATAGAAATCAGAATATTTCAGATTTAAGAGCTTTAAGAATTAATAGAATGTTATCTTGGCTAGATACAGAAGGATTACCTTATGAACAAGATAAGAAAACTTCATTAAATCCACCTTCTGAATTAGAACTTGATGATGTAAAAAATCTTTTTAACAATAAAGAGTATGAAGATGCATTTAATTTAGTAGAAGAGATACTTGAAATGTCTCCATTTTGGATTGATGGGCATCATTATTCTTTTATGATTTTAGAAAAAACTAAAAACTATTCAGCCGCACTTGAAGTTAAAAATACTTTAGTTTCTTTCCTTAAATCAAATGAGGGGATTTTAGATTTATTTTTTATTGATGATACTCCCTTTGCATCAAATAGAGTTAAAAAATGGATTCTTGATGAAATATCATCAAACAATTCAATTGTTGAAAAAGAAGAAGTAAATAATGATAATAAAGAAAAAGATTTATTAAAAGATATTTATGAATTAGCAAATGATGACAAAATTACAGAAGCAATGATATTACTACAAAAATATCATGATAGTTCAACTTCTATAGAAGATAAATTTAATTGGAGATTAAAGCATGCAAACTTAGCAATAGAATTTAACAAAAGTGATATTGGTCTAGCATTACTAGAGTCACTTGAGAATGATATAAATAAATATTGTCTTGATGAATGGAATCCAAGCTTGTGTGCAAAAGTATATAGCTTAATTTTATCATCATTTAATAATACAGATATAGAAACAGAAAAAATTGAATCTATGTATAAAAAACTTTGCACGATTGATATAAATAGTGCATTACAAATCAAAATTAATTAGGAGTAAGAATGAAACAATCAGAATCACCAAAAGAAAGAATTAACGTTACGTATAAACCAGCAACAGGAGATGCAACAGAAGATGTTGAAATACCTTATAAGATTACATTATTAGGTGACTACAATCCAAATGAAGAAAAAGTAGCTGTTGAAGATAGAAAAGCAATTAAAATTGATAAAGGTAACTTTAACGATGTATTAAAAGCTCAAGATTTATCTGTAACATTTAATGTTGACAATAAATTAGTTGATGATGAAGGTTCATCTTTAAATGTTGATTTAAAAATCGATAGTGTTAAAGATTTTTCTCCTGAAAAAATAGTTGAAAATGTTCCTGAAATGAAAGTTTTAATGGAATTAAGACAATCACTTATGGCTTTAAAAGGCCCATTAGGAAATGTTCCCGCTTTTAGAAAAGCAATAGAGAGTGCAATATCGGGTAAAGAAGAAAGAGATGCATTAATGTCAGAACTAAATCTTAGTTCTAAAGAATAAAAATTTTATAAAAGGAAGTTTATGTCAACTGAAGAAATGATAGCTCAAAACAAATCTGCAGAAGAAAGTAGTTTATTAGATAGTATTGTAGCTCAGACAAGTCTAACGCAAGAAGATGATACTTATGGTGTAGTTAAATCAGGTGTTGGTGCTTTAATCGAAGAATTAATCAAGTCTGATAATGTAGATGAAAAAGTTAATAAATCAATTATTGATAAAATGATTGCTGAAATTGATGAAAAGATATCTGCACAAATGGATGAAATTTTACATCATGAACAATTTCAAGCTTTAGAATCAAAATGGCGTGGATTACATATGCTAGTTGAAAGAACTGATTTTAGACAAAATATTCAAATGGAAATCATTAATGTTTCAAAAGAAGACTTAATGGAAGATTTTGAAGATAGTTTAGATATTACACAAACTGGTTTATATAAACATGTATATACAAGTGGTTATGGACAATTTGGTGGAGAACCTGTTGGAACAATAATCGCTGATTATCAATTATCTCCATCAAATGTAGATATTAAATTCTTAAATAAAGTTGCATCTATTTCAGCAATGAGTCACGCTCCTTTTATTGCAGCTGCTGGCCCTAAGTTTTTTGGATTAGATTCTTTTGAAGGTCTTCCAGATTTAAAAGATATGGATGATGTTATGAGTTCTCCTCAATTTGCAGCATGGAGAGGTTTCAGACAGAATGAAGATTCTAAATATGTTGGATTAACACTTCCTCGATTTCTTTTAAGAGCTCCATACGATCCAGAAGATAATCCAATTTCAAACTTTGTATATAAAGAAAATGTATCTAAAGACCATGAAGATTACTTATGGGGAAATACTGTTTATCCATTTGCTAGTAAATTAACTGATAGTTTTGCTAACTTTAGATGGTGTACAAATATCATTGGACCAAAATCTGGTGGAGAAGTAAGAGATTTACCAGTGCATACTTTTGAGAGTATGGGTGATATCGAGATGAAAATTCCTACTGAAGTATTAGTTTCAGATAGAAGAGAATATGAATTATCAGAACAAGGTTTTATTCCATTAATTATGAGAAAAGGTAGTAATTCAGCTGCATTCTTTGCTGCAACTTCTGCACAAGAACCTAAAGTATTTCCTAACACTCCTGAAGGAAATGAAGCACAATTAAATTACAAATTAGGTACTCAATTACCATACCTTTTTGCAATTACAAGAATGTCTCACTATATCAAAGTTCTTCAAAGAGAGCATATTGGTTCATGGAGAGAAAGAGCTGATTTAGAGAGAGAACTTAATAAATGGGCTAAGCAATATGTTGCTAACCAAGAAAACCCAAGTGCTGAAATTAGAAGTAAAAGACCATTTAAAGATATTGCAATTAATGTTGATGATGTTGAGGGCGATCCAGGTTGGTATAAAGTTAGAATTTCATTAAGACCACACTTTAAATACATGGGTGCAAGTTTTGAGTTATCTTTAGTTGGAAAACTAGATAAAGACTAGACATATGTATAAAGGAAGTTTATTTGAAAGATTATCATCACAATTAGATAATAAAAATTTCCAAAGCGATGAAGAGGCAGTTTATGCCTCTATTGCAAATAATTTATCACGTATTTTTTCAACAAACGCAGGTAGTGCAGAGATTGCTAAAGATTATGGAAGACCTGATTTGAATAATATAAATTTGAGTATGAAAGATTCAATAGAGATAATTGAACAAAATGCTGAAATTTGTATTAAAAGATATGAGCCAAGACTTTTTAAAACAAAAGTAGGCGTTTCTAGAGAAAAGTTAACATTAAACGAAATGAATATTCTTATTGAAGGATATTTAATAGTTAATGGAAGAAGTAAGAGAATAAATTTTAAGGCAGATTTATTAAAAAATGGAAAAGTAAAGATATTTAAAGATGGCATTTAACGATTACTATAAAGAAGAATTAACTTCACTAAGAACAGAAGGTGCAGAGTTTTCTAAAAAAAACCCTGGACTATCTACTTACCTTTCAAAAGAAGGACAAGATCCTGATGTCGAAAGATTATTAGAAGGTTTTGCTTTTTTAACAGGAAGACTAAAACAACAACTTAACCAAGAACTACCGGAAGTTGCACATACTTTAGTTCAATTATTATGGCCAAACTATGTAAGACCCGTTCCTTCATATAGTATTATTCAATATGAACCTATAAAAGATTCTACAAATAATATAAAAATCAAAAAAGATACTGAAGTTTTAAGTAGAAATGCAATGGATGGTATTCAGTGTAAATTTAGAACAACTTATGAAACTATTGTTATGCCTTTTGTAATAAATGATGTTAATTATTTTGTACATGGAAAAGAAAGTTCTTTAGAATTAAATATGAAAATGACTACGTCAGGAACATTACAAGATTTAATTTTCAATAACCTGAGAATATATCTTAGTGGTTCAAAGTTTATATCACAAGACCTATATTTATTTTTAACAAAATATGTTAAAAAAATAGATATTTCGATAAATGATAAAGAGGGTAAATCTCTTCAAATTATTCCTTTAGATAAAAGATCTATTTCTCCTGTTGGGTTTAACTCCTTAGAGACTATGACTCCTTATCCACTTAATGTATTTGATGGTTATGTATTATTACAAGAATATTTTTGTTTTAAAGATAAGTATTTATTTGTAGATATTTTAAATTTAAAAGATATAAAAAATATAGCTGAAACTATATTAGCTCAAAGTAGAAACTTCACAATTAAAATACATCTGTCAAAGAGATTTTCTCATACAGAAACACTTAAAAAAGAGCATTTTTCTTTATACTGTACTCCTGTTATTAATCTTTTTGAAACAGATAGTGTTCCTATTAGAAAAAACCAAGAAGTTGATGATTTTTTAATTGTGCCTTCTGATTTAGATAAAACGCACAGTGAAGTTTTTTCAATAGAAAATGTAAGAGGTTGGATATCTAGTAAAAATATTTATCAAGATTACTTACCTTTTGAATCTTTTGAGCATTTAGATGACAGCAATGAGTATTTCTCTTCAAGAATTAAACTTTCAACTGATGGAGAAAGAACTAATACATATTTACGATTTGCTACTTCTGTTAATACAGAAGATAATCTTTCAAATAGTAATGCAACAGTATCTGTAAAAATATTATGTACAAATAGAGATGTTCCATCAACTTTATTATTAGGTGATATTTGTATTGCAAATGCCTTATCAAATTCATCAAATATCTCTTTTAAGAATATTACTATTCCATCATCAAGTTATCCACCACCAATCGCAGGTGATTTTTTATGGAGAATTATTTCTAATATGTCTTTGAATTATCTTTCATTAGATAATGTAAAATCATTAAGAACAATCTTAGAAACATACGATTTCTTCGGTGCTTATGATGTAAAACAAAAAGAGCGTACAGGTATGATATTAAAAGGAATTGAAGATATATCGTACGAAACAACAGAAATGATTGATAAAGGTTTGCCAATTAGAGGAACACATATTCATCTAAAGGTTAATCCAAACAAGTTTTCATGTATTGGTGAAGCATATTTATTTTGTTCAGTACTAAACGAATTTTTTGCTCTTTACAGCAATATAAACTCTTTTCATAAATTAAGTGTTGATATGCAAAATAAAGAGTTATATGAGTGGCCTGCAAAACTTGGCTCACAAACATTAATGTAGAGAAATAAATGACTATTATAGATATAAATAATCGGATTAAAGAATCAACATCAAAATATTCCTTACCACAATCCATAAGGGTTGTTTGTAACTATTTAAAAAAGTTTTATCCAGAAGTTAGTTCTGAAATGCTTTATAAAAAAATTATATTTAAAGCAAATCCTAGCCTATCCTTTCAACGTTCTGAAATAAAGAATATCTTATTTATAAATACAGAAAGTGGAGTTAAAGTTGAAATGACGCTAAATTTTTTAGGAATTTTTGGAAGCTCTTCTCCTATGCCTTCAAACTACACAGAAATGGTTTTAGATAGTGTTGATTCAGATAGAGTATTACATGACTTTTTAAATCTTTTTAATCATCATTTACAGAGATTTGTTTATCCTATTTGGGAGAAGCATCGTTATTATATTCAGTATAAAAATGATTTAAAAGATAAGTTTTCAAAATATATTTTATCTTTTTTAGGGTTATATTCTCATTCACAAGAAGTTAGTTCTTCATTAAATTTACAAAAGCTAATACCATATATTGGTATTTTAAGTATGAAGCATAAATCAGCAGGTACTTTAAAATCAATTTTAAGACACTATTTATCACATAATGATATTGAAATTATTCAATGTATTCCAAGTAAGTATAAAATACCTTCTTGGCAATACTCATCACTTGGTGAATCCAATATTTCACTAGGGTCAAATTTTTTAATTGGAGAAACAATAGTAAGTAAAAATGCTAAATTTCAAGTTCTATTAAAAAATGTAACTTCTAAAGATTTAGTTAAATATTCAGTTCTAGGTAAAAAGATGAAAGAACTTAATGAACTTATATCTTTTTCATTAAAAGAGCCATTAGAACATGAAGTATGCTTAGAAATAAAACACGAAGAAAAAGAAATGCTAGTTTTAGACCAAGAAAATAAAAAATATCTTGGAGTTAATAGTTGGATTGGTGAATCCCACTACGATGAACAAATTATAATTGCACAAAAAGGAAAATAATGAAAGTTGAATTAAAAGAGTTAATAAATTCTTTAGATACCGGTACAAAAAAATATTTAGAACAAGCTGCACAAAGATGTATTGTTCGAGGTGGAAATGAAATTATAATTGAAGATATTTTATACTCTATGTTAGAAAATAACAATAGTGTTTTCAATAAAGTATTAGAGCATTATAAAATTGATGCTCAAGAAGTTTTTAATACAATTCAAGCCAGTTCTAAAAGTACAATGACAGAGAGTACGAACCCGATTTTCTCAACACTTTTAGTTCAATGGCTAGAAGAAGCTTATGTATTAGCTCGAGTAACACTTGCTAGTACAGATATAAGTGAATCTGCTTTAATTTTATCATTATTTGATAATGCAATTAAATACTCAAACACTGCATACTTTAAATTATTAAATAACATAAATTTTGAAGAAGCAAAAGAGTTAATAATTGGTTTAAACGAACAAGTAATAGATAAACTAGAGAAAAATGGTAATAAAAAAGTAACTGCTGGTTCAGAACTAGAAAGATACACTTCAAACCTTACAAATCTTGCGAAAGAGGGTAAGATTGATCCTGTTTTATGTAGAGATTCAGAAATTAAACAAGCTGTTGATATTTTGCTAAGAAGAAGAAAGAACAATCCAATTATGGTAGGAGAAGCAGGTGTTGGTAAAACAGCAGTTGTTGAAGGTCTTGCACTTAAAATTATAAATAAAGAAGTTCCAAACTATTTATATGAAGCACAAATTTTATCTTTAGACTTAGGAGCACTTCAAGCAGGTGCTAGTGTTAAAGGTGAGTTTGAAAGAAGATTACAAGCTGTTATAAAAGAGATACAAGCAAGTACTCAATTTATAATTCTTTTTATTGATGAAGCACATACTTTAATTGGTGCTGGTGGAAATGAAGGTGGGGGAGATGCTGCAAACTTACTAAAACCAGCTTTAGCACGTGGAGAACTTAGAACAATTGCTGCAACTACATGGTTAGAGTATAGAAAGTATTTTGAAAAAGATCCTGCACTTTCAAGAAGATTCCAAAAAATTAATCTTTTAGAGCCAACAGTAGATCAAGCTATTACTATTCTTAGAGGAATTACTGAAAAATATGAAGAAGTTCATGATGTATATATTGAAGATGAAGCTTTAAAAGCAGCAGCTATTTTATCTGCTAGATATATAACAGGTAGGCAACTTCCAGATAAAGCTATTGATGTATTAGATACTGCTTGTGCAAATGTTAAAATCAGTAAAACAAATATTCCTTATGCTTTACAAAAGTTAAATACTTCAATTATTGAAAAACAAAGAGAAATTGATTATTTAACAAGGGATGATTCAAATGCAATTAAAGATTATTCAAAGCAAATATCTATTTTAGAAGATGAAATTGTACTTATTAATGATGAAATTAAAGAAGTCGAAGAGAACTGGAATATTCAAAAAGAACTTCTTGATCAAATAAATAATGTAACAAATGATAAAGAAGAACTTGATAGATTAAATAGTGAATTAAAAATTGCTCAAAAAGACGGTTCATATATTTATAAAAATGTTACTAAAGAACAAGTAGCAGAAGTTATATCATCTTGGACAGGAATTCCTTTAGGAAATATGGTTCAAGAACAAATTAAAACGGTAATGGAACTAGAAGATAAAATGAAACAAAGAGTTATTGGGCAAGATGAACCAATTTCATATTTAAATACATTTTTACAAATCTCTGTTTCTGGGCTTAAAAATGAAAACTCACCAGCAGGTGTATTTTTACTAGTTGGTCCTAGTGGCGTTGGTAAAACTGAAACTGCATTGGCAATTGCTGATTTAATGTATGGGGGAGAGCGATTTATTACTACAATAAATATGACTGAATTCCAAGAGAAGCATACAGTATCAAGACTTATTGGTTCACCACCTGGTTACGTTGGATATGGTGATGGTGGACAACTAACAGATCCAGTTCGAGTTAAACCATATTCTGTAGTTTTATTAGATGAAATTGAAAAAGCACATCCAGATATTCTAAATCTTTTCTATCAAATATTTGATAAAGGTATAGCAAATGATGGAGAAGGCCGAGTAATTGATTTTAAAAATACAATTATAATTATGACTTCAAATCTAGCAACTGCAGAGATTACACAAATGTGTACTGAAAATAGTGATTTAAAAATGGATGAATTAACAAAAGAGATAACTCCAATTTTATCATCATATTTACAACCAGCATTATTAGGAAGAATGAATGTTATTCCATATTTTAATTTAAAAGATAATGCACTTAAAGACATTGCAAAATTAAAATTAAAAACAATTCAAAAACAACTTGCAAAAAAAGAGATTATATTAGAAATCAATGATAATTTACTTGATTATATAGTATCACTATCTAATACAATTGATACGGGTGCTCGTAATATTGATTTAATTATAAATACAAATATTATGCCAAAATTATCAAAATATATCTTAAACTGCAGTATTGAAGATGTTAAATTAAATACAATTAACTTATCAATTGATGAAACAAATCAAGTTTCAATTACACATAATTAGGAGAATTAAATGAAAAAAACACATCTATTATTTATAAATATTTTATTAGTTTTAACGTTTACCGCTTGTGCAAGCTTCCACGAAACATACAAGCCTTTATATCAGGTAAAACCTGAAGTTACATCATTAAAAGGACAATAGTTTATGAAACTTATATTTGACATAATAAAGAATGGAAAGGATATTCCACATAAACGAAATTTCCATTTTAATATGACAAATGGAACTATTGGAAGATCTAATGATGCTTCTTGGCAACTTGAAGATCGACAGAGCTATATATCTGGTATCCATGCTATTATTGATTATACAGATGGTATTTATTTTATAAAAGATCAAAGTACAAATGGCACTTATTTAAAATATCCATATAAGAAATTACCTAAAGGTGTTTCAATCAAAATAAATTCTACAGATATTTTTGTTCTTGGTGAATATGAAATACAAGCAAGATTCATGGACAATGATTATACACAAGATGATATTATCAATGAACAAACACTTGTATCAAATCCACAAACATCTAATAATTATAATAAATCAAGCAATCAATTAATTCCAGATGATGACTTTTTACTTGAAGATAATAATATTATGACAAGCTCTTTTGTTATTCCCGAAGAAGAAAATTTTAGTTCAAATGTAATGAGTATGTTTAATGATAATGATGTAAATGAAAATGATTTATACTCTTTTGAAAAAGACTCTGAACCAACAATTTTAACTCAAGACTTTGCACAAGAAAGTATAAGTTCCCAGCCTTTACAAGAGCATATAAACATTCCTCAATTTAAAGAACTTGCACAAGAAGAAGATATCGTTTATGAGATTGATGAAGATGAAGTTATAAAGGAAGTTGTTGTAAGTACACCAATTACGCCAAGTAAACAAGCCCCAATCGTAGAAGATATTGTAATAAAACAAAAACCTATCATAAGTGAAGAAGAAACAAATCATGGACTTTCAATATTAGAAAAAAAACTAGGTATTGAAATGACTTCATTAAATCAAGAACAAAGAGATGCTCTACTTACTGAAATTTCAAATATAGTTATTAATTCACTTGAAGGTTTGAAGAACTCTTTAAATACAAAAGACAAGATAAAAAAAGATCTTCTTATTTCTGATATAAGCCCTGCATATGATGATGCTAATCCTATTAAAATGGGTCAATATGCTTTAAACTTATTAGATAATAAAAATGATAATAATATAAAAATATCAGAAGCAGTTAAAAAATCTTTTACTGAACTAGATATTCATAATATTGCATTACATCGATCAAGTAAAAACCTTATCAATATAGCAGTATTAAAGTTTTCTCCAAAAAGCCTAGAACATCATTTTGAAAAAAATGGTGCATTAAGTGCATTAATGCCTAAAAAATATCAAATGTGGGATGCATATATAAATATGTTTAAAAAGCTAAATGAAGACCCTGATTTTGGAATAAACTTAATTGAAAAAGATTTTTCAAATGAGTACAACAATATTTCATATAGTATAAAATTAACATCAATATAAAAGGACATAAAATGAAACAATTATTAAAACCAATACTTACACTTATTTTTATAATATTTATCATAAGTGGATGTTCAAGTAAACCAACACACATTGAGTTGGTAGTTCAATCATCAAAAGATTTAAACCCTGATTTAGATGATGTATCTTCACCATTAATGTTAACTTTTTATGAACTTGAATCAGCAGAAAAATTTCTAAAATATGACTTTTGGAAATTATTAAATAAATCTGGTAAAAAATTAGGTGATGATTTAGTATCACAATCTAAGCATATAATTGTTCCTCAACAAGAACAAGTTTATAAAATAGTATTTGAAAAGAATACAAAGTTCTTAGGTGTAATTGGTAAATTTAGAAATATTGAAAATAAATCATCATGGAAATATGTTATTAATTTAGAGCAAGAAAAATATAATTATATTGAATTAAAAATTAAAAAATTTAGTATTGAAAGAGCAGAATAATGCAAAATAAAGTAGTTTGGAGAGAAGGTCTTTTTATAAGACCACAACATTTTCAGCAAAATGATAGATATTACAATTATGAATTAAGAACAAGAACTTACCAAACAAGAGCTAATAATTGGGGTTTCTTTAATTTAAAAATTGATGAACACTTATTAAGTACTGGTAAAATAATACTTGAAAGTGCTTCTGGAATCATGCCTGATGGTACATTATTTGAAATAACAACTAGAGAAGAGAATAATCTTACATTAAATATCAAAGCAACAGATACTAATAAATATGTTTATTTAGCACTACCTTTATTTATCCAAGATAGTGATGATATACATTTCGAAGAGCAAAAAAATCTTTTAACAAGATATAAGGCACAAACAGTATCAAATGTGCCAAATACGAATGCAGGAGAATCTAGTAACAGTGATATTTTAACTGCACAACATAATTTTAAATTGTTATTAGAAGATGAATTAAATGATGGCTATGTAAATATAAAAATAGCAAAAGTAGGAGCTGTTTCAACAAGTGGAATAGTATCTTTAGATGAAGTATTTTTAGCTTCATACTTACATCTTAATTCATCAAAACAATTATTATCAAAAGTAAATGAATTAACTAGTATGCTTACATATAGAGCAGAAAAACTAGCTGAAAAAATTAGTGATTCAGTGTTACAAGCTACTGAATTAGGCGATTATTTAATGCTACAACTTTTAAATAAAACTGAAAGTAAATTTCACTTTTTATTAACACAAGATAAAATACATCCAGATGAGCTTTTCTTAGAATTAAGTACTTTAGCTGGAGAATTAGCGGTATTTATGAAAAAAGAGAAAAGACTACTTAAACAGTTTAACTACATTCATTCAGACCAATCTACAAGTTTTAATAACATTTTAGATGAATTAAAATCAATGTTAGCAATGGTTCTAGAACAAAATAGTATTTCTCTTGCAATTGAACAAAGAAAATATGGTATTTATATTTCTCCTGTAAAAGATAAAGAATTATTAAAGAACTCATCATTTGTATTCGCAGTTACAGCAGATATATCAGCTCAAAAAATCAAAGAAGTATTAACAACAAGTTTAAAAATGGGAACTATTGAGACTATTAAAAATCTTGTTAACTTCCATCTTGTTGGGTTTAAAATCAAACCATTATCAACACCACCAAAAGAGATTCCATATAGGGTAAATCATCTTTACTTTAAATTAGAATTAACGCCAGAGAATGAAAAAGAGCTACAGAAATCAGCTGGTTTTGCATTCCATTTATCCTCAGAACTTCCTAATGTGAATTATTCATTATGGGCAATAAAAAATAAATAAGATAAAGAAATAACATGAGCAATAAGACTATTTTAATTTCAAATGATCAAAGTAATAACTCTTTGACAAATTTTGATAATAGACAAGCAACACCATATAGTAACTTTAAAAAACAAAAAAGTGTTTTTAAAAGAAATAGGGCAAGAAAAGAAAATAATTATGAGATTAGCTTTAATCCATTTATTAGTGCTGCTTCGCCTTTATTTAAATTAGTACTTCAATTACAAGATGATAATACAACAAAAGATGTAAATGAAATAAGAGAAGAGTTTGTTGGTAAGATTAACTTATATAATGAATCTGCTTCAAAATACGGTATTGACGAGAGTGAAATTTTAGTTACCAGATATATATTATGTACTTTCATTGATGAGTTAGTAACTACAACATCTTTTGGAAGAAATAATAACTGGTCTAATAATAGCTTACTTAGTATTTTTCATAATGAAACTTATGGTGGAGAGAACTTTTTTCACTTATTAGATAAGTTCTTAAAAACGCCTGCTAAATATATTCATATATTAGAACTTATGTATACATGTTTAGCCTTAGGTTTTGAAGGTAAATATAGAGTTATAGATAGAGGGCAAATTGAGCTTAGCAATATAAAGGATAGTTTATATAAACAAATAAAAATTGTACAAGGAAGAGATCCCTTAACTTTTTATACCAATCAAGAACCAGCAAAAGACAAGTATAGACTTTTTAATAAAGTATCATATTGGGTTTTATTCTCAAGTATTATGATTTTACTTATTATTATATATTCAAGCCTTACTTTCAGTTTACATAAACAAGATGATGACTTTTTAAATCAGTTAAATAAAGATTATAAAGAGTTTAAAATAAGTGACTTAAAAGGAGCTAAACAATGAAAAAATCAATTTTCAAAACACTAAGCTTCTGGCTTATTACAATTGCATTTATTTTATCTTTATTTGTAATTTTTGTTACACCATACTTTTTTAAATCTTACGAAGATTTAACATATAGACTATTAATTGCATTTAGTATTTTCTTTGGAACTATAATTATAATTTTACTAACAATGTTATTCAAAAAAGAAGAAACACAAGATATTATAAAAGATAAAAAAGAGAGATTTGAATTAGAACAAGATTATAAAAAAGTTATCTCTTTAAAAGTAAAAGATTTAAAAAACAAATTCAATGAAGCTATAAAAGTAATCAAAAAATCATCCTTATATAAAAATAAAAGAAGTGCTAAATATGAGCTACCATGGTACTTAGTTGTAGGAAACAATGAAGAAGGGAAAACAACATTATTAGAATCTTCTGGATTAGATTTTCCTTTAAATGTAAACTATGATAATAGAACTGTAGTTGAGGAAGAAAATACAAAATCATTTCAATGGTACTTTGCTGAACACTCTGTCTTTATTGATATGCCAGGAAATTATATTGAGTGTGAATTAAATCCTGAAGACCCAGTTATTTGGAAAGAGTTTTTAAATCTATTTACTAAAAAAAGATGGCGAAGACCGATAAATGGTATTATTCTTACTATTAGTGTTGATACTTTACTTGATAAAACTGAAAAAGAACTAGAGCAATATGGAAAAGATTTAAGAGATAGATTTGATGAATTATCAAAAGCTTTTATGTCAAGTATTCCAATCTATTTAATCATTACAAAAAGTGATAAGATAGAAGGTTTCAATGAGTATTTTTCTGGACTTACAGAAGATGAAAAGAATGAAATACTAGGTGTTACTTTTGATAGTAAAAATGAAAATATTGATACAAATGTTGTAAGACCTGAGCTAGAAAATTTATTAAAAAGATTAAACAGTTCAGTTCTAGATAGAATGCATTATGAATGGGAAGATTCATATAGAAGTAAAATTTTTATGTTCTGTGAAAACTTTTCTGAACTATTTGAAAGAACTAATCTTTTTGTTGATATATGTTTTGCACAAACAAGATATAGAAAACCTTTAATGCTAAGAGGTATTTATTTTACAAGTGTTCCTTGTGAAGATAACCAAAATGCATTAGTTCCAGAAGATAGACTTGGATTAGCTAGGGATACTAAAGGTATTTTTATTAAAAAGCTTTTAAATGATATTATTTTCCCTGAATCTGAAATTATCAAAATGGATTCAAATTACAAAAAAAGAACAAAAAGAAATAATATAGTTGCTTATACTGCATCTTTATTGATTGTTGCATTTGTTAGTATTTTTATTGTTACAGATTTTATAAGTCAAAACAATACATTAACTAATTTGGAAAAAAGTTATCAAATTTATGATTCTAAGAAAACAAATATAATCTCAACAGATAGTTTTCACCAAGTATTAACAGTACTAAATGACTTAGAAAATATTAAAGAATATGAATATAATAATACAAGTGATGATTTTTGGAAACTTATTTACTATAAAATCGAAGATAGAAATAAAAAAATAAATGAAGTTTATTATAATGATTTAAAAAAACTTTTACTTCCAAGAGTTGCTAAATACATACAAAGTCAAATGAAATATAATCTAAAAGACTTTGATAAGACTTGGAATAATACAAAAGCATATATTATGCTTGAAAACCTAAAAAGAAGAGATAAGGTCTATTTAAAAGACTATATGGCAGACAATTGGGGTAAATTATATAAAAGTAATCCAAATATTCAAAAAGGATTAAACTTCCACTGGGCTCGCTTATTAGAACATGGATTTGAACCTTATGAAATTGATCAAAAAACTTTAAAAACAGCAAGGTCAAGATTAACAAAATTAGGAACTGATGCACTAACATACAAAGGTCTTAAAAATAAAATTAATCAAATGGGATTAAAAGACTTTAGGTTCTCTCATGTTCTAGGAAGTAATATTACTTCATTTAAAGGCAATGATTATTTAATTCCAGGTTTCTTTACAAAAGAGGGTTATTCTATTATGGTTAAACAAGGAAGAGGTTTAACAAAAGGTATTTTACTAAACAACTGGGTAATAGGGAAAAGTACTGACTTAAGTCCCGTTGAAATAAATAACAACTATAAAAAAATACTTAGTTTCTATTTTGCAGATTACAAAAGATATTGGATTAATGCATTAGCAAAACTTAGAGTTCCATCTCAAAGTTCAATTGCCTCATTAAATAATCAATTATCTATTTTAAGTTCAGCTGATTCACCAATTATATCTATATTACAAGCTTTAAAAGATAATACGGAGATTTATACGCCAGCAGAGGAATTAAAAAGAAATTCTAAAGATAATGCAAATGTAACAAATGCAATAATTTCTACAGTTGCAACTGGTCAAATAGCACGTGCTGTTGCTAAAAAAGGTTTAAGTAGCGTCGATAAAGGAATTGATAATACAAGTATTAAAAACTTAAGAGATTTCTTTAAAGAATATAACACTTTATTAGATGATAAAGGACAACCTACAAGTATTCTTAAAAATGCAGTAAGTAAGCTAAATAAAGCGTATCAAACAATGACATCAATAAATGGTGCAGTTACTCCAAGATACGACTCATTTAAAATTGTAACGGATAGAGTTCATGGAAGAACACAACCTATGGTTGTTCAATTAAACTCATTACCCATTCATGTTAAAAAATGGTATAGACAAGTTTTAAAAGATAACTGGAGAGCTTTATTAAAAAACACTAAAGCATATATTAATACTAAATATAAAGAAGATGTTTTATCTTTTTATAATGACAGAATTAGGGGTAAGTATCCCGTTTCTAAAAAAGAATCTAATAACTTTGTAAAACTTGAGGACTTTAGTGATTTCTTCAAAAAAGATGGAATATTAGATTCATTTCATAAAAACTATACTGCAAGTTTTGTAAGAATTCAATCAAATGGAAGTTCTTACAATTTGCAAAACCTTGATGGAAACTTAATGAATATTCAAAAGAGTTATATGCAAGCTGTATTAAATGCAAATAGATTAAGGAAGTTATTCTTTAAAAACAATGGTAATTTAGGATTTGTGCTTTCTATAAAACCTCATGTTTTAAATAGTAATATTGCAACTATGGAATTAACATATGATGATGATAGTATTATTTATGAGCATGGACCTATTCAAAACAAAAAAATAGTTTGGCCAGCACAAAGTCTAAATAATGTAGTCAAGTTTAATCTAAATAGTTTATCTGGTAATCCTGTAGTTGAAAACTATATAGATAATGAATGGGGATTATTTAAACTATTTAATAAGTTCTCTGTTAAAACAAAGACTAATGACTCTGTAATTATAAAATATGATCAAAATGATTATTCAGGTTCATTTTATTTAAAAGGTTCTATAACAAAAATATTAAAGAGAAATAACTCTTTATCAAATTTCTATTTAAGTGAGAATTTATAATGGCAAAAAGTTTTTCATTCACACACCCAGGGCATATAAGAAAAGTAAATGAAGACTCTTTTTATTCAAGTGATGAGAGAGGATTATGGATAGTTTGTGATGGAATGGGTGGTCATTCTGAAGGTAATTTTGCAAGTCATTTAATTACTGATATCTTTGAAGAAATGCAAATAACAGGAGATTTTGAAACTAAAATAAATATCATGAACCAACAATTAGAAAAAATTCATAATATTTTACAAAATAAAGTTGAAAAATTAGGTGCAAATATTACAATTGGAACAACTCTAATGTTACTTTATATTGAAGGAAGTAAAGGTGTTTGTATACATTCAGGAGATAGTAGATGTTATAACCTTCGAAACAATATTTTAAGTACAGTAACAAATGATCATGCAATTGAAATAAATGATTTCTATGGACATAGAAAAGTTTTAACGTCTGCTATATCAGCACCAGGTAAACTATTTGTAGAAACTACAAGATTCTTAATAAAAGAAAATGACTTATTTTTATTATGTAGTGATGGTCTATATGATAACGTATCAAGTAAAGTTATTAAAAACTCGATGGAAGATAATAGCCTTGAAGAAGGGATGGATAGACTTAGGTTTAATGTGTTATCAACAAAAGCAGATGATAATATAACTGCTATTTTAGTAGGTGTATAATGCAAGAAAAAGATTTAGTAAAGAAATTAGCAAAAAAGAGTTTTAAAAAGAAACTAAAAAAAGCTAAAAGTGATATTTCTTTACTTAACAATAGATATTATCTTGAAGATGAGATAGGAAGAGGGGGGCTTAGTATTGTATACAGTTCTTCTGATATATATTGTGATTATTTTAATGAAGAATCAAATATTGCAACTAAAGTACCTACAGAAGAGCTATTAAAGAAAGATGACATTGCAGCTTTTGTATATGCTGAATATTCTTTTTTAAAAAGATTAAATCATAAAAATATTCTAAAAGTATTAGATTTTGGAATTGATAATAAATCAAATATACCTTATATTGTACTTGAAAAATTAGAGGGTGATTTATTAGCAAATTTAAATATTTCAAACATGTCAATTAAATTTAAGAATAAATTATTTAAAGAGTTATTATCTTCTTTAGAATATATACATTTAAATAATATTATTCATGCTGATATTACACCATCAAATATAATGATTAGTAAAAAGGGGATGATTACACTTTTTGATTTTGGAATCTCACAAGATACTAATAAAAATAAAGACTTTACTCTTGAATATAAAAAAGTAAAAGCTTTTAATCCAAAATATTGTGCACCTGAAGTATTAGATGGTGAAAAACCCACTATTCAGTCAGATATATTTTCATTTGCATGTTTAATGTATGAAATTTATTCATCCAAATCATTCTTTGAAGAAAATTCTTTAGAACTAAAGAAAAAAGACATTAAAACGTATGATTTTTCAAAAATTCCTATCTTATTAAGAACATGGTTTAAGTCTTCACTTAGTATAAATCCAAAGAACCGAATTTACAAAAATACATTATTAAAACTATTGTAATAATTTAATAAGAAATTATTAATTTTAATTATTTTTTAATTATAATTTTAATTATATTTAGATAAAATACTTTACATTAAAAAAAAGGAATAAAATGAATAACCCTATATTTATCTCAATCAAAGGAAGTACTCAAGGTTTAATTACTGAAGGTACATTTACACCAGAATCTGTTGGTAACTCTTACCAAAAAGGTCATGAAAACGAAGCTTTAATTAAAGGTTTTTCTCATAACATTAGTATCCCAAGAGATCCTCAATCAGGTCAACCATCAGGTCAAAGAGTTCATGAACCATTAATAATTTCTAAGATTTTTGATAAATGTTCACCATTACTTTACAATGCATTAACTAAAGGTGAAACATTAACTGAAGTTGAATTAAAATGGTACAGAACTAGCTATGCTGGTAAACCTGAGCATTACTTTACAATTTTATTAGAAGATGCTGTTATTGTTGATATTGATTCCTTTATGGAAAATGAAGAAAATGTAGCAAAAACACAAGTTGCACCATTAGAAAAAGTTTCTTTTGCTTATAGAAAAATTACTTGGAGACATGAAGCTGCTAGTACATCGGGTGAAGACGACTGGAGAATGGGTGTAGGACTAAACGCTTAAGTTTAACCTATAACTTTTATATGTGGAATAATAGGCAACTATTATCCCATATATTAAACTTTAATATATTGTAAAATTCACTACTTATTTTTAATAGAAACGTTATTTTTACAATATATTTCATAACAAAGGCAAGTATTGTCAGAACAAATAATAAAAAAACTAGACCAATTAGATAAAGATAATTTAATAAATAATATTCAAGAAACAATAGAAAATACCTTTAATCTAAAAGCCCTCCGTCCGCAAATAACACAAAACATAAAAGCCCGACTAAACCTCTTAAACTATAAACCAAACCAAAT
>CANNFB010000002.1 GCA_947503785.1 uncultured Campylobacterales bacterium | reverse complement strand
ATTTCAAATACTTCTGAATCTGCTTCTTTTAGGTTTGCGTTTGATATATAGTTCATGGGTTTTGTTTCCTTTTTTAAATAATATTTATAAATTATGGAAATTATAACAAAAATAAAAAATTGATACAATCCAGATATTGCTAAATTTTTTTATTAGTTAATGTGATATAATTCTTTTTTAAGTAAGTGGAATATTACACAAAGGCTAGATAATGATTGAAACAACACAGCTATTACTTTTTATTGGAGCATCTTTCCTTTTATGTTTAGCTCCTGGACCTGATAATATTTATGTATTAACTCAAGGAATGACTAAAAGTAAAAAAGCTGCAATAGTTACGACTTTAGGTCTTTGTTCAGGATTAATAATCCATACAAGCGCCGCAGCTCTAGGTATCTCTGTAATTTTTCAAACATCAGAATTAGCTTTTAATATTGTAAAGTATGCAGGTGCTGCTTATTTAATTTATATTGCATACCAAGCTTTTAAACATAGAAATGAAGCTTTAGATTTAACAGCTCAAAACTCAAGTAGTGAATTAAAAAAACTTTTTCTTAAAGGATTTATTATGAATATTCTAAATCCAAAAGTTTCTATTTTCTTTTTGGCTTTCTTGCCTCAGTTTGTAAATACACAAGCTGGAAGTGTTCCAATGCAAATGATTATCTTAGGAATAATATTTATGATTATGACAGTTATTGTTTTTTCAAGTATTGGAGTTGCTGCAAATATGCTAAGTTCTAAACTTTTAGAAAAGCCTAGTATTGTAAAATATATGAATATATTAACATCGTTTGTTCTTTTAAGTTTAGGATTAAAACTAGCGTTATCTCAACGCTAGCTCTTTTTCAACTTTGATTAGCTCAACTACGCCATCATACATATCTTGTACGCACTGTACTTCAGTAACTCCTAATCTTCTTCTATTGGATATATCATAAACGCTACCAACGCTTTGCGAGTGTTCACCATTAATACCTCTTATTTGTAAATGATGCTTATTTGTTATCTCTTCAAAGTGCGCATAATCTTGTGATAAATATGGAACTTTAATATGAACACTTGCTCTCATTGCCGTTCCTAAATTTGTAGGACAACTTGTAATAAATCCTAAATGGTCACTATATAAAAATTTAATTTTTTCTTCAATTTTAGAAATAGCACTTGTTAATCTTTGGAAAACCTCTTTGATATCTCCACCTTGTTGCATAGATATTATTCTTAATTGGTCTTCTTCATTTACCCATACTAGAAAAGTTTTTTCATCATTATGATAAATTCCTCGTGCCTTTGGCCAATTCCTATTTAACCCAGCAGCTTCAAGAAACCTATCTCCTGCTTTAAATAAGAAATGATCTTCAATTAGCTTTTCTGATACATCTTCCTTCATTCCATCTAATGGATAGTAAGTACCTTTTAAATTACCCTCAAGTGAGTTTAAAGCACTTGCAGCTTGCTTTTCAACTTCATCTCTTTGTTCTTTAGTAATTGCAGGTCCTAAAGGCAGATTTGCAATATTTCTACCTACTCTGATCCTTGTTGAAACTATATATTTATTTTCACTGTCAGGGTTTGGTGCATTTAAATCATTTGCGTTTAAATTACTCACATGAGAATCACTTTTTAAAAACCCATGATACTCTTTGATTATTGGGTCAAATAAAGCTGCAAAAGTATCATAAGATTCAATATCTCCGGCATAAACACCTATTCCACTATCATGATTTTCTACACCTGAAGCAATTGCTTGTGCTAAAGTAAATCCTGAAGATGTTTTCTTATCTTTTAATTGTTCATAAACTTTTTTTGTTAAATGCTTTGATAATAAAGATTTACAATCACTTGGGAAACTAGGATATGAGTTTAAACTTACCATTTTAATTCATCTCATCACTATAAACTACTACATTAAAGTCTTTCACTAATCCATCTTCATCAACACAATGTTTTTGAAAAAAATCTGTAATATATTTTTTATTACAGTGAAGTTCAAAAGCCTCTTTTGACTCCCAAATTTCATTAAAAACTATAGGAAAAGATTTTCCCATAGCATTTGGATGTGAGATATGCTTTGTCACAATATATTGTAAGCAACCATCTTCTCTTAGTGTTTTTGGTTCTAAAGTTTGAAGTACTTCTAATAACTCTTGTTCTTTATTTTCTTTTGCTTCAAAAGAAGCTATACAATATATTTTTTTTGACATTATCTTATTTGACCTTTTCCATAAATTTTATATTTAAATGTTGTTAAATCACTAATTCCCATAGGTCCTCTTGAGTGAAGTTTATTAGTAGAAATTCCAACTTCTGCACCTAATCCAAAGGCTCCTCCATCTGTAAATCTTGTACTTGCATTTGCATATACACAAGCAGCATCTACATAGTCTAAGAATTTATTTACCACAGTATAGTTTTCACTTAATATTGACTCAGAGTGTCCTGAGCCAAATTTTGCGATATGATCAATTGCTTCGTCAACATTTTTAACTACTTTGATATTTAAAATATTCGCTAAATATTCAGTATTGTAGTCATCTTCTGTTGCAATTTTTACATCAATATACTTAGCTGTTTTTTCACAACCTTTTAATACAGTTTCTTGTTCGATAAAGGCATCATACAAACCTGGAAGAATGTAAGCTGCTATATCTTCATGTATTAAAAGTGTTTCCATAGAGTTACAAACACCTGGTCTTTGACACTTTGCATTAATAGCAATATCAATGATTTTATTATGAGCAGCATCTTTATCAACAAAAATATGACATAAGCCTTTATCATGTTTAATTACAGGAACGGATGAGTTTTCACTAACATATTTAATTAATGCTTCTCCTCCACGAGGTACTATTAAATCAACATATTTATCTTGTTTAATTAACTTTGCAACTCCTTCTCTTGTATAATCAGGAAGTAATGAAATAGCTTGCACAGGTAAGTTATTTGCTTCTAATACTTGCTTTAAAACATTTGCAATTGCTTTATTTGAATAAGCAGCTTCTTTCCCACCTTTTAATACACAAACATTTCCACTTTTAAAACAAAGTGCTGCTGTATCACTTGTAACATTTGGACGGCTTTCATAAATAATACCAATTACACCAATTGGAACTGTTATTTTTTGAATATTTAACCCATCTTCTGTAATCCAACCTTCAAGAGTTTTTCCTACTGGTTCTTTTTGATCAGCAATTTGCTTAATAGCTAAAGCCATATCTTCAATTCTTTGTTGCGTTAATAATAATCTATCAAGTAGCGCATTACTTAGATTACTTAATGTTCCTTCACTCATATCTTTATTGTTATGTTCTAATATATAATCGCTGTGAGCTATTAAAGCATCTGCCATTTCTCTTAAAACTCTATTTTTTGTATGAGTATCTAGGTTTGCAATAGTTCGGCTAGTTTTTTTAGCTTCTTCTAAAAATTTCTGCATTTATTCTTCCTATACTTTATTTTATTAGTGTAATTATAGCGAATTTATTTTAATTGATAATTTTAGTATTTATATTTTTTTATAATTGAGAGATAAGTTCGAATTAAGAGTCTAAGAGGTGTGGAGGTTTTAATATAAAGAGATAAACTCTTTATATTTTTACTACATAACGTCCTACTGCTTTTCCAGCAAGTAAAAGCTCATAAGCATCTTTAACTTCTTCTAGAGAAATTTCATTAGTAATACTATCTAATGTATCTACTTTCCATTTACTAGCAATTTTTTCCCACGCAGCTTGCTTTTTTTCTAATTTACACTCAACTGAATCAATACCAATTAATCTAACACCTCTTAAAATAAAAGGGAAAACATTAGTATTTAATTCGTGAGATGATGTAAGCCCACAACAAGTAGCAACTCCATCATATTTTATATACTTTAATGCATTTGCTAATATTTCACCACCAACAGTATCAATAACACCTGCATACTTTTCACCCATCATTGGTTTTTTTGAATCTTCATTAAAAGTATCTCGAAGTATTACTTCACTTGCTCCAATTCTTTTTAAGTAATCTATTTTTTCTTTTTTTCCTGAAATTGCTACAACTGTAAATCCAATTTTATTTAATATTGAAACAGCAATTGAACCTACTCCTCCTGTTGCTCCAGTTACCAAAATCTCTCCATCTTCTGGCTTTACACCATTTGCTATTAGTTCATTTACACTTAATGCTGCTGTTAATCCAGCTGTTCCAAATGTCATGATCTCTTTATCTGTAATTGCATCTGGTATTCTAGCTACCCAAGAACTTGGTACTTTTACAAATTCAGCATGTCCACCATCTGTATTCATTCCCATATCATAACCAGTAACTAGTACTCTTTCTCCTACTTTAAAAATAGTAGATTTAGATTCTGCAACTGTTCCTGCTACATCAATTCCTGTAACATGAGGAAAATTTCTTGTAACTCCTGGATTTCCAACTGAACTTAAGGCATCTTTATAATTTAATGAAGAGTAAGATACTTTTATTAATACTTCATTTTCATCACATTTTGGCATTGACACTTCTTTAATATCAGATGCAAATTCTCTATCGGCTATTTTTTCTACAACAAATGCTTTCATATTAATTCCTTGAGGTTTATTTACTTATATCAAAACTTTAGCTAAAATAATTAAAAAGAACAAGAACTTACTTTTTAGAAAGGTACTATCTAAAAAGATACTATGGAGCTCAATATGACAAAAAAAGAGAATATAAAAATTGATAAATGTCCGGTTGAAACAGCGATTGATGGCTTAGCTGGTAAATGGAAAATATTAATTTTATGGTATTTAAAAGATGAAAAAAAAAGATTTAATGAACTTCAAAAATTACTTCCACGAACAACTCAAAAGATGTTAATTCAAAAATTAAGAGAATTAGAAGAGGATAAATTAGTTCATAGAGAAGTTTATCCAGTTGTACCTCCAAAAGTTGAATACTCTTTAACAGAATATGGACAAAGTTTAAAACCTATATTAAAACAGTTATATATTTGGGGAGATATTCATAAAAAAAAGTTGAGTAAATAGTTTATTTATTTATTTTTAGGTTTACAATCACATTTATTTTCATAAAAGAAAAAATCATTTATTATTAGTAAACTTGAGAAAAACCATAAAATATTCATAATCCAATTATTTTGCATATTTAAATAAAAATAGAAAATTGGTAGTCCAATTACAACAGGATATTTTATAAAATAAAAAAAGAAGATAAAAGAGCCATATACTTTATTCATAGTTTTTCCTTTTTAATAAGAAGTAAATAATTATACTTATTCCTGAAGAAGATAGGATAATTGCCATTATCATAATCTGATATCTAACTGCAATTAGTGGGTCAACTCCTGAAAGTATTTGTCCTGTCATCATACCTGGTAATGATACAAGCCCTACTGCTAATAATGAGTTGATTTGAGGGATCATACTTGCTTTAAAAGAAATAGCTCTAGCCTCAATAAAATTCTTTGAATTGTTGTATTCCATTTCAAAGCGTTCAACTCCTAAAGAAAGGCTATTCATAATGTTAGCAAAAAGCATACCTGCAATTGGTATTACATACTGTGGTATGTATATATTTTCTAATTTTAGTACGAATACTATTATGATAAATAAATGAATTAAACCTGATATACTAAGTGAAGTTAGTATTAATAAATATTCGTATTTTGATTTGTTTTTTATATTTCTTCTTGCTATATATGCAGAAACTATCATCATAAATACTAGTATAAAAACACCAAGTAAATAGTTTTCATTATCAAAAATATAAAGTAGAATATAACCAATTAGAAGTAGTTGGACAATCATTCTTATTGTTGAGTTTATTATTTCGAAACTATCTTTAACCCATAATTTATAAAAATACCAAACAATAATTAAAGGAAATAGTAAATATAAAAGATTATAAAGTTCAATTGTTTTCATAGTTTCTTTTATATCTTATGTTAAGAATTAAGTAAGTCTTTTAAACTATCTTGTGGACTTTTACCCTCAAGTATTAATTTAACTTCATTTGCAATTGGTGTGTAAATATCATGGTCTTTTGAAAGTTTAGATATTGCTTCAGATGTTTTTACCCCTTCTGCAACTTCTCCTAATTCTTCAAGAATTTCGTCAAGTTTTTTATTTTTTGCAAGGCCCAATCCTACTCTATAATTTCTACTCATTGGAGAACTAGCAGTTAAAAATAAATCCCCTGCTCCACTTAATCCTAAAAATGTAGCTTCTTTTGCTCCAAAGTTTTTACCAAATCTATGCATCTCTACTAAACCTCTAGATATTAATGAAGCTTGTGCATTTTTTCCTAAATGTAAACCTTCACAAATACCACTTGCAATTGCTAATACATTTTTATATGCACCTGCAACTTCTGCACCAATTACATCACTACTATAATAAGTTTTTATAAATGTAGGAAAGAAAGGACTAAACTCATCATATAACTTCTTTGAAGTTGAATTTAATACTAAAGCACAAGGTAATCCTTGAATCACTTCAGCTGCAAAAGATGGTCCTGAAATAAAGCCAATATTGGAAGCTGGAACATAGTCTGAATAAATTTCATTTAAAAATTCACCTGTATTTGCTTCTATACCTTTTGATGCTACTAAAACCTTTTGATTTTTAAATACAAAATTTTCTTTTAACCACGATTTTAATTGCTGTGCAGGAATTGCTATGATTAAATAATCACAATTAAGTGCAGTATTTAAATCAGTAAAGTTCTTAATATCTCTAGGAGTTCTTGAAGTTATGAAAGTTTCTTGTTTTTGTGATAATGCAAAATGAAGTGCTTGTCCCCATTTACCAGCTCCAATTACGGCGATTGTAGGTTTTTTTGTCATTTTCAAGCCTTTGATTTTCTAGGTATTTTAGTAATAAAACCCATTTTAAATGGGCTTTATTTTTTGTTTATGAAAGTCTTTGTTTTAGTAATTCATTTACTTTAGCAGGGTTTGCCGTACCTTTAGAAGCTTTCATAGTTTGACCTACAAAGAATCCAAATAGTTTGTCTTTACCAGCTTTATATTGTTCAACCTTATCTTGATTTGCGGCAATTATAGCATCAATGATTTCTAAAATAGCTCCATCATCTGATACTTGTTTTAATCCAAGTTTTTCAATTGCAGCTTCAACTTCTACATCATTTTGCATTAAGTAGTCTAGTACTTCTTTTGCAGCTTTTCCAGAAATTGTCCCATCTTCAATTGATTTTACAACTTGAGCTAATTTTTTAGCTTGAACTGGAGAAGTTTCTAATGTAATACCTTCAACTAATCTTGATGCTAATTCTACTGTTAACCAAGTAACTGCATTTTTACCTGTAATTCCCTCACTCATCATCTCATCAAAAAAGTTTGCTGTTTCAAGTGATGCAGTAATTACAGATGCATCATATTCTTTGATTCCAAAATCTTTTACAAATCTTTCTTTTTTCTCATCTGGAAGTTCAGGAATTTGTGAATATTTTTCAAACATTTCTTCTGTAACAACTACGGGTAAAAGGTCAGGATCGGGGAAGTATCTGTAATCAGCAGCATCTTCTTTTCCTCTCATAGATCTAGTCTCTCCTGTATCTGCATCAAAAAGTCTTGTTTCTTGTACAATCTCAGTTGAGTGAATACCATCTTCCCATGCTTCAATATGTCTATTTACTTCATAATGAATTGCTTTTTCTATAAACTTAAATGAGTTCATATTTTTGATTTCACATCTAGTATTTAGGTTTGTATCACCTTTTGGACGAATAGAAACATTAACATCAGCTCTAAATGAACCTTCTTGCATATTTGCATCCGAAATACCTAAGTAACGTACAATTGAATGAAGTTTTTTAAGATATAAAATAGCTTCTTCTGCTGTTCTCATATCTGGTTCAGATACGATTTCAAGAAGTGGAGTTCCCGTTCTATTTAAATCTACTAAAGATTCATTTGCTGCATGTTTACTTTTACCTGCATCATTTTCTAAATGAGCTCGAGTAACTCCAATTGTTTTTTGACTTCCATCTGGAAAATCAATTACTAGTTCACCAAGTCCTACAATTGGAACTTCAAATTGTGAAATTTGGTAGCCATTTGGCAAATCTGGATAAAAGTAGTTTTTTCTATTAAAGATAGATTTTCTGCTTATTTCTGATTTAAGTGCAGTTCCTAACATAATAGATTTATGAACAGCTTCTTTATTTAAAACAGGAAGTGCTCCTGGTAATCCTAAACAAGTTGGACACACATTTGTATTTGGTTCTTCTCCAAAACTTGTTGCACAAGAACAAAATAGCTTAGAATTTGTATTTAACTGTACATGAACTTCTAAACCTATAATTACTTCAAACATCTATTTCCTTTCTTTTCTATCTTATAATTTTTATATCAGCTGTTAATTTTTGTTTTTCAAAAAAATCTTTTAAATATTTTTTTTCTCTTAATGCCATAACTTCATTAAAGACTTTGTTTTTTACAACTTCAAAATCTAGTGTATCAATACCTTCTTTTTTAATAATAAAAAGTGTATTGTACATTTTATTTGAAGTAAAAATTGGTGTAAAACTATTTTGTTGTGTGTTATTTAAAAGATATTGCATTTGTGGGTCTAATTGCTTTACTTCAAGTGTTAAAGGATTTCTTTGAACATCTTGTGGCATTAATAATGGGCTTTTTATTACTGCTAATAAAGAAGATTTTTTATTTGTAAGATATTGTACAACCTCTACAGTTTTTGCAGTACTGTAATTCTTTTTATTATTTTCATAATGTAATTGTAAATCTTCTTGAGAAGCAATTTTTAGTTGACCTTGAACTAATTTCTTTATTAGTTTTTGTCTAGTAACTACATTTTTTGTTTCCGCTTCAAATACAGAATAATCTGGATATTTTTGTCTAACAATTGATTTAAAAGCAAAAACATCCATATTGTTAGATTTTGCTAATTTTTCAATATGCGCGTTAACATCAAAAATATCAGCTGTTATATTGTTTTTTTGAAGTAGTTGATCGTATAAAATCTTATCTACAAGTAAACTCACTGCTTGGTTTTTATCAATATTTCTTTCAACCATTAGTTGGTCAACATCATAAAGAGTAATTGGATCATCATTTACAGTAAGTGCAACACCATTAATCACACCAGCAATCGATATACTTGTACATAGTAGAAATGTTAAAAATATTTTATACATTATAATTCCTTGTTATATTAAAACAGATATTTTACCTAAAAAATGGTAAATATCTGTTTTGACTAAAAAAGAATTAAATAGTTTTTGCTTTTGTAACCTTGTTTATTAGGTAAAAAATTGAATTATAATCTAATCCTGAATGCTCAGATAATCCTATTTCACATGTTTTTGAAGTTGAAAATGCATATTTTGCATTTTTAATACTTTTTGGTAATTCTCTTAACGCAGATTCATTTAATTCAGGGAAATTAAATCCTCTATCTCCTGCAAAGCCACAACACTTAACATCAGAAGGAATTATAACTTCCTTTGAACACATTGAAGCTAATGTTCTAAATTTATCATCAAGACCCATTTTTCGTGAACTACAAGTTGTATGAATAGTAATAGGATCATTAATTGGTGTAAAATCTAAATCATTTGCTAAAAAATCAATTGCAAATTCAATTGGTTCATAAAGTTTCAAATTACCTTTGAAACTTTCAATCATTTTTTTAGTACAAGGACTTGTATCACATAATACTGGATATTCTCCCTTATTTGAAGCTTTATCTAATGCCTTTTCTAATTGAGTTGATTTAATATTTGAAGCTTCATTAAATCCTTTTGATGAAAATGGCATACCACAACATAAGTTTGGCAAGTCTTCTGGGAAAATTATTTGGTAACCAGCTTTTTGTAATAATTCTACAGTTACATCAAACAATTGTTTTTCTTCTACACTTATATCACTTAGTCCCATTGTTCTATTAATACATGAAGGGAAATAAACAACTTTCTTTTTTGATACTTTTTGCTCAAAATTTGTATTAATAGATATTGGTTTTGGTAAAGTTGCATCCCATTTTGCAATTTTGCCTTTAGAAAAATCTCTTACTGTCGCTGTTACGGACTCCATACTAGCTGTTCCTAAAAGTTTATGTACAGCATTTGCTCCACCTAAACCAAACTTCATTCCTTTTAGTGTCATTGAGAAATTATTTGCTACAAAGTTTGCTACTTTTTTTGCACTTGGGCTTATTTGCTCTGCTCTTAAATGCTTAGTTAAATTTCCTGTATCAATATTAACTGGACATGAAGATGAACATAAAGAACATGTAGCACATGTTTCAATTCCATCATATTGATAAAGGTCTCTATATTCTTTAGCTTCAACTTCTCGTCCTAGTCTTTCAAGTCTTGATATTTCTCTGTTTATTACAATTCTTTGCCTTGGCGTTAAGGTAAGGTCATTTGATGGACATGATGGCTCACAGAATCCACACTCAATACATTTATCAACTATTTCATTAGTTGCTGGCATTGATTTTAAATTTTTCAAGTGAGCTTCTTCGTCATCATTTATAATAACACCAGGGTTTAATAAGCCTTTTGGATCAAATAATGTTTTGATTTTTTTCATCATAACATAAGCATCATTCCCCCATTCAACTTCGATAAAGGCAGCCATATTTCGTCCAGTTCCATGTTCTGCTTTTAAAGAACCTTGATACTTAACTGCAACAGAATGAACAACATCATTCATAAAGTCATCATATCTCTTCACTTCTTTTTGGTCTGAAAAATCTTGTGTAAATACAAAGTGGAAGTTTCCTTCTAATGCATGCCCAAAAATTAATGCTTCACTATAATTATGTTTTTTAAATAAATCTTGTAATTCTAATGTTGCTTCTGCTAGACATTCAATTGGATATGCAACATCTTCAATAATAACAGTTGTACCTGTTTCTCTAACTGCACCTACTGCTGGAAATAAACCTTTTCTAATTTTCCAATATAAAGTATATTCTGCAACATCTTTTGTAAAATATAAATCTCTTAATAGTGTAAATTCTTCTAAAAGTTTTTCAATTTGTGAAGTTTGAGTGTCAAGTTCTTCATTAGATTTAGCTCTTGTTTCTATTAGTAAAGCAGTAACATTCTCATCAAAATCTTTTATAAACTCTGGCATTGCTGGATCATTTTCAATACTTCTTAATCCTGCTCTGTCCATTAGTTCAACAGCATCAACTGTAATTGTTTTTTCATCACGTGCAAGTTTAAGTTTTGTAACTGCAGAACATGCTTCTTCGATGTTTCTAAAGTAAATTAAAGTACTTGCTTTATCTTTTAAATCTTCAACTGTATAGTAAGTTATTTCTTCAATAAAGGCTAAAGTTCCTTCAGAACCTATTATTAAATGTTCTAATATTTCAAATTCATCTTCAAAATCAATTAAGGCATTTAGTGAGTAACCACATGTATTTTTAATTTTAAATTTTCTCTCAATTTTTGCACGTAATTCTTCATTTTTTACAGTACTTTGTGCAAACTCTTTTAAATCTTTTAAGAATTGTGTATGTGATAATTTGAATGCATCTTTACTCTCTTTAGAGGCAGTATCTAGTTTTGTTCCATCAGCAAAAATCAATTTCATTGACTTTAAAGTTTTATAAGAGTTTTGTGATATACCACAACACATTCCAGAAGCATTATTTGCAGCAATTCCACCAATCATAGCGGCATTAATACTAGCTGGATCTGGGCCAATTTTTTTTGAATATGGAGATAATAAGTTGTTTACTTGTTGTCCTGTAAGAGCTGGTTGTAATGAAATATAACTCTTATCCTCAGATATTTTAAAATCTGTGAATTTTCTTGACGTTACTATTAAAATAGAATCACTTATTGCTTGTCCTGAAAGAGATGTTCCTGCTGCTCTAAATGTAATACTTAACTCTAACTCATTTGATAATTCAATAATATCTTGAACTTCTTTTGGATTATCAGTTTTGATTACAATTTTTGGAATTAATCTATAAAACGATGCATCCGTTCCATAGGCTAAAGTATGTAACTTATCTGTAAAAATATTTTTTACTGGAACTTTCTTTGAAATTTGATTATAAAAATTTAGGTATTTACCATCTAACATTTTGAATCCTTTAGTTTTATTATTATTTAATTTTATTGTTTTTACAAAAAGGATGCTTATTACTCTAGTCGTGGTACAGTATATATTCTTTGTTGAGAATCATATATAAAAGCAAACATTCTATCTTTACTTTTATATACGATATTTGTAAGTAGGTTTTTTATTAAAAAACTCATAGGTCTATCTCCTATAATTTTAAGTAAAAGGAAAACCTTTTACTTTTAAATACTATCCAGCAGTGCTTGGATTAATTCCGAAGAACTCTGGGTAGAATGCAATTAGCATTAATACTACAATCTGAATTGCAATAAATGGTAATACACCTTTATAAATCTGTATTGTTCTAACAGTTGATGGAACAACTCCTTTTAAGTAGAATAAGGAGAATCCAAATGGCGGTGTTAAGAACGATGTTTGTAAGTTCATAGCAATTAAAATAGCAAACCAAACTGGATTGATATCTAAGTTCATTGCAATTGGAACTAAAATTGGAACAATAATATATGAAATCTCAACAAAGTCAATAAAGAATCCTAATACAAGAATTGCTAACATTGTAAAGATAATGAATCCCCATTTCTCATCACCAGGTAAACTCATCATAAAGTGTTCAACTATTTCATCTCCACCAGTATATGTAAATACCATTGAAAATGCTGTTGCACCAATTAAGATACCAAATACCATAGATGTAATTTTAACTGATTCTAAAGATGCTTCTTTAATCATTCCAATTGAGAATGTTTTATAAACAAGTGCTAATCCCACTGCTCCTAAACATCCAACAGCTGATGATTCAGTAGGTGTTGCAACACCTGCAAAAATAGAACCAAGAACTAATAAAATTAGTGTTAATGAAGGAATAATATCAATTAAGGCTCGAACAACTTGTTTACCTTTTGAACCACGTGAAGGATCAGATGGAATTGATGGAGCCATATCTTTATTAAAAAATGATACGGTAACTATATATAAAATATAGGCACCAACAAGTGCAAGACCTGGTCCAATTGCAGCTTTAAATAAATCTCCAACAGGAACTTGAAATACATCTCCTAAGATAATTAAAACAATTGAAGGAGGAATAATCTGTCCTAATGTTCCAGAAGCACAAATCGTACCACAGGCAAGTGGCGTATCATATTTATACTTCATCATAACAGGAAGTGAAATAACACCCATTGCAACAACAGAAGCACCAACAACACCAGTTGAAGCTGCAAGTAATGCACCAACTAATACAGTTGAAATTGCTACTCCACCCCTAATTTCTCCAAATAAGAATCCCATGGATTCTAAAAGTCTTTCAGCAAGTCCAGTTTTTTGTAAAACAATACCCATGAAAATAAACATAGGAACGGCCATTAAAATTGTATTTTGCATGATTGACATAATTCTAAATGGCATAAAGTCAAACATTAATAGACCTTCTTCAAACCCATCTATTAAAGCAACATCAATACCATCATCAAACCCAATTTCAATAATACCAGCAATAATACCAAACAGCACAGAAACTGCTGCAAAAGTAAATGCTACGGGAAAACCAAATAGCAGCATGATTAATGCTGCAAAGAACATTATAATACCAACCATTATTTTTCTCCTCTATGATGTATCTTATCATCTGATTTATGAACATCTTTTACAATGATTTCAATTTCACCATTTACCATATGAGGGGCTACTGGATGTAAACCTCTGAATACATTTAAGTTTCTTATAAAAAATCCAATTGATGTAATAATAAGTAAGAAAAATGAAATAGGAATAAGTGATTTAACTAACCATCTATTTGTTAACCCACCTGGATCACCACTTTGTTCACCTGATTGATATGCTTCAATAACATAATCAATTGAACCTGTTCCAATTAGTAAAGAAATAGGTAATATAAAGAATATTACCCCTAGCATATTAATTATGGCTTTCTTTTTGTCATTTAAAGTATCATAAATTAAATCCACTCTAACATGACCATCTTCTTTTAATGTATATGAAATACCTAAAAGAATAATTACAGAAAATAGATGCCATTCCATTTCTTGCATAGCAATACTTCCTGATCTAAAAAAGTATCTCATAACAACGTCATAAAATACATTCATAATCATTAGTACCATCGCTATAGCTGTAATATAGCCTATGATATCTGCAAATTTGTCAAAAACTTTTTCTAGTTTTAACATCGTAAATCCTTTTGAAATTGTTAATAAGTCAAATAAATATAACTTTAAGTGTATATTTAATTATATATTTATTACACTTATTCTTTTGTTTATATAGTAGGATATTCTAACTCTTTAAAAGAGTTAGAATAATATTTTATAAGTTGTCTTTTAAGTATAAGTAATCAGACATTTTAGTCCACTCTCTAGCTTTCTTTTGGTAAGCAGCTTGTGAATCTAACACTTTTTTAAGTAAAGGTTGCCCTTTTGATTTTTCTACTAATAAATCAGCATTTGCTTTTCTCATAGCGTCCATAACTTCTTTAGGGAAAGTTTTGATTTGAATATTTGGATAATCAGTTTCAATTTTTGACCATGCTTCAGAACTCATATGATAATTTTGAATATACATATCATAAGCTGATAATTTCATAGCTGTAACTAAAATCGATTGTAAATCTTTTGGTAATTTTTTATATTTTCTTTCGTTTACTAAGTATTGTAACTCAGTTGCTGGTTCGTGCCATCCTGTATAATAATAAGGTGCAATTTTGTTGAATCCCATTTTAATATCCATTCCAGGGCCAACCCATTCAAGAGCATCAATAGTACCTCGTTCAAGTGATGTATATAATTCACCCGAAGCAATATTTGTAACTGTAAGACCTAATTTTGCCATAACTTCACCAGCAAATCCAGGAATTCTCATTTTAAGACCTTTTAAATCTTCAACAGTTTTAATTTCTTTTCTGAACCATCCACCCATTTGGTTTCCAGTGTTTCCACCAGGGAATGATAATACTTTATGTTTTTTGTAAGCTTCTTTCATTAGTTCCATACCACCACCGTGATAGAACCATGCATATTGCTCAGGTGTAGTCATACCAAATGGCATTGTTGTAAATGGTAAAGTATTAATATCTTTACCTTTCCAGTAATATGAAGCTGAGTGACCCATATCGTACTGACCACCTTTAACCATATCTAAAATACCAAGTGCAGCTTTATGTTTATTAGAAGCATCTACTCTAATAAGAAGTCTACCATTAGACATTTCTTCAACCATTTTTGACATATTTGAAGGCGCATCAAAGAATGGACTTAGAGTTGAACCCCAAGTTGTAGCTAATTTCCATTTATAAACTTTGTCTTTAGCCATTGCAGCTGTACTTAATCCTGCAACAAGTGCAGAAACCATAAGTAATTTAGTCGTTGTTTTTAACATCATCATTTTCTCCTTAGATTTGTTATTATCAATTCTAACAACTAAAAATGATAATAATATGATATTTTATGTCATATTAGTTAAAGTTTAGCTTGTTTTGAATATATACCCAGTATCTACTACGGTTTGAATATAATCGTGTACAAGTACCTTTCTTAAGCGTCGTATTAAACTTCTTATTGATTCTAAAGAAGCAAAACTGCCTTCCCATACATAATTTTCTATGGATTCATATGATAAAACTTGATTTTTTTTAGTTAAAAAAAGATTCATTAAAAGTCTTTCTTTTTTTGTAAGTCTTTGTTCTATTTTATTTATTATAAGTAAAGAAGATTTATAATCGAAGTAGGAGTCTGTATCAAAGTTGATTAAATCATCTTGGATTTTACATAGCTTTTCTATTTTTATTTCTAATTCATCAATAAAAAATGGTTTTTTTAAATAATCATTACATCCAAAATCATAGGATTGTTTAATATCATCAAGTTCAACACTCGCTGATATTATAATTACAGGTATTTCATCATAATACTCTCTAATTTTTTTTAATACTTTTATTCCATCAATATTTGGAACATTTATATCTAAAACAAAACAAGAAAAACCATCAGCAATTTTTTCAATAGCATCTGCTCCATCAATACATGACTCTACTTTATAGCCTTTTAATTTTAATCTTTTTGTAATAGTGCTATTTAGTTTTTTATTATCTTCTAAAAGTAAAATATTCATTTTAAACCTTTTTATGAGGTAATTTTATTGAAAATATTACCTTTTCATCATCATTGCGAACCGTAATAGTTCCTCTCATTTTATCTTCAATAATCACTTTTGCCATATAAAGACCTAATCCTGTACCATTAGTTTTAGTTGTAAAATATGGTTGAAAAATGGAATGTATAATTTGTTCATCAATCTTTCCAGCATCATCACTTATTTCAATTGTATTAAAGTTTAAACATCTTTGGATTGTAATATTTATATTTCCTTTTTTATTATCATCCAATTGTTTTTCAATAATTTTATTTTTTGCATTATTAATTAAATTTAATAGTACTTGTTTAAATTCATTTTCATAACCATAAATAAGAAGTTCTTCATTTTTGTTTTTATAGTCAAAAATCATTTTTATATTAGAGTAAAATACTTGTTTTCCAATAATTTCATTAATTTCATTTAATGATTTTGAGATAGAAAATAGTTTTTTCTTAGTAGATGGTTTTAAAAAGTTTCTAAAATCATTTAAAGTTCTAGACATATATTTAATTTGAACCATTGAATCTTTTACAAAATCATTAACTTCCATATCTTGCAATTCATTTAACAAATAAGAAGTTTGTATATCTTGAACAAGTGCTGATAACTCTACTAATGGCTCATTCCATTGATGTGCAATGGCAGCAATCATATCACCCATTTCAGCTAGCTTACTTTGTTGTATTAAGAACTGTTTTTGTTGAACACGTTCTGTAATATCATCCATAATACATACAATACCGCCAACAGTTGAATCAATGTTTTTATAAACTGCTTTATTTAAAATAATATGTTTCATTTGATTTGATGGTGTATAAAAAGTAAATTCAGATGTTGATGTTGAAAAAGTCTTTAATAACTCTTTATCAATAATTGTATTTTTTGATGCAACTTCGTTTGTGAAAAAATCAAATGCTGTTTTACCTATAACATTCTTTCTTTCTTCATTTACTAAGTTTGCAAAAGCTAAGTTACAACCTAAAAATTTCCCGTCAATATTTTTGTAATAAATAGGATTAGGAATAGTATCAAGTAGTACTTTATCAAACTCTAATCTATTAGATAAGGCTAATTCAACTTTTAATCTTCTTTGAATATTTGCTCTTAAAGTAATTACTATAATACTCAAAACCATAATAATAAGTATTGCTAAAATAAGAAATTTTGTAGCTTCTTTGTATTGAGCACTTGGTTCATTTATAATAATATAATCATCTAAATATTTTGTAACATCTATCTTAAATCTTTCTAACTCATTGTAGTCAAACATATATTCATTAGGAGATTTCTCTAAGATTGGTATTTCTGATATTTTTTTACCTTCTAAAACCTCAATAGCCATTTTTGATACAGCTTCACCTTGTCCAATTGCTGAAGTTAACAATCCTCCAACAATCCCATAATTTAAGTAAAAGTCCCAAAGTCCATAAATAGGAACATTGCTAGCTTTTCTTATTTGTTTAAAACCTTGTTTATATGTAAAATATTTCCCTGTTGTATCTTTAAATAAAAGTACAAATAATACAGCAGTATCGTCTTTTAGTTTTGATACTTTCTTTGTAATTTCATCAATTTTCAAATTATCTATATACTCTATTTCAAACTCTTTTTTATATTTTTCAATGATAGGTCTTAAGTCTCTTCTTACAGCATATCCAGTCTTTGAAGTGTCATTTATAATTAATAGTTTTTTTAAATTTGGGTGTAAATCTTTTATTAATTCGAAGTTCTTTTCTAAATCAACCTGTTCTACAACACCTGTCATATATTTTTTCATATAATTTTGTTCTAAAAAAGCTTTATCAAAATTATTTATTCCACAAAAAAGAACTGGTAGGTTTTCAAATAAATAGGTATGGTAGTTAATTACAAATTCAAAAGCGTTATTATCACTAGCAATTACTAGTTCAAAATTTCTTTTTTGAAACTGTTGTTTATACAGTTTTGCTAGTTGATCTAAATATATAGGGTCTGCAACTCTTTTAGTATCCATATATACAGTTGTTAGTTCGATATTTTCTAATTCTTTAAAGTTTTTTTCAATAGTTTTGGAGATGTCATCACTCCAAATATATCCTTTATGATATGAATGAAGTAATAACACTTCTTTTGGCTTAGCAGCAAAAAGAAAAGTAAGGAAAAGTAAGCTAAATAATATTATTTTTTTCATTTAAATCCTCTATTTAGCTATTATATCAAGATTTAGTAAAAATTACATAACCTGATTTTGGTCCATGAGCTCCAATTACTAATGACTGTTCAATATCTGCAGTTTTTGAAGGTCCTGAAATAAATACTCCATAAGTACCATTTTCAAAATTTATTTTTTCATATGCTTCATGCATATTTGAAACAATCTCTTTTTCATCAATTACAATTACTATATTTTGTGCAATAAAATATAAAGATCTATGTCTATTATCTTCATCTTTCATCCAAATAGCACCATTTTCTGCAACTGCAAAATTTCCTTTTACTACAGCTAAATCTATATCTTTTAAATTATGGGGATCTTCTTCTTTATTCGAATCTAAATTTCCTAAAGTAAAGCCTTCTACATTAGAAGCTATTACTTTTTCGTCTTTATATAATTCCTGAACGGTTGCATCTAGATCTTTTTTATCAATTATTAAAGCTTTTCCTCCAACACTTTGAATCATTGTAGAAAACTTCTCAAACTTGTCTTCAAAAGTTATTCCAAAGTTCTCATAAGAAGGAAGTTCCACATCTACAACAGCATTATTCTTTTTGATGTTTTCTAATATTTTTTCTTTACTAGTCATCTAAATCTCCTTGCTCAAACATTTCTTTAAAACTTTTTTCTGCCATTTTTGGCATATCTCTTTGTTTTCCCCATACATTTGCTTTATTGTAAACAATTGAATTTGGAAGTTTTGGCACAATTTTTCTGGCCATCTTTCCTGCAAAATCAAATAGTTTTGGTTTAGTCATAAGCCATGCAGTTACTTTCATCGCCATTTTCTTTTTTGAATCAATTAGATTCATTTCACTTAAGTCTTGTCTTCTTGCATAAAGTTGTGAATCTAAATCAATTTTCACAGGACATACATTTGTACATGAACCACATAAAGTACAAGCAAATGGTAAAGTATTATGTTTTTCTGGTTCTTTAACTGATCCTAAAATTGAACCAATTGGTCCTGGAATTACATATTCATAGGAATGTCCACCAGATCTTCTATAAACAGGACAAGTATTCATACAAGCACCACATCTAATACAGTTTAATGCTTTTTTGTACTTTTCAGAACTTAAAAATTCACTTCTTTTATTATCAACAATAATAATATGCATCTCTCCACCTTCAATTGGACCATGAAAATGTGAAGTATAAGATGTAATTGGTTGCCCAGTTGCAGATCTAGCAAGTAATCGTGTGAATACTGATAAATCTTTTAATCTTGGAATTACTTTTTCAATTCCCATTGATGCAATATGAAGCTTTGGTACTGATGCTCCCATATCTGCATTTCCTTCATTTGTACAAACAACAACACCACCAGTTTCTGCAATTGCGAAATTAACTCCGGTCATTCCTGCTTCTGCTGTTAGGAAATCTTCTCTTAAACTAGCACGTGCAGCACGTGTAAGATATGTAGGATCATCATTTCCTTTTTCTGTTCCTAAATGTTCGTGAAAAGTATCAGAAACATCAGATCTTTTAAGGTGAATTGCTGGTAGTACGATATGAGAAGGGGATTCATTTCTTAATTGAACTATTCTTTCTCCTAAATCTGTATCAATTACTTCTATTCCTCGTTCTTCTAAAAAAGGATTTAAATGACACTCTTCTGTAAGCATAGATTTTGATTTAACTAACTTTTTTACATTTTTTTGTTTTAAAAGCTTATATGCTATTTCATTGTGTTCTTTTGCATCTGCTGCATAATGAACCGTAATACCTTTTTTATTTGCATTTTTTTCAAATTCTAAAAGATATGTATCAAGATTTGCCATTGTATGAGATTTAATTCTATTAGCAAATTCTCTTAACTGTTCCCATTCTGGGATAGATTTTGAAGCTACATCTCTTTTTTCTCTAACAAACCATAATGCTTGATCATGCCAATGCATTCTTTCATCATTTTCTACGAACTCTTTTGCATTTTGTGGGTGTTTAGTACTCATAGCTCTTCTCCTAATAGGATTTGAACAATATGTTTTACTTTAATTGGATGATTATTTCTATTTATAATTCCATCCATATGCATTAAACAAGACATATCGGCACCTGTCATTACTTGTGCATTTGAATCTAAGTGATCTTTGATTCTATCTTTTCCCATAGCAATTGAAAGATCTTCTTCAGCTACAGAGAATGTACCACCAAAACCACAACATTCATCTTCTCTTTTTAAACTTACAAGCTCAACGCCAGGTACTTTTTCAAGTAAGTTTTTTAATTTAGAGTTATAAGGAATATTAAGTTCACTAGCAGTTGCTAGTTTTAAAACTCTATGACCATGACATGAATTATGAAGTCCTACTTGATAAGGAAAGGGTTTATCAAAGTTTAGGTTTTCAAGTTTTACAACATCATGTAAGAACTCGCATACCTCATAAATAGATGCTTTTACTTTATTATAATCTTTATCATTATTGAAAAAAGTAGCATAATGTTCTTTTACCATTGATACACAAGAACCACTAGGTGCGACAATGTAATCGTACTCTTTGAAAGTTTTTACAAATTGTTTTGCTAATGATTCAACATCTTTTGAACATCCTGAATTGGCCATTGGCTGTCCACAGCATGTTTGATTAAGCGGATAATCTACATCTAGACCTTGTTGTTTTAATATTTTATAAGTTGATTTACAAATATCAGGGTATAGCTCATTCATAAAACAGGGGATAAATAGACCTATTTTCATATAAACTCCTTTAAACTAGTTGCATAATTTTATACTTAATATATGAAATAGGTATGATATTTTATTTTTTTAAAAAAATTGAAATATCATTTTCTAGGTAGTTGTCTTTTATATTTATATTTGAACAGATAGTTTTACAAAAAGTTAGAACTGTATTCAGAGAAACATTACTTAATAAATCTTCTTTTAAAAAGTTAAATATGAAACCTTTTTTAGAAGCTTTATATGAACGTTTTATAAATAATAAAACTTCTTTTTTATCTAAAGTATTCATAGCACCACTACATATATAATAATCAGCAGCTGGAAGTTTATCTTCAAGAATATTTTTTAAAACAAATTTTGTATTTAAAAACCTTTTTAATGCGGGATTTATCATCTCTTCTTCACAATCAATACCAATATACTCTTTTGGCTTCAAATCATTATCATATAAATAGTTATAATATTCACCAAAACCACAACCTGCATCTACAATTACAGAATCTTTTATATCATCCTTTATAAATTCTGACAATATCTCAAATCTTAAATATTGTGATTCTTCACAGTTCCAATGAACACCTCTTGCGCTTATTCCATATTTTTTTATAACTCTTTTATAAAATTGAGTATTATTTTTATATCCAATATTAGCCATAGCTTAGCAATTATCTATTTGTTCAATTACTACGTTATTATCTTTTAAAAATTTTGTAATAACTTCTGAGTTTGTGTGTTCATAGGCTTTATCATATACTATTCTTTTTATTCCACTTGCTATTAAGTTTTTTGAACATTCACTACAAGGCTCTAATGTTACATAAATTGTTGCACCTTCTATGCTGATGCCTTTTCTTGCTGCCCAAATAATAGCATTCATTTCTGCATGTATTTCATAAGTTTTTGACCAATCATGGTGCTCTTTTGTGTATTGGCCATTCCAGTGATCACTACAATTTGTAAATCCAGTTGGAGTTCCGTTGTAACCAGTAGAAAGTATTCTTCCATCTTTTACAATAACTGCGCCAACTTGTTTTGATACACATTTTGAAGCACTTGCAATTTCTTTTGCAATATTTATAAATGTTTTCTCTTTTAACATTTCTGTGCCTTTATAAAAATTTATTGAATTATAGCAAAAATTATTCCATATAACTTAAATTAAGCTTATTTATTTTTATAAAAATAAAATTATAATTAAACTTGTGATAATATATGAAAAATTTGTAAAACATTAAAAAGGCTGACTATGGATTTTAAAGAAATCAAAGAATTAATAAGAGTATTTGACAAAAGCGCATTAAACAAATTAAAAGTTAAAGATGGTGAATTTGAGATATCTATGCAAACTGGATTTGAAGGTGGTACTGTTGTAACTACAGCAGCTGCACCTGTAATGACTGCACCTGCTGCTGCACCAATTGTTGATGCTTCTGCACCTATTGCTGCTGCTCCTGCTGCACTTGCTGGAGATACTATTGATTCTCCAATGGTAGGAACATATTATTCTTCACCATCACCAGAAGCTCCTGCATTCATTAAAGTTGGAGATACAGTTAAAAAAGGTCAAACTTTATGTATTTTAGAAGCAATGAAAATTATGAATGAAGTTGAAGCTGAATTTGATTGTAAAATTGTAGAAATGTTAGTAAAAGATGGTGATCCTGTTGAATTTGACATGCCAATTTTTACTGTAGAAAAAATTTAAGAGAAGCTTGATATGGCTGAAATTAAAAAAATACTAATTGCTAATAGAGGAGAAATAGTTCAAAGAGCTATTCGAACTATTAGAGAAATGGGTAAAAAATCAGTAGCAGTTTATTCTGCTGGTGATAAAAATGCATCTTATTTAAAACATGCTGATGAGGCTGTTTGTATTGGTGGAGTTAAATCTGCTGATTCATACTTAAATATTCCTGCATTAATAACAGCTGCGGAAATGACGGGTTGTGACGCTATTTTCCCAGGTTATGGTTTCTTATCTGAAAACCAAGATTTTGTTGAAATTTGTAGACTTCATAATATTAAATTTATCGGTCCTTCTGTTGAAGTAATGGAAAAAATGGCTGATAAATCAAAAGCCAAAAATGAAATGGTTAAAGCCGGAGTTCCTGTAGTTCCAGGTTCAGATGGTGCAGTTCACTCACTAGAAGAAGGTAGAAAAGTTGCTGCTGAAATTGGATATCCAATTATGGCTAAAGCATCTGCTGGTGGTGGTGGAAGAGGAATGAGACTTGTTAATACTGCTGAAGATTTTGACCAATTATTTATGGCAGCATCTTCTGAAGCATTAGCTGCATTTGGTGATGGTACTATGTACTTAGAGCGATTTATTAATAATCCAAGACATATTGAAGTTCAAGTTATTGGAGATTCTCATGGTAATGCTATTCATATAGGTGAACGAGATTGTTCACTTCAAAGAAGACATCAAAAAGTTATTGAAGAATCACCAGCAATTTTATTAAATGATGAAACTAGAGCACATTTACATAAAGTTGCTGTTGATGCAACTAAATATTTAAAATATGAAGGTGCTGGAACTTTCGAATTTTTAGCAGATGATAAACAAAATATTTACTTTATGGAAATGAATACAAGACTTCAAGTTGAGCATCCTGTTTCTGAAATGGTAAGTGGAATTGATATTGTTGAGTTAATGATTAAAGTTGCTCAAGGTGAAGAATTACCACCTCAAGAAAAAATTAAATTTAGAGGTCATGCTATTGAAGTAAGAATCACAGCAGAAGATCCAAATTCATTTTTACCAAGTCCAGGTAAAGTAACACAATGGATGGTTCCTGGTGGAAGAAATGTAAGAGTTGATTCTCATCTTTACGCTGGATATGTTGTTCCTCCTTATTATGATTCAATGGTTGGAAAACTGATTGTTTGGGGAAGAGATAGAGAAAAAGCTATTAACATTATGAAAAGAGCTTTAAATGAGTTTGAAGTTGAAGGAATTAGAACTACTATTCCATTCCATAAAAAAATGATGGAAAATGAAGATTTTATCTCAAATAACTACGATACAAAATACTTAGAAAACTACAAATCGCTTGACGATATCTAAGAAATAGGATTAATTTCCTATTTCTTAAAGCTTAATTTTATATTAAACTAGCTATAATCCGCAAAATTATACACATATATATACCCATTCAACTTTGATAATAAGACCTTCAAAGATTTACTTTTGATAATCTAACTAAATTTTACAAGATTAGAAGTACGTTATTCGTGCATTAATGGGATTAAATCCAACTTATATAAACGTGTGTATCAATTTTATAAATACATACTAAGGTAAAAAATGACTTTTAACGATTTTAATTTTAAAGAACAGTTACAAAAAGCAATCGACAGCGCAGGATTCAAAGAACCAAGTCCAATTCAACAAGAAGCAATTCCTATTGTTTTAGCTGGTAAAGATATGGTAGGACAAGCTCATACAGGTACAGGTAAAACTGCTGCATTTGGACTTCCAGTTATTAATATGATGAAGGGACAAAAAGGTGTTGAAACAGTTGTTATTGTTCCAACAAGAGAACTTGCGATGCAAGTATCAGATGAATTATTTAGATTTGGTAAGAACTTAAACTTTAATACAGCAACTGTATATGGTGGACAATCTTATTCAATGCAATTAAGAAATATCGACAGAGCTTCAATTATTGTAGCAACTCCAGGTAGATTTTTAGATTTATTAAGAGGTGGAAAAATTAAGATTGATCCAGCTTTTGTAATTTTAGATGAAGCTGATGAAATGCTTGATATGGGATTCTTAGATGATATTAAAGAAATCTTTACATTTATGCCAAGTGAAAGACAAACATTATTATTCTCTGCAACTATGCCTCAAGCTATCAAAAGACTTGCTCAAACAATTTTAAAAGAACCAGAATTTGTTACATTAACTAAAAAAGATGTTACTAACTCTATGATTAAACAAACTTATTATGTTGTTGATGAAAGAGAAAGAGATGATGCTTTAATTAGATTATACGATTTTAAAAATCCTACAAAATCAATTATTTTCTGTAGAACAAAAAAAGAAGTTGATAGATTATCTACTTTCTTAGTTTCTCAAGGATTTATGGCTAAAGGTCTTCATGGTGATATGGAGCAAAGACAAAGAGAAGAATGTATTAGAGCATTCAAATCATCTAAATTAGAAATCTTAATTGCTACAGATGTTGCTGCACGTGGACTTGATGTAAATGATGTTTCTCACGTATTTAACTACCACTTACCATTTGATTCTGAGTCTTATGTACACAGAATTGGTAGAACTGGTAGAGCAGGAAAAGAAGGTTCTGCAGTTTCAATTGTAACACCTCACGAATTTAGAATGCTTCAAAAAATTGAAAAAAATATTGGTACTAAACTTGAAGGTAAGATAGTTCCAGATATTGATTCTGTTAAAGTTAAAAAAGTTGCAGATTTAAAAGGTAAAATTTCTGAGCAAGATATTAAAGATTATGCTTTAGAATTAGTTGAAGAATTAAAAGAAGAGTTTGATATTTCTACAATTGCATTCAAATTAGCTTCAATGGTTGCTTCTTCTACTTACGTAAAAGGTAACAATACTATTGGTAAAACTGAAAGTGACATCAAAAGATTAATTGAAAACGCTCAAAGAGGCGGTGGAGATGATAGAGGTCATAGAGGTGGTCGAGGTGGTGGATACCGAGGCGGAAACCGAGGTGGAAGATCTGGTGGTGGAAGATCTGATGGTCGTTCTGGTGGAAGATCAGACGGAAGATCTGGTGGTAGATCAGATGGTCGTTCTGGTGGAAATCGTGATGGTAGATCTGGCGGTGGAAGACCTGATAGTCGTTCTGGTGGTAGATCAGAAGGTAGACCAAGTGGTGATAGAAATAGAAGTAGAGGTTAAATTCTCTTCTTTCTATCATTTTTTTAATTTTAACTACAGTAACTCGTTTCTAAACATATAATAAATTTCATTCTATATTATCTTACTTCTTATTATTCTTGTAATTTTTACAATATTTTTATAAATTCCTTTTCTTTTTAGTTTGTTTTATTGTCAAATTTGAAAATTCTTTAGTCATATTTTATAGATATTTCTTATATTTTACATAGGTTATCTATAATTAGATTAAGCTTTATTAAAGTTTTAATAAGGGACTTTCTACTAAAATGCTAGCCATTTAAAATTACAAAATGGTTACAAAAGGCTTCCTTTGGATATTAAAACTTTCGACACACTAGATAAAGCTACTGAAAAAACAGTTTCAAGCTTTGCTAAACTTTCACTTGCTTTACTTTTTATAGTAGTTGTATTTTTATGGTCATACAATTCACACGGTGATGTACCAAACAATACATTTTTAGTTATAGGTGCAGTATTTGGGGCTTATATGGCTATGAATATTGGTGCAAATGATGTTGCAAATAATGTTGGACCTGCTGTTGGTTCAAAAGCTATGACAATGATGTGGGCAATTATAATTGCTGCAACATTTGAAGCTCTAGGTGCTTTTGTTGCAGGTGGTGATGTTGTAAATACTATTAAAAAAGGGATTATTAATCCTGAGTTAATCTCCGATCCTCAAATATTTATTTGGGCTATGACGGCTGCTTTATTATCTGCAGCACTTTGGCTTAATTTTGCTACATCTATAGGAGCTCCTGTTTCAACTACTCACTCAATCGTTGGTGGTGTTATGGGTGCAGGTATTGCTGCTGCAGGATTTGGAATTGTTGATTGGGGAACAATGGGAAAAATTGCTTCTTCTTGGGTTATTTCACCTCTTCTAGGTGGTATAATCGCCGCTGCTTTTCTTTATTTTATAAAAACTAAGATTGTTTATAAAAAAGATATGGTTTCTTCAGCAAAGATTATTGTTCCTTATTTAATTGCAGTTATGACTTGGGCATTTTCTACTTATCTTATTTTAAAAGGTTTTAAAAGATTAATTAAATTAGAATTTTTTACAGCTGCTGGAATTGCATTAGTAATTGCTGTGATTGCTTATGTTCTTGTAAAGCCATTAATAGCAAAAGCTGCTAGTAAATTAGAAAATTCAAGAGTTGGTGTAAATAGATTATTTACAGTACCTTTAATTTTTGCAGCTGCACTTTTATCATTTGCACATGGTGCAAATGATGTTGCAAATGCAATTGGACCATTAGCTGCTATTAATGATGCAGTTATGAATTCTGGAGTTTCTTCAAAAGTTGCTATTCCTTTTTGGGTAATGGCAGTTGGAGCTTTAGGAATTGCAGTTGGACTTGCTTTATATGGTCCAAAACTTATTAAAACTGTTGGTTCAGAAATAACAGAATTAGACCAAATGAGAGCTTATGCTATTGCAATGGCAGCATCTATTACTGTTATTATTGCTTCTCAATTAGGACTTCCTGTTTCTTCAACTCATATTGCAGTTGGTGGAGTATTTGGAGTTGGTTTTTTAAGAGAATATCTAGATTCAAACGAAACAAGATTTTTGCAAGGCTTAAGAAAAAAGTTTAAAAAACATAAAAAAGAGTTAGATTCTATGACTAAAGAGCTTGATGAATTAGAAAAAATAGAATCTAAATCAAAAACTAATTATGTAAGAATTGTTGAACTTTATAAAGGTATTGAAGAGAAGCAAGAGATTGTTAAACAAGAGAAAAAAGATGTTAAAGAAGCAAAAAGTATTAAATATGTAAAAAGAGATGCAGTTAAAAAAATCATTGCTGCATGGGTTATAACTGTTCCTGCTGCTGCAATGTTATCAGCTGCTGTGTTCTTTATGATAAAAGGTGTAATGGCTTAAGTAGGTTTTCTACTTAAGCGTAAATCCTCTTTCCTTTATTCTATCTGAAAGATTTTATTACTTTATGATAAAATCACAAAAAAAATAGGAATTTTATAATCGAAGCTATTTTATCTGTTCTACCAATTTATTTTTTTATTTTAATAGGCTTTGTAGCTAAGAAAATCTTTGATGGAGAAATTAATGAAAGAACATTAGTTCTCTTATCTTTGTATTTTTTTCAACCTATATTAATATTTTGGGGATTAACAAAAGCTCCTATTGATTATGCCTTTATAGCTTCTCCACTTGTCTATTTAGCAGTTGTTTTAATTGCTTTAATTATATTACTTCTTATTAATAAAAAGATATTTAAAACAAGACAAGATCAATCAATCTATTTAGCAACTTCATTAGTAGGAAATACCGGTAACCTTGGGATTCCTTTAGGAATTGCACTTTTTGGTATTGCCTCTGTTCCTTATACAAGTATAATTAATATTGCGAATATTTTATTTATTTATATCTTTTCAGTTTATTTTTTTGCAAGAGAGCAATTCTCATTAAAAGAAGCAATCTTTTCAATTTTAAAAATACCTGGAATTTGGTTTGCTTTGTTAGCTTTATTGGTAAATTATTCTGAAGTAGGAATAAATAAAAATATTTATACTGCTTTAGAAATGGGTGCTTATGCATCTATGGTAATCCAATTACTAATTTTTGGGATGTATTTATCAAAAATAAAAATAAAGGCAATGCCTTGGTATGCATCTTTACATATAAGCTTTGTTAAACATATTTTCTTACCATTATTTGGAATTTTCGTAATTTTAGTTTTTACTGATTTAAACGCTTATGTAGCCTCTATTTTAATTATGGAACTAATGGTACCACTTGCTGTTAATAATGTGAATTTAGCTGCTTTATATAACTGTAAACCCTATGATATTACAGCTTCTATTTTAATATCATCTATTATCTTTGTTTTTTTCTTATATCCTTATATTCAAATCATTGAATATTTTATTAAGTAGGTTTTATTATGTGTGGAATTTTAGGTACAAATTTTTTATCAAATAACTTTGCTTCTTCTTTAGAGGTTTTAAACAATAGAGGTCCAGACCATCAAAAAAGTGTAAAAGTTGAAAATAAAGAGTTTGGTCATACACGGCTTGCAATTATTGACTTAGATGAAGAAGCAAATCAGCCTATGGTTTATGATGATATTTTAATTGTTTTTAATGGTGAAATATATAACTATAAACAGCTAATAATTGATGAGCAACTAGAGTGTAAAACAGCTTCGGATACTGAAGTTTTGATTAGACTTTATCAAAAATATCAAACAGACTTTTTAAATAAATTAAATGGTATGTTTTCATTTTGTATCTATGATATGAAAAAAGAAAAGTATTTTTGTGCAAGAGATAGATATGGCAAGAAACCATTTTTTTACTATTTTAAAGATAATAAGTTTATCTTTTCTTCTTCTATAAAATCTATTTTAAAACTACTTGATAAGAAACCAAATTTAAATAAAGTAGCTGTAAATAAGTACTTACAATATTTTGTTTCTTATGGGGAAGATACTTTTTATCAAAATATATTAAAACTGGAAGCTGCAACGTATTTTACTTATGAGCCAACAAAGTCAAATGAATTAGTAAAAAAACGATTTTATAAAATAAATACCTATAAAAAAATTAAAGATGAACCAACTGCTCTAAAAGATATAGAAGAGCTTTTATTTAAAAGTGTAGAAAGCAGATTAGTAGGAGATGTTGAAGTAGCTTCACTTTTAAGTGGGGGAATTGATAGCTCACTAATATCTGCCCTTTATACAAAAATATCAGGAAAAAGAATCAATACTTTCTCTGTTGGTTACGATGAATATAAAAACTATTGTGAGTTAGATTATGCACAAATAACTGCAAAACATATTAATTCAAATCATCATCCAGTTATTATTGGTAAAAAAGAGTATATAGATAACTTCCATGATACATTAGATGCCTTAGAAGAACCACATGGAGATAGCGCTGCAATTCCTTTAAATATTCTATCTCAAAGAATTCATCAAAGTGGAATTAAAACTGTTTTATCAGGTGAAGGAAGTGATGAGATTTTTTTAGGTTATGATAACTATTCTAAGTTTTTAAAATATTATGAGTTTGAAAAGACATTATCAAGTGGGCAAAACGAGTTTTTAAACACTATAATTTCTGCTTTACAAAACAATACTAAAGAGAGTGAGTACTTACGACGAATTGTAAAAAAACAAACTTTATATAATTCTTTTGGAGAGATTTATACTGACATTCAAAGAAAAAAACTTTTTACGAAGGTTCCCTCTTATAAAGCTGAAAAACCAAAAAATGACCCAGTTGACTGGATGAGTTATATTGATTTAAAAATTTGGCTTGGAGAATCTCTTTTGTCAAAAGTTGATAGAATTTCTATGAGAAATTCTCTTGAAGTTCGAACTCCCTTTTTAGATTTTAATTTAGTTAATTATATGTTTTCTGTTGAGTCATCAATAAAAGTTGGTAATACAAATAAACATTTACTAAAACAAATTGCAGCAAAATATATCCCTGAAACTATTATAAATAGAACAAAAAAAGGTTTTAACTCTCCTTTTAATGAATGGTTAAATGAAGAATATGGAAAATCTATGCTGGAACTAGTAATTGATGTAAATAATACAACTAATTTATTTAATGAAACGTATATAAGGCATATATATGAATTATCCTTAAAAAGAAAGTTCAAGCAACACTTTTATTCTTTATTTATATTTTCTTTATGGTTTAAGAAAGAGTATATTTCTTAAGAAACAAAAGTGTAAAATCAAAACTTATATAACTTATAATATTTTAAAGAGGACTATATGACAGTATTAATACCAGTTGATTCAACTTCTAGAGATGAATGTGTTATTGCTTCAATTGAAGAAAATAAATCTTGGGCTTTTATAAAATTAGATGGCGGTAAAATAGCGAGCATTGAATTTGTAGACAGAAGAGAAGATATATTAGAATGGATTGATGCAGTAGTTGTTATAAATGACCAAGAGTATGTTTGGCCATTTATGGATGAAGGGATAATTGCTTTAGTGGCACCTAGTCAAAAAAGTATTGATGAGATTATTGAAGCTTTTTTATTCAAAGACTTACACGACTTTTCAATATAAATGATTTTTACAAAAAAAGATCAAACTACATTAGATAAAATTATTACTTCAAGACGTGATGTTAGAGGTAATAATTTTATCAATAAAAAAATATCACAAAAAAAACTTTTTAAAATTTTAAACTCTGCACAAAATGCACCCTCGGTTGGATATTCTCAACCTTGGCGTTTTGTAATTGTTGATGAAGAAAAGAAAGAACTTGTTTACGAGCATTTTAAAAAATCTTATGATAAAAGTAAGAAAAAATTTGAAAATAGAAAACAATATAATTCATTAAAACTTGAAGGAATTAAAGAATCAAATATTAATATTGCTGTATATTATGAAAAAAGTAAGAGTGATATTCTAGGGCAAACATATATGAAAAGAACAGGAGAATATTCTGTTGTATGTGCAATTTTAAATATGTGGCTAACTGCACGAGCTTTAAATATAGGAATGGGTTGGGTTTCTATTTTAAAGCCAAAAAAGATAAACAAAATCTTTGATATCAAAAAAGAAGATTATAAATTTATTGCATATTTATGTTTTGGATATACAAAAGAGTTTTTTGATGAACCTGAATTAAAAAAACTTGGTTGGGAAAAGAAAAAGAAAATTAAAAATCTTATTTTAAAAAAGGAAAAGAAATGAAAAAAATGATTGGTAAACTTGGAGTTACCTCTGTTCTTTTAATTGCAATGAGCATGAGCCTTAATGCAAAAGAAAAAGTATATAAATTAAAGATGGCAACTACTTGGGGTAAAACTACTACTCCCTTAATTGACGCTGCTACAAATATGGCAAAACTTGCAGAAGAGATGTCAAATGGTAGACTTAAAATTAGAGTTGATTCTTCTAATAAACATAAAGCTCCTTTAGGAATTCTTGATATGGTTAAAGGTGGACAATATGATATGGGTCATAGTGCATCTTATTATTGGAAAGGTAAAGATATAAATACTTTACCTTTTACATCTATGCCTTTTGGTTTAACTGCTCCTGAACAATATGCATGGTTTTATCATGGCGGTGGTTTAGAGTTGATGCAAAAAGTTTATTCTAAACATGGAGTTTTATCTTTTCCTGGAGGAAGTACTGGCGTACAAATGGGTGGATGGTTTAGAAATGAAATAAAAACACTTGATGACTTAAAAGGCTTAAAAATGAGAATCCCTGGTTTTGCAGGTGAGATCATGGCTAAACTTGGAGTTCAAGTTACAAATATTGCACCAGGTGAATTATATACATCACTAGAAAGAAATAGTATCGATGCATTAGAATGGGTTGGGCCTGCAATGGATATTAAAATGGGATTCCATAAGATCGCACCATATTACTATACAGGTTGGCATGAGCCAGCGTCTGAAATGCAATTTTTAATAAATAAAAAGAAGTTTAATAAATTACCGAAAGATTTACAGCAAATTATGATTGTTGCAATGAGAGTATCTGCGTATGATATGTATATTCAACATTATGATATGAGTGCACAAGCTTGGGATAAGATGAAAAAAGAGAAGCCAAATATTAAAATTAAAACTTTTCCAACTCCTGTTATGAATGCTATGAAAAAAGCTAATAATGAATTACGAATTGAAATGGGGAATAAAAGTCCTATGTTAAAAGAGGTTCTAGATTCACAAGATGCTTATATGAAAAAAGTTAGAGAGTGGACAAAAATGTCTGATTACTTATACTTAAAAGATAATCTGTAATATTCAATTAAAAAATTAATTAAGAGCATATAAGCTCTTAATTAAAATCCTGCATTTGGGTCAAATCCCATATCCTGCATTCCAAAATCCATTCCTGAATTAAAGTTCGAAAAGTTAGGATTTTCATATCCTTTTTGAACAGAAATATTTTGTAATTGTAAAATATCAGCTTTTGGATCAATTCCTTGTGGGCATACAAAAGTACAAGCACTACATAAAGTACAATCCCATATCCCTTTATCTTGAATAGAATCTATTATAGCAGCGTTATCTAAGACTTTTTTATCATTTGCATATCTTAATGCTCTTGTTAGTGCAAAAGGGCCTAGAAACTCTTTATTTACTTCATAAACAGGACATGAACTATAACAAGCATTACAAAGTATACAATTACTTTGAGTATCTATTAGTTTTACATCATTTTGTGATATTTCAAGCTCACTATTATCTTTTAAGAATGCGTTAGAATTTTTTATTAACAATGTTTCATGTGAAACATCTACAACTAAATCTTTTATAACTTCTCTGTTTTTCAAAGGTTCAATTAAATCATTCTCTATTAATACAGTTTTACAAGCTAGTACTTCAACTCCATTTACTCTAACAGCACATGAACCACAAACGCCACTTTTACATCCACATCTAAAAGTTAAACTTGCATCACTTGTATTTTTTATTTCTGTAAGTGCTTGTAATAAATTTGTTTTAGAAATAGAAAAAGTACTAGTAATTTGATTTTCATGATTTTGTTTATTAAATCTTTTTATATTTATATTCATGATACATCCTCAAAAGATAGAACTAATTTATTATTAACTTTTTTTATAAGAGAGTTCTTTTGATATAACTTTAACTCTTGGGGGTAATCATCTCTATAATGCGCCCCTCGACTTTCTTTTCTATTTTGTGCAGTTTTTGCAATTACTTCAGCAATTTCTATCATATTTAAAAACTCAAGAAACTCTACTAAGTTTTTATTATACTCTATTGATTTATCTAAAACTCCCATCTTAGGAATTTTACTCTTTATCTCTTCTAGCTCATTTATTGCAAATTGTAAATTCTCCTCATTTCTAAAAAGACCTACATTGTCAAAAAATAGTTTTCCTAAATATTCTTTACTTTTATAAAAATTAATTTCATTTGTATAAGTGTATATCTCTTTTATATATTCTTTTTGTTTATAAAATTCAGTACTTTCTTTTTCTAATATACTCTTTATATCTTGAGCATTATTTGATGCATTTATTCCAGCAACTTTTCCAAAAGTAACTATTTCTAGCAGTGAGTTCCCACCAAGCCTATTTGCTCCATGAATTGAAGTTTGCGCAACTTCACCACAAGCATATAAAGAGTTTATATTCGTATTTGAGTTAATATCTGTTTTTACTCCACCCATGGAATAATGAGCTGCTGGATTTATAGGTAAAAGTTCTTCTTCAATTTTAACACCTGAAAACTCTAAAGCTAATCTTCTTTCTTGAGGTATAACAGTGTTTATTTTTTCAAGTCCTAAGTGTCTTAAATCTAAATATACTTTTTCATTGGCTTTAATCTTTTGATATATAGCTCGTGCAACTTCATCTCTTGGTTTTAATTCATCTATAAATCGTTCTTGCTTTTGATTTAGTAAATAGCCACCCTCACCTCTAGCACTTTCACTTACAAGTATATTACTATTAACAAGTGCTGTTGGATGAAACTGTACAAACTCTATATTAGATAGATTTACCCCTGAATTTAGAGAAATAGCTAAGCCATCAGCAGTATTTGAAAATGAATTAGTTGTAAAGTTAGTGTAAATTCCAGCATAACCACCACTAGCTAGAATTGTACTTTTTGCTCTAAACTCTTTTACTATACCTTCAATAATATCAAAAGCAATTACTCCTAAGCATATATTATCTTCAATGATTAAATCTAGCAAAATATGTTCATTTATAAATTCAACATCATTTTTAATACACTGATCAAATAAAGTATGAACAATTTTTAAACCTGTATAATCACTTGAATAGCAAGTTCTTATTTTCTTTGTTCCACCAAATTTTCTTTGTGAAATTTTACTATTATCATTTTTTGTAAAAGGGACACCAATTTTATCAAGCCATAAAATAGTGTCTTTAGCATTTTTACACATGAAGTTTATATTCTCTTTATTTGCTAGCCCTCTGGATGCTTTATATGTGTCATTAGTATGAATATCAACACTATCATCATCTTCATATAAAACTGCATTTATACCGCCTTGAGCTTGAACAGTTTGTGAGTGAGTTGGATAAGTTTTTGAAAGAATTGCAACAGTAGATCCATTTTGCTTAGCATTTAAAGCAGCAGTTAATCCTGATGCTCCTGAGCCTATAATTAATACATCATACATGTTATTCCCAAAAATCTTTTAGTTGCTCTTCTTTTTGAATAACAGGTTTCTTTTGTAATTCTAGATCTAACTGTTCAATTTGAGCAAGTGCATCTTCTAAATCATGGCTATTTATTTCATCAAAATTCTCTTCTTTTATATCTTGAATATTTTCTTCATAGTTTTCATTTTCATGAGGGTCTATTTTATTGTCAATATCTTTTTTAACAGCGGTAGGTTTTGATTTAACTTTTTCTTTTAATTGTATATATTCACTTATTAATTCTTCATACTTTTTAAAATCCATAAGCATAAAACTAGGTTTTCCATCTCGTAAGATTACAGCTTTTTCTATCTCTTTTTTAGATATTTTATCAAAAACCATTTTACTTTTTCTGATTAACTCTGTTGAAGAAAACATTTCATTTGATCTGTATTGTAGTAAATCCATCGTAACTCCTATACGTATTATAATATGTATTATAACACAAAATAAAAAGTATTTTAATAATATGTAGAATGATTTATTCAAATTTATATTTACTATTAAGTATTGATGTAGTGTATCTAAGCATATAATTACATAAAATTTATATGTAATTATATGTGTGAAGTATTATTTAGAAAATATTAATTCAGCCCACTCAGTAATTGGACCTCTTAATACTTTTTGTAATTTTATTGCGAATGTATTTACTAAGGTACTTTCGTTTTTTGTAGATTTTAAAAGTGTTGTTAGTGAATTAGTATATTTATTTACGTAGAAATTATCTATTTGTTTATTTGAACCTAATATTACAACTTTTGAAGTATTGTCAATTCTTGATAGTACCATTTGCATTGTTTTATTAGACATATTTTGTGCTTCGTCAATTATGATAAATGAGTTAGAAATAGTTCTTCCTCTCATCTCCCCTACCCACATAGTCTCAATACTATAGTTTTGTATCATTTGCTCAACTCTTGTTGTAACTTCACTATCATCAAGTTCTGGAATATTCTCAATATTCTTTTTTGAGTTTCTCTTTTTATATTCACTTCTTATAATGTATTCTAAACTATCCATTAGTGGGTGATTGTATATTTTAAATTTTTCCTCAAAACCTGGTAGGTATCCAATATCTTCACCCTTATCTAATGACTCAATTGAGTTTCTAATATAGATAATTTTTTGGTATTTTTTTTGTCTTACTAGTTTTAGTGCTCCACTTAAAGCAAGTAAAGTTTTACCAGAACCTGCTTTTGCTTCAACTATAAGTACGTTGTAAATATGTGAGATTATTGCATTTGAAAAAAATAGTTGCTCTTTATTTAAGGGAGTAATTATTTGATTTCTTATTTCAATTTCATCTAAAACTTTGATTCTTTTGTTTTGAATATTTGCTAAAACTACTTGATCTGAATCTTTTACTTTAAAACAATACGAATAATTATAAGGTTTATATTCTTTATCAAATAAAGCTATTTCTTTATTATCAAAATCTTCTAAGTCCTCAAAATTTATTTCTATATCTTTTATAAACTCATATTTAAAGTCATCTTTATTTGAACCAAGAAGTGATGTAGTTTTTATATCAAGTGATACAGCTCTTGTTCGCGCCATGATGTCAAGGGAAAGAAATTCTATACTTCTTTTATAATAATCTTTTGAAAAACTTGCAATCTCTAGTATTTTTCTATCATTAATTATATTTAAAGATACGTTCTTTGTATTTATATTATATTCATCTTTTGAAATTATATCTATAATAGCTTTCTGAAGATTTTGTATTTCAAGTCTAATAATTTTATAACCATCTTTTGAAATAGATTCTTTTATTTCAGAATTTTCTAAGATTCTTGCAAACTCTCTTGCTTGAAAATTGATTTCATCAAAACCAGACTTTTTGCTATCTATTTCATCTAAAACTGTTTCTGGTAAGATAATTAAGTTTTTATTATCTTGTGATAGTTTAAAAATATTCGTTGCATCTTCTAATAATATGTTTGTATCTAAAACATAGTGTTTCTCAAAAATCATTATGCCTCTTTCCCTATTATTGAGTTTTTACTATTTTTAGGTTTTTGTTTTAATACTTTGTAAACTAAAAATGCTCCAAACAATAAAGTAATAACAGTAAATAAAATTGAGAATGTTTTTGTTATTACATACCCTACAATTAAAAGAGATAGTACAGTTGGAACTTCATTATATGCTCTGAAGAAATTTCCAGATTTTGTGCAAGTCCCCTGCTCTAATTGCTTCATATAATATCCAAGTGAATAAGAATAAATTACTAATAAAAAAGCAAATAAGAGTTTTGCATGCATCCACCCTCCAGCTTCACTAGAAAGTAAATATGGATTCAGATATAGCATTACTGCACCACTTAATATTGTTGCCCACATAGCAGGAACACCAATATATTTGTACATTTTATATTCTTGGATTTTTACAACTTCTACAAAATCTGGTTTATCCTTGTATTCTGTATGATAAACATAAAGTCTTGGCTGATAAAAAAGCATTGCCATCCATGACATAAATGCCATTACGTGAAAAGTTAATATCCAAGTGTAGTATTCCATTGTTAGTCCTCGTGTTTGATTTTCTTAAGCCATTCATTTAAAGTTTTTTCATATCCAATATTTTTACTTTCATAAAACTTTAAATCTTTTTCTAAATACTCTTGTTCAACATATCCACCAAAATCATGTGGATATAGATAGCCTATATGCTGCGAATCTAAATGTTTTGGTATATTGAGTAGCATACCTTCTTTTATGTCTTGTAGAGCTTTATTGATAGCCTTATAAGCACTATTAGATTTTGGCGATGAAGTTAGATAGATTATGCATTGTGCTAAGATGATTCTTGATTCTGGATAACCTATTTTATTACAAGCTGTCATTGTATTCACACTTAAATTAAAAGCATGTGGATTTGCATTACCAATATCTTCACTTGCGAAAATAACAAGTCGTCTCGTAATAAAATCTACACTCTCTCCTGCATTTATTAATCTACTCATATAATATAAAGCTGCATCAACATTTGAACCTCTCATAGATTTTATCATTGCACTTGCTAAATCATAATGAGTATCAGAAGATGACACTCCATCTCCTATTACATTTTCTCTTAGCTCTTTTACTAAAGTAATATCAATATCTTTTGATACTTTATATGCAAAGTTTAATAGTGTAAGCATAGCTCTAGCATCACCTGAACTTGAATGTATTAAGTGTTCTTTAGCATCTTTACTTATATTTACATCAATATCATTTAAAGCAATTGATAGAATTTTTTGCATTTCTTCTTTTGTAAAAGCTTTAAACTCATAAAGAAAAGATCTAGAACGAATTGCATTTGTTAAAGTAAAAAATGGATTTTCAGTACTAGCACCAATAATTGTTGCATCATAATTTTCCATTATAGGTAGTAAAACTTCTTGTTGATTTTTTGAAAGTCTATGTACTTCATCTATAAAGATTAAAGGTTTAATTAAAGCATTTTTATATCTATCAAATACTTTACGTAAATCTTCAACTTTAATACTTGTGGCATTAAAATAGTAATAATCTGTATCTATTTCACGAGCTATAATTTTAGCTAAGGTAGTTTTTCCAGTTCCTGGTTTTCCATAAAAAAACAAATGGGGAATATCTCTTTTTTTGATTAGTTTATAAAGGGCTTTATCTTTTGAGATTATATGAGATTGACCAACAAAATTTTCTAAGTTTGTTGGTCTAAGTTTGTTAGAAAGATCTGTCATCTTCACTTTCATTTAAAAAGCTTCTTAAGTTTTTGTATTCCTCTTTTGAAAGAAATCTACTTTTACCTGTTGGTAAATTATTTAGTGAAATTCCACCAAATTCATATCTTTTTAAATCTAAAATATCAAGTCCAAAGTGAGCAAAGAATCTTCTTAATTCTCTATTTTTACCTTCAACAATTGATACTTTAATTTTAGAAAAGTTTTCATTATTAGACTGAATACTATAACCTATAAAAGGTGCAAATGTCATTGATTTAATTTTATTAGTTTTAAACGCACCATCGGTAGCATCTTCAAGTTCTAAACCTTGCATCATTGCAGATTCTACTTTTGGTCCAATTGAACCATTTACTTTTATCTTATAGATTCTTTCTAAGTTTGAGTGCATTAAAGCATCTACTATTTTAACAGAATCAGATAATAGTAATAAACCTTCACTCGCATAGTCTAAACGTCCTACAGACATAAAGTGTTGATACCTTTTATCTAGTGAATCATAAATTGTTTTTCGACCTTGTGGGTCCTTTTTAGATACTATTTCACCTTTTGGTTTATTATAAATAATAACCGTAGGCATTTTATTTTTATCTTCTTTGATTAAAGTTTTATTGATATGTACTTCATCATTAATAGTTACTTTAGTTGCTAAATTATCAACTACTTTACCATTAACTTTTACTTTACCCTCTTCTATTAATCTATCAGCTTCTCTTCTTGAGTATTTACTATTGTGAGATAAGAATTTATTTAATCTTGTCTCTTCAAACTCTTCTACGTCTTTTTTCATTATTTTATACCAGCTTCTATCAAATCATGTATGTGAAGAACACCAATTAGTCTATCTTCTTCATCTGTTACAATCAATAATTGTATTTTATAGTCTTCAATTACTTGCAAGGCATCACTTGCTAATAAATCTTTATTCTTTAACATTTTAGGATTCTTTGAAGCTAATGCTTCTACTTTACAATCAATTGTAAAATCATCTTTCATTAAAGCTCTTCTTAAATCTCCATCACTTAATAATCCAACAACTTTATTATCATCATCAGTAATGATTACACTTCCAAGTCTACCTTCACTCATTTGTAAAATTGCATCTTTAAGTTTTGTTTCACGTGAAACGGTAGGAAGATTTTCACGTCTTAGTAAATCATCTACTTTAATAAATAGTTGTTTACCTAAACTCCCCCCAGGATGAAATGATGCAAAATCTACTTTTTGAAAGTCTCTTTTTTTCATTAAGCAAACAGCTAAAGCATCACCCATTGCCATTGTAAGAGTTGTTGATGACATTGGGGCAACATCTAAAGGACAACCCTCTTTTTCAACATTTATATTAATAAATACATCTGAATATTTTGCTAATGTTGAATTTTCATTTCTAGCCATTGCAATTAATGGAATATTGAATCTTTTAAGATGAGGAAGAATTTGAACTAATTCTTCGCTCTCCCCTGAGTATGAAATACCAAGAACAATATCATCTTTTCCAATCATTCCTAAATCACCATGCATAGCTTCTGTAGGATGAAGGAAAAATGAACTTGTTCCTGTACTTGCAAGTGTTGCTGCAATTTTTGTTCCTACAAGTCCTGATTTACCAACACCTGTAATAATAAGTTTACCTTTTGAATTCATAATTAAATCAATAGCTTTTTCTATATCAAAAGATATCTTCTGCGCTGCTTTTTCTAATTCCTTAGCTTCTGTTAACAGAAGATCTTTAACTATTTTTTTAAAATCCATTATAACTCCTTATTGTACAAATATAGTAGGTACAATCATTGGGTATTTTTTATATTTTCTAATACAGTGTTTTCTAACAACTTTTCTTAATTCATCTTCTAGCATTCTAGAGTTTTGGAAAATACCTGGTTTTACATTTGCTAAGAATGTTGCAAGTAAATCTTCAATTTCTTTTGCAAAGAATTTATCTTGTTTATCAGGAACTAAACCAAATGATGTAACTTTTGGTTTTTGTGCTAATGTTCTATCGTCTTGATTAATTTGAGCAACAATCATTACAACACCTTCATTTGCCATTGTTTGTCTATCCATAACAATATCATCTGAAATTTTATGATTTAATTGATTATCAATATATACTTTTCCTGATTTAACAGTTTTTACTTTTTTCATGTATTTTGGAGTTACTTCAATTTGTTCACCAGCATTCATGATATATAAGTTTCGCTCTAATACTCCACAATCCATACCAGTTTGACCATGTTTTAATGCATGATTATATTCACCGTGAACTGGCATAAAAAATTTAGGTTTAACTAATCTTAACATTAGTTTTTGCTCTTCTTGAGCTGCGTGTCCTGATACATGAATATCTGGATAATCTTTATACGCTACTTTTGCTCCTGCTTTTAACAGGTGATTCATAACTCCAGATACACTTGCTTCATTTCCAGGAATTGCTTTTGAAGATAATACAATTTGATCTGATGGCTTGATTTTAATATGTCTATGCTCATGAATAGCCATTCTAAAAAGTGCTGACATTGGTTCACCTTGAGAACCAGTTGTTACAATTAGAACTTCTTCATCTTTATATTTATTAACTTCATGTGCGTCAATAAAACAATCTTTTGGAAATTTAACATATCCAAGACCCATTGCTAAATCTAAGTTTTTTTCCATTGATCTACCAATAACACAAACTTTTCTACCTGCATTAATTCCTCTATCAATTGCTTGATAAACTCTGTGAATATTTGATGAGAATGTAGACATAATAACTCTACCTTTTGCAGTAGCAAAAATTTTATCAAATGTAGGTCCCACAGTTTTTTCAGTTTTTGTAAATCCTGGAGAATGTGAATTTGTTGAATCTGATGTTAATAATAAAACACCTTTCTCTCCATAATATGCAAGTCTATGTAAATCTGTAGGGTATCCATCAATTGGAGTATGGTCAATTTTGAAGTCACCTGTGTGAATCATTGTACCAGCTTCAGTTGTTACTGCAATTGCAGATGAATCTATAATTGAGTGAGTAACATGCATCCACTCTACTTCAAATTCACCAATTTTTATTGGTTTTCTTTTTTCAATACATCTAAAGAATTTTCTATATTCTCTCATTTTATGTTCATCAAACTTTGAACCAATCATTTCTAATGGTAAAGAAGTTCCATATACTGGGAATTGCATTTCTTTAAATAAATAAGGCATTGCACCAATATGATCTTCATGTCCATGAGTAATAATAATTGCTTCAATTTTATGCTTGATTTCTCTTAAGTAAGTAAAGTCAGGAATTAATATATCAACACCATGCATAGTTTCATCAGGGAAGTTCATACCAACATCAACAATAATTGCAGACTTTTCAGTCTCAATAATCATCATATTTCCACCAATTTCACCTAATCCACCTAATGGAGTAATTCTCATTTTTGCAGATGTATTTAAGTTTAATTTATAGTGTGGATTTAATCTATCTTTTTGGATTTTTTCATTAACTAAATGACCTTTTTTTAAATCATTCATCCAACCCTCACCTGTCATTTGAGTAGGTACTTTTGCTTTTGGTTTTTTATTAGGGTTTGGTTTCCTATTTTGATTAGGATTAGGTCTTTGTACTTTTTCAGAAGTTGCTTGTTTTACTTCTTGTGTCTTATTTTGCGTTTCTTCTGCTTGAATTTTTTCAGCAGGCTTTGCAACAGCTTCTGTGTTAACAGTAGTTTCTTCTTGTTTTATTTCTTCGTTTTTAATTTCTTCCATCTTTTACCTTTGTATACAATTGGCTATACAAAGATGAACTAACTTCATGAGGTCTTATATTATCATTAAGATCTAATTCTTCATAATACTTAGATACTAAATCTTTACTTATAATAGAAGAAAGGTTTTTTGATAATTTCTTTCTTGGCTGCACAAAACATGCCTTAAGAAATTTATTAAAATCTTTATCTATAGATTTATTCATATCTTTTCTAATATAAAGTATTGAAGACATAACTTTTGGTCGTGGATCAAATGATTCAGGAGGAACATCAAATAATATTCGTGATTCAATTGAAACTAAATCAGCAATTACTCCTAAAGATGAGAATTCTTTATCCTTCGGTTTTGCCGAGAATTTTAAAGCTACTTCTTTTTGAATCATTACTATGATACTTTCACAGTTGTCGTCTTCAAATGCTCTTAATATAATATTCGTTGCAATATAGTATGGTAAGTTTGCGATTAAGTCGTATTTACCATCATGTAGAGTTTCTTGTTTATCCCAAGCTTCTAAAACATCAGTGTGGATCAGTTTTAGCCTATTCTCTTCTATTTCTATTGCAAATTTTGACTCTAAAATACTGATTAAATCAGTATCTACTTCATAAGCAGTCATCTCTTTGTACTTGACTAGATTTTTAGTCAAATCACCTAATCCAGGCCCAATTTCCACCAGGTAGTTATTATTGTTGGGCATCGATTGGATGATCTTATCCAAAACCGTAGTATCTTTTAAAAAATTTTGACCGTATCGTTTTTTTGCTTTTATATTTTCCATAATTGGAAGGAGTATAACTGTTTTTAACTTACATTTAGATAAGATAATATCTAATAATAATTAAGGAATTTATTTGAGTAGTTTTGCAAAAAGAATTATACCTTGTTTAGATGTTGATAACGGAAGAGTAGTAAAAGGAATAAACTTTGTTGGACTTCGTGATGCAGGGGATCCTGTAGAAGTTGCAAAGAGATACAACAATGAAGGTGCTGACGAAATAACTTTTTTAGATATTACTGCAAGTCATGAAAATAGAGGCACAATTGTTGATATTGTAAAAGAAGTTGCAAAAGAAGTTTTTATTCCACTTACTGTAGGTGGTGGTATTAGAAAACTTGAAGATATTTATAAGTTATTAAATGTTGGATGTGACAAAGTTTCTATTAATTCCTCAGCTGTTACTAATCCTGATTTAATAAATGAAAGTGCAAAAAGATTCGGTTCACAGTGTATTGTTACTGCAATTGATGTTAAAAAAGTACAAGATGGCTCTTATCACGTTTTTGTAAAAGGTGGTAGAGAAGATACCGGACTTGATGCTGTACAGTGGGCAAAAGAAGTATACAATAGAGGTGCTGGTGAGATATTGCTTACATCAATGGATACAGATGGTGCAAAGACAGGGTTTGAGCTTAATATTACAGAGCAAATATCATCAATGATTGATATTCCAGTGATTGCAAGTGGAGGAGCTGGTACCATGGAACACATGAAAGAAGCTTTTGATCATGGAGCTAGTGCTGCATTAGCTGCATCTATTTTTCACTTTAAAGAAATAGATATTATGGATTTAAAAAGATATTTAAGAGCTAATAATATTCCTGTAAGGATATAATATGAAAACTAGAATTTTATTTACATTTTTGCTTGCCCTACTTTTACCAATGTCACTATTCTCTTATGAACTAAGCTTTAATAAAAAGTTTACGAAGCTTGTAACACCAGATCTTTTGACTACACATATAAATATTAGTATAGAAAATGATTCTGAAAATTTTATAAATAAAAATATAGCAAAATTTAATGATTATATAAAAAGCAATAAATTGATTGAAAAAACTCAAGGTAATTTTACATTAAGTCCTAAATATCATTATTTTAAAAATACTCAAAAATTTTTAGGTTATGTAGGAAATTTAAAATACACAATAAAAGCAAAAAATGCAAGTAATTTAAATAAGTTTATTAGTGATTTAATTGAGCTTGAAAAAAAGCTAGATAAGAATAATGTGAAGCTAAGAATATCAAATGTTTCATGGATAACAAGTACAAAACTATATGATAATAGTTTGGATACATTACGAATTGATGCAATGAGGTGGATTGAAAAATATTCAAAATCTTTGAGAATGGTTTTATCTAAAGATTGTACAGTTAAAAGTATAAATATAAATAAATCAAATAATCACTTTATTAGAGCTACGCAGATGGAATCTTTTTCTTCAAAAAGAGTTTCAAATGTAGCCCCTGTAAACTCTAATCAAGAGATTAAAATTGAACCAAATTTTATTTTGGAATGTAAATGATTGTATGCGCAGGAAGAAATGAAACTTTTTCTTACGCACAAGAAATAGGTGTCGGATTAATAGAATCTGCTATTAATCTAACTAAAATTTGTTTAGTTAATAAACCTGATTCTCTTCTTTTTATAGGAAGTGCAGGTTCTTATGGTAAGTATAAAATATTTGATATTATTGAATCTAGTAAAGCTGCTAATATTGAGCTTTCTTTTTTAACAAATAGTTCATATACACCTTTAGATAAAATTTTAGAATCTGATAATAAAATGGTAAGAAATGACACAATTGTTAACTCATCAAATTATATATCAACAGATGAAAAAATAGCTGAACAATATAGCAAATATGATATTGGTATTGAAAATATGGAGTATTTCTCTGTTTTACAAGTTGCACGTGAATTTAATATACCCGCAGTTGGAATATTTATAGTAACAAATTATACTAATAAAAACGCTCATAAAGATTTTATAAGAAATCATAAAGAAGCAATGAAGAAACTAAGTGAATATTTACTTGATAAAAACATCATAAAATAAATAGAAATAATAAATAAAAGAAATGGAAAAGTAATGGCAAAAGAAGGAACACCCTCAATATATGACTTCTCACTTGATGAATTAAAGGAAACTTTAAAACCATCATTTAGAGCAAAGCAAGTATATAACTGGTTATATAAACAGTATGCAACTTCATACGATGAGATGAAAAACATACCAAAAGAATTAAAAGAAGACTTAGAAGAAAAGTACCCTATTGATGTGATGAGTATTCTAAAAAAAGAAATAAGTACAGATGGAAGTATTAAATATCTTTTTAAATTAAGAGATAATTTAACTGTTGAAGCAGTACTTTTACTAATGAAAGAAAAGAAAAGAAATGAAGAAGGCGTAATTGTTCGTAGTGAAAAATACACTGTATGTGTTTCTTCACAAGTCGGATGTAAAGTCGGATGTACTTTTTGTCTAACTGCAAAAGGTGGTTTTGTACGAAATCTTACAGTTGGTGAATATATTGCACAAATTGTAAATATTAAAAGAGATAATGATATACCAGCAAATAAATCTGTAAACATAGTATATATGGGAATGGGTGAGCCTTTAGATAACTTTAAAAACTTTACTCGTGCTGTAAATGTGTTTTCTGAAGAAGAGGGTTTATCAATTAATAAAAGAAGACAAACTGTTTCAACTTCAGGAGTTGCTTCTAAAATTGAAAAATTAGGAGAGTTTGACTTAGGAATTCAATTAGCAATTTCATTACATGCTGTTGATGATGAGTTAAGATCAGAATTAATTCCTATGAATAAAGCTTATAATATTCAAACTATTATTGATGCAGTTAAGAAGTTTCCAGTTGATACACGAAAAAAAGTAATGTTTGAATACCTTGTAATAAAAGGTAAAAATGACAGTTTAGAAGCTGCTGCTAAGTTAATTAAACTATTAAATGGTATAAATGCAAAAGTAAATTTAATTTTCTTTAATCCATATCCTGGAACTACTTATGAGCGACCAGAAGTTGCTGATATGGTTAATTTTAAAGACTATTTAAATGATAGAGGTCTTATTTGTACGATTAGAGAATCAAAAGGTATTGATATCTCAGCTGCTTGTGGACAATTAAAAGAGAAGGATGCTAATGGGCTTACTTGAAATAGCAATGTTAATTTTTATTGCAACAGTAGCAATAGTATCAGGCGTAGGATTTTACATATATAATAAGAAAGAGGAGAAATAAACAATGGCAATTACAAGATTTGCACCAAGTCCAACAGGATATTTACATATTGGAGGACTTAGAACTGCACTTTATTCTTATCTTTGGGCTAAGAAAACAAATGGTGAGTTTAAACTTCGAATCGAAGATACTGATAATGCTAGAAATAATGAAGATGCAGTAAGAGCAATTTTAGAAGCTTTTGATTGGGTTGGAATGCCAAGTGACTGTGAAATTGAATACCAATCAAAAAGAGTTGATATTTATAAAAAATATATTAATCAACTTTTAGAAGAGGGCAAAGCTTATAAGTGTTATATGAGTAGAGATGAACTTGATGCCTTAAGAGCTGCACAAGAGCGAGCGAAAGAAAATCCAAGATATGATGGTACTTGGAGACCGGAAGAGGGTAAAGTATTACCAGAAATTCCTGCAGGAATTGACCCAGTTATTAGAATCAAAGCTCCATTAAGTGGAAGCATTGAGTTTGAAGATGGTGTAAAAGGTTCTATGAAATTTGATGCAAACCAAGTAGATGACTTTGTAATAGCACGAGCTAATGGAATGCCTATATATAACTTTGTTGTTGCTATTGATGACCATTTAATGGAAATGACTGATGTTTTAAGAGGTGATGATCACCTTTCAAATACTCCTAAACAAATTGTAATCTACAATGCTTTAGGTTTTGATGTTCCAAAATTCTATCATATGCCAATGATTAATAATCCACAGGGTAAAAAACTATCTAAAAGAGATGGTGCTATGGATGTAATGCAATATAAAGCTGATGGTTATTTACCAGAAGCACTTTTAAACTTTTTAGTTAGACTTGGTTGGTCAAATGGCGATCAAGAAGTATTTTCAATGGAAGAAATGCTAGAATTATTTGACCCTAATAATATTAATAAATCTGCATCTTCATATAATGCTGAAAAACTTTTATGGCTAAACTCTGAATATATAAAAGCTGTTTCAAATGATAGATTAGTTGAAGAGTTAAAAGCTTTTGATTTAGATCTTCATGAGTATTCTAAAAAAACTGAAATCTTAGATTTAGCAAAACAAAGAGCACAAACTTTAATTGAATTAAAAACAGCAGTTAATACAATTTTAGAAGTTCCTACTTCATATGAAGCTAAAGGAAGTAAGAAATTTGTAAAAGAAGGTACTATGGAGATGTTAAATAAGTATTTACTTTTATTAGAAGAAAATAAAGATGAGTTATATTCTGTTGATAATGTTGAAGCAATTACAAAACCATTTATTGAAGAAAATGGTTTAAAGTTCCCTCAATTATTCCAACCTATTAGAATCGCATTAACAGGTGGAACACAAGCACCTTCAGTATATGATATTATCTCTGTTTTAGGCTTTGATGAAACAAAATCAAGACTAAATACAGCAATTGAGAAAAACTTTAATAAAGAGTAGAAAACTGACTTAATTATAGGTGCCACTGGGTACCTATAGTGGTTACTATATTTTATCTTAAACCCTTCACTATGGAGAGAACATGAAGATACTATTAATGGAAGATGATATTATTTTAAATGAAATTATTTCCGAGCATTTAGAAGAAAATCAGCATGAAGTTATTTGTGCCTTTGATGGTGAAAGTGCTCAAGAAAAAATCTATTCCAAAACTTTTGACTTACTACTTTTAGATGTAAATGTTCCAAATATCTCTGGTTTTGAGTTATTAGAAGATATAAGAAGTAAAGATATAAAGACTCCAGCTATTTTTATAACATCTGCAAATATGCTTGAAGATATTGAAGTAGGTTTTAGTGTCGGTTGCGATGATTATATAAAAAAACCCTTTGAATTAAAAGAGTTAGATTTACGTATTAATAATATTAGAAGATTACATAATATTTCTCCTACTTCTAAAATAGAATTATCCAGAAATATATTTTTAGATAGCAAAAACTTATTTATTCAAATAGATAATAAAGAGATTCATATTGCACAAAAAGAGTGTGAAGTTTTATTGTATTTAATCAAAAATAAAAACAAGAATGTAAGTATAGAAGAATTAAGTTTAAATGTTTGGGCTTATGAAGACTCACCCCTTGCCTCAACTATTCGAACATATATAAAAAACCTACGAAAGATACTAGGAGAAGATTATATTTTAAATACAAGAGGGGTAGGTTATCGATTTAACGCTTAGTGAAAAAAGAACTTTTATTAGATTTCTTAGCCTGTATTTAGGTTCATCTCTTATCTTAATGTTACTTATTGCTTTTTTTTATTTTCAAAATGAAAAAAGATTATATTTTGACTTAGCAAAATCAAATATGCAAAATGTAGTTTCAAAAATTTCATCAAAAATAATTTTTTCACATATGACAGAAACTGCTTTTGATAGATCTGAAATATTAGATACAAATGAGTATAAGATATCTTTTTACAATGAAAAGAAAGAAAAGATATTTGGAAACCTTGATGCCAAAATAGATTTTTCAAAAGATATTATTCAAGAAGATAAAAAACATTTTATACTAATAGATAAATCAACCCTTGGACATTTAGATGTTTATTATATTGCAATTGAAGAGAATGTATATTTTGAAAAAGTTGAAGAGTTAATCTTAAATATCATTTTCTTTTTTCTTTTTTTATACTCTATGGTGTCCCTAACAGGTTTTTATTTAGCAAAACTTTTTTTAAAGCCAATAAAAGAAGAGAGAGAAAAACTTAATAATTTTATTAGAGATACAACCCATGAGCTAAATACTCCAATAACAGCAATTTTAATGTCAACAGAAAAAGAAAGTTTAAGCGAAAAACAAATCCAAAGAGTAAGATTAAGTGCTAAAAGAGTATCTGAAATATATAAAGACCTAACATATATTTTTTTACAAAAAAATGATGAAAATAAAACTAGTGAAAAAATAGATTTAGATAAGTTGATTTTAGAGCAGTTAGAGTACCTTGAACCCTTAGCTTCAAAGAAAAAAATTAAAATAAATACATCACTAGAAAACTTTGAATACTTTATAAATAAAGATGATGCAATAAGAGTAATAAATAATCTAATTTCAAATGCAATAAAATACAATAAAGTAAGCGGACAAATAAATATATCTTTAAAAAATAAAACTTTTACAATTGAAGATACAGGTATAGGTATAGATAAAAATAAACTAGATGATATTTATAAAAGATACTATAGAGCCACAAAAGAACAGGGTGGTTTTGGAATAGGTCTTAATATTGTAAGTCATATTTGTGCTAAGTATAATATCAAAATAGATGTACAATCTAAAAAAAATATAGGTACCACTTTCTTTCTTCATTTCTAGCGTTTTTTAAAGAGAGGATCACTCCACACTCACTCCACATAAAACCGATACAATTCCCTCATAAAATTTAAAAACGGAGTATATAAATGAAAAATTTATTCAAAGTAATTCTAACAATGTTGTTAGCAGTTGGTATTTTAAATGCTGAACCATTATCTCAAATGGGAGAAAAAAATGGCTATGACGTTAAATTAACATCAGAAAAATCACTTATTGTTGGAAATAATGATATCTATGTACAATTAAGTAAAGATGGAAATGAAGTAAGAGATGCAAAAGTAAAGATAAAGGTATTTATGCCAGAAATGCCAGGTATGCCATATATGGAATACAAAGCAAAAGCTAAATTAGTAGATGGTTCATATAAAATGATGGTTAATTTTGCAATGGGTGGAACATGGCAGTATCACTTAAAGTTTAAATCTAAAGATGGAAAGATTCATACTGTTAGAGGAAGCGTGAATATCTAATGAAAAAGATAGCAATAGCTCTATCTTTTTTAATTTCATCGAGCTTTGCATTAAGTCTTGATGAAATAGTAGATACTGCTTTAAAAAATAATCAAAACTTAAAAAGTATTCAATCTTCAATAAATGTTGCAGATGAGAATATTAAACTTTCAAGAAAATGGAAGAATCCTACTCTTACACTTGGTGTAAATGATATTCATTTTGATGAACCTTTTAAAAGAGATGCAGAAGCAATGCAGGGACAATATATTGGTTTTTCTCAAGTTATTCCTGTTGGAAATAAGCTAGATATTAAAGAAGAAATCTCACAAAAAGATAAGAATATTGTTACTTTACAATTAGAAGATAAAAAACTAATACTAAAATCTAAATTATATGAGATTTCATATAATATTTTAATTTTAGAAAAAAAATTAAAACTTTTAAGTAAGTATGAAAAAAATATAAAAAAGGTAGAAAAACTATCTCAAGCATTATACTCACTTGGTAAATCAAGCCAAAATGAAATACTAAATGCAAAAGTAGCATATTCAAATGTTCAAATTCAAAAACAAAATCTAAAAAATATGATAAATAATCTATATTTAAAATTAGAACAAATCTCGTATGAAAAAATTGATACTATTGATGCTTCCGTAGAAATAGAAGAGCTAGTTTTAAATATGGATATACAAAATCATCCGAAGATAAGAATGCAAGAAGAAAAAATACGTAAATTTAATGAGCTTTCAAAATTAGAACTTGAAAATGAGAAAGGCGATATAAAAGTTAATGTTGCCTATTTTAATAGAGATTCTAAGTTTAAAGATTATGCAAATATCTCAGTAAGTATTCCCTTGTCTTTATATAAAACAGAAAAAGTAAAAGCTTTAAAACAAAAAATTAAAGCAAATGAAGAAAGTAGTAATTTAGAAGATACTAAACAGAACTTTAAAATTGAACTACGTTCTCTTCAAAATAATATTAATAATGCATATTCAAATTATTCATTAATTAATAAAACTATTATTCCTTTAAAACAAAAAATACAAAAGAATATTGAGAATTACAATAGCTTTTCAGGAATTAAACCTCAAATGGCAATACGTAATCTAAATGAGTTAATATCTTATGAACTTAAATCTTATGATCAATTAACAGAGTATTTCTCAAACTATTCAAAATCAAAATATTATATGGCAAAGGTTAAATAATGAATATAATAAAGTATTTAAAAGCTTCCTTTTTATCGCTTCTTACAATTAGCGTAATGGATGCAAAAATTATAGAAGTAGAGCAACTGTTTAATAAAAAAACAGTATTAGTAAAAGAAGAAAAAATTGGTATTACTAAAAGTTTTTATGGAAAAACAAAAATTGATGAATCAAATGTTGTAGATATCGTTACAAGGTATGATGGTTTTGTAACTAATCTAAATGCAGATAAAAACTTAATGTATGTAAAAAAAGGTGAGCCTTTATTTTCGGTATACAGTGATACAATATTAAGTATACAAAAAGAGATACAAATATCAAGAAGTATAAATAAGAATCTTTATAGAAGTTCACTAGAAAAACTTAAAGTATTAGACCTAGACAAACAAGAGATTAATAAAATAAAAAGAAATAAAAGTTCAATATCAGGCATCAAAGTTTTATCTCCACTTAATGCCTTAGTGATAAAGAAGAATATTAATAAGAATAGTGCAGTTAAAAAAGGAAAACTTCTTTTACAATTAGCAGATATAAATAAATTATGGTTTATAGCACAGGTTTATCAAAAAGATTTAAATTTTATTAAAAAAGACATGAGTGCTTATATTTATATAGATGGTTTAACACAAGCTGTAAAATCTAAAGTAGATTTTATTTATCCTATGGTAAATGAAAAAAACAAAACGGTAGATGTAAGATTTATAATTGATAATAAAGACTTAAGTATATATCCAAATATGTTTGCAAGTGTTAAAATCAAATCTGTTAATAAAACAATGTTAACTTTACCAAAAACAGCAGTATTGAGTAAAGGAAGTAACCATTTTGTATTTAAGCCAATCTCAGAAAAAGAGTTTGAACCTGTAAAGGTAGAAGCTAAAAGAATTAGTACGAATAAATATGAAATACTAGATGGTTTATCTGCAGGTGACAAAGTTATAAACAATGCTTTATTCTTATTAGATTCAGATGCTGTTACAAATGCCTTATATGACTCTGACTCTGATGATGATTGGTAGGGAATAGTAATGGTTGAAAGTATAATATCATATAGTATAAGAAATAAGTTCTTAATACTATTTTCAGTAATCATTTTAACTTTTGCATCTATTTGGGCTGTTAAGAATACAGCATTAGATGCCTTACCTGATTTATCTCCTCCTCAAGTAATTGTGCAAGTTAAGTGGGCAGGGCAGAGTCCTAAAACTATTGAAGAGCAAGTATCTTACCCTTTGATTTCAAATCTTATGTCTTTACCTAATATTGATACAGTAAGAGCGATGAGTTCTTTTCAAAATGGATTAATATATATAATTTTTAAAGATGGTACTGATTTATATGATTCAAGAAATAGAATCCTAGAACAATTATCTCAATTACAAGGTACTTTCCCTCAAGGTGTAAATGTAGCAATTGGTCCAGATGCAACTGGTGTTGGTTGGGCTTATGAATATGCTTTAAAATCTGATACAAAATCTTTAGATGAATTACGAACTTTACAAGACTATTATTATAAGTATGCATTACTTGGTGTTGATGGTGTTAGTGAGATTGCATCTATTGGTGGTTTTATTAAAAACTATGAGATTACACTAGATCAAGATAAATTAGTTCAATATAATTTAAGCATCAAAGATGTTAAAAATGCAATAAGTAAAAACAACGATGAAAAAGGTGGACGAATAATCTTAGAAAATGGTTTTGAACATATGATTCAAGCCAAAGGTTATTTACAAAGTGTAGTTGATATTGAAAATATTACTGTAAAAACTACGGATTCTATTCCTCTAAAGATTAAAGATATTGCTGAGGTAAACATTACTTCTTCAAATAGACGTGGTATGGCTGATTTAAATGGTGAAGGTAATACTGTTGGTGGTATTGTAGTAGTTAGATATGGGGAAAATCCATACGCTGTTATAAAAGCTGTAAAAGAAAAGATAAAAACTTTAAGAGTGGATGGTGTTGAAGTAGTTGAAACTTATGATAGAAGCTCACTTATTGATAAAGCAATTGATACTTTAACAAATACATTACTTGAAGAATCAATTATTGTTATGATTATAACTGGACTTTTTTTATTCCATTTTAGATCAGCTCTTATTATTATCATTACTTTACCACTTACAGTATTAATTACATTTTTACTTATGAAAGCTTTTGGTATGGGTTCAAATATTATGAGTTTAGGTGGAATTGCAATTGCAATTGGTGCTATGGTAGATGCCACAATTGTAATGGTTGAAAATGCTCATAAATATCTTCAAGGAAAAGAGAATATCTCAAATGAAGAGAGAATATCAATTATAATTAAATCAGCAAAACAAGTAGGGCGTCCTATCTTTTTTGCTCTTATTTTAGTTGTAGTTTCTTTTCTACCAATCTTTGCTTTAACTGGTCAAGAAGGAAGACTATTCACTCCTTTAGCTTTTACTAAATCCTTTGCAATGATATCTGGAGCAATTCTTTCTATAACTGTTGTACCAATTTTAATGGTCTTCTTTATAAGAGGAAAAATAATGAATGAAAATAAAAACTGGTTAAATAGATTTTTTATCTTTCTTTATTCTCCCCTTTTAAAATTATCATTAAAATTTAGATACTTAGTTGTTGTAGCATTTATAGCAACTATTGTATTATCATATCCAGTTTATAAAAAACAAAACTGGGAATTTATGCCAATGATGAATGAAACAGTATTTATGTATATGCCTGTAACTCCTTATGGATTAGGTATTGATTTAGCTAAAGAGCTAACATTTAAAACTGATAAAATTATAAAATCCTTTCCTGAAGTTGAAACTGTATTTGGAAAAGCAGGGCGTGCAGATACCGCAACTGATCCAGCACCCTTAGCAATGATTGAAACAATTATTACTTTTAAACCTGAAGATCAATGGCGAGAGGGAATGACATATAAAAAACTAATGGAAGAAATGGATGAGAAACTGCAAGTAGCAGGTCTTATTAATTCTTGGACATATCCAATTAGAGGAAGAATAGATATGCTTCTTACTGGTATTAGAACACCTTTAGGAATAAAATTATATGGAAACAATCACCAAAAACTTGAAGCTACAGCAGGTTTAATTGAACAAAAATTAAAAAAGTTTGATAAAACACTTTCTGTTTCAACTGATAAGATTAATTCAGGATATTATTTAAATATCAATATAGATGAAGAAATGATATCAAGATATGGAATTAATAAAAATGATGTTTTATCAACTGTATCTCTTGGAGTCGCAGGTGCAAAAGTATCAACATTTTTAGATGGATTAGAGCGTTATCCTATGAGTTTAAGATTTGAAACAACTCAAAGAGAAGATATTACAAGTTTACGTAACTTACAAGTTAAAACAAAACTTGGATTCCAACCTCTTGAAATGTTTGCAGAACTTAAATATGAAGAAGGCCCTTCTATTATTAAGTCAGAAAAAGCATTAAATGTAAACTTTATATATATTACACCAAAAACAGGAATTTCTGCAAAACAATATAAAGATGAAGCAAAAGCATTATTAGAAGATGTAAAGATTCCTACGGGGTTCTATTATGAATGGGCAGGACAAAGTGAGTATCTAGAATCTGCAATGGCAAGATTAACATATATTATTCCTTTTACCTTTGTAATTATATTTATTCTTATATATTTTGCACTAAGAAATATTACATATACAATGATTATTTTCTTTACATTACCATTTGCATTAACTGGAGGAATATTTTATTTAGACTTCTTAGATTTTAATATCTCAATTGCTGTTATTGTCGGGTTCTTAGCACTCTTAGGAGTTGCAGCTGAAACTTCCATAGTTATGATTGTATATTTACATGAAGCAATGCATGAGTTAAAAGAAAAATGTATTGACATAGAGAAAACACATATCTTTCATGCTATTTATAAAGGTGCAGTATTAAGATTACGTCCTAAACTTATGACTTTATTTGCAATTTTGGGAGGACTTATTCCTATTATGTATATAGATGGAGTAGGGAGTGAAGTAATGCAAAGAATTGCTGCTCCAATGATTGGAGGTATGATATCTTCGGCATTCTTAACACTTATTGTAATACCTTCAATCTTTTATATATTAGCACTAAGAAAAGATGGGAAGATGGAAGATTGTGATTTAAGTCATTAGTGTTTATAACCTACACACTTACTACACAATAAATATATAAAATACGACTGAACATTTGATAAAAATGAAGTAAAGAAAAGAAACGACGCTTTCTTTATTTGAAAGTAAATAAATTTAATGATAAAATTAATATCAATTAAAACTAAAGGAAATAAAATGAATACTAAAATGAAATTAGCTGGAATTATGTTAGGAGCTGCTTTAACAACTACAACTGCATTTGCAGGAAGTGGATCTTGTGGAGCTGGTAAATGTGGTGGAGACATGAAGAAAGTTGAAAAAATGGACAAAAAAGGTTCATGTGGTGCTGGTAAATGTGGTGGCGACATGAAAAAAGAAGCGAAGAAAGATATGAAAAAAGGTTCATGTGGTGCTGGTAAATGTGGTGGCGACATGAAAAAAGAAGCGAAAAAAGAAATGAAAAAAGGTTCTTGTGGCGCTGGTAAATGTGGTAGTAAATAGTCAAAAGCTATTTTAAAAAATATAAAAAATGATAAATTTAAACGGATGTGGATTAGGACTAAGAAGCGATTTTTTACTTGATATAAAATCAAGTAAATTTCAACCAGATTGGTGGGAGGTAACTCCTGAAAACTGGATGCATATGCCTCGAATGTATGAAAAAGCATTTGAAGAAGCAGTGTTTTCAAGACCTACAATTGCACATGGTTTATCTTTATCAATTGGATCTGCTGACAAACTTAATAAAAAGTTTGTCAAACAGATCAAAACCTTCCTCGATAGATACAATATCGAATTTTATTCTGAGCACCTTTCTTTCTCTTCTCTAGATAATAAGCAATCTTATGAATTATTACCTGTTCCCATGACTAAAAAAATGGTGAATATAATAAGTGATAGAATAAAAGAGGTTGAGGATATAATTCAAAGAAATTTAATACTTGAAAATGCTACATATTATTTAGTTCCTTATTCAGAAATGAGAGAAGTTGACTTTATAAATGAAGTAATGGAAAAATCAGGTGCACAAATGCTTTTAGATGTAAATAATGTATTTGTAAACTCTGTAAATCATTCCTTTAAGGGTAGAAAATTTATTGATGAAATTGATAAAAGTAAAGTAGCTTATATGCATATGGCAGGACATTATTTTGATGAAGAGGCTGGCTTAAAAATTGATTCACATGGAATGCCAATATGCTCAGGTGTTTGGAAACTTTTAGAATACACTTTAAAACAAATAGATGCCCCTGTTATGATTGAACGTGATAATAATGTACCTCCATTAAAAGAACTTGCAATTGAGTATAAAAAGATGGAACGTATTTGTAAGGCAGTTCGTAATGGCAAATAGTATTGAAAGAGATGTTCAAAATAGATTCTTTGATATTATAAGTGATCAAAAAAATAATCCAAATAGTTCTGCATATAATGTTTATCAAAAACTTGTTTTTAATAGATATGAAGAGATAGTAAAATCTACTTTTATAGAGTTTTCTAAATATGTTAGCGAAGATGAATTAGAGAAAAGTATTTATGAGTTTTTAAAGAATCCACCAAGTACACCTTTTATATGGCAAATTGCAAATGATTATAGAAAATTTGTAAAAAAACAAAAACTTTTTCATAATAGAAAGTATTTATATGAGCTTTTATATTTTGATTGGATTGAAGTTGAAATATATATGAAAGAGTATAAAAAAATCAAAAAGCCTAAGTTTTCTTGGGATAACTCATATTTTTTAGCCCCTTGGAGTAGAATCAAAAAATGTAACTTTGATATTATAAATAAAAATCATGAAACAAAAAGAGAAAACTTTTTAGTAATATATTATGACTATAAAAGTGATGATGTATTATTTAGAGAAATTAACCAATTTATCTATACACTAGTTAAAGATGCAAATAAAAAACAGAGCATTTCAAAAACCCTAGAGCTTTTATGTAAAGAAAATGAGATAGATTTTAATGAAGCAAAAGAGATTTTGCACGAGCCTTTAAAAGAGTTAGTCCTTTCAAAGGCAATTTATAACATTTAAATAGTTTTATTACAATTTTCTTTTAAAAGTTTATTTGTATAAAAATATGCAAATATAGCTGCACTATAAATCATAAATAAAATCCCAAACCATAAATAAATATAATCAAGTTCAAAGTATTTAACAATGATATATGCAACAATTAATTTTGCAACAATTTGTCTATAAATACCTATAAATAAAATCATTTTTGGTCTTTTTATTCCTTGAAGTGTTGAAACACATACAAATAAAATCACATATGCATAGAAAATCCAAACTTCTACAAGTAGATAATCTAGACCAAATGAGATTACTGTTTCATTTGGATCAAATTGTGAAATAATAAATTTACCTAAAATTGAAAGTACAATTATTCCTACAGTTGCAATTATAAAACCATATTTAATAGCAGTTCTTAAAGTTTCTATTACTCTATCATATTTTTTTGCGCCATAGTTATTTGAAACAAGTGTTAATACAGCAGTACTAAGACCAAGTGCAGGTAAAAGCATAAGTTGCTCAACTCTAAATCCAATTCCATAACCAGCAACGGCTTCTACACCATAGTGAGCTACAAAGTATGTAAGAATCAATGAACCAATTGCCATTGTAAGCATATTTAAACTCGCAGGTAAACCTTGGTTTACAAACTGTTTATAAACTCTTAAGTCTGGAAGAAAATAGTTTAAGTTATCAAAGTTGATTATTTTTGTATCTAAAACTTTTCTAAACATATATATCATATTTATTATTTGAATTAGAACTGTAGCTATTGCAATACCTTTTATTCCCATCGCTGGAATAAATAAAAATCCGTAAATAAAAATAGGATTAAGTATCATATTTGCAAAAAATCCAAAGATAAGTGTGTTTCTATAAGTTTTTGTGTCACCCCGAGAAACCAAAATAGCATTTAGTGAAAAGTTTAGCATAAAGAAGATTGCACCAAATAAAATAGGATTTATATATTCAATTGAAATTTCTAAATACTCTCCACTTGCACCTAACAGAATAAATAAATAAGGAGCTGCAAAATAACCTACAATGCTTAGTATTATTCCAATTAATGGAACAAATACAAGACCTTTGTAAGCATAAATAGAAGCTAATTTATGTTTTCCTTTCCCAAATGAATTTCCAAGTAATGCAATAATTGCAGAAGAAAAACCATATCCTAATCCAACGATTAGGAAAAATATCATAAAAGAAAGTGATAAGGCTGCAATTGCCTGTGTTGATATAAGTCCTGCATAAAATGTATCAACTACGTTGTACATTGTATTAAAGAACATTCCTGTACTTGCTGGAATTGCAAGTTGTTTTATTAAAGTTGGTATATCTTGTGTTGTTAAATGTGCTGATTTTCTCAAAATTGTATCCGTATTTATATTAGTTTGTTTAAAATTGATTATAGTGTAAAAAAGAAGAATTAGATGTTTATGTTGTTAATTTGTTTAAAGATAAGAAAAGAAGAATTTAATCTTCTATTCTTATCATTGCAGGTTTTGAAGTAACAAAACTTGTCGCTTCAATCTTTGCTAATGCTTTGCTTATATCACTTTCAATACAAGTATGAGTTGAAAGTAATAAATGAGCACAAGTTTTATTAAGTGGTTTTTGAATCATTTTTTCTATTGAAATATCATATTCACTTAAGATAGTTGCAATTTTTGCTAATACTCCAGCTTTATCTTCAACTCTAAGTCTTAGGTAATATTTTGTTTTTATATCATCTTTGCTCATTAGTTTTAAATCTTCACCATAAGAAGTTTCAAAACCTAACATAGGAGAACCTTTCCCACGTCTAGCAATATCAACTATATTTGCAACAACAGCAGAGGCTGTAGCATCTCCACCTGCTCCTGGTCCATAATACATTGTTTCACCAACTTTATCTCCAATAACAGAAACACCGTTCATAACACCATCTACTTTTGCAATCATTTCACTATTTGGAAGTAAAACAGGATGAACTCTTAATTCAATCTCATTACCTATTTTTTTAGCAATTGTAAGAAGTTTAATTGAATAATCAAACTCATTTGCAAAATCAATATCTTCAGGAGAAATATCTTGAATACCTTCAATTAAAATATCTTCAGGTTTTGCATCAATACCATAAGCAATTGATCCTAAAATTAGTAATTTATGAGCGGCATCAAAACCACCAACATCAAATGTTGGATCAGCTTCTGCATATCCTAATTCTTGTGATTCTTGTAAAATAGTATCATAATCAATACCTTCATCAATCATCTTTGTAAGCATATAGTTACAAGTACCATTCATGATACCTTTGATTGACAAAATATTATTTGCAGTTAAACCTTCTCTTAAAGCATTAATAATTGGAATACCACCAGCAACCGCCGCTTCATATTCAAAAGGTGTATCTCCTGCTAAGTCTTGTAATTCATATCTGTGATATGCAAGTAAGGCTTTATTTGCAGTTACAACTGCCTTACCTTTTGCTAGGGCTTTTTTTACAATCTCATAAGGTTTTTCAATTCCACCCATAAGTTCAACAACAATATCAATTGAATCGTCATTTAAAACTTCATCAATATTATCTGTTAATTTAATAGATACATCTCTTTCTTTACTTAAGTTAGAAACTACTCCTAGAACTGGTTCAATTTCAATACCAGCACGTGCAGTAATAATATTTTTATTATCTCTTAAAATATTTGCAACACTAGCTCCAACAGTTCCAACTCCAATAATTCCTACTTTTAGCATTTGTTTTCCTATTATTATTTTTCTAATGATTTTAAATATTTCTTTATATTTTTCGCTGCTTGTCTAATTCTTTTTTCATTTTCAATTAGTGCAATTCTTACATAATTATCACCATAATGACCAAATCCAATCCCAGGACTTACTGCCACTTTTGCATGAGTAATTAATTGTTTTGAGAATTCCATACTTCCTAAATGCTCTGCACATTTTGGAATTTTTGCCCAAATAAACATTGAAGCATTTGGTACATCCATATCCCAACCTGCATCTTTAAATGCATCAATCATTACATCACGTCTGAATCTATATTTTTCAGTATGCTCTGCAACACATTCTTGTGGACCATCTAACGCTACAGTAGCTGCTACTTGAATTGGCGTAAACATTCCATAATCAAGCCATGATTTGATTCTCTTTAAAGCACCAACAAGTTTTTCATTTCCTACGATGAATCCAACTCTCCATCCAGCCATATTATAAGATTTAGATAAAGTAAATGATTCAACTGCAACATCTAGTGCGCCCTCTGCTCCAAAAATTGAAGGAGTTTTATATCCATCAAAAGTTATGTCAGCATAAGCAATATCAGAAATCACATAGAATCTTTCTCTTTTTGCCATATCAACTAATCTTTGGTAAAACTCTGGTGTTACTGTTGCACAAGTTGGGTTATGTGGAAAGTTAACTAAAACATATTTTACTTTAGGAATTGACTCATTTAAAGTTTTTTGTAATCTTTCAAAAAATAAATCTTCATCAACTCTAAAATCACTTCCAAATGAAAGTTCAAACTTATGAATTGCTGCTCCACTTAACATAAATGCATAAGAGTGAATTGGATATGTAGGATCAGGAACAACTGCTACATCACCTACATTTACTATTGCTTGAACTAGATGAACATAACCTTCTTTAGAACCCATAGTTGCACATGCATGCTTATCTGGATCTAAGTAATCAACACCATATTTTCTTTTATACCAATTACAAATTGCAAGTCTTAGTTTATAAATACCAGCACTTGCAGAGTAACCATGATTTTTTGCTTTATCAGCAGTTTCTTTTAATTTATCAATTACATGTTGTGGTGCAGGACCATCAGGATTTCCCATAGAAAAATCTATAATATCTTCACCCGCACGTCTTGCTTCCATTTTTATATTATTAACTTCTGCAAACACGTAGTTTGGAAGTCGCTTCATTCTTTCAAACTCTATTTCATCAAACACTTATTACTCCTTAGTAATACTAATCCCACGCTTTAAATTAGCAAGGGAATACAAATCATTTATTTTTATATAAGTTGTATTAATTGGTACATCAACTCTTAAATTTTGATGTAAACTATCATCTTTAAAGTTTTCTATAATATTTAAATCATTATCATAAAAAACAACATCTGGATGCCATCTATTCCCTCTATTAGAAGTTATATTCAAACTATTAGCGTTTGAAACTTTTACTAAATAAGGTTTAAGTGGTTTCTTTAGTGATATTTGATTTGTTGTTATTAAATCTTTTGCTTTATATATATTTGAATTATCACTATTTATTGAATATTTCCAGCTATAAGCTCCCTCTCTTTTTATATAGCTTACTTGAGAATTGTTTTTTTCAAGTGCTTTTGCTAATCTGAGAGGGTTAATGGCGGCTTCAGTTTTTAGTTTTATCTTCCAAATAAAGCTGTTCTTGTCATATCTTGCATCTTGAACAAGATAGTAATAGTGTCCCAAAGAATTAAGTGCATCTTTTAAAATCAAAAGAGATTTTTTAGGTGTATCACTTATTTTAAATGATACATCTATATATTTAGTAGATCCATATTTTAATTTTAATAAACCATTGTTTTGTAACTTACTTGTTAATGCAATATAATTAACTTGGCCATTATTAGAGTATGATGAGCCATTAAAGATATAATTTATAAGGTTTTTATGCTTATTATAAGCACTCTGACCTAATATATCTCTAATTTGAGTATTTACATTTGCATTTAAAGCTATAGTACAAGTAATTATTAAAATTAGTTTTTTTATCATAATAAAATCTCTTATCTTTTTAGATTATAAATTAAAATCCCAGCAGCTACTGATACGTTTAACGAATCAAATTCATGTTCCATTGCGATTGATACTTTTAAATCAAGTTTTTTAGCAACTTTAGGAGATATACCTTCACCTTCACTTCCTAAAAATAGTGCAACTTTATCAGTTTTTTCGATTTTACCGTATTTTTTTAAGTCAACACCATCAGTTGTTGCACCTATTAAAGTAAAGCCACAATCTCTAAGTTCACTTGATAAATCAGCTGATCTTGGATGAACCATAAATGGTAAGTCAAGTAATGCTCCTGAACTTGTTCTTACAATTCCAGCATTGTTAATTGTTTTGATATTTGAAGCTATAATTCCTTCAATACCCATTGAGTATGCAGTTCTTGCAATTGCTCCAATGTTTCCAACATCAGTAACTCCATCTAAAACTAAGATAAAGTTCATTTCTTTGAAATCTTTAATTGGTGCATAGTTAAATTGAACCAGTTTTAAAAAGAAACCTTGATGGTTTCCACCTTTTGCTAATGCTTGTGCTTTTTGATTATCTACTTTGTAGATTACTTTTTTAAGGCTTGCAAACTTTGAAAAAAGTTTTTTATCTATTTCTTTTGAAAGAAAAACTTCTTCAATTAATTCTGGGTGATTCTCTAGTACGTATAGTACGATTTGTTTTCCATATATTATCATGGCTAGATTTTATCTAAAAGTTGTTGATAAACCTCTTTTGTAGATTGTCCTGTAAGTTTTGAAATAAGTTTTGCTTTAATTTTAGGAGCTAAATCAAGGTCTTGGATGTCTTTTAATTCAAGGCGTGAACCACTTATCTCTTTAGGTTCAATTACTACAACCCATTCTCCTCTTATATTTATACTTTTAAACTCTTCATATAAATTTGAAGCAGTATTCTTATAAGTTGTTTGATGTAGTTTTGTAATTTCTTTTGCTAAAAATATTGTTCTTGAAGGTTCAAGGGAATTTAACTCTTCAAGTAATTTTGCTAGTCTATGTGGTGATTCATAAAGTATTGCTAATTTATCATCATTTAAAATTGCATTTAATTTCTGAGCTCTTGAGGCTCCTTTATGATCTAAAAAACCATGAAATGAAAAAGTAGTATGTATAAATCCACTCATAGCATAAGCTGTTAAAACAGCATTTGCGCCAGGTAATACATCATATTTTATATCATTTTGAATACAGTAATCTACAAGAGTAGCACCTGGGTCTGAAACACAAGGCATTCCTGCGTCGCTTACATAAACAACATTTTTAGTAAAAGTTTCTTTTGATAATGTTTCTAAGACTTTCTTTTCATTGTGAGAGTGATAAGATTTGTATTCTTTATCTTTAAAGTCTAGATTGTTTTTTTCACCTAAAAGTGAAAGTAGTTTTTTTGTTACTCTTGTATCTTCACAAAAAATTAGTTCCGCCTCCAGCAAAACTTGAAGAGATCTTTTTGAGATATCTTCAAGATTACCAATTGGAGTAGGAACTAAGCACAACATAATAGTAAACTATTTTGCTGCAGCAGCATATTTAGCTTTGAATTTCTCAACTCTACCAGCAGCATCAACAATTTTTTGCTCTCCAGTAAAGAATGGGTGACAAGCTGAACAAATATCTATTCTCATAGTTTCAACATTTGATCTAGTTTCAAACGCATTACCACAAGCACAAGATACTGCACAAGTTTTGTAATCTGGGTGTATATCTTTTTTCACGCCATATTCCTTATATTAATTAATGTAAAACAAAAGGTCAAGTCTATGTTGCCCTTTATTAAACTCTTTGAAGCGGGATTATATCTAAAAATACTTAATAATATCTGAATTTAAGTTTGTTATAATATTTGAGGTTTTATTACTTTTAAATTGACCTTTATTAAAGGTATTTTGTCTCTTTGCAAGTTTGATTGTATTTTGAGCAATTTTTTCTTCTAATTGTTTTTTATTTAGTTTTCCATCTAAAAATTCTAGAGTTTCAAGTATTCCAATTGAGGACATGCTGTTTGGTTTTCTAGTATATTTTCTTTCTAAATAAATTACTTCATCAATGATTCCATCATTCATCATTTGAGTTGTTCTTTGATAGATTCTTTTTTTAAGCGCATCTTTTTCCCAAAGTATTTCAAAAAGTTTAAGATTTTGAGCAATTGGAACTTTTGGGTTTTCTTTAAAATAAGCACTTGGAGTCAAATCAGTTTTTTTATAAATTGCATAAGCTTTTTCCACTCTATACCTATCATTTCTTTCAATTTTAGTCATATAATCTTTATCTAATGAATATAGTAAATCATATATTTCACCAACATTTGAATCAAGTTTTACTTTAAAATCAACTCCTGTAGAAATACCTTCAATTAAACTTTTTAAATAAAATCCAGTTCCTCCAACAATAATAAGATTTTTATTGTTCTTTTTTGCAAATTCTTTGGCTCTTTTATAACAGTTTATAAATTGAATTACATCAAATTCTTCATTTGGTAAAACTTCATTAATCCCAAAGTGAATAATATCTCCACGTTCTTCTTTTGTAGGTTTTGCAGATGCTACATCTATTTCTTTATATACTGCAAGTGAATCAAGAGATAGTATTATGGAGTTTGTTTTGTATGCTAAGTTTAGTGATAAACCAGTTTTACCTGAGGCAGTAGAACCTATAATTGCGATTTCTTTCATCTTGTGATTTTAGCAAAAATCTTGTGAAGACTATCTTATTTAGAGTTTTCTTTTGAGTCTACATCTTTATTTTTACAATCTTCTAAATTTTGATTTAGTTTATTTATTTCTTGTTCTTTTTCAATCAAAGTTTTTAATAGACTTGAAACATCATCTTTATTTGATTCTACTACATGTGTTTGTGTTTTTGATGTACAAGCTGTAAATAAAATAGTGATAAATAAAATAGATAGTGTAAGTTTTAATATTTTCATAAGTGTTTCTTTCCAATTTAATTAAAAACAAAAAGCAATTAAGCTTTTTGTTTTAATTATACTATAAACCTAAAGATTTAAGTGTTTTTAATGTAAGAGCACCTTCATTTAATTTGTTTGCTCTTTGGTATGCTTGAACAGCAGCTTTTGTTTCTGGTCCATACACACCATCAATTTTAGTGATGTTGAAATTTTTAGTTTTTAATGCTCTTTGTAAGTTAGCAACTACATCATTAGTAGTATTTGTTTCACAAAGAATTCCTTGCCATCTTAAGTAAGAATCTGCAACTTTAACTTTTGTTGGTACGTTTGTGTAAACTGCAGGAATGTTAGTTTTAACTTCTTTTGCAGGAGTAGCAATTTCTCTTGTTTTAACCATTTTACATACAGCTGGAATTTTAACTTCTTTAGTAGTAGCTGGAGTTGCTACAACTTTTTTAGTTACCATTTTGTAAACAGCTGGAATAACAACTTTTCTCGTAGTAGCAGGAGTTGCAACAACTTGAGTTGCTACTGATTTATACGTAGCTGGAATTTTAATTTCTTTTGTACTTGGAGCAGTTACAACAACTCTTCTTTCTACAGTTCTATAAACAGCTGGAGTTTTAACCGCTTTAGTGTACGCAGGTTTGTCAATTACTTTTGAAGTAAGTGTTTTATAAACAGCTGGAACTTCAACTAAACATAAAATATCACCAGTAGAGTTATCAATTTTTTCAATTTCACCTCTACCTTTTTTCCATGAAGTATAAGCTGGTTTAACTAAGATTTTTTCAGAAACTGTTTTATAAGTTGCAGGAACTGTAACTAATTTAGTTTTTTCTGGTTCAACCATAATAGTTTCAGTTACAGTTTTATAAGTTGCAGGAACTGTAACAATTCTTGAAGACTCAGGAGAAGCCATTAAGTTTTGAGTAGCTTTTTTAAAAGTACCTGGAATAACAACTAATTTAGTCGTTTCTGGCTTAATTAAAACTTTTTCAGTAATAGTTTTATAAGTTGCTGGAACTGCAACTAATCTTGAAGAAGCTTCTCTAATAGTAACTTTCTTTTCTACAACTTTATAAGTAGCAGGAATAATAGCTATATTAGTTCTAGCTTCTTTTAACATTTTTTGAATATTTTTAGTTTCATATTTTGCAGGAACTAAAACTTTTGCGTAACACTCACCAGCTTTTGCATTTGCAGGAACTAATGAATTCATTACAGCATTTGCATCTTTACCTTCAGCATTCATCATGCTAATTGAATTTAAAGCCTTTGACTTATCCATTTCTAACTGAGAAATTTTTGCATTTTGTGCATTAATTTCTTTTTGTAATTGCATAACTTTATCAGATGATGTTCCCATTGTATCTTTTGAAGTACAACCAGTCATCCCAATAACAGCAGCTGCTGCTAATATCGCAGAATTTCTTAAATATTTTGACATTTTGATCCCTTTTTTTTGAATAATTACTAAATGCTATCTAAATAATCATAAATATTACTTTAAAATTAGTTTAATTATGATATTATCTTATTAATTATTAAATTTGAGGAGAAAAAATTGAAAAAAATTATTTTATCAACACTAGTTGGATTTGTTGGAGCTGCATCTTTAAGTGCTGCTGATTGTGTTATGGTTAAGGACTTAAACGTTCAATTTAAAAATGCGTCAACTGTTTATGCTGATTCATCAGAAATGAAAGAAATTAGAGAATATGCACAATTTTTAAAAGAAACTGATTTATATACTGTAATCGAAGGTCATACAAGTTCTTTAGCAAATGCTAACTATAACTATGATTTATCTTCAAAAAGAGCTGCAAAAGTTAAAGCTGAACTAGTTAGATTAGGTGTTTCTTCATCTAAAGTAAGAGCAATGGGATTTGGTGAGTCAACTCCATTATACAACAACAATACAGAATCTGGTGCTGCACAAAACAGAAGAGTAGTTGGTGAAGTATTTAATACATCTACTGAATTATCTAACTATATTTCAAATCAAAAAAGTAGAATTGCAACTACAAAATTTCAAGAGCAATAAAAACTAATCAATAAATAAAGACAATTTAAAGTCTTTATTTATTCTTCCTTATACATTATATATATGTAACTTAATTTACCTTTTTATTATTCTTAGATAAAATCCTCTTTATGGAAAAACTGCTAAAAAAACTTAATGATTTTAATGAACTAGTAATGTTCAAACATTCGATATTTTCACTACCTTTTATTTTTATAGCAATGGTTGTTGCGGCAAATGGTTGGTTTGGATTTAAATTAATGATTCTAGGAATCTTAGCTGCACTTACAGCTAGAAACTTTGCAATGGGCTTTAACCGATATATGGATAGAGATATAGATGCTTTAAATCCAAGAACAGTTAATAGACCAAATGTAGATGGTAGAATTTCTGCAACACAAATGCTAACTTTTACAATTGCAAATGCTTTGGGATTTATCCTAATTGCATATTTTGTAAATGATTTAGCTTTATATTTGTCATTACCAATTTTATTTATAATTGGTTCATACTCATATTTTAAAAGATTTTCATATTTAGCACATATAATACTTGGAATATCATTAGGACTTGCACCAATCGCAGGAGTTGTAACAGTTTTAGAAACAATTCCTTTATGGACAGTATTTTTAAGTATTGGGGTTATGTTTTGGGTTGCAGGATTTGATTTACTTTATTCACTGCAAGATATAGAAGTTGATAAAAAATTAAACCTTCACTCAATTCCTTCAAAATTCGGTGCTAAAAATACAATGTTAATATCAAAAGTATTTCATATCTTAACAGTAATTTTTTGGTTACTATTTGTAATAAGTTCAGAAAGTTCAGCCTTTGCGTATTTAGCAGTAGTTATAAGTGCTGTGATGCTGGCTTATGAACACTATTTAGTTAATAAAGATTTTACAAAAATAGATAAAGCCTTCTTTACAGTAAATGGATATTTAGGAATAGTATTTTTTGTTTTGATAGTATTAGATAATATTTTTTACTAAAAAAAGAAGAAATAAGCGCCACCTAAAAGGTATATAAGCTTTTATGTGGTAATATTCTTCCCTTATTTAAAGCGCGTCTGTGGCTCAACTGGATAGAGCACTGGGTTTCGGCCCCGGCGGTTGGGGGTTCGAATCCCTCCAGGCGTACCACCTAAAAGCCCGATTTAATCACTGTTTACAGTGTTTAGCTCGGGCTTTTTTTATTTAAATACTTTAAAAACGTCTTAAAAATCCCTTCTATATCCTAATTTAATATTTATTTAATTATAATACTCAAAGAAATATTCTAGGAGTTATAGTGAGTAATAAATTAGAAGAGATTACGTATTTAACAATAAAAGATTTAAAAAAACAATCAATCATTCTTCCTGGAAAATACTCTGATATTTTTGAAAACTATGCAAAAGAATTAAAAGTAAATATTGATGATGAAAAAATCATCTTAAAAGATTTACAACAAGATTCATCGCATGTTGATAGTATTGTAAAAAAAACTAGTGATAATCTAAGTGCATTACAAACATCAACTACAAATGCTAGAAAAGCGATTCATGATAAGGATGATGCTTCTTTGAGTATTATAAATAACGACTTAGTTGAAATGCAAAAGCAAATTGATTTTTTACAAAAAGAACTTTTTTCTGATCCATTAACTGGTGCTTATAATAGAAAATGGTTTTCAGATTATTATTTAAAAGATGACTTATTTAAAAATGATGGGTTTATAGTTTTTCTTGACTTAGATAAATTTAAATCTATCAATGATAATTATGGGCATATAGTAGGTGATCAAATTCTAAAATATTTGGTTAACTTTTTACAAAAAGAGTTAGATAACCCTGCTGTAGATATTTTAAGATATGCGGGTGATGAATTTATTGTATTATTTAATAAAAATAAATCAACAATCTTAAATCCTGATAAAAAAATGAAAGAGACACAAGATAAACTATCAAAAATAGTTCTTTCATCTTCAAAAATTAAAAAACTTAAATTTTCTTTTTCATATGGAATCACACCTTTTAAAAAAGAAGACAACATCGAAGATATATTAGTTATAGTTGATGATTTAATGTATAAAAATAAAGAAGAGAATAGGTAACTTAATAACCCTCTCTTTTATATTTGAACTTATTCCAAAATCACTTTTACACAATCAAACACTATTTTATTATATTATTTAGAATAAAATTATTATGCATTTATAAAAATTAGTTTAAAATAATTATAAAACCTAATTATAAAACGTATATTTTTTTAATAATTAACCTATTTTAGGCTTTTTGATTAATTTACATCAAATATTAGAATATAAATAAAATAAAAATAATTTTGATTAAGCTTGGTTTTAATATTAGATATGATAAAATTACTTAAATAGAATATTATCTATATTTATATTAAGGAAGAAAATGCCATATATTGTTGCATCTATTATCGCTATTGTTGCAGCTTTGACACTTTTACTTACAAGATATGAAGCAGATGATAGTACTATAAAAGCAGAGCTTGCGAACATGAAAGTGATGTTTTCAATGGTGGATGGATTTGTTAATACTTATGTTGATAGTGGTGGTGATTTAACTGATATCAATTTTGAAGAACTTGATACTTCAGGAGTATTACTAAGCAATTCAACAGTTAATGGAGTAGGTTTAGCCTCAACATTAACGTTGCCTAATAATAATGTTGTTTGGCAGATAATACCAAATCGCAATCCTATAGTTATTAGTAATTCATATAAACTATTAGTTAATATGACTGGAAGTGCAGGATTGATGAGTAAGGCTATTTTCTCTGAGAGTTTTTCAGGTAGAGAGTTTTGTGAAAAAACTTTATTTGGAACATTTCAAGTTAATGGAAAGACCTATGACTCTACAGCTGGAGCAGAAACTTTTGATGTAGATGGAACAACTAGTGATGGTTCGTTTGTTTGTATAGTATTTAAGTAATTGGTGTGATTTATAAAAATTTATAAATTATAAACATTTGGTAGGTAGGTAGGAAAAAATTAAAATTAATAAAAAAGGATTAAAATGCCACAGTTAATAGCAATGGTTATCGTAGTAGTTGGAGCAATGATTTATATGTTCCAAACATTTGGTGGAACAGGTGATAAGATTGAAGGTATCGCACAAAAAACAAGTATTATTACAGAAATTAATAATATTAGAAATGGTTTACAGTTAGCAGTTAGAGCTGGAGATATAGAGAAATCTGTTATTGCAGTTGCTTCACAAGCAGCAGTTGCTGCGGTTGCAGAAGTTGGAACTCCTGGAGATACTGACTATGTTGCTCCAGTTGATGCAATACCAGCAAGAGCTGCTATACCTGCAGGAGATAGTACACTAATAGGATTAGCTGTTTTAGGTTATTTTGCTGATCAAATGAATGATGAAATTGGTAATAATGCAACAACTGTTAGTGCGTACAATGCTACTACTAATACAGCCGGTCAGCAAAATACTTATTCTGCGATTTCTTTTGGTGGAGAGACTAACCCTGGAATGAATTTAAGTATGGTTGTTGGTGATTCAGCTACTAGACCTGGTATTAGAGTTCAATTATTAAATGCGCTAGCAGGTAATGCTGCATTTTTAGAAAGTCAAATTGCTACAGATTTACAAGCAGTAGCAGGAATTGATAGAACAACAATTGATGGATCTGCTGTTGATTTATTAGCAGATGGAGAAGTTCCTGTTGGAAATAGACCTGCAGGAGTTGTAGATGCAGCTGGTAATAAGGGAACGGCTACATCAGCATTGGATGATGGAATCTTTACAATTTACTTTAAAGATATGCCTCAAACAATCGTAGAATAATTAAATAAAAAGAATAAAAGATGGGGTTTCCCCTTCTTTTAAAATAAAAAGTAAGTTCTAGTTCTAGTATTTACTTTTTATTTTACAAAAAAGGCAAATACAAATGTTAGGAAATATATGGCTATCATCAGCACTAATTGTTACAGCTATATTTTCAGCATCTTCTGTATATAAATCATATTCTGATACTCAAGAAGCTAAACAAATTCAAGAAAACTATCAAATTATATCTGACATAAAAACATTATTAGCCAAGCAATACAATAAAAATCCAGATGAAGTAACACGTGATGAAATTATAATGCATTTACCTGCTGGTGGAAACTGGGAAAAGGTTTTGCTTTTAGACCGAAATAGTTCTAGTACACTTGCAAATGATGCTTTAGTCGATGTTGATGGTAATTTTGTATTAAATGAAAGTGAACAGTTAAAACTTTTTGCTTTAAGAGCAAAACTAAATAACTTATCAGATAGAAATACTGAAAATGTAAGTGAGGGAACACATACTTTTATTGTTGGTAAAAAAGATAAAAATATTGTAAATAAAAATATATCTATTGAAGAAAGTGTAGCAAAAGCGATAGAGTATTTAAGTACAGCTATTTTGTATGCAACAGCAAGTGTTGATCTTGATGCAGTATTAAAAACTGTAATAGGTGAAGGCCTCGTATCTGGAAAATATACTCCATATAATGATATTTACCAAGATATGAGAAAAGATTCAGATATAGCAGAATTAACTCCTGAAAAAATAAAGTTGAGGAAAGAAGAGTTTTTTAAAAAAAGAATAAAAGAAGAATTGATTTTAAATAAAAATGCTATGGAAACAAAACTATATTACCTCTTGAAAGATGAATTATGATAAAAATACTTTTAACATTTTTTTTAACACTAAACATTTTAAATGCAGATGATGCTGTGTATATAGCACAGCAGGAATTGTTTTTAAAAGTAAAAACGATTATTCAAGAAGAAGAATCAATAGCCCGTGCTTATGAAAGCTATATTCTAAATACAAAAAAACTACCGACAACTTTTTCTAACTTAAAAACAGATGAATATCTAGGAACAGCTTTCTCCTTAACACCATTTGTAGTTGGAGAAGTTGCATCAATAACAGATTTTGGCTTTAAAAAAGAAATAAATAATAGATTAAAAGGTACAGCATTAGAAAATGATGTAAGTATAAAAAACTTGTATGAAAGTGACTTATTTAGAAAAAAAACTTATTTTTATGATAGTGATAAAATAGGAATAAAACTTGAAGATGATTTTGCAAATCATTTATATTTTTTAAGTTCAACTGCTGGATTTAATCTAATTAAATGTGGAGATATTCCAAAGAAAAAATATTGTTGGAATAAAGAACTTGAAGATAAAAATGTAATATATATTTATAAAGATGAGACTCAAAATGCAGCTGAACTTCTAATGTACTATTCAGTAGAAAAGTTTAAAACAGGTCCAATTATAATCACAAAAGATACTGGATTACACTCTAATGATGAGTTTACTTCAATTCCTAAAGGTGCACTTTTATATGATACAGAAGCTGTAAAATATATAAAAACAAGAGATTCAATAGAAGTGGTGAAATAATGAAAATATTAATAATACTATATTTATTCTATAGCTTTTTAAATGCAAAAGATACATTAGTAGTACAACAACAAAATGTGTTATACGTACAAAACCTAATAGAAGTAGAAGAAAAAATAGCAAGTAATTTTGAAAAATATTTATTAGAAAAGTTTGAAGTTCCAACTCTTGATAAATTAAAAATAGATGAGTATTTAGGAAGTAATTTCACAAGTACAAATAAATTTGGTTCTAATATAGATTTTGTTTCGGGTGAGAATTTAAAAATAAAATATGCAATTACTCAAGAAAATTTGCAGTTATATGTTACTGCTTTATATGAAAGAGATTTATATCGAGATATGACAACTGTTTATAAAGATAAAGATACTCTAAGTAATTCTTATGTTTCTTTTGAATTAAAATCAAAAGTTGCAGAGAATATTTTAGAAATTTTAGAAACAGGTTCTACTATTACAAGTGACTGTGATGCTCCTTTAAAAGAGAGTTATTGTATTACAAATTTAAATACAATTAGATGGTATGATGTTAATTTAAATTGGATTGAATACAATAATGAAGATTTTGAAGAAGGTAATGTGACTGTAAGTACAAGTGGACTTCTATCAAGTGTAAAACTAGATAAATTAAATGTTGGTACCTTTATTTTTGTAAATAATAGTGGTAAATATATAAAAACTGTTACAGATATTGTAAAGGTGGATTAAATGAGATTTTTACTTTTTGTTTTATTATTAATAAACATCAGTTTTGCAAATAGTCTAAATATATCTAGGATGAATGCCCTAAAAAGTGTTATTCAAAAAGAAGAATATATTGCTTTGGCAATTAATAAATATATATTACAAACAGGAACTATTCCTAAAACAGATTCAAATAAATTAGATTGGGAAAAATTAGAACATAAAGATTATTTAGGTGAACTCTTTAATAGAAAGAATCTATTAACTTCTGATGATATCGATGTTTATTATGAGCCTAAAACTTACAACTTTTTTATTCGGGGAGTTGTTGCTAATATAGGAACTTTGGAAGAGCCAGAATCTTCATACGATGAAGATTTAAAATATTTATATAATTTTTATGCAAGTAGAATATTTAGAGTAAATACTTTAGCACCAATAGATACAACAGTAGAAAAACTAAAAATAGGTTCTCAAGTTCTTTACTCTTCAATTCAAAAAGAAATAGTACAAACAGTTAATTTATCAAGTAATAATACAATAAAACTTGATAGTCAAGACTGTGTAGTAAATACTCATTATTATGAGTTAAAAGGAAAAGAATTAACTTACAAGTATTGTAAAACTGTTGATAATCCTATTACTGTATATCAAGATTCTCCTATTTATGTAGAAGATTCAAGTGAATTAAAATATATAAAAGCAAAAATAGGAGACAAAGCATACGCAAAGAAAAATGGTATATGGTATGAATACTATTATCAAGGTGACACAAATCTTCCTTGGGTTGCTGTATATTTAGGTTCAGATGTAAATGAAGCTGATGAAAGTCAAGATTTAGAAGACTTGATACTTAAGTATATCCCCGGTTCTAAAGATTTAGTTTTTAGGCAAGATGGAGGATGCATGCTTGCAAATGGTGATATCTTTTGTTGGGGTAATAATAAATATAAAAAAGTAGGAATTGAAAGTTATGGGCAAATTGATAAAACATTAAAACCTGATTATGTAAATACTCCCATAATGTTAAAAGCTCAAATAGATAAAACAAAAAAATATACGGATGATAATGGAATTGAGTCTACACGGCATGCTAAAAACTGGTATAACAATCCATATAGAGTAAAATTTGAAAAAATGGCAATGAATAGTACAAATGTATGTGCTATTTCGCCAATATTTCTAGATCCAGATGAAGAATTTAGTCAAAAAGTTGGAGGAGATTTATTTTGTAATGGAAATATTTCTTCTTCATATTTTGAAGATTTATCATCTACTGTTAAATCAACTTCTATTTTGAAAAAAAATATATTTTTTGGAATAGGCAAAGAAGATAAAACAAATGATGGTAATGAAATATATCTAAAAGATATTGTAATGGTTGAAGATACTGCAGCTGTTTTATCTGATACAGGAGACATTTATACTTTTGGACGAAATTATAAAGGTGCTTTAGGAATTGGAAGTAGTGATAAGTTTATCATATCTACAACACCTTCAAAAATCAATGGCAGTACAATTTTTAAAAAAATCTTTGCTCTTAGAGATATTAGAGGATTTGGAGCTATTGATGAGGAAAATTATTTTTGGATTTGGGGAGGAAGACCAAATGGTGAAATTTATAACAAGCCAACACGTTTAAATGATAATAGAAGGTATAACGAAGATGCAATTTTTATAAATACAAATGAGTTTGTATTAAAAGGACTTGATAATTTCTTTTATCAAACAACAAATAGTAATAGCACTAAAAAACTAAATATTCCAAATACTGCGATAAGTGTTTCTGTTTATGGTAATTTTTTTACATATATAAATGAATATTTAGAATTAAAGGGAAGTCCTGAATTACTTAAATGTATGAAAGCCAATGAAATTGATGAATGTAATAATGATGATAATAGTAATGACATATTTACATTAGCTTTTAATCAATTAAATACAAAATTGAATAATATAAAGGGAAAGATGTATGCTACGTTCACTAATGCAGGCATTTTTAAATTAGATAGAGTATTAAGTACCCAATCTGAAAATTTTGAAACAGCTACAAGTGGTTGGACAGCTACTAATTCTAGTGATAACAATATGATTACTACAGTTGATCTTGATCAAACAGATACTCAAACGCAACTTCCCTCTACTGATTTTCTAGGTAGATTTCCTATTGCAGTAAATGAAACAAAAGATTATTATGAAGTTAGTAAAACTTATAGCTTTCCATCTTATCCGAATCATGAGATTGATATCGAATTTGATTTTTATGAAATAGATACTTGGGATGGTGAAAGATTTGAAGTTTATGCAAATGGTGAACTTTTATCTGTGGATCACTTTATTTTTGATTGGCATGAGACTTTAAAAGATACAAATATTACGGGTATTAACTTACAAGATAATATAAATCCTAATACAGGTTATGCAGGAGACCAGAGTTATAGCTATAAATTAAGATCAAAGCTAGATTCTTCCGGAAATGTTACTTTAAAGTTTAAAACTCAGTTTGAATATGATCTTCCTTATGCTAATCATTATTCTCGTACTTATTATCAAGGAAGTTATAATGAAGATGTAGAAAATGAATCTTGGGGAATTGATAATGTAAAAATAAAAGTTAAAGAAACAAACAAAAAATTTGTATGTGCAATGACAGGATTTGGTTCTAAGTCCCAAATGTATTGTTGGGGAAATATAGCTAGAAGTATTCCTATATTAAGTACATCTTTATATGATATGGATAAAATAAACAGTATAAATAAATTATTTATTACAGAAGAATCGGATAAAGAAATCCCTATGTCATATGATAAGTTTAATAATGATGGAAATTTACATCTTAAATTTCCTACTTATATTGGAGGGTTCGATTATGAGTTTTATTTTAAGTAAGGTTAGTAAATGTTAAAAATATTAAAAATATCTGTCTTCTATATGTCAATTATTATATTAGCTAGTGCTTGTTCAAATAAGAGTTATCACAATGAAATGACAGCCGAGGCAAAAAAAATAGTAAATGAAAAAAGTTATGAGGAAGTAAGAAACTCTTACTCTGAAAAACTAGTAGATGAAAAAAATAGAAATAAAGAGTTTATAAATATCTTAAGTGATAAATCATTAAGTGATGTTTTAAAAGAGCTAGAGCTTATTGATGGCAATTTTTACTATTTAAAAAGTAGTGATATTTTAGTACCTAAAAGTAGAATGAAAATTCATAATATGGCAGAATTAAATCAGTATTTAAACGCCGTACTTGATAAAGAACTTTTTATTAAAAAAAGTGGGTCAATATATTTAGTAAAACTTTTAAGTTCAAGTGAAACTAAAAAACAATCTATTAAAGATATTCCTTTTAATTTAGATGGTCAAATCTCAGTAGAAGAATTAATCAAACTAATTACTGCCCAATCAGGTTATGAGGTTTCAATTGGAAATTATATTAAAAATAAAGATGATTTTCAAAATAGTATTGTTTCAATAAAATCAAAGAATTTAATAAATGCTATTGATTCTTTAGGACATGCTAAAAATGTTTATGTAGATATTGATTATGATAAAGAGATGATTAATATAAAAAGATATAAAGATATTGTTGTTGAACTAAATATTCCTTTATTAAATATCACAACATCAAACGAAACATCATCAAGTGAAACAACTGGTGAAAGTAAAGTTGAAAATAGTTCAGAAATAATACTCTATGATGAACTAGATAAAATGATGAAAAATATAATTGGAAATGATACTATTTCTACATATCATATCGATAAAGCAAGTGGCCTTATTTTTATGAAGGCTACAAAAAGTGTAGAAGCAACTGTTAGAACTATTGCAAAAGCATATGAAGATAGTTTTGCAAGAGAAGCTACAATTGTATTTGAAAGAATTGAATTAGTTTTAAACAAAAGTAGAGAATATGGTATTGGTTCAATAAAAAGAACAGCAGGTCCTTCAACATCAACAGGAATTACAAAATCTTTAGCAACAGAAGGAGCACTTTCCTTTCTTAATCAAGGAACAACAAGACTTCTAGAAGTTACGGGAACAATAGATAATGAAATAGGAAAAATATTAAACTATAGTAAAAATGTTATGGTATTAAAAAACAATATTCCATCTGTTCAATCAATTAGTCAAAATACAGATTATATAGAAAAAATTGAAACAACAGTAAATGACAATGTAACAACATCAGAAGCTACTGTAAATACTATTAAAGATGGTACTTCAATAACTGCTATGGCAAAGATATCTAGGGATAAACTATTTTTAAATATTACACCAAATATTAAAAAACTAATAAAAATTTCTGAAGCTAAAGTTGGAGATGCAACAATTCAATTACCAGAGTATAAAGATCAAAGTTATAATATTTCAAGAGAAATAAAAGTTGGAGAAACTTCTATTGTTGGTTCGATTATTGTTCATGATGATGCAAAAGAGTATGAAGGTATTCTTCCTTTAGAAGGCTTTGCTATTGGTGGAAGTGATTCAAAATCTTATATAAGAAGAGAAATAGTATATGTTGTTTCTGTACAAAGTATTAAAGGCTTCTAATAATGAGTATGTTTGCTGATCCTTATGAACAATTTTTACTAGATTATCTAGTAACAAAATTAGAAAATGGATCTAATACTAGAAAAGCTTTACTTTTATACAAAGAACAAATTACAAAAGAGACAAGATTTAAAAAAAGACTTGAGGCTGCTATTAAAGATATGGAAATCGGAAAGCATAAGCTAGAAGCGATTTTACATAAAAATAAGTTTTTAAACGATTTTCAATATAGTTTAGTAGTAAATAGTACTAATACCGTAGATGGTTTAAAATTAGTCCAATCCTTTGCTAAAGCAAACTCAAACCTCTTACCTAAAATGATTAATCCTATATTTGTACCTTTATCAATTATCATTTTTTCTTTTTATGGCTTGATTTTATATTTAGGAATGCTTGAAAAAGATTTAATAGGATTACGAAAACTAAATTCTGATGTAGAATCTTTTTTGGGTGTTCCTGGATACTTTACATATGAATTTGCATATTTAGGGCTTGGAGTTTCAATTTTTGTGACCCTATTTATATTCTTAGGATATGTATATACTGAAAAATATAAGCCCGCATGGTTATACAAAGTATTTAAAACACAATGTTACTCAGATGGTAGATTTATGTTTAGGATTCTAAATGGAATGTTAAGTGCTGGTATTTCTTTTCATAAGACATCATTAATTCTTTCAAAAGATTATTTCAAATTAGGTTTACGTCCTTTTTTTGGAGAATTAGCTGATATTATAAGTAAGAATAAAAAGCTATTTTTAGTTTTTGAAAAGTATAATTTCCCTCCATTAATAACAGCTGATATTAAACTATCAGAATTAAGTCAAACAAGTTTTGCTGATGTAACAAAAGCTTTATATCAAACTTGTGACACTATGTATGAAAAGAACATTGCATATATGGTTATTCAATGGAGACTTCTTTTTTGGTTAATAGCTATGCTTGTTACAGTAATAATAGGTTCAGATATTATAAATTTAGTTATAAGTACATTTACTTTTAAAACATTGTACCAATAAGATGAAAAAATGATAAAAAAATTAATCAAAAGATATAAATCAAGAAACCTTTCTTTATTTAATAAAAAAAGCAAAAAAAACAAAAAAATTAATATAAAAGAATTTTTTGAAGAAAAAAAAACAGCACTTACTCAGTATATAAATAAAGAAGAAGAAAAAGATACTGTCTTGTCTACTCTTATTGAAGATGTGATAAAAGAAAAATTTAATTTTTCTGGTGGTTATTCTGATTTAATTGCAAATGAATCAAAATATGCAGAATTTGTAAGAAGCTTAGGTTATGAGTATTATGCTTCTTATAACGAACTATCAAAGCTATATCAAGATACATCATTTCAATTAGATGAAAGAAAGCTAGAGTTTTGTACAACAATGTATATTATTACTCTTGAAGATAAAAAGACAAAAAATAAAGTTCTAGGTATTAGAGATGTTGTAAACTTAGATTTTGATGTATTAAGTAAGTTTTACTTTACAAAAATTGTTGTTTTAGGTGAGGGTGTATTATCTTCAGTATTTGGAGAAGATAGAGAGATTATCTTTGGCTCTTCATCAGATACTGATAATGATGAGGAAATTAATAAGTACTTTGACAAGATGATGGGACAAGCAATTTTATTGGGTGCTTCAGATATACATATTCAAAAAACAAATAGATTTGCTTCTTTATGGTTTAGAATTGATGGTATTAAAGTTGATATGGGAACAATGCCAATTGCAATTGCAAAAACAATTAAAAGAAGACTTGTTACTATGGCAGATCAAGAAGATTCTGATTTTGAATCAATTAACGGTGTAATTAATTATGATTATGGAAAGAAAAATATTAAATTTAGACTTGGTCTTATTAACTCTAAACTAAATTTTTCGCTTGTAATGAGAATGATTGGTGGTAAAGGTGTAGTTTCTCATAACTTAAGAGGACTTAATTATCCTAGCGAAACAGTCGATATTCTTGATAACTTAACAAAATACTCAAATGGTATGATTTTAATTACTGGTCAAGTAGGTTCTGGTAAAACACATTTAATGTACGCATTACTACAAGAACTTGCTAAACAACAGCAATATGTAATTACTATTGAAGATCCAGTTGAGTATGTGGATGAATCTTTCTTCCAAATTGACTTGTCAGAGTTTGCAAGTGCTAGTGAAGAGTTTAAATATGGTTACCCTGAAGCCGTAGTTGATATTTTAAGACAAGATTCAAATATTATTCTTATTGGGGAAACAAGAGAGCCAGAAACTGCATCACAATTAGTAAATGCATCAAACTTGGGTCAATTGGTATTCTCTACTATGCATACCAACTCAGCACCTGCAACAGTATCAAGAATGACTAGTTCATTAGGTATTAATGAAGGAGATGTAGTAGATAACTTAAGAGGTATTGTATCTCAGAGGTTAGTTCGTAAACTTTGTGATTTCTGTAAAGAAGAAGATGGAGAAGGTGGCTATAAAAAAGTTGGTTGTGAGGAATGTAATAATAGTGGATTTAAAGATAGGGTTCCAATCGCTGAGGTTATTAGATTCAAATTAGGATTTGGTGGTGACTTTGAAAACCCAGCTGAATATATGACAGTTGAAAAAGCTTGTATGGCACAATATAATGCAGGACTTATTACAAAAGCAGATGCAACAGCAATTATCAAAGGGGAGGAAGTATGGTACGATTAGTAGTTACAGATTTTGCAACTAAAGAAGACAATGAAACTTTCTACCTTAAAGATGATTTTGACATTTCTCAAAAAATGTTTACATACGAATCTTTTAAAAAGCATAGTGTATATTTATCCAAATATGAAATCACAGATAAAATATATTCTCTAAATTTACTATCAAGAGAATATCTAAATAAAAATCAACTATTAGTTCATATTACAGATAGTGAGTACTTTATTTTATTTAATCATAAAACTGTATATTCTGCAAAAATAAATCAAAACTTCATTACTGATGATATAATAAAATCCATTCTGATTACTAAACATATAGCAATGCTTTCTAGTGGTGGAAGTATTAAAAAATACTACTATGTTATTAGTTCAAAATATAAAAGTGCAGTTGAAAATATTCTTAAACAAAATACTAAAAATGAGAAAGATGAAGAAATTGCATATAGTTTAGGAAATGTTGAAGAATTAATAAAACCTTTAAATGAATTAGATACTTTTAAATCACACTTTGGAAAAAATATTTTTATATTACTATTTGTAATTTTAATTGTTTGGGTTATGTTTTTTGGATTAGATTTACTAACAAAGAAATATATTTATAAAGAGCCTTTAGAAAAACTAAAAAGAGAAATAAAAATAGAAAAAAGATTAATACATCGACAGAAAATCTTATTAAATAGAACAGATAAAAAATACAGGGAATTAACTGATTGTATTACTCCTAATAAGGTGAATAAATGATTAGTATTAATAATAAGAGATTTAAACTAATTATTAAAGTAGGTTTATTTATATTTGTTGCATATCTTATTGGATTTTTCTTTTTTAAATTAGCAAGTTTTTTTAAATTAGTTTATGAAAAAGAACAACTCACAAAAGAACTTCAAATTAAAAAGCAAGAAACACTTAGTTTAAAAAGAAAAGTTGTAAAGACAAAAGCTAAAATGGTGGAAATTGAATCTAAATATATTAAAAAAGAAGAAATAGATAGTAAAATAAAAGATATTTATAAAAGAATGTCAGTTTTAGATTATAATCTAAAGTTTTTAAATTCTAAAAAAATGTGTATAGATAATTATATTATAGTTACGCAATTAACAGCCAGAAGTAAAGAAGGCTTAAAAGCAGGAGAGGGTATTTTATCTTATTTAGGTGAGATGAAAAAAAGTGAGAAGAACAATACTATTTATTTTGTAAATTATATATCAAAGGCAAAGGATATTAAAAAATGATTTTTATTAAACTTTTTATTATATGTTTATTATCAATAACTTTGTATTCAAAAGAGATGTACTTTGATACCATTTCTTTATCAAAAATAAAAAAAGTAATAAAAAAAGAAGAACAAATTGCTAAAGCATATAAAAAATATGTTCTGACAAAAGCTTCAAAACCAACTTCAATACTAGGTTCAGAAAGTACAAGTCTAAAAACTTATTTACCAAATGGCTTTAATAATTCAAATTTATTTGGAGGGTCAATGTCTTTAGATGATACTAAAACTTATATAATAAGTTCAATACCTTCAAATGTAAAATCAGCACTATATGATAAATACTATTCAAATGAAAACAGAACTTATTCAAAAGCACCTCTTAGCAAAAAAAATCATAATGTTTCTATCTCTTTTTCTATTAAAGAAACGTATATTCTATCTTTAGCTAGTGAAGTTACAAGTGATGAAGATACAGCAAAATCGACAACTACAAGTATGTATTATTTAGATGATGATGGAGTTCTTCATTGGTATAATAGAGATACCTTAGTTTATTCTTTAGATAAAAGTTTAATTATTTACGAAGATTTAAGTAGAACTGATTTAGTCGGTGGAATTGCTCCTGCCTTTAAAACAATTATAGATAATAACAAGATTTTATCTCCAGGCCAGCAAATATTTAATATGGAAGATGAAATAGCACAAGAATATATTAATATTGGTGGAGATGTAGGTATTGTTAAATTAGGTGGAACTATCAGAGATATTGGAGAAACAATTTTAAAGTTTTCTAGACGTGCTGGTGGAATGATTGTAAATGGTGATTTATACACTTGGGGTAATAATGTTCTCAAAGGTGTTAGTATTGGAAATAATACTTATCGTACAGCAAATGGTACAATAGGAAATAGTAAAGCAGTGATTAGTGTTTTAGTTAAAGCTAAATCAAGGCTTTATGGTAAGAAAAATGTTGATAATAATGGTGATGGGAAGATTGATGCTGCTGATATAGTATATAATGAATTATATAATCAAAATTATTTTTCTTCTCCTTTACGACCTAAATTTGTAGATTTTACATCAGATGTTTATCATGGTACTTGTGCAATTACTGCTAAAGGAGAACTTTATTGTGCTGGAGATTATGTTCTTAATCAAACTTTTATAGACTTTGAAGGATATGATAGGGATATAAAAAAGAATACTGAAATTCTTCACCGAAGTGTTTTTTTCGATGGTACAAATACTGAGACAGTTGTTGAAGGAAAGATAAAAATAACAAAACGTGCCAAAAGAGTATTTTCTCTTTTATCATCATGGTTTGTTCTTTCAGATGATGGATATATTTATTATTGGGGACAAAATCATACAACATTGGGCTATACTGGAGCCTCTGATAGCGAATCTAACGAGGAACCAACTCTCCTGGCAACTAATATAAAATTTAAAGATTTAACCTACACGATTAGTGTCGGCTTTAGAAGAATGGTGGGATTAAGTACGACAGGTGAAATATATACATGGGGAACGGATAGCCAAATAGGTGGAAATAATTGTTCAACTGCTAATTTATGTAAACCAAAGCTTGTAAAAAGTGACATAACTTTTGAATCAATACTTGCAGGACAACAAACAGTTATAGCAAAAGATGCTAATGGAAATTTTTATAAAATATCTCAAGCTAAAGATGAAGATGCAAAAGTTGAGAATATCAGTACTTTAATTGAATCTCATATTGATTATGATGCAGCAGTGGATGGTGAAATTCTTTCTGTTGATATTTCAAGTAAAGCTGAAGCTGGTGGCAGCATAGTAGAATATGAAAGTTATGGAAAAGGCATTATTTGGGTTAATAGTAAAAATCAATTAAAAGGTGATTATTTTACAAAAATAAATAAATTAAATACATATACTACTGAAGAAGAAACTTTATTCAAAAATGCTATTAACGATATTGATTGGAAAATAATACGTATGATTGAAGATCAAAATGGTATGTGTGGAATTAGTACTGAAAATCAAATGTATTGTTGGGGTCAAATGGTTTTTTATCAAGGCTCTAATGGTGAAACTCAATCCAGAATTGGGAATACTGTTATGCTACCAATATTTAATTCTAATTTACTTGACTTAGATAAAGATTTTCTTTTTGTTGAAGATTATCCTTTTTCTATAATGAAAACTGATAAAGATGGAGTTGAAGATAAATATTTCTTTATGAAATACCCAACATATATAGGTGGATTTAATTATGAATTCATATTTAAGTAAAAGTTTTAAAAGGAAAAAAATGAAGAGAATTAGTTTAATTATTGTATTTATTTTTACAGTTATTAATTTATATGCCCAAGAAGTAAATAAAGAAAGTATGGATAATGTTGATAAATTAGATGTTTTAGACCAACAATCAAAAAATTTTTTTAAAAGTATAACTGGACTTGAAAAAGATTATCTAGAAGAACAAATTGATTCAATTCAAAATAAAACTACTAATCCTAATAATAAGAATGTGAATTCAAATACAAGTACTCAAGGTATTTATGTTGAAAAACTTGAAGTTTCACAAGAAGATTATGAGAAAAATGTATTTAAACATCAAAATGAAATGGCTAGATTAACTAGTGATTTTACAAGAACTAAAAAATTAAAAGATATCAAAATAAAAAGTATGTACTCTTTTAATGGGAAAGATTATGTAATCTTAAAAGTTGATGAAAAAAGTACAGCAAAAGCAGATAGTGAATTAAGTTCTAATATTGAAGGTAGATATGTAAGAGGTGACAGTATTTTAGGTCATAAAATCATAAAAATTGATGTAAGAACAAAAACTATCAAGTTATATAAAAAAGTTGATGAAGATTATGGTTATGTGATTTATTTAAATAATTATGGAATATCTGTAAGTGATTTAAAGAAAGAAGCAAAAGTAGAGATAGAAAAAGTAGTAAAAAAAGAAAAGAAAAAAGAAAGTAAAAAAATAGAAGATATAAGTGTAGTAAAAGAAGCAAAAAACTACAGTGTAAAAGAATCTTTTGCAAATATAAAAAACAATACTATAAAAAAAGATTTATCTGCATGTTTATATACAGTAAATAAAAGTAAATTAAATGTAAGAAATACAAATGATTTAAATGCAACAATTTTAAGAGTTTTAAAAATTAATGATCAATTTACTATTCAAGCGAAAAGAGCAAATTGGTTACATTTAGACACTATTTATAAAAAGAAATCTGGTGATGTAATGGTTGTAGATAATGACTCAAATTGGGTTCAACTTGTAGATACTAATTTATTAGTAGAAGATGAAAATTGTCGATAAGGTATAATTTTGACTAATATAGTAGATGAATGTAATGAAAAAGTAAATCATCATATAAAAAATATTTCTGAAGAAATAAAGCCTTTTACAGATATTTTTAATAAGTTATTTATCTTTGATGAAATATTAATAAGTGAAAATGGTGGAAAAACAAAATTAAATCGACAAATACTAAATGACCAACATGATTTGATGCAAAATAAAATTCTTTTAATAGTTTCTGAACTAAATCAATCTTTAGAGCTTGTTAAAGAATATATGAAGGTTTTATTATTAGAGTGTAATAAATCAAGCCAGATTGAAACTGTAAATTTAATATATGATGATAAGAATTTTTTAGATTTATTAGAAATGGACTTAGAAACTAAAGTTATTCCTACTGCATCTAAAAAGAAACTTTTAAGAGATGTTCAAACTCTATCAAATATCAAGAACAAAATTTTTAATTTAAAATACTTAGTAACAATGTTTGATACTACAATTGTTGATAAATATTTAAATAAACTAGGTGTAGAAGACTTAATTAATAGTACATTTATTTTTGAACTCATCGATACTTTTGCCTTACATTTTGAAGAATTAAAAAAGTTTGAATATGTAATCAACAACTTTGATAAAGAAAGTGAGCAAGTAAAAGATTTTACTGTTCTTAACTATTTACTTGAATTACATAAAAGAAGATCTGATAATTATATTTATGCAAACTTTAGATATAGAATATCTTTAGATTATAACTTAGATTTAAATTTAAGAAAAGAAGTAGAAATGAATATTCTTTATCTTGAAAATATTATCTCATCTTTTATTGAACAATCATGTATGGATTTAGTAAAAAAAGAGATGAAAAAAGGGAAGATTAATAAACTAATTGAAGTGAGTATTTTTAAGCATAAAAAGACTATTCAATTAGTAGTTAAAAATAATGGGTTTGAAGTGAAGAATATTCATACTCTCTTTCTTTCTGATACGGAAAACAAATATATTATTGAAGCGAAAAATTTAGCAACTATGATAGGTGCTACAATTGATGTAAATACTATTGAAGATGAAGGTATGGCTTATTCTTGCTCTTTTAAAATATAAATAGAACTAAAGTTATACTTTAGTTCTATTTATCGTCAAAATTCCCAATAATCTCTTTAGCTCTCTGTAAAGCTTTATCACTAGAATCTTTATCAAATGTCAAGGCAACAGCCATTCTTCTTCCTACATGACTTTGTGGCTTTCCAAATACTCTAATAATTGAATCTTTTGCAAATGACTGATCATAAATATCAATTTGAGGATTAAATGTATCATTTCTAGCTTTGTATGCAGCACTAGCACCTGCTCCATAATCAATATAATCTAATGGAAGTCCTAAAACCGCACGTACATGAAGTGCAAATTCACTAGCAGATTGAGTAATCATAGTAACCATTCCTGTATCATGTGGTCTTGGGCTTACTTCAGAAAAATACACTTCGTCACCTTTTACAAACATTTCAACACCAAAGATACCTCGACCACCTAAACCATCAGTTACCGTTTTTGCAATCTTTTGAGCTTTTGTTTTTGCATCTTCACTCATATTCATAGGTTGCCATGAAAAGATAAAATCACCATCTTCTTGTATATGTCCAATTGGTTCACAAAATACTGTTTGTTTTCCATTTCGTACAGTTAGCATTGTAATTTCATAATCAAAAGTTATAAACTCTTCTACAATTAATTCACTAGCATCTCCTCTAGCTTCTTTTGCTATTTCCCAAGATTTTTGTAGTTCATTTGGGCTTTTTGCAACACTTTGTCCATGTCCTGAAGAACTCATAACTGGTTTAATTACACAAGGGAATCCCATTTTCTCTGCTGCTTTTTGTAAGCCTTCAAATGTAGTTACAAACTCATACCCACCAGTTTTAACACCAAGTTCTACTGCTGCAAACTCACGAATATTTTTCCTATTCATTGTTTTATTTACTGCATCTGCATTTGGAATTACATGAAAACCTTCTTCTTCTGCTGTAAAAAGTGCTTGAATATTTATAGCTTCAACTTCAGGTAATATATATGTAGGTTTTTCTCTTCTAATTACATCTAAAATTTCTTCTTTATTTTTCATATTAATAGTATATGATTTATTTGCAACTAACTGTGCTGGAGCGTTGTTATAGCTATCAACTGCAATTGTTTCAATTCCAAGTCTTTGTGCTTCGATTACAACTTCTTTTCCTAACTCTCCACTTCCTAAAAGCATTATTTTTATAGAGTCGGATTTTAAAGGTGCTGTGAAATTCATATTTTTCCCTTTTGTTAAATTTATTTTATTTTTTAATTTCTTGATAAAATCTATTATCATATTTTTGAAGTTTATTTTTTCTTATTACAGATTTTAAAATAGCTAAATACTTTTTTCCAATACCTGAATACTTTAACATTGTTTGTGACAATTCCATTCCCATTGGATTTTTATTTTTTGTTCTTGTTTGATATCTTTTCTTTTGAAAAGATTTATATGCTGTATGTCTATTCAGATTTAACATATAAGCACGAAGAGAAGATTGAATATTTGGAAAAACTCTAATAAAATGCTTTGATCCTGCTGGTCTTCTTTTTGGAACAATTCCATTTTTTGAATTGTACGTCCAATGTCCAAAGATATTATTGGCTTTTTTTGTAAATCTACTTTTACCCCAAGCACTTTCAACTGCAGCTTGGGCTATACTCATTGAAGGTGGAATTACGTCAATTTTTAGCATATAAGATTTTAAATTATAAAGCTTTTTTATTCTATATCTTTTTTGAAGTTCTGTAAGTTTATTTAATTGTTCTTTAGTAATATTTGTTTTTGCATCATTCGAAGAAAGTAGTTTTTTAACAAAATTTCTTTCTTCTAAAATTCTTATGTTTTCTTTTTTTGTTAGTTTATAAATATATTCAGAAAAGTACTCTTTAGCTTTTTTAGTATTTTTAATTGCATAATATTCACTAGGCATTCCTTTTGCAGAAAGGTTTAAAGAAAATATTAAAAAAATGGCTAAAAAAACTTTTGTTAGTTTCATAACTATTTACCTGCTTGTTGTAAAAATATTCTTTACAGCACCTTTAAAATATATACTATTATCAACTAATGATAATGTTAGTTCTTCTTGGCTTTTTGGATAAACAAAAGTTTTATTAGAAACTAGATTTAAATCATTTGCCCTTAAAAAACAAGCTGCCATTCCAGTTCCACAAGCTAATGTTTCCCCTTCAACACCTCTTTCATAAGTACGTACTTTTAAAACTTTTCCTTCTTTGCCCTTTTCTATTTTTACGAAGTTTACATTTGCATTATGTTCATATCTCATTTTTGCACTTAAATCATGGTCATATTTTTCTAAATCATCTACAATAGTTACCAAATGAGGAACACCAGTATCAACTAAATACCAAGTAAATCCATCTTGCTCAAACTCTTCTTTTATAACAATAGGTGCTGTTAATTCTGTTTCAACAATATTCCCTTCAACTATTGATTTAATAAGTCCTGCACCTGTTAAAAATTGCATTGAAGAGCTTGCTAAACCATTTTTATATGCATAATGTGCACAAGCTCTCGTTCCATTTCCACACATTGAAGCATCACTTCCATCACTATTGTAAAATAGCCATTCAAAATCTGCTTTTTCATTAGGAACTAATACTATTAATCCATCAGCTCCTATTCCTTCTGTTCTATTACAAAGTTGTATTGCTTCTTTTGAATAATCTTTTTTAATAAAAGTATGGAAAATAACAAAGTCATTTCCACTTGCACTATATTTAGTATATGTCATATAATCTCTCCTATAATTCTTTGCACTTCTTTTTCTAAATGTTCTAAATTTTTTGAGTTATCTATTAGCATATCTGCTAAACTCTTTTTTTCTTCAATATCCATTTGATTAGATATTTTTAATTTAGCTTCACTTTCACTAATATTATCTCTTATCATTAGTCTTTGAATTTGAATACTATTTGGCGTATAAACTACTAATGATTTTGGTATTGGATAACGCATCTTTTCAAAAAACAAAGGAATATCAACAAAATATGTTTTATTTTGCTTTTCTAATATTTTTGATTCTTTTACAACTTCTTCTTTTATTAGTGGATGAAGTAAAGCTTCTAGTTTTAGTTTATTCTCTTCATTTGAAAAGATAATCTTTCCTAGCTCTTTTCTTATAACTTTTCCATTTTCGACATACTTCTCTCCAAACATTGAAGCTATATCTTGAGCATTTTCATCTAATAATCTATGTGCAATAAGATCTGCATCAATTATTGAAAAGCCATGAAGTTTGAGAAGCTTACAAACTGTACTTTTACCTGTAGAAATTCCACCTGTTAAGGCGATTGCGTTTTTAAATAAATCCTTGTTCATGTAAAAAGTTTACAATAATAATGATTTATTTAAAATTTAATAGAATTTTTATCTTTTTATTTCATAATATGTAATCCTTAATATTTATAAACATTTTGATATAATTGCCAAAATATTTTAAATTAATCAAAGACAATTAAAAAGGTGAATAATGAGCACAGTTAGTTACAAAGACGCAGGCGTTGATATCGATGCTGGTAATCAGTTTGTAGAAAATATTAAACCTCTTGTAAAATCAACAATGATTCCAGGAGTATTAGGTGGAATTGGTTCTTTTGCAGGAGCTTTTGAATTACCTACTGGATATAAACAGCCTGTTATTCTTTCAGGAACTGATGGAGTTGGTACAAAACTTAAGTTAGCAATTGACTCTAAAAAGTTTGATACAGTAGGAATTGACTTAGTTGCTATGTGTACAAATGATTTATTATGTAACTTTGGTGAACCATTATTTTTCCTAGATTACTATGCAACTGCAAAACTTGAAGTTGAAGAAGCTACAGCTGTTGTTAAAGGAATTGCAGAAGGTTGTATTAGATCTGAGTGTGCACTTGTTGGTGGAGAAACTGCTGAAATGCCTGGTATGTATAAAGAAGGTGATTTTGATTTAGCTGGTTTTTGTGTTGGAATTGCAGAAAAAGAAGAATTAAACAGAATTGAAAGAATCGCTGCTGGTGATATTTTAGTTGCTTTACCATCTTCTGGAATCCATTCAAACGGTTTCTCACTTGTAAGAAAACTATTACTAGAAAAATTAGGTATGTCTTTAGATGACGATTTCCAAGGAAAGCCTTTAAAAGATGTTTTATTAGAACCAACAAGAATTTATGTAAAAGAATTCAAAGCTAATAAAGATAATATCAACGCTTTAGCACATATTACAGGTGGTGGAATTACTGAAAATTTACCACGAGTTTTACCTGATCATTTAAAAGCTGTTGTAAAAAGAGACTCTGTTAGAGTTTTACCTATTTTTGAATTTATGGGACAACATGTAGAATTAGAAGAAATGTACAGAACATTCAATATGGGTGTTGGTATGGTTTTAGTTGTAAATCCTGCAAATGTAGATGCTATTTTAGCAAATACTGATGGTTATGTAATTGGTGAAATTGCACAAGGTGAAAAAGGTGTTGAGTTTATCTAATAAACTTGAATATCTTTCTAACTAATAAAAAAGGCTAAGTTTTATGAACTTAGCCTTTTTTTATGTCTTGATAATATTTTAGTATCTCCACAACTTTAGATGCATATCCCCATTCATTATCATACCAAAGTAGAAGTTTTATCATTCTATTATTTTTAACATCTGTATATCTGTGATCGATAATTGTAGTTTTATTCTCTTTTTTAAAGTCACTTGAAACTAATGGCTCATAATTATTTAGCATAATTGGAAAAGTTTGATTTTTTTCATACTCTTCAAAAATACTTATTACCTCTTCTTTTGAACATAGTTCTTCTGTAAATAAAGTTACATTAATAGCACCTACTGTATCTGTTGGAACTCTAAGTGAAGATGATGAAATTAACTCAGCATTAATCTCTGGACAAATATATGAACAGGCTTCAATAGTAGTTGTTTTATTTGGAATAATATTTTGAGTTGATGAACGCCCAAATTCAAAGTTACACTCAACATCTCTAGTTGCACTTCCCACAAAACTTCCATCTAAAACTCTTTGATGATTTAGTAATGGATGAATAGTTACAATATCTCCACAAAAAATTCCTTTTTCTTTTTTTAAAAGATTTAAAGCAGGAAGTAGTGCAGTTGCATTACATGAACTTGTTGATATTACTTTGTGTTTTTTTATATCAAGTTTTTTTTCATTTACACCTAAGATAAGGTTAATATCTGCATTTGTATTTGGATGTGTTAAAAAAATAGCTTCAACATCGAGGTTCTGTAAAATATTTCTGTCTTCTTTTTTTCCACTTGCATCTATTATAATATCTATATCTTTTAAGTCTATTTCTTTTAAGCAAGAGTGATTTAATATTTTTATTTTTGAAGAGTTATTTTCTATATAGTTGTCTTTTAAAACTTTAAATTTATCTTCAATATTTCCATAAGTTGAGTCATGATTTATTGAATAAACAATGTTTTTAATATAAGGATTTATTTCATTTATTGAAACTATTTCAAAAGTATCATTTTTATTTAACAATCTAAGAATTATCTTTCCTATGCGTCCTACACCATTTAATAAAACTTTTTTTTTCATATGTAACTACCTAATTTAATACAAGTTTTTTGAAATTGTAGCATAAAGTATATATTCATATCTATATGACTATAATCACACTTATATTAAATAATAGACAAAAAGAATCACATTGAAAACAGCACAAAACCATATCACATTAATTTTATTATTAGCTATTTTATCTTCCGTAGCTCCTCTTGCTATTGATACCTATTTACCTTCAATGCCTAATATTGCAGATGAATTGGATGTAAGTATAAATAAAATTGAAATGACTCTTAGCATTTTTTTAATCTTTTTTGCACTAGGACAACTACTTGGTGGAATATTATCAGATAGAATTGGAAGAAAAAGAACTGCCTTAATAGGTTTATTTGGATTTTCTCTTGCAAGTTTTGCACTTTTCTTTTCCTCAACACTTGAAAGTTTGTATTTTTACAGAGCATTACAAGCTTTAGCAGGTGCTATGTCTACTGTTAATACAGCCGCAATTGTACGAGATTTATTTCATGGAAAAGAGGCTGCAAAAATATTTTCTGCGATTGCCTCAATTATGATGATAGCACCAATGATTGCACCAGCACTAGGTTCACTTATAATTACTTTTTATCCATGGCAATATATATTTTTATTCCTAGGTTTCTACTCTTTAATTGTTATGTTATTTATCTATTTTAAACTACCAATTACAGGAAGTAAAACTAAAACAAAAATTAAAGAAGCTTATAAGAGGGTCTTAACACATAAAAAAGCAATGGGATATATACTATCTGTATCTTTTGCCTTTTCTGGGATGTTTATATTTATAGAAAAAAGTAGTTTTATTTATATGGAATATTTTAATATTACAAAAGATATTTTCCCTTTTCTTTTTGGTGCAAATGTTTTAATGATGATAATACTTACAAAAATTAATATGAAACTAGTACAAAATATAGAACCTTCAAAAATTTTATATTTTGGAGTTTTATTACAAGTATTAAGTGCTACTTGCTTAATAATATTCTCTTTTAACGCAAGTATTTATACTACTTTTATTTCAATGGTTTTTTTTATAGGCTCTTTGGGTTTTATTTTTGGAAATGCAATGGCCTTAGCTTTGGAATATTTTAAAAATGATAGTGGAGTAGCTAACTCTGTTATTGGAGTAACTGAATTTACAATTGCAGGGATTATTGGATTCTTAGCATCACTTATTCATACAGGGGAATTAACTCCTGTATTTCTAATGATGCTAACAACTTCACTTCTAGCCTTACTTTCTCTTAGATTATCAAAATAATTAGGCTTCTTTCAAATATTCATGTGCCATATAAGAACTTCTAGCATAAGGGCTTGCTTTTACATAATCAAAACCTAAATCCATTGCTAACTTTTCATATCTTGCAAACTGTTCAGGTTTTACATATTCAATAACTTTTTCATATTCTCCTGAGGGTGCAAGATATTGTCCAATACTTAAAAACTTACATCCAACAGCTAATAAATCTTTGAAAACAGCAATCATTTCTTCTTCAGTTTCACCTAAACCTACCATTAAAGCTGATTTTGTTTTTATCTTATCTCCACCAAGTTCTTTTAGTCTTTTTAAAACTTCTAAAGATCTTTCATATTTTCCATTTCTTCTTACTCTATATAAACTTGGAACAGTTTCAACATTGTGTCCAATGATTGTGGCACCCGATTCTATAACTCTTTTTAGACTCTCTTCTTTTCCTTTAAAATCAGGAATTAGAATTTCAACTTTTGTACCAGGAGCTTTTTTTATAATATCTTGTGTAACTTTGTAAAACTGTTCTGCTCCTCCATCTTTTAAGTCATCTCTAGCAGGACTTGTAATTACTACAAATTTAAGACCAAGGCTTAAAACAGAAGTTGTAACTTTTTGTATCTCACTTTCATCAACACCACTTGGTAATCCTGTTGTAACATTACAATAAGTACATCTTCTTGTACAAATAGCTCCTAAGATTAGGAATGTAGCATTTTTATTTGCAAAACATTCACTAATATTTGGACATTTTGCTTCTTGGCAGATTGTATGCAATCCTCCCACATCTTTTAGAAGGTTTTCCATTTCTATTTGAGTGTGAGGTGTTAGTTTTTTTCTTAACCATTCAGGTTTTTTAAATTTTACTTCTTTTGTTGTAATTTCTTTTGTCATATTATTTTCCTTCGTATAATTCATTATATATATTTTGTTCATTATCTAATAATTTTGATTCTATAAATTGTGCATTAAAAGTCTTTTCAAATGCCTTTTGTAAAGCATCAGCTGCATCATTAAAATTTATATTAATAGAAAAATCTTCTAATGAAGAGCCATGTTGTTTATCTTTTTTAATTGTTTTTAGTGGAATTGAGCCATGTTGAAAAATCACATTTTTTGCTCTTTTTTGTGCATTTCCACCAATTTTTTGTCCATTGATTATAATATCATAAGCCTCAAATCCAACTTGGCAAAATGCATCTTTACTTAAAACTATTGACTCGCAATCTTTTGCAAAATTGGCTTTTAGGCCAAAACTAGCATAAAAGTTAAGAATAAATGAGCAAATTAGCTCGTAAGTTTCTTTTACCCCTTTGTCTTGGATATAACTTGCTGGAATTATTAAGGAGTATGAAATATCGTGCCCATGAAATAAAACTCCACCCCCTGTAATTCTTTTTGCAAAATTGTTTTTATATTCTTTTAATAGTGTTACATAATCACTTGGATTTTGAGAAAGGCCAAAAGTAATACTAGTTTGCCAAGAATAAAGCCGTAAAACAGGTAAACTATCTTTAGTAAAAGTTTTAAATAACGCAGAATCTAAACAAGAGTTAGCTTTTGCACTAAGATTTTGAGATTTAATTAATCTGAACTTATTGTTAAAAATCATTTTAGCCCTAACTTATTTTTTTATTTATATATTTTTATAGTATTTTTATTTAAGAAGAGTTTAAATTAATTGAAAATTTCGATAAAACTAAGTTTATTATAATTTAAAGTCTATTATAATTTAAAAAATTAGTTTTATAAATTAATTAAATGTTAAGAATTAAACATTATTTCAAAGGATATTTATGTCGTTGTTAAATTTAGAAGATATTAATCCATTAGAGACAGAAGAATGGATGGAAGCATTAGAGGCAGTTATTGATGAAGAAGGTGTTGAAAGAGCTCACTTTTTACTTGAAAAACTTATTGATAAATCAAGAAGAAGTGGTGCGGATATTCCGCATAGTGGAAATACAGCATACTTAAATACGATACCTGTTAATCAAGAACCAAAAATGCCAGGTGATAGAGACTTAGAGCGAAAAATAAGATCAATTATTAGATGGAATGCGCAAGCTATGGTTTTAAGAGCTTCTAAAAAAGATTTAGAGCTTGGTGGACATATTGCATCATTCCAATCATCTGCTACATTATATGATGTTGCATTTAACCACTTTTTTAAAGCACCAAATGAAAAAGATGGAGGGGATTTAGTATTTTACCAAGGACATATTTCTCCAGGTATATATGCTAGAAGTTTTGTAGAAGGTCGACTTTCAGAAGCACAAATGGATAATTTTAGACAAGAAGCATTTGCTGATGGTTTATCTTCATATCCACATCCAAAGCTTATGCCTTCATATTGGCAGTTTCCAACTGTATCAATGGGACTAGGACCAATTCAAGCAATTTATCAAGCTAGATTCTTAAAATACCTTACAGATAGAGGGATTAAAGATTGTAGCGAGCAAAAAGTATATTGTTACATGGGTGATGGTGAGTGTGATGAACCAGAATCTTTAGGTGCAATTGGATTAGCCGGAAGAGAAGGTTTAGATAACTTAGTATTTGTTATTAATTGTAACTTACAAAGACTTGATGGTCCTGTACGTGGTAATGGTAAGATTATTCAAGAGTTAGAGAGTGAATTTAGAGGAGCTGGTTGGCAAGTTCTTAAAGTAGTATGGGGTAGAAAATGGGATGAACTTTTAGCGCAAGATACATCTGGTAAATTACTTCAACTAATGGAAGAAACTGTTGATGGTGAGTATCAAAACTTTAAACAAAAAGGTGGAGCATACACACGAGAAAAATTCTTTAATAAATATCCTGAAACTGCAAAACTTGTTGAGAATATGAGTGACAATGAAATTTGGCAATTAAACAGAGGTGGACACGATCCTGTAAAAGTATACGCTGCTTATAAAAAAGCAAATGATACGAAAGGAGTGCCTTCTGTAATTCTTGCTAAGACTGTTAAAGGTTATGGTATGGGTGAAGCTGCTGAGGGTAAAAATATTGCTCATGGTGTTAAAAAAGTGGACACATCTGTATTAAGACAATTTAGAGATAGATTTGCTATTCCAATTTCTGATGAAGATGTTGACAACTTAAAATATTATAGACCAGATGAAGATTCTCCTGAGTATAAATATATGCAAGAACATAGACAAAAGTTACATGGTCATGTACCTCAAAGAAGAGAAAAATTCTCTGCAACTTTAGAGATTCCAACACTGGATAAATTTGAAGCTGTACTAAAAGGTTCTGGAGATAGAGAAATTTCTACAACTATGGCATTTGTAAGAGTTTTAAATATCTTAGTTAAAGATAAAAAAATTGGTAAAAATATTGTTCCTATTGTTCCAGATGAAGCTAGAACATTTGGTATGGAAGGTATGTTTAGACAATTAGGTATTTATGCGAACGAAGGTCAAAAATATATCCCACAAGATAAAGATCAAGTTGCTTATTACAAAGAAGATAAAAAAGGTCAAGTACTTCAAGAAGGTATCAATGAGCTTGGTGCTATGGGTTCTTGGACAGCAGCAGCTACATCTTACTCTGTAAATGATTGTCCTATGATTCCCTTCTATATTTTCTATTCTATGTTTGGATTCCAAAGAACTGGTGATATGTGTTGGGCTGCGGCTGATCAAAAAGCTAGAGGATTCTTAGTAGGTGGTACATCTGGTAGAACGACACTTAATGGTGAAGGTTTACAACATGAAGATGGACATTCTCATATTATTGCGAATACTGTTCCTTCTTGTGTAACTTATGATCCTACATATGGATATGAAGTTGCTGTTATTGTTCAAGATGGTATGAACAGAATGTATGGTGAAAAACAAGAAGATATTTACTACTACTTAACAACATTAAATGAAAATTATAAACAACCTGCGATGCCAGAAGGTGTTGAAGAAGGTATTTTAAAAGGTATTTATAAATTCGCAACTTACGAAGCTAAAAATGATTATAAAGTTAAATTATTAGGTTCTGGTACTATTTTAGAGCAAGTTAGACATGCAGCTGAAATATTAGCATCTGATTATGGAATTGCATCTGAACTTTATTCTGCTACTTCATATAATGAATTAACAAGAGAAGCACAAAATGTTGAAAGAGATAACTTGTTAAATATTGATGTAGTTGATGAAATAGCTTATGTAGATCAAGTACTAGGAAGTGATGATGAAAATATCATTATCTCTGCAACTGATTACATGAAAGCTTACTCTGAGCAAATTGCTCCATTTGTAAAAGGTTCATTTAAAGCATTAGGTACAGATGGTTTTGGACGATCAGATTCAAGAGCTAATTTACGATCATTCTTTGAAGTTGATACAGACTTTATCGTATTTACTACATTAGCACAACTTGCTAGAAATGGTAAAATTGAAAAATCAGTGGTAGCCGAAGCTATGAAAAAACATAATATTGATCCTACAAGAATCAATCCATTAAATGCCTAAGGAGTAAAAGATGAGTACTATTCAAGATATATTTATCCCAGATTTAGGTGGAGATACTGATGTTGATTTAATTGACATTATGGTTAGTGTTGGTGATACAGTTGAAGTTGAAGATGGCTTAATTACATTAGAAACAGAAAAAGCTTCTATGGATGTTCCAACAACTCATAGTGGTGTTATCAAAGAGATTCTTGTTGAAGTTGGTGCAAAAGTTAATTCTGGTGATTTAATTGCTAGAGTTGAATTGGGAGATCTTAATGAAGCAGCAGTTGAAGAAGTTTCAGTTCCTACTACAGTTTCAAATGCTGAACCTTCTTTAAAAAGTGCAGAAGAGCAGCTACAAGCTGTTTCAAATGCAAATGCAGAAATCTCTTGCCAATTTGTAAATGAGCAAACAATTTGTACAGTTATTGAAGAAGTTTATGTTCCTGATTTAGGGGATGATAAAGATGTTGATTTAATAGATGTATTAGTTGCTGTTGGAGATACTGTTGCTAAGGAAATGGGTCTTATTACACTTGAGACAGAAAAAGCATCTATGGATGTACCAGCTACTTTTGGAGGAGAAATATTAGAGTTATATGTTGAAGCAGGAATGAAAGTAAATTCTGGTGATTTAATCGCTAAAATGACAAAAACTGTTGTTATGGAAAACAAACTTCCAACTCCAGCAGAAACAGCTACACCTGTACAAACAGAAGCTCCAAAAGAGACAAAACAACAATCAACAATTCAAGAAGCAATGGCAAAGACTTCAATAATAAGTACACCCGAAAATTCAAATGTATTATCTACAAAAGCTACTAAAGTTTATGCAAGTCCTAGTGTAAGAAAAGTTGCACGTGAGTTTGGTGTTGATTTAGGTTTTGTTAAAGGTAGTGGTAAGAAAAATAGAATTTTAAAAGATGATATTAAAGCGTATGTAAAAGAACAATTAAATAAACCAGCATCTGTTGCAAGTTCTGGATTAGGATTTAATTTACCAGAATTAAAAGAGATTGACTTTAGTAAATTTGGAGAGATAGAAACTCTTGAACTAAATAGAATTCAAAAGATTTCTGGACCTTCATTACATAGAAACTGGGTTTCTATTCCTCATGTTACACAATATGATGAAGCAGATATTACTGAACTAGAAAAGTTTAGAAAAGAGCAAAATGCACTTGCAGATGGATTTAAGTTATCTCCATTAGTATTTGTTGTTAAAGCTGTTGCTAAAGCATTAGAGATTCATCCTAAGTTCAACTCTTCGTTAAGTACAGATGGAGATAGTATTATTCTTAAAAAATATTTTAATGTTGCAATTGCAGTTGATACTCCTAATGGATTAATGGTACCTGTAATTAAAGATGTTGATAAAAAAGGTTTTAAAGAGATTGCATTAGAGATGGCTGAAATATCTACGAAAGCCAGAGAAGGAAAACTTAAATCTGCAGATATGCAAGGTGCTTGTTTTACAATCTCTTCTTTAGGAGGAATTGGCGGAACTAAATTTACACCAATTATTAATGCTCCTGAAGTTGCGATTTTAGGTTTATCTAAATCTGAAATTAAACCAAAATGGAATGGGGAATCATTTGACCCAGCATTAATGTTACCTTTATCATTATCATATGATCATAGAGTAATTGATGGAGCAGATGGAGCTAGATTTACAACAACTTTATCTAAGCTTTTAAGCGATATTAGATTATTAAGTTTATAGGAGTAGAGATGAGTACAATTAAAGATATTTTTATTCCAGATTTAGGTGGTGACACTGATGTTGATTTAATTGACATCATGGTGGCTATTGGTGATAAAGTAGAAGTTGAAGATGGTCTAATTACATTAGAAACAGAAAAAGCTTCAATGGATGTACCAACAACGACGGGCGGAACTATTACAGAGATACTTGTAAATGTTGGTGATAAAGTAAATTCTGGTGATTTAATCGCTAGAATCGAAGTTGAAGGGGCAGCAGAAGTTGCACCTGAACCAACTCCTACAGCTCAAGCTGAACCAAAAGTGGCTCAAAAAGAAAAAACTGAAACAACAGTTAATGCTGATGCAAAAAATGTTAAAGGTCAAGTACTAGTTATTGGTGCAGGTCCTGGTGGATACTCTGCTGCATTTAGATGTGCGGATTTAGGTCTTGATGTAGTTTTAGTTGAAAGACATCCTACTTTAGGTGGAGTTTGTTTAAATGTTGGATGTATTCCTTCAAAAGCTCTTCTTCACGTAGCAAAAGTTATGGAAGAAGCTGAGCATATTGAACATGCTGGTATTAAATTTCCTAAACCAGAAATTGATTTAGCAGGAGTTGCAGCATATAAATCAGGAGTTGTTAAAAAACTTACTGATGGTTTAGGTGCGATGGCTAAAATGAGAAAAGTAACAGTGATTCAAGGAACGGCAGAATTTATTGATAAAAATTCTGTTATTGTAAATCATACTAATTCTGATGAACAAACTACAGTTACTTTTGATAACTGTATTATCGCAGCGGGATCGCAAAGTTCTAAAATGTCATTTATTCCTCATGAAGACCCAAGAATTTGGGATTCTACTAATGCTCTTGAAGTAAAAGAAGTTCCTAAAAGATTACTTATTATGGGTGGTGGAATTATTGGTCTTGAAATGGGTACTGTATATCAAAAACTTGGGAGCCAAGTTGATGTTGTAGTTCGTGGACCACAAGTTATGACAGGTACTGATAAAGATATTGTAAAAATTTATACAAAATCAAATGAGAAGAGATTTAACTTTATGTTCAAAACTCAAACTCAAGCTATCATTCCTAAAGATGATGGTATCTATGTAGAGTTTAAAGGTGATAATGCCCCTGAGCCTCAAATATATGATGCTGTTTTAGTTGCTATGGGAAGAACACCAAATGGATTAAACCTTAAACTAGAAAATGCTGGCGTTAATGTAAACGATAAAGGTATGATTGCTACTGATAATCAACTAAGAACTAATGTATCTAATATATTTGCTATTGGTGATATTATTGCAGGTCCTATGTTAGCTCATAAAGCTGTTCATGAAGGTCATGTCGCAGCTGAGGTTATTGCAGGTCATAAAGTATTTTTTGAACCAAAACAAATTCCAGGAATTGCATATACTTTCCCTGAAATTGCAACAGCAGGACTTTCTGAAATTGAAGCTAAAGAAGCTGGTATCAACTATGAAGTTGCGACTTTCCCATGGTCTGCTTCAGGTCGAGCATTAGCTGCTGATGTTTCAAAAGATGGTATGACTAAACTTATTTTCAATAAAGATACTCATCAGTTAATTGGTGGTGCTTTAGTTGGAGATAATGCAGGTGAATTACTTGGTGAAATTTCATTAGCTTTAGAAATGGATTGTGATGCAGAAGATATCGCACTTACAATACATGCTCACCCAACTCTACACGAATCTGTAGGTATGGCAGCTGAGATATTTGATGGTGTAATTACAGACCTTCCAAATGCTAAAGCAGTAAAAAAATAGCAAGATATTTTCAATAACTTTGTATATTTTTCAGTAAGATGATGAAAAAATATACAAAGTAGTTAGAAGATAATTACAGAGTTTCCACTCCTCTAAAGTATCTTTTTTCTTTTCTCTTATCATAAAAATAACACTCAAAAAGATTTTCAATCCCCGTACACTTTCTTAATTCTGAAGAAAACACTCTTTAAAAGTTGATATTATAATGTATTAATTATATAAATTATTAAAGGATAATAATTATCTTTTAAGTTTAAATCTGACATACTATTCAAATAATATGAAAAGAAAAGGAAATAATCATGAAAAAGATAACAACAACAGCAGGTGAACCTGTAGGTAGTCATCAAGATGCCTTAACAGCAGGTGAAAGAGGTCCTTTATTAATGCAAGACTATTATTTAATAGAAAAACTTGCTCATCAAAATAGGGAAAGAATTCCTGAGCGAACTATGCATGCAAAAGGTTCAGGAGCACATGGTACTTTAACAATTACTCATGATATTACAAAATACACAAAAGCTGATATTTTTAATAAAGTAGGAAAACAAACTCCTTTATTTATGAGATTTTCAACAGTCGCAGGTGAGAGAGGTGCTGCTGATGCTGAAAGAGATGTAAGAGGTTTCTCTATGAAATTTTATACACAAGAAGGAAACTGGGATTTAGTTGGAAATAATACTCCAATCTTCTTTGTAGCAGACCCATATAAGTTTCCAGATTTTGCACATACACAAAAAAGAGATCCAAGAACAAATATGAGAAGCCCAACTGCAATGTGGGATTTTTGGTCATTAACTCCTGAATCAATACACCAAGTTACTATTTTGTTCTCAGACCGTGGAATACCAAGTTCATACAGACATATGCATGGTTTTGGTTCACATACATATAGTTTTGTAAATAAGGATAATGAAAGAACATGGGTTAAATTTCATTTTGTAACACAGCAAGGTATTAAAAACCTTACAAATGAAGAAGCTAGTGTTGTTATTGGAAATGATAGAGAAAGTGCTCAAAAGGATTTATATGAATCCATAGAGAATAAAGACTTTCCAAAATGGGATTTAAAAATTCAAGTTATGAGTGAAGAAGAAGCTAGAAATCATAAAGATAATCCATTTGATTTAACAAAAGTTTGGTCTAAAAAAGAGTATCCACTTATCGATGTAGGTACTATGGAATTAAATAAAAATCCTAACAATTATTTTAATGAAGTAGAGCAGGCATCATTTTCACCTTCAAATACAGTTCCAGGAATTGCTTTATCTCCTGATAAAATGTTACAAGCAAGAGGTTTTGCTTATCCTGATGCTCAAAGATATAGAGTAGGAACACACTATGAAGCCTTACCAATTAATAGACCTTTAAATGAAGTGAATACTTATCATAAAGATGGTTCTATGAGCTTTGAAGATATAAATAAAACAGCTGGGCTTATTTATGAGCCAAATAGTTTTGGTGGAGCAAAAGAAGATCCACAATATTTAGAGCCTCCATATCCTATTGAAGGAAATGCAGCAAGATATGATAGAAGCTTAAATAATGACCATTTCTATCAAGCTAGAGATTTATTTAATCTTATGAATGATGAACAAAAAAACTTACTTTTTTCTAATATTGCAGCAGCGATGCAAGGGGTTCCAAGTGATATTATAAATAGACAAGTATCACTATTTCAACAAATATCATCTGTATATGCAAATGGTGTAAAAAAGGCTTTAGATGGAAACAATAGTAAGTAGCCAAGAAGAAGAAAGATTTGCAGAACTTCAATTGCTTGCATTAGATTATGCAAGAGAAGGAAGAACTGCAGAATTAGATAAGATGATATCTTATGGAATGCCTGTGAATCTTAGTACACATAAAGATGATACTTTACTAATGTTAGCAACTTATAATGCTAACTATGAAACAGCTCAGATGTTAATCAAAAATGGGGCTGATTTAAATAAAGTAAACCAAAGAGAACAAACTCCACTTGAGGGAGTTTGTTTTAAAGGTTATGTGGAGATAGTTAAACTTCTTGTAGAAAGTGGTGCAAGAGTTACTACTAACTCAATTAATTTTGCAAGTATTTTTGGACATAAAGAAATAGTAAAATATTTAAAAGATAAAGCCCCTTTAACAAAACATAAAATACTAGGAATTGACGTAGAAAGTATTTCTAATTTTGTGGCAAAAGTAAAAAGCTTTTTTAATTTTCCTTAAGCTTTTTACTTCTTTTACTTAGCCTCTTTCATTTCAATAAATAAGAAATGAGAGTTCGAAATAGCTTGAATATTTAAAATATTCTCTTTTGTAACTTCTAATGCATCTCCATGATTTAACTCAATATTATTTACTTTTGATGAGCCTTCAATTTGTACAAAATATACCTGTCTATTTTCTTCTATTTTATACTCTAAATTCTTTTTTTCTTCAAGTTTTGAAACATAAATATTTATATCTTGATAAATTTTTATTTCAGCATTACCCTCTTGTGAAGATACAATATTTAAAAGTTTATTCTCTTTTTCTTCTTCTTTAAATCTATTGGAACCATAAAGTCTTGGAAGTGAAGTAGCAGGTGGAACTATCCAAATTTGAAGAAGTCTTAAATCTTTTGAATCATGAACATTATGCTCACTATGATAAATTCCATCCCCAGCACTTAAATACTGAACTTCACCTTTTTTCAAAGTTTCACTATTTCCCATTGAATCTTTGTGTGTTATTTCACCATCAACTACATAAGAAATAATCTCCATATTTGAATGTGGGTGAGTATCAAAACCTGAATTTGTATGAAGAATATCATCATTTAGTATTCTTAAAACACCAAAGTTTATATTTTCAGGATTTCTATATTCTGCAAATGAAAAATGAAATCTGGACTCTAGCCATCCTAAGTTTGATGTTCCCATATTTTCTTTAGATAATTTCTTTAGCATTTTAACTCCTTCTAATCTTAGCTTATTTAGCTAAGATACCTTCTACTTCAATATCAAGTTTTATTTTATCACCAACTACAACTCCTCCAACTTCAAGAGCTTTGTTCCAAGTTAATCCAAAATCTTTTCTATTAATTTTTCCACTTAAAGCTAAACCAACTCTTGTATTTCCCCATGGATCAACAATACTTCCATTATTTTCAAAATCAAGTTTTACATCTTTTGTAATACCATGAATTGTTAACTTACCAAAAGCAGAATCACCTGATATTTTATCTAATTTAAAAGTTAGATTAGGATACTTTTTAACTTCAAAAAAATCTGCAGATTTTAAGTGAGCATCTCTTTTTTCATTTTCAGTATTAATTGAAGCGGCTTCAATATTTCCAGTTAAAGATGTTAATGTTTTAGTTTTTTCATCATAATCAAATGTTCCGTTAAATTTGTCAAACTTTCCACTTACATTTGAAATCATTAAGTGTTTTACTTTAAAGCCAATATTTGAATGACTTGCATCCACATTATATGTTCCTGCAAAAAGTGCAGATGCTGTAAGAAGTGAAGTTAGTGTTAATTTTGTAAAGTTCATATTATTTCCTTTTTTATACTACTAATTAGTAGTAATTGATTAAATTTTTTAATTTGCCTGATATAATTTATTTAATAAATTGTAAAAAGTATCTAATTCTTCATCATTTAAAACTTCAACGCAATTGTGAAGATTTTTTGCATGATTTGGAAATACTTTTTCAATCACCTTCGTGCCTTTTTGTGTAATAGTTAAAATTGATGCTCTTTTATCATCAGGATTTAAAATAGAAGTAATCCAATCATCTCTTTTAAGATTTTTAATAACTACTGTTATATTTCCAGGAGTACTCATCGTAAGTTTTGTAATTGAACTTACATTTAAGTTACCTCTATGATATAAAACTTCAAGTACTTTAAATTGATTAAATGTAAGGTTATGTTCTGATAAATAGTTTACAGTTTGTGTATGTACTTTTAAATTAAGTCTTTCTAATCTAACCATTGTTTTCATAGCTTTATCAGTTCTTAATCCGTAACTTTTTGTATTCATCATTAACTCCTTATTGAAATTATAGTACTAATTAGTAGTAAATGTCAAGAGCTAAGATGTATTCTTAATACTAACTAGTAGTATATTTACTAACAGAGACCTGAAAATAGGCTTTTAAAATTTGAAAATTTATTATGTTATTTTTCTTTTTAACATAAAAATTGTTGTTAAGATTAAAAAAAAGCTGATAACTATAGATTAAAGTACTAGAAATTGCTTGATAAATTAAAATACATCAAAAAAATACTTAACCTCTTCATAATAAAAACTTAGATAAAATAATACGTTTTGCTATAAAGAATGAAATAAGGAAACGAATATGTTATTAACTCCAGGACCTACTCCTGTACCAGAATTTGTAAGAAAGGCAATGGCTGATATTACGATTCATCATAGAACTCCAGAGTTTGAAGCTATTTTTGCAGAAACTAGAGAGTTATTATTTGAGCTATATGGAATGGATGAAGTTGTTATGCTTGCATCTAGTGGTTCAGGTGCAATGGAAGCTTGTATTACAAATTTAACACACAAAAAAGCCCTTACAATTAACTCAGGTAAATTTGGTGAAAGATTTGGAAAGATATGTAAAGCTTTCGATATTGAATATACTGAAATTAAAAATGAATGGAATAAAGCAGTAAGTGTCGAAGAAGTACTTTATGCTTTAAACCAAGATAAAGATATCGATGCAATATTTATTCAAATTTGTGAAAGTGCTGGGGGATTAAGACATCCAGTAGAACAAATTGCACAAGAAGTTAAAAAATTAAATAGAGATATTACGATTGTTGCAGATGGTATTACAGCAATTGGTGTTGAAAAGATTGATACAAGAAATTTAGATGCAGTAATTACAGGAAGTCAAAAAGCGTTAATGCTTCCTCCTGGACTTGCAGTAATTGGTTTATCAAATGATGCAGTTTCAAAAATAGAAAAGAAATCTAGAGGTTTTTATTTTAATTTAGCAACTGAAATTAAGCAACAAAGAAAAAATACTACAGCGTGGACAGCAGCGACTACTCTTATCATTGGATTAAGAGAAATTTTATCAAATATTAAAAACAATGGTGGATTTGATGCTTTATATGAAAAAACAGCTTTAAGAGCTAGTTCATCTAGAAAAGCTTTAAAAGCAATTGGTTGTAAGATTTACCCTTCAACTCCTGCAAATGCAATGACTACTATTTACACAGAAAGCGCCCCTGCTATTAGAAAAATATTAAAAAATAAATATGATGTAAATATCGCAGGTGGACAAGATCATATTAAATCACTAATTTTTAGAATTAATCATATGGGATTAGTTGATGATAATGAAGCTGCATGGGTTTTAAATACAGTTGAGTTAGCAATGGATGAATTAGAAATAAGAACATTTGACGGAACTGCTAATAGAGTATTTTCTACAAATATGTTTAAAGGAAACTAGAAAAAATGGTTTTTGAACATGAAATTCCTAATGGAAGTAGATTATACTTTGGAAAAGTAGCAAAGGCTAAAAGAGCTTTAGAAAACAAAGTATGTAAGATTTTAGAAGATGAGGGTTATGAGGAGATTATTACTCCAAATTTTTCTTATTCTCAACATCAATCAATTGAAAATGAAAAAAAATTAATTAAATTTTCAGATAAAAATAATGAACAAGTTTCACTAAGAGCTGATTCAACTTTAGATGTAGTTAGAATTATTTCTAAAAGACTTGGAAGAACAACAAAACATAAAAAATGGTTCTATGTTCAACCTATATTTACATACCCTTCAACAGAAGAGTATCAAATTGGTTGCGAGTGGATAGGACATGATAATATCTCTGATATGATGAATTTAACTACAGATATTTTAAAAGCCTTAGATGTAGAACCAATTTTGCAAATATCAAATATTAATATTCCTAAGCTTGTAGCGCGTGAATTAAATATAGATATTGAGTTGTTTAAAAATGGTGAAATAGCATCACTATTTAAACTTAATTGTGATTGGTTAAATCAATTGCTAAAAGTTAAAAATATTGAAGATTTAGAAAACATAATCAAAGTAGTTCCTATTTCTATTCAAGTAGAATTAGAAAAGCTATTAAATAAAGCAAAAGAAGTTAACTATTCAAATATTATTATTGCACCTCTTTATTATGGTTTCTTAAAATATTATGATGGTATTTATTATAGAGTTATTAGTGATAATTTAACAGTGTGTAGAGGTGGGATGTATTCAAGTGAAGGTTCATGTTCATTAGGCTTTGCATTGTATACAGATAGTTTATTAAAAATTTTAGAGGATTAATATGAGTAAAGCAGATTTAATTGTAGGAATACAATGGGGTGACGAAGGTAAAGGTAAGATGGTTGATATGCTTGCCCAAAATTACGATATGGTTTGTAGAAGTCAAGGTGGACATAATGCTGGTCACACAATCTGGGTTGATGGTGTAAGATTTGCACTTCATTTAATTCCTTCTGGAGTTTTAAATCCAAAAGCTATTAATATTATTGGTAATGGAGTTGTTTTATCTCCTGAATCAATTATTAAAGAAATGGAACAGTTTGGGAATTTAGAAGGAAGATTATTTATTTCTGATAAAGCACACTTAAACTTGCCATATCATGCTTTAATTGATCAAGCAAAAGAGAGACTAAAAGGCGATAAAGCTATTGGTACAACTGGAAAAGGAATTGGTCCAGCTTATGGAGAAAAGATTTCTAGATCTGGTTTTAGAGTGGGTGAGTTATTAAATCCTACGAAATTAACAGCTTCAATTATTGATTATTTTGAACAAAATAAAGCAATTTTTGATGTACTTGAAATTGCTACTCCAAAGAGTGAGGAATTATTAGAATTATTAACTTCTTATAAAAATGCTTTAGCACCACTTATTGCAAACACAACGAAAATGGTTTGGGAAGCAATTGATGCTGATAAAAAGATTTTATTAGAAGGTGCTCAAGGTACTTTACTTGATATTGATCATGGAACATATCCTTATGTTACTTCTTCTTCAACTGTAAGTGCTGGTGCTTGTACTGGTTTAGGAATTGCTCCTAAAGATATAGGCCTTGTAACTGGTATTGTTAAAGCATATACTACAAGAGTTGGAAATGGACCTTTCCCTTCTGAAGATTTCACAGATGAAGGTGAAAGAATGGCTGATGTTGGCAAAGAAGTAGGTACAACTACAGGACGTGGTAGAAGATGTGGTTGGTTTGATGCAGTTGCAGTAAAACACGCAGCAAGACTTAATGGTTGTGATCAATTATCTTTAATGAAACTTGATGTTCTTGATGGTTTTAAGAAGATTAAAATTTGTGTTGCATATGATTTAAATGGTGAAAGAATTGATTATATGCCATCTGATTTAGATAATGTAAAACCAATCTATGAAGAGTTTGATGGTTGGGACACATTAGAAGGTGTTAGAGATTATGAAACATTACCAGTAAATGCTAAAAAATATATAGAAAAAATAGAAGAAGTAACATCTGTTAGAGTAGGGATTGTTTCGACTTCACCAGAAAGAGCAGACACAATTATAAGAGGATAGTATTATGAGAATGAAGACACATCATACCCCATATATTTCAAGAAGAATCACAAGAGATTTAGTTACTTGTGATATCGTTGAAATTAGAAAAGAAAAGCATAGTATTGAAGCTGAAGTTGAAAAAATACTAGATGCGGATATTGATAAAGAGTATGATTTAGATGAAAAAGTTGATACGATTCTAGATGAGCAAGAAGAAGAAATAGAATTTCATAATGCAGATAGAAGACAATTATTCTGGATGACTAAAAAAAGATTAGCAAATGACTTTGGAGTAATCTTAAATAATGAAGATAGATTTTCTGATATTGCTCATCAAATTTTAGATTATCTATGGGATGAAGATTATATTCATTATACATGTTCAGATAATCAAGTTAAGAATGTAATTTTTGCTTCTATTGACCAATTTATGAAAGGTTTTGAAGAAGCTGATTCTTGTGTTTATGAGAAAATAAAAACATACAAAAGAAAACTAATTCCAGGAACTGAGGATTATGATATTATTTATCATAGATTATATGAAGAAGAATTAATAAAAAGGGGATTGATTTAATATGCAAAGAGTTTGGATATATTTAGAAAATGGAACATTTTTAGAAGCAAGATCATTTGGTGCAACAGGAACATCTGTTGGTGAAATAGTTTTTAATACATCATTAACTGGATACCAAGAAATTATTTCAGACCCATCGTATGCAGGTCAATTTGTTACTTTTACAATGCCAGAAATTGGTAACGTTGGAGTAAATGCAGATGATATGGAAAGTAAAACTTGTCATTGTAAAGGTGTACTAGTTAGAAATTATCATCATGATTACTCTAATTATAGAGCTACAGATAATTTAGATTCATTATTAAAAGAACATAATGTTTTAGGTATTTGTGATATTGATACTAGATACTTAACTAAAATGCTAAGAGATGAAGGGGCTATGATGATGATAGCTTCAACTGAAATTTCTTCAAAAGAAGAATTAGCTAAGCAATTAGCAGCAAGCCCTCGAATTGAAGATATTAACTATATTGAGCAAGTATCTACAAAAGAAGCTTATGTACATAAGTTTGGAGCTTGGGATCATGAAAATAAAGCTTATAATAAAGCTGTTATGAGTGATAAAAAAGTTGTTGTAGTTGACTTTGGAGTTAAAAGAAATATCTTAAATGAATTAGTACAATCAGGTCTTGAAGTAGAAGTTATTCCTTCATCTTTTAAAGCAGTTGATTTAATCGAAAGATTTGAGAAAAAAGAAATTGGTGGAATCTTTCTTTCAAATGGTCCCGGTGATCCATTAACACTTACAGAAGAAAAGAAAGAAGTTCAAAAACTAATTGATGCAAATATTCCAATGTTTGCTATTTGTTTAGGACACCAAATGTTATCAATTGCTCATGGCTTTGATACATATAAATTAAAATTTGGTCAACATGGTGGCAATCATCCTGTTGCTAATCCTGATAATATAGTAGAAATTACTGCACAAAACCATAACTATAATGTTCCAGATAATATTATAGAAATAGCTGAAATTACTCATCAGAATTTATTTGATAATACTATTGAAGGTGTGAAGTATAAGAATAAAGAGATTTTCTCAGTTCAGCATCACCCAGAAGCTAGTCCAGGTCCACATGAGTCAAAATATATTTTCAACGAATTCGCAAAGATTGTAAAATAAGTCATCTTATTTTCGCAATCTCTGCGTTAAAAGTATAAATTCATTCGTCACGTACTTGATGTACGTTTCTTACGAATTTATACTTTTGCCTTGAGCTTACAAAAAACAATAACTTCTTTGACAATCTTGTATAAAGTTTGAGAGATTGAAGTTTAGGTATAAAAAAAGGGAAAGAGTTTTTACTCTTTCCCTTTTTTATTTATTTTTTATTTAAATTTAAACTAGAAACATTTGTATAAGTTCATAAGTTCCAGCAGTAGCAACTCCAGCTGCAATTCCTGCAACTATATCATCACCCATAACTCCCCATCCACCTTTTACATCTCTATCAATTTTTCCAATAATTGAGGGTTTCCAAATATCAAATAGTCTAAAGTATATAAAAGCTAATGGTGCCATAATAATCATATTTGCTTCAGTTATTCCACAAATAGATATAGCAATCCACATACCAGCTAGTTCATCTATAACAATCTCTTTGCCATCGTGAACTCCAACTTCTTCTTCATAGATATCAATCTGCTTAACAGCTATTACAGTAATAAGTATAGCTACCATAAATATAGTTGATACATGTAAATATGGAATTAGTGGTAATATTAACAATAATGAAACAAATGAACCTACTGTTCCAGGTGCTTTAGGACTTAATCCTGAATATCCAACTGTTAAAAAAAATTTTCTTAAATTCACAACAAATCCTTACTTTTTCTTTTCGATACCAAGTTTTTTTCTTTTTTCCCAAAGAGATTTTCTCGAGATTCCTAATTTTTTGGAAAGTTCTGTATCTGGGTATTTTGATTGGTATGATAAAACCATTAGTTTTACATAATCATTTATTGTCATAATATTTGTATTAGACATTAATAAATTAGAATCATTAAATTCTACTTTTCTATAGGGGAAATCTTCTTCCGTTTCTAGTGAAGAGATTACACAATTTTTGTCTTCAATTAATTTAATTAAATTTTCTTTTGCACTTCTTTTTAATGAATGAAATTGTGTTAAATAAATGATTCTTTTTTTATCAATATTATTTAGCTGTTTTTGCCAATTAGGAGTTCCTAATGATATAAATGAAATAGGTTTATCTAATTTTCTAGATAATTCAAATACTAGTTTATCCGCACATTTTTGTGAATTTGATTCGATTAATGTTGGAAAAGAAGGTGGAAGTAGTACTTCTTTAGTGTCAATATCTTCCATAATAAAATCAACATATTCTCTTAGACTTTTAAGTTCTCGTCTTAAAGACCTACACTCTTTATAATGATATATTTTTCGAACTAATTCATCCATAATAAATGGCTTCATAATATAATCTTTTGCACCATCTTTAATTGGATTAGTAACAGTTTCATCAGAAATATAAGAAACTAATAAAAGTATGATTGCAGTTTCGCTGTATCTTTTAATTATATTTTTACATAAAGAAGAAGGTAATGAAGTTGATAATAAAACAATATCATAATCTTTTGTTAGGTTATCTATATTTGGTGATTCAATATAATCACAACTGTGCCCATCATCTAGTAGTCTTGAAACAACTTTTTGTGCTAAGTAAATTTCATTTTCTATAATTAATATATTCATTTATTTAATCCAATTATAATATTTTAAAGTAGCTATACTTTGTACTGCAACGCCTTCATTTCTTCCAATAAAACCCATTTTTTCAGCAGTAGTGGCTTTTATATTTACAAATTGTTTTTCAATTCCTAATAATTTTGAAATTGAAGATTTAATCTCTTGTTTATGAGGATTAATCTTTGGTTTTTGGGCAATTATTGTTAAGTCTATATTTACAATCTCATATCCAACATTGTAAATAAACTCAACGATTTTTTCTAACAAAATTTTTGAGTCAATACCTTTGTATTGTTCATCAGTATCAGGGAAAAACTCACCAATATCACCAGCACCAGCAGCTCCTAAGAGTGCATCAATAATAGAATGAATTAAAACATCACCATCACTATGTGCTTTAAATCCATAATCAGTTGGTAATTTAATTCCACCTAAATACATTTCTTTATCATCTTCAAATTGATGAATATCAAAACCAGTTCCCGTGAAGAAGTTATTTGAAGGAGCTTTTAAACAAGATAATTCATCTAGTTCATTACCAAAAGTTAATTTCTTGCTTTTACTACTTCCTTGGATATATTTAACAGTTCCATTATTTGCTTTTATTGCTGAACTATCATCTGTATGCTCGATAGAAGTTTTTAGTGAGTCTTTTAAAACTTTAGTATTTGAAAGTTGAGGAGTTTGTATTAATTTTACATTATCTCTATTTATCGTATTCTCATCATAAATAACTGTATCAGAAACATTTAATGTAGGTACGATGCAATCTGCATTATTTCTGTTTTCTAATAAGTCAGTAATTACACTTTTAGGGATACAAGCTCTTGCTACATCTGAAATCATTACATAACTTGTATTTACTTCTTTTAGTGAATTTATAATTGATTCTTGTCTTGTCTTTCCACCTTCTATAAAGCAGTAATCATCTGAGAAGTTTTTCATATATAAAAGTTCGTTTTGAGAAGATGTAACTATTATCTTTTGAAAGTTGGCATAAGTTGCTAGTTTTTTTGTAACATTTAGCCATAGAGGTTCATTTTCTATTCTTAACCACTGCTTTTTTGCTTTATGTTCAAATCTACTTGAATTTCCAGCACATAATATTATAAGAGTAACATCTAACAAATAAGTCCCTTGTGTAAAAAAGTTACATATTATACTTAATTGTTACTTACTATGAAGTTAAGAATTATTTTCAAGCTCTTCTTTTATAGCATCTATTGAATTAATAAAGTGTTCTAAGTCTAATTCATATTCAATAACTTTAGTTATTGCTTTTTCTATTGATTCATCACTAAGTGGAGCTCTTACATTAGTTAAGATTTTTATAATCTCTAGTATCTGTACTTTTTGAATAAATTCTTTAGGACAGTTTTCTAAATCTCCAACAAATCCAATTGAAAATATCAAGTTATGGCCAAGTGACCAATTTTTAAATATATTTGCAGTAATTCTAGCACAGCTATATCCTGCAAACTCTTCTTCACATAATGTTATATCTTTATTTTTATCTAAAGCTGCTAGAAATTCTTCGGTTTGTCTATTTTCTTGAATCATTTCTGATATTACAAACTTACCTGTTTCTTGTAAAAAAGCAGGAAGAAGTAATTCATCTTTTAAGTCAAAATCAATACTTGATATCCACGTGTTAACAATTTTTGTAGCTAAAGCACTTGTAGCCATAAAATCATCTGTTGTAACTGCATAAGCGCAAAGGTTTGATTTTAGGGTTTCTTGAATTACAGTTCCCATAGCAACTGAGATAGTAAAGTTCATTCCTAATAAATGGATAGCTCTACTTAATGTATCAACTTCACTTCTAAATCCAAACATTGATGAGTTGGCAACTCTTAAAATTGTGGTAATCATCAAAGGATCTTGCTCAATAATTTTTATTAATTTTTCAGGAGTTGAGTTTTTAATTCTTTTAAAATCATCTAGTTCGATAATACTACTTGGTAAAGGAGGGAGGGAATCCATTTTTTCTATTAATTTTTTTTTCATATTGTTCCTAGTGTATATCAACTAATTATTTTTTATTAAGGTTTTTTAATCTGTTGATAATTATATAGAAAAAAACTTATATAAGTAATAAAATAAAATTATATAATAAATTACTTATGAAGTATATACCTCAATATTAGGATATAGACTTTGAAGTTTCATTCTTTTATTTTGAGGTATTACACAAAAAGCAGTTGCAAGAGCATCCGCTAACATGGCATTTTTGGCTTTTACTGTAACTGACTTTATATAATTTGCACTTGTTCCAGTTTTTACATCAAATAAATGGTGATAGTTTTTACTAAATTTTGTACCATATCCACCTGAACTTGCCATTGCATTATTATTTAAACTTAAATAGTTTATATCTTTTAAATATGGAGTTGCAATATTCCAATCTCTATTCTCTTTATGTCCGCCAATACTATTGAATTCCCCTAAATCAACAAGAACATTTTGAAATCCTTTTTGTCTTAAAATATTAGTAATACTATCTGTTATATATCCTTGCGCAATACCATTTAAAGTGATTTTCATATTTTTTAGTTTAAAACGTATTTCTTTTTTATTTATAATTATATTTTTATAAGACACTAGTTTTGAAGCTTTTTTAATATACTTTTCTAAGTTTTGACTATTTCCTTTAGTTTTAAAAGCTTTATCATGTGCAAGCCACAATGGCTGAACTGTAACATCAAATGCTCCATTTGTATTTTCAGATATCTTATGTGCAAAGTTTAATACTTCTTGAAGTTCTTTTGGTGGATTTTTTAAAACGCCATATTTATTTAATTTTGAGATGGAAGAGTTTTTATCAAAGAGACTAAAGATATTTTCTAATCTTCTAATCTCACTAATACAAGTTTTTAAACTTTCTTTTGCATGATTTTTGTCTTTATGAAATAGTATCATATTAGATGTTGCACCCAAAGCAATTCCCTTCCATGATACTTCTTCACTACTTTGTGCTTGTAATTTATCTAAAGGTATTGCAAGAGTTAAAGAACTAGCTACAATTGTTAAAAACTTTCTTCTTGAAACTTTAGCCATTTGTTTTTCTCCAATCTTTAATTTCCATATCTTTTTCTTTTTTTGCATCTTTTTTTAATATCTTACATAAATTAGCATCGCTATATATTTGAACACAATCCAAACACTGGAAACATTCTGCATATTTTATATGTCCATCTGCTTTGTCTATTGCTTGATAATTACAGCTTTTATGACAGTTATTACAAGGGTTTCCACACTCTTTTCTTCTTGGTAACCAATCTAATATTTGTAATCTACCCATCAAAGAAAGAAATGCTCCTAAAGGACAAAAATATCTACAAAAACCTTTAAATAAAAACATTCCTAAAACTAACCAAAATAGGGCGTAAACAACATAAGGCCATTGTCTATCAAATACTAAAGTAATTGAAGTTTTAAAAGGCTCTATTTCTATTAAATACTCAGTAATATTTGGAGCAAAAATAGCTGAAAGAATTAAAGAGGCAAGCACTATATACTTCATATATATAAGTTTAGAGTTTAGTTTTTCTGAAAATCTGATTCTAGGTAGTTTTAATATTCTTCCTAAATAGTGAGAGAACTCTTGTAAAACTCCATAAGGACATAGCCAGCCACAAAAAGTTCCTCTTCCCCAAATAAGAAGTGATACTAAAACAAAGAACCAAATTATAAGTGAGAATGGGTCATAAAGTAAAAACTGTAAGCTTTGAGAATTTACTACGGCTTTTACTAAACCTAAGATAGTAACCATACTAAGTTGACCTTGTCCGTACCAACCTATAAAAAATAGTGTAATTAAAAGAAGAAAACTTCTTTTATATCGAAGTTTTTGTAAGACTACTTGATATTTAAATAAAATTATAAATAAACCACATAAGAATATAGTTAATAATATGAGTTTCTCTTTTTGCTCATAAATTGAAGAAAGCCAAAGAGGAGTTGGTTCTATTTTTTCTTTTATATCAAAATACTTTTTATCTATATGTACATCTAGACTTAAATTTCTAATAATAGGAGTTGAATATAAAGTTCCATTTCCTCTTACTACTTTTGTATTTAATATCCAAGGGCTTGAAGGATCAAAATCAAATCTTTTATCCACTTGTAAAATTAGGGATTGATCAAATTGTGGAATATTATCTAATAAATCAATTTCATAATCTCCATCTCTTATATTTAAAGCAAACCCTTCTTGCTGTATTTCTAAAGTATCAGGTGAAGTATTTCTTACAAAATCTTCAGATAAAACTTGATGTTCTCCATTTGCAAGTATTAAAATAGCTTCTTCTGTTTGTAAAAGCTGACCATCAAGTTCTTCTTGTGTTGATTGCTTTATTAAGTTTTTTGCAATTGAGGGAATTGATAAATCAGCTACATATAAATCTAAAAAAAGTTCGTTTTTTTCATCATCTAAAAGTTCGTTTTTATATTCACTATTTGCAAAAAGTTTTTCTGCTTCTTCTTTTGTAACTCTTAACTTTTTGATAAGTTTATTATCAAGCAAGCTTTTCCACGTATGTTTTTCTAATAAATCTTTTTTAGGATGAGATATTTCTTTTGGCGCAACACCTGATAGTTTTTCTTTTGCAATTTTAATTGAAGAGGCTAGGATACTATCATTTGCAATTTTTACAGATGCAGTTGCTTTACTTACACCATCAAGATAGATAGTATTTCCTGAGCTTTTTAAATCTCCTACTTTTATACTATTTTTTAAAGATTTATCTTTATATTGCTGCAAAAACTCTACAAAAGGTAATACTCCAAGACCTGAAACAAAAACAGGTTCATCTTGTTCTAAAAGTTGAACATCAATAAATTTACCTTCAATATCCATTCTTACAAGCATATTCATCTTGCCACCTGAAAAGCCAGCAATTGGTGCTAGGTCAAATGTTTCAAATATATATGAGTTTAGTTTTTTATTTTTATCTAATATTTCCCAAACAGGGAGAAGTTTATCCTTTTCCCCTAAACTCATTGGTTTTTCAATAAACTTTGTAAGGTCTTCTTTTGTCATAGATGCATTAATATTATTAAAAGATGCAAGTAAAAAAAATGTTATTAATATTAGACGAAACATAATACCTCTTTAGTTTTTTTAAGTAAATAAAGAGTATATACTATGAATATAGCTTAGGATTAGCGATAATTGAAAAAAAGTTCTTTAATTAAGACAATAATTATCCTATTTTAATTATAATACGAAAATAAATACAATAAAGGAAATTTTCTATGGCGAATATCGAAGATATTAAAAAAGAATTAGAGAAAGTAAAATATCCTGGTTTTGCAAAATCTATTATAGAGTTTGGTTTTGTAAAGGATGTTAAAGTAGAGGGTTCAAACTGTTTAGTTACTCTTGATATTACATCAACAGCAGCAGATGTTGAAACACAATTAACAAAAGAGATTACAGCATGTTTAAGTGCAATTGAAATGACAGTAACATTAAATTTCAATAAGCCTCAAGCTCCAAAACAAAGTAGTAATACTGTAAGTGGTACAAACATTGCACCACAAATTAAAAAAATTGTAATGGTAAGTTCAGGTAAAGGTGGAGTTGGAAAATCAACTACTACAGTAAACTTAGCAGTTGCAGCTGCAATGCAAGGTAAAAGTGTTGGTATTTTAGATGCTGATATTTATGGTCCAAATATTCCTCGGATGATGGGTTTACAAGGCAAAGAAGTTGAAGTAATTGGTGATAAAGCAAAACCTTTAAATGCATATGGTGTTGATGTTATGTCAATGGGTGTATTAATGGAAGAAGGGCAAGCTGTAATCTGGAGAGGTTCTATGATTATGAAAGCTATTCAACAATTATTAAGAGATATTTTATGGGAAAACTTAGATATCTTATTTATTGATATGCCACCAGGTACAGGAGATGCACAATTAACATTAGCACAAAGTGTTCCTGTTGCTGCTGGTATTAATGTTACAACTCCTCAACATGTTGCGTTAGATGATTCTAGAAGATCATTAGATATGTTTGATAAATTACATATTCCAGTTGCTGGTGTAGTTGAAAATATGAGTGGATTTATTTGTCCATCATGTAATACTGAATCAGATATCTTTGGAATGGGTACATGTGAAGCATTAGCTGATCAATACAATACTCAAGTATTAGGTTCTTTACCAATTGAACCTGCTATTAGAGAAGGTGGAGATGCTGGTAAACCAATTGTTTATTGTCAACCTGAATCTATTTCTGCTAAAAGATATATGGAAGCAGCAGCTAAAGTTATCGCTTTTGTAGATGCAATTGATGATGATAGAACTAATGAAGATATTCAACCAACAACTCCTCCTGGCGTTAGTGCTTGTTCAACAACAGCAGCTGCTCCTAAAGCTGAAGCAAGCTCAGGATGTTGTTCATCAACTCCTAAAGATGCAGCACCTAAGCAAGGTGGATGTGGTTGTAATTAATAGGCTATAGGTTATAGCAAAATATATAAAATTACTTCTATAAAAAAAGGAAAAATATTTAATATTTTCCCTTTTTTAATGCTCAAAATTTAAAATAAGAATATCACTACACAAACAGTACACAAGCCCTTTACGCTTACTTCACAAAGAAATCCTATAATCCAACTACAAAATAACAAAACAATATAAATAAGGATTTAAAAATGAAAAAATTAACAGCAACAATTATAGGATTAAGTTTAGTAGCAGGAAGTGCCTTAAGTGCACAAGATAAGTTCTCAAGTTTTTACCCAATAGAAAATAATGATACACCAAGTTATTTATTAGATAATTCAAAAGTAGAAGCTTATCAAACATTAGCGAAGGTTTCAGTAGATAATACATTTACTTCTTTTTACCCAATAGAAAACAGTGATACACCAGATTATTTAGCTAGTTTTAGTGACAACTCAACTGTGGGATATCAAACATTAGTAAATTCATCAATTAAACATTGTACTTTAAGTGCTTTTTACCCAGAGGAAAATGTTGATACGAGAATTCAAACTTCTTGTTAATAATTATAAATATTAAAAATACTATAAAATTTAAATAAAAAAAGGGGAAGAATATCAAATTCTTCCCCTTTTTTAATACTCTAAAACTAGTTAAAAAATACTATTTTTCAGTTCTGGAATTTTTTTCTTCAATTCCTGAAATTCCAAATCTTCTAGCTAATTCTTGTTTTACTCTATCTGGACTTACATTTTTTGAAGCAAGTGCAACTAAAACATGATAAGTAATATCAGCAGCTTCATAAATTATTTCTTCAGTATCATTATCTTTTATTGCAAAAGTAAATTCACCTGACTCTTCAACAATTTTTTTAAGCATAGAGTTCTCTTCACCTTGAAGAAGTTTTGCTGTATATGATTTTTTAGGATCGTCATTTTTCTTTTCTTGTATTGTGTGATATAAAGTATCGATTACACCATAAGCAGCAGTTGTATCTACTTCAACTGGAAGTACTTCTTCATTTGTTTTCATACTTGTAAAGAAACATGATTTTCTTCCAGTATGACATGCAACTCCTGTTTGATTAACTTTTAATAAAATAGTATCGTTATCACAATCAAGCATGATATCAACTATTTCTTGAGTATGACCAGAGCTTTCACCCTTTTTCCAAATTCGTTGCTTACTTCTAGAAAAATAATGAGCAATATTTGATTCAAGTGTTAATGTTAAAGCTTCCTTATCCATATATGCCAACATTAAAACTTCATTTGTAGAGGCTTCTTGTGTTACAACAGGGATAAGACCATCCATTTTTTCCCAATCAATAGTATCTATTTGACTCATTTATTTAATCCTTAAAATTTTTTACCTACGTCTATTTTTAAACTATCTATTTCTTTTTTCTCTTTATTTACATTTGCATCTAAATTTACTGAGGAATCTTCTTTACCCTTTATTTTATTAGGAAGGGGAAGGGGCTCTTTGTATTTATCTGTAAGCTGATATTTATCTTCAATTATTTCAGGATCTAAAATTATAATAGGTTCTGTTAATTGATTAGCATTTATAAGAAGTGTAAATAGAAAAAGTTTTGTTAGTATTAGTATTGTGATTTTTTTCATGATAGATATTAAAGAGTAGAAAATTCTACTCTTTAAACTTATTGGCTAATTGCCGTATCTCTAGTTTTGTTTTTAGTATCAACCCAAATATTTGGAGTTGAACCACCAGGAGTTAAGAAAATTTTAGCATCTTTGTTAACGCTAAGTGCTTCATTAAATTTCCCTTGTACTTCAATTTGTTGCATTTGAAGAAGTTTTGGAGTTAAAGATTCAGCAATTGATTTATTTGCTAAAGCTTGTGCTTTTGCTTCAATAGTTACAGCATCTGCACGACCTTGCGCTTCAATTCTATTTGCTTCTGCATCACCAATAGCTTTAGCAGCTCTTTTTTCAGCTTCTTGTTTTGTTCTTAAAACTTCGTATTTTACTCTTTCAGATTCTTGATTTGCAATTTGAACTCTTTCAATTTGCTCTTTAATCTTAGCAGGTAAAACTATTTCTCTTAATTGAACAGATAATAAAGCAACTGGTTTACCAGGTAAGGCATCTATATTTGCTCTAACACCATCTTCAATTTTAACAGCAATTTCATTTCTTTTTGTAGGTAACTCTTCAGCTGTATATACACCAACTACGTTTCTTACAATATCTCTTACAACTGGATTGATGATTTTGTCTTCCCAAGAGAATCCCCAGTTAGCAATAGTTGTTGGAGCACCTTCAGCTGTTAGTCTGTATTGAACTGTTAATTCAATTGAAACAGGTAAACCTCTTGCATCAAGAATATTAATTGCAGGGTTAAGTCTAATACTTTGGTCAAAATTTCCTGTAGTTTCAACAGAAGCATAATTCATTAACCTAACTTTTGTATCTATTAATACTACTTTTTGGAATCCTGGAATATATAAGTGAATTCCTGGTCTTAATGGAGTTTCTTCATATTTACCTGTAGTACTTTTAATACCTACTTGACCTGATTCAACAATTACAAAGGGCTTAAATAAAAATAATGCAACAATAACTGCAATTATTACATAAACGAATCCTGCTTTTTTCCCTAAATTTTTGAAAAATTCTGGTGGCTCAAAAGGTGGTTGGTAGTTACCTCCACCTCCATTATTATTTGATGAATTTCCTCCACCACTTTGCTGTTGTTTCTTTTTAAAATAATCGTTATCTATTGGCATAATTGTCCTTAAATTTTTTATATATTATTGTTCTTAATATAATTTTACTACTGTTTAGTTAATGTATGTTAAATCACTTATATATTTTTCATTTTTTCCAGCAACTACATCAAAATATGCTGTTTGTAAAGCTTCAGTTATTGGACCTCTTTCACCTTTTCCAATTACTCTTGCATCAATATCTCTAATAGGAGTTACTTCAACAGCAGTTCCTGTAAAGAATGCTTCATCTGCAATATAAACTTCTTCTCTTGTTAATCTTCTTCTAACTACTTCATAACCTAAATCTTGTGCTAAATCAATAACAGTAGCTTGAGTAATTGATTCTAAAGAGTTATCATTTGGTGGAGTAATAATTACGCCATCTCTAACTATAAAGAAACAAGCTCCAGATGCTTCAGCTATATAACCTTGGTCATCTCTTAATAAAGCTTCATCATATCCACATTCAACTGCTTCAAACTTAGCCATTTGAGAGTTTAAGTAGTTTGCAACTGCTTTTGCTTTACCCATTCCAGAAGTATTAGAATTTCTAGTCATTGATGCAATTTTTACTCTTACACCTTTTTTCATTCCTTCTTCACCTAAATAAGCTCCCCATTCCCATGCAGAAACAGAAACTTGTACAGGTGCTTCTTTATGATAAAGACCCATAACTCCGTAACCTAAGTAAACAAGAGGTCTAATATAAGCACCTTCAAATAATTCATTTTTTTGTAATAATTCAACTTGTGCTTTGTTTAATTCATCTTCAGTAAAAGGCACTTCAATTAGTGTCATTTTTGCTGAGTTTATAAGTCTTTTAGTATGTTCTTTTAATTTAAATATTGCACATCTTCCATCATGAGTTTTATATGCTTTAGTACCTTCAATAGCACCATTTCCATAATGTAAAGTATGTGATAAAACGTGAACTTTAGCATCATGCCAGTTTACGTATTCACCATCCATCCAAATATATTTTGCTTCAGTCATTGTATAAATTCCTAATGATTAAATTTTAATTAATATTTTATCCAAGATATAATTAAAAAATGCCGATAATTATGGTATATTGTCGAAAATTTTTAAAGGTACAAATTTTAATATGAATTATAAAAATATTATAAAAATAGTTACATCAATCTTTTTAATTTCATTTTTAACAGGATGTGGAATTAAACAAGTAAAAACAGTTGATAATAATGGAAATATAACATATAGTTATGAAGATGAAGAGATTGTATATACACGACCAGAAGTATCTGAATTATTAAAAAATAGAATTAATGGTATTTTAAAAACTATGGCTTCAAATGACTTAATAAAATTAAACAAAGAGTATATACATTCTGAGTTTGGGTTTTACAATCTATTTAAAATAGATGGAATAAAAGTTTTTTTAGAGCAAAAAGAAATTTATAATATTATAGAAGATGAAACAGAAGAAATTTCTCATATTATCACAAGAGTAAAAAACGGTTCTACAAAACTTAAAATTATAGAAAAAGATATCAAATTTGATTGTAGTCCCAATAATGATGCATTTTATGGCTGGAATGATGATGGATTATTTTTATCAAGTATTACTGACTCTTTTCTTCTTAAAATGATGAAAGAAATAAATGTATACCAAAAAAATGAATACAACAAAAAAGATTTTCAAAAAGCTGAAAAAATAGAAAAAACAAGTTATAAAGTAATCTTAACACCTGAATTGTCTTTTTATATCACAAAAATTGATGACAATTGGTATCTTACATTAATAGATAGAATTACAACTGATTGTAGTTCTATTCAAGAATAAAATATAAACTAATGCAACTAAGTTGCAAATAAGAATAAAATGATAAAATTTTCCTTAAAGGAAAATAATGAAAAACTATGTGTTAACTACAGTACTACAACTTAGAGGTAGGTTTTAAAATGTCTATAAAAATATCAAATACAGCAAATCTACCAACAGAATATGGCAATTTTAAAATACAATCTTTTAATGAAAATGGTTTAGATCATTTTGTAATATTTACTGAAACTCTACCTGAAATTCCTCATGTAAGAATTCACTCTGAATGTTTAACCGGTGATGTTTTTAAAAGTATAAAATGTGATTGTGGAAAACAATTAGATTTTGCAATGAAAAAAATAAATGAAGAAGGTGGAATGATAATTTACTTAAGACAAGAAGGCCGTGGAATTGGTCTTTTTAATAAGGTAAATGCTTATGCCTTTCAAGATATGGGTTACGATACAATTGAAGCAAATAAAAAGCTTGGATTTGCAGCAGATCTTCGAAAATTTGATTTAGTACCTAAAATATTAAGAGAATTTAAAATAAATAAAATTAAACTAATGACAAACAATCCTCGTAAATTAAATTCATTGGAAGATATAGAAGTTGCTGAACGAATCCCGGTAATTATGAGTACTTGTGAGTATAACAGCGATTATTTAAGAGTTAAAAAAGAAGAGTTGGGCCATCTTTTATAAAGTAAAACCTTTAATAAGGTTTTACTTTTCTTTTAAAAAATTGAAAAAAGATAATACTAAACATACAAATAGAACTAACAAGAATAATTGAAGGTCCTGAGCTTAAATCATAAGTATATGAAACGACTAATCCAAAAATAGTAAATAACATAGATAGAAATCCTGAAGTAATCATCATTGTAAATAAAGTATTACAAAATTTTTGTGCAATATAAATTGGTATGGTTAGTAGTGCTATAACAAGTATAATACCTACTATTTTAATTGCAATTACAATAGTAAGTGCTGATAAAATTAATATAAGAGTATAGAAAAATTTAGTTTTTATTCCTCGTAAATTTGCATATTCATTATCATATGAAACTGCTAAAATATCTCTATAAAAGAATAATAAAGTTAAAACTATAAATCCTAATAAAATAGACATAAATAAAATATCATCATTATTTACAGCTAAAATTGATCCAAATAGATAACTCATTAAATCTGCATTATATCCTGGAGTTAAGTCTGCGAGTAAAATACCAAAAGACATTCCAATAGCCCAAGTAAGGCCAATAATAGTATCAAGGTTTTCTCTTTTTTGATAAGTTAAAATAGCTATAATTATGGTAACCATAACTGAAAATAATGAAGTAGATAGTAACATCGGAAATCCAAAATAAATAGACAATCCAAGACCACCATAAGCACTATGAGCAATTCCTCCTGAAAGAAAAACCATTTTATTTACAACAATCAATGAACCAATAATACCAGTTATTATGCTTACTAATATACCAGCAATTAGTGCATTTTGTACAAAAGTATATGAAAGTGCTTCTAGCATTTACATTTTCCTAACATTTCTAAAAGTTCTATTTCGCAAACATGTTCTCCCATATTTTTAAAATCATCTTTCATTTTTGATAAATCATGATAAGTCAATTTCTTATTTATATAAACAGCTTTTGAAGCATATTTTAAAACGATAGAAATATCATGACTAATTACTACAATTGTTACATCTTTATTTAATTTTTTTAGAGTTTGATAAATTTGTTCACAACCATTTATATCAATATTTGAAGTAGGTTCATCTAATAGTAAAATTTTTGGATTACAAAATAAGGCTCTTGCAATTAAAACTCTTTGCCTTTGGCCTCCTGAAAGATTTGAAATTTTTGATGAGGCAAATTCTTTCATATTTACTTTTTCTAGAATTTCTAATGCTTTTATTTTTTCTTCTTTTTTATAACCAAAGAATCTTTTTTTTATATCATTTTGACCCATCATAACAACTTCAATTACACTAATTGGAAAATTAAGATTTATATTTGTATTTTGAGGGACATATCCAATATTGTGTAGTTCCTTTTCAATGTTCTTTCCAAAAATTTTTATATTGCCAGTTGCTAAAGGGTTTAAACCTAGGATAAGCTTTAAAAGTGTAGATTTTCCGCCACCATTTGGGCCTAATATAGTAAGAAAATCTTTCTCTTTTATTTGTAGGTTTATATCTTCTAATACAAACTCTTTTTCATATTTAAAAAAGAGCTTGTTAATAGAAATTGGATTACTTATTGTTTGCAATTGCATTAGCCATATTGATTAGATTTTGTGACCAGTTTTTAGCAAGTGGTGTTTCTTTTAAAACTTTTATTTTTAACTCTGAAGCTATTACTCTTGCACTTTTGTCTGAAAATTCAGTTTGTGTAAAGATTGCTTTTATATTTTCTTTTTTTGCATCTTCAATTATTTTTTGAAGTATTTTAGGTTTTGGTTCTTTCCCTTCAACTTCAATTTCGAATTGAACTAGGTTATACTCTTTTGCAAAATACCCCCAAGATGGATGGAAAACCATAAACTTAGAATTTTTTTCTAGTTTAGATAAAGTATTTTTTATTTTTTTATCTGTTTGTTCTATTTCTTTTATAAAGTTATTATAATTTGCTAAGTAATAATTTTTATTTTTAGTATCTAATTCAACTAAAGCATTATAAATATTTTTTGCCATGATTTTTACATTTTTAGGACTAGTCCAAGTATGTGGGTCTTTACCATCATCTTCTGATTTTGGAAAACTAGCAATAGTTTCAATATTATTTTTTGCTAAATCTTTAAAGAAATGTTCATCACTTTCAAATTCAGTAGGTATATGTTCTGTGAAGAATAAGTATTTTCCATCTTCTTTAATCTCAACCTTAAAAGTTGTAATATCTTTTTTATCATCAAACTTTAATGTATAAAAAGAATTAGAAGTTTTTAGTAAATCATTATCTTTGGCAATAGTTTTTTTGTTTTTTTCAAATGCAGATTTTGCTGTTTCTTCATAGTCTTCTATTAAATCATCACTTTTTTTATTTGATTTTAAAATTAACATTTCCATTGAAGCATCAGCATATTTATCATCAACTTTTGAAAAACTCCAAGTATAAGTTCCTTTTTTTAAGTTAAAAACTCCAGCCCACTCATAAGGTAATTTACCATGTTCTTCGTGTGTATCTTTCTTTTTCCCTTCTGTATGATCATGATGGTGATGGTGTGATTTCATTTCTATTAGTTCAATACCTTCAGCCATTTCAACAAACTTCATATTTTTATTTTGATTCGCAAATTTATCAAGCCAAGTGTCTTCAAAACCAAAACCTATTGGAAAGTAAATATTTGCATTTGATAAAGCTCTCATTTGTGAAGGTTTAGGTTCATAAGAGTGTGGATCACTTCCTGGTTTAACCATTGTTGTAACATTTACTTTGTCACCTCCAATTTTTTCAACAAATGTTTGTTGAGGTAAAATACTAACTACTATATTTGTTTGTGCATAAACAAAATTTACTAATAAAAACAATGGGATTAAAAATCTCATATATTACTCCTTGAATATTTATGCAACTAAGTTGCATTTGTTGAATTCTAATTAAATATTTATTAAATGCAACTTAGTTGCATTTAATAAATTAAGGGTATAATTAATAAAATATGAAAAAAAAACTTAATAAGGTTTAAAGATGAGTCAACAAGAATTTTGGAATAGTAAATTTTCAAGAGATGGTTTTTTATATGGTCTAAAACCTAATACTTTTTTAGCTTCAAAAATAAAACTTTTGAAAAAAGAATCTGAACTTTTATGTTTAGGTGAGGGTGAGGGAAGAAATGCAATTTTCTTTGCTAAAAGAGGCTTTAGTGTAACTGCTGTTGATGCATCTAATATTGGTTTAGAAAAACTTAATCAAAGAGCAAAGGAAGAGAATTTAGATATTCACACTGTATGCTTAGATTTAGATACTTGGGAAGATGCTAAAAAATATGATGTGATTGTAGCTTCATATTTGCATATGTATAAAGATCAGAGAGTTAGATTATTTGAAAAAATTGAAAACTCTTTAAAAGAAAATGCCTACTTTATAGGTGAGTTTTTTTCAACAAAACAACTTAACTATACAAGCGGTGGTCCAAAAGATATTGATTTATTATATACAGTAGATGACTTTAAAAATGTATTTACATTATGTGATAAAGATATCAAAGAACAAGTAACCATTTTGGATGAAGGAAAAGGTCACCAAGGTGAAGCTTCAGTAATTAGAGTAATTATACAAAAAATATAGGTGTAATAGTCTTATAATAGTTCATTTAACGAAAACTTAACGAAGATTTAAATACACTATTTATAATAAATATCAACTATAATTATAATAGAAAATAAATAATCAAAATAAAGAATGAAAATGTTAACAAAAATAAAAAATATAATAGAAAATAAAGTACTAGTAATTGATGGAGCTATGGGAACACAGCTTCAAATATCGGATATAAAACAAGAAGAATGGATGTATGAAGGCGAAGATTTAGAAGGTTGTAATGAACTTCTAAACTTAACAGCTCCTCATATCTTAAGAGGCATCCATGATGCTTATGCTGCATCAGGTGCTGATTTAATTACAACAAATACTTTTGGTTCAATGAATTGGGTTTTAGATGAATACGACATTCCTCAAACTTCTTATGAATTATCAAAATTAGGTGCGCAGCTTGTAAAAGAATCTTGTGATAAATATTCAACACCTGAAAAACCAAGATTTGTATTAGGTTCTGTTGGACCTGGTACTAAACTTCCTTCATTAGGACATATTAAATATGATGATATGTATGATGGATATAAGATTATGGCAGAAGGTTTACGTGATGGAGGAACTGATATATTCTTACTTGAAACTTGTCAAGATCCTTTACAAATAAAAGCAGCTCTTCATGCACTAAATGATGCAGCTCCAGAGATTCCAATTATGGTATCTGTTACTATTGAATTAACAGGAACAATGTTAATAGGAACTGATGCTCAAACAATTGCAGCTATTATGGCTCCGTTTAATATTCTATCACTTGGATTTAACTGTGGAACTGGTCCTAAACAAGTACATAAACATATAAAATCTTTAAGTGAAGTTTGTAAATTTCCAATATCTGTTCATGCAAATGCTGGACTTCCTCAAAATAGAGGTGGAGTTTCTTATTATCCAATGGGACCTGAAGAGTTTACAAAGCTTCAAAAAGAGTTTTTAGAGATTAATGGTGTTTCATTTTTAGGTGGATGTTGTGGTACTACACCTGAGCATATTACAGAATTAGCAAATGGTATAAAAGATATAAAACCTTTAAAACCTTGTGGATTTTTGAAAGCATCTTTAGCCTCACTTTTTAATACAGTTACTTTAAAACAAGAGCCAGCACCACTTTTAATAGGTGAACGTTCAAATGCAACTGGTTCAAAAGCTTTTAGAGAATTACTTAAATCAAATGACTATGAAGGAACACTTTCTGTTGGACAACAGCAAGTTCGTGCAGGGGCTCATATTATTGATGTATCTGTTGGATTTGCTGGAAGGGATGAAAGAGAAGATATGGATAAAGTTGTTGAGCTTTATTCTCAAAAGATATCACTTCCTTTAATGCCAGATTCTACGCAAATTTATGCACTTGAAGCAGCACTAAAACAAATAGGTGGAAGACCAATAATCAACTCTGTTAACTTAGAAGATGGTGAAGAGAAGTTTGATGCAGTTTGTAAGTTAGCCAAAAAGTTTGGAGCAGCACTTGTTTGTCTTACAATTGATGAAGTTGGAATGGCTAAAACTAAAGATGACAAAATTAGAATGGCTGAACGTATTTATGATTTATGTGTAAATAGACACGGCTTTGATCCTCATGATCTTGTATTTGATATGTTAACATTTACTATTGGTTCTGGTGATGATGAGTATAGAACTGCTGGTATTGAAACACTTGAGGCTATTAAAGAATTCCAAATACTTCATCCTGAAGTAGGAACTACTCTAGGGCTTTCAAATATTTCTTTTGGACTAGATATAAAAGCTAGAGCTTATTTAAACTCTATTTACTTAGATTATTGTGTAAAAGCTGGATTAACATCTGCTATTGTAAATGTTAAACATATTTTACCACTTAATAAAATAAGTGAAGCAGATAAAAAAGCTTGTGATGATTTAATCTTTAATAATCAAGAAAATGGTGATCCTTTATTTGCATTTATTGAGCACTTCTCAAATGTTGATGATATTGAAGAACAAAGTGATGAAGAATACCAGAGTTTACCTGCTATTGAAAAAGTAAAAAAATTACTTTTAGATGGAGATAAAGATCGATTACTTCCTTTAGTTGATGAGTTAAGACATGAAATCAAACCAGAAATTATTGTAAATGAGTGGTTAATTGATGGTATGAAAATTATTGGTGAGTTATTTGGAAATGGACAAATGCAATTACCATTTGTACTTCAAAGTGCCGAAACTATGAAAGCAACAGTTGATGCATTAAATCCCTACTTACCAAAAGAAGAAAAAGCTAGTGAAACTGTTATTGTAGTTGGAACTGTAAAAGGTGATGTTCATGATGTTGGTAAAAACTTAGTTGATATTATTTTAAGTAATAATGGATTTAAAGTTATAAATATTGGTATTAAAGCTGATTTAAATAGCTTTTTAATTGCTGCAAAAGAACATAAAGCACAAGCTATTGGTATGAGTGGATTACTTGTAAAATCTACCGCAGTTATGAAAGAAAATTTAGAAGAATTACAAAAAATGGGAATAGATATACCTGTTTTAATAGGTGGGGCAGCACTTACAAAATCTTTTGTAAATGATTTTTGTAGACCAATATATGATGGACCAATATTTTATTGTAGAGATGCCTTTGATGGTGTTGTTTCTATGCAGAGAATTGAAGAGGGTGATTTAGATAATACAGCTCTTGCTGCTGATTTAATTGAAATAGCAGATACAAGTGAAAAAGTTGAGAAAGAAGCTGTTGTTATTCCTCCTTATGAAGAAATTACTCTTCCTAAAGAGACTACTTTCACATTTCCTCCATTATGGGAAAGAGTTGCTAAAAGTGGTAAATTATTAGATAAAGAGCTTATTTTTAAATGGATAAATCATAGAGTATTATTTAGACAAAGATGGGGATATAAAAGAGGTAAACAAGATAGAGATGCCTTTTTAAAATATGAAGAAGAAACAGTTGAGCCATTATATAGAAAACTAAAAGATGATTTAATGGATAAAGATATTTTTGATCCAATTGCAATATATGCTTATTATCCTTGTATTTCTCATGATAATAAACTTTATATCTTTGATAAAAAATATTTATTTAATTCACTTGAAGAAGCAAAAAATGTACCACCTTTAGAAGAAGCTATAAAAGTTTTAGAATTCCCTAGACAAAAAAGAAAACCGTTTAGATGTATTCCTGACTTTTTTAGAAATGATAGATTAGATGTGATTGCTTTTACCCTTGCTAGTGCAGGTTTAAAAATATCTGATTATGAAAGAGGATTATATGCTGAAGGTAAATTTGTAGAATATTATCAAGTTCATGGACTTGGTGTTGAATTAGCAGAAGCCTTAGCGGAAGTTTTACATAAACAAGTTAGACTTGATTTAGATATCGTTCCAAAAGAGGGACATACTTTAAATGATGTTCAAATGAAACAATATGTAGGTTGTAGATACTCGCCAGGATATGCGGCTTGTCCTGATTTGGCTATGAATAGAGATATTTTTGACCTGTTAAATCCTGAAGAGTTTGGAATAGAACTTTCCGAAACATTCCAAATGCATCCTGAGCAAACAACGTGTGCAATTGTTGTTCCACATCATGAAGCAAATTACTATAATATATAATAAAAGACTTATCATTTGACAAATAGCGCAAAAGGCCTGATTATTGCATCTATTGGTGTTTTAATTATGAGCCTTGAATCACTCTTCATAAAATTAGCTACAGTGTCCGCACTTACATTTTCTTTTTATCTTGGAATTTTTATGTTTTTTTCAATGACATTAACAATGTTTATAAAGCAAAGAGATGAAATAAAAAGTATTACAAAGAATTCCTTTCCTATATTACTTTTTGCTGCTTTTTTAATGGGAAGTTCTAATATCTTTTTTATTACAGCAATTAAAAATACTACAGTTGCAAATGTTGTAATTATCTTTGGAACATCTGCTTTATTTGCATCCTTTTTTGCATATTTTTTATATAAAGAAAAAATAGAAAAAAATATTCTTATTGCATCATTTTTTATGATTATAGGGCTTTTTATAATATTTAGTGATAACTTAGGTTTAGGAAATTTACTTGGAAATATGTATGCTTTATTCTGTACTATAAGTTTCTCTTTAACTTTTGTGTTTTTATCAAAATATAAAAAAATTTCTAGAATGGCATTAATTGCAATTGCAGGAATCTGTATATCAACAATATCTTTAATTTTATCAGATTCATTAGTAATTAATTTGAATAATTTATTAATAATTGCATTTATGGGATTATTAATCACACCCTTTGCAAGAGTACTTATGGGTAATGGCACAAAATATATAAGCTCAGCAGAAGTAGCTCTTTTAATGATTATTGAAACTCTAATGGCACCCATTTGGGTTTGGATTTTTTTAAATGAAATTCCTAATTCAAATACTTTTTTAGGTGGAAGTATTATCATGAGTACTTTGATTTTAAATTCTTTATATACTTTAAAAAAAGGAAATATTAAATGAAACAAATAGATTTTTATGAAGCAAAATTAGCTTACGAAACTGATTCTTGGGATGTTTTTGATGCCTTAAATAAAGGTGAGGGTATTGTTGTAATTGATGCAAGATCAAATGAAGCTTATAACTTTGAGCATATACCAAATGCTATAAATTTACCTCATAAAACAATGAATGAAGAAACAACAAGAAATCTTGATAAAAATAAATTATATGTAAGTTATTGTGATGGAATAGGTTGTAATGCTTCAACTAAAGGTGCTTTAAATATGTCTAAGTTAGGGTTTAATACAAAAGAATTATTAGGTGGACTTGATTGGTGGAAAAGAGATGGTTATGAAACTAGTGGTATTAATGCAAGAAAAGGAACAAATATTTCTTGTGGATGTAACTAAAATTTTATGTCTAAGACATTTACTAAAGTATTTATAGAGGATACTCTTCCTTTTTTAGAATTAAGATATTCAAACTCAAATGCTCATTATAAAAAACATTTTCATGATACTTTTTCAATAGGTATAAATAAAGAAGGAAGAAGTATTTATGAAAATAGTTCAAAGTTTTATCCTTTAGATAAAAATATGCTAAGTATTATAAATCCTTTAGAAGTGCACTCTTGTAACTCTTGTAGTGATGTTCTAAATATTTATTATATGTTATATTTAGATACAAGATGGTGCATGAATATTCAAAAGCTTATAAACTGTGAAATAGAAGAGTTTGTAAAGATACCTGTTCATATATTAGAAGATAAAGACTTTTATATAGAGTTTTTAAATTTATGTGAATTTATTTTTCAAGATAACTCCATTTTAGACAAAGAAGATGAAACTATAAAATTTTTTTTAAAATTCTTCTCTTTATATTTAGAAAATAAAGAAATAGAGACTATTGATAAAAGATTCAAAGAAATACTTTTATATTTAGATGAAAATTTTAAAAAGAATATATCTTTAGATGAATTATCAAAAAAGTTTGATTTAAACTCTTTTTATATAATAAGACTTTTTAAATCTCAAATAAACTTAACACCTCATTCCTACCTTTTAAATGTAAGAATAAACAAATCTAAAGAGTATTTAAAAAATGGTTATTCAATAGTTGATACGGCACTAGAATGTGGTTTTTTTGACCAAAGTCATTTTCATAAAAACTTTTTAAAAATAGTAGCTACTACACCAAATGAGTATAAAGTCAATTTTGTACAATAATTAAAAATTCTATTTATATATAATTTCTTAAATATAAATGGAGTTCTTATGACACTAACAATACTTTTTACAATGATTTCTTTTTCCTTTGCTATGTCAATAACTCCCGGACCTGTTAATATGATGATTATTACTTCTGGAATTAATAATGGCTTTTCTAAAACTTTTTCTTTTATATCTGGTGCAACAATAGGGTTTACTTTGTTATTAATACTTATAGCTTTAGGGCTTAAAACTTTTTTAGATGACTACCCTCTTTTCTTAAAATACCTTGGATATATAGGTTCTTTTTTTATTATATATATGGGATATAAAATAGCTAGTGCCAAACCAAATATAAAACTTGAAAATAGTATGAAAAAGTTAAAGTTTTATGAAGGGTTTTTACTCCAATGGCTTAATCCAAAAGCGTGGATAGCTTGTATATCAGGTGTTGCAATGTATTCCTCTTCTAAATCCTTTTTATTAATTTTTATAATAATCTATTTTATTGTTTGTTATCTAAGTCTTTCTTTTTGGGGCTTGTTTGGGCAGAAAGCTACTGTTTTTTTAAATACAAGTAAAAAGTTAAAAATTTTTAATTTTATAATGGGTTTTATTTTGATTGTTTCAACTTTAATATTGCTATTGATTAATATTTTGTAGAAATTACCATATAATTTATAGAATTTGATATTCACTTCTTCTTATATTTATTCTATACTGCATAAATTAAAAAATATGAAGGAAGATTTATGAGTTTAGTATATGATTATTCAAACCCAACAGCAATACACTTTGGAAAAGGTCAAATTGCTTCAATAGTAAAGCATTTAAATAAAGATAATAAAATATTAGTAGTTTATGGTGGTGGTTCAATTAAAAACAATGGTGTTTATGATGAAGTTTCAGCTGCACTTGCAGGATATGACTGGCAAGAGTTTGGTGGAATTGAGCCAAATCCTGCTTATGAAACATTAAATAAAGCAGTAGAAATAATCAAAGCAGAAAAGATTGATTTTGTACTTGCTGTTGGCGGTGGTTCTGTTATTGATGGTTGTAAATACTTAGTTGCAGCAGGACTATATGATGGAGATGCTTGGGACTTTTTAGATGGAAGTGCAATAGTTGAAAAAGCAATACCCTTAGGTGCAATTTTAACTCTTCCTGCAACTGGTAGTGAATCAAATGGAGCTGCTGTAGTTTCAAAAAAATCTACAAATGAAAAGAGATTCTTTCACTCTCCTCATTCTTTCCCAAAGTTTGCAGTATTAGATCCAAGTGTTATGAGTACATTAGATGATAGACAATTAGCAAATGGTTTAGTGGATGCTTTTGTTCATACATGTGAGCAGTACTTAACTTGTCCAAATACGTCTTTATTACATGATGGTTATGCTGAAACTATTTTAAGAGGTTTAGTTACGTTAGCAGCTTCTTGGGATAATAGAAAAGATGCTATTTGGGAAGAAAACTTAATGCTTCTTGCGAATCAAGCTTTAAATGGTTTCATAGGTTCAGGTGTTGCACAAGATTGGGCAACGCACATGATAGGACATGAATTAACAGCATTTTATGGAGTTGACCACGCACAAAGTTTAGCAGTTGTTCAGCCACAATTATTAAGAGTAATGATTGAAGAAAAAAGCGAAAAACTAGCTCAAATGGGTGAAAATGTTTTTGGAATTAAAGATGATAATGAAGCTGTTATTGTTGCAATTGAAAAACTTTATGAAAGTGTTGGCGTTACTACAAATTTAAATGATTATGAAAGAGTAGATGATAAAGTTATTGAAAATATCATTCCATCATTAGAAGCACATGGAATGATAGCAATTGGAGAGAATCAAAATATTACTCTTGAAATCTCAGAAAAAATTCTAAAAATGGCTATGAAATAGTTCTTTTAAAACAAGCTATAAAATCTCAAAAGAAGCTTTTGCTTCTTTTGGTGGATATCCATAATAACTCTTGAAATCTTTAGAAAACTGTGAAGAACTTTCATATCCTGTAGCATAAGCAGTTTCATTTACTTGCAAATTTCTTCTTGTTAATAAATCCATCGCCTTATGTAATCTAATCTTTTTTATATATTGTAAAGGACTTAAAGAAGTCACTTTTTTAAAGTGTGTATGAAAAGAAGAAACACTCATATCTTCTTCTTTTGCTAATCTTGGAATATCAAGATGTTCGTTATATTCATGATGAATGGTTCTTAGTGATCTTATCATTTTAGCTTCTGCTTTATTTTCTAAAAACATTTTATGTAAAAAATGTGAGTTTTCACCTATTGCAATTTTATAGAAAATTTCTCTTAACATAGACTCACCTAAAATATTTGATTCTTCTTTTGATTGAAGCATTTTTAAAAGTCTATAAATTGAATCTTCCAATTCATTTGTTACTTTATCTTGAAAAATTCCTATTTGAACATCTTCACATTTTTTTGATTCTTCTTTAGAAATTGAAGAGATAATTTCTTGCATAAGTTCTTTTTTTATATCAATTAAAATACAAATATAAGGCTCTTCTTTTGAAGCATAAGTTTCACACTCAAAAGGCATAGCAGTAGGAACTACTAGATAGTTTTTTGAATCATATTCAAATCTATTATTTGAAAGGTAACCAATTTTTTTACCTTGTAAAACAAACACTAAGCAAAAATCGTAAGTAAGAGGAGTTCTAGGAAGAAAAGTAGTAGTTTTATAAAGATTAATACCTTTAATATTTGTTCTTGTTAAAGAGTCTTCTTTTATTAGTTTATTTACTTCTTCTAAGATTTTAGGGTTCATAATACTTCCAAATAGTTTTTTAAAGATTATACTAAAAAGAGTGTTATAAAAGGGCAGGTTTATCTTGCCCTTTTTATTTTATGAAAGAAGTTTAAGTAGCTCTTTTGCAACAGCTTGCGATGAACCTGGATTTTGTCCAGTTATTAGTTTGCCATCAGTAATAGCATGTGAATTCCAATCCTCTACTTTAGAGTAATTAGCACCTTTTGAGATTAGTTCATCTTCAAGTAAAAATGGAACAACATTTGTTAATTGAACTGCTTCTTCTTCACTGTTACTAAAAGCAGTAACATTTTTACCTTTTACTAAATAGTCACCATTTTCTAATTTCACATTTAATAAAACAGAAGGGGCATGACAAACTGAAGCCACAGGTTTATCTGCTTTTACAAAGGCTTCTATTAAAGAAATAGAATCTTTATCATTTGTTAAATCCCATAAAGGACCATGACCACCTGGATACATGATTGCGTCAAATTCATCTGCTTTTATGCTTGATAATTTAACAGTATTAGCTAAGGCTTCATTTGCTTTCTTATCTTCTTTAAATCTATTCGTGGCATCTGTATGAAAATCAGGTGCATCACTATTTGGATCAAGTGGTGGTAATCCACCTTTTGGAGATGCCAGTGTAATAGTTGCTCCTGCGTCTAGTAATGTATAGTATGGAGAAGCAAATTCTTCTAACCAAAATCCAGTTTTATGTTCTGTATCGCCTAATTTATCATGTGAAGTAAGTACTATAAGAATATTCATATTTTTTCCTTTAATTATTTTAAGTTGATGTATTATAGAGGATTGAGTCAAATAAGTGAATAGTTAATTCTATAAATTATATGTCATTTTCTACAAATTTAGTTTTTATAATAGTTGATATGTTTTAAATAATATTCCTAAGTTAAAAACTAAGGAGAAAGGAGAGTCAATGAGTGTTGACTTACTTAGGAATATTAAAAAAGTTAAACTTTTTATGAAGTAATTTTAATTAAAAAAAATAGCAAATTAATCGAATAAAATTCAAAATTTAAAAATTAGTGATTATTTTTAGTTTTTACTCGTCTAATCTCTTTCATTTTAGTTCTAGCAACTTCTCTCATATCTATATTTGTATCTAATTCATCAACAATTTCGACACCTAAAAGTGTTTCAACTGCATCTTCTAAAGTCACAACTCCTTTTGTTTGTTCATAATTATCAACAACTACAAACATATGTTCTTTTTTTATTAAAAAAAGATCTATTAGTTTAGAAATAGGTATATTTTCGCTTACACTAAAAATAGGTTTGATAATTTTTTCTTTTTCTTTTATGTTATTTTGAATATATTCATAAAAGTACTCTTTTGAAATAACAACTCCAATAATATCATCAATATCTTCTCCATAAATAGGAACTCTAGAATACTCTTTGAATTTTTTTAAATCTAAAATCTTATGAGTTTTAAAACTATTGATTAAATCATCTTTTTGTACAGAAAACAACACACTTCTTGGAGTAAAAATATCTCTTACTTTTATATCATTTAATTGTAAAAGGTTTTCAATTACACCACTTTCACTCTCTTTTAAAATGCCACTTTCTTCTGCAATATTTGCTGTTGCAATAATTTCTTCTTTTGTAATAATTTCTTTATCAGTAGGAGTTATATAGTTAGTAATTTTATTTAAAACTATAAGTAAAGGATAAGTGATAAAAATTAAAATCTTTATAGCTCTAGTAGAAAAACCAGATAGGCTTTTCCAATAATATGCACCTAAAGTTTTAGGAATAATTTCAGAAAAAATTAAAATTAGTAAAGTAAGTATTGCAGAAATATGAAACATATAATCCTCTCCGAAGACTTTCGCAGCTTCAGCTCCAACCCCTGCAGCGCCTAATGTATGTGCAAATGTATTTAGTGTTAAAATTGCAGCAATAGAAAAATCAATGTTTTTCTTCTGCTTTTGCATTTCCTTTCCTAGATTGTTATTCTCTTGTTTTACAATTTCTATATGAGAAGCACTAATTGATAAAAGAACTGCTTCAAGTATTGAACATAAAAAAGAGACACCAACGGCTATTAGAAAGTAAGTAAGTATTAACATTAAAAATCCTATAAAATATTTTATATTAAATTATTATGAAAGCATACCAAAGGATATATAAATCAAGAATGAAAGAAGTATAAGAAAAAACTTTTAAAAAGCTATATTAATCGATTATTTTGCTCTTTTTTATTGTTATACTTCTTTTATAATTAATCCAAATCAAGGAAAATAAGATGAAAATTGAAAGAAGAGACTTTTTAAAAAAAGGTGCAATTGGAACAGCTGCTGTTGCTGCAAGTACTACAATAGGTGGTGCTGCAACAAACATTATGGAATCAAGAACTAAAAAGATTCCAAGTGCTTCTCACTTTGGGCCTTTTTATGCTCATGTTAGAGATGACAAAATTGTAGATATTACTTCACAATTAGATTCAGATGCAAACCCTACTGTTATAGTAAAAGGTTTAGCTGATAGAAATACTTCAAACTCAAGAGTTAAATATCCTGTGGTAAGAAAATCTTACTTAGAAGGAAAAGGTAGAGGTGACTTAAGAGGTAAAGAAGAATTTGTTAGAGTTTCATGGGATACTGCACTTGATTTAGCTGCAAATGCAATTAAAAAAGCACAAAAGAAAGGTGGAAATGAAGCACTTTATAACGCATCTTATGGTGGTTGGTCTATTCCTGGAGCTTTTAAGCCAAATGTTTTAGCTGGAAGATTTTTTAACCAAATTGGTGGAGCTGTTGGAACTGCTGGTGAGTATTCAAATGGTGCTGCTGGTCCTGTAAATCCAGGAATTGTTGGGGATATGGAAGTTTATTCTATTCAAACTGCACATGAACAAATTATTAAACATACTGAAGTTATGGTTTTATGGGGAGCTGATTTATACAAAACTAATAGAGCAGGTTACTCTGTTCCAAATCATAGATGTTATGATGCGTATGAAGAATACAAAAAAGCTGGAATGAAAGTAATTTTAATTGACCCAATTTATAATTCATCTGGACAAGAATTTAAAGCTGATTGGATTAAAATTAGACCAGGTTCTGATGTTGCTATGATGATGGCAATGATGAATCACTTATATAAAACAGGTAAATATGATAAAGCGTTTATTGAAAAATATACTCATGGATTTGATAAATTTTTACCATACCTTTTAGGAAAAACAGATGGAATTGAAAAAACTCCTAAATGGGCTGAAAAACTAACAGAAGTACCTGCTAAAACTATTGAGCAATTAGCTGAAATAATGGTATCAAAAAGAACTATGATTGCTGGAAACTGGGCAATGCAAAGAGCAGCACATGGTGAGCAAGTTGATTGGTCTATTATTACTTTAGCTTCAATGCTTGGACATATTGGATTACCAGGTGGTGGTTTTGGTTTCTCTATGCACTATGAAGGTGGTGGTGATGCTGCTTCTGGAAAAAGAACTGTTGGTGGATTAAGTCAAGGAAAAGGTGGTGCAGTAACTCTTACTATCCCAGCTTCAAGAATGAGTGATTTAATTAATAAACCAGGAGAAACTGTTACTTATAAAGGTAAAACTATTAAGTATCCAAAAGTAGAATTTATGTTAAGTGCAGGTGGTTCACCAATTGGGCACCAACCAAATGTAAATGAATTAATAAAAGCTATGAGAACATTGGATACTGTTGTTGTTATGGAACCATGGTGGACACCAACAGCTAAAATGGCTGATATTGTATTCCCTGCAACTACAACTTTAGAAAGAGATGATATTGCTTCTGGTATGTCTTATTCAAATGATAGAATTTTTGCAATGAGAAAAGTAGTTAATGCTAGATATGAATCAAAAGATGATTATGAAATCTTTGCCTTATTAGCAAAAAGATTTGGAACTGAAAAAAGATTTACAAGAGATAGAACAGCAATGGATTGGATTCAAAGATTATACAAAAGATCATATGCTAGAAAAGTGATGAATATATCTTTTGAAGATTTCTGGGAAAAAGGAAGTGTTCATTATGATATTCCTGATGAAGCTAGAAAATATGTTAGACATGAAGCTTTTAGAAAAGATCCTATATCAAATGCACTTAAAACTGAAACTGGTAAAATTCAAATTTTCTCAGAAAAGTTTGATAGTTATAAATATAAAGACTTTAAAGGTCATGCAATGTGGATGGAACCAGAAGAGTGGTTAGGAAACAAAGAGTTAGCGAAAAAATATCCATTACACTTAGTATCACCACACCCAACATATAGAATCCACACACAAATGGATAATACATGGGTACAAAATGCGCATAAAGTACAAGGAAGAGAGCCAATTAGAATTTCTCCAAATGATGCTAAAAAATTTGGTGTAAGAGATGGGGAGATTGTAGAAGTATATAATAATAGAGGAAGTATTTTAGCTGGTGTTGTAGTTACAAATACAATTAGAGATGGTGTTGCAGCAATTGAAGAAGGTGCTTGGTATTCTCCTGAAGATAGTTCAAAAGAGAATTCAAGATGTAACTCTGGACAAGTTAATGTATTAACTTCATCAAGACCAACATCACAAATGGCAAATGCAACAACAGTAAACTCAACATTAGTATCAATTAAAAAAGTGGATGTAGTTACTCCAAATGTAGCATATAACCCACCAAAAATTCAAGGAGCATAATTATGAAAGCTATTTTAAAAAAATTATTAATAACATTACTTGCAGTGGGAAGTTTTTCCCTGCTGAGTGCTAGTGAAATGTACATCTTCCAAACAGCAGATGCAAAAATAAAGAATAATAAAGCTAAACTTTATATTGGTACACCTGTAAAAGTATTAAAAGATATTGATGATAAAAATTCATTAGTTGAAATTTCTGGAATGGTTTTTGGTGATAAACTTTATATAAATAAAGATAAATCACTTTTATTAGCATCAGTAGAAAAAAGTACTTTTGGAAAAGATGGTGAAATGAAAAAAATTCAAGCAGTTATTGAAAAAGGTTATTTAGCGAATAATCCACTTGAAATTTGGGAAGAACATGAAGAATTCTTTTATGAAAACTGTACTCAATGTCATGCAGCACATGCACCAAAAGAACATTCAATGTTAGAATGGGATGCTATTTTACAAACTATGAATGGTTTTGCTCAACTTGATGCAGAAGAAGCAGCATATTTAGCAAGATTTGTAAAAGCTACTGCAAACAATGGATTTTATCCAGAAACAAAAAAATAAAAATAGAGTATAATTAGCTAAAAGGAGAGTTTATGACAAAAGATGTGCTTGAAAAATTACAAAACTTAACTCTTCTTTATGCCGAAGATGAGGTAGGAATAAGAGAAAATATTGCAGATTCTCTCAGATACTATGTAAAAGAAGTTTATGAAGCAAATGATGGAGAAGAAGGATATAACTTATATCTTGAAAAAACTCCTGATATTATTTTAACAGATATTCGTATGCCAAATGTAAATGGCATTGATTTTATAAAAAAAGTAAGACAAACAGATAAAAATATCCCAGTTGTAATGATAACTGCGCATACAGATAAAGAGTATTTACTTGATGCTGTTGAATTGCATATGGAAAAATATATTGTAAAACCCCTTGATTTAGATGAGTTATTTGAAGCATTAAGTAAATGTGTAGATATGTTAGCTTCAAATAGAAAAATGATATTAAAAATTGATAAAAGTTATATATATGATTATGATTTAAAAGAGTTAAAATATAAAGATGAAAGTATTATTTTAAATAAAAAAGAGATGATGTTTTTAGAAGTTTTAATATCTAATCAAGCAAGAGTCGTAAATTACGAAGAGTTCCAAGATAAAGTTTGGGGTGATGATGTTATGACTGATAGTGCACTTAGATCCTTAGTTCGAAACTTACGAAAAAAACTTCCTACAGATATTATTTTTAATCTTTCCGGAGTTGGATACCGATTTGTATAAAATTGTATTATTACTAGTTTTTATATATACAAATTCTCTAACACAAGACCACTTAGTCTCTAAATTTGAGTTTAGAGATGATAGTGCAAATACTAACAAAGCAAAACCTCTAAACCCAAAATCTCATATAAATATTTTTTTACCTTCAATTCCTTACTCTTATATTGCAAAATCAACAAACTCAGGATTAATTAGATCTTATGACAATAAAAGAGGTTGGGTTTATGATTTGGCTAAATCACATAAAAGAGTAGATGACTTTACTTATATTTTTGAATTAAGAGAAAATTTAAAATTTCAAGATGGAAAAGATTTTACAATGGACGATGTTTTGTTTAATCTAGAGTTTTTTAAGAAAAATCCAATTTTGTATACAAATATTGATAAAGTTGATTTTGATATTATAAAACTTGATGAAAAAAGATTTAAAATAGTTTTAAAAGAAAAATATGAGATGTTTCTAACAGATTTATCTAGAGTATATTTTTATACAAAAGAGTATATAAAAAAGTATAACCCAATAGGTGCAGAAACAGGAACAGCTACAAAAGCAGCAGGTGCTTTTGGAATGGGTCCATATATTTTACAAAGTGGTTTTGCTTTAGGAAGTAAGCAAACAGAAAAACTAGAACTTGTAGCAAATCCATATTATTGGAATAAAAATTTTCCAAAAATCCAAAGAATTACAGTCTATACACAACTTGATGCAAGTAAAGCAATAGAATATATTACAAAGTTTGAGGGCAAACTTGATTTGATGCCAATACCCTTTGATAAAAAAATTGAAGTGCTATTATCAGATTATTCGAAACTTATTATCTCAGAATCTACAGATAACTTTGTAATATTTTTTAACCTAATAAATGGAAATAAAAAACTTCAAAGCCAAAAAATAAGACAGGCGTTAAATCAAGCTTTAAATCAAGAAAATCTATTAAATTTTGTTTATAAAAATGAGGGTAAAGTATCTCCTTTTAGTACATCTATAAATTATGATATTGTAAAAAAAGTTGCTAGTAAATATAAATTTGAAGAGAGAAAGTTTTCTAAAAGTGAATTAATAAATTTATTAAATGGTTTAAAACTAGATATTTATACGCAAGATAGATTTATGTTTTTACTTAAAGGGATTGAATATCAATTAAAAAAATATGGAGTTACTTTTAATTATAAAGTTACAAGTAGTGAAAAAGATATATATGAGCAACTTTTAAAAACTAATAAAAATAAAAATGCTAAGAATTGGGACTTATTAATATGGGGAGATGATGACTGGTATTATCAAGATCCTTGGTCTGTTTTTTTTATTTATGAAACATCTGGAGCTTGGTCTACTATAAAAAAAGATGATTTAATGCAAGAGTACATAAAGAAGTATTTTATTACAAAGACGAATACTAAAGAGTATGAACAAGTTGTAAAAGATATACTTTTTAGAGCAAAGCAAAAGGCCTATACTTTAAGAGTTCCCTCAATTAATAAAGTAACAGCAGTAAATAAAGAAGTGATATATAAGCCATATAAAGGTGGGATTATTCCTTTATGGGAAATTGAAATAAGTAATAATCATTGGTCTATTCGACCTAAAAATATAGAGTATAAAGAAGAATTTAAAAAAGCAATAAAACCAAAAAGAATTAAATATGAAATTACTAAATAAATTAAATATAAAATTTAAATTAGGTGTTCTATTTTTTATAATGTGTGCATCAATTGCCTTATTATCATTTAAAGCAATTGAATTAAGTGAGCATAATAAAGAGACTTTAAAAGTAGTACATAGCAAATCTCAAGATGTATTATCCTTACAAGATAAGATTATTACGCCCTTATATAAACTAAGAGAATTAACACAATCTTTGGTAATAGCTCCTAATAGTTCTATTCGTGATAGCATAGAAAAAGATTTAAATCTTGTAATAAAAAAGCTAGATGTAGAGTTTAAAAAATTACAAGCTACACAAATAAAAACTTTTGAAATGTGGCAAAATTATAAAAGCTTTGTTTTTCAAACAGAACAATACTTAAAAGAAGAGTTTCAAGAAGGAGCTTATATAAATGTAACTACTTCTAGTAGGCAACAGTTTACTTTACTTATTAATAGTCTTTTAAAAACACAAAGTAAGTTTTTAAATAACTCTACTATTGCTTATACAGGAGCAGTTGCGCAAGCAAAAGAGTTAAAAGTATCTATTTTGATTTATATATTATTACTATTTATTCTTGCAACTATTATTGGATGGTTTGTTGCTAAAAATATTATCAATTCTATACAAACAGTGCAACAAGGATTAAATGACTTTTTCTCATATTTAAATCATAAAAAAAATAGTGTAGAGAAAATTGAAATTAATTCAAAAGATGAGTTTCATCAAATGGCAACTTCAATTAATACAAATGTAGCAATAATACAAAAAAATATACAAAATAATGAGATAGTAATAAAAGATGCTACAAAAGTACTAGAAAATATTAAAAGTGGAAACTTAGGAACTAGAGTTTTAAAAACTAGTAATAATGAAGCTTTAAATGAATTAAAAATCATGATGAATGATATGATGGAAAATCTTGAAGAAAAAATTCAAAAAGAAATCAATAGCAGACTTGAACAAGAACAACTTTTAATACAACAAAGTAAACTAGCTTCAATGGGTGAAATGATTGGTAATATTGCACATCAATGGCGACAACCTTTAGCTCAAATTTCTGCAATACACATGAATATGAAGATCACTTATGACTTTAATAAATTTACAAAAGAGTATATAGATACAAAAATAAAAGAGGCAAATAAATTAACTTCTTATATGTCTCAAACAATATCAGATTTTCAAAACTTCTTTAAACCTCAAGGTGAAAAAGAAGAATTTTCTATTGAGAAAGCTTGTTTAGATGCTTATCATATTTTGGAATCCTCACTGAAGTATCATGAAATAAATGTAGATTTTAACCTTATTGAAGATACGAATGTATTTGGTTATAAAAATGAATATTCACAAGTAATACTAAATGTTCTTAGTAATGCAAAAGATATTTTAATTGAAAGAAAGATCCAAAATCCAAAGATTAATATAGAAATAAAAGAGGGTGAAAACTTTGCAATTGTAAAAATAAGAGACAATGCCCGTGGAGTTGAAAAAGACATAATAAACAAAATTTTTGAGCCATATTTTACAACAAGACATAAAACGCAAGGCACAGGAATTGGATTATATATGTCTAAAAATATTATTGAAAGAAACATGAGTGGCTTTATAAATGTAAAGAATGTAGAAAATGGAGCTTTGTTTACTATTAAGGTAGCAAAGAAGTAAACTTCTTTACATTTTATTAACACATTATTATCTTTAATTAGATAAAATGAGTGCAATTAATTTATAGGAATATAAATGCCAAAAGAAAAAACATTAAAAAATAAAATTTTAGATTATATTTATATAGTATCTAAGCAACCAATATTGCTAAGAGATTTATTAATCGCAAACAGACAATATAAAGAAGGTATGCATGTAGATCCTGCAAAACTTGGCTTTAGAATAAAACTTTCTCGTGCATATTTAGTATATATGGGAATGATTTTAGGTGTTCTAATTCCAGTATCAGGACTTACTCATAAGCCTTTGGCGGATATTGATTCACATATATCAATAGTTGGTGCTGTTGTGATTACTGCAATCATATTTATAGGATTTAATTTTTTTAGAGCAAAAATGAGAGACTTTATAACTATAGAACTTATTAGAAGATCTTGGAAATTACACTTTCCTTTTTTCTCTTATGACGAGTATTCAGAAAAAATTGAAGAGATTTTTGAGAAATCGTTAAAAGAAGAAGTTTCAAAAAGAGAGTTAGAAAAATACATCTTAGATAATCTTACAGAATAATTTCTGTAAGATTATTTTTCACAAGTACTTTTACACTTATCTAAAGTGTTAAAAGGAATATTTCCTCCACACCCACCCCAAACAAAACTTTTACATTTTTCATCTTTAGAATCATAATAAAACTTTTTAAAGTATGCTTTACACATGCCAGGATTTGGTATTTCTAAACATTGTTTATTTATACTTTGCGTCTTTGTAGTAGTTGTTGCACATGCACTAAATAACAAGGCTACAGCAATTAATATAATTTTACTAATCATTTTTAATCCTTTTTATATCTTTATTTTTTTAAGTCTAAATCTAAATGTATTTTAATAAAAGTTAACAAAGACTCTACAAAAGCTTTTGCACATTTTTCTCTATTTTCGTTTGTATCTCTTACATCTTTATATGGAAATTCTATTTGAATTCCGCTTATATTTCCACCCTTTAGCGAGCCATGTTGAATTGTGTTGTAAGCACCTTCAAAATAGTTACCATCACTTGCATATGGTAATTTAACAGAAGGAACGGAGTCATAACCTTGATTACACATCAAACTTCCCATAGAGTGTGGGCCTCTTAACTGGTCTATAAAACACTCTTTTGTAAACTTTGATAAAGAAGAAATACTTGAATCTTCTATATTTTCTTTTAAGGCGCCATCATGTTGCTTGATAATTGAATTATCAAGTAAGTATCCAAACTCTAAATATCCTTTAGGATGTGATTGTCCATGAATATCTATATATAAACCCTTTGAAAAGTCCTCTTGAATTTCTCTTTTAGAATCTTTAATAAAATCATGAAATTGATTATATGGAACACTTGCTTTTTCATCTTCGTAAGCTTCTTCTTTTGCTCTATTTATATCTACTTTTACTCTTGAAATATCTGCAATTACTGCATAAGGAGTAAGATTTGTTTGTTTATAAAATTCTTCTATAATTAGTTCTGTAAGTTCATAAGTGTAATCATCTTTGTCAAATACACCTTTTGTTCTTGTTCGTATTTCTTTTGGTTCTTCTTCTCCACCATGAGGAGCACTTAAAATAATTGGTGCATTTCCTTGGTAGAATTTTATATAATTTTTTGTAATTGCTTTAGTCATAAATTGCTCTTGCGTCCTTGTTTCTTTCTCTTTTTAAATCCATATCGATATATTTGCCTAATACTTCTTTTTTTGTTTTTGTGGCAAGTGTAATTTTTCTTTTTACTGGTCTATATTCATATATAAAAAACCCAGCTTCATTCATCGATAATCTAATAGGAGTTGCTACTGAGTATGAACTCATCACGCAATCATCTTTACATAGCTTATAAATATCATCAAAATACTCTTTTGTCCAAAGTTCAGTATTAACTTCAGATGAAAATGCATCTTGGTATATGATATCAAATGAGTTTTTTTCAAGTGTTTTTATATACTCTCTTGCATCACCTATATTTACTTCAATTTTTATTTTTTTGTCTTCATATTTTAGAGTTTTTGCTACTTGCTTTATTATGTGTTTTATTTTTTCAAACTCTTTTGGAAACTCGAAGTTTTCTAATGACTTTACTAAGTTTCCATCTAACTCAGGAGAGTAAATAGATACTTTCATATCTAAGTTATGTTTTATAATATAATTTAGTGTAGTAAAAGTGTTATATCCTATTCCAAAGCAAATATCTAGAATTTTTAGTTCTTTTTTATTTTCATGAAATTTAAATGTTGGAAGTATATGTTTTGATAGGGCTTCATTTATAGCACCATCATCAGGATTGTGATAGTGCTGATTGTATCTTGATGAGAAGAGTGTGTTCGAACCATCTTTGGTTGAAACTACACTATTTATATTATCTTGCAATATTAAAGAAGACGACCTTAGAGGCCGTTGTCCCAGTGGTGCATTTTTTTTGCTGTGAATATATAAGTATCATCAAAAAGTTCAATACAGTTTGCTGCTTGAAAACCAATATTTTCTAATAGCTCTAAAAGTTCATATTTATTATCGTTTTCAATTTTTTCTAAGATGATTATATTTCCAGAATTTTCTATTGCTTTGTACATTAGTTTCAATATTTGTTCTTGATTAGAACAAGATGTTAGAATGTTTCCTAATACGATATATTCATATTCTCTTGCAGTTGCTCGAAGTTTTGCACTTGACTCGTCCACAAAAGGAATATATTTAATATTCCCTTCATTTTTTTTTCTTACTTCTTCAAGTGCAGAATCAACTAAACCTAAAGAGTTGTCAATATGTAAAATTGCAATATTTATATAATCTGCAAATAACTCTTTAAATAAAGATAGCTTTTGTTCCATAAGAGTCTAGTTTCCTAAAGAAGCTAACTTTTCATCTGAAAGGAATAAGTCTTCGTTTGACATAACACCAATATTACTATTTAAAATATCTTGTGCAATTTCTTTAGCTTCAGAAAGTGAATGCATTTCGCAAGTCCCACATTGGAAGATGTTTAATTCAGGAATATCATCTTGTTTTTCAACATCAATAACATCTTGCATTGCAGCTCTCCATGCCGCTCCTACTGTTTTTTCATCTGGGTTTCCTAATAAACTCATGTAAAAACCAGTTCTACAGCCCATTGGAGAAACATCAATGATTTCAACTGTATCTGAGTTTAAATGATTTCTAATAAACCCTGCAAATAAGTGCTCTAAAGTATGAATACCTTTTTCACTTAACATCTTTTCATTTGGTACACAAAATCTTAAATCAAAAACTGTAATAATATCTCCAGATGGTGATTTCATTGTTTTTGCAACTCTAACTGCAGGTGCTGGCATAATTGTATGGTCTACTCTAAAACTGTCTAATAATGGCATAATAATTCCTTTTAATTTTGTAATATAATTTATTCAAATATAGTTTTTCTTAAGTTGCGATTATATCAAATAATCTTAAATAGTTTGATTAGCTAAAGTCCAAAGGTAATTAAAAGTTCAGAGTCTTTTATCTTTACATCTTTTACAAATGAGCCTTTAAACGAATCTTCTTTTATTGTGTAAATTGGAATTTGCTTGAAGATACTATCAAGTATGGGTTTAATATTTGAAGTTAAGGAATTTAAAATATTTTTATCTATTTGGGCATCTGTAAAATCAATATTTTCAATAGCTACATCATTTAAATAAATCGATGAATTTTCTTTTTTAAAGTAGGGTACTCCAGATACTTCAAACTTTCCAGTACTTTTATTCATAAATATTGTAGATAAATTTATATCCAATTTTGCACTTATTCTATTTTCACCATCTTTTATAAAAATATTTGGCTGATTGATTTCAACATTTGCTAATATAAAATCTCTTTTTATTGGAAACTTACTTGATGGCTTGTTTAACTGTTCATCATCTATTTTCATAGTTAAACCATTTAACCCAACATCTTTTACACATCCTGCAAATAGTGTAATCATTAGAACAATTAAAATTGTGTTTAGTTTTTTATTAAAAGTCATTTTTTTCCTTATTTTATATATGGTGATTATTTTACACTAATTCTTGATTTTTTTAGCAAAAATAGGTGCTAAGTTCATCACGATAAAAAGCCTCACTATATGATGGATTGTAATATACGGAATATTTGCAGCTACTAAAATTGCAATCAGATTTATCTCAGCTTGTCCTCCAGGAGAGAAGGCTAAAAGTATTGAGACAATAGGGAAATCAAATAAATAGTATGTAAGAGTGATAAAAGATATAGAGATTATTGCAAGAATTATAAAGTGCCCAAAGGTAGCTATTAAAGTTTGCAAAATTGTTTTATATCCAACTCCTTTAAACGTAAAGCCAATAATAGTACCAAAGATAACTTGCACAAATTTTATAAGTTCATCTGGCATCTTTGTTTGTATTAAACCATTTGAGTGAATCAAAATACTTAAAACCATAGGACCTATTAGGTATGCAGCTGAGATATTTAACTTCTTGGCTAGATATGCTCCTATTGCTCCTACAAAGCATAGGAAGAAGAGCTCTTTTAGATTTGTATCTATTAATGGCACTGTTATTATTTTGTTACCACTTATATCTATATGAAAGATATATTGAATTACAAAAGGAAGAGTTATAACTATGAAAAATAGTCTTGAAGATTGAACTAGTGTGATTTTAGAAATATCTGCTTTTATCTGCTCTCCAATTATAACCATTTCAATAACTCCACCAGGCATTGAGCTTAAAAAAGCAGTTTTCTTATCAAACTTCAAAAACTTATAATAGTAATACATTCCACAAATTATAGTAATAATAGTATATGGAATAATAAGAAGAATAGAAAAGAAATAAACACTTAAGTACTCTAATACTTCAGGAGTAAAAGCACTTCCAATCACAAGTCCAATAACAATTCGAGCAGGAGTTGAGAATATGTGATTTGGTTTTTTTATATAATTATTTTCAAACTGTATTAAAATTGAAATTATAAAAATTGAACCTAAAAGCCAAGGTAGGGGAAGATTTAAATAGATAAATATTATTGAGCCTATAGCTCCACATATAAGTGCAAGTATGATTTTTAAATAAGAGGAGATTTTTTCCATAAAGCTCATTTATAACCAAATACCCAATGGCAAGAAATCTATTTATTTCTTACCATCAAAGTTGTTTTCATTTACACTATTAACTGTTTCAATTGCAATTTTATTTGTTTCAAGTGCAATTGCATTTGTTGTATCTGCTACAGAAGCATTTTCTTGCGTGAATTTATCTAATTGATTAACTGCATCGCTAATTTGTTCCATTCCTGTATTTTGTTCTTGTGCAGCATTAGAAACATCATCAATTAGTTGGCTTGTTTGTTGAATATTTGTTTCTAATTCTTTAAATCCTTCTATCATAGAAGAACTAATTTTTTTACCTTCATTTGCTTTTGAAGTGGCTGTTTCAACTAAATCTTTAATTTCTTTAGCTGCTTCTGCTGATCTACTAGCAAGATTTCGCACTTCTGCTGCAACAACAGCAAATCCTTTACCCGCTTCACCAGCAGTTGCGGCTTCAACGGCTGCATTTAATGAAAGAATATTTGTTTGGAAGGCAATTTGATCAATAACTGAAATAGCATCATTAATATTTATTACTGTTTCATTTATATCTTCCATAGAATTAGCAGTTTTTGTAGCTAAGTCTTTACCAATATTTGCAGAGTTCTGAGTCTTAGTAGAAATAGATAACATCTCTTGAGCTTTTTCACTTGTTTGTCTAATATTTCCTGTGATTTCTTCAATAGATGCAGCTGTTTCTTCAAGTGAAGCTGCTTGAGAACTTGCATTTTGATTTAATATATTAACATTTGAAGTTAATTCTTCAGATCTAGCTTTTAAGCTATTTCCATCGTTTAAATTATCTTGTAGCATTTTAGTAATCATTTTATTCATATTTATAATATCAGTACCAATTTTACCACTATTTTCAATATTTAATTTTTCACTAAAGTTTCTTTGCGCATATTGTTCTAAAACTGTACTTAATGCATTTATATTTGTTCCAACTAAAGTTTGAACATTATCAAGCATATTATTTAATAAAGTTTTTAATTCTTCTAATGATTCATTATTTGTTGAAGAAGATATTCTTTTATCAAGATAACCATTTCCAACATGATTTACAATTTCTTTTACATCACTTATTAGAGTATTATCTTGGTCTATAATAGTTTTCGTTTTGTTGATATTTTCATTTATTAATTCAGACATATGACCAATTTCATCATTAGCATCAATACTTAATACTTGAATATCTTGTTGTTCTCTATTTACATATTTAAAGAAGTTCAGTAGTCCATCTTGAAATTTTTTAAGAGGGTTAAAGATTATTTTTTTCATTATAAAAATAATTAAAAATGAAATTAATGTAATAATTAAGATAATTTCTAAAACAGATGCAAGTATAATATCAGATATATTTTCTTCTGTTTCCTTATTCATTTGAGTAACTTTTTCTTCTATTTCAGTAACATACGCTCCTGTTCCTATAATAAAATCCCAAGGTTCAAACTTTCTAACATAAGAAAACTTTTCAAACTCTCCAGTTTTTCCAGGAATTCCCCAATAATACTTTACAAGAGAACCTTTTTTTTGTGCATTTGCGCCTTTTACAATAGCTCTATATAAATAAGTACCTTTTTTGTCTTTTAAATCATATAGGTTTTTACCAGCAAGACTTGCTTTTGTTCCGTGCATTAAAACAACGTGATTTGAGTCATTTATCCAGTAGTAACCACTTTTCCCATATTTCATTTTACTAATTGCAGCTAATGCTTCGTTCTTCATTCTTTCTTCAACATCATTAATATATGAACCTGTTCCAATAATCCAATTAAGAGGTTTGAACATTTTTACATAAGAAACTTTTAATTGGTCTTTTTCAAATCCTTTTTGAGGCCATAAGTATTCTGTAAATCCTGCTTGTTCCTTAGAAGTACCAGCTTTTACTATTTCTTGTATAACATATACACCATTGGAATCTTTCAGGTTTGATAAATCTTTTCCTTCAAGTGATGGTTTGATTGCATGTGCTACATTTATACCTTCTTCATTATATGCAAAAAAGTATCCAGATTTTCCAAATCTTGCTCCCGTAAGAATTGATTTAATCCTAGTTTTTAGCTCATCATGTGAAAGTGTATTTTTGTATTTATTATATTCATTTTCTATAATAGTAAAAACGAAATTTGTTTGTTCTAATAAATACTCTTCTACTTCACCTTTAATTTTATCTTTTGCAGTTCTTGCATGATAAGATTCAACTGTTTTATATGCTAAAGAGATGTAGTTTTCTAACTCTAATTCTTTAGCTTTATATGCAGCAGTACTTGATTTTTCTATTATTGAATTAGAAGTACTCTTTAAACTCATAATTGATTGTAATAACATAATAATCGTTATTACAACCATTGAACCTATAATTGTTGATAATAATTTAACTTTGATTGAGCTGTTTTTTAGCATGTTTAACTCCTATTTATAGTCAAGACTATTTTATTATATTATAGCAAAGAATAGATTAATATAAGAATTATAAAAGAAAAAATAATTATTTGGAGATATGTAAAATTTCTATAAAGCCTAAGTTATAGAATAATAAATTAAAAGAGTTATTTAATAAGTAATAAAATAATTTTCAATAAAACAACTTATTTCAAACAAGGAAGCAAAAGTTTGAAATAAGTTATTTGAATGTTAGTATTTTGTATCTTTGTGCCCTAAAAATATGGAGATATTTAGAGCACGGAAAAAATTAAAGTCTAATTTCTTCTCTTTTTTGTAAGAATACCCATCTTTCGTCAATTCTTGCTTGCCATTCATCAATAATATGTTCATATTGAGGAGTAAATAAATGTTTAAATCTAGGTTGTGCCCCTAAATAATCTCTTACAGGAATTATATTCTTTGGTCTGTAAGTAATATTTAATTCTCTACCATCAATGATTTCATATAATGGGAATACAAGTGAATCAACTGCTAAATCAGAAACTTCAATAGTTTGATTTGGTGCAAATTTCCATTCAGTTGTACAAGCTGACATTGCATTAATAAATACAGGACCTTTTGTATCAAAACCTCTTTGGATTTTTTTAACCATATCTTTCCATTTATTAGGAGCAACTTGTGCAACATAAGGAGAACCATGTGCTGCCATAATTGATACGATATCTTTCTTTTGTCTTTTTTCACCATAAGATGTTGAACCTGCAGGTGCCGTTGTTGTTGAAGCACCAATTGGAGTCGAAGAAGATCTTTGACCTCCTGTATTTGCATATACTTCATTATCAAGACAAACATACATAAAGTCATGTCCTCTTTCAAAACAACCAGAAATCCATTGGAATCCAATATCATAAGTAGACCCATCTCCACCAAAAGTTACAAACTTAGGTTGAGGAGTATCTTCTTTTATTCTACCTTTATTTCTTAAGGCTTTATTCATAGTTTCAACACCTGCCATTGCAGTTGATGAGTTTTCAAATCCAATATGAATCCAAGAACAATCCCAAGATGTATGAGGATAAATAGCAGTACAAACTTCTAAACATCCTGTTGATGCTGAAACTACTAAGTTATCATTAGTGGCATTTAAAACTTCTCTTACAATAATTGAGTGAGCACAACCAGGACATAAAAGGTGTGAACCTTCAAAACGTTCTGCAGCTGTTGAGAATGCTTTTAAGTTTTTAATTACTTTTTGAGTACTCATTGTTATTTTCCCTCCGCTTCATAGTAACTAAGTGCAGGTCCTCTAACACCAATTAGTGTTTGGATTTTGCCATTAATTTTGCCGTCTTTTGCATCTTTATCAAGTGTTCTAAAGATATCTTTTAATCCAGCAATAGTCATATCTCTACCACCTAATCCATAGATTAAGTTAGTAACTAAAGGTCTATTTGCTGAGTTAATTAAAGCACCTGCTACTTCATTATATAAAGCACCAACAGTTCCACCAGGAGCAGATCTATCCATACAAGCTATTGCTTTTACATTTTGTAAAGTTACAGCTAATTCTTCAAGAGGGAAAGGTCTAAATAATCTAGGAGCAACAATTCCTACTTTAATACCTTCTTCTTTTCTAATTTGATCAACTGCAAGTCTTGCAGTTTCAAAAGTAGAACCTAAACATACAATCGCAACATCAGCATCTTCCATATTATATGTTTCAACTACTTTATATTCTCTACCAGTTAGTTCTTTAAATTCTGCAAAAGTTTCTTCAATTACTTTTTTAGAACCCATTAATGCAGCATGTTGTTTTGCTTTATGTTCAAAGTGCCAATCTTGCTCAGTTTGTACACCATGAGTTACAGGTTTATCAAAATTTAATAAGGCACTTACTTGTAAGTAATTCCCAACAAATTTTGCAGCTACTTCATCTTTTAATGGAGTAACATTTTGTGCTGTATGAGAAGTCATAAATCCATCTTGGTTAGAAATTACTGGTAATCTAACATCTGGATGTTCTGAGATTTTAAATGACATTAAAGTCATATCATAAGCTTCTTGTGGTGAGAATGCATCAATTGAAATCCAACCAGAATCTCTTGTTAAATATAAATCTGAGTGGTCACCATTTACATTAAGTGGTGCAGCTAAGGCTCTATTTACAAGACATAAAACTACAGGAATTCTCATTCCAGAAGCTTGGTATAACGTTTCAATCATAAGTGCTAAACCTTGTGAAGATGTTGCAGTTGCAACTCTACCACCAGCAGCACCTGCTCCAATACATGCAGACATTGCAGCATGTTCAGATTCAGTCATAATTACTTCACCATCAACATAACCATTTGCATGGAATGTACAATAGTTTTCTACAGTTGCTGTAGAGGGAGTAATAGGGTATGCTGCAATAACATCAACATCAGCTTGTCTTAAAGCTTGTGAGTTTGCCATGTTTCCATCCCAAACTTCAGTACCGTTTAAATTCATTTCTTTGCTATTCATTGTTACTCACCCTTCTTTTTTTTCTCAGGCCATTTACCTAAAGCATCTTCAACTGTTTCATACTCTTCAAACATTAATAAAGATTTTGGATTAGTTGGACATACACTTACGCATAATCCACATCCCTTACAGTGCTCATAATCAACACCTTTCATCTCTTTATTTCTTGCAATAATAGATGTATCTGGACAGAATATCCAACAGTTTTGACAATCAATACATGTCTCAGAATTCCAAACTGGCTTAATAACTCTCCAGTCTCCAACAGACATTACTTTTGAACTTGTATCTGAATATAATCTATCTTCAGGTTGTATATCAGCAATGTTATAATCTATTTCCCCTTGGAATGTATATAACGCAGCACCAGGTACTAGTTCATCCCATCCCATTTCATTAATTGGTTTATTTGACATATTTTTTATCCTTTAATGAACTTCATCATAAGCTCGTTGGATTGCAATCATATTTGCATCAATAAGATTTTGAGGTAATTTTTTTAATACACCCTTCATAGCTTCTTTAAAATATTCTAATTCGAACATTCCACTTACTTTCATAAATGCTCCAAGCATAGGTGTATTAGGAATTGCTTTTCCAATAGTTTCTCTTGAAATTTGGAAACAATCTAATACAAATACTCTATCTTCAATTCCTTGAAGTTTTGGAACTTTTGCAATTACTTCTTCTTTGCTAAGGTGTGTTGTAATAATATATTTAGTTTTATCTGTACCATTAGCTGTAATATCATCAGTATAAGTTAATCCTGGATCACATATAAATACGAAATCAGGTTCCATGTATTTTTCATGATTTAAAATTACTTCATCATCAATTCTATTGTAGGCAGTCATTGACGCACCTCTTTTAGCTGAACCATAAAAAGCGAATGCTTGCACTTGTTTTCCAGTTTCAGCAACAACAGAAGCAAGTCCTTTAGCACCAGTTACTGCACCTTGACCTGCACGGCTATGCCATCTAATTTCTAACATAGAGGCTCCTTAAAATTAATTTTGACTTAAATTTTATAATTAGTCTTTAGCATTATACATACTTTTAACTTATAGATAACTATAAATTCTAGTAGTTTTTATGTAAGTGTTACTTTTTTATACATTAATATATTGAAAAGTTGATAAGAAAATGATAAAAAAGTGTAAGATTTTGAAATATTTATAAATTATAAAACTATTAAAGCAGCTATATTTTGGATACTAATGTAATTATTTTATATTAACTAAAAAATATTAATACTAATATTAAAATTTTATATTTAATTAATATTAATATTAATATTTAATATAAAATTAAGAATTAGATTGTACAAATTCTACAGCACTTAGAGCATCTTTTAAAATAATAGGTGTATATTTTTTTAATTCTTCTTCTTTCCCATAACCACAAAGTACTGCGATTGAATTAATATTAGCATCGTTTGCAGCAATTAAATCAAGTTTTGTATCTCCAATCATCCATACATTATGAATATTTTTATCGTAATTCATTTGCTCTAATGTAATTAGTATTGGTTCAGGATGTGGTTTTGGGTTTTCCACATTTTCTCTTCCGGTTACTATTTCAAAATGTTCACTCATTTGAAAATGATCTAATAAAGGCATAGTATATAATCTTGTTTTAGTAGTAACTACTGATACACGTGCAATGCTAGATGCTAGTTTTACAGCTTTTAGAGCATCAGGAAGTAGAGTAGTCTTTTGAGTTGATATTTTTCTGTATCTATTTTTATATGATGCTACAAAATCCCAAACTCGATTTTTGTCAATTCCTAAATTTTCATACATTATGTCTAGGGGATAGCCAATAAAAGATTTTATATCTTCTTCATTTCCTTTAAAATCATAATTTAATTCTTTAAAAGAATGTATAAAAGTAGATACAATTGCATCTGTTGAGTCTATTAGTGTTCCATCTAAATCAAATAATATAATGTTTTTTTTCAAAGTTTTCCTTCTTTTGTTTTAATTATTTAAGGTTTTATCCAATCTTTTTGATTATGTGTAATTCCTATAAATGCAGGTTCAATATTTTCTATCTTATTATTTACAACAGTAATAGAGTTGGGAATATATAAAAATAAATAAGGGATATCCTCTGTAATCTTTTTAAAGATACTTTTATATATTTTACTTAATTCTTCTCTGCGTATCGTTGTTGAGCCTTTTTCAATTAACTCATCTACTTCTTTATTTGAATATCCAACTAAATTAAATCTACCTGTTTTATCTGAACTTGAATGCCATAAAGGATAGGCGTCAGGCATTAAAGCTAAAGACCAACCTAAAAGCATTGCTTCATAATTTCTTGGATGAACGATCGTATTTAAAAAAGCTTGCCATTCCATTACTCGAATTTTCATTTTTACTCCAGCTTTTGATAACTGATATTGTAATATTTGTGCCGCATTTATTCTTGTATCATTTCCTGTATTTGTAACTATTTCAAAGCTGAAAGGATTGTTTTTATCATAACCTAACTCTTTTAAAAGTTTCTTCGCTTTTTCTATATTATGTTCTACTGGCTTTGTTTTTTCATCATAGGCAAAACTTCCTGGTAAAAATGGTCCATTACATACTTTTCCATGTCCAAAAAATAAAATATCTACTAACTCTTGACGGTCAATTGCTAAAGACAAAGCTTTTCTAATTCTAATATCTTTAAATTTTTCATTCTTTAAATTTAATCCAACATAAGAGTATGAAAAACTAGGTTCTTCTATAATTTTAAATGATTTTTTAAAATCATCATCAATCTGCCTATCAATCTGAAGAGGTGTTAACCCTGATAAATCAAGCTTTTTTTGTTTTAAAAATAAAAAAGATGTATTGGTATCTGGAATAAATTTATACAATAATTCATCAATTTTAGGTCTTCCTTCAAAATAGTTATCATTTGCTTTTAATTTTATATTTTGACCAACTTTAAAACTTTTTAAAATATAAGGTCCTGTTCCTATTGGATTTTTGTTAAAAGTACTTGTCATTAAATTTTTTTCATTTTTTAATAAATGCTTAGGAAGTATACCAACCATCCAAATTTCTAAGGCTTTAAAGTATGCTTTTTTATAAATAACCTCAATGGTATAATCATCTATTGCTTTTACAGATTCTACTTCTTTATAATTGGATTTAATTGAGTTAAATACCTTTGGATCTAAAATTGTATTATAAGTAAATACTACATCTTTTGCTGTAAACTCTTTTCCATCATGCCATTTTATATTTTTTCGCAAACTTATGATTAATTTTGTATTTGTTTCAAAGGTATGTGAAAGTGCCAAATCTTCTATGGGATTTCCATCTTTGTCATATTTAAATAAGCCATTAAAAAGCCATCTTGTTATTTCAGTACTTGCAGTATCATTTGCTAAGACAGGATTTAATCTACTAGGACTTGAGCTAATTGATAAGTTTAAGGTACTTGCTTGAATATATGTAAATATAATTAGAATTATTGTTATAAATTTCATTAGGTATTGTATAGTTTTTTTGAATATTAACAACTTAAAGTGCATAAAAAAAGGGAACAACAATAGTTGTTCCCTTTTTGAAAATACAAAGATATAAAATCTTTGAAAAATTGAATCTATCTTTTTGAGAATTGACCGCTTTTTCTTGCTTTTTTTCTTCCGTATTTCTTTCTTTCAACTGATCTAGCATCTCTTGTTAATAAACCATAAGGTTTTAAAACAGCTCTGAATTGCTCATCATAAGCAACTAAAGCTCTAGAAATACCATGTCTAACAGCATCAGCTTGTGCAGAATAACCGCCACCTAAAGTTTTAACAACAATATTAACAGAAGTTTCTTGTTTAGTTACTTCTAATGGTTGCATAACTCTTTTTTTAATAGCTTCATGTCCACCTAACCATACGTCTAAAGACTGACCATTAATTGTTAATTGACCTGTTCCAACTTCTAGCCATACTTTAGAGATAGATGTTTTTCTTCTTCCCGTTGCGTAAATTTTTGCCATTAGTTTTGTCCTTTAATTTGTGCTGTATGTGGATGTTGATCATCAGCATAAACTTTTAATTTTTTTAACATGTTTTTACCTAGAGTAGTCTTTGGAAGCATACCTCTAGTTGATAATTTGTATAATTTTTCTGGATTATTTTCAAACATATCAGACATTTTATGAGTTTTTGTACTACCAAAATACCCTGAGTGAGTGTAATAATTTTTAGTTTCTAATTTGTTTCCAGAAAACTTTGCTTTAGAAGCATTAATGATTACAACGTAATCTCCACAATCTACATGAGGTGTATAATAAGGTTTATTTTTCCCTCTTAAGATAGTAGCAACTTCTGTGATAATTCTTCCGAATACTTTATCAGTTGCATCGATAATTATCCAATCTCTTTTTATTTCGACAGCTTTCGCCATTTGAGTAAATTTCATTTATTTTCTCCGCTTTTATTAATGAGGTGGCATAATAGTGTAGTAATACTTAAATATAACTTAATTTAAGTATTATTTAATATTTTATTGTAAATTCAGAACCTTTATCAAATTCAGAAGTAATATCAAGTGAAAAGTTATGTAATGAAAGTATAGATTGAACTATAAATAATCCTAGTCCCAAAGAGTTGTTCCATCCATTATTAGAGACTCTATAGAATTTATTTTTTATTTTTTCAAGTTCTTTTTGTTCAAGTCCTATCCCTTTATCTGCAATACTAATAGAATTTGAACTAAGAGTTATAATAACTTCATCTTCTGAATATTTTAAAGCATTTTCAAGTAAATTTGATATAGCCATATTTATTAGTGTCTCATCTACCTTTAAATTTATATCTGGACCTTGTATTAGAATCTCTCTATTTTTATATTTTTCTTTTAAATCAGGAATTATATCGTTAAGTATTTTCTTTATTGATCTTGGACTTAAAAGTAATTCTTGTTTACCTTCTTCAAATTTTAGTGTTAATCTTAATTTATCAATAATATGTGACATTTTATTTGCATTTGAATGAATTTTATTTAAAAACTTTTGTTTCATAACTTCTGGCATTTCATCATCATTTATTATTGTTTCACTGTATCCAGAAATAATTGCAATAGGGTTTTTAAACTCATGTGATAAAGCAGAGATTATTTCATCTTTTTGTCTATTAGCTAGTTTTAGTTTTGCAGTTTGCTTAGCTTTTTGTTTTTCTTTTTTTGATAGTTTAAAAGAAACTTTATTTAATAATGTAGTGATTTTATAAAACTCTTGAGTATAGTTTGATTTTAAAGTATAAGTGGGCTTTTTTTCTGATAGTTCAGTTAAGAAGTTTAAAATGGAGTCGGTTTCTTTCTTTATTTTAAGACTTATAAAATATGTTGCTAAAAATCCTACTATTAAAAAAAATGCAATAAATGCAAATATCTGAGCTGTTAGTTTTACAAAATTATCAGTAATTTTATCTGTATAATCTGCCATTCTTATAAAATATGTATTTTCTTTTATATTTACTTTTTTAACCACATATAAGAGTTCTTTATTAATAGTATTAGAAAATCTAGTGACTTTTCCAATCCCATAATTTTTGGCTTGTAGTATTTCCTCTCTTTTGGAGTGGTTTTCCATTAAGTTTATATCTTCATCACTTTCGGCTATTACTTCACCATGTTCATTTATAACTGTAATTCTAAGATTGATTTGTGATTTTAAATCTTTTATAATTGAGTTTATGTTTTTTAAGTCTTTTAAAACTATTGAGAAAGTATCAATATTTTGTACAAGGTTTTTTTCAATTTGATTCATATAAATATTTTTTGACCAAAAGTAAGTAACTATTGTCAAAGTTAAAAGAATTCCTACAAAGATTAAAATAAAGGTTCTTAAAAAAAGTTGATGAATTTTTAACAAAATATGTAACCTTCACCTCTTACAGACTTTATATAGTTTTTTTCTGATTTTGGATCAATTTTATTTTTTAGTCTTTTTATTGCAACATTTACAGTTTTTACTTTTTTATCAAAAGAGTCTTCCCAAACAGTATTTAGTAAGTGATCTCTTGTAAGTAAAATATCTTTATTTTTTATAAACTCTAAAAACAGATCATGTTCTAGATGTGTTAATTCAATCTCAATATCTTCAATATAAAACTTTTTATTACTAGCTTTATAAATGATATCTTTGATTTTTATAATATCAATCTCTTTTGATGTTCTTTTAATTAAAGCTTTTACTCGTGCTACTAACTCTTTTACTTTAAAAGGTTTAGTTATATAATCATCAGCATGAGATTCAAAACCATGAAGAATATCTTCATCTTTATCTTTTGCCGTTACATAAATAACAGGGTTATTGTAACCCTCTTTTTTAATCTCATTAATAAAATTAGTTCCTTCACATCCTGGAAGGTTTCTATCCATTAAAATTAGACTTATCTCTTCTTCTTGTAAAACTTGTTTTAGATTTTTATCAATATTTAAAAAACCTATAGTTTCAAAACCCTCTTTTTGTAAAGTGTATTCAAGAAGTTCTAAAATATCTTCTTCATCTTCAACAATTAAAATGAGTTTACTTGTCATTGTTTTTGCTACTTTCTTCAGGATTAATTTTTTTGTTGGGACGATCATCTTCATATTCAATTACTGTATCTTTAGATATTTTGATAACACCAGGTGAAAATTTAATTGCAAATATTCTAAAAATAAAGAAAACAAATATTGTAAATAAGAGGAAAGTAATATCAAAATAATCTCTATGAATATTTGTTGATAAAATTATTACATCTCTAATTAAAAAGATAATAAAAATATCAATAACAAATCTAAGTCTTAGTTTCTCTTTTTTAATAAAATCAGAGATCATTTTCACTACTTCCATAACAACAATAAACTCTAGCATTAAGATTATAGCTTTATGAAAAGGAAGGCCAGCTACAAATATGAGTATAAAAATAATTGTAGCTATTAATACCTCAAAATTTGTACTGAAATAGGTTTGAATTTTTTTTAGTGCTTTTTTCATAAAGTAATTATATCATAATTTAAGATTGCATTATATCGCCACCAATGTGTGCAAAAAGTGCTAGACTTGCTATTGATGAAGCTCTATCTGCGGTTCTTTCAAGTCTTCTTAGACTACTTAATATATCAAAATATTCTTTCGATAATTCAAGATTTTTAGCAATTAGTTTTAAAATATTTTTTTCAACCATTGCATATAAATCAGCAGCTTTACTCTCTTCAACTATAACTCTATGATATTTTTCTTCTGTATGATTATCATCTAGTTCATCAATCATAGACATTGCAGTTCTAAGAGATAATAACGCAGATTTATGAAGAGGTATTGTAAATTCTAAAATTGTATTAGTATTCAAGTCTTCAGAAAAAGCTTTTCTAAATATTTTTATGAAACCTTTTACATTTGATGCTGCTCTTATTAATTCATTAGTGATTTTTAAATAAGAAACCATTTCTCTTAAGTCTTTAGCTTCTGGTGAATATAAAGCTAAAGCTGTAACTATTAAGTTATCTATTTCATTAGATTTATTTGATAGTTTTTTAACAGATAATTCTATTTCTTTAAGAGCTGATATATCATCACTTTTTAGTACTTTTAATGATGATTCTAAGGCATCAATAACATTAGTACCAATTAAAAGTACTTCTTCTTTAATATTATTTCTTTTTTCTTCGTATGTTTTTAACATTATCCAAATCTCCCTGTAATATAATCTTCAGTTTTTTTATTAGATGGATTAACAAAAATTGTTTCTGTTTCATCATATTCAATTAGTTTTCCTAGATGAAAAAATGCAGTATAATCTGCAACACGAGCAGCTTGTTGCATATTATGAGTTACTACAATAATTGTATAATCTTTTTTAAGTTCTAGCATCAATGCTTCAATCTTTTCTGTTGAAATTGGATCTAGGGCTGATGTTGGTTCATCCATTAAAATAACTTCAGGTTTTACTGCAATAGTTCTTGCAATACATAACCTTTGTTGTTGCCCTCCTGAAAGAGAAGTTCCTGGATCATTTAGCTTATCTTTAACTTCATCCCAAAGTCCAGATTTTCGTAAGGAATGCTCAACTAATTCATCACACTCTTTTCCTTTAGAAACAATTCCATGTTTAATAGGAGCATAAGCTACATTTTCATAAATAGATTTAGGAAAAGGATTTGGTTGTTGAAAAACCATACCTATTTTTTTTCTAACACTTACTTCATCTACATCTTTGTCATAAATATTTTTTTTATCAATAGTTACTGATCCTTCTATATTTACACTTGATATTAAGTCATTCATTCTATTTAAACATCTAAGAAAAGTAGATTTTCCACATCCTGAAGGTCCAATTAAAGCTGTAATTTTATTTTCATATATATCAGCACTTATTCCATGTAAAGCATGATTTCCTCCATACCAAAGATTAAGCTCTTCAACATTTACTTTTATTTTATTATCTTTTGACATTTTGACTTTTCCTTCTACCATTTAACTTCGAATTTTTTTCTTAAATAAATTGCTATTGCATTTAGGGATATTAAAATACTAAGTAATACCATAATTCCCGCAGCTGTTTTTTCTATATACATTCTTTCAGGCATTCCTGCCCATGTAAATAATTGTGCTGGCATAACAGTTGCAGCATCCATAATACTTGTTGGAGCATCGGGAATAAATGCAATCATACCTATAATAATAAGTGGCGCTGTCTCACCCATAGCTTGTGCTAAGCCAATAATAGAACCTGTTAAAATACCTGGAAAGGCTAAAGGTAAAACATGATCTTTTGTAACTTGAATCTTTGTTAACCCTAGTCCATATCCTGCTTGTCTAATACTATCTGGAACTGCTCTAAGTGCTGCTCGTGAACTTACAATAATAATTGGTAAAGTCATAAGTGCTAAAGTTAATCCACCAACTAAAGGTGAGCTTCTTGGCATTCCAAAAAGATTAATAAAAATTGCAAGTCCCAACAAACCGAATAAAATAGAAGGAATAGCAGCAAGGTTATTAATATTAACTTCAATAAATCTTGTAAACTTATTATCTTCAGAAAATTCTTCTAAATAAATCGCTGTAAGTACTCCTAATGGAAAAGCTACAAGCATTGTAATTACAAGTGTTAATATTGAACCAATCATTGCTGAAAATAATCCTGCATTTTCAGGAATTTTTGAATCACCATTTAAAAAGAATATTGAGTTGAATTTTGTATCAACTCTTCCTTGTGCTTTCATATTATCCACAAGTGCTTGATCTTTTCTTTTTAATTTATAATGATGTTCTTTTAAATACTGGTCAACTTGGTCATCAGCTAAAACCCACATTGTTTGCGTTGTATTCATAAGTTTTGGATTTGCTTTAACCTGTTTTGGTAAATCTCTTAACCAAGATCTTGAAATTAGTTTTCTATATTTTTTCTCAACTGCAAATCTTGAATCTTTAATAGTCTTTTCATTATATGAAACATCAACATGTAAATATGTAACCTTAAAAGCAGGAGTTCCTTTTCCTATAATATCAACTAAAAAGAAAGCTAAAAATGCAATTGAAAATACTAAGGATGTTAAGGTAAACCTCTTAAATCTTTTAGCACTTGCATGTCTTTTATCTAATGTTGCATCATAAAAAGGATTTTGTTTATTTTTATCTTTTCTTTTAATCATAATGTATTCACTTTATATTTTTCTTTGAATTTTCTAATTAACCTTAATGAAATAATATTTAATATTAATGTAACAGCAAATAATACTAATCCTAAAGCAAATGCAGAAAGTGTTTCAGGTGAATCAAATTCAAAATCACCAACTAAAGAATTTACAATTGTAACAGTTACTGTTGTCATATCTTCTAATGGATTCCATGATAAGTTTGGTCTTAAACCAGCTGCCATAACAACAATCATAGTTTCACCCAAAGCTTTTGATAAACCAAGAAGTGAAGCTGATATTATTCCAGGAAGCGCAGAAGGAATTACTATATCTCTAATAGTTTCACCATGAGTTAGTCCCAAACCTAAAGCAGCTTTTCTTTGAGAGTCTGGAACAGCACGAATAACATCATCAGATAGTGAAGAAATTACAGGAATAATCATAATACCCATTACAACTCCTGATGCTAAAGCAGAGTTAAAAGTGGCTTCTAATCCAACTGCATCTGCTGCCTTTACAATTAAAGGTGCTACTGTAATAGCTGCAAAAAATCCATAAACAACAGTAGGAATTCCTGCTAGAACTTCTAATATAGGTTTAATATAATCTCTTGTTCTCGAACTTGCATATTCACTCATATATATGGCACTACCTAATCCAATAGGAATAGCAACAAATAATGCAATTATTGTAATTACAAATGTTCCTGCAAAAATTGGAACAGCTCCAAACTTACTTCCTTCAACACCAGGAGACCACTCAGTCCCTGTGATAAAGTACCAAAAACTTCTCATTTGAAAGAATTCAATTGCCTCAAAAAGAATTGAGAAAAGAATACCAAATGTAGTTAATATAGAAATAACAGAAGCTGTAATTAAAGCTGATTTAATTAATTTTTCTATTAATTCTCTTTTCTTATTTCTTGTTTCAAAAGTGCTCAATACTTTTGCCTTTATTTTAATTTAGATGATTATATTTTAAGTTAGTTACAGAACGGTTACATTTTAGTAATAATGAGGATTGAAGATTAAAAAGGAGATATACTCCTTTTTAATTAGTGCTTTTTAGATAATTGTTCTAAAGTTAATTTTTCTCTTTTTGTAACGCTTGCTCTTATTGCTTCTCTATCTGTATCAGGTAAAGATATAAGTCCGATTTCTCCTAAAATTCCTTCTTTTCCAATCATCTTTTCAGACATAAATAAATCAACATAATTTTTAATTGCTGGAACTTCTTTTGTGTGAGAGTTTTTAATATAGAAGAATAATGATCTAGATACTGGGTACTTAGAAGATGAAATATTTTCAGGAGTTGCTTCAACACCATTAATTGTAGCACCTTGAACTTTATCATCATTTTCAATTAAGAAAGAAAAACCAAATACACCAAATGCTGCTTTGTTTTTATCTAATTTTTGAACGATTAAGTTGTCATTTTCACCAGATTCAACATATGCACCATCAGTTCTTACTATAGAATATTTTTTATATTTTTTATTTGCTTTTTTATCAGCTTTGTAAAGATCTGTATATACTGACATTTTTTTGAATGTTTTTTGCATTACTAATTCTTCAAATGCATCTCTAGTACCTGATGATTTTGGTGGTCCATAAACAATAATTTCTCTATTTGGAAGTGATGAGTCAATATCAGACCATTTTTTATAAGGATTTGCAATTAATGTTTTCCCATCTTTTGATGGAACTTCTTTAGCAACTGCTAAAGCTAAATTTTCTTTTGAAATATCAAATGCTGCATTAGAAATTGATTGAGCAAAAGCAATACCATCATAACCAATTACAGATTCAGTAATATCAGTTACACCATTTTCTTGACACATTTTAAATTCTTTAGCTTTCATTCTTCTTGATGCATTTGTAATATCTGGAGTATTTAAATCATTTCCAGCACAAAATAATTTCATTCCACCACCTGAACCAGTTGATTCAACTACAGGAGTTGGAAATTTAGTAGTAGCACCTAGTTCTTCAGCAACTGAAGATGAAAAAGGATATACCGTTGATGATCCAACTATTTTGATTTGATCTCTTGCACTTAAACTTAGAGTTAAAGTAGCACTTGCTAATAAGGCCATTGATGTTTTTTTGATTGTCATTATTTTCTCCATAATTTTTATATGTTGAAATTCTAATATGACTTGGTTACAATTTGATTACATTGGAAATTATAGTAAAAAGGGAAGGGAAGTTAAGGTTTTAGTATGAACTTTTCTTCAAACTCTTTATATTCTCTTACAAATAATTCTTCGCAATCAGCGGGTTTATAAATTACTGCTTTTACCCAAATATCATTTTCTTGGATTTTACAAAAATTTATTGTGATGTAGGATTCTTTATTTTTATAGTGAGTATATGTTTGATTTAATTTTAGCATTGTTAAATAGTTTAAAAAGAAAACTAATGGATTTTATAATCCATTAGCCTCAATTAGTTTAGATTGATGATCAGTAATAAGAGGATCAATTACTTCATCAAATAAACCGTCATTCATAATATAGTCTAAACGATACAGAGTTAAATTAATTCTGTGATCACTTATTCTATTTTGTGGATAATTATAAGTTCTAATTCTTCCACTTCTATCTCCAGTACCAACTTGTTCTTTTCTGTCAGCACCTTCTTTTAACATCTTTTCTTTCATCTCTAAATCATAAAGTCTAGCTTTTAAAACTTTCATAGCTTTATCTCTATTTTTATGTTGAGATTTTTGATCTTGATTTGTTACTACAAGTCCAGATGGAAGGTGTGTTATTCTTACAGCAGAATCTGTAGTATTTACAGATTGCCCACCATTTCCACTTGCTCTCATAACATCAATTTTAAGATCACCTGGATCAATGTCAATTTCAACATCATCAACTTCAGGCATTACTGCAACTGTAATTGCTGATGTATGAACTCTTCCTTGTGATTCAGTAGCTGGAACTCTTTGAACTCTATGTGTACCACCCTCAAATTTTAATTTTGAGAATACATGGTCACCTTTAATTAGAATTACAACTTCTTTGTATCCACCTGATTCACTATCATTAGTGCTCATGATTTCAACTTTCCAACCATTGTTTTCTGCATATCTTAAGTAACCTCTAAAAAGGTCACCTACGAATATTGCAGCTTCATCACCACCAGCACCAGCTCTAAGTTCTAAATAGATATTCTTATCGTCATTAGGATCTTTAGGAATCATTAAAAACTTAATGTCTTCTTCTAATTCTGGTTTTTTTGGCTCCAAGTCTTTCAGCTCTTCTTTTGCAAGTTCACCCAATTCATCATCGTCAAGAAGCATTTTATTCTCTTCTATATCTTCTAATAATTGAATGTACTCTTTAGCTTTATTAACAACAGGAGCGATACTTGCCTGTTCTTTAGAAAGATCAGTCATTCTCTTTATATCACTAGTGATTTCTGAAGAACTTAATAATTCGTTAATTTCTTCAGATCTATTAATAAAAGGCTGTAGTTTATCTTGTAGCATATGTACTAAAAGCTATTATATAGCGTTTACTGCAAGTTGTAATCTAGATACTTTTCTTGCTGCAGTTCCTTTTTTAAGGATACCTTTAGATACACAATGGTGTAAATATTTGTTTGCTGTTTTAACAGCAGTTGTTGCAGCTTCTTTATCAGCAGCTTCGATTGCAGCGATTGCCGCTTTAGTTATGTTCTTGATTCTTGTTTTGTAGAATCTATTTCTTTCAGTCTTTACGATTGTTTGTCTAGCTCTTTTTTCTGCAGATTTATGATTTGCCATTTTATTTAACCTCTTTGTAAAATTTTTAAGGGTAGAATGTTACCCAAAGCAACTTAAACCAAGTTTAATTTTAGGAAGATTTAATGAAACTATTCGGAACAGATGGAGTTAGAGGTGAGGCTGGTACTTTTTTAGATGCAATGACTGTATTGAAATTAGCAAAAGCCGCAGGTATTTATTTTAGGAAACATTCAACAACAAAAAGAATTCTTGTTGGGAAAGATACTAGAAGAAGTGGATATATGATTGAGAATGCATTAGTTAGTGGTCTTACAGCTGTAGGATATGATGTAATTCAAATAGGACCAATGCCAACACCAGCAATTGCATACTTAACAGAAAGTATGAGATGTGATGCAGGTATTATGATTTCGGCTTCACACAATCCTTATGAAGATAATGGAATTAAATTCTTTGATAACCATGGTGATAAACTTGGTGTTGAATGTGAAAAGAAAATTGAAAAGATTTTCAATGATAACGATGCAATGATTAATGAGCAAGTAACAGGTAAAGATATCGGTGCTGCTAAAAGAATCAATGATGTTATTGGAAGATATATTGTTTCAATTAAAAGCTCATTTCCAAAAGATTTAAATTTACATGGCTTAAGAATTGTTCTAGATTGTGCTAATGGTGCTGCATATAAAGTAGGTCCAACAATTTTAGAAGAATTAGGTGCCGATGTAATTACAATAAATCATAAACCAGATGGTTTTAACATTAATGAAAACTGTGGAGCTATGCATCCAGAAGGTGTTGCAAAATTAGTTAAAGAGTATAGAGCTGATATTGGTCTTGCACTTGATGGTGATGCTGATAGATTAGTTGTAGTTGATGAAAAAGGTGAAGTTGTTGATGGCGATAAACTAATAGGTGCACTTTGTATATATTTAAATAATGCAAAACTATTACAAGGAAAAGGTTGTGTTGCAACTGTAATGTCAAACCAAGCCTTAGAAGATTACTTGAGCAAAGATAATATTAAATTACATAGATCAAATGTTGGTGATAAACATGTTCTTGAAGTAATGAAAAAAGAAGGTATTAACTTTGGTGGCGAGCAAAGTGGGCATGTGATCTTCTCTGATGTTGCAAAAACTGGAGATGGATTAGCATCTGCTTTACAAGTATTAGCATTGATTTTAAGATCTGGTAAAAAAGCTAGTGAAGTATTAAACCCATTTGAATTATATCCTCAAATTTTACATAATATGAAAGTTAGTGAAAAACCACCTTTAGAAAAAATAGCTGGTTTAGAAGAATTATTAAAACCTTTAAGAGCAAAAGGAATGAGAGATTTAATTAGATATTCAGGAACTGAAAATAAAATTAGACTTCTTTTAGAAGGTAAAAATAAAAAAGATGTTGAAGATGGAATGGAAACATTAAAGGCATTTTTCAAAAAAGCTTTATGAAAAAAAAGTTAAATTTTACAATAGTAATATTTGTAGTTTTATTTGTCATTGATCAATTATTAAAATATGGATTTGCACATTTCGATTGGAATGTTCGTGGTCCATATATGTCTTTACAATTAGCATATAATTATGGAGTTGCTTTCTCAATGTTTGCTTTTCTTGCTGAGTATTTAAAGTATATTCAGTTGGCAATGGTTGTAGGTGGCTTTATTTATTTATTAAAAAACAAAGAAGTATTTACTGAATATTACTTAGCAATAGCTTTACTATTTGCTGGTGGTTTATCTAATATTTTAGATAGATTTACTTATGGTGGCGTTGTAGATTACCTTTATTGGCATTATGGTTTTGAGTTTGCAATATTTAATTTTGCAGATGTTATCATAAATTGTGCAGTTGCTATTATCATTTTTATGCAAATTAAACAGTGGCAAGTTGAACGAAAAGAAAAAAAGAATAAGTCCTAAATTTGGGAGCTTAAATTAAAATTAGCTATAATGGCGAAAAATATAAGAAAATTATAGGAAGAGATTAATATGGGTCAAACAATAACAGAAAAAATTTTTAGTGAGCATGTAGGAAGAGAAGTACTTGCAGGTGAAATTGTAAGAAGTCCAATTGATATGGTAATTGGAAATGATATTACTACTCCAATTTCTATTAAAGCCTTTGAAGATGGTGGTTTTGAAAAGTTAGCAAATCCTGATGGTTTTGCAATTGTACTTGATCACTTTATTCCTGCAAAAGATATTGCATCTGCAAATCAAGCAAAAATCTCTAGAGACTTTGCTTATAAACATGATTTAAAACATTTCTTTGATGAAAAAGATATGGGTATAGAACATGCTTTATTACCTGAAAAAGGTTTAGTATTACCAGGTGATGTAATTATTGGTGCTGATTCACATACATGTACTCACGGTGGACTTGGTGCATTTTCAACAGGGATGGGTTCAACTGACATTTCATTTGGAATGATTACAGGTGGTAACTGGTTTAAAGTTCCTGAATCAATTAAAGTTGTATTTAGTGGAAAACCTGCTGAGCATGTAACTGGAAAAGATTTAATTCTTGAAATTATTAGAATTTTAGGTGTTGATGGAGCTTTATATAAAGCTTTAGAATTCACAGGTGATGCAATTAAATACTTATCAATGGATGATAGATTTTCATTATGTAATATGGCAATTGAAGCAGGTGCTAAAAATGGTATTGTTGCTTATGATGAAGTTACAGCAGAGTTCTTAGCTCAAACGGCAGAATTAAATGGTGGATTAAGAGCAGAACCTAAAATTCATTATTCAGATGATGATGCAGTTTACTGTAGAGAAATTGTAATTGATACTTCTAAATTAGAGCCAGTTATTGCTTATCCTTTCTTACCTTCAAATGGTCATAGTGTTTCACAAGCAGTAGAAGATAATATTAAAGTTGACCAAGTATTTATTGGTTCTTGTACAAATGGTAGATTATCTGACTTTAAAGTTGCAGCTGAAATACTTGAAGGAAAAAAAGTAGCACGTCATGTTAGACTTATTTTAACTCCAGGTACTCAAAAAATTCTAAGAGATGCGAATAAAGCTGGATATATTGACATCTTAGTTGATGCTGGTGCTGTTGTATCAAATCCTACATGTGGAGCATGTTTAGGTGGATATATGGGTATTTTAGGTGATAATGAAGTATGTATTTCTACAACAAACAGAAACTTTGTTGGAAGAATGGGTTCTAGAAGCTCAAAAATTTATCTTGCTAACTCAGCAGTTGCAGCAGCATCTGCAATTTCAGGATTTATTACAGACCCAAGAAGTCTTTAATGTCTAAATCTTCTATTCTCTCAAAAATCCCTTGTGTGATTTTATGTGGAGGTAGAAGCTCAAGAATGGGAGAAGATAAATCCCTTCTTCCTTTTTCTACATCTTCTTCACTAACTCAATATCAATATGATAAACTTAAAAACAATTTTAAAGATATATATTTATCTTCTAAAGTAGATAAATTTGATTTTTCTTTTAATAAAGATAAATATTTAATTCTTGACAAAGATGAAATATTCTCGCCAATTGTTGCTCTACAAACTATTTTACAAACAATACAAGCAGAAAAAATATTTGTTATTACAGTTGATACGCCTTTAGTTTCAATTGATTCAATAATAGAACTGCTTAATAACTCAAAAGATAATGATATTTGTGTTGCAAGAACACAAAGAACTCATAACTTATGTGGTGTTTTCTCCACAAGTTTAGTAAAATTTATAGATAAAATGTTAGCAGAAGATATCCATAAAGTTAACTATCTCCTTAAAAATAACAATACTAAATATATAGATTTCCCTGATGATGATGAGTTTATCAATTTAAATAATAAAGAAGAGTATCAAAGAGCTCTAAATATTATAAGAAAAGCTAATAATTAATATCACTTAAATTAAGCCATATAAAAGTTTCTTGTTATCTGTTTTTTGATATCCTATAAGTATAGAATAGATAATCTAAAAGGAAGTCATATGGCAAAAAATGAATTAGATGAAGCATTAGAACTAGTTGATGCAGAAGTAAAAAAAATTGGAATTTCAAGAAGAGAAGCTTTTAAATTAGCTGGCCTTGGTTCTGCTGCATATTTAATGGGTGGAACAACTGAATCGCAAGCTGCAACTGTTGCACAAGCTAGTGAAGCAAAAGGTAAAATTTTAATCATTGGTGGAGGCTTAGCTGGTATGTCAACAGCTGCTAGATTAGCTAGTACTTTAGCAACACCAGATATTACTGTTATTGAACCTAATCCTAAATCAGTTTCTTACCAAGCTGGAACAACATTAATTGCTTCTGGAATATATGAAAAATCAGATGTTGATTATGAAACTAAGGATTTTTTACCAGCTGGTGTAAAACTTATAAAAGATAGAGCTGTTGAATTTAATCCTGATGCAAATAAAGTAGTATTAGGTTCTGGGGAAACAATTTCTTATGATTTCTTAGTAATTGCTGCGGGACTTACTTTAGACTATGGAAAAATTAAAGGATTAGAAGAAGTAGGAGATGCCTATACTGCTGGTGATGCTTCAAAAATATTAAAAGTTTTTGGTGATTCGGGAGTTACTTCTATTTATAATATTGATACTGCTGTTGAAACTTGGAATCAAATGCAGAAATTTATAGAGAAAGCTAAAAATGGAAATAAAGTAAAAGGTATTTTTACTCATCCTAATACCGCTATTAAATGTGGTGGAGCTCCAAAGAAAATTATGAACTTAACTCATTCTAGATTAGTAGAGGCAGGGGCTAGAGATAATGCAGAGTTAACTTTCTATCCAAATGGTAATAGTATGTTTGGTGTTAAAGAATATCATGAGGCTATTTTAAAACAATTTGAAGCAAGAGGTTTTAAATGGAATTATAAGCATAACTTAACAGCTGTAGATATTCAAAATAAAACAGCAATTTTTGATAAAAGATGGGACGAAAAAGGTCCATATGATGAAGACTTAGAAGAATATTCTATGATTACTAAGCATCAAGAAGTTGAAGTTCCTTTTGATTTTATGCATTTAACTCCTCCTATGAAAGCACCAGATGTAATTGGTAAGTCAGCTGTTGGTTCAGGAAAAGGTTGGGTTCCTGTTAATAAAGAGAGTCTTCAACATGTTAAATATAAAAACATTTTTTCATTAGGTGATATCGCAGCTGTTCCTATGGGTAAAACTGGAGGAAGTGTAAGAAAACAATATAAAGTATTAGTTGATAACTTGATTTCTGCTATGGAAGGTAAAGAGTTAAGTGCTAAGTATGCTGGTTATACAGTTTGTCCTTTGATTACTGATATTGGAAAAGTTATGTTAGCTGAGTTTAACTGGACAAAAAAACCAACACCTTCTTTCCCTCTAGATCCTACTCAAGAAAGATATATTTGGTGGTTATTAAAAGTTTATATGCTAAAACCAATGACACAATATGGAATGTTATCAGGTAAAGCATAGTCTTTACTTGATTATTAAATGAAAAAAGAATTACTTTTAATAGTAAGTATTTTAATTGTACTTACTATTGGTATACATTACAAAGAATTTTTAGAATATCCTCTTCAACAAATAAAAAATTTACCTGCTTCTGGAGCATATGGGTTTGGAGCTTTTCATCCTATAATATTTACTTTAATAATATACATATTTCTGTGCATACCCAGAGGTATAATAAAACTTTTTAATAGAAGAAGATTATTCAAAAGGGAGAAAAATGAAAACAAGTAAATTTTTAGCAAGTATTGCAATGGCAGGGTTATTAACAACAGGTTCTTTGGCTAATACAAGTGATACTAAACTTATCAATAAGGCAAGCCCAAAAGTTCAATCATTAATCAATAAGTATAATTTAAATAGTGTTGATTTTAACTATGTGAAAAAAGTAATTGGAAAAGGTACTAGAAGTAGCGCAAAAGCAATCTTAATTGATGCAAGACCTGAAGCTAAGTACAAGAAGAGCACAATTCCTTCTAGTATAAATATTCCAGATACAAAATTTGATGAATATATTACTTTATTAAAAGATATACCAAAAGATAAAGAATTGATTATTTATTGTGGTGGATATAAATGTGCCAAAAGTCCTAAAGTTGCTGGAATGCTTATAAAAAAAGGTTTTACAAATGTGAAAGTTTATCCAGCAGGTGAACCTGAGTGGATTAATAAAAGCTATAAAGAAGTTAGTTCAGTAGTTTTAAAATCTGCATATGAAAATAACTCTGCTTTAATTGTAGATGCAAGACCATATAAAAAGTTTTTACAAGAAACAGTTCCTGGAGCAATTTCAATCCCTGATACAAAACTAGATAAATATATAGGAAGATTTCCTATTAATAAAGATGAAAAAATCATAGTTTTTTGTGGTGGATATAAATGTGCTAAATCACATATAGTTGCCAATAAACTTATATCATTAGATTATAAAAATGTATCAGTTTACTCTGCTGGACTTCCAGCTTGGAAAAAAGAAAATTTACCAACAACTGCACAATCTAAAAAAACTGAAATAAAAAATGAAGTTAAGAAAAAATTATTTAGTAATAATGGATTAAAATTAGGTGTTGATGAAGGTTCTGTTGATGGAGAATGGTTTAAAAAACTTCTTTTAGATAAGAAGGTTCCAGAATATGTTCAAATTGTAGATGTAACAGCTGCTGATGAGTTTAAACTAGGACATTTAAATGGTGCTGTTAATATTGAAGCTGCAAATTTTAAAGCGGGTGAGTTATTAGCTAAACTTCCTAAAAATAAAACTATAGTATTTAATTGTACTGCAGGTGGAAGATCTATTGAAGCATGGGCTAAATTAAAAGATGCAAAACTAGATATTAGTGAAATATTTTATTTTGATGCAAATATTGACTGTAAAGGAAATGATTGTAAGATTGAAGTTAATGAGCCTTTAGACTAGAAATAATCTTTAGTCTAGGCATAAAAAAAGGGATTGAAGAAAAACTTCAATCCCTTTTTTATTTTTGCAAATTTATTATTTTAATGCATCTTTTGAAGAATTAACTAATGATACAAATGATGTGTAATCATTCATTGCCATATCAGCTAAGATTTTTCTATCTAAAGTAATTCCAGCTATTTTTAATCCGTTCATGAATCTAGAATAGTTGATATCATTTAATCTACAAGCAGCATTGATTCTTACAATCCAAAGCTTTCTAATATCTCTTTTTTTCTGTCTTCTATCTCTGTATGCGTACACTAATGAGTGTTCTAATTGTTCTTTCGCTTTTCTAAAGTGTTTTCTTCTACCACTGTAGAATCCTTTAGCCGCTTTTAATACTTTCTTATGTCTTCTTCTTCTAACTACACCAGTTTTAACTCTAGGCATGTCTTTCCTTTCTTTACCATTATTTTAAAAAATAATAAGGTGTCAACAATATTTGTTGAACTTTTCCACAATTTGTGGAGGGACTAAAAAATCATTTTAAATTAAATGATTACGCTTTGTTTAACATTCTTTTAACTCTAGTTGAATCCACAGCTGCAACAGTTTGTGGTCCTCTAAGGTTTCTTTTTCTCTTTTGAGACATTTTAGTTAAGATGTGACTTCTAAAAGCTGATCCTCTTTTAATAGAACCATTTTTCTTTATTTTAAATCTCTTTAAAGCGCCACTATTAGTTTTCATCTTAGGCATTGAAAAATCCTTTTTTAAATTTGCAATTTCATATAGAAATGAAAAAGTCTTGGATTATACTTAAATTTTTATTAAATTATGTTTAAATAGGATTGATAGTTAAAGAAGAGAGAGTAGGTTCTCTTCTTTTTTATTTATGGTTTTCGTCTTTTTTAGGAAGAGCCATCATATTTACGTATCTTCCTTCTAGTTTAGGTTCTTTATCCATAACAGCTAAATCTTCAACCATTGGCCATACTCTTTTAAGTACATCAATACCTGCTTTTGGATTTGCCATTTCTCTACCTCTTAAAAATACTCTAAACTTAACGTGATGTCCTGCTTCTAAGAATTCTCTTGAGTGTTTAACTTTATAATTAATATCATTATCAGCAATTTTCACAGAAAGTTTAATCTCTTTTACAACGATTACTTTTTGATTTTTTCTAGCTTCTTTTTTCTTCTTTTCTTGTTGGTATTTAAACTTACCATAATCCATAATTTTTGCAACAGGTGGCTTACCATCTGGAGCAATAAGAACTAAATCTAAACCTAATTCGTCTGCGTGAGCTAATGCCTCTTTTGTAGGAATAATCCCATAGTTTGAACCATTATCTGCTGTACATCTAACTTCTGATGCTCTAATGTCATCATTCATAATTACATTGTTTTTTTTGTCTCTACTCAAATTCTACTTCCTTGTTTTAATTCATTTAACATTGACATAAATTCGTCTTTGCTCATATTTGATTGTTCTCTACTTCTTCTATCTCTTAATGCGATTGTTTGTTTTTCAACTTCTTCATCACCAAGAACAACGATCATAGGCACTCTTCTTTTTTCTGCCATTCTAACTCTTTTATTCAAACTTTCATTCATTGAATAAATTTCACCATCAATATCATTATACACTAATTCTTTATTTAATTCTTTTGCATACTCAACATGTGTATCAGCAATTGGTATAAAGATTACTTGAGTTGGTGCAATTGCAAATGGAAATTCTCCAGCACAATGTTCAGTTAAAATACCAATAAATCTTTCAAATGAACCTAGAATAGCTCTATGAATCATTACAGGTTGTTCTTTTTCACCTTCTGCATTAATAAACTCAGCATTAAATCTTGAAGGTAAGTTCATATCTACTTGTACTGTACCACATTGCCATTTTCTTCCAATAGCATCTGTGATCTTAATATCAATCTTAGGTCCGTAGAATGCTCCACCACCTTCATCAATACCATAAGAGATATTATTTTCATCTAAGGCATCCATAATACCTTTAGTTGTTGTTTCCCAGAAAGTATCGTCACCAATAGCTTTTTCAGGTTTTGTAGAAACTTCAATTTCATATTTGAATTCAAACATATTCATTAAAGCATCAACAAATTCTAGTACTTCAAAAATTACTTCTTTAATTTGTGCTTGAGTACAGAAGATATGTGCATCATCTTGTGCAAATTCTCTAACTCTAAATAAACCATGCATCGCACCAGACATTTCATGTCTATGAACTACACCATATTCAAATAGTTTTTTTGGTAAATCTTTATATGAAACAAGAGAATTTTTGAAAATTTGAATATGACCAACACAGTTCATTGGTTTTAAACCATATTCTTGTTCATCAATAGTAGTAAAATACATATTCTCTTTGTAGTTTGCATAGTGACCAGAAATTTTCCACATATCAGATTTTAAGATTTCAGGACCACGAACTGGTTGATATCCTCTAATTCTATGTGCAGTATATAAAATATGCTCTAATTTTGATCTAAGTCTTGCACCATTTGGTAACCATAGTGGTAACCCAGCACCAACATCATCATTAAATGCAAAAAGTTCTAATTCTGTACCTAATTTTCTATGATCTCTTTTTTTAGCTTCTTCAAGCATTCTTACATAATTTTTTAATTCATTTTTATCAAAATAAGCAATACCATAAATTCTTGTGATCATTTCGTTCTTTTCATCACCACCAAGATAAGCACCAGCCACTCTTGTTAGTTTGAAAGTTCTAATCATACCCGTTGTTGGTAAGTGAGGACCACGACATAAATCTTCAAAATCACCTTGCTTATACATAGTTAAGGTATCATCTGTAATGTTCTTTAAAACAGCTTGTTTTAATTCATCATCAGCAAATTTTGTAAGAATTTCTTCTCTAGAAGCTTCATATCTTTCAATCTTTAGTTTTCTACTTGCAATTTCTTTCATTTTCTTTTCAATAGTAGGTAAATCATCATCAGATATTTTAGCATCTACTTTAAAGTCATAATAGAAACCTTCAGTTACGACTGGTCCTACAAAGAATTTTGCATCAGGATAAAGCTCTTTAATAGCTTGCGCCATCATGTGAGCACACGAGTGTCTAAGAATCTCTAGAGATTCAGCAGAGTTGTCTTGCTTTATAATATCACCTTCGATATTTAAAGCTTCAGCAGTTTGAAGGTCATAAATTTGACCGTCTTTTAATACACCTATTGGTTCCAATAGTTTCCTTTATTTGTTAATTATATTATTAAATTTAGCTTATTTTATCGCAAAGAGACTTAAACTAAATTAGTTATTTATAAATTTAATAAATTTTCGTTACAATTGTGTATGATTTTAAACTTATCGAAAATAAAAACAGAAAGCTTATTACTATTTTGTAGAGATTTAATTCTTTCTTATAAAGATAAAGAAGATATTAGTATTAAAGGTGTAGATAAAGAACTAATTGAAAAATTTAATAAAATTAGTGATGAAATGCTTACTCAAATAAACTACGTAACACACTCAAGTGAATACTATATAAAAAATAGAAAGCACTATAGAGTAAAAGCTGTACTTGATGGCTATAACTTCATAAATAAAGAGATATCAAAAGCCTTAGAAAATAAAACAGCTTTCAATCCTTCAATGCTTTATTTTTCATTACTTGCACTTTGGTTTAAAGAGTTAAATAAAGAATCACGCTCAAAAGAGTATATATTCTTTACTATTTATACCTATGGAAAAGTTTATGATGAGTTGTTAGTAAAGATAAAAAGTGAAGATTTTAAAAAGTTGAATATCTCAATGCTTGAAGTAGCAGAAGAAATTGTATATAATTTGGATGATTATTCTTTCAAATAAAAAGAGATAAATCTCTTTTTATTGTTTTTAGAATCTATATCTCATATATGCTTTAACATCTTGAGCTGATTCAACTGCATTAGCCCCATTTGCTTGAGCACTACCAATTTTGTATGGTGTTCCCTCCGCACCAAAGAATGCATTACTCCCCATATAGTCATAATTTACATAAACATAAGAAAGCCCAAAACTTAGAGCTTTAGTTAATTTCTGTGTTCTGTAGATTTCCCATGCTTGCCCTCTTGTAGCAATTTTAGAACCAGACATTGTATCTTCCCCGTATGTCATTGATCTCCAGTATTTACTACCTTTATTCCACTCAATTCCTATTTTTGCATTATCTGGGCTAATAGGACAAGGTGCATTTGCTCCAATCCAGATTGAATGACCAGTTTCAGATTCAGTTGAACCTAGCATACCTCTTGCATTTGGTCTTGTTTTACTCATTGCAAGTGAAGCAAAAACTGTGGTATTGTCTAAGAAATCAGAAATTTCATCACCAATCCCATCAACTTTAAACATTACTGTTGCTAAATCTAAATCTCCAACGTCTTGAAATTGTAAGTTTCCGTATGCATCCATTTGCTGAGAGGGAGTAGCTTTTGGTGCTGCTTGGAATGCAGCAATTTGTGTATTGTTATATCCAATTACATTCCATGCTCTTGCATAATTCATATGTACAGAATATTGTCCATTATCATAAGGAACAGCAATAAATCCTAACATATCAATATTTGTATTTTTTGTATCATCATTTGCATAATCTGTATTATCAAATTGGAATCTAGGTTTAGCATTTGTTAAACCTCTTCCTGCACAAAATTTAAGCCAAGCACCATCAATTCCTGTAACTTGGTCTAAGTTAAATCTTGCAGATGCTCCATCAAATTCTACATTTACAGTATGAGAAAGTGCAGATTTTCTATTTTGATCGGCTCTTAAGTTTATTCCTAATCCATCTGTTGAAGGACGTCTTCCAACTGAAGCAGTCCATGAAACGTTAGTTCCCATAAATGTATCATTTGAATATAACCAATATGCTTCTTTTACTTTTAAAGTATTGTCATTGGCATTTTCATTTGTTACCCAATCAAAGTTTGAGAAGCCTGGATTTGTATTTGCTTGTGAATGATTTGCAGAATCACCAAATGCTTTTAAATACGAAAGAGTTCCATAAAAAGTTGAGTTTTCATCACCTTTGTATTTCATACCTAGCCATAATCTATTTGTCATTAGTGCATTATTTTCAGACTTTGAACCATTGGCATGTTTATACTGAATATTATCAACTTGTGTTCTAAAGTCAACATTCCATTTTAAATTATCACCAGCACTTTGTGCTTTTGCTATATTAGCTTTCTTTGAAACTTTTGCAAGTTTTTTCTCAATTTTAGTGATTCTTTTATCATCAGATTTTGAATTTTGTTCATTCATTTTAGCTTCAAGTGCAGCTACTTGTTTCTTTAATAATTGAATTTGTTCATACATTTGTTTGTTAACATCATCCGCAAAACTTGTAGTTGCCAAAGCAGCGATTGTAGAGAGTAAAATAATACTTTTTTTCATAGATTTTCCTTGTATTTACTTATATGTCTTATTATATAACTTATAAAGTTAACGGAGGGTTAATGTACATAAGTAAAACTTATACTTAAAATAAGAAAAAAAGAGCTTAATAAAAAAAAGCCAATATCAAAGAGATATCGGCTTTTTAGGTTTAGTTAAATGATATTAACAAGAAGGAACATTTCCTGAATCATTTGCAAATTTATATGAAAAGTCATAAAGATGTTGTATATATTTATCTTTTACATCTGCTTCTTTTACATTAGGACAAATTTTAAGAAGTTCTTCTTTGAATTTTCCAGCTTCCATAATTGTTTCCCATTCATCTTGAGAATGCTTAGCAGCAAATTTATCTCCAGAAAAACCACAATCACTTTTATACTTTTTTACAAATAATTTTTGACCTTTAGTTGCATCTGCTAATAATGTAGTCGCACTAAAACCTAAGATTAACGAACCTGCTAAAGCAATTTTTAATAACTTCATATTTATCTCCTAATGATAATTTTGATATAATCATATCTAATATATATATAAATAAATCTTAGATAATAATATAAGTATAAAGTGGAGTAATTGTGAAGTATTTTTTATTAAAACATTTAGTTGAGTATTTAGTAGAGAATACCCAAAGTATCAAGGTAGTGAAGCGTATTGACAATAATACAATTATAATAGAATTTAATAATAGCAATATTATATATTTTGATATGTCAAAAGGTTCGAGTACAGTCTTTAAATCAAAAAGTATATTAAAATCAAAGAAAGATTTTAACGCACCTTTTGATGTAGCCTTGCAAAAAAGATTTTATAACTCTAAAATTGAAAATATAGAAATGTACAATGATGATAAGATTATAAATATAAAAGTAAACTCTTCTTCATCATATAAAAAACTTACAACTATTCTTCAACTTGAATTTACAGGAAAGCATACAAATATAATCATTTTAGATGAAAATAGAGTAATTATTGAAGCTTTAAGACACGTAGATGAATTCTCTTCAAGTAGAGTTGTGAAAGTTGGAATAGTCCTAGATGAAATTCCAAAACAAACTTTTATTCCAAAGATGGAAGAAGTTGAAGATATAGAAGCTTACTTATATAAAATTCATGATGAAAGAGAAAATCAAAATTTAGAAAATTTAAAAAAAGTAAAAATCAGTCAAATACAAAAGAAAATAAAAAAGTTAGATAAGACAATCAAATCTTTACCTAAAAAAGAAGAGCTTGAAGAGGAATCAAAACTTCTTTATGAAAAAGCAAATTTGATACTATCAAATCTTCATACCTTAAAGCCATATCAAGACTCTTTTAAAGCATATAACTATGAAGGAATAGAAATAGAAGTCTTTTTAGATAAAACATCATCTGCTTCAAAGTATTCAAATGACTTGTTTAAAAAAGCGAAAAAAGCAAAACAAAAAGCACTTCACATTTCAATAGAAAAAGATAACCTAGATGAAAAACTAGAGTTCTTACATAGAATGGTAAATAGTTTAAAAATGGCAAGTACAATAGAAGAATGCGAGTTTTTATATCCAAAAAAAGAGAAAAATCAAAAAAGAACAAAAAAAGCACAACCTTATGAAAGCTTCTTTTTTGAAGGCTTTAAAATTATGCTAGGAACTAGTGAGAGAGAAAATGTGTATTTACTAAAAAACTCAAAAGCAAGTGATTTTTGGTTTCATCTAAAAGATAGGCCATCTTCACATGTAATAGTGCAGAATACTAAAAAGACAATACCTGAATCAGTAATTGAGCAAGCAGCAGTTTTATGTGCTAAGTTTTCTGTAGATTTCCCAGGTGATTATGTAGTTGATTTTACACAAAGAAGAAATGTAAAAGTTCAATCTGGCTCTAATGTCTTATATAATCCTTATACTACTATTGGTATTAAGATATAAACATTTAAATTCATAAATTTTGTATATTATACAGATAAAATAAAATTATCTAATAAAAAAACAATATTTATTTTTATAGATTATGTAAATGATCTTAATCTAAAACAAGAACACATAAAAATTATATATTACATTAAGCCTTATTTTTATAGTATTCTAAAAATTATTTATCTAGGAGTATATATGAAAATTGGAAAAGTATTAGTTGTTGCAACATTTGTAGCACTTGTTTTTACAGGATGTGGTATAAAAACATCTGAGTATAATGTTTCAGCAGATAATGTTGAACAACTTAGAAGTTATAAAAATGTAAAAATTGGAGTTAATGAATTTACAGCAGTAAATAAAGGCGAAAGCTCTATTTTATGTAGATTAGCAGAAACTGTTGAAACGCCAAATGAAGAAGCTTTTGAAAAGTATATTGAAAATGCTTTAAAATCAGAATTAAAAATGGCAGGTATTTATGATGCTAATTCAAAAATAAAATTAAGTGGAATTGTAAATAAAGTAGGAGCTAGTACAATGCTAGGCGATGCATATTGGTCTTTTGATATTAATGTAAGTTCATCCAATGGAAAGAATTTTGATATTCAAAGTAAACACGAATATGGTTCGGCTTTCTTGGCCATTACAGCTTGCAATAACATGGGTAGTTCTTTTGGCCCATCTGTAAGAAAACTTATTTCTGATATTCTAACACATCCAAAATTTCCAGAGTTAATCAAATAAATTAAAGTAAGGGCTTGCCTTTACTTTATCTCTACTTATCCAAAATAAAACCAAAAGCCAAACTTTAGTATAATCGTATTAATTTAAGAAAACAGAAGGTTTACTTTATGGCTAACATAATTAAAGATAGTTCAACTCGTATTAAAACAGGTTTAGTTCTAATTGTCGCAATGATAATTATAGGATATATTGATTCATATTTTGTAATGTGGCTTTTATTTGGAACAATGCTAATGATTTCTCTTTCAGAGGCTAAAAAGCTTTTTCAATTAGAAAGTGATAGTATTTATGTATATTCAGCACTTCTTTGGTTTGCTGCTTACTTCTATCCAAATCCAGAAGATTTAATCTTTATTGTGGCTATTGGTTATGCTTCTCAATTAGCTTATAAAAAAACACTTGATAAAAAAATGTTTTTACCGCTATTTTATCCAACTGCATCTTTTCTATTTTTATTATCACTTTACAGTGAATACGGAGTTATGACTCTTTTGTGGTTACTTGTGATTGTTGCAAGTGCTGACACTGGTGCTTATTTTGTTGGTAAAAGTATTGGGAAAACTAAGTTTAGTGAAACTAGTCCAAATAAGACTATTGAGGGTGTTGTTGGTGGTGTAATAATTGCTACTATTCTAGGTTCCTTCTTTGCTAATGATAATTTACATATTGTATCTGCAATTGTGATTTCAGTAATTGTCGCTTTTGCTTCAGTGTTTGGAGACTTATATGAATCTTATTTAAAAAGAGAAGCTGGAATAAAAGATAGTGGAAGTATTTTACCAGGACATGGTGGAATATTAGATAGAACAGATGGTTACCTTTTTGGTGCTATTGTAATGTTAGTTCTTCTTAGGGTAGTAGGATGATCATATTAGGTTCTACTGGTTCAATTGGTGTTAATACTTTAAACATAGCAAGAAAGTTCAATCTTAATGTTGAAGTACTTGTTGCTGGTAGAAATATTGAAGTATTAAATAAACAAATTGAAGAGTTCAAACCTAAAAAAGTAGTTATCGCAAACAAAGTTGATATTCCAAAAGTAAATCACCGTGATGTCTCTTTTGGCGAAGATGAAATACTAAATGCTATTGAAAATAGTAAATCACAAACAGTAGTAAATGCTCTTGTAGGTTTCCTAGGTTTAAAACCAACACTAAAAGCAATTGAGTGTAATAAAAAAATTGCACTAGCAAATAAAGAATCTCTTGTAGTTGCTGGAAAGTTTATAGACCAAAGTAAATTAAGTCCAATAGATTCAGAGCATTTTGGCTTATGGTATTTACTTCAAGACAAAGCAATTGATTCTATGACGGTAACTGCAAGTGGTGGTTCTTTTAGAGATTATCCACTTGAAGATTTAGCAAATGTTTCAATCAAAGAAGCATTAAATCATCCAAATTGGTCTATGGGAAATAAAATCACAATAGATAGTGCTACTATGACAAATAAAGTATTTGAACTAATGGAAGCAGCATGGTTATTTGATATTAGAAAACTTGATGCGATTATTGAAACAAAATCTTTAATTCATGCAATGATTAACTTTAAAGATGGAAGTACAACAGCACATATTGCAAATGCTTCTATGCAACTTCCTATTGCTTATGCCATTTTAGGTAAATGCGATGAAGAGGTTTTAAAACCTGTTGATTTATTAGAAGTGGGTTCCTTAGAGTTTAAAAAAATAGAAACTTCAAGATATCATATTTGGGAAGCTAAAGATGATATTGTAAATAATCTTGATTTAGGTGTTGTTTTAAACGCTGCAAATGAAGTCGGAGTTGCTAAATTTTTAGACTCACAAATTGGTTTTTTAGATGTTTCAAAAATCTCTTTAAATGCTTTAAATAAATTTAACAATATCAAAATAAATACTCTTGATGATATTTTTGCAATTGATAAAGAAGTGAGATCTTACTGTGGGTCTTGATATGTTGGTTCCTTTTGGAATATTATTAGCTTTAGTTGTATATTTAATCTTTACAAGATCAAAGTTTGAAAAAGAAGTTGTTGATGTATATGAAAAAAAATTTGATGAATGGAAAGAGTTTAGTACTGCAACTACAAAAGAAGTTGAACCTTCTAAAGTTTTAGTTGGATTAGTTTATAAAACTGGATATAAAGTTAGTATTGAACTTCTTGATGAAAGTCCAAAAGCTCAACTTGAAAAAGGTAAATTTGAAATAAGTGATATAAAGGACAAGTAATGAAGTACTTAATTTTATTTCTTATTTTTGCATCTTTATTAGATGCACAAATATATAGAAAAAGTTCACAAGTTGTTGTAGATACGCAAAATTTGCTTATGTGGGTAGATGATAGATCTGTAATTGAAGTACTGAAAACTCATAAAGAAGCAATCCCTTATTGTGAAGAACTTGTATTTGCAGGATTTTCTGATTGGAGAATACCAAAAATAGAAGAGTTTAAAACAATAGTTGATAAAAAAAATTTTAAAAACTATATAAAAAAAGCATTTAGATATAACGTTCCAGATGGATATTGGGCAGAAAAATCTCATTGGAGAACACTTTGGTTTAATGCTGATTATATGCACTTTGTAAGTGGAACTGCATATTATGATGGTAGGCATAAAAATAAATATGTTAGATGCGTAAGAAAAATATAAAATATAAAAGAGGATAAAGTTTTGAGTAAAAGAGTTTTAATATTACATGGATTAGGAGGAAGTGACTATCCTCATTGGCAAGCTTGTTTAGCAGCTGATTTAATTAAACAGCATTACACTGTATCCTTCCCTGTAATGCCTAGTAGAGACAATCCAAAACTTGAAGAGTGGAAAGAGTGTTTAAAAAAAGAATTAGCACACTTTAATCCTGATATTGTTATCTGCCACTCTTTAGCAAATGTATTATGGTTTCATACTTGTGATGAACTAGATATTAGTTTAGAAAAACTTATGTTAGTAGCTCCCGTTAGCAGAGATAGAGTTGTAGAAGCTGCTAGTACTTTTTATCCTTATCCCATTGCAAAAGATTTAAAAGCTAAAGATATTATTATGTTAGCTTCTACAAATGATCCATATATGCGTGAAGATGAAGCAATGGATTTAAAAGAAAAACTAAATGTTGAAATAAATGTTTTAAAAGATGCTGGACATATAAATGCAGATTCTGGTTTTGGTTCTCATGATTTTGCACTAGATTGGCTTACTAAATGATTTTAAGTATTGAAAGCTCTTGTGATGATAGCTCAATTGCTGTAACAAACACTGAAACACTAGAATTAGTTTATCATAAGAAAATATCTCAAGAATTACAACACAGTGTTTATGGTGGTGTAGTTCCTGAATTAGCTGCAAGATTACATATAGAAGCCTTACCTAAAATACTAGAAGAGTGTGTGCAGTATTTCCCAAAATTAAAAGCTATAGCAGTTACAACTGCACCTGGATTATCTGTTACTTTAATGGAAGGTGTAACTATGGCAAAAGCTTTAAGTATTTCACTTGATTTACCATTAATATCTGTTAATCATTTAAAAGGCCATATTTATTCACTTTTTATAGAAAAAGAAGAAGTTTTACCTATGACTATTTTATTAGTTTCAGGTGGACATACTCAAATAATTGAAGCAAACTCTTTAAATGATATGAAATTAATAGCTAGTACTATGGATGATAGTTTTGGTGAGAGCTTTGATAAGGTATCAAAAATGTTAGGACTTGGATATCCTGGTGGTCCTGTAGTTCAAGAGTACGCTTTAAAAGGTAATGAGAATAGATTTGAATTGCCAGTTCCCTTACGACAAAGTCCAAATATAGAGTTTTCATACTCAGGTCTAAAAAATGCAGTAAGACTTACAATAGAAAAATGTGTCAATGAAGATGGAATAGTTAGTGATCAAGATAAGTATGATATCTGTGCTTCTTTTCAAAAAACTGCAATTGCACATATTATGCAAAAGACAAAAAAACTGTTTAAACAAAAAGCTCCTGTAAACTTTTCGATAGTTGGTGGAGCTAGTGCTAATACTTATCTTAGATCTCAAATAGAAGACTTATGTAAGAAAAATGGTACAACTTTGTATTTAAGCCAATTAAAATACTGTAGTGATAATGCTGCTATGATAGGTCGAGTTGCAGTTGAGCAGTATAAGCAAAAAGAGTTTACAAAACTTGATGATATAGATGTAAAATCAAGACTAAAAGGATTTTAGATGATATTTGAAATGGGTGCAAAACTTGATGGTGATAATCATCATACATCAAAATATGATGAAAAACCAAAAAAGCAAAAAGTAAATCATAAAAATAATAAAAGTGCTAAATCTACGGCTCCAAGTACTTTCAGTAAAAATGAAATCTTGCCAAAAAACCAACATCAATTAGTATTTACTTATGAAAAAAGAAAAGGGAAACCTGTAACTTTAGTAGGAAGATTTTCTTTAAATGATGTTGATAAAAAAGAAATACTAAAACTTTTAAAGAAAAAGCTAGCCTGTGGTGGAGCTATAAAAGAAGAGTGGATAGAACTGCAAGGTGATGTAAAAGAAAAGATTATCACAATCTTAAAAGCTGATGGGTGGAAATTTAGATAGAACAAAGGGTATTTAATGCAAAAAATATTTGATGAGGTAAACTCTTTAGATAAAAGATGTTACAAAGAATTTTCTTTAAGCGAAGATATACTTATGGAGCATGCTGCTAATAGTATGGCTTTATTTATTGAAGAAAAATATCATGATAAAAAAACTATTTTAATAGTATGTGGTTCTGGAAATAATGGAGCAGATGGTATAACACTTGCAAGATTATTACATACAAAATTTGATGTATCTTTATATTTTTATAAAGAAATAAAAACTGATATCGGAAAAATCCAATATAAAAGAGCTAAAAGCTTAGGTGTTCCAATTGTTAGAAATCTAGAAAGTGCAGATATTATAGTTGATTGTATTTTTGGCTCAGGATTAAACAAACCTCTAGATGAAGAAGCTATTTCTTTAATCAATAAGCTAAATAGTTTTGAAGCTGCAAAAATTGCATGTGATATTCCAAGCGGCATTTTTAATAATGGACAATTAGACTCTCTTGCTTTTTATGCTGATACTACTATTACAATGGGAGCTTTAAAAACTTCACTTTTCTCTGATACGGCAAAAGATTATGTAGGAAAAATAAAAGTAGCTAATCTAGGAATTCATAGAGAACTTTATGAAACAAATACAAATAAATACCTTCTTGAAAAAAAAGATTTAAAACTACCATTTAGAAATACACTAAATTCTCATAAAGGTTCATTTGGACACTTAAATGTAGTTGCAGGATGTAAAAAAGGAGCAGGAATAATAGCAGCAAAAGCTGCTTTTGGCTTTGGTGCTGGAATTGTAAGCGTTGTATGTCATGAAAATCTTGAATTACCCTATCATATTATGCAAACACATTTTATTAGTGAAAACTGTACTGCAATTGCGATTGGTATGGGGCTTGGGAAATATGAAATACAAGAGATACAAAAAATACTTTCTAAAGATGTAAAAAAAATAGTTGATGCAGATTTATTTTATGATGAGTTATTACTTAATGTTTTAGATGAAGATATTGTTTTGACTCCACATCCAAAAGAGTTTTGTTCACTTCTAAAAATATGTGATATAGCTGATATTAAAATAGATGAATTACAAAACAATAGAATTAAATATGTAGAAAAATTTTCAGCAAAATATCCAAAAGTAGTTTTGCTTTTAAAAGGAACAAATGTAATTATCTCTCAAGGAGAGAATCTATATATAAACACTTATGGAACAGCTGTTTTAAGTAAAGGGGGAAGTGGAGATGTTTTAAGTGGATTAGTAGGTTCTCTACTTGCACAAGGATATGAACCCTTAGATGCAGCAATTAATGCTAGTTTAGCACATGCACTAGCAGCTGCGAACTTTAAGAGAAATGATTATTCATTAATTCCATCAGATTTAATAGAAGAGGTAAGAAGATTATGAAAATAGTTCTAATTAGAACAAAATATGCTTCAAAAACGGAAGCAAAAAATATTAAAAGTTTATAGAAGAAAATGCGAATTAGATTAAATTTAGTTAAATTTCTTAATTTGTTAAATTTGCTCTTGACAAAAGAGTGAAAACATAATATAATTCCGTCCACTTTTCGTAAGAATTGTGATTGGCGGAGTGTAGCGCAGCCTGGTAGCGCACCTGGTTTGGGACCAGGGGGTCGAAGGTTCGAGTCCTTTCACTCCGACCATTATATGTGGTGGGTATAGCTCAGTTGGTTAGAGCATCGGTTTGTGGTACCGAGGGTCGCCGGTTCGAACCCGGTTACCCACCCCATTTTTTAAAATTGCTTCCATAGCTCAGCTGGATAGAGCAACGCCCTTCTAAGGCGTAGGTCGCACGTTCGAATCGTGCTGGGAGTACCATTTTTAATCTTTTTAGAAAAAAAGATATATATGCGGATGTGGTGAAATTGGTATACACGCTAGACTTAGGATCTAGTGCTTTACGGCGTGAAGGTTCAAGTCCTTTCATCCGCACCATTTATACTTAAAGTATCTTCATTAATTTGAATTTATACTTTTGCGGGAATAGCTCAGTTGGCTAGAGCCTCTGCCTTCCAAGCAGATTGTCGCGAGTTCGAGTCTCGTTTCCCGCTCCATTTAAAAAGCCTTGAATAAGAAGTTTTTTATAACTTTTTATTCAAGGCTTTTTATTTTTAAGCTATATAAAATGCTTCCATAGCTCAGCTGGATAGAGCAACGCCCTTCTAAGGCGTAGGTCGCACGTTCGAATCGTGCTGGGAGTACCACTTTTTAACAATTTTAGTTTCTATTAGGAATTAATTTCAAGTCGCGGAATAGAGCAGCACGGTAGCTCGACGGGCTCATAACCCGTAGGTCACAGGTTCAAATCCTGTTTCCGCAACCAATTACAAGCTTTTATCTATTTGAACTTAGGTTCTTTTAGGTGAAAGCTTTTTTTTTGCTCAATAAACTCTACTATTTTATATAACTTTTAATTCAGATACTTCTAATATTAATATACAAATTAAAAGATATTTATTATGCTATTATGGATATACTAAGATTATAAAAGTTATTTCTTACATTTACATCTAAATAACTATGAAATAAAGAGAGTAAGATATGTTTAAATTTATAATTCTTATATTGATTTTTCCTTTATTCCTCTTTGGAGATATCAAAACTTTGATTTTCGCTCCCTTAGCAACAAAAGATATTAAAACAATACATGCTCAATTTTTGCCTATGACTAGATATTTAGAGAAAAAACTAAATGTTAAAATTAAAATTGATTATAATAGTAGCTATGATACTTTATTAGAGAAATTTATAAATGGGAAGATTGATATAGCATATTTAGGACCCTTACCATATTTATCACTTGAAGAGAGATATCCCTATGCAAAGCCTCTAGTTAATTTTAAAAATGAAAAAGGTGAAGTCTCTTATACTTGCTCCTTCGTAAGTTTTATTTCTACACGAAGTTCTATTGAAAATATGATTGATAATAAAATTGCATTAACTCAACCTTTGTCTACTTGTGGATATTTATTTGTAAATGATGTATTAAATAATTTTAATACAGATATAGAAAAAAATAAATATAAATATGTTGATAGACATGATAATGTTGCATTGAGTGTAATTAGAGGCGAGTTTAAATATGGCGGCGTGAAAACAGATATTGCTAAAGAGTATTGGCATTTAGGATTAGAGGAGATTGTACGATCTAAAGCAATACCAGGTTTTATTTTAGTGGGGAATAAGAAAACTCTAGATACTCAATTACTAACAAATATTAAAAATAGTATGTTAACAGTAGAAAAAAAAGAGTTCTCTCTTTGGGATAAAAGTATGAAGTTCGGAACAGTAGAAACAAATAATACAGATTATAATCATCTTCGTAAACTTATAAAATCAACAAATATATCACATAAAAGTAATTTTTAATGAAAGTAAAAATCAGTCATCTTTATAAGTTTATTATATTTTTTATTATAATTGTAGGTAGTATTACTCTCTTCTTTATCAATTATTATAAAAAAAGTAAAGAAGTAGATTTTTTTAATGAAAATATACTAAGCCTTGATCTTGCATATAATGTAAGTATTGATAAATATGCTTTACTAACAAAATATATTCTAGAAGAGTCTATTCATGATGAATTTATAATATCTCTTTTTGAAAGAGGAATTAATTCTAAAGAGGATGCAAGACGATTATATAAAGGTTTATTATATAAAGAATTATACCCTTTATATGTAAGATTAAAAAAAGAAGGAATAAGACAATTCCATTTTCATACAAAGAATAACGAAAGTTATATCAGGTTCCATAAACCTAGTAAATATGGAGATGATTTATCCAAACTAAGAGAAACAATTAGAGTTGCAAATGAAGAGAATAGAATTGTAACAAGTTTTGATACAGGAAGAGTTATGTCTGGATTTAGAAATATATTTCCAATTAACTTTAAAAATAAACACATCGGAAGTGTAGAAATTAGTATTTCAACTAAAATGATGTTGGACTCTATTTCAAATTTGGATAAAAGAAGAGAATACTCTTTTCTTTTAAGTAAGGATGTTGTGTATGCTAAGTTATTTGAAAGTCAGAAGTTTTTATATCAAAGTTCAGAGATTAATTCAGATTTTTTAATAGAAGATAAGAACTCTTCTTTACCTGATTCGCCTAAAGAACTTAGCTATGAAGTAAAAGAAATTAATAAAGAGTTATATAAGAATAAAAGAATAAAAGAAGCTATGAGCAAGGGAAAAAAATATGGAGTTTTTATAAAACTTGATAATACTTATTATGATGTTACATTTATTCCAATGCTTGGTATTAATAAAAAAGTTGAAGGTTATTTAATAGGATATAAAAAAAGTATAAATTTACCAATTATTCTTTCTCTAGAAGTATATGCATACTTGCTTGTAATATTTGGAATGATAATTCTTATAATAATGACTATAATAATATATAGAAAAACAAAAAAATTAGAAGATGAACAAAAATGGTTTAAATCAATAACTGATAGCTTAGGTGAGGGATTATATGTTATGGATTCAAATGCTAGAATTAATTATATAAACCCAATTGCCTGTAAAATTTTAGGCTATAAAGAAGAAGAAATCTTAGGTGAAAATGCCCATAATCTTTTTCACTCACATTATCTAAATGATAATATTAAGCAAGAAGATTGTCCTATTTTTACCGGAGTTATGAAGAATAATTCTTTTATTTCGAAGAAAGAGTATTTTTCAAACTCTAAAGGTAAAAATATACCGGTTTTTGTAAATGCTAGTATAGTTTCTCGTTCTAATGATGAGTTTGAAATTGTTACTTCTTTCAGTGATATTAGCCTCCAAAAAAAGCTTGAGGATAAAAGTGCCTTATTAATTAAAGCTCTTGAATCAAGTATAAATTGTGTTGTTATAACGGATAAAGATGCAATTGTGCAGTGGGCTAATCCTGCATTTGAAAAGTTGTCAGGATTTAGAGTAGATGAAATTATAGGAAAAAACCCTAAGGAGTTTATCTCTTCAAAAAAACAAACAAAAGAATTTTACTCACAAATGTGGAATACAATATTAGCTAAGAAACCTTGGAAAGGTGAGATTGTTAATAAAAAGAAAGATGGAAGTTTATATGATGAGGAGTTGATAATTACTCCTGTTCTTGATGAAAATGAAGAGATAGTAAATTTTATTGCAGTGAAGCAAGATATTACACATAGAAAACTTATGGTACTAGAAAAAGAAGAAAGAGATAGATTGTTTTATCAACAAAGTAAAATGGCTTCAATGGGTGAGATGTTAGGAAATATAGCGCATCAATGGAGACAACCTTTATCAGTGATTTCAACAGTTGCAACTGGTTCAAAATTACAAAAAGAGATGGATATCTTAAGTGATGCAGATTTTAATGAAGCAATGGATTCAATTAATAAGTCTGTACAGCATTTATCTCAAACGATAGAAGATTTTAGAGGTTTCTTTGATACTAAAAATAATAAAGAAAAAGAATTTTTAATTTCTAAGACAATTGATAAAGCCTTAAATCTTGTAAGCTCTCAATTTGTATCAAAAGATATTGAGATAATAAAAAATTTAACTGATATATCTATTGTATCATTAGAAAATGAACTTATACAAGTTCTTTTAAATATATTAAATAATTCAAAAGATGCATTACTTAAATTGGAAGAAGGAAGAAGATTAATATTTGTAAATTCTTATATTGAAAATAATTTACTAGTTATAGAAATAAAAGATAATGCTAAAGGAATAAAAGAAGAGATAATTGATAGAATATTTGAACCATATTTTACAACTAAACACCAATCTCAAGGAACAGGAATAGGCTTATATATGTCACAAGATATTATTGGAAGTCATTTAGATGGTAGCTTATGTGCTAGCAATGAAGAATATATATATGAAGATATTAAATATAAAGGCGCAAAACTTAGTATTAAAATACCTATTTCTCTTGCTAATAGAAGGTTATAAATAGTTTGTTAATTATTAGCTTTAATATAATACACTATCATATATATTGGAAAAATAACGGGAGTTTTAATGTCGAACTATATTGATTTTATGATACAAGCAGATGAATTAAATAAATTATTGAAAAATAAAAAAGAAATAGTTATTATTGATGTTCGATTAAAAGAAGAGTATGCAAACGGGCATATTGATTCTGCTGTAAACTTTCCAGAAGTTTTCACATATCTACCAAAAGGTATGACTACAAAAAAAGAAAAAAAAGCTTTTATAGATTTTTATGAAGATTTATTCTCAAAAGCCGGTGTTTGTAAAGATGAGTTAGTTATCTTTTATGAAGATAAATTCACCTTAAAATCACCGCGTGGTTTAAGTATTTTAAAATATTTAGGTTATGATGAAAAAAAAATAAAAGTACTAGATAGTGGTTATGTTAATTGGGAAAAAAGTGGTTTTAAAACAAGTAAAAAAACTACATATAATTGTTACAAAAAGTTTATTTCAAATATAGATGAAAAGTTTTTTGTAGATTACAATGAAATGTTATCATATATTGATAATCCAAAAATTATAAAACTTGATGTTAGAGATAAAGATGAATGGGTAGGTATCCGTTCTTCTCCTTATGGGATGGATTTTGCTCCAAAAAAAGGAAGATTACCTAATGCTATTTGGATAGAGTGGTACAAATTTATTACTAGTAATATGCTAAGTGTTCAATCACTTGAACGAATACAAAAAGAGTTAAAAAAGAAAAATATAAATAAAAATGATGATATTGTTTTATACTGTTTTAAAGGTGCTAGATTATCAAATAGTTATATAGCACTTAGAAGATTAGGATATGAGAATATCAGGATATATTTTGCAGGATGGAATGAATGGTGTAGAAAAAAAGATGCACCAATTATTAATGAAGTTGAAAATGATGATAATCCACTTTTAAAAGAAAATATTGCATTGAAAAATCAATTAGATTCTATATATTTAAAAAATGCAAATTTAATAGACTTTCCAAAATATAATAAAGAACCAATATTTGCATTTGATAGAGAAGGGATTATTAGTTTTGAAAATAATCCTAAGAAAAGAAAACTTCCTAATATCCTAAATATTACAGATATATTTAGTCATTTTGAAAGTGATGATATTTATAATATGATAGATAATCAAGAAAATAGAACTACAAGAATATATGAAAATGATAAATATTATTTATTAAACTGTATTGGTTCTAGAGATTCAAATAATATATTAGTCTATGGTTTTGAAACTTCTCAAATAGAAAACTTAAATAAAAAACTATCTTCTCAATATGACTTGGTACAAAATATTATTAATACTGTGCCTTCAAGAATATTTTGGAAAGATAAAGAGTGTAATTATTTAGGGGCTAATAAACTGTTTTTAGAAGATGCTGGCTTTGAAAGTGCTGAGGAAATCATTGGCAAATCAGATTTCCAAATGCCTTGGAAAAAAGAAGAAGCTGAACTTATAATAGAAAATGATTTAAGTGTAATGAATAGTGGTATTGCAAAAATCAATTTTGAAGAAACTCAAACACATGCAAATGGAAATATTACTGCATTATTAACTTCGAAAGTACCATTAAAAGATGAGAATGATAACATAATTGGTATTCTAGGTTCTTATGCCGATATAACACATCAAAGAGAGATGGAACTAGCACTTAAAAAACAAAAAAATATTTTAAGTCATCAAGCGCATCATGATGCATTAACTGGATTACCAAATAGAATACTTTTCCATGATAGGCTAGAGCAATCAATACAAGTATCAAAACGAAAGCAAACAAAAACTGCCTTGCTATTTATAGACTTAGATCACTTTAAAGAGATCAACGATTCTTTAGGACATGATGTAGGTGATGAGATTTTAAAAACAGTAAGTAATAGATTGAAAAAAGTTGTTAGAGAAGAAGATACTGTATCAAGATTAGGTGGAGATGAATTTACAATAATTTTAGGAGAACTCTCTGAAGTTCAAGATAGTTCAAAAATTGCTAAAAAAATCATAGAAGCCTTATCTAATCCTATAAATGTAGAAGGCAATATATTATATGTTTCTAGTAGTATTGGTATTAGTATCTATCCAGATGATGGAAGTTCAACTCAAAATCTTCTTAAATATGCTGATTCTGCAATGTATAAAGCTAAAGATGAAGGGAGAAATAACTTTCAATACTACAACTCAATGATGACAGAACTTGCATTTGAAAGGGTTGTTATGGAAACAAGTCTTAGAGAAGCTCTGGTGCGAGATCAATTTGTAGTTTATTATCAAGCTCAAGTAAATGGAATAACAGATGAATTAATAGGATTAGAAGCTTTAGTACGATGGGAACATCCTATTATGGGACTTGTTTCTCCCGCTAAATTTATTCCTTTAGCTCAAGCTACAGGATTAATTGTAGAGCTTGATAGAATTGTTATGAAAAAAGCTATGAACCAAGTTTCTAAGTGGTATAAAAAAGGATTAAATCCTGGTGTTCTTGCTATGAATCTTGCTGTAAAACAACTTCATAAAGAAGATTTTATAGAAATGTTTGAAGAGCTAATAATAGAAACTAAATGTGAAGCACAATGGCTTGAATTAGAAGTTACAGAAGGTCAAATTATGACAAATCCTGATGAGGCTATTAAACTACTTACTAAAATAAGTAACTTAGGTATTGAACTAGCTGTTGATGACTTTGGAACAGGGTACTCTTCTTTGGCATATTTAAAAAGACTACCAATAGATAAACTTAAAATTGATCAAGCTTTTGTAAGGGATTTACCAGAAGATGAAGAAGATGCTGGAATTACACGAGCTGTGATTGCCTTGGCTAAAAGTTTAAATCTTAAAGTTATTGCAGAAGGTGTTGAAACAAAAGAACAAAAAGATTTTTTAGTTCTCAATGGTTGTGAAAATATTCAAGGCTATTTATATTCTAAACCTATCCCTGCTGATAAGTTTGAACTTCTTCTTAAAAATGGATTTGAAATTTAAAATATTAGCTATAATAAGTAGTATTTAATTCTTAATAATATTATTATGTTTTTCTTTAAAAGAAGGGGTATATACTGCAAATAAATAAGTTTAAATCAAAAAGATTCTTATATCCTATACTATCTCTTGTTCTTGTATCAATAGTAGTAATCTCCATAATTATTACATATATAACTATATATATGTTCAAAAATCACATAACAGAAGATATCTCCAAAACTAAAATAGCATATGAAAAAGCCCATAAAGATAGAATACTAAAAGAAATAATGTTTGTAGATAGTGCTATAAAATTCCAAATAGGAACAATAGAAACTAGACTAAAAGAATCTTTAAAAGAGAAAGTCCAGATAGCTTTAGAAATTACAAATCATATTTATAATACTCATAAAGATAAACTTAGCAAAGAAGAAATAAAAGAGAAAATTTCACAAGCTTTATCAGCAATAAGATTTAATGATAATCGAGGTTATTATTTTATGTATGACAATAAAACGAAAATTATTTTTGGTCATCCAATAAAAAAAATTATTGGACAAAATATGAATGGCCTTAGAGATATGAAAGGTCAAGATTTAATAGAACTTGATGAAAATATCTTAAAAAATCAGAAAATAGGATTTAGGAAAATTTACTTTAATAAACCTAATAACGAAAATAAGAGTTTCCCTAAAATAACTTGTATCGCAAAATTTGAACCACTTGATTTTGTAATAGGAACAGGAGAATATCTTGATATTATTGAAAATCAAATAAAGGGATATGTGTTAAAAAGATTTTCTAAATTTAAAGATAAAGATAGGTATTTATTTATTATAGATATTCATAATATTGAAGGAGGAGATGACTTTGGAACACTTATACTAAGCCCAAATAGGCAAAGCTTAGTAGGCAAAAAAATTTCTGATGATGTAAAAGATATAAAAGGAACTAGGTATAGAGAAGAATTTTTAAAAGTAATTAGAGAAAAAGGAGGAGGCTTTTCTCAGTATTGGTATAAAAAGCCTTCTACTCAAAAGAATTCACTTAAAATGTCTTATATCCATTTACAAAAAGATTGGAATTGGATGATTGGAAATGGTTTTTATTATGATGATTTAGATAATGAAATAGCATTAATGAAAGAATCCATAATTTCATATACGAATAAAACAATCAATAGAACAATTACTTGGGTTTTATTCTTATCTTTAATAGCAATTTTAATAGCTATATTTGTATCGTTAAAGATTGATAAGACAATTAAAACATATACAAATAAAATCATTGATTATGAGCAGAATAAAAGAGATCAGGCACATTTATTAGTACAACAAAGTAAAATGGCTGCTATGGGTGAGATGTTAGGAAATATAGCACATCAATGGCGACAACCCTTATCTACAATATCAACAGCTTCAACAGGTGCTAAGTTACAAAAAGAACTTAATATTTTAACAGATGAGCAATTAGATTTATCTTTGACTGCTATTAATAATTCTGCACAATATTTATCACAAACAATTGACGACTTTAGAGGTTTTTTTAATCCAACAAATAATGTAGTAGTTACTATAAATATTAAAGAAATAGTTAGTAAAACCTTAACACTAATTAAATCTCAATTTGTAAGTAAGAATATAACTATTATAGAAAATATTGAAGATTATAAGCTTGAAACCATTTCAAATGAGCTTATTCAAGTTTTAATAAATATACTTAATAATGCAAGAGATGTGTTAATTATAAAAGATGAAAAAGAAAAAAGAATTATTTTTATAAATACATATAAAAAAGAGGATATTTCATATATAGAAATATTAGATAATGGTGGTGGAATTAAAGAAGAGATTATAGATAAAATATTTGAGCCATATTTTACAACTAAAGATAAATCACAAGGTACAGGTATAGGTTTGTATATGAGCTATGACATTATTACAAATCATTTGGATGGGAAATTTAGTGCTTCTACTGAATTTTATAGATATGAAGGTATTGAGTATAAAGGAGCAAAATTCACTATTAAGATTTAATCCATAGTGTTATTTTACGCAAGAATTTAAAACATAAATAGGTAATATTTCCAAGAGTTTTATTTGAAAAGACAAGTTTCTGTAAATTGAAAAATAGGCCATCATATTTACAAATACTCAAAAGCATTTCAATTGCAGGTACACCTTGATAGCATTCGTTTTTAAAAATAAGTATTACAACATCATCAAGAATTATATCTTTCTTGTATTTTTTCCAAGTCAAATCAGCTCTCGCATCACATATTTCTAAATCAAAACATTTTTTAAATTTAAGAATATCGGCATATTTATTACAAAATGGACAATCACCATCATAGTATAGAACAACTTTTTCCATTTTATCTCCGGATTTCTTATTGTATAACTTATTAAAAAGATTAATGTTATTTGAACTTAGCTAAAATATAAGATAGATTTGATAGCAATGGAGAGTTAAAATCAATTTTTTTTTAAATATAAAAAATATTATCACGGCTTTACTTTTGTCCCTTGCTTATGTATTATTAGGTATTATAAGTATAAAATATGCGACAATGTCTTCTGGTATTGCTATTGCCTGGCTTCCAAATGCTTTACTTTTATCCTTTTTTTTAATAAAAGATATTAAAGTATGGAAATATTATATACCTTTTTTTATAATCGCAGAACTAGTAGCGGGTTATTCTTCTTTTGCAACTATACAATCTTTACAATTTGCTTTTATAAATATTTTAGAAACTACTTTTGCTGCATTTTTTATCAAAAAGTTTTCAGGAAATTATAAAACAAACTTTTCAAGTATAAGATATGTAATAGTGTTTTTTGTAATTGGTATAATTATTATACCTACCTTTGCTGGTGCTTTTGGGGCACTTGTATATTCAACTCAAATAGATTTTGAGGCTGAGTTTTTAGAATTATGGCGAATATGGTATTTTGGTGATGCTGTAGGAATTTTATTGATAACTCCTTTTGTGATAATATTAAGGGAGAATTACAAATCACTTAAAGCTAATATTTTTAATATTGAATATTTACTTATATTTATACTTAGTATAGGTTTAGCAATAGAAATATTTTCATCTACGAATTTAAATTTAATACTACCCACAACTCCATTGATTTTTATATTAATACTTTTATGGATAGTTTATAAACAAGGGCTATTATCAGGATTGATACTTTCTTTGTTGATTTCTTTTATTTCTATATATTATACAATTCAAGGGCTTGGACCTTTTCCCGTATTTGAAGATGTAGAAACTACAATTTACTTGCAAGAGTATATTGCTTTATTTGTTATTATCACAATCTTTTTTGGAACGCTTTTAAAAGAAATAAACAATTCGAAAGTTGAATTAGAAGATTTAAATATGACGCTTGAAAAAAAAGTAGAAGAAAAAATAAAATCATTGCAAGAAGCGAATGAAAAACTGACTCTATTAGCTTCAAAAGATTCATTAACAAATATTTATAATAGACGTAGTTTAGATGAGTTTCTTTTACAAGAAACGACAAAAGCTAAGAGATATAAAAATGATTTATCATTAATTATTTTGGATATTGACCACTTTAAACAAACAAATGATGAGTTTGGACATCAAGTTGGAGATGAAGTACTTATTGAAATGACTAAGATAATTTCTAATAATATTAGAAACTCAGATGTTTTTGGAAGATGGGGAGGAGAAGAGTTTCTTCTTTTACTTCCTCAAACAAAGAAAGAAAATGGATATGATGTGGCAGAAAATATTAGAAAAAAGATAGAATATCATAAGTTTAAAGAAGTTGGCAAAAAAACAATTAGCTTAGGAGTTTCTACTTTTAATCATAAAGAAGATGTTTTTACATTTATAAAAAGGGCTGATACTGCAATGTATAATGCTAAGAAAAATGGTAGAAATAGAGTCGAATTTTAATAAAATTTCAAATAAATACCTTTGGTAACCATCGTTTTAAAAACTCATCTCTTGAGTATTTAATTGCTCCTAAGTCAAACTTATACTGCATATAAGGATGTCCTAAATTCCAAAAAGCATAGTTTTCTTTTTCCAAATACTTTGCTAAAAGAACTAGTTGTAGTTTTCCATAGTTATTATACTTTTTTTCTTTTGAACTAAAGCCTGTAAGAGAAGTATATGTATCATAAATCTTGTAGCCAATTTCAGCTGCTATTAGTTCATCTGTTTGCTTATCTATAATTTCTACGCTCATAATAGTAAAAGCAGGAAGTGAGTCGTCTTTTTGCTTTAACTCTAGTATAAGGTTATGGTAATCACCTATTAGCCAATTTGGATTATGGTACTCATTGATTTTTTCTAACACTTCTTCAAATCTAGTATTGATTTTAAATATAAAGTTGTCTTTTTTTATTAATTTTTCTACTTTTTTACTTATGTGTAAATTTTCAAAATCTAAAATTGCATATTCAAACTGTAATTCAGGAAGTAAGTAAAGTTTATCTTCATATATTGTTGTAGTTGAGATGAAACCACAGCGTGCAAGATGGATATAAAATTCTTTTGAAAAATCATCACTAAAGTAATAATTTGTATTTTCATTAGAATATATATCGTTAAAAAGTATATTGGTATCTATTATATTTTCATAAGTTAAATAGTATATTGTATTATCAAGGCTCATAAAAAGGATTTTAGCATATATTACGTTTCATTTAATTATAATAATCAATAATTACAATAAATGTAAGGCTTTTTTTGAACACACTAATAACAAACAATCAAACAACAAACTTTTATAATCACCTTGAAGAAATTTTACTTAAATGCAATAGCTTTATATTTAACGTAGCTTTCATAAACTTCTCAGGACTTCAACTACTACTTGATACTTTAAAACTTTTAGAACAAAAAGGTGTAAAGGGTAAAGTTTTAACTTCAACATATTTAAACTTTACAGAAGTAAAAGCCTTGGAAAAAATAAAAGAGTTTAAAAATATTGAAGTAAAAATATATGATAGTAGTAAAACAAATATTGGCTTTCATTCTAAGGCTTATATCTTTGAACTAGATAGTAGTTATGAATTACTCGTAGGTTCTTCAAATATAACTGCAAGTGCTTTTAAAACAAATATCGAATGGAATATAAAAACAATATCAAAAAAAGATGATGTCTTTTTATCTGATGTATTAACTGAGTTTGATATTTTATGGGAAAACTCATATCTTGTAAATAAAGAGTTTCTAAAAGAGTATGCAGAGTTTAAAAAAACTTTAGAAAAAAAAGCTTTCAACAATACTTTTAAGTTTGAAAAATTAAGTATCAATTATATGCAAGAAGAAGCTCTTTTAAATTTAGAGAGTTTAAGAACAAGTGGTGAGAGTAAAGCTTTAGTAATTGCAGCAACAGGTTCCGGAAAAACATATCTTAGTGCTTTTGATGTAAAAAAAGCAAGACCAAAAAGAGTATTGTTTTTAGTTCATAGAGAAAATATCTTGATAAAAGCAAAGCAGAGTTTTGAAAGTATTGTAGATTCTTCTTTTTCTTGTGGTTTATATACAGGAAATAAAAAAGAGCTAGATAAAAAGTATTTATTCTCTACTATTCAGACCATGAGTTTAGACTTTTTAAAGTTTGAAGGAAAAGAGTTTGATTATATAATAGTAGATGAAGCACATCATGTTGTTTCCCCTTCATATAAGCGCGTTCTAGAGCACTTTGATACAAAGTTCTTACTTGGCCTTACCGCAACATCAAATCGAATGGATGGTAGCTCTATTTACAAAGTCTTTGATAATAATATTGCTTGTGATATTAGACTAAATGATGCTTTAGAAAATAAGCTTGTAGTACCTTTTCATTATTATGGAATTACTGATATAAAAAGTATTGATTACTCAAGTATTGATATGACAAAAATTGATGAACTTACAAGGGTTTTAAAAGTAAATCAAAGAGTTGAATATATAATTGAAAAGATGAACTTTTATTCTCATTGTGGAGATAAAAGAAAAGTACTTGCTTTTTGTGTTTCAAAAGAGCACTGTATTTATATGAGTGATGAGTTTAATAAAAGAGGTATAAACTCTACTTTTCTTATAAGTAATAATACAATTACTCAAAGAGAAGAAGCTATAAAAAATCTTGAAGATGAGACAAATACTTTAGAAGTAATCTTTACAGTTGATATTTTTAATGAAGGAATTGATATTCCTTCAATAAATACAGTTCTAATGCTTCGTCCTACTTCCTCTCCAATTATCTTTACGCAACAATTAGGTCGAGGCTTACGTAAATATAAAGGCAAAGAGTTTCTAACTGTTTTAGATTTTATTGGTAACTATAATAAAGCGTATTTAATAGCTCTTGCTCTTATTGGAAATAAAGCAATTGATAAAGAGAGTATAAAAATATCTTTAAAGAATAATTTTGCAAATATACAAAATGTATTTATCAAGATGGATGAGATTTCTAAGCAAAGAATATTAGAACAAATTGATAAAGAAAACTTCAATCATATAAAATATTTAAAAGAGCAGTATTTTGAGTTTAAAGCTATTTTAGGAAATAGAAAACCAAAACTTGTAGATTATTTACAGTATGAAGATATGATTAGTCCTTTGAGTTTTATTAGTGATTCAAAATCTTATATTGAGTTTTTAGCTAAAGTTGAAAAAGATGAAGAGATTAACACTTTTTGTGCAGATGAGGTATTTATAAAAGCAATTAGATTTATAGAGTATTTATTGCCTGTAAAAAGAGTTTATGAATTTGTTGTATTGAAACACTTACTTAATTATGATTATATAGATGAAGATATTGTATCTTCTAATTTAAAGAAATATCTAAATAAAATAAATAAAGATACTATCCTTCATAGTTTTAACTTCTTAAATCAAGACTATTTTGACAAAGCACAAGTTAGCAGGTATTTAAAACTAGTAGCGTTAAAAGATGGAATATTAGTAAAATCAAAAGAGTTTGAAGAAATACTTAAAAATAATGAATATAAAAAAATATTTGAAGATAGTATTGATTATGGAATGCTTCACTACGAAAAAGAGTTTGGAAGAGAAGATTATTCTCTACCATTTTTAAAACTATATACAAAATACAATATGTTAAACATAGCACAACTTTGTAATTTTAATAAAATACACTCTTCTTTTAGAGGAAGTGGATTTTTAAAGTATAAAGATGACTTTTTCTTATTTATAAATCTAGAAAAAGAAAAGTTTTCAAAATCTTCATATTATGATAATGCTTTTTTATCAAAAGATACCTTTACCTACCAAAGTAAACCAAGTACATCTCAAGAAAGTGTTGATGGAGTTAAACTTATAAATAATAAAAAATTAAATGTAAAGTTACATGTTTTTGTGCGAAAGTTTGTATTAGTAGATAAAAAAACTCAAGGTTTTATTTATTTAGGCTTAGCAAATACTATTAAGTATGAAGGTAATAAACCAATTTCCATTCATCTAAAACTTGTGAATGCTTTAGATGATAAACTTTATGAAGAATTTACAAAGATAGTTTAATAAAATATATTTTGTAGATGCTATAAAAAAACACCATTTACAAAATAATATCTAAGCGTATAAAAAGTACAAATAATCACAAAAAGTGTATTAAAAATAAGTGAATACTTCAAAGTATAATCAAGACTTTTATTTATAAGTAGTTTTAAAACTGAATATGCAAAAGCAAAAAATACACCTAGAAATAATGATGCCCAAATAAAATATCCAATATAAAAATACTCATGTTGTAACATACAAAATGGACACTGATGAGTAGGAAGCTCATAAATGTAAGTTCCAAAGAAGTATGTAACGGCATAATATGCAATATAAATAAATAGGATATTTATAATTATATTTAAGTATGGATTTTTTTGAATATTTACAAAAATAGTTAGAAAATACAATAGATAAAATAAAACTAGAAGCATAGGAATGTCTAAATTAAATGGTATTTGAGTTCCTGTTGAACTTGCTCCAAAAATTACAGAACAACAAAGTACTGGTTCTTGCGTTGAAATATTTGTTAGGTATAAAATATCAACTGTTGTTTCAATAATTACAAGCATAAAAATTAGAATAAAAAAGTAAAACTTCTTCTTTGTATATGGATAAGTCTTTTCTTTTAAATCAAGTGTATTTAAAATCATCCAAATACCTATAAAAAATAGAAGTGTAACTTTAAAAGTTAAAAGTGGTTGCCCATATTCATTTGCTCCAATAACTCCAGCAGCACACATAGCCCCTGGAACTATATGCGATAAAATATCTATACTATATGCAAAATAGGGCATTAGAAATATTTTTATAATCATTGTAAAACTAATGATTAGTATTACTAAATATGAACGCTTTTCAAGTTTATATTGCTCTTGTGTAGTCTTTGAATAATCCCAGTTTTTTATAATTGAAAGTGAATAAAAAAAAGAGATAGTAAGAAGTGATAAAAGTATTATTTGAGTAAATAAAAATACAATTATTTCATTTGATAAAAGTACATTATTCACGTAATTTTCCCATCTTTTATATTTATAGTATCGTCAACAAAATTTAAATTATCAAAAATTGGATCATGAGTTGCTATGATAATCGTTTTGTTTAATGCTTTTAATTTTCTCATTACTTCAATAAATTTTAATGAGTTTGCATTATCTAAATTGGCCGTTGGCTCATCACAAAGGATAATATCAGGATTATTTACAAGTGCTCTTGCAATTGCAGTTCTTTGCTTTTCTCCACCTGAAAGGTTTGATACAGTTTCATGTTTTTTATGCTCGATATTTGCAAGACCTAAAGCAGTTTGAACTTTTTGATTAATCTCTTTTTGAGAAAAACCTAAAGGAACTAGCGGAATAGAAATATTCTCTTCAACATTTAATTCATTGAATAGATTATAAGACTGGAAGATAAAGCCTAGATTTTCAGCTCTAAATATTGAACTATGTAAATCAGGAAGTTTTGCAATACTATCATCATTTATAATCACATCACCAGAACTAGGCTTTGATAAAGCTCCTAAAATAGAAAGTAATGTTGACTTTCCACTTCCACTAACACCTTTTAATATTACACAAGATGAAGTTTGAATCTCTATATTTATATCTTTTAAAGCGTGGAATTCTTTTTTTGTATTTTGATTAAATACTTTATTTAAATTATTGACTTTTATCATTTCATACTCTCACTTGGTTCAATTACTGCAATTTTCCATGTAGGAATTAAAACAGCAGAAATAAAAGGAATTATAAAAAATAAAAATAATGTTGAAATAGTTGAAAAATCAATATTTGCTGAAAATGAAACACTATTTTCTAAGTTTCCAAAACCTAAAAAGATATTACTTAATATTGGAGCATTTAAAAAGAAAACATAAATATAAGCTAAAATAACTCCTATTAAAAATGAAATAGAAGCAATGATAAATGTCTCAAATATCTTTAGTTTTATTACATCTTTTATACTCCATCCAACAGCTCTTAAAATACCAATCTCCTTTTTATCACTTGAACTAATCATTGTATATCTTTGATATAAAATTAAAACAAAAGTTATCATAACAATGATGAATAAAATTAAGAAAATACCACCTTTGTAGTTGTATAGGTTTTCATAGGCTTTTTTGATATCACCTTTTTGAATAACCCTAATATCTAAATGCTTTAAAATAAGTTCTATTTTGATATTTGATTGCTCTAACTCATTTGGTACATTTAAAACAATATCACTTGATTCATCTTCATTGATATTTAAAATTTCTTTTGCAAGTGAAATATCCATAATAATTAAATCATTTGCAATTATATTTGTATTTATGGGTAAAGCTTTAAAAATAGAAACTTTCTTTGTCTCTCTATTGTGCAGTTTAAAAGAATAATCATTAAAATAGTGAAATTTTTTAAGTACTTCATTTACTCCATTTCCAATAATCATAGAGTCTTTTTCTAAAAATTCTTGAATATCTAACATTTTTAAAAGCTCTTTTATTTTCTTATTAGTTGAGTCTTCAAATAAATCAACACCTACAATAGTGAAATATTTTTTTGATGGTTCGAAGAAGTATTGGCCATAAACTCTTTGCTGTATATTTTCAATTCCATTTATATTTCTAAAATCATCAATCCAAGAATTAGGAGTATTAACAATTTTACCTGAATTTATTTTTTGTATTACAAAGTCACTTTGTGCATCAAGCGTAGTAAAAACTTCTTTTTGTACGGATGATGATATAAATAAAACTGAAGAGATTAAAAATACGATTAAAATTGATATTAAAGAGATTGCGATATGTTTTGATTTATGTTTGTAAATTAATAAAAATAAGAAGTTTAAAAAAGTACTAGTTTTCATATACGAAGTCCAAATAGTTTATTTTCTTTTGTTCAGGATAAATTACGTGTGAAAAATCTTTATATACCCTAATTCTTGGTTCAAGGTCTGAAGTAGAAAATGATATTCCAGGAGTTTTTGTAATATTTGAGATAGTTTTTGTAAATAAATTACCTTGATTAATAAAATTAGCATGTATAAAAATGAAGAAAATTAATACAAAAAACAAGGCTAATATTGTTAATAAAAAATTTTTACTTAAAGTAGTGATTTAGAGCTCCTGTGCTTTATTATGTATTTTATCTTTATTAGATTAATAAAGTGTTAAATTCTTTGATTTTATTGATATTTGTATCTTTAATGTTTTCGCATAGAAGTACCTGATTATAGAGCCTGTAAAAGCTCTTATATTATATATATAATAAAAAGTATATAATTATATATATAACTAAGGAGAACTTTAATGCCTAATAGACAACAGATTAGTGAATTGAAAACTACATTAATCCAAAGACGAGAAATCATTTTAAATAATATAAATGGTAGTAGAGATAATATTGATCAATTAAAAGAGCAAGAAATCAAAGATGATTTAGATTATGCTGAAGTAATTAGTGATTCTTTTACAGAAGGAATGATTGCAAATCATCAATTAGCTGAATTAAAACAGATTGAAGAAGCTATTAAAAAAATTGATGATGGTTCTTATGGTACTTGTTCAATGTGTAGTGTTACTATTCCACTAGGTAGATTAAAAGCAAAACCTTTTGCTAAATATTGTACACAGTGTAGAGAAGTTTTTGAAAAAGAAGAAGCAAAAAAGAATTAGTACTTAGAAGTAAAAGACTATTAGGCTAAACCTAATAGTCTTTTAGTAGAAGTTTTATGGAAGTGTTATCTCTCGTGAATCTGTATAAATTTTATTTCCAATAACAATTAATCTCTCTTCATTATCAAAATCAAAATTATAAACTCTATCATTTGTAAAATCATCATTTATATTTATAATAAACTCTTGTGACTCAATTGCATATAAAGTATCAGTAAATGCAAGAGCATGAATTTTTGAGTATTTAAATTTTTTACTTTTTACTTCTTCTAATGCTAGGTTTAATTTAACTAGTTTGCCATCAATTGTAGCTAAATAAATATTTTCACCATTTGTAATAATATCTCTAATCTCATAATCTTTTGCAAGAATATTTTTTGTAGATATTGTTACAATCTTATTTGCAGTTGCTGCAATTAAAGTTTGTTTATTTTCGATTACTTTTAAGAATATAATATTATTAAACTCATTATCTAAATCAACAGATATATTTTTAACAGATTCATTTGTTTTTGTAGATGCAATAATTACTTTTCCATTTAATGTAGGAAAAAGAACTAAATTTCCCATAAAATGTGGATTTGCAATTCTTGTATCATTTGCTAAAGATATTGTTAAGTACTCTTTAAACAAAGTTTTTTTAGTATTAATATCTAATAACTCAATAGAATTATTAGAATAAACTACTGCAAGTTTATTGTCTTTCAAAGAAGCAGCTACAACAATATTTTCAAGTTTAAACTCATCATTACCGATTAATAGTGTATCTTTATAATTAGTTGAAAGGACTTTCCCTGTATTACTAACATTTAAAAAATTAAAATTAAGAGGAAGTTTAAACTTTGAAATTCCATCTCTAGTAATAATTGTCCCATCTTCTAAAGTAGCTCCCTCTCTATTCATAGATTTAATAGAAGATGATAAAGTAGATTCTTCTACTTTTAAAGTACTTTTCACATTTTCAGGTTCAAAATACTTTTTACTTCCACATCCTGTTACTAAAAATAATGTAGCTAATAAAATTAAAAAGTGCTTCATGATATTCCTTTATTTTGTAAGTAAATAATGTTCTAATAATGCTGATAATTCAGAAGCTTTTGATGACTTAGGAATTAATGTAAGTGCAACTTTTGCTTCTTTGTATTTACCTTCATTTACTAAAACTAATGCTTTATTAAATATTGCAAACTCTTTAAGTAAAAAATCACTTTGCATAGATAAAGTATTTAATTTTGCAACATCTTTATTAGTTAATGCTTTTTTATATTCTGATAATTCTTTTAAGTAAGGAATATTTGTATCAGGATAATTACCATCTTTTTTAGCTTGTAAATACATAGCTACTTCATAAAGTTTATTATTCGTTTCTTTTAAAGTATTAAGTGCTGCTGTGTCTTTTGGATCAGCAATTACTTTATCAAATGCAATATTTGATGCTGTTTTATTTTTTTCATTATTATAACTATTAATACTTATAGCAATAACTGCAATTATACCAATTGAAACAAGTCCTATGATTAAAGCTTTATATCTCTTATAAAAGCTTTCAACTTTTACAACACTTTCTAGGAATTTTTCTTCACTATTTAGCTCATCTTTAACAAAATCAACATTTTCTTTCATACTCATATTTATAAACCTTTTTTAAAACTAGATGATATAGTACAAAAAAGTTTATAAAACCTTACTTTTATAAATTTTTTTGTATAATTTATCTTTATAAATTTAAAAGGTTATATACATATGAAGAAATTATTAGTAGCAATATCTATTGGATTATTATTAACTCAATCAGCATTTGCGCAAGAAGACATAGAAGAAAAATCAAGATTTGAATCTTTATCAAAATTAACAAAAGTAATTGGTACGGTTGAAAAATATTATGTTGATGATATAAAATTAGAAGAGATAGTAAATAAAGCTCTTAAAGGTCTTATGCAAGAGTTAGACGCTCATTCAACTTTTTTAGATGCTAAATCTTCAAAAGAGATGAGTATTCAAACAAAAGGTGAGTTTGGAGGTTTGGGAATTACAGTTGGTATGAGAGATGGTGCCTTAACAGTTATTTCACCTATTGATGATACTCCAGCTTTCCACGCAGGAATAAAGTCTTCAGATATTATTTTAAAAATTGATGAAAAATCAACTTTAAATATGACTTTAGATGAAGCAGTTTCTCTTATGCGAGGAAAACCAAAAACAGATATTTTACTGACTGTTGTAAGAAAATCAGAAAATAAACCTGTAAAGATTAAAATCACAAGAGATATTATTAAAATTCAGTCTGTTTTTTCAAAAACTTTTGAAAAAGAAGATTTATTATATTTAAGAGTTTCAAGCTTTGATAGAAAAGTTGTAGATGGTTTAGAAAAAGCTATTAAAAAAAATCCAAAGGTTAAAGGATTAGTTCTAGATTTAAGAAATAATCCAGGAGGTTTACTTTCTCAAGCAATTGGTGTAGTTGATCTTTTTGTTGATAGTGGAGTTATTGTATCTCAAAAGGGTAGAGACGAAGAAGATGAAGAAAAATTTGAAGCAACAATTTCAAATACTGTATCAAGACTTCCAATGGTTGTTTTAATAAATGGTGGTTCAGCATCAGCATCAGAGATTGTTTCAGGAGCACTTCAAGATCATAAAAGAGCTATTCTAATCGGTGAGAAAACATTTGGAAAAGGTTCAGTTCAAGCAATCTTACCAATTACAAATGATAGAAAAGAAACTATAAAGCTTACAATTGCAAAATACTACTTACCAAGTGGTAGAACAATTCAAGCAGTAGGTGTTACTCCTGATATTATTGCATCTTCAGGAAAAGCTACTCAAGGTGAAGGTTCTGAATTCCAAATAAAAGAAGCAGATTTAAAAAAGCATCTTGAAAGTGAATTAGAAAAAGTAGATACAAAAATAAAAAAAGAGCAAGAAAACAAAAAAGACAAAAAAATTATTACAAAAGAAGATGTTTTAAATGACAATCAATTAAATACATCAGTTGGAATTTTAAAAAGTCTTATAATTATAAACAAATAACAGGAGAATAAATGAAAATTAGTGATATTGTTGCATTAGGTCTATGGCCAGAGTCAAAAAAAACAACATCAAAAAAAGGTATTACTGAACTTGAAGATTTAGGATATAACCTTTTTTATATTGGTAAAAATGCAGATTTATATACTTGTCCAGGTGAAGATCAAAAAGTTCTATTAGTAAGAAGTGATAGATGTTCAGTTTTTGATATTCCATTAAATTTAGAAATTGCTGGAAAAGGTGTTTCTCAAACAGCTATTTCAAATAATGGTGCAAAATTTGCAAAAGAATCTGGTATTAAAACTGCTATTTTATCTGAGCAAATTGATCAAAGTTTAAGTATCGCTCCTAGATGTCAACTTATGGAATTATGTAAACCTTTAGAAGCTGAGATTGATGGTGATGTTGTACAATTTGAATTTATTTTTAGAAACTATTTAACAGGTTCATTATTTGATGCTTGTCAAAATGGAAATGATCCTTATGGTTTAGATTTATCAAAAGATTTAAAACAATGGCATAAATTTGAAACTCCACTATTTACGCCAACTACAAAAGGTATTAAAGATGAGCCTTTAAACTCTGCACTTGTTAGAGAAAAATTTCCAGAAATTATTTCAAGTATGGAAAAGTTATTCAAAGATTATACAAAATTTGCACATGATAATGGTATTGTTATTGTTGATACGAAATTTGAAATATTTATTGATGAGAAAGGGCAATGGGTTTTAGGTGATGAAGTTTTAACTCCTGAGAGTTCAAGATTTATAGCACGTGAAGATTTTGAAAAAGCAAATTATATTTCTATGGATAAACAAATTTTAAGAGATTTTGGAAAAGCAAATAATTGGAAAGAAAAAGCAAAAGAGTTAAAAGCTGGAGAAAAATTAGAAGTAGAAGTACCTGATTCTATTAAAAATACAATTTTAAATGGGTATACTACTATTCTAAATAGCTTAACTAAGTAGCTTAAAAAAATAGGTATAAGTATAAATATAGGGTAATTATTTCTAAACTACCTAAAGGTGGATTTAGATATAATCGCAAAAATATAAATTGAAGGGAATAAATGAAAGCAATTGTAAATGTAGCATTAAAACAAGGCGTATTAGACGATCAAGGTAAAGCAACTCACCATGCTTTAGACACTTTAGGATTCAAAGAAGTAGTAAAAGACGTAAGAATTGGTAAACAAATTATTATTGAATTAAACTCTTCAACTGAAGCAGAAGCTAAAGAAGAAGTTGTAAAAATGTGTGAAAAACTTCTTGCTAATACTGTTATTGAAGATTACGATATCGAAATAGTAGGTTAATATGAAAGTTTCAGTATTACAATTTCCAGGAACAAATTGTGAGTATGATACACAATATGCTTTTGAACAATTAGGTGCAGATGTAGAGATTGTTTGGCACAAAGAAAAAAATATTCCAAAAGACACGGATCTTTTAGTAATTCCTGGTGGATTTTCATATGGTGATTATTTAAGATCTGGTGCAATTGCTAGATTTGCAAATATCATGGATTCAGTTCAAGAATATGCAGCTAATGGTGGTAAAATTTTAGGAATTTGTAATGGATTTCAAATTTTATTAGAAGCTGGTTTATTACCAGGAGCTATGAAAAGAAATGATTCTTTACACTTTATCTCTAAATTTCATAACTTAAAAGTTATTGATAATAATAATACATTTTTATCATTACTTAAAGAAGATGAAATTGTAAATATTCCAGTTGCTCATCATGATGGTAATTATTTTATTGATGCAAAAGGTTTAAAAGAATTAGAAGCAAATAATCAAATTTTATTAAAATATTGTAATGAAGAAGGAATGGAATCTAATTTAAATGGTTCAGTTTCTAATATTGCAGGTATTTGTAATAAAGAAAAAAATGTATTTGGTTTAATGCCTCATCCAGAAAGAGCAATGGAAGATTTGCTTGGTGGCGATGATGGAGTAAGAATGCTTAAGGGTTTTTTACAATAAAGATATAGCTTTGGCTATATCCTTATTATGAAAAAGCTAATTATGAAAAAAATATTATCTCTAATAATCTTAATAAATATTTTATTATCAATAAATTTATTCGCTGCAAAAAATTTATATGTCTCATATAAAGAAATTCCAAAACAAGTTTACAAGAATCAAAAGTTTGAAGTTACTATAAAAGCTTTGGTTACAACAAAAAACTTTGATTATATTACAACGTCTTTTTCAAATGCAAGAAACATAAAAGTACTCAACCCAAATAGTAAGTGGATAAATACAAGTGGCGCTAACTATGAAAATAAGTTCTTTTTTAAAGCTGATAAAGGAAATTTTAAACTACCAGTTTTTTCAAATAAGTTAGTTAAAAATGGAAATATTATGGAAGTATCTAATTTATCTTCGCGTAATGTTGTTTATTCAGATATTGCAAAAGGTGATGAGAGATTTTCTAATGTGATTGCAAAAGATTTTAAACTAAAAGCATATAAAACCAAACAATATAATAATAAAGAATCTCTAACAATAATTGATGTAGATGCACTTAATTCAAATCTTGAAGATTTTTCGATTTTTGGAATTGAAGAACAAGGTACATCAAAATTAAATGATAACTATCCTGAACAAAATATGATTTATTATGTTGTTATGCCAATACATAAGAAAAAACTACAGTTTAATTATTATAATACTGCTAGTAAAAGTTTTGTAACTATTACTGTTCCTTTAATATTACAAAATGAGTTAGTTAGTACTCAAACTGATTTAAATCCTAACGATTCAAGTTTTGAAAAGTATAAAAAAATAGCAGTAGTTTTATTATTAGTTTTATTTGTTTTACTTTATATTTGGAAAAGAAATAAAGTATACTTAGGAATTTCTATTCTTCTTCTAATTATTTCTATTATATATTTAATGCCAAATTCAACTGGAGTTGTAAAAAAAGATTCATATATTTATATCTTACCTACAAAAAACTCTACCATATTTTTTAAATTAGAAAATCAAGAAAAAGTTGAAGTTTTAAATGTAAAAAAAGAGTTTATTAAAGTAATGGGTATTGATAAAAAATTTATTGGTTGGATAAAGGAAGAGAATTTTGGCAAGAATTAGGGGAATAATACTTTTAATACAGTTCTCAATTACAGTAGCTATTACAGTATGTGCAATGTATTTATTTAGAAATCATACTCACAAAGTTATAAAAATTTGGATGAAGATACAAATAAAACTTTTAGGTATAAAAATAGAAACTCAAGGTACTTTAGATGATTCTTGTGACTTGGTTCTTATGAATCACCAATCGCTACTTGATATTATAATAATGGAACACATTCATAATAGAGATTTAGCTTGGGTTGCAAAAAAAGAAATAGCTGATTTATTCTTTTTTGGGCATATTATAAAAGCTCCTAGAATGATATCAATTGATAGAGAGAATAAAGCTGGAATAATACATTTATTTAAAGAAGTAAAAGATAGATTAGAAAAAGGTCGACCTATTGCAATGTTCCCTGAAGGAACAAGATCTGATGGAACAAAAATGCTTAAGTTTAAAGCAGGTGCAAAAATGGTTGCAAATAAGTACAAACTAAAAGTTCAGCCCGTTTTAATCTTTAATACTAGAAATATTGTCGATTCTAAAAAACTAGAAGCTAGTCCTGGAGTTGTAAAAGTAATATACTTAGATCCAGTTCAAGCTGATAAATCTACATCATGGTTTGAAGATACAGAAGAAAAAATGAAAACTCTTTTTGAAAAAGAGATTAAGAAGTATGACTCTTAGTTGGCAAACTATTTTAGCAATTGGAGCTGGAGGTTTTCTAGGTGCAATAGCTCGTGCTTATAGTGTTCACTTTTCCAATAAATATATTCCCTTAGAGTTTCCTATGGGAGTTCTTCTTGTAAATATCATAGGTTCTTTTATTATTGGGATTTTATTTGCATACTTTACACACTTCACTGTTTCAGATACATTAAAAGCATTTTTAACTACTGGTTTTCTGGGCGCGCTTACTACATATTCTGCTTTTGCAATTGAATCATATTTACTTTTTGGAACATCTGCATATTTAGCAATTACAAATATGGTATTAAATCTATTTGGTACAATACTAGCAGCAGGTTCAGGTTATAAAATAGTTAATTCATTTTTAAAATAAATCACAAAAAATTTTTAAGCATTAAAAAGTTATAATAAGTTCAAATTAACATAAGGATTAGTCATGGGTATGCCAGGCGGAATGGAATGGATATTAATAGCACTAGTAGTATTACTACTATTTGGAGGTAAAAAAATACCTGAATTAGCTAAAGGTCTTGGTTCTGGAATTAAAAACTTCAAAAAAGCTGTAAAAGATGATGAAGAAACTGAAGTTACTGATAAAAAAAATGATGAAATCGAAAAAAAAGCTGAAACTGAAGCTAAAGTAGAAGACAAAAACGAAACTAAAACAGTATAGAGTAGATATTGCAAAATTTAGTAAAAGAATATATAGAAGATATATTAGAAACAAGTGTGGTACTTGAAAAACCAAAAGATGTTTCTTTTGGTCATTATGCAACGCCTGTAGCATTTTCACTTGCAAAAGAGCTAAGAAAATCTCCAATGATAATTGCAGATGATTTAGCTTCAAAGTTTGAAGATTCAAAAATGTTTGAAAAAGTTGAAGCAGTAAAAGGTTTTATTAACTTTAAGCTATCTCCATCTTTTTTACAAGAGTTAGTTGATAAATCACTTGAAAGTGAAATTAACTTTGCAAAAGAAACAAAAAAAGATACAAAAATTCTTTTAGAATATGTTTCTGCAAATCCAACTGGTCCATTACATATAGGTCATGCACGTGGTGCAATCCAAGGTGATACAATAGCAAGAGTTGGAAGACACTTAGGTTTTGATATTACAACTGAATATTATATTAATGATGCTGGTTCTCAAATGGATATGCTTGGACTTTCTATTTGCTTAGCTGCTCAAGAGTTTATTTATGAACTTGATGTTGAATATCCAGAGACTTATTACAGAGGTGATTATCTTGTTGATATTGCTAAAGTAGTAATTGAAAAATTTGGAAAAGATGTAATCTTTGATGAATCAAAATATAAAGAAATAGCTTTTTTTGCAAAAGATTTAGTTATGGATATTATTGTTAGTGATTTAAAAGATTTAGGTATTGAATTTAATACTTTTGTTTCTGAAAAGTCTCTTTATCCATTATGGGAAGAAACTAAAAAAGTTTTAGAAGATAATGATTCACTTTATACAAAAGATGAAAAAGTTTGGATTAGATCTACAAATATTGGTGACGATGTTGATAGAGTTGTTGTAAGAGACAATGGAATTCCTACTTATCTTGCAGGTGATATTATTTATCATAAAAACAAATATGATAGAGGCTTTGACGAATATATAAATATTTGGGGCGCAGATCATCATGGGTATATTAAAAGAGTTAAAGCAGCAATTGAGTTTTTAGGTAATGATTCAAAAAAACTTGAAGTACTTTTATCTCAAATGGTTTCACTTTTAAAAGGTGGAGAGCCATACAAAATGAGTAAGCGTGCTGGAAATGTAATCTTAATGTCTGATATTACAAATGATATTGGTTCAGATGCTTTAAGATTTGTATTTTTAACTAAAAAAAGTGATACACATTTAGAATTTGATTTAGATAGATTGACTAATCAAGATTCTTCAAATCCAATTTTTTACATCAATTATGCACATGCTAGAATTAATCAAGTATTTAAAAAAGCAGAATTAACTTTTGATGATATTAAAGATGAAAGTTTTGAAAACTTAAATCAAGATGGTTTAAATTTAATTTATGAATCTTTATTATTAGGTTCAGTTTTAAATGAAGCCTTCACAAAAAGAGAAATGCAAAAAATTACTGAATATTTAACTTCATTAGCAGCTTCTATTCATAAGTTTTATAATGATTATAAGGTTGTAGGGAGTGCTGAACAAAACATGTATTTAAAAGCTCTTAGTATGTCTGCAATGAGTATTAGAGTTGGTTTAGATTTATTAGGAATTAAAGCTAAGGATAAAATGTAATGAAATGGTTTATAATTATTTTAACAATTGCTGTAGCTATTGCTATTTACACTGGTAATATGGGTGGAGCTAAAGATGCTGCAGGTAATTATAATAAAATTATGAGACAAGGGCAATAGAATTTTTAAATTCTATGCTCTAGCGTCTAATTGAGATAAGAAATCTTCTAAAGAATATTTCTTTCTATAATCTTCACTCATTAAGTGAATAAACATATCTCCTAAATCAATAACAGTCCAGTTATCATCTTCATTTACTCTTAAGAATTCTTCACCAAGTGGCTTTAACTCTTCTTTTAAGTAGTTTAATAATGCAAAACCGTGTTTTGAGTTTAAAGTAGTTGCAATCACAACATAATCAACAATGTAATCTTTAGATGTTAAATCAATAACATCAATATTTTCTGCTTTTTTTTCATCTAAAAGCGTTTTAATAGTTTCTAATCTATTCAAGAATTAACCTTTTTCTTTTCTTTGAAGATTTATTATATCTTCTTTTATTTGTATAGGTATAAAATTTAAATCAATTTTATCTCTTAACATTGTAGAACTGATATTAATATCAATTTTTAAGTTCTTAAACTTAACAAAATCATTATTAATAAAACCATCTCTTGAAGCAACAACAAAATGAACTAAAGATTTTAATTCATCAATTGAGTCCCATTTATCTAAATCTTTCATATTATCTGCACCAATAATCAAATAAATTTTTGATGCTTTATATAAGTTTTTTAAATATTTGATAGTTTCAATGGAGTAAACTGCTCTATTTTGCTTTATTTCGTAATCACTAATATCAACTTTAGGATTATTAAAAAAAACTTTTCTTAATAGTTTTTCTCTGATTCTTGGTTCTAAATGAAAGCTATTTTTAAAAGGATTTAAATATGTAGGAACTACAACTATTTTATCAATATTTAGTTCTTTTATTGCCTCATTTACAATTACTTCATGAGCTATATGCACGGGGTCAAAACTACCACCAAATACTGCAAGTTGCACTTAATTCATACCTTTGTTATATACTTAAATAATATTATAGCAATTTTTCGATAAAATATCTACAATTACGATTTACACAAGGGAAAAATATGGCTATTAAAGTTGCAATTAATGGATTAGGAAGAATTGGTAGATGTGTAGCACGAATAGTTGCTAATAGAGAAGATGTTGAATTAGTGGCAGTAAATGCTAGTGGTAGTGAAGAAATGATTCAATATAACCTAAGATATGATACTGTTCATGGAAATAGACAAGATATCAAAGTTGAAGATGGATATGTTTATATTGGAAATGATAAAGCTAAACTATTAAGCCAAAGAGATCCAGCAAAATTAGAATTTGCTGCTTTAGGTGCTGATGTAGTTTTAGAGTGTACGGGTGCATTTTTAACTATGGATTCAGTTCAAGCTTATATAGATAATGGAATTAAAAAAGTTGTAATGTCTGCACCTGCTAAAGATGATACTCCAACTTTTGTAATGGGTGCAAATGAAAAAACTTATGCTGGTCAAGCTATTGTTTCAAATGCCTCTTGTACTACAAATGGTTTAGCTCCTGTTGCTAAACTTTTAGATGATGAGTATGGAATTGAAAAAGGTTTAATGACTACAATTCACTCATATACTTCATCTCAATTAATTTTAGATGGAAAAGATAAAAAAGATCCAAGAAAAGGAAGAGCAGGAGCTACAAATTTAATTCCTGCATCAACAGGTGCTGCTAAAGCTATTGGAAAAGTTATGCCACATTTAAATGGAAAATTAAATGGGCAAGCTATTAGAGTTCCAACTCCAAATGTTTCTTTAGTTGATTTAACAGTAACGCTTAAAAAAGATACAACATTAGAAGAACTTCAAGCTGCATTTACAAGTGCATCAACAGGATACTTAAAAGGTATTTTAGGTGTTGACACAGAAGGAAGAGTTAGTTCTGATTTTAATGGTGAAGAATTATCTACAGTAGTTCCTTTAGATACTATTCAAGTAATTGAAGGAAATATGGTAAAAGTTTTAGCATGGTATGACAATGAGTGGGGTTATTCTTCAAGACTTGTAGATATGGGCGTACACGTAGTAAATAACTAATTTTAAATAAAGGCAATAAATGAAATTACAAGAACTTAAGAATATTGATATATCTGGAAAAAGAATATTTATTAGATGTGACTTTAATGTTCCAATGGATGAATACAATAACATTACTGATGATAGAAGAATTAGATCTGCTTTAAATACTATTAGATATTGTATTGATAATGATTGTTCAATTATCTTAGCATCTCATTTTGGTAGACCAAAAAATGGTTTTGAAGAAGAATTTTCTTTAAAACCAATTGCTAAAAGATTACATACTTTATTAAAACAAGAAATTAAAATAGCACCTAGCATTGTTTGTGATGAGACTATTGCAATGGCAAAAGAGTTAGTTTCTGGTGAGATTTTACTTTTAGAAAATATGAGATTTGAAAAAGGTGAAACTAAAAATGATCCTGAGTTAAGTAAAACACTAGCCTCAATGGCAGATGTTTTTGTAAATGATGCTTTTGGTGTTTCTCATAGAGCTCATGCTTCAGTAGAAGGTATTGCACGACATTTTGATATTGATTCAAAAGCAGCTGGTTTCTTACTTGCAAAAGAGATCAAATTTTTCCATCATATTGTACATGAACCTAAACGTCCTTTTGTATCAATTGTTGGTGGTTCAAAAGTTTCTGGAAAACTTCAAGCACTTTATAATCTTGTACCAAAAGTTGATAAAATTATTATTGGTGGAGGAATGGCATTTACATTTCTTAAAGCCTTAGGTCATGAAGTTGGAAACTCTTTAGTTGAAGATGATTTAATTCCAGAAGCTATTAAGATTATGGATGAAGCAAAAGCACTTGGGGTAAAGTTTTATTTACCTGTAGATGTTGTTGCTGCTGAAGCTTTTGATGCTGAAGCTTTTGCAAAACCAACAACAGTACAAGAAATTCCTAAAGGTTGGATGGGCTTAGATATTGGACCTGCTTCTTCTGTATTATTTGCACAAGCACTTGAAGATGCACATACAATTTTATGGAATGGCCCAATGGGTGTTTATGAAATGGATAAATTTGCAAAAGGAAGTACTAAACTTTCTCATGCAGTTGCAAGCTCGTATGCTACAACTGTAGTTGGTGGTGGAGATACTGCTGACTTAGTTAGAGTTACAGGTGATGAAGATGAAATGACATTTATAAGTACGGGTGGTGGAGCTTCTTTAGAATTAATTGAAGGAAAAATTTTACCAGGTGTTAAAGCACTTGTAATAGAGGAAAATTAATGTCAATTATTGCTTCAAATTTTAAAACTAATCACACAAGAGAATCAACATCGTTTTTTGTAAAAGAAGTAAATGATTTTTTAGTATCAAATAAAATTTCTGATGATGTATATATTTTCCCAACATCAACATCATTAGATTCTTTTGATACAGTTTCAAATCTTACTATGGGTGCTCAAAATGCATATGCAACAGTTAAGGGTTCATTTACAGGTGAAATTGGAACAGAACAATTAGATGAATTTGGAATTAAAACTATTCTAATTGGACACAGTGAGAGAAGGCATGTTTTAGGTGAATCTCAAGAAGAAATCGCTAAAAAATTTGCATTTTATAAAGAGCTTGGATACAAAATAATTTACTGTATTGGTGAACCTTTAGAAGTTAAAGAATCAGGGCTAGAGCAAACATTAGAGTATATTTATGAGCAATTTGCCGGAATTGATACTAATTATGAAAATTTAATATTAGCATACGAACCTGTATGGGCGATTGGTACGGGAGTAACTGCTACTAATGATGATATTAGAATAATTCATAGTACTTTAAAGTCTCAAATTGATAAACCATTACTATATGGTGGTTCAGTAAAAGTTGCAAATGTTCGTGAAATATGTGAATTAGATGGTGTTGATGGAGCTTTAATTGGAACTGCTTCATGGAATATTGAAGATTTTAAACAAATTATTGAAAATACAAAGGATTTATAGATGTTTATGAAAGGTAAAAAAGGTGTAATTTTAGGTGTTGCAAATAATAAGTCTATAGCTTATGGAATTGCAAAAGCTTGTGCTGATCAAGGCGCAGAAATTGCATTTACATATTTAAATGATTCTCTTAAAAAAAGAGTTGAACCAATCGCAGCAGAATTTGGAAGTGAAGCTAGAGTATATCCATGTGATGTATCAAATCCTGATGAAATTAAAGCTTTAAAAGAGTCATTAGAAAAAGATATGGGTCAGATTGACTTTATTGTTCACTCAATTGCATTTGCTCCAAAAGATGGATTAACTGGAAGATTTTATGATATTCCAAAAGCATCATTTGACATTGCTATGGATGTTTCTGTTTATTCATTAATAGAAGTTGTTAGAGAACTTAAACCAATTATGAGTGATAACTGTTCTGTGTTAACACTTTCTTATTATGGTGGAGTTAAATATATTCCAAACTATAATTTAATGGGTGTTGCAAAAGCAGCATTAGAAATGACTACAAAATATCTTGCAGAAGATTTAGGTCGAGATGGAATTAGAGTAAATGCTATTTCAGCAGGTCCAATTAAAACTTTAGCAGCTGCTGGAATTGGTGAGTTTAGATTTATGCTTAAATGGAATGAAGCTCACTCACCTTTAAAGAAGAATGTTACAACTACTGAAGTTGGAAATTCAGGAATGTATTTACTTTCTGATTTAAGCTCAGCAGTTACTGGTGAAATTCACTATGTTGATTGTGGTTTCAATATTATGGGTATGCCAGCAGTATCGTTTGATGAGCAAGGTAAACAAACAATTGCCTGGGACGGAAATAAGTAGAAAGCGTAAGCTTTCGCACAATACCTACGTTGTCTAGAAAATTCAAAACAGTCACATACTTTAGTATGCTCTTGCTTTGAATTTTCTCTCCGCCTTGGTCTTGTACAAAATCTTACACTTTCTAAATACTTATTTATAAAGTGGAAGTTTTAATTTAGTATTTTTGAATTTTAAATTAAAATTTTAATGAATAAAGAATAGGAAAAATATAAAAAATGAATATAGATTTTAAAGAATTAGCAAACAAATATCAAACACCATATTATGTATATGATTTTGATCATATTACTTCTCAATATGAAGAGTTAAAAGGTGCATTTAAAGCAAGAAAATCGATTTTGGCTTATGCTGTAAAAGCAAATTCGAATCTTTCAGTTATTAAGCATTTAGTAGAATTAGGCGCAGGTGCTGATTGTGTATCAATTGGTGAAGTTAAAAGAGCTTTAAAAGTTGGTGTTGCTCCTTATAAAATCATTTTTTCAGGTGTTGGAAAGATTGATAGTGAGATAAAAGAAGCTTTAGGTCTTGGTATTTTAATGATAAACGTTGAAAGTGCTGCTGAACTTGATAGAGTTGAAAATATTGCCAAAGAATTAGAGGTAATTGCTAGAATTTCTATTAGAGTTAATCCTAATATTGATCCTCAAACACATCCCTATATTTCTACAGGTTTACATGAAAATAAATTTGGTGTTGATATTGATACTGCAAAAAGAATGTATATTCAATGTAAAAATTCTAAAAATTTAGAACCAACTGGTATTCATTGTCATATTGGTTCTCAACTTACTCAGCTAGAGCCAATTAGAGAATCTGTAAAAATCGTATCTGATTTAGTAAGAAACCTTGCAGCTATAAAAATTGATCTTTCATTTTTTGATGTTGGTGGTGGTTTAGGTATTGTTTATAATGATGAGAAACTAATTGATACAAATGAATATGCACAAGCTATTTTAGAGTGTTTATTTGGTTTAGATATTACAATAGTTTGTGAACCAGGAAGATTTTTAGTTGGTAATTCTGGAGTTTTTGTATCTAAAGTACTTTATGAAAAAGTAAATGGAAATAAAAGATTCGTTATTGTTGATGGGGCTATGAATGATTTAATTAGACCTGCTTTATATGATGCATATCACAAAGTTGAAGTATTAAATGATAATAAAGAATTAAGTGATTGTAATTTAGTGGGTCCTGTTTGTGAAAGTGGAGATTTCTTCGCTAAAAATATTAACTTACCTCAAACACAACATAATGATTTAGTCGCAATTTATAGCGCAGGAGCTTATTGTTTTACAATGGCATCAAATTATAATACTAGAAATAAAGTAGCAGAAATAGCAGTAGAAAATGGTCAAGATAGACTTATTAGAAGAAGAGAAACTTTCGAAGATTTAATTGCACATGAAGAAGAGTTTTTAAAATAATTAATTAGCCAATAGCAGAAAAAGGGTACTTATGAGTGAAGCAGGATTATTAGAATTAAGAAATAAACTTGATAATATCGATGACGAATTATTAAAACTTATTAATGAACGAATGGAAGTGGTTCATCAAGTAGGAGTTGTTAAAGCTCATAGTGGTGGCGCAATTTATAGACCTGAACGAGAAAAAGCGATTATTGATAGATTAGAATCTTTAAATGAAGGAAAATTAAATAGAGCTGCTATTGAAGCACTATTTTTAGAAATATTTGCAATATCTAGAAACCTTGAACTTCCTGAAAATGTAGCTTATTTAGGACCGGAAGGGTCTTTCACTCATCAAGCAGCAGAAGGTAGATTTGGAGCTATGAGCTCTTATGTTTCAATTGCATCTATTAAGGGAATTTTTAGAGAAGTTGATACTAAAAAGGCTAGATTTGGTGTAGTTCCTATTGAAAACTCATCAAATGGAATAGTTACAGATACTATTAATTGTTTAAATAAATATAACTTAAAAATTATTGCAGAAGTAGTACTTGACATTCATCATACACTTGCAACAACATGTGATAAAATTGAAGATATAAAAAGAATATATTCAAAAGATATTGCTTTTGAACAGTGTAGAAAATTTTTAGCAAATTTTGGTTTAGATGAAGTTGAACAAATACCAATTGAATCAACTACAAAAGCTGCAAGAATTGCAATAAACGAGCCAGGTAGTGCTGCAATTTGTCCACATGTTGGGGCAAAGTTAAATAATCTTCCAATTCTTTTTGAAAATATAGAAGATAAAGATAATAATAGAACAAGATTTTTTATAATTAGTGATTTTGAAAATGGACAAAGCGGAAATGACAAAACATCTATTTTAGTGAAGCTTTCAGATAAACAAGGAGCATTAGTTGACTTTTTAATTGACTTTAAAAATGCTGGTGTTAACTTTACTAAAATTAAATCTCATATTGCTGAAGGTAATTCAATATTCTTTATAGATTTTGATGGGCATAAAGATGATGATGGTATAAAAGAAATATTAGATAAACATAAAGATTCTATAAAGATTTTAGGATCATATGTAAAAGAAATACACGATATTTAATAGTAATAAAATTAGGAATATAAATGAATTTTAATAAAGTATTAGACAATGTTACAACTTATGAAGCTGGGAAACCAATTGAATTAGTAGTACGAGAGTATGGAATTGATCCAAAAGATATTATAAAATTAGCATCAAATGAAAATCCATATGGAACATCTCCTAAAGTAACTTCAAAAATTAAAGAAATTGCAGGAAATATGTTTGTATATCCAGATGATTCAATGTATGAATTAAAAGAAGCCTTAGCAAATAAATTTGAAATAGACGAATCAAATATTATTGTTGGCTCTGGAAGTGATCAAATCTTAGAGTTTTGTGTACATGCTAAATGTGATAGTAATTCTAAAATTTTAATGAGTAAAACTACATTTGCAATGTATGAAATTTATGGAAAGCAAACTGGTTCGAAAATTATAAAAACAAAAGATGATGAACATAATTTAGAACAATTTTCAGAACTTTATAAAGAGCATGGTGCTGATATTATTTTTCTTTGTTTACCTAATAATCCTTTAGGTGAGTGCTTAGATAAAGAAGATGTTTATGCATTTTTAGAAACTATTGATAAAGATACTTTAGTTGTAGTTGATGGCGCTTATCAAGAATATGCGTCTTTTAAAGATGAAAAGAAAAAGATTGATCCAAAAGACCTAATCAATACGTTTGCAAACTGTATTTACTTAGGAACATTTTCAAAAGCGTATGCTCTTGGTGGAATGAGAGTTGGATATGGAATAGCACAAAAAGATATTATAAAAACTTTATATAAACTTCGTGCTCCTTTTAATATTACAACTTTAACACTCGCAGCTGCTATTGAAGCTTTAAAAGATGAAGAGTTTGTTCAAACTTGTATATCTAAAAACTTTGAAGAAATGAAAAGATATGAAGAATATGCAGATAAAAAAGGTTTTGATTATATTGATTCATATACAAACTTTATAACATTAAAATTTGGTGATTTATACTCTTCAAAGGAAGTAGCTCAAAATTTACTTGAACTGGGGGTAATTGTAAGAGATTTAACTGGTTATGGAGTTAATGCAATACGAATTACTATTGGATCAATGAGTCAAAATACAAGAGTTTTTAAAGTATTAGATAGTGTATTAGAAAAGTTAAAATAGACTTTGGGAGAAGATATGAATATAAAAGATAAATCACTCGAAGAATTAGAAAAAGTATCTCAAGATATTAGAGACAGAATTATTGATGTAGTATCTAGAAAAGGTGGACATTTTTCTTCTACTTTAGGAGCAGTTGAGTTAACTGTAGGTATGCATAAGGTATTTGATGCATATAGTGATCCTTTTATATTTGATGTTTCACACCAATGTTATCCTCATAAATTATTAACAGGACGTTGGGATGAGTTTGAAACAATTCGGCAGTTTGAAGGCTTAAGTGGTTTTACTAAACCAAATGAATCTGATTCCGATTATTTTATTGCAGGTCATAGTTCAACTTCAATTTCATTAGCTGTTGGAGCTGCTAAAGCTATAAAGCTTAAAAAAGAGGACAGAGTTCCAGTTGTTATGATTGGTGACGGTTCTATGACTGCGGGGATGGTTTACGAAGCTTTAAATGAATTAGGTGATATAAAACTTCCTATTGTTATTATTTTAAATGACAATGAGATGTCAATTGCAAAACCAATTGGTGCAATTTCAAAACATCTTTCGAAATTACTTGCTGGAAAAACTTATCAAGGTTTCAAAGATAGAGTACATACTTTTATTAAAAATAATATGCCAGATGGTACAACTTATATTGCTAAAAGAATGGAAGAAGCAATGAAACTTATTACTCCTGGTATTTTATTTGAAGAGATGGGTATTGATTATATTGGTCCAATTGATGGACATAATATTGAAGAGGTTATAGATACTTTAGAATTAGCAAAGGGCATGAATAAACCTGTAATTGTACATGCAAGAACAGTAAAAGGAAAAGGTTACAAAATTGCTGAAGGTCAACATGAACATTGGCATGGAGTTGGTCCTTTTAATGTTGAAGATGGAGCTTTTATAAAGAAAGCTGCACCAAAAGCTGCAACTGCTGTATTTGCGGAAGCTTTATGTTCTTTAGCTTGTAAGCATGACAATATTGTAGGAGTTACTGCTGCAATGCCAAGTGGAACAGGAATAAATAAATTAATGGAAAAATTCCCTGAACGATTTTGGGATGTTGCAATTGCAGAACAACATGCAGTTACTTCAATGGCTGCAATGGCAAAAGAAGGTTTTAAACCATATATTACAATTTATTCTACTTTTTTACAACGTGGTTTTGATCAAATAATTCATGATGTATGTATTATGAATTTACCTGTAGTTTTCGCAATAGATAGAGCAGGAACTGTTGGAAATGATGGAGAAACTCATCAAGGTGCCTTTGACATCTCATATTTAAGGTTTATTCCAAATATGATTGTTTTTGCTCCACGAGATAATGCAACTTTAGAAGAGGGATTAGCCTTTGCATATACCTTAAATTCTCCAAGTGCAATTAGATACCCAAGAGGTGCTTTTATAGAAGTTGATTATCCAGTTGTTCCTTTTGAACTTGGAAAAGCTCAAATATTAAAAGAAGGTAAAAGTAAAAAACTATTTATTGGATATGGTGCTGCAGTTGGAAGGGCATGTGAAACTGAAAAGCTACATGATGAAGATATTGCTATTGTAGATTTAAGATTTGTTAAGCCTTTGGATGAAGAGTGTTTAAAAAATTTAGCTACAAGATATGATGATTGGTATGTATTCTCTGATTCACAAAAACAAGGTGGTGTAGGAAGTGCTATTTTAGAGTTTTTAAATGATGCAAATATAAATATCAAACTTACAACTTTTGAATATGAAGATAAGTTTATAGATCATGGTGATACAAAACTAATAGAAGAAAGTTTAGGCTTATTGCCAGAAACTCTAGTAAAGAGAATAAAATGAATGATAACTTAAGTGAACTTTTACAAAATAATACAAAAGAAGAGATTTTAGAATATATAGAAAGTGCTTTAGAAAAAAGTGATGAAGCACCTTTTTGGAAAGAAAAGATTGTACCTTTTGTAGATGCAATTTTATCTGTTTTATTATCTTTAAAAAAGCAAAATCTTTTATTTACACCAGAAGGTAATATAGAAAAAAAATTAACTTCAGAACTATTTTATAAATGGACTGATTTGATCTCTTTACGAACACTTGCTTTTACTTTAGAATTAAGTAATGCACAAAATAAGTTATTAAGAACATCATATAAAGATGTTGAGTATGAAAAAGTGGATTTAGAAGTTTTAGGTAAATATCTTAGTTCATATAAAGTAAACTTAACAGATGAAGACCATCTTGATTTTCCTGTAGGCAACTATAACTTACACATTGGAATGACTACTATTATAAAGTCTTTATTTTAAATAAAGACTTATTCCTCTGTATTTTCTAAGATCTCTTTTGTAATAATAGAACCATATTCTATTAACTCTTTTGCTTTATGAAAATCATAAAATTCACAAGTTTTATTTGAAATATTTATCATAATGTCAGGTTGATGAGAGGCTAATTGATGTCTTGAAATGACTTCTTGCATAGTTTCTATTGATTGATTAATGATTTCAAAATAACTAAGATTTTCTTTCTTTTTAATATTTTTTTGTAAAAAGTCTGTAATATTTTGTTTTATTCCACCTTTTTGTTTTTCAAATATATGCTGATGTTCTTTTTTTATGTTTAAGCCACTATTTAAATCAACAGCAATTACTAAATCAGAAAATTCTGAGATAGTGGGAACAATTGGTATTGGATTTAAAATTCCACCATCAAAAAGTTCTTTTCCATTTATTGTAGTTGAAGTGAAAACTGTAGGAATAGAAATAGAAGCGCGTATAGCATCTTTTAGTGAGCCTTTTTGAAGCCAAACTTCTTTTCTATTTTTTATATCAGTTGCTGTTGCTGTAAAAGATATTGGTAAGTCTTCAATATTTATATCACCAATCATTTCTTCAATTTTATTAAAAACTTTATCGCCATTTATCATGCCATTTGAACTAAAAGAGAAATCAACTAATTTTAAAATATCTAAGATATCAAAATTTGCAACCCATTTTTCATATTCATCAAGTTTTCCTGCTGCATATAAGCCCCCGACTAAGGCACCTATTGAAGAACCTGAAATAGATTTTATTTCATAGCCATTTTTTATAAGCTCTTTTATTACTCCAATATGAGCATAACCTCTAGCTCCACCACTACCTAAAACTAAAGAAACAGTTTTTTTATTATTCATATTATTCTAGAAGTCTAAGTTCTGAATTTTATCATATCCGTAAACATCACTATAAAATGATAAATTGCCATTATTAATTTGTACTGTTTGATATGTTAAGTGAATAGGTAATTTTTTATTTAATCTAATAGTATCAGTTCTTTGACTATCAAAAATATTTCTTACTTTTGTATATGAATATTTTGTATAGTTTTCAGATAAGTATTTCATTAAACTAATAGGATGCTCTAATCTAATACAACCGTGACTTGTAAATCTAATCTTTTGCTTACTAGATTTAAATCTCCATGTCCCAATAGTATCATGCATATAAACTGCATAATCATTTGGGAATATAAATTTCATTCTACCCATTCCATTTGTTCTTGATGGAAGTTGAATAAACTTATATGGAATATATTTAACATCTTTTTTTAAATATTTTTTCCAGTTTACATCTTTCCATTTTATTTTTTTAGAATCTAGTCTATAGTTCTTTCTAATAACTATATTTTTCTTTTTTAAATAGTTTTTATCTTTTAAAGCTTTTGGAATTATACTACTTTTTGCAATTGAATCAGGAATATTCCAAGTAGGGTTTACTATAAAATAAGCTAATTTGCTAGAAAGTATTGGAGTTTGAGCTTCAACTGAACCTACAACTGTTCCAAAAGTTTTTGTTCTTTTTCCATCTTCATAAAATGCAAAATTATAAGAAGGTACATTTAACTGAATAAAGTTATCACTATTTGAGTATTTTAAAAGTTTAAGTCTTTCAATATTTAATCTTAATTTATTATATTTTGACTCTGACAATTTACCTTTATCAAGTTTACTAATAAGAGCAAAAAACTGAGGATGTTTTGGGGTATATGTTTCTAAAATACTTTTTACACTTTGTGTATTTGAAGTATATTTTTTTAGAAGTTCTTTTTTATTTATATCTACATTATATACTTCATAATCTTGGCTAATATCTCTATATTTTCTTTTCTTTAACTCTTTTTTAAAAGCCTTTTGGTCTATACATGAATTACTTAAGTTTTTTGTATAGTCATAAAATAAATCTTTTAATAAATCAACTTTTTTTTGGCTATTTCTCATATTTTTAATTGTTAAATATTTGTTTTCACTAGAGCATAACGAAGCATACTTATCATCTTCTAAAATTTCTAAAAAATCTTTTGTATTCCTGTCTAAAGAAAATTGGTTTACAACTTTTTCAACTTTAAAAGGAACAACTTCTTTTTTTATAACTTGTTTGTTTTCATTTTCTATTTCAATTACATTTGAAGTGTTATCTACATAACGACTTGAACAACCAATAAAGATAAGTGAAGATAAAACAGTTGTACATATAATATTTGATATTTTCATTTTTTTCCTATTTTAAAATAATTTTATAGTAATTTATAATATTTGATATTATTACATAAAAGCTTTTAATTTCTCGACACAAAGACCCATTGCAGTACTTTCATAACCTTTTACTTCTTTAATATAAGGTTTACAAAATCCTTCAACCATAATAGCTCCTGCTTTTCCGAAACATTCACCTGATTTAATATATGCATCTATATTATTTTGATCAAATTTGTCAAATACATAAGTAGTAATTGATATATCAATAATCTCTTTATCATTTGCTTTATAAATCATACAAGTAATTACAGAAGTTTCAGCGCCACTTTGAAGTTCAAGCATATATCTAGCATCATCTTCATCTTTTGCTTTCCTTAAAAGTAAACCCTTTGTTGTTACTACACTATCTGCAACCAATAAAGGCATATCTTCAATTCCATATTTTTTGTAAAGCTCATTAAATTTTCCTTTTGTAGCTTCATAACAAAAAGATTTAGGGTTTGTTGTTTTTATAGAATCTTCATCAAAATCTCCACCATTTTGAATAAATTCTATCTTTGCATTATTTAGTAATAAAGCTCTAGTTTGAGAATTTGAACCTAGTCTTATCAAAGCAATCCTTTTCTTGGAATTATACTTAATTTGTATATAATACAAATTTAATAAATTGAAATAGGATTTAACTATGAATATAGTAGTAATTGGAGCAGGAGGGATTGGAGCTTACTATGGAATGATATTACATGAAGTTGGATGTGGTATTACATTTGTAGCAAGAGGTGAAAACTTAGTATATTTAAAAGAAAATAAGCTAAAAATGACACATCCAAATTATATAATAGAAGATAAAATAAATACTCTTAGTATAGAAGAACTAACAGCTTTAAACCCAGAAAACTTTGATGCAGTTATTATTGCTACGAAAGCTATGAGTACCCAAAGTATTTCAAAGTCTTTGGCTTCTTGGATTGAAAAATCATCATCTTCAAAAATACCATATTATATTTCACTACAAAATGGTGTAGAAAATGAAGATGTGATGTGTGAATATTATCCAAGGGATTTTGTAATAGGTGGACTTACACGACTTATAGTATCCCATACTGTAGAATTAGGACATGTTCACTGTTCAGGTGAAGTTCAAACTCTAGTGGGTGCTTTAAATCATACAAATGAAAACAATGTTTTTTTAGAAAAATTAAAAACTACCTTAGATAAAACACAAACTACTACTTTTATTTGTGAGAATATAAAACTAGAACTTTGGAATAAACTAATTATAAATAATGGTGTAAATGCAATTTGTGCACTTATAGAAGAAGAATCAGGTCCTTTATTAGAAAATGAAAAAACAGCGAAGTTAATATATGAACTTATGAGGGAAGCAGCACTTGCGTCAAATGCAGTTGGAGTAAATTTATCACAAGCTGATGCAGATAAAATGTTTGAGTTAATGAAAACATTTCAATCAGTAAAACCATCTATGTGGGTTGATACACAAAATAATAGAGATTTAGAACTTGATGAGATTTGTGGTGTGGTTATAAAAAACTGTGAAAAACAAGGAATAGATGCTCCATATACAAGAACAATAGCTACTATTTTAGAGTATACGTACAATAGGAAAAGAACTAAATTAGTTTAGTTTTCCTATTTTAATTATATTAGAATGCAGATTGAACTACTCCACCATCAACACGTAAAATAGCTCCATTTGTAGCACTTGATAAGGAACTTGCTGTATATACAATCATATTTGCACTTTCTTGAACATCTGCAAATCTTCTAATTAAGGAAGTCGGTCTTGCCTTTTCAAAGAATTCTTTTTCAATTTCTTGGGCGCTTTGATTATTTTGTTTTGCAATTTCTTCAAAGAAAGTTATAACTCCTTCAGAGTTAGAAGGTCCAACTATAATTGAGTTTGATGTCACATTTGTACCTTTTGTAAGCTCTGCAATACCTCTTGAAATAGATATTTGTGCAGTTTTACTCATACCATAATGAATCATTTCTTTTGGAATTTGAATTGCAGATTCACTTGAAATAAATATAATTCTTCCCCAGTTTTGATTAAGCATTAAAGGTAAATAGTGTTGAGATAACCTAACTCCACTCATTACATTTATGTTAAACATATTAAGCCATTCTTCTTCATCTATTTTTTCAAATTCTCTTGGTTTAAAAATACCTAAATTATTGATTAATATATCGATATGTGGAACATTTTTAATAAGTTTAGTACATCCTTCTTTATCTTTTAAGTTGGCAACTATACCTTTGATATCAAGTTTTGGAAATTGTTTCTTTAAAGAGTTTACGGCATCGTCTACTTTTAATTTACTTCTACCATTAATTATTACATTAACACCTTCTTCACAAAGTTTTTTTGCTGTTGCAAATCCTATACCTTGCGTGGAACCTGTTATTAGTGCAATTTTATTTTGTATTTTTAAATCCATGTTCTAAATCCTATATAATTATTTTATTATATAATACAAAAAAGCAATCGCAGTTTCATCGCTTTTTTGTTTTCAGATTTTAGAAAAGTTCTATTTTATAACCTGTATTATTTTGATTTGTTATTAAATCTTTATGTATTTTATTTCTAAGTCTAAATAAAACAGACCTAAATGCTGCATATCCCGCAGGTTCATCCTGCCAAATTGCATATTCTAGCTGTTCTTGTGATACATTATGACCAGGACTATTGCATAAATATTTTATAATTTTAATCTCTTTTACAGTTAATTTAACAGGTTCATCTCCATAATATAAGATTTCTTTTTCTTTATCATAAAGGTATCCATATTTCAATTGGACAGTTCTTGATTGTTGTTCATTATTCAACTCAAGTTGATGAACTAATGTTTTATTAACATTTTGAGTTGCATCTAACTTTTTATTTTTTGCATTATCTTCAGCTGCTTTACTTAAAGCTATTTCAATTGCTGCATGCAAATTAGATTTTTTATATGGTTTTAAAAGATATCCATAAGCAAATGCTTCAGATGCTTTCTTTATTGTAGCAACTTCTGAGTTTGCTGTTAAAAAAATTATAGGAGTATATGGCAGGGTAGTTTTTAATTCTTTTGCAAGTTCAATTCCTGTTGTAGGTCCCTTTAAATATATGTCCATTAATATTAAATCAGGAACTACCCCTTTTTCTAATATTTTTATGGTTTTACATCTATTTGGTGCAATACCACAAGGTTCATAACCTAAGTCTTGAAGGGATTCTTTTAAATTTAAAGCAATTATTGACTCATCTTCTACTATTAATATTTTAATTTTACTCATTGTTCTTCCTCCTCTTTAGAAAATATAATATTACACTCTAATCCATTATTATTCTTAAATTCTATTGTTGCATCGAGTTGATCTTCTACTATTGAATGAATTAATTGCATACCAATTGATTCACTTTTATATAAGTCTTTTATATTTTCTAATCCTTCCCCATTATCTCTAATTTTTATATGTATATTATCTTCTTTTTCTCTCATATGAATACATAAAAGATTTTCTCTATCCTCTTTGAATGCATATTTTAAGGAATTTACACACAATTCATGTAATACCATTCCAATTTGAATACATCTATTTGTTGTGAAAATCAACTCATCAATATGTAACTCTACTTCTAGCCTTGTATTTTGTGAGATATATAACTCTTTTATATCATCAATTAACTTCTTTATATACTCGTGCACATTTATATAAGCTAGGTTTTCTCCTAAATATAAGAATTCATGTACTAAAGCCATTGTATTTATTCTACTTTTACTTTGCTTTAAAATATATCTTACTTCATCATCTTTTGCACGTCTAAGTTGCATGGATAACAATGATGAGATTATTTCCATATTATTTTTAACTCTATGATGTATCTCTTTTAATAAAATATTTTTCTCTTCTAAAGATTTTTGTAACTCATGATTTATTGTAGTAATCCTATTTCTATCATTATTTCTTTGAGTCATATCTCTTCCAAAAGCACAAATATAATCTACTCCATTGTGTTTAAAAGCATGACCTGAAACTTCAACAGGAAATATTGAGTTGTTCTTCTTCTTTTGTGTAGTTTCTAGTCTCCAATCTTTTGTATCTCTTATGCTATGCATACATTCCTTAGCTGTTTTTCTTGTAAATTGTGGATCCATATCTTCAAGCTTCATTTCTAAAAACTCATCTTGCGTATACCCTAACATTTCACATGCAGCTTCATTTACGTAAATAAATCTTGCATCAAGTGTAAACCAATAAATTGCGTCAACAGAGTTATTTAAAGCAAATTCATAGGGAATTAATCTTTGCTTGTCTTTTTCTTTTAAATCATTATAAGATCGGTCAATTCTTTTTATAACTTTTTGCATGTGATTTAATATTATAAAAACCAATAAACCCATTAACATAAAAAATAATAGGCCAATAGTTAAAGGTCCTTGTTCACTTACATTATTATATTGAAAGAAAATTTTTATAAATTTATCTAGTGAAATTATTCCAAATATACCTGTTAAAAGATAAAAGATAGAAAATTTTGCAGGGATATTCTTATTATTAAAGAAGTACTTTTTTAATGAACTCATATATATATCCTTATTTTCTTTGTATTTTAGCAAATTTTAATTTATTTAGTTTTATATGCGAATAATTCGCGATTTTATTTCCATACTATTCAATAGTTTTAAAAACTAAGAATAGTCTAATCAGGAGTTTTTATGTATGAACTAATGCCAGAAGAAAAGAAATTTGTACAAATCATAGAATTAAGAAATGATGGATTTGTAGAATTTAATTTTGCAATTGGTGAAGCTTCAATGAATGTTGAATTTATTTTGCCATACAAAGCTTTTATTGAGTTCTGTCAAAATAATAGAGTATCTTTTTTTACAAAAGATCAAGATACTGAAGTACTAATTGATAATGAAAATTGGCAATTCGGATTAAATTAAAAATTAAGGAAAAAATATGGAATTAAATATTGCAAGTGTTGAAATAGAACCCAAAAGACATACTTTTGGAAATGTTGCCAGAAGATTAGGTGAAGATAGACCAGCTTCAAGATACGAAGAAGCTATGTATGATGCACAACCAACAGAAAACTTTCATTACAGACCACAGTGGGAACCTGAGTTTGAAATTTATGATAAAGCTAGAACTAAAATTAAGATGAACGATTGGTATGATTTATTAGATCCTAGAAAATTCCATTATATGACTTATGTTTCAACAAGAGCATCTCAAAATGCTGCAAATATTCAAAGTTTTGATTTTATTGAGAAAAGATCATTAGTAAATTTTATAAAAAGAGAAAATTTAGAAAAAGCTTTTGATTTTCTAACACCATTAAGACACTATGAATATGGTGCAAATATGAACAATTTAGCAATTGTTGATAGAGTTTATGGAACAGCAATGATGTCAGCTACTATGTTTCACGCTGAAGATAGATTAGGAATGGCTCAGCATATAACAAAAATGATTTTATTACTTGGTGATAATGATGTTACAAAATTAGACTCAGGTAAAGAAGCTTGGCTAAATGATTCTAAATGGCAAGGTTTAAGAAAAGCTGTTGAAGACTCTTTAGTTGAAAAAGATCCAATTAGATTGTTTATTAAACAAAATGTAGTTTTTGATGCTTTTGTAATTCCTTTAATGATAAATGAATTTTCAAAAGAGATGGCTACTCATGAAGAAATGGTTGTTCCAATGTTAAGTGAATTCATTACTTCATGGTATGAAGAAACTATTAAATGGTTAGATAGTGTAGTTAAAGTAATGGTTAATGAGTCTGCAGAAAATAAAGAATTATTAACACAATGGATTAAAGAAGATATTGAAATTATGGAAACAGCAATGGAACCATTATCAGCATTTTCAGCTAATCCAAGCGAATTATTATCTTCTACTAAGCTTGAATTAATTAGCAGATTAAGTAAATCTGGAATAACTTTATAAAATTTAAAATAAACCTAAAAGGAAATTAAATGTCAGCTAGTATCGCGTTATTATGTCTTCAAGCAACTGAAGATGGAAGAGCAATTGCAGAAGCAATAAGAGAAGATAATGAAGGTGTTGTAATTACAAATAAACCAGCAATGATTCAAATTGAAAGAGCTGAAAAAATCACTGTAAATGCTTCAACTGTATCAGAACATTTAGGAAGAGATTGGGAACCAGAAGAATTACAATTAGTACTTATTTCTTTAGGTGGTCAGATTGAAGAAACAGACGATGAATTTATCGTTTACTGGAATAATTAATAAATTAGTATAAAAGCTAATATATAAATAAGGAAAATATTATGAGCGCAAATAAAAGAAAAAAAAGACTAAATAAAAAAGATGCATATAAGTATATGACTAGACTTGGTTGGGATACAACTTACCAAAAAGAAGAAGATGTTTTTCCCTATGCAAATATGGAAGGTTTAAAAATTCATGATTGGGAAGCATGGGAAGATCCATTTAGAATGACTATGGATTCTTATTGGAAATTACAAGCTGAAAAAGATAAAAAGCTATATTCAATAATTGATGCTTTTGCTCAAAATAATGCACAAAAAAATATTTCTGATGCAAGATATGTAAATGCATTAAAACTATTTTTAACAGGTGTTACACCTTTAGAATATAAAGTTGTTCAAGGTTTCTCTCATGCAGCACGTGCTTTTAAAGGTGAGGGTGCAGCTATCGCTTGTCAAATGCAAGCTATTGATGAGTTAAGACACTTCCAAACCCAAGTTCATACTATGAGTCATTATAATAAGTATTTTAATGGTTTTAGTGAGCATACTACTATGCATGATAGAGTATGGTATTTATCAGTTCCAAAATCATTTGGTGATGATGCAAGTACTGCTGGACCATTTGAATATTTAACTGCTATTTCATTCTCTTTTGAGTTTGTATTAACAAGTTTATTATTTGTTCCATTTATGAGTGGAGCTGCATATAACGGTGATATGGCAACTGTTACCTTTGGGTTTTCAGCACAAAGTGATGAATCAAGACATATGACACTTGGACTTTCAGCGATTAAATTTATGTTAGAACAAGATGCAGGAAATGTACCAATTGTTCAAAAATGGATGGATAAATGGCTATGGAGAGGTTACAGAATGTTAGGTCTTGTAGCTATGATGATGGATTATATGTTACCTAATTCTCCAACTTCTTGGGGCGAAGCGGTTGAACTTTATATTGAGCAAAACTGTATGGCTTTATATAAAGATTTAGAAAAATATGGAATAAAAGCACCTACTGATATTATTAATACAATAATTGCTGAAAAAGGACATTTATCACACCAAGTATGGAATATTTTCTATAACCATACAAATGCAGCACCTTTCCATACATGGATGCCAGAAGAAGATAAAATGAATTGGTTAAGCGAAAAGTATCCTGATACTTTTGACAAATACTATAGACCAATGTTTGAAAGATATATGGAATTAGAGAAAAAAGGTGAGAGATTCTATTCTGAAGTTTTACCTCTTGTTTGTCAAGTTTGCCAAATTCCTCTAGGATTTACTGATATTGAAGGTGGAAATCCAGACGTATATACATTAGAGACTTCTGAATATAATGGTGAAAAATTTCACACTTGTTCAAAAGGATGTAAGCATATTTTTGAAGATCAATCTGAAAAATATATTCAAGCATGGCTTCCACCAAATCAAATTTTCCAAGGAAACTGTGGTGGAGCTACAATACCAGAAGTTTTAAAATGGTATCACTTAGAAAATGGTGTTGATAACTTGGATTACGTAGGTTCAGAAGATGAAGCTATGTGGAATAAATTAAAAAATAAGTAATAGGAGAAAAGATAATGGCAATTCAATCAATTGGGGAATACCCAATCATAATGAAAGACAAAGTAGAAAATTTTCATGGTAATCAATTAGTATTTATTTATTGGCATGCACATAGAGTGGTTTGTTCTCCTAGAGCTTTCCCTTTTCCTCCAGAAATGCCTTTTGGAGCATTATTAACAGATATTATTCCTTTAACTTATAGTATTGAACCAGATTTTGAATATTTAGATTTTGAGACAACTGAAGTTATTTGGGAAGTAGATGGAGCGGTTATAACTCCTGATTTTTCAAAGAGTTTAAAAGAAAATGGTGTGGGACATAAGTCTATTATTAGATTTACAACACCTTCTTTAACAGGTAAAGTAGGAGCATAAATGGCTTGTAAATTAGAAATAGAACCAACAGGTGATATGGTAGATGTTCAAGAAGGCCAAACTCTTCTTGATGCTGCTTTAAGACAAGGTGTTTATCTTCCTCATGCATGTAACCACGGACTTTGTGGGACTTGTAAAGTTGAAGTCTTAGAAGGTGAAGTTGACTTAGGTGATGCTTCTCCTTTTGCTTTAATGGAAAGTGAAAGAGATGATGGTTTTTGCTTAGCTTGTACTGCTACAATTGTTGAAGATGTTGTAATAGAAGCTGAAATTGATGTAGATGTTGATGCAAGAAGTATTCCTATAAAAGATATTATGGGAACAGTAATAAAAAGAGAAATGTTAACACCTAGAATTTTAGGTCTTTGGTTAGAATTAGATGAAGAAATAGATTTCCAAGCAGGACAATATATTAATTATCATGTTCCAGGATTTGATGAGCCACGTGCATTCTCACTAGCAAATCAGCCAAGTACTGGAAAAGTTATTGAATTAAATATTGGAATTATTCCAGATGGGGAAGCCACTCCTTGGATTCATAATAATGTAAAAATTGGAGATAGAAGAAAAATCACAGGACCTTTTGGAAGATTCTTTGTAAAAAGAAGTGCTCAAAAACCAATGATATTTTTTGCAGGTGGTTCAGGTCTTTCAAGTCCAAAATCAATGATTTTAGATGAATTAGAAAATGGATGTAAAGAAGAGATAACTTTATTTCATGGTGCTAGAAATGAAGAAGAGTTATATTATGCAGATATGTTTAGAGACTTAGAAAATAAACATGAAAACTTTAGATATATTCCTGTTTTATCTGATAATAAAAATGAAAATTGGACAGGTGAAGTAGGCTTTACAAATGATGTTGCAAAGAAATTATATGATAATCAATTTGCAGGAAATAAAGCATATCTTTGTGGTCCTCCTATGATGAGTGATGCTTGTATAACAGTGCTTATGCAAGGAAGATTATTTGAAAAAGATATTCATACTGAAAAGTTTTTTTCAAGAGCTGATTTATATAAAGAAGAAGTAAAAAGCCCGTTATTTAAATCAATTTAAATAACGATTATATTAAAAAGACGAAAATTTAAAAAATTAAATTTTCGTCTAAAAAAAGGACATAATTGTTCCCCTCAATATTTATATCTCATGGTTCACCATACCTTTGTTTAACTGATTATGAATCAGCAAGATTTTTGAAGAATCTGCCCAAGTTATTTGAAAAACCAAAATATATAATTATAGTTTCAGCTCACTGGACAAGTAAAGAATTAAGAATTTTATCTAATCCAAATCCAAATATAATTTATGACTTTTATGGTTTTCCAAAAGAGCTATATAATAAAAAGTACCCTATTAAAAATGATTTATTAAAAGTTGAAGAAATAGTAGAAAAATTTAATAGAAAGAATATTCCAATTTTTAAAGATGTAAATCATAAAGGATATGATCATGGTGTCTGGGCTCCATTATCATTAATGTATCCTGATGCGAGTATTCCAATTATTAAAATTTCATTGCCAATTTATTTTAGTACAAATGAATTAATAAAAATTGGAGAAGTATTACAAGAGTTTAAAAATGAGGCTTTAATAATAGGAAGTGGAACTTTAACTCATAATTTAAGAGATTCACAAAGTGATATAAATGCACCAGTTGTATCTTATGCAAAAGAATTTAGAGATTGGATGATATCAAAAGTAGAAGAAGGTGATGAAAATTCTCTAGCAGGTTTTTTGCAAAGGGCACCCCGATTAAATGATAACCACCCAAGCTTAGAGCATTTATTACCATTTTTTATAGTTTTAGGAGCTTCAAAAACTAAAAAAGGTAAGGCTTTAAATAGTCTATATATGTATGGAAATCAGGCAATGGATTCCATAATCTTCACAAAGTAACTAAACTAATAGAGTTTTTAAGCTCTATTCTCACAAATATAAAAACCTATTACAAAACTTATTTAAATATTGAAAAAAAAAAGATAACTGCGATTTTTATGCGAATTGTTTAAAGTATAGTATTAATACTTAAAAGGTAACTTTTAATTCAAATGACGATATGAGTTTTTTATTTATATTGTAAATTTCAAAGAGGGATATTTATGAAACATAATATCTTTGTAAAAAACAAAGAAAAAGAAAGAGCTTGCAATGAAGATAAAAATCTTATGGATTCATTATCTGTTTGTCAAGATCTAGTTCCAATTGGTTGTCATAATGGAGCTTGTGGAATTTGTAAAATTACTATTCATAATGGTGAATATGAAAAGCTAAAAATGAATAGAAAACACATATCAGAAGATGAAGAGAGCTCGAATATAGTTTTAGCATGTCGAACTTTTCCAAAAAGTGATATGGAAATCGAATTTATAGAAAAACCAAAATCTAAGCATTATACGCTTGGACATTAATTTAAATAAAAGGATTTAAAATGGGAATTATGAGATTAGGTCATGTAGATATTAATGTATTAAATATTGAGGAATCAAGAACTTATTATGAAAACATAATGGGGCTAACAGTTACAAGAGAAGATAAAGATGGCACATTATATTTAAAATGTTGGGATGAATGGGATAAATATAGTCTTGTTTTAAGACCAAGTGAAGAAGCTACTTTTAATAGAATTGCTTACAAAGTTAAAGATGACTCAGATTTAGATGATTTAAAAGTAAAAATAGAAAACTATGGAATTGAAACTAAATTTTTAAATGCAGGTGAAGTTACTGATTGTGGAAGAGTTTTATCTTTCAATTTACCAAGTGGACATGCTTTTCAATTATATGCAGAAAAAGCATTTATAGGAAAAGATACAGGTGATACAAATCCTGCGCCTTGGCCATTTACAGGAAAAGGTATTAAAGCACACTGGATTGATCATGCTTTAATGATGTGTCAAGGTCCTGAATCTGTTATGGAAGTAACTAAATTCTTTATTGATATATTTGACTTTACATTAACAGAACAAGTTACAGTTGGACCTGATGGGTCTTTACAAGCTGCTACTTGGCTTACTTGTTCATCGACTCCTCATGATATTGCCTTTGTTGCAGGTGCAGAAGTTGGAATGCATCACTTTGCCTTCTTCTTAGATGGATGGAATGATATTTTAAGAGCAGCTGATGTTATGGCTATGCATAATGTAAAAATTGATGTAACACCTCAAAGACATGGTATTACAAGAGGTGAAACAATTTATTTCTTTGATCCATCAGGACATAGACTAGAAACTTTTGCAGGACTTGGGTATTTAGCTCAGCCTGATATGCCAGTTATTACATGGACAGAAGATGAATTATGGAGAGGAATTTTCTATCATACAGGTATTGAAAATGGTGCATTTACAACAGCCTACACATTACACGCATATAAATAATATGAGCAGTGTAATAACAGAAAAGACAATATCAAGACAAGCCTCTATCGAGGCTTGTCTTTTTGCAATTAAAAAAGCCGAAGAATTAAATATATCTATAAACGTAAGTGTTGTAGATAACAAAGGTTTGGAAATGGCTTTTTTAAGAATGGAAAACTCCTTTATTCATTCTATAGATATTGCAAAAGACAAAGCATATACTAGTGCAAGTTTTGGGTTTCCATCAGATACATGGACTAATATTTTTAAAGAAATGCCACATTTAGAACAAGGTTTTTCTAATAGAGATAGATTAGTTCCTTTTGGTGGAGGATTACCAATATTTGATAAAGATAATGTAAAAGTTGGAGCAATTGGTGTTTCAGGTGGAACTGAAGAAGAAGATATTATATGTGCAAAATTTGCAATTGAAAAGATAGGACTAAAATAATGAAAAAAGTACAACACTATATTAATGGACAATTTATAGACTCAGAATGTGGAGAGTTTTTTGATAACTTTAACCCAGCAACTGCAGAGTTAATTGCAAAAGTAGCACAAGGTAGAGAACCTGAAGTTAATGCAGCAGTTGCGGCTGCAAAAGCTGCATTAACTGGTGAGTGGGGACAAATGAAGCTAAATGATAGAATAGCTTTAATGTACGAAATTGCAAATGAAATGGATAGAAGATTTGATGATTTCCTTGAAGCTGAATGTTTAGATACTGGTAAACCATACTCAATCGCAAGACATATAGATATTCCAAGAGGAGCTGCAAACTTCAAAGTATTCGCTGATACTATGAAATCAGTTGCTGATGAAGCTTATAGAATGGATACTCCAGATGGAAAAATAGCAATGAATTATTCTATGAGACAACCAAAAGGTGTTATTGGTGTTATTTCTCCTTGGAACTTGCCATTACTACTTATGACTTGGAAAGTAGGTCCTGCATTAGCTTGTGGAAATACTGTTGTTGTTAAACCTTCTCAAGTAACTCCTACTACTACATCACTTTTAGGTGAAGTTATGACTAAAGTTGGTTTACCAAAAGGTGCTTATAATGTTGTTCAAGGAAGAGGTTCAATTACTGGAAATTTATTAACAGCACACCAAGATATTGATGCTTTAACATTCACAGGTGAAACAAAAACTGGTGAAACAATTATGAAAGCTTGTTCAAATGGTGTAAGAGATATATCTTTAGAACTTGGAGGGAAAAACCCTGCTATTATTTTTGAAGATTGTGATATGGATAAAGCTATTTTTGAAACAGCAAGATCTGTATTTGCTAACTCAGGACAAGTTTGTTTAGGAACTGAAAGAGTTTATGTTCAAAGACCAATTTTTGATGAATTTGTAAGTAGACTTAAAGATGCTGGTCAAAAACTAAAAGTTGGAGTACATAATGACGAGTCTGTTGATATGGGACCAGTTGTAAGTGCTGCACATAGAGATAAAGTTTTAGAATTTTATGATATTGCAAAAAAAGAGGGTGCCAACGTTATTTTAGGTGGCGGAGCACCAAAGATGGAAGGTGCTTTAAAAGATGGTTTTTGGGTTGAGCCAACTATTTGGACAGGACTTCCTGAAACTGCAACTGTAGTAAAAGAAGAAGTATTTGGACCTTGTTGTCATATTGCTCCTTTTGATACAGAAGAAGAAGTTATTAAAATGGCAAATGATACTAAATATGGCTTAGCCTCTACTGTATTTACTGAAAATTTAGATAAAGCTCATAGAGTAGCTTCTAAAATTGATTCAGGAATTGTATGGGTTAACTCATGGTTCTTAAGAGATTTAAGAACACCATTTGGTGGAATGAAAGGTTCTGGAATTGGAAGAGAAGGTGGTCACCACTCTTTAGAGTTCTATACTGAACTTAAAAATATTTGTATAAAAATGTAAGGAATTAAAATATGGAACAATTAAAAATAGAAAAATATGGAAATGAACTTTACGAAGCATTAAAGTCTAATTCTGTAATAGAACCTATTACTTCAAGAGAAGCTGATATTACTATTGAAGATGCATATGCAATTCAAGACCATTTTATACAAAGAAGAATTAAAGAAGATGGTGTAAAGATTATTGGTAAAAAAATAGGTGTTACATCAAAAGTAGTAATGGATATGTTAGGTGTTCATCAGCCTGACTTTGGTTACCTTTTATCTGATATGATTTATTCAGATGGTGATGAAATAGATGTTACAAATGGCATGATTCAACCAAAAGCTGAAGGTGAAATTGCCTTTGTTCTAAAAGAAGACTTAATGGGACCTGGCGTTACTACTGCTGATGTTTTAAGAGCAACAAAATTTGTAATGCCTTGTTTTGAAATAGTTGATTCAAGAATTAAAGATTGGAAAATTAAAGTACAAGATACGGTTTCGGATAATGCTTCTTGTGGATATATAGTATTTGGTGGAAAAGGAGTAGATCCAAGAGATGTTGATTTAACAACTTGTGGTATGACTCTTGAATCTAATGGTGAATTATTACACACAGGTGCAGGTGCAGCAGCACTTGGAAGTCCTGTAAATGCAGTTGTATGGCTTGCTAATACATTAGGTTCTTTTGGTGTTGGTTTAAAAGCTGGCGAAGTTATTCTATCTGGTGCTTTATGTGCAATGGTTACTATTAAAGCAGGTGATAATATGACTATTAATGTAGGTGGAATTGGTTCTGCTTCTTGTAGATTTGTATAAAGAGGAAAGGAAAGATATGAAAAAAATTAATTGTGCATTAATTGGGTCTGGAAATATTGGAACAGACTTAATGTTTAAATTACAAAGAAGTGAAATTTTAAATCCTTTATGGATGGTAGGAATAGATCCCGAATCTGATGGATTAAAAAAAGCCAAAGAAGCTGGAATGAAAATCACAGCAGATGGTGTTGATGGATTATTACCTTTTATTAAAGAAGATGAAGTAATGATTGCTTTTGATGCAACATCTGCTTATGTTCACGGTGAAAATAATAGAAAATTAGCAGAATTAGGTGTAAAAGTTATTGACTTAACTCCTGCTGCAATTGGACCTTTTTGTGTACCATCAGTAAATATGAAAGAACTTTTAGAACAAGATGCACAAAATGTAAATATGGTAACTTGTGGTGGACAAGCTACTATTCCTATGATTGCAGCAGTTTCAAGTGTTCAAGAAGTTGAATATGCAGAAATTATTGCAACAGCTGCTTCAAAGTCAGCAGGTCCTGGAACACGTGCTAATATTGATGAGTTTACAGAAACTACAAAACTTGGAATTGAAGTAGTTGGTGGTGCTAAAAAAGGTAAAGCAATTATTATTCTAAATCCTGCTGAGCCACCTTTAATGATGAGAGATACTGTTCATTGTCAAACTACGCAAACACCAAATCAAGAAGCGATAATCAAATCAGTTAACGACATGGTTAAAGAAGTTCAAAAATTTGTTCCTGGTTATACTTTAAAAAATGGACCTGTATTTGATGGAAATAAAATTACAATTTGGTTAGAGGTTGAAGGCTTAGGTGATTATTTACCTAAATTTGCAGGAAATCTTGACATTATTACAGCCGCAGCAACTAATATTGCAGAACAAATGGCTGAAAAAATCAAAGCAGGAGTTTAAAGATGGATTTAAAAGGTAAAAAAATTACAGTACATGACATGTCTTTAAGAGATGGAATGCACTCTGTTAGACATCAGTTTACACTTGATCAAATGACTGCAATGTCAACTGCAATGGATAAAGCTGGTGTTCCAATGATTGAAGTAACACATGGAGATGGATTAGGTGGTTCATCATTAAATTATGGTTATGGTTTACATACAGATGAAGAGTGGTTAGATGCAGTTGTTCCAAATATGACTCAAGCAAAAATTTCTGCGCTTTTACTTCCTGGAATTGGAATTGTAAAAGATTTAGAAAGAGCAGTTGATCATGGTATTACAACTGTAAGAGTAGCAACTCATTGTACTGAAGCAGATTGTTCAGCACAACATATAAAAGCTGCAGTTGGAATGAAACTTGATACTGTTGGTTTTTTAATGATGGCACATATGGTAGATGAAAAAAGATTAGTTGAGGAAGCTAGAAAAATGGTTTCTTATGGTGCTAATTGTATTTATGCTACAGATTCAGCTGGTTATTTATTACCTGATATGGTTAGTTCACGAATAGCTGCACTTAAAAAAGAGTTTGGAGACGAAATTGAGCTTGGATTTCACGGTCATAATAATATGTCTATGGGGGTTGCTAATTCATTGGCTGCAATAGAAGCAGGAGCAACAAGAATTGATGCTTCATTAGCAGGTTTTGGAGCAGGTTCTGGAAATACTGCAACAGAAGTTTTAGTAGCTGTTTGTAATAGAATGGGTGTTGAAACAGGTGTTGATTTAGACATGATTGAAGATGCTGCTGAAGATATTGCACTTCCTATTATGGGTAAACCAACTAGAATTTCTAGAGACTCTTTAACATTAGGATATGCTGGTGTTTATTCTTCTTTTCTTTTATTCGCGCGTCGTGCTGAAGCAAAATATGGTATTGATGCAAGAACTCTTTTAGTTGAATTAGGAAAAAGAGGAATGATTGGTGGTCAAGAAGATATGATTGATGATTGTGCTATGGAAATGGCAAGAGCAAAAGGATTAATATAATGGCATTAGATAAAGCAACAATTGAAAAATTAGCAATTCATTGTGAAAAAGCTGAAGTAGAAGCTTTTGAAATTACTAAAATTACTGATGATTATCCAGAAATGACATATGAAGATGCATATGATATTCAATGGAAAGCAAGAGCAAACAAAGAAGCTAGAGGTACTAAAATAGTAGGTATGAAAATGGGTCTTACTTCTCAAGCTAAAATGAAGCAGATGGGTGTTCCTAATCCTTGTTATGGTTATCTAGCAGATTATTTTGCATATGGTGATGGTGCTGAAATTCCTATTGATGAATTAATTCACCCAAAAGTTGAAGCTGAAATTGCATTTATTTTAAAAGATGATTTAACAGGACCTGGATGTCATATTGGTGATGTTTTAGCTGCAACAGATTTTGTAATGCCTGCTGTTGAAATTATTGATTCAAGATATAAAGATTTTAAATTTGATTTAAAATCAGTAATTGCAGATAACTCTTCATCTTCAAGATATGTAACAGGTGGAAGAATGAGAGATATTAAAGATCTTGATCTTAAAACACTTGGTGTTGTAATGGAAATTAATGGAGAAGTGGTACAACTAGGCGCTGGTGCTGCTGTACTTGGTCACCCTGCAACTGCAATTGCAATGCTTGCAAATATGATGGGTGAGCGTGGTGAAACACTTAAAGCTGGTTCATATATTCTATCTGGGGCAATTACAGCTGCAATGAGTGTAAAAAAAGGCGATAATGTTACGGTTAAGTTTCAAGACTTAGGTACATTAACAATGAAGTTTATATAAGCTTTACCCTACAAAATAAAAGGACAAAATATGCCAATAGCTACAATTAATATTGTTGAAGGTAGAAGTGATGAACAAAAAGAGAAACTAATAGAAAAAGTTACTCTTGCAATTCATGAAGCAATAGATGCTCCTGTTGCAAATGTACGTGTTATTTTAAATGAAATGCCTAAACAACATTTTGGAATAGCAGGTCAAAGTGTAAAAAAGATGGGTAGATAGTAAAAGTCATGTCTTTATTGAAGTTAAGTGTACTTGATCAGTCACCAATTCATGATGATAAAGAGCCAAAAGAAGGTCTCTTTGATACTATAAAACTTGCAGTTTCTTGTGAGGCCTCAGGTTATTATAGATATTGGTGTGCAGAACATCATGATACTCCTGGTTATGCAAGTGCAAATCCAGAAATTATGGTAAGTTCTGTAGCAAATGCTACTTCAAAAATAAGAGTTGGAAGTGGTGGAGTAATGCTAAATCACTATAGCTCTTTTAAGGTTGCGGAAACTTTTAATACTTTAAGTGCATTACACAATAATAGAATTGACTTAGGGATTGGACGAGCTAGTGGTGCTAATTTTTTAGCAGCACGTGCTTTACATAATTCAAATAGTGGTGACTATACTCAAAAGGCATATGAACTTATAAACTATTTAGATGACAAAGTTCCTATTGATGATTATTTTCATGGAGTTAATTTATCTCCAAAAGGAGTTGATTCAACTCCTGTTTATTTACTAGGTTCTAGTGATGGAAGTAGTGTCTTAGCAGGACGACTTGGTGCTGGATTTTGTTTAGCACTTTTTATAGGAACTCATGATAGACCTACTCAAATCATGGCTTCATATAAAAATAATTTCACTCCTTCAAAAAACTTCAAAAAACCAAAAGCTATGATTGCTGTTGCTTGTATTTGTGCCAATACAAAAGAAGAAGCAATTGAACTTGCAAGTTCTCATACATATTGGAAAGTACAAGCTTTTAGACATCCTAAAAGAGATGCTTTTCAAAGTCCTAAAAATATAAAAAAATTATATGAAAAATTAAGCTTTGAAGATAAAGCATATTATCATGAAACTTTAAATTCTATGATTTTAGGAACACCTGCACAGTGTAAAGAACAAATAGAAAAATTAGCAAAAGAGTATGAGGTTGATGAAGTGATGATAGTAAATGTTACTTATTCTTTTGAAAAAAGAAAAAAATCATACGAACTTTTAGCAAAAGAATTTGCTTTAGAGAAATAAGAGATTAAAAATTAAATTAAAACAAGGAAAAAATATGTCAAATCCAGAAATAGCAAAAAATATAAAAACAGGAAGTTTTAATACAAACTATCATGATTTAGGAGAAGGTGAACCTATTATGTTTATTCATGGTTCAGGACCTGGCGTTTCAGCATTTGCAAATTGGCGTTTATGTATGCCTTCATTATCTGAAAAATTTAGAGTAATTGCTCCTGATATGGCAGGTTTTGGTTTTTCAGATAGACCTAAAGATATGACATATAATATGGATGTTTGGGTTAAGCAAACAATTGATTTAATGGATGCTTTAGGTATTGAAAAAACAAATTTAGTAGGTAACTCTTTTGGTGGAGCTTTAGCTTTAGCCTTATGTATAAAATATCCAAAAAGATTTGATAAAATTGTTCTCATGGGTTCAATGGGTGTAGATTTTGAAATTACTGATGGTCTTGAGCAAGCTTGGGGCTATACTCCTAGTTTAGAAAATATGAAATCACTACTTGATACTTTTGCTTATTCAAGAGTTTTAGTAACTGATGAGCTAGCAAAAATGAGATATGATGCAAGTATTAGACCTGGTTTTCAAGAATCATTTGGTTCTATGTTTCCCTCTCCTAGACAAACTTCGGTTGTAGCAATGGCAAGTAATGAAAGTGAAATTGCAAAAATTGATAAAGATACTTTAATTATTCATGGAAGAGATGATAAAGTTATTCCTTTTGAAAACTCAGTAAGACTACATCACTTAATCACAAAATCACAACTACATAGTTTTGGAGAGTGTGGGCATTGGAGTCAAATTGAACATAATACAAGATTTAATAAACTTCTATTAGACTTTTTTTGTGAAAAATAATTAACATAAGAGAAAAAGAAGTTTGATTTTTTAAGTAGTTTAATAAAATATGTCCTTTTTATTAGGAGAAAAAAAGGACATATTTTAGAAGTAAAAAGTAATTGTATTTATAACAATTACCTTTCATTTTAATACCATAAGAAAGCGCGCTATATGGTAAATTGTTTGTTACTAGAATTTATATGATAAATAAACTCTTGTTACGTCAGTATTTCCTTCAACTATTCCTGCTGGTAAAATAGTATGCTCAAGTTCAGCATGCTCATAATTCACTTTTAATAAAATATCTTTATTAATTGGGTAAATTGCCATTGCACCTGTTGCTAATACATCTCCTAGTCCACCATTAGACCAAGAATGCCCTAAATATCCTATTGTTGTAATACCTGCAATTGGTAAAACTACTGCACCAACAAGAGTATCAGTATTTGCACGAGCAGGAACACCACCACCATTTACAGGAATTGACGTAAATAATGTATCATTTGTACCAGCACCAATACCCGTATTTACATCCCCATCTTTAGTACTTGTATTAAATGCAACTACATACCCTAAGTTAGAAATTCCTAAAGGACCTGTAGCCTTTAATCCAAAAGCTGCACCATCTTCTTTCCCTGCAGCTTGATTGTCATCTTTTGACATTACATATTGTGCAGATAATGTTTGATTTGCAATAGTATAGTCTGTTTGTAAATATGTAATATTAATATCTTTACTTCCAGAATTTTCTTTGTTTATTTTAAGATATTGAGCCTGAAGTGTTAAGTTTTCAATAGAATTGTTTTTTAGAAGAATTGTATATGCATCATCATGTGTCCCCGATAAATCATCTGACTCACCAACATCACCCGTTCCATCTGTTTTTGCTAAATATTTTGAGATATATCCTACCGAAGCAGTAGTATTAGGAATATCTGTATTTGTTAACATATAAGCTTCAAAAGAATCTTTTAGTAAACTTTCTGATGATTTTCCATCAATTGCTGTACTAACTAAAGGTGTATAGATAAATTGTCTACCAGCTTTAATATTAGTATTTGCTAATTGGTATTCTAAATATGCTTCTGATAAAACTGATCCTGAGGCATCTAAGTCATTAGCAAAAACACCATTGTTATTATCTTCATTTAAAACATGAGAAGTTTGAAATGTAGCTCCAGCAGTTAATCCATAAAATGAACCTGTTGTATAGCCTAAACTTCCGCCAAGTACTGTAATATCATCAGATTTTGCTTTTCCTAAGAAATTAGAATCAGAGTATACAGCTTTGATTTCCCCTTTTACTTTTCCATTTGTAAATGCATCAGATAAACTCTGACTTGCACTTGCAGCAGTAGATAACGAAGCTAGAGCAACAACCGTAGCTAAACTTAATTTTGTAATTCTTTTCATATGATTCCTTTTATTTATGTTCAACATTTAATATACTTTAATACAATCGCATAATAATCGCAATTTTAGTAATTTTAATAATCATATAGATTTACAATAAAAAGTATTGAAATTATTAAAGATACAAGTCTTATTTAGGACTTTTTTTATGTATAATAAAAAAAAATAAAGTAGCCAAATGAAATATTATTTATTCTTAACCCTTACCGTTTTATTTTGGTCTGGAAATTTTGTCTTTGGACGATTAATCTCACCTGAAGTTGAACCTGTACAACTAGCTTTTTTTAGATGGTTTTTTGTAGCAGTAATTTTATTACCATATTTCATTTATAGATTTAAGTATATTATGAAGATTTTTAAAAAAGAGTATTTTATTATAATTGTATTTTCTATTTTAGGTGTTTCTGCATTTAATACATTATTATATTATGGTTTGCAAACTACTACAGCTACCAACGCATTATTGATAAATTCCAGTATACCTATTATGATTATTGTATTATCTGCAATTATTTTAAATACAAAAATCACTAAGATACAAAGTATAGGAATTTTTCTTTCAACTTTAGGTGTAATATTTTTAATATTAAAAGGTGATATAGAAAATTTTATCACTTTAGAGTTTACAAGTGGAGATTTATGGATACTTATTGCTTGTGTAACTTGGGCTTTGTATACTGTACTTTTAAAGTTTAAGCCAAAAGAATTAAATGCTTTTGATTTTTTAAGTGTTACTGTATTTATTGGAATACTAGTGCTTGCTATTGTGTATTTTTCTTTAGGATACAGTTTTGAATTAAGCTTTTTACAAAAAGATGAGGTTTTATACTCTTTAATTTATATAGTAATTTTCCCATCCTTACTTGCATTTTATTTTTGGAATATCTCTATTGTTGAAATAGGAGCAAATAAAGCTGGACAATTTACACATCTTATGCCAATATTTGGCGCAATCTTAGCTTATATATTTTTAGGAGAAAGACTAGAAGCTTATCATCTTGCAGGTATTTTGCTTATAGGAATTGGTATTTACCTATCAATTTTTTTAAAAAAGGTATAAATCTTAATGAATAAAATTATAGCTTTCTCTGGAATATTAATTTTTCTTTCTTTTATCTCTACTTTTTATTCATATTTTTTTAATTCTGAATTATTAATATACTCAGGACTTTTAGCTTGGTTTGCTCTTTTTATTTTATTCTCTTCGATAAAGAAAAAAAAGATGTTATTGATTCTTTTTTCTTTAAGTTTTATATCTTTTTTCATTTCATATATAAATGATTTTGATGTAAATATCATAAAAGTTTTTGCAGTAAACCAATACTTATTAACACTTCTAATAGGTGTTGGGTTTTTAAGACTGATTGCAATTCCAAAACAAGAACATATAAATCAAAATATATTGCCAAAAGGAAAAAACTCCTTTTTAAAAACATATTTAAGTGTTCATTTATTTGGTTCTGTTATAAATCTTTCTTCATTAATTTTAGTAGCTGATAAACTATATAAAAAAGCTCCACTAACAAATATACAGATTATTCTTCTAACAAGAGCTTTTGCTTCAGATGCTTATTGGTCACCCTTTTTTGTAGCTTTCGCAGCAGCTGTTACTTATGCTCCAAATTTATCAACATCTACAATACTTATAAATGGAATCTTTTTAGCAATAGTTACATTTTTGATTTCTTATTATGAAATTATTAAAAATAAAGATTTAGATATAAATGAATTTAGAGGTTACCCTCTTTCTTTTAATAGTTTGTATTTACCAATTTGTTTAGCTTTTTTAGTATTAATTACAAATCATTTTTATCCAGATATTAAAGTGATTATCTTAGTTGCAGCTTTTTCAATATTACTTACTTTAATTGTTTTGTCAATTAAAAAAGGTTTAAAAAAGGCAAAACAGAAGTTTATAAATCATATAAACAATGACCTTCCAAATATGAAAATGGAAATGTCACTTTTTTTAGTAGCAGGAATGTTTGGTATTTCAATTGGTTCAATTTTAATAGGACTTGATTTATCTTTACCCTTTGAAAAGTTTGATTGGTTTATTGCTTCAATTTTATTAGCTATTTTTATATTTTTAGCTTTTATAGGTATTCATCCAATTATTACAATAGCAATTATTGGAGATCTTTTGTCAAGTGTAAATCACACTCTACTAGCAATTACATTTTTAATGGCTTGGTCTACTACAGTTTCAACGTCTCCTTTTAGTGGTTTAAATCTTACAATTGTTGCTAGATATAAGGTTGAAGGTAAAAGAATATTTAAATTAAATATTCTTTATGCTTTAAAAATGTATGTGGTATGTGTCTTATGTTTATACTTTGTATCAAATTACTTAAATCTCTCATAAAATCATACAATTATCATATCACTAATGTATAATTTTGATATAAAAAAGGTAGATGCAAACTCATTTGTATCCTTTCTGCTTCCTAAATTATAAATAATTTGCATTTACTCTTTTTTTTACTTACATTCGTTACAATTAGCCCATCTTAGCAAAAGTGACTATTCAATGAATCTATTTCTAATCTTATTAACAAAAATTTCACCTTTATATTTAAATATCATAATCGGATATATATTAACAAAATATTTAAAAATTAGAAGAGATTATGTCGCTTTTATTCTTATTTATATATTAGGACCTGTTGTAATATTCTTTGCAACTTTATCAATTAATATTAATATGCAACTTTTATTTTTACCTATATTTGTATTTGTTTTTGGTTCTAGTATTGCATTTTTTGTACTACATAAATACAAAGATGAATGGAAAGATGCTAGTATAAATACTCTTGCTTTTACTTGTGGTACTGGAAATACTGGCTACTTTGGTATTCCTCTTGCTATGATTTTATTAAGCCCTGAAAATGCTAATATTTTTATTTTTGCAACTTTAGCTTCTTTATTTTATGAAAATACTACAGGCTTTTATGTAACAGCGAAAGGCTCTTTTACCGCAAGACAATCAATGGTTAAAATTATAAGATTGCCATTACTTTATGCTTTTATTGCAGGTTTGTCTTTAAATATTATCGGAGTTGATGTACCTTCGTTTGTAGTGCCGTATTTTGAAATACTAAAATGGGGATATGGAATACTTGGAATGATGATGCTTGGAATGGGAATGAAAGGTTTTAATTTAGCTGAAGATATGGATAAAAAGTTTATAAAAATTGCATATTTCTTTAAATTTTTCTTCTGGCCTGCTTCTATACTTTTAATTATATTTATAGATAAAAATTTCTTTGGATTATTAAGTAAAGATATTTATGATGTTTTATTCTTATTTTCAATTGTACCACTTGCTGGAAATACAATAACATTAGCAGTATTACTAAACGCAAAGCCGCAAAAAGCATCTTTTACGGTTTTACTAAGTAATTTAATATCAGTAATTTATATACCAATTATGTTGTATTTATATGGTGGTGTCTAGAAGAGATTAATCTATAATTCTTCTAGACGTCCAGTAGGCTTTTTTATAAAAAGGTTTATCTACTTTTGAGAACTTTACACCTTTAATTGAGGCATGCATAAAATCACCATTACCCATATATACACCAACATGTCTATCAACTTTTCCAGTTTTAAAGAATATTAAATCTCCTAACTCAAGTTCAGATTTAGCCACTTCAGTACCAACTTTTACTTGAGTCCTAGTACTTCTTGGAATTTTTATGTCAAATTTCTCTTTATAAATTCTTTGAGTAAAAGCTGAGCAGTCAATACCTTTTTTAGAGTTTCCTCCAAATCTATATTTTACATTCTTCCATTCATTATAGAAGTCCATAATTTCTTCATTCATATCTTTTACATTATTTTTTGATACACTACTTTCTTCTTCTAATAATTTTTTATATTCTTCTGGAGTAATAATCGGTTCATATGAAACTACAGGTGCTTCTTTTAATAAAGGATTATTCTTTTCTTCAACATCCGTAATATTCTTATATAAAGTATTTTCTACAAATACCTCTGATTTACTTTGGCAGCCAATAAAAAATAAAAATAATGGTAATGCTAAATAAGATTTTTTAATCATTCCTACTCCTTGTACTAATTGTTATATTACTAATTATAGCCTTATTTCACTTAATCAAGAATCCTTTTAGATTTCCAATAGTGCTTGTTAAAGTACACATTATTAAGCCTTGAAATAGTCACACCTTTTTTAGTAGAAGCGTGCATAAACTTTCCATCTTCGATATATATTCCAACATGACGTGAATTTCTTCCAGTTTTAAAAAACACTAAATCACCTAATTTTAATTGTGATTTTTGAATTTTTCTGCCTTTCTTTGATTGTTGAAGTGTAGTTCTTGGAATTTTTATATTAAGAGTTTTTTTATAAGCTTTTTGAATAAAAGCAGAACAATCAATACCTCTTTTAGAATTCCCTCCAAATCTATATTTTACACCTTTCCATTCTTTGTAGAACTTTGAAAAGTTTTTAGAATTCTTATTTTTAATTGTAAGTATTTGTTTTTTCTGAATAATAGTCTTTTGTAAAGAAGCACTTGGATATGGTAAGTTTGTTTGTGTTAGTTCTAGGTCTCTTTTAGAACAAGCAATAAAAAGAAATATAAGTAGTACAAATAATATTGTTTTTTGTATTTTCATATAAACATGATAATTTAAATTTTAAATTATGTCAAGCTATACCTTTATAGTGCTATAATAAAAGATAATTTTTTTATAAAGGATACAAATGTTTAAGTTAATTAATTTATATTTTATTGCCTCTATGGCTTTATTTTTTACAGCATGTACTTCAACAAATTTTAGCAATCATAACAGGGTAAATAGTATAAATAACTATATTGATTTATCAAAAGCAAATAAACAATTTACAAGTGATAACTGTGCCTTTAGTTCTTATATTTTGAATACTTCAAGTCCTGAATATGGAGATATATTTATTGAACAAGTTAGTTTACATAGTAATTGCGAATGGAATGGTTTTCAAAGATCATATTTTGATGATTTATTCAAAGAAAAAAATGCTATTAAAACAATGGTAGCACTTGAGAGGTTAGATTTTAAATCACATGAATTTAGTACTTATTTAATCAATGATAAATATATAGTAAATTTAATATATGAATTTTGGGGAAATGAAAATAAATTTATTGTTGATTATAAAGGTAAGCTTTTTACAAAGATGATCAGACAGTTTGATATAAGTTATAAAAATAAATACTTAGATAAACCAAGATTCTCATTAAATTATAATAGCAGTTTAGTAAACCAAAATATAATTAAAAACTATTTTAACCAAGAATTTGAAGCTTTAGATTAAAGCTTCAATAGATAATTTAAATATACAATTTGTGCACAATCTTTGCTAATAATATATAAATAGTAATTAGTAAAGGAGTTAAAATGCTTAAAAGTATATTTCTGTTTGTTGTAACTGTAATACTTTTTTCTGGATGTCATAGATATCATCATAATGTTAGTACGGTTATACGTCCTGCAATCATATTTAGTCCATTTCATTATACTACTAAATATCATCATGGATATAAAAGAAATCATCATCATTCTCATAGAAAACATTATTCACATAGAAGAGGAAGAGGTCATTAAGGTTTAGATATAATCTTTTAATGAAAAAGATTAATTTATTTATAGTTATATATTCTATTATTATCATTTTGTCAGTTATGTACGCAACACAACCCTTGCAACCTTTATTAGCTGAAAAATTTAATATTTCAATTATCAAAGCTTCTCAATTCACAGCTATTATAATGCTTTTTCTAGCAATCTCTCCTATTATTTATGGATACATTCTAGAAAAAGTATGTGCAAAAAAGATGCTTCTAATCGCAACTTTTACTCTTTTAGTTACAAATATATTTTTAGGTTTCTCAACTTCTTATGAAAGTTTTCTTTTCTTTAGAGTTTGTGAGGCTATTGTAACACCTGCAATTTTAACAGCACTTATGTCTATTCTAGCAAATATTGATAAGGAAAATATAAAGTTTAATATGTCTATTTATGTAGCTTCCACAGTCTTTGGAGGTCTTATCGGAAGACTTTTTTCAGGCTTTATAGCTACAAATTTTTCTTATGAGTACGTTTTTTACTCATTAAGTTTTGCACTATTTATATCCTTGTTTTTAATTCAAAAACTATCATACGAAGGTGAAGCAACTATCGTAAAACCTAAATTAAAAGATATAAGTAATATTTTAAAAGATAAGCGTTTTACTCTTGTGTATCTTCTAATGTTTTGTATGTTCTATGTTTTTGCAGGAGTTTTAAATGTCTTACCTTTTAGAGTAAAAGATATTTCTATGGATATTTCAGAGTTTCAAATAAGCTTATTATACTTAGGATATGGAATGGGAATCGTTGTCTCTTTATCTTCAAAAAGAATAATAAAGTTTTTCAAAAGCGAACATCGCACTATTATGTATGCATTACTTTTTTTCTGTTTTATTGCATTTTTTCTTTTAACAACAAATCTTATATCTTTATTTATAATACTTTTTTTGTTCTGTATTGGAATGTTTACAATTCATACAGTAAGTACGGGACTTGCAAACTCAATGAAATCTTCTCAAAAAGCCTTAACTTCGGGAATGTATCTTAGCTTTTATTATTTTGGAGGAGCAGCGGGCTCTTTTATTCCTTCTATTATTTATGAAAAGTATGGATGGGATGTGATGATTTACAGTTTTATAGGTATTTTGTCTTTAATGGTTTTTATAGTATTTAAATCTAAAAGTCTGTTTTTAAAAGAGGGCTAGTTTAATTTAGTCCTCTCTTCTAAAATCCTCTTAATGTAACACCTAAGTAAATAGCTACAATTCCTAAAATAATATTTATAGGAATATAGTATTTTGCAATTGGTGCCAAGTTATTTTTAGCACTTAAAAAATCACCTTCAATAAAAGCTTTCTCTGCTTTGTTTCTTTTTATATAGATAGTAATAAAGATTATAGTCATAATAGTCCAGATAGCCTCTTTAGCTATTACAAAACTATATAAAGGTGTTCCTTTAAATCCTAAAGCTATTATCATTATAATAGCTGTTATAAGCAAGATTAAAATTGCAGGTATTACCATATTGAAAAATCTTTTTAAATTCTCTAGTGTTCTTTCTATTTTTATTTTTGGTTCTGCAATATTTTGAATAGAGTAATGAACTGCAAATCTAATTGCAATCATTCCTCCAACCCATAATACTGCTGATATTACATGTAAAAAAACTATTAATGAAGAAAAATTGTTAAATAATTCAGTCATTATTAGATATTCGCTTTAGCATATTCAAGAGCTTCAGCTTTTGCTTCTTTTATTTTACTAACATCTTTTCCACCAGCTTGTGCGAAGTCAGGACGACCTCCGCCACCACCACCAACGATTGGTGCAATTGCTTTAATCCAATCACCAGCTTTTACATTTGTATTTTTATTACCAGCAACTAGCATAACTTTTTCGCCTTTTGCTTGAAGTAATAATACTGCTAATTTTTCATTTGCATTTTTTAAATCATCTACTATTTTTTTAATATCGCCATTTTCTACAATATCAACAACAACTTTTACATCACCTATCATTTCTTCATATACAGGAGCTGCTGTTTGACTTTGTGCAAGTTCAACTTCTTTTTTAAGATCTTTTACTTGCTCTTTTAATTTCTTAATTCCAGCAATTGCATCTTTATTTTTAAGTTCGCTTTGAACATCTTGATATTTTTTAATTATTGAGTTTGTATATTCAATTGCTGCTAATCCACAAACAGCTTCAATTCGACGAACTCCTGCACTTACTCCTGATTCTTTTGTTATATAAATTGAACCAATATCTGAAGTATTGTTTACGTGTGTTCCTCCACAAAATTCTACAGAAACATCTCCAAAACTTACAACCCTAACACTAGAACCATATTTTTCACCAAACATAGCAATCGCGCCTTTGTTTTTAGCTTCTTCAATTGGTAACTCTTCAACATCACCAGAAATTCCTCTAGCAATCATAGAGTTAACTAAGTCTTCAACTTCTTTAATTTGAGCTTCAGTCATAGCTTTTGGATATGTAAAGTCAAATCTTAGTTTTGAAGTGTCATTTAAAGAACCAGCTTGTGCTACAGTTTCACCTAAAACCATTTTAAGAGCAGATTGTAAAAGGTGTGTTGCACTATGATGCTTTTCAATTTCATTTCTGTTTACAACTACAGCTTGAACTTTTTCACCTTGTTTAAGTGTTGAGCTTTCAACTTTTACTTTTGAAAGGTTGATATCATAAAATTTTGAAGTCTCAGAAATTATAGCAATATGTTTATTATCTTCTAAAGCTCCAGTATCTCCGCTTTGTCCACCAGATGTAGCATAAAATGGAGTTTTATCTAACATAACCCATCCCGTTTGCCCTTCATTTAAAGTATTAACTTCTTGAAACTTTTCATCAAGTAAAGCTGTAATAGTTGAGTTTTCAAATGTTTTTTCATAACCAACAAAAGTGTTTTTACCATACTTTTCAAGTAATGTTTTAAAATCACCTTCAGTAGCAGCATCTCCACTACCTTTCCAAGCAGCTTTTGCTTTAGTTTTTTGCGCTAACATTAATTCATCAAATGTAGCATTATCAACTTTTAAATCTTTATCTCTTAACATATCTTCTGTTAAGTCTAAAGGGAATCCATAAGTATCATAAAGTTTAAAAGCAACAGCACCTGAGAATAATTCTTTTGTTTTTGCTAATTCGCCATTAAAAATACTCATTCCTAAATCAATAGTTTTAAAGAATCTTTCTTCTTCAAGAGTTAATTGTTCTTTTATATAATCAGCTTGTTCTTTTAAATCACGATAATGTGAACCTAAAATATCACATAAAGTATCATATACTTTTGCTAAGAATGGTTTTCTAAACCCTAATAAATATCCATGTCTAACAGCACGTCTTAAAATTCTTCTAGAAACATAAGGCCTCCCTTCGTTTCCAAATAAAATACCTTGAGATAACATAAATGATGTTGCTCTTAAGTGATCTGCGATTACTCTAAATGAACCAATAGTCTCACTATTTGCAGTTTTTCCTGCTAACTCTTCAATCTTTTTAATTATTGGTTGGAAATTTGATGAATCAAAATTATTTAAAACACCTTCTTTAATAGCAATAACTCTTTCAAGTCCCATACCTGTATCAATTGAAGGTTTAGGAAGTGGAGTTAATGTTCCATCTTTTTGTCTATCATATTGCATAAATACAAGGTTCCAGATTTCTAAAAATCTATCTCCCTCTCCACCTAAACAATCTTCGCTAGTATTAAAGTTTTCGTGACCTTGATCATAAAATATCTCACTACATGGTCCACAAGCACCTGTATCTCCCATAGACCAGAAGTTATCTTTATCTCCAAATCTTTTGATTCTTGAAGCATCAATATGTTCTTGCCATAATTCATAAGCTTCATCATCACTTTCATGAATTGTTACCCATAATTTATCTATAGGAAGTTCAAGATTTACAGTAATAAACTCCCAAGCATAAGCAATAGCATCTTTTTTAAAATAGTCTCCAAAAGAGAAGTTCCCTAACATTTCAAATAGCGTATGATGACGTGCTGTATATCCAACATTTTCTAAGTCATTATGTTTCCCACCAGCTCTTATACATAGTTGACAAGAAGTCGCTCTTGGGTTTGCAGGTTTAGGAATTGCTCCTGTGAAAATATCTTTAAATTGAACCATACCAGCATTTGTAAACATAAGTGTTGGGTCATCAGGAACTAATGGCATTGAAGAAATAATGTCATGTCCTTTATCTTTAAAAAATTCTAAGTACTCTTTTCTAATATCCATGTGAATCATCCGTGTTAAATTTTAAATATATTATCAAAAAATTGATTTATAAAAGATTAGTAAAGAATTAAGATATAGATAAAACTTATTTTAAGTTATTTAAAGTTATACTAAACGAGTTTAATTTATAATTTTTTTAAATAAACGGAAATAAAATTTAATAATCAAAAGGAAATAAAATGAGTAAATATACAGAATTAACTCCAGCAAACTTTGAAGAAATCACTAATAAAGGTGTTTCAATGGTTGACTTTTGGGCTCCATGGTGTGGTCCTTGTAGAATGATCGCTCCTGTAATTGAAGAATTAGCAGAAGAGTTTGAAGGAAAAGCAAACATTTGTAAAGTAAATACAGATGAAGAGCAAGATTTAGCAGTTAAATATGGAATCAGATCTATTCCTACTATCATTTTTATGAAAGATGGTGAAGTTGTTGATCAAATGGTTGGTGCTTCATCTAAACAAGCATTTACTGACAAAATTAACTCATTAATGTAATAAATACTATCAATTTTTAAAAAAAAGGTAAGACTTTTGTAGTCTTGCCTTTTTTTATGCCCAAAATCTATCAACTTGTAAAACGCTAAATTAACAAAATGAAATATATTTCATTCTAAAAGTCATATTAAGGTCATATCTCTTCTTTATTATTTCAATATAAATAAATTAAATAAACAAATAAGGAGTTTATTATGACACTAAGTAACAATATGAAAATGGCACTACCTATTATAATTGCGATAGTAGTTGCTGTTTTACCAACACCTGAAGGTTTGAGTGTAAATGCACACTATTTCTTCGCACTATTTTTAGGAGTGATTGTAGGATTGATTTTAGAACCAATTCCAGCTGCATTAATAGGTTTAATTGGAGTTTCTTTCGCTGCAACATTTGGACTTGTTGGAGAGACTGCAAAAGCTAGTAGAACTTGGGCTTTAAGTGGCTTTTCAAATGGAGTAATTTGGCTAATTTTTGCAGCATTTATGTTCGCACTTGGTTATAGAAAATCAGGTTTAGGAAAAAGAATAGCTTTACTACTTGTAAAAGTGCTTGGAAAAACAACTTTAGGGCTTGGTTATGCTGTTGCATTTGCTGATGGTATCTTAGCACCTTTCATGCCTTCAAATACAGCAAGAAGTGCAGGAACTATTTTCCCAATAGCAATTAACATTCCTCAAATGTTTAATTCAACTCCTGAAAATGAACCTAGAAAAATTGGTTCATATATTTCATGGGTAGCAATTGCAGCAACTTGTGTAACTAGTTCTATGTTTTTAACTGCACTTGCACCAAATTTACTTGCAGTTTCTTTAGTAGAAAAAAGTACAGGAATTATGATTGAATGGGGTCAATGGTTTGGTACATTAGCAATTATAATGATTCCATTATTTCTTTTAGTACCTTACTTAACTTATATAGTTTATCCACCTGAACAAAAAAAATCTCCTGAAGCACCTGCTTGGGCTGCAAAAGAGTTAGTTGCTATGGGGCCTGTTAGTAAAAAAGAGTTAATTATGTTAGGTCTTGGCATATTAGCACTTGTTATGTGGATATTTGGTAAACAAATTGGAGTAAATGGAACAACAGCTGCTCTTGCAGTATTATGTTTACTTGTTTTAACAAATGTTATTACTTGGGAAGATGTTATCACGAATAAAGCTGCTATAAATGTATTTATTTGGTTTGCTACTTTAGTTGCCATGGCCTCTGGTTTAAAACAAGTTGGATTTCTAAAATGGGCAGCAGGTTTAATCTCAGGTGGTTTAGTTGGAATGGATCCTGTTTCGATAGTGATACTTTTAGTTGTGCTATTCTTTGTGTTCCATTATTTCTTTGCAAGTGTTACTGCACATACAGTTGCACTATTACCACTATTCTTAGGAGTGGCTGTTAATTTATTACCAGCTGAAATGATTCAACCTTTAGCTTTATTATTAGTAGGTTCTTTAGGACTTATGGGAATTTTAACACCTTATGCAACTGGACCATCACCTATTTGGTATGGAGCAGGGTACATAGATCAAGCTACATGGTGGAAATTAGGAGCTATTTTTGGAGCTATTTATCTAGGAGCGTTAGTTCTTCTAGGATATGCAATTCTTTAAATAACTTGTAAATAATTTGTAAGAGGTATCAAGTTTTCTTGATACCTTTTTTTATATCTAATAGTTAGCAATAATCTACTATAATTACTTCATGAAAAAACTATTAATCATTTATTTCATTTTCTGTACTTTCTTTTTGTCAACTTTTCTTTTTGCAAATAGCTCAATTTTAATTATTAATTCTTATCATAAAGGTTATGAATTTAGTGATAAGATAATTTCTGGACTAGAAGAAGAACTCCACAAATATCAAGATATAGATTTTAACTTGTTATATATGGATTCAAAAAGAATAACATCCCAAGAGTATTTTAAAAACTTAAAAAACCTTTATAAAGTTCAACTTCAAAATCGTAAGTATGATTTAGTAATAGCAGTTGATAGATTTGCTTATGATTTTGTTTTAGAAAACTATGATGAGTTTTTTGTTGATGAAGCTATTTTAGCTGTTGGAATTGAAAATTTCTCAGAAATGAAAGCAAGAAAACATGGTGTTGAAAAAAAAGTATCTGCATTACTTGAAAAAAGAGATTTATCTGCTAATGTAAAATTAATTGAAACAATAATTCCTACTATTAAAAAACTATATGTAATAAATGACAAAAGTATAAATGCCAAGCATACCGAGCCTTTGATAAAAGAGTTATTTGATAAGTTTCATAATAAATATAAACTAATTTATTTAAGGGAAAATAGTTTAAAAGACTTAGAAAAAAGATTTTCAAAATATGAAGAGAATAGTGGTATTTTATTTATTCGTTTTTATAAAGATAGTGATGGAAAATTAAATAAAAATCAAGCTATAGAGAAATTTATAAAAAACTCTAAAGTTCCTGTATTTATTACTGATTCTATTTTTAATAAAAAAGGTGCTGTTGGTGGGAAAATAGTTGATTTAGTGAAGTTTGGAAATTCTGCAGGATTAATGGCTTTAGATATTATAGAAAATAAAAATTATGAGATTAAAGGTTTTAATGATTTTGACTATGTATTTGATGCCAAAAAATTAGATCAGTTTACTCTCGCTGTAAATCAAGTACCTCATGACTATAAAATAGTAAATAGAAGACTAACTTTTTATGATAAAAATAGAGGCTTAATAGATTTTGTATTTACAATATCTCCTATATTAGTTCTTTTAATAATTGGATTATTTCATAATATATATTTACGAAAGAAAACAGAAAAAATTCTTATTCAAAGAATAGAGTTTGACTCAGTACTTTTGAATGCAATTGAAAGCCCAATCTTTTGGCAAAATAAAGATGGAGAAATAGTTGATTCAAATAAAAAGTTTTTTAATTTTCTTGGTTTAAAAAATTTAGATATATATGGAAAAAAACTAAATGACTTTAAAGATAATAAAAATGCTTTAAAACTTATAGACATATTAGATAAATATGAAGAAGATAAAAAACAAAATAACTTTTTTAACTTTCAAACTTCAAAAAATGAAAATAAGATATATTTTATTAAGCAAGCTTCTTACTGTGATAGCAAAACAAAAGAATCAGGAACAGTTACAATTTTTACAGATGTTACAAAAGAAAAAAAGTTTGAATTAGAGCAAGAAAAAAACCAAGAATTTGTTATTCAACAATCAAAACTAGCAGAAATTGGAGAAATATTCTCATCCATTGCACACCAGTGGAAATCACCATTAGTGGAAATTACTACTATAGCACAAGAGAGTTTTTATTCTTCAAATACAAATACAAGTGAAGATGAGTCCTATGTAAAAGATATAATGACACAAGTTGATTATATGAATAATACAATTAATGACTTTCAGAATTTTATTGTTCCATCAAATGAAAAAAAAGTATTTGATGCAAAAGAATCAATAGTTTCAATACTTGAAATTGTTAATCATAATATTAAATATAACTATATAAATGTAAATATAGAAGTATTAAAAAATACAAATACAAATATATATGGATATAGAAACGAATTTATGCAGTCAGTTTTAAATATTATTAATAATGCTAAAGATGAGTTATTGAAGAATGATTTAAAAAATAGAAAAATAGATATTAAGTTTTATAATGAAAACAAAAAACTTTTAATTAAAATACAAGATAATGCGGGAGGTATTGAAACACCCAAGCTAAAAAAGATTTTTAGGCCATATTATTCTACAAAAAAAGATGGACATGGAATTGGTTTATATATGGCAAAAATGATAATAGAAGATAAAATGAATGGTAAAATAGAAGTAGAAAATATAAAAGATGGAGCTTGTTTTAAAATGACTTTAGGGAGTGTATAATGAAAATATTAATATTAGAAGATAATGAAAGATTATTAAATGTAATGAAAATGGCTTTAGAAAAAGAGAACTATAAAATTGATACATTTATTGATGGAGATGAGGCTTTAAATGCACTTGACAATGGCTATAATTGTTTTATTTTAGATATTAATGTTCCTAAAATTGATGGGATATCACTTCTTGAATTATTAAGAATTAATCATAAAAATACTCCTGTAATTATAATTAGTTCAAATCATGATTTAGAAAAAGTACAAAAATCTTATGAATTAGGTTGTGATGATTATATAAAAAAACCTTTCTATATTTTAGAATTAGTTCAAAAAGTAAAAAAGTTATGTCTAATACAAAAAAGATTTTTAAAATTTGATGAGGTCTATGAGTTTGATTTTATAAATCATATTTTATATGAAAATAAAAAAGAAATTGAAGTAACAAAAAAAGAGATACTTTTTTTAGAACTTTTTTCAAAAAACTTACACCATGTAGCAACTTATGAAGAGATAGAAGAGTATGTATGGGAAGGTGATGATACAAATCTTACGAATATTAGAGCAATGATAAAAAGACTAAGAAAGAAAATTCCATCTGATTCAATTGTAATTACAAAAGGAATGGGATACTCTTTGAATAAAAGTGTAAAGTTAGAATAAACAGACTTAAATTAGATATAAATTATTAAAAGATAAAATATATCCAATAGTTAAAAGCTTTTAATTAAACTGTAACTTACAAAGATTTTAGTATTATTAGCTTTTTAATAAATACTATAAATTATAAACAATAAAATATAAGGAATTGATATGTTAGATTTAGCAATTATTGGCGGAGGACCTGCAGGATTAACAGCGGGACTTTACGCAACTAGAGGTGGTTTAAATAACGTTACAATGTTTGAAATGGGAATGCCTGGTGGACAAATCACAGGTTCTTCAGAAATAGAGAATTATCCAGGGCAAAGCGAAATTGTAACTGGAATGGATTTAATGGAAAATTGGCCAGAACAATGTAAAAGATTTGGTTTAAAACATGAAATGAATCAAGTTATGTCTGTAACGAAAAAAGATGAAGTTTTTACACTTACAACAGCAGATGGAAAAACTCAAGAGGCCAAAACTGTTTTAATGGCAACAGGTTCTGTTCCTAGACGTGCTGGATTTAAAGGTGAAGATGAATTATTTGGTAGAGGTATTTCTACTTGTGCTACTTGTGATGGTTTTTTCTATAAAGGAAAAGAAGTTGCAGTTGTAGGTGGAGGTGATTCGGCTTTAGAAGAAGCAGTTTACTTATCTAAAATGTGTTCAAAAGTTTATTTAGTACACAGACGTGATACCTATAGAGCAGCTCCTTCAACAATTGCACATATGAAAGCAGCTGAAAATATTGAAGAAGTTACAAACGTTGATATTGAAGAAGCATTTGGTGATGTCTCTGGAGTATTAGGACTAAAAGTTAAGTCAAAAATAACTGGTGAAATAAGAGATTTACCAACACCTGGTGTATTTGTATTTGTTGGAAGAAATGTACTAAACGATCCTTTAAAACAAGAAGATGAATCATTTTTATGTGCTACTAATGAAGCTGGAGAAGTTATAGTTGATTTAAGAATGAGAACAAATGTGCCTGGTTTATATGCAGCTGGTGATATTAGAATTGAAGCTTCAAAACAAGTTGTTTGTGCAGCTGGTGATGGTGCTACTGCTGCTGTTAATATTATTGAATATATTGGATAAAAAGGAAACTATAAAATATGATTAAAGTTGGAATTCTAGGAAGTACTGGAAGAGTAGGTTCATTATTAATTGATGATTTAGAACATGATGAGCAAGCAAGAGTTGCTGCAGTTCATGTTTTTGATAAATTAACAAAGCAATTACCTGAAGATACGGTTGTTACAAATGATATGAAAATATTATTTGATTCTTCAGATGTAATTATTGATTTTTCTGCACCAGGTGCTACTGAAGCTTTATTAACAGAAGTTGTTGAGAATGGTGCTAGAAAACCTTTAGTAATAGCTACTACAGGCTTTACTAAACATCAGCAAAATTTATTATTTGAAGCTAGTAAATTAGTTCCAATTTTATATGCAACAAATATGAGTTTAGGTGTTGCTGTTTTAAATAAACTAGTTGCCCTTGCATCTAAAACTTTAAGAGATTTTGATATTGAGATTGTTGAGCAACATCATAAGCATAAAGTTGATTCTCCTTCTGGAACAGCTCTTACACTTGCAGAACATGCTGCAAATGCTAGAGAATTAAATCTTGATGAAGTTAGAGTTTCAGGTAGAGATGGGCAAATTGGTGCTAGAACTAAAGATGAAATCGCAGTTATGGCATTAAGAGGTGGGGACATTGTAGGTCGTCATACAGTTGGCTTGTATAATGATGGTGAATTTTTAGAATTAAATCATACAGCAACATCAAGAAACACTTTTTCAAAAGGTGCTATTAAAGTTTCTAAATGGATTATTGGAAAAGAACCAAAATTATACTCAATCAATGATGCTTTAGGTCTATAGAAAGTAAACAATAAAATAAAATAAAACTAAAAGAAAAAAGATATTTTCACTTTCACTTTTTCTTTTTTATAAGGTTAAATAAATGTGCGCAATAGTTGGAATTTATGGTAATGATAATGCTGCTAGACTAGCTTCTTTAGCTCTTTTTGCAATGCAACACAGAGGTCAAGAGGCAACTGGTATTTCTTCTTCATGTGATGGAAAGATTCACACGATAAAAAATAGAGGTTTAGTTTCAGATGTATTCAAAGAGTCTGCATTAAAAATACTAAAGGGTAATATGGCTATTGGTCATAACAGATACTCAACTGCTGGTGGAGATTCTATTTTAGATGCTCAACCTGTATTTGCTAAGTATAAGCTTGGTGAAATATCTATTGTTCACAATGGAAATTTAATTAATAAAGATGAAGTACGAAAAGATCTAATTGATAAAGGTGCTATTTTTCAAACAGGAATGGATACTGAGAACTTAATTCATCTTATTGCTAAAAATACTAAAGATAGATTAAGAGATAGAATTAAAGAAGCATTAGATAGAACTGTAGGAGCATATTGTTTTATTGTTCAATCAAGATCAAAACAATTTGTAATAAGAGATAAATACGGTATTAGACCATTATCACTAGGAAAATTAAAATCAGGTGGTTATATAGTTGCTTCTGAGACATGTGCTTTTGATTTAGTTGATGCTACATTTATAAGAGATGTTAAACCAGGAGAGATGTTAATCTTTAGTGAAGATTATGAAGAGCCAGAATCAATTCAACTTTTTGAGCCAGAGTTTAGACCTTGTGCTTTTGAATATGTATATTTTGCTCGTCCTGATTCTGAGATTGATGGTAAAAATGTATATAAATCAAGAGAAAATATGGGTAGAGCTTTAGCTAAAAATGATACTGAATCAAAAGTTAAATATGATATGGTTATTCCTGTTCCAGATTCAGGAGTTCCTGCAGCACTTGGTTATGCAGCACAAAGTGGAATTCCTTTTGAATATGGAATAATTAGAAATCACTATGTTGGTAGAACTTTTATTGAGCCAACACAAGAAATGAGAAACCTAAAAGTACGAATGAAACTTTCACCTATGAGATCTTTGATTTCAGGTAAATCATTACTTGTTATTGATGATTCTATTGTTCGTGGTACTACATCTAAAAGAATTGTTAAAATGCTTAAAGATGCAGGTGCAAAAGAAGTTCACTTTAGAGTTGCATCTCCTGAGATTAAATTCCCTTGTTATTATGGTATTGATACTCCTAATAAAAAAGAACTTATTTCTAATAATATGTCAAAAGATGAAGTAAAAGATTATATTGAAGCTGATTCTTTAGAGTATTTATCTGTTGATGATTTAGTAAATGCAATTGGTAATGATAGAAATTATGCCTTAGAAAGCTTTGATGGGGACTATTTCGTAAAAGAGTAAAATGAATGAATTAAAAAATGTTTTAACTATTGGAAGATATTTCAAAAATAAATTTGGTGAAAAAGTATATAAAGTTCCTATTTCAATATCAGGATTTACCTGTCCTAATATTGATGGAACTGTTGCAAAAGGTGGTTGTTCTTTTTGTGAGAATGACTCTTTTTCTCCTAATTTACAAGAAAAGAAAACAAAGTTTAAATTAAACCCAAGAATAAATGAAAATCCATATTTAGATAATCAATTAAAACAATTAGAGTTACAGTTTAACGCTACAAAGCAAAGACTTGGTAATAAGTCTGGAACTAAAAAGTTTATAGTTTATTTTCAATCTTTTACAAATACATATGCTCCTTTTGATACATTAAAAGCTTTATATGAAAAAGCTTTGAGTTTTGATAATGTTATAGGACTTAGTATTGGTACAAGAACTGATTGTGTTACTGATGAGATTTTAGATTATCTAAAAGAGTTATCAAAAGATAAAGAGATTTGGATTGAGTATGGAATCCAATCATTTTATGATGAAACATTAGAAACTATTAATCGTGGTGATAATGTTGAAAATATGAAATACTGGATTAGAAGAAGTAAAGAAAAAGGTTTAAATGTTTGTGGACATTTAATTTATGGACTTCCAAATGAAACTCAAGAAATGATGCTGGAAACTTTTAAACAAGCAGTTGAACTTGATGTAGATTCTGTTAAATTTCATCCTTTGTATGTAGTTAAAAATACTTTACTTACAAATGAGTTTAGAAAAGGTAGATTTACTCCAATTAGTGAAGAGTTGTATATTGATACTGTTGTTAAGTCAATTGTTGATTTACCTTCTCATATTTCAGTTCAAAGAATAACAGCTGGAATTAATGATGATAGTTTATTATCACCAGATTGGTGTAGAGATAAGCATACACAAATGAAAAAAATTAGATTAGCTTTGGAAGAAGTAGGGTTTAATTATTAAAATATTTAATTATAATAGATAAAATTTGATTTATCTATTGTAATAGGAGTAGATAATGAAAGAAGTTTTTGATGGTAATTTATATTTATTCTTTACATATAATAATTTAAACAAAAAAGATATTCAATCTAATAAAAAGAATAATTTTTCAGAAAAATATTTAAATCTCCTAAACAAACAATTTGATTTAGAAATTACAAGTAATATTGGGAAAGAAATACAAAGAACTTATTTAGATTCTTTTGATTTTTATTATTTAGACGATAATGAGTCTTTAGATGTAAATAAAACTGAAGAAGCACATTTATTTATGAGTAATGATAAAATAACGGGTCTTACAATTATTACTGTTATTTTCTTTAAAACAAAAATCGAAATTTCTCAAATGCTAGATAGACTTTCTCAAAACAATATTAAGATATGTATTGATAATAAAGATATTTCTTTAGACAAATATCTAAAAACTAAATATAACTTAGATTATCTAGGTAGTAATAAGGCTTGTATTTCAGCGAACAAAGAAATAGATGATGCTTTATATCCTAATTATTTTGCAAATGAAACATTTGATTCTCAAGCAATGAATGCTTCATTAAAACCAGATAAATATTTTAAAAATACAAATGAAAATATTGCACAATATAACAGTAGTGATTTATATGCTGCAAAAAATACTGTAATAAGAATCGATAAAAGAAAGAATTATACAAATAAATTAAAAAGTGATATCATCTTTTTATTTATTATGGAAGTTTTAATGTTTAAAGAATGTGCAATAAATAGAGCAAATAATAAGATGCTAAAACAGTTAACTAAAAAAGAAAAAATTGATATAAACGAATTAGATGTTTTATATGATGAGTTTAGTAAAACTGTTGCCTTTTGGGATATTAGTATTTTTAAATATATTTCTGCGCAAAACCTTGCTAATGAATTAGAAATAAAATTTGAAACAAAAGAAAAATATGATCAATATAAGCAGTATCAAGATTTTATAAATCATAAAATTAATGTTAAACAGACAATTGAGCTACAGCAAGAAAACATAATCTTATTTAGCATTGCACTTATTGTTTTTATTTTTGAAGTATATGGTTTCTTAAAAGATTTTTCTACAAAAAATTATTCTTTATCTATTTCTTTATTTGTATTAATCATTATAATATTTTTAAAAAAATGGAAAAGAAAAACATGATAAACAAAGAGATATTATTAAACATAATTGAAAATAAAGACTTTCAAAATAATAAAAATCTTTTACTTGAAGTTATAGATAAAATACTTAAAGAAGATAGTTCAAAATATAAAATAGAACGACTAGCATTTATTAAAAATCAAATTATAAAAAACAATGCACTTATTAATGAAGAAGTTACAATAGAAATCATTTATACATATTTCTTACTTAGTGATCCCGAAATGTGTGAATACTTTTATACTTACTTAAAAGCTTTCTATTTAGAAAATATCAATAATGCATATTTATATACTTACCAAGATTTTGAAAAAAATCATTGGAGTATCTACGATGTTGTTCTTGACTCTGTACGCTTATCAGCTAAGTTAATTGAGAATTATAAAATAGATAATGATGAAATTAAACATTGGATTGACATTAGAACAAAAAATAAAGAGCTATATTTAGCTTTTGTATTATCAGGAATAATCATTGCACATATTGGTGGTATTGCTATTAATACTTCAGAATATGAATTAATGAAAAAAGGTATTCTAAACGAAGTAGATTTAAAAAATGGAACTAATAATATTAAAAATATTAAATACATATATGTTCCTACTATTGTTATTGAAAAAGATTTTAGAAAACCACAATTATTAAGAAGACTATTATTCTCATTTATTGAAATACTACTAAGGTATAAGAATTTAGAATCAATTATTATCAATGTATATTCTCTTGAAGGTAAAAAATTATCAGAAAGATTAGGATTTAAATTTATTACTTCTCATAATGATGGTGGAAAAGTTTATATATTAGATAGGTCAAAAATAGATTATATAAAAACTTTTAATAAAAAGTTAACAAGATAATTATTAGGAAGAAACCTAATAATTATTTGATTTTAAGTAGATAATCAACTACATTGTCAATAAATGCATCATGTTTTCTATCTTTTCTATATGCTATATATAATTTTCTTGTCATTTTTTGATTACTAATTCTTGATTCAAATAATGCACCTGATTTTAATAAAGAATCAATTGCATTTCTAGAAACTATTGAAACTGTAGGTGTGATATTTTTATCTGAGTGTAGAACTGTTTGTACAATAGTTGTAGCACTTGTAACTTCACTTGTAACATCAAAAGTATCACAATCAGGAAAGTTAGCTTTATCAAGATTTTCTTTAAATAAGAGTCTTGTATTTGATTCAGGATTTCTACATACCCATTTGTATGATAATAAATCTTCAGCTTTAGCTTTTGCTGGTAGTTTCTGATTTGAGAAAATTACTATTTCATCTTCCATCCATTCTCTATAAATAATATCATCATTAGTTACATAGTTTTCAACTAAAGCAATGTCTATTTTTTTATCTAATAAATCTTCTATTGCTTCATGTGAAACAGAAACATTAATTGAAACTTCATTATTAATATTCTCTTTTAAATTATTTAAAAATCTTGGTAATATATAATTCCCAATAATAAATGATGCACCAAATATAAAAGTTACATCTTTATTCATAATCTTAAGTAATTCCTTTTCTCCATTAGTAACACACTTTTCTATTTTTAAAGCAATAGAATACAGCATTTGACCTTCTTTTGTAAGTCTAATACCATTCTTCTTTCTATCAACTACTTGAACATCTAAGTAATCTTCAATAAATCTCATTTGTTGTGTAACCGCAGGTTGTGAAATACCAAGTTTTGCTGAAGCTTTTGAAAAAGACTTTTCTCTAACAACAGTTAGAAATGTCTGTAATTTAGCAAAATCTGTTAGCATTATATCCTCCGTGTAAAAATTTATGTTTATCATAACATTTATTTATACATAGAATAATTAAGGATAATGAATTTATTTAAGATATGGTATAATTATATATTACGGGAGAAGAAATGTCTGGAAATTTATTATCATTATTAAATGATTCGCAAAAAAGTGCAGCTGAGCATATTGATGGTTCACTACTTATACTTGCAGGTGCAGGTTCGGGAAAAACAAAAACTATTACCACTAGATTAGCTTATTTAATTTCAATTGGAATAGACCCAAGTTCAATATTAACGTTAACTTTTACTAATAAAGCAGCTTCAGAAATGAGAGAAAGAGCTTATTCTTTAATTGATCAAGCATCATTAAATACTCCCCCTTTATTATGTACTTTTCATAAGTTTGGATTATTGTTTCTTAAATTTCATATGGGTGAATTAGGAAGAAAAAACAATTTTATTATAATTGATACAGATGACAAGAAAAGAATTATAAAATCAATAGATAAAGAAATCACAACAGCCCTTTTAGTTTCAGAGATTTCAAAATATAAAAATACATTAATTTCTCCAACTGAAGCAATTGCCGCTGCTCAATTAAAACTATATCAACAAATTGCAATTGTTTATCAAAAATATCAAGAATATTTATTAAAAAACAATTTAGTTGATTTTGATGATTTATTGCTTTTACCTTACGAAATTTTAAAAAAGAATGAAAAACTAGCAGCTCAAACAAGTCAAAGATATCAATATATTATGGTTGATGAGTACCAAGATACAAATGAACTTCAATACAGACTATTAAGATTATTATGTTCAACTCATAATAATCTTTGTGTTGTTGGTGATGATGACCAAAGTATTTATGGTTGGAGAGGTGCAACAATTAAAAATATCTTAAATTTTTCAAAAGATTTTGAAGATACAAAAGTTGTAAAACTAGAAAAAAATTATAGATCAACAGATACGATATTAAATCATGCAAATCAATTAATTGAACATAATCGTGATAGGTTAGGGAAAAAGCTAGTAGGTACAAGAAAAAAAGGTGATTCAATAAAAGTTTATGAATCACATGATGAAAATGAAGAAACTAGAAAACTAATTGATGATATTAAATCATTATTAGATAATGGAACTAGTGCAAAAGATATTGCTGTATTATTTAGAGTTAATGCACTTTCCAGATCACTTGAAGAAGGTTTTAATAAAGCTGGATTAAACTATAAACTTGTAGGTGGAATGAAATTCTATGAGAGAGCTGAAATAAAAGATTTAATAGCGTTCTTTAGAATACTTACAAATTCAAATGATAACTTCTCTTTAAAAAGAATTGTAAATAAGCCAAAACGTGGTATTGGTAAAACTACAATTGATAAGCTTGAAGCTAGGTCAATCCAAACTACTAAGCCTATTTTTCAACTAATTCAAGAGTTAAGTCCTGAAGAGTTGGCAGAAATTGTAGGTAAAAAGAATTCAAGAACACTAAAAGTATTTGAAGCTTCTATAATGGATTTAAAAGATGTTTTAGAGGAATCTAAAATGAAGTTCTTAGATTCTTTTGAAGATACATTTGATTATCGAGCCTCTTATGACAATATTCCAGATGGTTTTGAACGACAAGGAAATGTTGATGAATTCTATGGGTATATAAGAGATTACTTTATGCAAAATCCTCATTTGGAATTAAAAGATTTTTTAAATGAAATTGCCTTAGAGAGTGAAAATGGTGAATATAATAGTGAAGCTATTTCTATGATGAGTATTCATGCTTCAAAAGGTTTGGAGTTTAGAAACTTGTTTATTATAGGACTTGAAGAAGGATTTTTTCCTTTAACAGGAGATGGTTCTGATATTGAAGAAGAAAGAAGACTTGGATATGTTGCAATTACAAGAGCTATGGATAATTTAACTCTATCTTTTGTTCATTCGAGATTTTATAAAGGAAAGCGTGCTCTTTTGCAAAAAAGTAGATTTTTAAGTGAATCAGGATTAATTAAAGGTTCTTTGACAATTGAAAAACATTCTGCTTATAGAAAAGGTGATTTAATTCAACATAAAATTTTTGGTATGGGAAGAGTACAAAAAGCTAATAAAGCTGGAAAAGACTATAAACTTACAATTAATTTTGGTGGAACATCAAGAGATATATTATCATCTTTCGTAGAAAAAATATAATTAAGCCAAGATAACAATGCAAAAAAGACTTTATAATAAAGAACCACTAAATAAGTTAGTGGTTGTTAAAAAACCAATTTTTACATCTTCTAATTCATATTTAAATAAAATTAAAAGAAAATACAAAAATAAAAAAGCAGGTTTCAGTGGAACACTAGATCCCTTTGCCTGCGGATGTCTAATTGTAGCTTTTGGACAATATTCAAAACTATTTAAGTACCTAAGTAAAACTCCAAAAACATATAAAGCTGTTATTTGGTTAGGAGTAGAATCTGATTCTTTTGATATAGAAAATGTAACAAGTATAAATGAATCAAAAATTTTAGATAAGCAAACAATAATAAAAGAGATTGAAAAGCTAAAAGGTGAGATTGAATATACTCCACCAAAGTTTTCCGCAAAAAAGATTGATGGTAAAAGAGCTTATGATTTAGCACGAGAAGGTGTTGAGTTTGAGATGAAGAAATCAATTATGAATATTATTGATACAAAATTTATAAACTATAATCATCCTTTTATAACTTTTGAAGCAAGTGTTAGTGAAGGTTCATATATTAGGTCATTAGCACAAATATTGTGTAAAAGATTAAATACTAGTGGTACTTTATCTTTTCTTGAAAGATTAAATGAAGGAAAGTTTTTTTATGAAAATGAAAAAGATTTAAATCCTTTAGATTATTTAGATATTCCTACTGTAAAATATTTAGGAACTAAAGAATGGTTATTTGATGGAAAAAAGATTTCACTAGATTATTTAGAAACAAAAGAAGATGGAAAATATCTAATCGTTTTTGATGACTTCTTTAGTATTATTGAAATTATTGATAAGGAAGTTAACTATTTATTAAATAAGGTACTTCGATGATTACTTTTAAATCCTATGCAAAAGTAAATATTTTTTTAAAAATTGCAGATAAAAGAGATAATTATCATGAACTTGTTTCAAGATTTGTACGAGTACATAATTTGTATGATGAAATATCTTTTATTGAAACTAATAAAAATGACTTTGACATTATAGGAAGTTTTGGGTGTAAACTAGAATCTAATACTATATATAAAGCTTATGCCTTACTCAAAAAGTACAAAGGTGTTGAAGAGTTTTTTAAAACTTATAGTGTTAAAGTAGAAAAAAATATACCAGAGTTTGCAGGATTAGGTGGTGGAAGCTCAAATGCTGCAACTTTTTTGATTATGCTAAATAAATATTGCGAGTTAAACTTATCAAAAGATGAGCTTTGCAATATTGCAGTACGAATTGGAGCAGATGTTCCTTTCTTTGTGTATGAGTATAATAGTGCGAATGTTACGGGTATTGGAGAGATTGTAAAAAAGTTTGATGAAGATATTTTAAATATAGATACAATTACACCTAAAATAGAATGTGATACAGGTTTGATATTTAAAGAATTTAGAGAAAAGTTTTACAAGCAAATTTCAAAAGAAGATGCAAAAAGATTATTATCAATGAACTCTTTAGCTATTTTAAATGAGTTTAATATAAATGAAGCAAACGATTTATATGAACCTGCAATTACGACAAAACCAGAATTAAAAGCTTATGCTAAAAAAGATTGGTATTTTAGTGGTAGTGGAAGTTCATTTTTTAAGGTAAACAATGGCTAAGAAAAAAGAAGAAAAAAAGAATTTAGTTTTTAAAAACAAAAAAGCTTTTCATGATTTCACAATTATGGAATCAATGGAAGCTGGTATTGTTTTAGAAGGTAGTGAGGTTAAAGCTTTAAGAGAAGGACGTGCAAACTTAAAAGATTCATTTGTTCGTATTATTAAAGGTGAAGTATTTTTGTTTAATATGCATATTTCACATTTAAGTACTGCTCACACTACATATAGACCTGATGAAAGAAGAGAGAGAAAGCTTCTTTTACATAATAAGCAAATTGCAAAACTTTTTGTAAAAGTTACAAAAGATGGTATCTCTATTGTTCCTTTAAAAATGTATTTCAATGATAGAAATAAGGTAAAAGTTCAAATAGCAACGGCAGAAGGTAAAAAACTTCATGATAAAAGAGAAGATTTGAAGAAAAAAACTATGCAAAGAGAGACTCAAATAGCTATTAAAAACTGGAATTAATCTACTCATATAATTATACTTTTTACTTGGATTAGAAAGGTGTAAAATTATTATTTTTTTGTAAGTTGAATTAAAAAAAATAAACTTAAACTAAAAAAATATTTATTAATATTTATAAATTATAAATTATAAATTTCTTAAACAGATAATAATTTTGATAATAGTTATGATTATAAGATATCCTAGAAATAGCTAAATAGGACAAAAAGTATCTCTTTTACTAAATCTACTTAAAATTTAGATTATAAGTACAAGTTATAACTATTAGAATATTATGAAATACTGGTACTCAAGTAAACTTTGTGATAATAATCATTATCTATTTACTACTTAATATTATTTTTATCTAAATATTATTCTTAAATTGTACTAAAATTAAGTAAAATTTTAGAGCACTTTAGTTAATATCAATTCATAAGTGACGTATTGTGACTTGTATATAAAATTAGTAGGAGGAGATTGATGCAAAACGGTGCACAAATTGAGTACGATTACTCAGTTGCAAAAGCCTTTACATTTGCAACAATTTTGTTTGGTATCATAGGTATGACGATCGGTGTTGTACTTGCGTTTCAATTGGCGTTTCCTGAGTTAAATAACTTAGCTGGGGAGTATGGTACATTTAGTAGATTAAGACCTTTACACACAAATGGTGTTGCATTTGGTTTTACTTTAAGTGGTGTTTTTGCTTCATGGTATTACATTGGGCAAAGAGTATTAAAAGTTTCTTTAAAAGAATCTCCATTTTTAATGGGTATTGCAAAATTACATTTTGCACTTTATTTTATCACTATTCTTTTAGCAGTAGTAACTCTATTTATGGGTTATACTACATCTAAAGAATATGCTGAATTAGAATGGCCATTAGATATTTTAGTTGTTGTATGGTGGGTTTTATGGGGAGTTTCTATTTTTGGTTTAATAGGAATTAGAAGAGAGAGAACTCTGTATATTTCATTATGGTACTTCATTGCTACTTTTATTGCAATTGCAATGTTATATTTATTTAATAACATGGAAGTTCCAACTGCATTAGTATCAGGTTATGGTTCATGGATGCATTCAGTTTCTATGTATGCAGGTACAAATGATGCATTAGTACAATGGTGGTATGGACACAATGCGGTTGCATTTGTTTTCACAACTCCAATTATTGCAATGATTTATTATTTCCTTCCAAAAGAATCTGGTCAAAATGTTTATTCATATAAACTTTCGATTTTAGCTTTCTGGGGATTAATGTTTGTTTACTTATGGGCTGGTGGTCATCACCTTCTTTATTCAACTGTTCCTGACTGGATGCAAACAATGGGTTCTGTAATGTCAGTTGTATTAATTTTACCATCATGGGGATCTGCTATTAATATGCTTTTAACTATGAAAGGTGAGTGGCAACAGTTACAAACTAATACACTAATTAAGTTTATGGTATTAGCATCAACATTCTATATGTTATCAACTATTGAAGGTCCTATTCAAGCGATCAAATCAGTAAATGCAATTGCGCACTTTACAGATTGGATTCCAGGTCACGTTCATGATGGTGTTTTAGGATGGGTTGTATTTATGGTAATGGCAGCATTATTCCATATGGTTCCAAGAATGTATAAGAGAGAACTTTACTCTAAATCATTAATGGATACACAATTCTGGTTACAAACTACAGGTATCGTTTTATACTTTACTTCTATGTGGATTGCAGGTATTACTCAAGGTATGATGTGGAGAGCGTATGACGAATACGGTTCTTTAGTTTATTCATTCATTGATACAGTAACTGTATTACAACCATATTACACAATTAGAGCAGTTGGTGGGTTATTGTACCTTATTGGATTCTTTATGTTCGCATATAATATTTATAAAACTATTAAATGTGGAAGAGTACTTGATAAAGAACCTACAAACACTACACCTGTAGCTGCGTAAGAAAAGGAGAAAATATGTTTCATTGGTTTGAACAAAGACCGTTTTTCTTTGCGGTTCTAGTATTCGTGTTTGTTGCATTCGCAGGAATAATTGAAATTATTCCAGATTTTGCAAAACAAAGTAGACCTACTGTTGGTACTAAGCCTTATTCGGTTTTAGAATTAGCTGGTAGACAAGTTTATATTAAAGATAGTTGTAATGCTTGTCATTCACAACTAATTAGACCATTTAAATCAGAAACTGATAGATATGGTATGTATTCATTATCTGGTGAGTACGCTTATGATAGACCATTTTTATGGGGATCAAAAAGAACTGGACCAGATTTAATGAGAGTTGGTAATTATAGAACTACTGACTGGCATGAAAATCACATGATGGATCCAGCATCTGTTGTACCTGGAACTGTTATGCCAGCATATCCTCATCACTTTGAGAATATTGCTGATTTAGATACAGCATATGCTGAAGCTTATACAGTTAAAACTGTTTTTGCTACTCCATATGATCAAGATTTAGATGGTGATGGTAAAATTGACGTTGAGTTAGGTGATCACACAACTGCTATAGCAAAAGCTAAAGCAGATGCGCAACTTATTGCAGCTGATATGAAAAACAAAGCTGTAAAAGATGCTGTTGCAAATGGTCAGATTCCTGAAATAGTTGCATTAATTGCATATTTAAATTCTTTAAAGTAAGAGGTTAAAAGATGGATTATGAAACATTATTGAACATTCAAGGTTATGCGAAGTTCTTTTTAATTTTATTTGTATTTGTTGTATTTTACTCTTATGCTTATTCTATATATAAAAGAGATAAAACTGGTGAAACAGATTTTGAGAAGTATTCAAACCTAGTTCATGATGATGCATCATCCTCTTCTCCTCTTGAAGAAAGAACAAATAATATAGATAACAAGGAGAAATAGTATGAAATCTATGGTTATAGGTGGAATTATTCTTGTCATCGCTTTAATAGCAGGAACTTACTTGGCAGCAGGTGATGCTTTTATCGGTGACGATTATATAAATAGTTTAACAATGTTAGGTGCGATCGCAATTCTTGTAATTACAGTATTCGTTTCACTTAAATATGTTAATCAAATGAAAAATGATACAGCTAGTGGTGAATTAAAAGATGAAAATTGGGACGGAATTGGTGAATACCAAAATAATGTTCCAACAGGTTGGGCTATAGCATTTATTGGAACAATTATTTGGATGTTTTGGTATATGACTATTGGTTATCCAATTAATAGCTTTTCACAAATTGGTCAATGGAATGAAGAAGCACTAGATTACAATGCTAAGTTTGAGAAGAAATGGGACAACCCTTCTACTGAAACTTTAGAAGCAATGGGTCAGTCTACTTTCTTAGTTCAGTGTTCACCTTGTCATGGTGTTGATGCTGAAGGTATTGAAGGTAAAGCGCAAGATTTAACTAAAAGAATTGCAAAAGATCAAGTTATTCATGTGATCAATAACGGTTCTAATAGCTTAAAAACTGCATATCCAGGTGGAATGCCAGGTGGTATGGCTTTTGGACCAGATGTTGAAATTATTGCTGAGTATGTTGCTGGTGGATTTAAGGGTGAACAACCTGCTGCTTATGCTACTTGTGCAGGATGTCATGGTGCAAATGGTGAAGGTATGCCTTATGTTGCCCCAAACATCAGAGAATATGATGATGCGTTAGTTTCTGCTGTGTTAAAAGATGGTAAAAAAGGAAATCTTGGTATGATGCCAAGTTTTGACGGAAGACTAAATGAAACACAACAAAAAGCTCTTGCTGCATACTTAAGAAGTTTAGGAGAGTAAGATGTCTGGAAATACACAAATGAACGAAAACGAAAGAGGAATCTTTAAGTTAAGTGGTATTACTGGTATGTTAATAGCAACTGTATTGTTATTAACAATACTAGTTGTATTAACTATTAGTGGTATTAAAGTACAACAAGATCAAGCAACAAATTTTTATAAAATTAACCAAGATATTAATGGTTTAACTTCAGGAAGTGTTTTCTCAGATAGAAAACAAAAAACTCCAGAAGAACAAAATAAAAATTATATTCTTGCTAAGTAAAAGGAGCTAAGATGGACAAAATTATAGGATTATTACTAGTAGTATCTGCGGTTATGACTGTATATTTTAGCTTTTTTAATGACGCAAAAATATTTATAGGTTAAAATGAAGACTATTAAAAATTTAAAAATGGGAGTGATTTTTTCACTCCTATTTTTTTTATCACAAAATATATTAGCAAATGAGTTTATCTTAAGTGATGACGGATTAATTGATCCAAGAGCAAAAGAAAAAATTACTCAAATGGGTTTAGAATCTAGAGAAAAATTAGGTGTAAATATTTATCTTTATGTTAAATCTACTTATGGATTAGGCGATAAAGTAAAAGGTGAAGATAAGATTATCTATCTAAAAAATCATGAAACAAAAGTATTAGAAGCTTTAAAAAAGCCATATGCCTTAATGACTATGTCTATTGATGAACAACATGTAAACTTATTAGTAAGTGAAGGTTTAGAAAAGATTATTGATAAAGATGATATTTTAGATGGATATGTAGTTCCTTTGTTAGCATCAAAAGACAAAAATACATTATATGCGAAAGTAAGTGCTGCAAGTTTAAATGGATATGCTGCTATGGCAGATATAATTGCAGATGAAAAAAATATTGAATTAGAAACAAGTATTGGAAGTCAAGGAAAAATAGCTAGTACAATTTGGAGAGTGATGATGTATACTCTTGTTGTAATTGGTTTACTTGTTTATACTTTTGTAGTTTTAAGAGAAAAGAGAAGAAAGTAAATGAAGAGAAATTATTGGCCTTTATTATTTATTAGTATATTTTCATTCACATTAGGAATGATTATTTGGACTGTTATGAGTGCAATTAAGCTACCTGTAAATGAAGATGAAAGTTTTTTAAGAAGTTATCAAGATGTTGATGCAAACTATAATTCTATTATGATTTCAAATCAAGTATTTTTAAAAAAGTATAATTTTAGTTTAGATGTTAATGATAAAAACTTCGGTCTAACTACTGAAGATATTAAGTACTCTCAACGAGTTTTAGAAAAAAAGTCTGAACATAAAAATATACTAAAATATGGTTTAAACAAAATACTATTAGTTGTACGTGATAAAATTACAAATGAAAAAAAGAGTGTTAATATTGCACTAAAAATTACAAAAAGTATATCAAATAAATCTGATATTTTACTAAGTAATGAAAATTTTAAAAATAATGATAAACAATATACTTCAACTTTTGAAATAACAGATAAAAACAATTGGAATATTACAGGAACATTTGAAGTAGATGGAATAACAGGTTCTCTTTTTATAAAGACAAATGCAATTTAAACAAAAACTTTTAGTTTTTCCAACATCAAGAGCTGTAAGAGCTCATATTTCTTTACAAAAAAATAAAAATACTTTGCTCCCATCAATACTAACTATTGATGAGTTTTTAAAAAAATCGATATCTTTTGAAAATAAAAAGTTTATCGATGAAGAGCAAAGATTTTTATACTTAAAAGAATCTATCAAAAATACAGATATCAAAAAACTTGGAATATCAGATAATTTTACAAAATTTTTAAAACAAAATGATTATATCTATCGTTTTTTTCTTGAATTATCAAGTGAAAAAGTAGAAATAAATGATATTAGAAATGCAGATACTTATGAATACTTCAATGAACATCTATCAATCTTAGAAGAAATTAGAGCTAATTATATAAAAATATTAGATGAAAACTCTTGTGTTGACAGAATAAATATGTCTATGCATTATAAAGTTAATGAAAGTTTTTTAAAAAGATTTGATTGTATAGATTTTGTATTTGAAGGTTACTTTACAAGAGTTGAGTTTGATATTATAAAAGATATTTCTTCCCTTGTTAATTTGAATATTAGTTTTTATTCAAATAAATATAATCAAAAATCATTAGAAAAGTTTGACTTTCTAGAAGAGAAAATAGAAGAAAACAAAAAGTACGAAATATCACTTACAAATAAAACTCTAATAAAAAAAGAAGAAATTGAAAATAAAATTGTATCATTAGATATAAAAGGCTTTAATTCAAGAATAAATCAAATAGCATATATTAAATCAAGTATCACAAAAGCTATAGCAAATGGAGTTAATCCATCTTCTATTGCATTGGTATTACCTGATGAGAGTTTTGCCTCTTGGCTTCAGTTATTTGATAATGAGAAGTATTTTAATTATGCTATGGGAAGAAATATTAAAAACTATAAGTTATATCAAGTTGCATATGCAGTAAATTCGTATCTAAATGAAGATGAAGTTAAAAATCTTTCTAATTTGGAGTATTTAAAAATCGATAAAACCTTCATAGATAAAGACATAAAAACTATTTGGAATAAAATCAGTACAAAAGATAATTTTGAACTTATTTGTACATTTATAAAATCAAATGAAGACAATGTTGAGATACTTGAAAAATATGATGAAGTAATCTATAAACTAAATATTTTACTGTTTTCAGCTGAAAATAGTATTTTAGTAAAAGATTTATATAAAATATTTTTACAAAAAATATCTAAAATAACTCTTGATGATGTTAATTCTGGGAAGATTACAGTCTTAGGATTATTAGAAACTAGAGCTGTTAGTTTTGATACTGTTATTATCTGTGATTTTAATGAAAACTTTATTCCAAAAAGATCTATAAAAGATAAGTTTTTATCTACAAAAATAAAAAGCATGGCTAATCTTCCTACTTCTTATGATAGAGAATCTTTGCAAAAATATTATTATAAAAGATTGATAGATTCATCTTCTAATCTTTTTATCTCTTATGTAAATTCAGATACAAATCAAATCTCAAGATTTGCAAATGAGCTATTTTTAGAAAAAATAGATATAAATAGAAGTGATAACTCATATAAGCATATTTTATATAATAATCATAATATCTCTCATTATGAAGGTGATATTATAGAGAAGATTGACTTGACTCAATTTGAGTGGTCAGCAACTTCATTTAAGAATTTTTTAGAGTGTAAAAGAAAGTTTTATTTTCAATATATTTTAAAAATTAAAGAGCATACAATTTCACTAAAACCAAAAAGTTTTGAGTTAGGTAGTATTGTTCATTCTATACTAGAAAAGTATTATATAAATGAAACAAATGATTTGTCATATAAAGTAATAGAAAATTTATTTTATGAGTATAGAACATCAAATCCTTTTTTAGCACTTGACTTAGAGATTTGGAAAAAGAAACTTTATAATTTTTATCTTTATGATAAAGAAAGATTAGAAAATAGAAAGATTATAGCACTCGAAAAAAACTTTAATATTACTTTTGATGATATAAAAATAAAAGGTGTGATTGATAGAGTTGATTTATATGATGATACTTATGAAGTGATTGATTATAAAACGTCGTCTTCTTTAAAGGTGGATTCTTTAAAAAACTATGAAAAATCAAATGATTTCCAATTAGAGTTTTATTATCTTGCCATGAGTGAGATATACAAAACTGATAAAGTAAATGCCTTTTATTATGATTTAAATAATACAAAATTAGAAGAAGAAATTGCACTAGATAAAAAGCTAGAGTTATTAACTCAAAAATTCTCTGAACTTAAAGAGTTATCAAAAAAAGAGATAAGTTTTGAAAAATGTGAAGAAAAAGTAGTTTGTACCTATTGTCCATATTCTACTATATGCAATAGGTAAAACAAAATTTTGAAAAGCTAAACTAGAACTACTTTAAATTAGAGATTAAAACATCTTCTATGATTTTTGTGATATCTCCATCAAGTATTGCGTCTACGTTAGAGTAGCCAATATTTGATCTTGTATCTTTTACTTGCTGATATGGCTGCATTACATAAGATCTGATTTGATGTCCCCAACCAATTTCTGATTTTTCAACACCGTCTTTTTCTGCTTGTTGTTTTTCTAACTCAAACTCATAAAGACGTGATTTTAACATCTTTAAAGCACTTGCTTTATTTTTATGTTGTGATCTGTCATTTTGACATTGAACTACTATATTTGTTTCTATATGTGTGATTCTAATGGCGCTTTCTGTTTTATTAACATGTTGACCACCAGCACCACTAGCTCTATATGTATCAATTCTAATATCTTTATCTTCTATTTCAATATCAATATTATCATCAACTTCAGGACTCACAAGAACTGAAGCAAAAGAAGTATGTCTTTTTGAGTTTGAATCAAAAGGTGAGATTCTTACAAGTCTATGAACACCATTTTCTGTTTTCAAATATCCGTAGGCATTTTCACCTTTTATGATAAATGATACATCTTTGATACCAGCTTCTTCGCCTGGTTGATAATCAAGAGGTTCAATCTTAAAGTTTTGTCTCTCAGCCCATCTTAGATACATTCTATAAAGCATTTGTGCCCAATCTTGCGATTCTGTTCCTCCAGCTCCTGGATGAATAGTGATGATAGCATTTGAAGCATCATCTGGACTTGAAAGCATTACAGAAATTTCTGTTGATTTGATAAGTTCTTCTAATTCTGCTGCTTCTTCAAAAAGTAGTTCAAAAGTTTCTTCATCTCTCTCTGTAGAGGCTAATTCATAAAGTTCATTTGTACCACTTAATGCTTCATTCGCTTTATTAAACTTAGAAAGTTTTGATAATATTCTATTTTTTTCAATACCAATTTTTGTAGCATTTGCTACATCATTCCAAAAATTTTGGTCTGCTTCTAGTTTAATGATTTCATCTAATCTGATTTTTAATAAATCAGGTTTTAAAATACTTTCAATATTTTCTAATTTGGTATTTAATAGTTTTAAAATTTGCGAATATTCGTATGCGTCCACTTATATATAGTCCTAATATTTATTTATTTATTGAGTTTAAATAATCTTTTATTTTAGCTAATTGTGCTTTAGTTGTATTTGCAGCAATTGGCTTCATTAGCATATTGTAACCATAACCATAATCACTTCTATTTGTATACTGACCAATCGCATGTTCAATATCATCTAAAGATAAGTCTTTTAAAGCATTTCCTACATTGTAAGCTGCTTTTTCACCTTTTTCACCATGACATGATTGACATTTCTTTATGTAAATTTCTTTACCTTCTATTTTACTTTTTAGTATTTTCTCAATTTTTTGTTCTTTTTCTTCTTGAATTTTTTTATCTTCAAGTCTTTTTAAAATCTTATCTTCTAATTGTTGTTCATTTAAGTTAGCATTTGGAGCGACTAATGTAGTAGATACAGTACCTTTTTTTAGTATATAAATAAAGCTGTATTTTGAGTCTTTTGTTGTGATTTTGATATCATCAACACTCCAACCTTTTTCTTTCATTTCATTTAAATTGAAAGTACTTCTACATTCTCCACCATTAAGTTTTGTTGATTCGATTGTTGACATTGAATTGTGGTTTTCTTTAAAACACATAGTTGTTTGTGAAAAAAGCGTAGTTGTTGCAAAAAGCGTTATTGCAAATGGCGTTATTATTCTCATATAAATCCTTTTAAAAGGAATAGTTTAGCATAAGTATTCTTATATTTTAGGACATAAAAAAAGGCCAGAAGATAAATCTTCTAGCCTTTAATAAGTTTAGTAAAATTCTATCTAAGAATTAGAAAGTATATTTAGCTTCAACTCTAACTCTTTGATCAGCTGTATCAGCTGTAGCAGAGTTATCAAATTCAGCATATCTAACATAAGTATTTAAATTTTTAGATACTTTGTAAGAAACTTGACCTAAAGCTTCGTATACATCATTGTTAGAACCATTTCCAATTTCACCAGCAGCATAAGCAGCTCTTAATGAAATTTTGTCAGTTAAAGCAACTGATGCATCAATAGCATATAAATCCATATCAGCATTACTTGCTGTTCCTAAATTCCATAATAAGTATTCAGCAGGAGTTTCAGTTTCAGTTTGAGTTTGGTTATCTATTGAACCAGAACCGTTGTCACCAGTTTTTGCATAACTAGCTGTAGCATTTACAATTCCAGCTTTTGCTGCAATATACGCTTTTGTAGTAGTTCTTTCATCATTATTAGCACCTGAATCTAATTCTAGTGAAGTATATTCAGCACCAAGTCTAATCATTTCAACAGAAGCATCTGCTTTTAAGTTGTAAGCTTCTAATACATCTTCAACATCAGTAAATTGAGCTAAAAGAGACACAGGACCTAAGTTACCCATTGCAATTGCAGATAATGCTCTTGCATCTTCTACTGTTGATACATTATGATTCATGAATGCCGCAGCACCAACAGTGAATGCACCCATATTATATAATGCAACTACACCATCACCTTGTGCACCATCAGTCATTCTACCAGGGATATTTTGTTGACCAGCGTTAACTGTTAATGCTCCAGAGTTGTAAGAGAAGTAGTAATCTTCAATATCAATTTGATCTTTTGATGTATCAGCACCTGATTTATTTGGAGCATTATCAATTTTAAATACTGCTGTTATTTCTTCAGTTACTGGAACTTTTACACCTACTTCAATTTCTACATCAGAATTATCTTGACCTGATGATTTTTCTTGTGCTCTAAATCTGAATTGTCCAGATACATCTACACCTTTAATTGCTTCTTCTAAAGATGCTGCGTTTACGTTTGTTAATCCTGCTACTGCTACTGCAGCTACTAAACTTAATTTTGCTAATTTTCTCATATGTTTGTTCTCCTAAAATTTCGAAATCTTTATTTCAGTCTGTCGGAGCGCGCGAACTCATTCAAAATGATTTATTTGAACCTTTTCCGACATCCCGTTATGGCTATTCTACACCACTAAATTTTAAAGTTTTCTTAAAACAGTAGTTTGTACTGTTAATTAACGATTAATTTAAGGTTAATTTTAGCTAGGAAGCCGTAAAAATAAGATTATTACTATTTGTAATTTATTAGTTGGAAACTGAAACAATACAGTTTTTTAAGATGTCAGGTTTAGATATTTTGATATTTAAGTTATTTACTTTATACAATTTGTATAGTTTGGCCTCTAAAAAAATTATTGCATCTTCTATAAGTAAAAATTTTTTCTTTTTCATTTGAGATTCTATGAAAGAGGATACTTTACTATAGTCAATAAATATATCTTTTTTAAACTTATATTCAAAAGATATATTTACGACTACTTTCTGTTTTTTTACTCGTTCAAAATCAAGTATTCCTATAATACATTTAAAGCTTAAGTCTTTTATTTCTACTTTCATTATACAACTCTTTTCTCTTCACCTTTAATAACTCTTATAATATTTGGAATATGTTTGTAGTATATAATGAAGGCAATAATATACATAGGGATATTTGAACCAACATTTAATTCATCATTTAAAAAACTAGCTGATACTATCACAGCTGTAAGTCCAAGAAGTGAAGATAGTGAAGAAATTTTAAGAACTTTTGCACAAACTATCCAAGTAACAGCCCCTATTAATGTAGGAATAGGAATAAGTGCAATAAAAACGCCAAGTCCAGTTGCAACACCTTTTCCACCTTCAAGTCCTAAGTATATTGAATAACAATGACCAAGTACAGATAAAACAGCGATTCCCCAAAGTGTTGATTCACTAGCTCCCATACTCATAGCAACAAGTAAAACAAGTGTACCTTTAAGTGCATCAAGTATAACAGTTGCAAGTCCTAGCTTTTTTGCTAATGCTGGATTTGTTTCTTTTACTACTCTTAATACATTAGTTGCACCTATTGAACCACTTCCTGCACTTTTTACATCAACTCCTGCAAAAAACTTTGCAAGTAGTAGTCCAAAAGGAATTGATCCTATTAAGTAAGCGCTTATGTAAAATAAAATATTTGAGTTAGTGAAAAAATCCATCTATTACCTTTGTGATTTGTTTAATTAAATGGATTATAACAAAGATTTTGTTATATTATCATTTATAAAAACATTTAATTGAAGGTTTGTTTTGAATTTAAAAGAAGAGATTATAAAGTTAAAAGAAGAATTAGATGTAACATTAGTAGCTCACTATTATCAAAGAGATGAAGTTTTTGAGTTAGCTGATATTACAGGAGATTCATTAGAGTTAGCAAAAAGAGCGAAAGCCACTGATTCTGAATTTATTGTATTTTGTGGTGTTGGTTTTATGGGTGAAAGCGTAAAAGTAATGAGTCCTGAAAAAAGAGTTTTAATGCCAAAGATTGCATGTTGTGCAATGGCTAGAATGATTGATGAGGGTTATTATGAGCAAAACCTTGTAGAAATCAATAAAGCTGGAATTCCTAATGAAGATATTTTACCAATTACATATATCAATTCAAGTGCAGCTGTAAAAGCTAGAGTTGGGAAAATGGGTGGTATGGTTTGTACATCATCAAATGCATATAAAATTATTGAAAAGGGACTTAAATCTGGAAAGAAAATATTTTTCGTACCAGATAGATGTTTAGGTCAAAACTTTGCAAAATCCTTAAATCTAAAGTCTGCAATAGTTGGAGATGGAAGTGATTTAAAAGAAGCCGATATTATTTGTTATAATGGTTTTTGTTCAGTTCACCAACAATTTACTGTTGAGGATATAGAGTTTTATAGAGAAAAGTATCCTGATATCTTAATTGCAGTTCATCCTGAATGTGATCCAAAAGTTTGTGATGCAGCTGATTATGTTGGTTCCACTTCTCAATTAATTACTTATATAAAAGAATTACCAGTTGACCAAAAAGTTGCAGTTGGTACGGAGTTTAATATGGTAAATAGGTTAAGAACAAAAAATACTTATATTTTAAGTTCAACAAAACCTGAGTGTCCTACTATGAATGAAACTACTTTACAAGATGTTTATAATACTTTAAAATCAATCAAAGATGATAATATTATGAAAGAAACAGAAATTGTTGTATCAGAAGAAAATACAAAATATGCAAGGCTAGCTCTTGAAAGGATGTTTGAAATATGATTAATATTAAAAAGTTTGTAAAAAATGCAATAGTAGAAGATAATGGAAGAGGAGATTTATTTTTTGATGTTGCTCCCAAAGGTAGATTTACAGCAAGAGCTATTTCAAAGTCTGATGGAATAATTGCAGGTATTCAATATGCAAAAGTATTAGCAAGAACTGAAAAATTTGATTGTAAGTTTTTAAAGCAAGATGGTGATGTAATTAAAGCAGGTGAGGTTATTGCAGAACTTGAGGGAAAAGCTTCTATTCTTTTATCAAGTGAAAGAACTTTTTTAAATATGCTTCAACACGCTTCAGGAATTGCTACAATGGCAAATAAATATGCAAAACTTATGGAGGGTACTGGTGTTGTTTTATTAGATACTCGAAAAACAAGACCACAGCTTAGAGATTTTGAAAAGTATGCTTCTAGAGTGGGTGGGGCGATAAATCATAGACTTGGACTTGATGATTGTTTGATGTTAAAAGATACACATATGAGAACAATTAAAAACTTAAAAGAGTTTATTGTAAGAGCTAGAAAAAGAATTTCATGGGTTACAAAGATTGAAATTGAGTGTGAAACTTTTGATAATGTGAAAGAAGCAATGGATGCAGGTGCTGATATTATCATGTGTGATAATATGAATACAGATGAAATAAGAAATGTAGTTAAATTCAGAAATGAAAACTATCCACATATTTTATTGGAAGCTAGTGGAGATATAAATCTTAATACAATAAGTAAATATGCAAAAACTGGTGTAGATGCAATTAGTAGCGGAAGTATTATTCATCAAGCAACTTGGTTAGACTTCTCAATGAAGTTTGACTAATCATTAACTTTTGGTTAGTTTTAATTATATAGAATAGAAAATATAGAACATAAATTATAAGGATAGGTATTGAAAAAAGATTTCATAGTAAGTAACAAAATTGATATGTCGGCATACACAAAAGCTTTAGAATTAATTGAAAAAAGTAGATATATTTTGATTATTACTCATGTAAATCCAGATGCGGATAGTATATCTTCTGCACTTGCTTTATCAAATTTATTTTATGAAAATAAAATAAAACATAAAGTTTTTAATATTAGTTCTGATTTACCACAAAATTTAGATTTTCTTAATAGATTTGACAAAATTACAGACCAACTACCAAAGTTTTTTGATTTAGCAATTAGTGTTGATTGTGGAACATATCCCCGACTTGGATTTACATTAGATGAAAATATTCCTTTGATTAATTTTGATCATCATAAATCAAATAATGGTTTTGGTACTTTAAATATAGTTGATCCAATGAAAAGTTCAACTGCTGAAATAATCTATGATTTTTTTAAACATAATGGTTTATATATTACAAAAGATTCGGCAACTGCACTTTATGTAGGAATATATGATGACTCTTTAGCTTTTTCTTTAGCAAGATGTGATGAATTAACATTTGATAAAGTTAACTTTTTAGTTCAGTGTGGTGCAAGTCCCTCAGGAATTGCAAATAAACTTTTAAGAAGAGATTCCTTAGCAAAATATAGAATTATACCAAAGGTACTAGATAGTTTAGAGCTATTTAAAGAGGGTGAGATTGCTGTAATAATTGCTAAAAAAGAGTGGTTTATAGAAACAGGAGCACACAATAGAGATTGTGAAGATGCCTTAGATATGATTATGAGTATGTCAATAGTAAAAGTTGCTTTGTTTATAAGAATAGTTTCAGAAAAAGTAAGAATATCTTTACGTTCAAAAGGAAGTGTTGATGTATCAAAAATTGCAGGACATTTTAATGGTGGTGGACACTTTAATGCAGCTGGTTGTTCAGTTGATACAGATGATATAGAAAAAGCAAAAGAATTAGTTTTAAAGGAAATTTTTGAATTATACAAATAGAAAAAAACAAAACAAAGCAAAAATGGTATTGATATATATCGTTATTGCAATAGCAATTGGACTTGGAGCATTTGTATTCTTATCTCCAACTTTTGAGAAAAACAGTCCTAAAGTTTCATTAGAAAATGAAATTTATTGGAATTTAACATCACCTTTAAAGGTTAATTTTACAGATGACAATGAAATCTCATCATATATAATTACATATTTTGATGATAATAATGAAATCAAACTTGATACAAAAACATTAAATTCATCAAAAGGCTCAATTGACTTACATATAATTGCACCCAAAATTGAGTTAAATAAAAAAATAAAGAATGCAATGTTAAAAATTGAGGTTTCAGATACAAGTAAGTGGAATTTCTTTATGGGAAATAAAGCTACTAAAGAGATTAAGATTAAAGTAGATAAAAAAAGCCCAATTGCAAATGTATTATCTAACTCTTATTTAATAAAACAAGGTGGAAGTGCTGCTGTAGTTGTTGAAGTTAAAGATGAAAATTTAAAAGATTTTTATATTTCATTTAATAATAAAGAGAGATTTGAATTATTTCCATTTTATAAAGACAATTTCTATATTGCAATAATTACATGGCCTATAGAAATAGAAGAATTCGAAAGAGTTAACCTTGTTGCAATTGATAAAGCAAGAAATAAAACAGTTACAAAAGTACCATTATATATAAAAGAGTTAAAAGCAAAACCTGACAATATTAAAATATCAGATAAGTTTATTAATAAAGTAAGTAAAAATGTACTTGCAAAGAGTGGTTATGATATTCCTGATAATCAAGCAGAGGTTTTTGTTAAACAAAATAAAGATTTAAGAAAAAGAAATATTGATACTATTAAAAGTGAAACTAGAAACAATATGAATAAAGACAAAGTTTCAAAATTTAATATTAAAGAATTTAAACAATTGCCATCATCAATGACATTTGCTGGCTTTGGTGAACGAAGACATTATACATATAATGGCAAAAAAATCGATGAAGCATGGCATCTTGGAATGGATTGGGCTAGTGTAAAAAAAGCAAAAATTTTTACAACTAATAGTGGAAAAGTAATCTTTAATGATTATTTAGGAATTTATGGCGATACAATTATTATTGATCATAAATTTGGACTAGCAACATTGTATGCTCATACAAGTAGATCAGTAGTAGAAGTAAATGAGGAAGTAAGAGCAGGGCAATATATAGCAAATACTGGCTCATCTGGTGCTGTATTTGGTGACCATTTACATTTTGGAGTATTAATTCAAGGAATTGAAGTTAATCCATCTGAATGGCTTAGTAAATATTGGGTTAGAGAAAATATTACTAAAACAATTAACAATGCAAAGAAAGTGATTGACAGCAAATGAAACAAAGAACACTAGCAAAAGAAATTGAAATTGTAGGAATAGGTCTTCACAAAGGCGTTCCTGTAAAAATGAAATTAGAACCATTAGGTTCAGATGCAGGAATAATTTTTTATAGAGTTGATGCAGGAATTACAATACCTTTGGCAATTGAAAATGTGGTGGATACTAAAATGGCTACAGTTATTGGGAAAGAGGGTGTTGTTATCTCTACGATTGAGCACTTATTATCAGCTTTATATGCTTATGGAATTGATAACTTAAGAGTAGTTATTGATAATGATGAAGTACCTGTTTTAGATGGTAGTTCTTCTGGTTATTGTATGCTTATTGAAGAAGCGGGTATCAAAGAACTTGATAAAAGTAAAAAAGCTATAAAAGTTAAAAAAGAAGTTGAAGTTACAACTGATGATGGAAAAAGAGTTACTTTAAAACCATCAAATAGAATTATATACGATTTTGAAATATCTTTTGATCATCCTTCTATTGGAAAGCAAAATTTTCATTTTGATTATTCAATTGGAGAGTATAAAGAAAATATTTCACGTGCTCGAACTTTTGGATTTTTACATGAAGTACAGTATTTAAGAAGTATAGGATTAGCGCAAGGTGGTTCTATGGAAAATGCAATCGTACTTGATCAATCAAAAGTTTTAAATCCTGAAGGTTTAAGATTTGATGATGAGTTTGTAAGGCATAAAATACTTGATGCAATTGGGGATATGGCTTTATTAGGATATACGATGATTGGCGAGTATGATGCAGTTGCTGGAAGTCATCACTTAAATCACTTGTTAACAAAAGAGCTTTATAAAGATGCGTCAAATTATGAAATTATTGATTTAGAAGAAGCTAGCGAAGAAGCTGAAGTATTTGAATTAGCTTATTCAAAAGTTGAAGTATAAGGTTTTTAATTGATTGAAGTTTTAGTAATTAGTATTTCAAAACCATTATTAATTGGTATTTATGAAAATAAAAAATTAATAAAAGAGTATAAATTAGAAGGAAAAACTTCTGATTTATTACCATCTCTTTTCTCACGTATTTTAAAAGAATTTGATATTAAAAGAATAAATTATGTAAACTCTCCTGGGTCTTATATGGCAATAAAAGTTGCTTATATCTTTTTAAAGACTATTTCTATTTCTAAAAATATTGAACTTATGGCTTGTAATGGGTTTGAGTTTAATGAAAATTCACCTATAAAAGCTTTAGGTAAAAAGTACTTTATTCAAGATAAAGATAAAATTAAAGTTGATTTTTTAGAAAAAGACGATACAATTCGCGACTTTAAATTACCTAATAGTATAGATAAAATAAATTTTAATAAACAAACACTGCCAATATATAATTTACCAGCTGTTTAAATAAGGAAATAGATGAAAGTAAGCGTTCCCGCAACTAGTGCAAACTTGGGACCAGGTTTCGATTCATTAGGCTTAGCAATTGCCATGAAGAACCAAGTAATAATTAAACCATCAAAATTTCATAGTGTATCATTAAAAGGCGAGGGTGCTAATAATCCCGTGCTTAAAGATAACAATATGTTTATCTCAATTTTTAATGATTTTTATCATAATTTAGCAGTTAGAAAAAGACACTATAGATTTGAATTCTACAATGAAATTCCATTATCACGTGGACTGGGAAGTTCTTCTGCTGTTATTGTATCTGCAATTGCATCTGCTTATGCAATTGAGGGAATAAAATTAGAAAAATCAAAATTATTAAATTTAGCACTTGCTTATGAAAATCATCCAGATAATATAACACCTGCTGTTATGGGTGGATTTAATGTGGCAACTGTACAAGATAATGAAGTAAAGTTTATAAATAAATCTATTCCAAATATTTTAAGAGCAGTTGTTGTTGTTCCAAATAGACCAATTTCAACGCAATTATCAAGAAAAGCGCTACCATATAAATATTCTAAAGAAGATACGATTTTTAATATTTCACATTCATCATTATTAACTGCTGCATTTATGAGTGAAGATTGGAAGATGTTACGTACTGCATCCTTAGATAAGGTACATCAAAAATACAGAATGAAACAAATGCCAGAATTATTTGATGTTCAAAAAACTTCATTAAGATCAGGTTCTTTAATGAGTACACTTTCAGGTTCAGGTTCTACTTTATTTTCTATCTGTTTTGCAGAAGATGCTAAAAGAATAGAGAAAGCACTTAAGAGCAAGTTTCCACATTTCAAAGTGTTTATAAGTGACTTTGATAATAGTGGTGTTCGTGTTGAAATTTAAGTTAGTTTTGATATTAAGAATATTTTAGGTATAATCATTGGCTAATTTGAAAACAACACTTCGAACATGTATTGTTTGTAGAAAAAAAATAGAACAAAAAGAACTTTTTAGATTAAAATGTGAAGATAAAAAACTTGTACCCTATAACAATTATGGTAGAAGTTTTTATATCTGTAGGGATTGTATTAATTTATTACAATCAGATATTAATCAGAAAGCCTATAAAAAAATAGAAAAGTCACTTTTTAGAGAGTGCAAAAATAAAGATAAGTATGTTGAACAACTTAAGGAGATGCTAACAGATGTCAGATAAAGTAAGAGTTTATGAAATTGCAGAAGAGGCAGGAGCTTCTAGCTCAGATGTAATTGCAAAAGCAAAAGATTTAAAAATAGAACTAAAATCACCACAAAGCGCAGTATCATATGAAGATGCTGAAGAGATTACAAAATATATTATGACTGGTAAAAGTTCTAAATTAGAAAAAAAAGAACCAGTAAAAGTAAAAAAAGCTGCAGTAAAAGAAGTAGTTGAAGAAACGAAAGAAGAAGTTACTGAAGCTAAAGTAGAAGAAAAAATAGTAGAAGAAAAAGTTGAAAGTAAAACAACTGTTAAAAAAGTTGGGATATCTAAGCCTAAGCCTCTAGATAGTAATGCATCTCCAAAAGAAAATATAGAAGAAGTTAAAATAGCACCTGAAGTTAAAGAAGAAAAAGAAGTTAAAACTGAAACTAAAGAGGTTGAAACAGCTAAAAAAGTTGATGATGCTGATTCTGATGTTCCTAAAATTAAAAAGATCATTCCTAAAAGAAGAGGTCTTAAAATTGTTAAAAAGAAGAAACCAAGAGAAGTTGAAGCTCCAAAAGTAGAATTTAATACTCCAATAGCTGGTGCTCCTAAAAAACAAATGAAATCACTTAGTGAGATTTTAGGAAATAATAATGATGATAAAAAAGATTTAACTGATAATAGAGCTAAACCTAAAAAAGATAAAAAGAAAACTAATGTAAGAGCTCAAGATCATGGTACAAGACTTGATGTTCATAGAAAAACTCCAGATGAATTTTCTAATAGTACTGATTCAATATTAGGTGAAGAAGTATTCTTACTTGACTTAGGATTAGCAGATAAATCTAAATTACTTGAAGAAACAAAACCTCAAAAACAAAATAAACAATCTAGATCTTCTAGACCAGCTGCTTTTGGAAATAGACCTCAAGGTTTAAAAAGAGGTAAGAGAAAGAAAAGATTTAAAAGAGAAGAAGAAGCTATTGATATTACTGAAGTTACTATTCCTGAAGAATGTAGAGTTTATGAATTTGCTGAAGCTTGTGGAAAAACTGCATCTGATGTAATTTCTGTATTATTTGGTTTAGGAATGCTTGTTACTAAAAATGACTTCTTAAAACAAGATGAATTAGAAATTCTTGGTGAAGAGTTTGATATTGAAGTAACTGTTAAAGATGCTTTAGAAGATGTTAATTATGTTGAAGATTATGCTGAAGAAGATATTGATGAAACTAATTTCGTTACACGTCCTCCAGTTGTTACAATCATGGGTCACGTTGATCATGGTAAAACTTCATTATTAGACAAAATTAGATCTGCAAAAGTAGCTTCAGGTGAAGCTGGTGGAATTACTCAACATATTTCTGCGTACACAGTAGATCAAAATGGTCAAAAAATTACATTCGTTGATACACCTGGACATGCTGCTTTCTCTGCTATGAGATCAAGAGGTGCTGGTGTTACTGATATTATTATTATTGTTGTTGCTGCTGATGATGGTGTTAAACCTCAAACTGAAGAAGTGATTTCACATGCAAAAGCATCTGGATGTCCTATTATAGTTGCAGTTAATAAAATTGATAAAGAATCAGCAAACATGGATATGGTTAAAGCTCAGATGGCAGAGAGAGAAATGACTCCTGTTGATTGGGGTGGAGATGTTGAATTTATTGGGGTATCTGCATTAAATGGTACTGGTATTGATGAGTTATTAGAAAATATTTTAATTCAATCTGAAATGTTAGAACTTAAAGCAGATCCAACTGCTAAAGTAAAAGGTGCAGTTGTTGAATCATTACTTGAAAAAGGTAGAGGTCCAGTTGCTACTATTATTGTTCAAAATGGTACATTAAGAGTTGGTGATAATATTGTTTGTGATACTACTTATGGTAGAGTAAAAGCAATTACTAATGATCAAGGAAAGCCAGTTAAAGAACTTGGTCTTTCTGAAACAGGTAATGTTTTAGGTCTAAATGATGTTCCTGTTTCTGGTGCTGTAATGGTTGCTCAAGATTCTGAAAAAGAAGCAAGAGATATTGCAACAACTAGAGCTGAACATGCAAGAGCAAAAGAATTATCAAAATCTACTAAAGTAACTTTAGAAGAAATGAGTGGATTAATTGCAGAAGGTAAAATCAAGCAACTTCCAGTAATTATTAAAACTGATGTTGGTGGTTCACTTGAAGCTATTAAAGGTTCATTAGAAAAAATTGCTAATGAAGAAGTAAAAGTTAAAGTTATTCACGCAGCAGTTGGTGGAATTACTGAATCTGATTTAGTTCTTGCTGGTGCATCTGAGGGTTGTATTATCTTAGGATTTAATGTAAGACCTACTGGTTCTGTTAAATCTAAAGCAAAAGCTGATGGTGTTACTATTAATACTTATACAATTATTTATGATTTACTTGATGATGTTAAAGATGCATTATCTGGAATGATGAGTGCTGTTATAAGAGAAGAAAATACTGGACAAGCTGAAGTTAGAGATGTATTTGTTGTTCCAAAAATTGGTACAGTTGCTGGATGTTTAGTAACAGATGGTAAAGTAATCAGAGGTGGTCACGCTAGAATCATTAGAGATGGTGTTATTACTTATACTGGTAAAATATCATCATTAAAAAGATTTAAAGATGATGCTAAAGAAGTTGCTAACGGTTATGAGTGTGGTATTATGTTTGATAAATTTAATGATATTAAAGCAGGCGATTTTATTGAAACATTTATTCAAATTGAAGAAAAAGTTTCGATTGACGACTAATTATGAAAAGTGTTAATTTACAAAGAACAGAATCTTTATTAATGGAGTTAATTCCTGAAGCATTATCTGATTTATCGGATGCTAGGATTAACTCACTTGCGATTACAGGTGTAAACTGTAAAAATGGTAAATATGATGCATTAGTTTATTTTGATGGCTCTGATTTTGAAAAAAAAGAGATTACTCAAATTGTATCACTATTAAATAAAGCAAATGGAAGACTAAAGTCACATATTCTAGCAAGTACAGGTTGGTATAAATGTCCTGACTTTAAATTTGTTAATGATACTTCTTTAGAAAAATCAAGAAATATTGAAGCATTATTTGCTCAAATTAATAAAAATAAAAGCGAAGACTAATGAATTTAGAAGAATCAATTAAACTAACTGTTGAAAGCTTAGGTGCGGAACTTTATGATATAACAACTGCCAAAGTTCACAGTGACACTATTTATAGAGTAAGTATTACTGCAAAAGATGGTGTAAGCTTAGATAAATGTGCTGAAGTATCAAGAATGATTTCACCAATATTAGACTTAGATGAACCTCTTGGTGGAAATTATAGATTAGAAGTAAGTTCTCCTGGTATTGAAAGAAAATTAAAAGCTACTAATCATTTTATTGCCTCAATTGGTGAAAATGTAAAAGTAAAAGATATCGCAACTGATGTTTACAAAGGTAAATTGATTGCTGCTGATAAAAATAAAATCACAATAGAAACTGAATTTGGAGAAGAGACAATAGAATATGGTTCTATTTTATCTGCTTCAACTTATTTCGAATGGTAATAGAGTCTAACTCTATTATCTTTTAACTCCTAATTAATTACTCTTTAAATATACTAACCTTCAAAAATACATATTATTTACGAAAGATTTAACTAATGAAAATAAATGACGAATTTTTTATGAAACTAGCACTTGATGAAGCTTGGAAATATCAACTTTTAACTTATCCAAATCCTGCAGTTGGCTGTGTTGTTGTAAAAGGTGAGAGCGAAATATTAGCTATTGAAGCACATAAAGAAGCTGGAATGCCACATGCTGAAGTAAATGCACTCAAAGTTGCTTACTTAAAATATCATCCAAATGACTTATTAAAAACAAAAAAAACTTCAAATGAAATACATGATTATTTAATCAATAATCACAAGAATTTTTTTAATGACTGTAAAGTTTATGTAACACTAGAACCTTGTAATCATATAGGAAAAACACCAGCTTGCTCAAATTTATTAAAAGTAATAAAGCCAAAGAAACTAATTATTGCACATGAAGATATAAATAAAGTCGCTTCAGGTGGGTATGAGAGCTTACAAGAAGTAAATATTGATACTCACATGGGTTGCATGAAAAAAGAGGCTTATGAGCTTTTATATCCATTTATAAAATGGAATAGTGGAAGTTTTATCTTTTACAAAATGGCACAAACATTAAATGGTTCAATAGATGGACAAATATCAGAAAATAGAGCAAAAGCTTATGTTCATGCATTAAGAGATAAAAGCGATTTAATGTTAATTGGAGGGAATACGGTAAGAATTGATAGACCAACTTTAGATGCTAGATATATAGCTGGACGAGCCCCAAATATTATGATTTATTCAAAAAATAAAATCTTTGATAATAAAATACCACTTTTTCATGTACCTAATAGAGAAGTTATTATTAGTGCTGATTTATTTAAATTACTTGATTATAAACTTATTATGGTTGAAGGTTCTTATACGTTACTTGATATCTTAAAAGAGAAACTTGATTTTATAATTTTATTAATCAATCCAAAGATTAAAAAAGGTTTGAATGCTCTAAATGAAATTGATTTAGATTTTGAAATAATACATGAAAATTATATAGGAAATGAAAAGATAGTTTTTTTAAAGAGAAAAAATTAAACATAAAAAAACCTATATCAAAATGATATAGGTTTTTGCTATTATGAGGAGAAGTTAATTACTTAACTTTCTCTACGTATTCACCTGTCTTAGTATCACATTTAATAATGTCACCTTCAATTAAGTGAAATGGAATTTGAACTACAGCACCACATTCTAAAGTAGCAGGTTTTCTTCCACCTTGTGAATCACCTTTAAAGTTTGGTGGTGTTTCTACAATTTTCATCTCAACAGTAGCAGGTGGTTCAACAGTAATTGCTTCACCTTTGAAGAACATCATATCCACATTCATTCCATCAATGATCCATTTTTCAGTATCACCAACTTGTGCATAAGTTAAACCAATTTGATCATAAGTTTTGCTATCCATGAATTGTAACATTTCACCATCATCATATAAAAATTGCATAACTTTTTGCTCTAAATCTGGAGTTCCAAATTTATCACCAGCATGAAATGTTTTTTCAATAGTTTTCGCATTTAAAAAGTTTTTGATTTTACATCTTACAAATGCAGCACCTTTACCAGGTTTAACATGTGCGTAATCTGTGATTCTATATGGAATGCCATCCACTTCAATCTTCATACCTTTTTTTAAATCACTCATTCCTAAAGCCATAAGTTCTCCTTAAATTTCTGCATAAGCAACAGCTCTTGCCGCTTCTAAATTTTCTAATCTTTTTACTGTATTACTACAGATTTTTTCATCAACAAGAATAACAGCTAAAGCGCCATCTTTACCACGTGAAAGTCTAAAGTCTGCAATATTAATATTATCATCACCTAAAAGTTTTCCAACTTCTCCAATAACACCAGGGATGTCATTGTTTCTCATAATAATCATTTTACCCTTAGGTTCAATATCAAATACAAAGTTATTGATTTCTACTATTCTTTGAACATTCTCATCAAATACAGTTCCAGAAATTGTATTTACACCTTTTTCAGTTGTAATTTTTACTGTAACTTTATTGCTGTATCCACTATTGTTAGTTAATTCACATGTATCAATAGTAATACCTTTTTCTTCAGCCCAGAATTTAGCGTTAACATAATTAACTTCATCTCCTGAAGAAACTGTAAGTGCTCCCACAGTTGCAAATGTATTTAATGAATCTAAATACTCAGAAATTTCACCTTGTGCACAAACAGAAATAGATCTAATAGCAGACTTATCAATTTGCGCACTTAGAAATGCCATTTTTTGAGTTAATTCAATATATGGTTTTACAAATGCTGGAATTTTACTTTCATCAATTGGTAAATTTAAGGCATTTGGGTAAGCTATTCCACGTGCAGATTCAATTGCATTTTCAGCAGCTTGAATAGCAATTTGCTTTTGTGATTCTTTTGTATTTGCACCTAAGTGTGCAGTTACTGTTACATTTGGTAAATCTAATAATGGATGATCAATTGCAGGTTCTTTGATAAAAACATCAATTCCACCCATCGCAATTTTCCCAGATTTAAGGTTATTAAATAATGCTTCTTCATTATATAATCCACCTCGAGCACAGTTAATTAAAACCACACCATCTTTCATTTTTGCAATTTCTTCTTCACCTATCATGTCTAAAGTTTCTTGATTTTTTGGAGTGTGAATAGTGATAATATCACAATCTAAAATATCTTGAAAATTATTAGTATGTTTAATACCTAAATCAGTTGCTTTTGTTGAAGGAATATATGGGTCGTATGTTATTACGTCCATTTCAAATGATTTAGCTCTTAATGCTACTCTATGTCCAATGTTACCAAAACCGATAACACCTAGTTTTTTTCCATAAAGTTCATTTCCATACCAATCTTCTCTTTTCCAGATTCGATCTTGTTTTAATTGGTTATGAGCATAAGGGAATTTTCTCATACAAGATAACATATGTGCCATTGTTAATTCAACAGCTGCTATCGTATTTGCAGTTGGAACGTTCATAGCAATGATTCCTCTTTTGCTACAACCTTCCATATCTACATTATCATAACCAACACCAGCTCTAATAATAGCTTTAAGATTTACAGCTGCGTTTAAAAACTTTTCATCAACATCAGTTGATGATCTAGTAATTGCTACATCTGCATCTTTAATTACATTTAAAAGTTCAGTTTTATCAATATCTGCTGCATATACATAGTTTATATCTTCAGTATTTTGAAGAATATTTAATCCATCTTCATGTATATGGTCACAAACTACGATTGTGTGTTTACTCATGTTCAATTAATCCTAATTTACTTAATTTGGTCTTTTAATAAATCACCTAAAGTCATAGATGAAGTATCATTAACTGATTTAAGAACTTCTCTTTCTTGTTGTTGCTCTAATCTTTTAACTGATAATCTAACTCTATTTCTTTTAGTATCAATATTTACAACAACAGCTTCGATTTCATCACCACTTTTAATCTCTTCAATTATTAAAGGCTCAACATCTTCATTTCTAATTAATCCATCAAGGTTATCTTCTAATTTAATGAAAACACCGAAATCTTTTGCATCTTTAACAATTCCACTTACGATATCACCAATTTTATGAGTGTCTTGGAATCTTTTAGCAGGAGAGTCAGCAATTTCTTTAACTGATAATGAAATATTTTCTTTTTCTCTATCAATTTTGATAATTTTAACTTCTACTTCATCACCTTTTTTGAATAATGTTTTACATTTAGCATTAGTTTCCCAAGAAGATTCTTCATTATGTAATAAACCATCAACATCACCAATAGTAACGAATGCACCAAAATCAGTTAAAGTAGCAATTTTACCAGTGATTACATCACCAACTTTATGCTCTTTAGTGAATTTAGCGAAAGGTTTTTCTTGTAAGTTCTTTAAAGAAACTCTTAATCTTTTAGCTTCAACATTAAGTTCAATAACTTCAACGTTAACTTCTTCACCTAAAGTTAATAATTCTTTTGGGTTTTTAACGTTTTTATTCCATGAAATTTCAGAAATATGTAATAAACCTTCAATATCATTTCCTAAATCAACAAATGCACCATAAGATTCAAAGTTAGAAATAGTAACTGTAATTGTATCACCAACTTCTAATTCGTCTTTAATTTCTTCCCAAGGGTTAGAAAGTGCAGCTTTAATTGATAATGATAAGTGTTGTTTTGCTTTATCATAAGATAATACAACTACAGTAACTTCGTCACCTTCATTGTAATAATTTGCAGGATTTACAGGACCTTTATAAGAAATTTCATTGTAGTTTACTAAACCATCAATTCCATCTAAATCTACAAACATACCATAAGAAGTAATTTTCTTAATAATACCATTTACAGGTTCTGCTTTTTCTAAAATATCAGCAACTCTAGAATCTTTAATTGCTTTACCTTCTTCAATTAATTTCTTTCTAGAAACAATAATTGAATTTTGTGCTTCGTTTACTTTTAAAACTTTTGCTTTAACTTTTTTACCAACTGCACCAATCGCTTTTAAGTAAGACTGAGCCATAGGCATGAAGTATTCACAACCTTCTTCGTCTTCAATAATAAATCCACCTCTTTGCTTAACAGAAATGATTTTACCTTCAATTGTTACATTTTCAACATCTTCACCATGTTTTTTAACAAATGCATCAAATTTTACTTTTTGAAGAACTTTTTTATGTGAAATATTAGGTCTTTCCCCTCTACTTCCCATTAACATAACAGGGATTGTATCACCCTCTTTAAAAGCAACTTCACCATTAATTGTAATTTCAGAAATATAAATCTGACCTTCAACTTTTTGACCAACGTCAACTAAAACTCTATCACCAGAGATTTCAACAATTATACCATCAACTACAGAGTTATTCTCAGCATTCTCGAAAGACTCGTTAAGCATTTGCTCAAAATCAAAATCTTCGCCTAAATCAATATCATCGATACCCATTTTATTCCTTCATATTAACCGTTTTTATTTAATGCACGATTATACAAAAAGAATACTTAATTTACTTAATCATAACTTTCTATAGTGTTTACTACTTGTTGAATTATCCAATCAGGAGTCGATGCACCAGCGGTTATACCACATAATTTTTTATTTATAAACCACGTAGGATCTAAATCATTTTCATTTTCTATTAGGTATGAATCTTCACAATTCTCTTTACAAATAGAATGAAGCTGTTTTGTATTAGATGAGTTTTTACCACCAATTACCACCATTACATCAACTTCAGCTGATAGTTCTCTAGCTGCATCTTGATTCTCAAATGTTGCATCACAAATGGTATTAAAGACACGAACTTCTTTATTTTTTAAAATTAATGCATTTACAATTTCAAGATATTTTTCTTTCTTTTTTGTTGTTTGTGCAATAGTTGCTATTTTGCTAAATTTAAAGTTCACTTTTTCTAAATCGGATACTTCTAATACTATATGAACATCTTCTTGATCATGTCCATAAGATTGAACTCCTTTAACTTCAGGATGATCAGAATCACCAAATATTAGAATTGAATACTCTTCTTTTGACATTTTTTTAACTATTTGCTGTGGCGTTGTAACAAATGGACATGTTGCATTTATTACTTTTGCATTTTGTGCTTTTAGATTTTTTAAATCATTTTTTGGAATACCATGAGTTCTAATAATGATTGTATCATTATCTTTCACCTCATTTAATTCTTTATAAAGACCAACATTATAATCATTTTTTAATCTATTTATTTCATCTTGATTATGAATTAAAGGACCCATAGTCGCGGCATTTTCATAAGATTCGGCTATTTTAATAGCTCTTTTAACACCAAAACAAAATCCATAATTTGAAGCTAATTTAACTTTCATATTTATCCTTAATATAAAGAGTCTAAAATCTCTTTAAAGTTTGGGAAAGAAGTATCTATACATTGAGTATCTTCTATTTCCATGTCACTATTTAATCCAGCAATTGCAAAACTCATTGCAATTCTATGATCTCCACATGAATTGATTGTTGCCTTTTGAATTTCCCCACCTGTTATCTCATAGCCATCATCAAATTCTTTATATTCAACACCACAAAGTTTTAAATTATCAATAACAGCTGTAATTCTATCTGACTCTTTAACTCTTAATTCTTGTGCATTTGATACTTTTGAAGTTCCTTTTGCCAAAGACATTGCAATTGATAATGCTGGAAGTTCATCTATTAACCATGAAATATTTTCATCTACATTAACTGCATTTAATTCATTGTGTATAACTTCTATATCACCTATTGGTTCATAAACATTCTCTTTTTCAATAAAATTAACAGTAACTCCCATTCTTTTTAATACATGATATGCACCAATTCTAGTAGGATTTAAAGTTACATTTTTAATTAATACTCTTGCATCTTTCGTAATAGCTGCTGCTAATGCAAAAAAGAAAGCAGATGAAGGATCTGTTGGAACTGTAATGTTTAGTGGTTTTAACATTCCTTGGAGTGGATGAATATTTATAAAACCATTTGAATCTGTTGAAAGGTTCGCACCCATTCCTTTTAACATTCGTTCAGTATGATCTCTTGTTAGCTCATTTTCTTTATATTTTGAAATTCCAGTTGCTCTTAAAGCTGCAAGTATCATTGCTGATTTTACTTGTGCTGAATCTACTGGTGAATGGTAAGTAAAAGGTTTTAGTTCTTTTACTCCTCTTATAAATAAAGGAGCTTTATTTCCATATTCTCTTCCATCAATTGAAGCACCAATACTTCTTAAAGGTTTTGCAACTCTATTCATTGGTCTATTCATTAAGTACTTATCACCAACTAAGGTAAATGCTCCATCAACAGAAGCTAGTAGACCACAAAAGAGTCTCATTGCCGTTCCTGAGTTTCCACAATCTAAAATATCTTTTGGCTCAGTTAATTTAGCTGTAGGAGTAATTTCAACACTTGCACCATCTCTTTTAATTGTTGCGCCTAGTTGTTCAACGATACTTAAAGTATTTAGTGTATCTTCGGCTGTTAAATAGTTTTTTATATAAGATGTTTTATCAGAAAAAAGTGAAAACATTGCACATCTATGAGATATTGATTTATCACTTGCTATTGAATCTATCTCAATATTAAATGCCTTGTCTAATTTCTTTATACTAAATTTTTCCACTTTTTTATCCTTTAAATACTTATTAATTTCTTATCTTAATCCAATAGATAATTTTGATTCTAAAGCTTGCAATATATTATTCATTGAAGCTGTAATATCTTCTTCTTCCATTGTTTTTTCATCATTTTGTAAAACAAATCTAATTGTAAGACTTTCACTTTCGCCTAAGCTTTCATCACTATATACATCGATTAAATTATATTGTTTAATATTTACATCATCTAAAGAGTTAATTACATTTTTAATTTCTTTATATGCCAAAGTTTTCGGTGTAATAATACTTAAATCTTTTTTTGATGCTTGAAATTTTGAATAAGATCTTGTTATAACTAATTCATTTTTAATTGCTTCAAAATCGATTTCAGCAATAAATGTATCAGATAAATCATAATCTTCGCATACACTTGGATGTACTTTTGATATATATCCAATTGTTCTTCCATCAACAATTACATTTGCATTTTGATATGGATGAATAAAATCATTGCTAATATTTGTCATTGGTTCTAAATCAAACTTACCAATAGTATTTAAAATCTTTTTTGCAAACTTAAATAAGTCTACATTTTCAGGTTTTCCAGAATTTGATACATCTTCAAGCTCACTTGCACCTGTTTGAACAAAAGATATTTTTCTTGATTCATTTCTATTTTCATCAAAAATTGTTCCAATTTCAAAAAATGATGTTGATTTTGCACCAATTTTATAGTTACTGGCACATGCTTCTATTAGATTTAAAACTATAGTGGTTCTATAAGTATTTAACTCTTTTACAATTGGATTTAAGATTTCTAACTCTTCTTTTACTACAGGAAATGAATATTTTTCTAAACTTTCTCTAGAGGCAAAAACATATGTTAATGTTTCATTAAAGCCATTTTCGCAAGCTTTTGCTCTTAATTTATTCTTTTTGATTAAATCATAAGTTGTATGATTTATTCTATTTACTTCATCAATTGCCATAGGTTTTGCTTGAATATTATCAATACCAATAATTCTTACAATCTCTTCAGTTACATCAGCAATATTTTTAATATCATGTCTAAAGAATGGAATTTTTACATTTAAAATGTGATTTAATGTATCTTTTACTTCAAATCCTAATGAACTTAAAATTCTTTCAACTTCTAATTCAGGAATATCTTGTCCAATAATTGCATTTACTTTTGCAATTGCAACATCAAGAGTTGCTTTTTGGCTATCTTCTATAAAAGATTTTCTCCCTTTATAAACTCTTGCCCCAAGTGATGATAAAAATGTAGTTAAATAATCAATTCCATAAGAAATATCAGGTTCAGAACCTCTTGAAGATTTATAGTAAACTTCCCCTGTTGAAATTTTTGTTTCAAACACTTGCATAGAAAGTTTTTCTGGATTTAAATAAGAGGCTTCTATAATAAATGTTGTGTCAGAGTTATCTATTTTTTTATGATCTACACAAATAGTACTTAACTCTTCTTTTCCATAAACAGTATCAAAGCCATTCTCATCTTTTTTAATCTCAAGTAAACTTAGATTATTTTCATCTTTTGCTTTATTTTTTTCGTATGCATTTAAAAGAACACCAGTACAATGAGTTGCGTAAGTTAATGTATTTTTAATATCATTATTTTCTTCATACTTTCCAATAAGTGCAGTTCTTAATTTTGTCATAATATCTAATTTAAAATCTTTTAAGTCAACAGCTTTAAAAATTAAAGAAGAATCAATATCACTAGCTTGTACATTAAGAATTTGGCCAATTCCTAAATCAGCATGAATAACTTTTTTCTCAAAGGTATTTAGTGAAATATTATAATAGGCACTAAGTTCTCTAGCAACTCCATTTATACTTAAGCAGTCACCTCTATTTGCAGTTAATTCAATTTCTATAATATCATCATTTAAAAGTTTGTACTCAGATAACTCTTTCCCTATAACTAACTCACCAATTGAATCATCAAGTTCTAAAATACCATCATTTAATTTTGCAAGGCCTATTTCAGTTGAAGAACAAATCATTCCGTTTGATTCAACACCTCTTAATTTTGCTTTTTTAATTTTAAAATCAGTAGATAATTGACATCCAACAGTTGCAACTGGTACAAATTGTCCTGCATCAACATTTTTTGCTCCACAAACAATTTGTACGATTTCACTTCCCACATCAACTTGACAAATGTTTAATTTATCGGCATCAGGATGTTTAACTTTTTCTAAAACTTTTCCTACTACAACTTTAGGTGCAATTGAAACTTGTTCTAAACTATCTACTTCTAAGCCAATAGAGTTTAGTGTTTTACAAATATCATCAGTTGATATTTCACTTATATCAATAAATTCTTCTATCCAAGTTCTTGTAATAATCATCTAAATTGTCCTAATAGTCTTGTATCACTTTCAAATAGTGATCTTAAATCTCCAATATTATGAATAAGCATTGCAAATCGTTCAACACCTAATCCAAATGCATAACCAGATTTATTTTCATAACCAACTGCTTTAAATACATTTTGGTCAACAACACCACAGCCTAATACTTCAAGCCATCCTGTATGTGAACAAACTCTACATCCTTCACCTTTACAAAATACACATGAAATATCTACTTCTGCTGAAGGTTCTGTGAATGGGAAAAATGATGGTCTAAATCTAACTTCTACATCACCAAACATATGATGTAAAAATTCAACTAATACATGCTTTAAATTTGCAAATGAAATTTTATCTGCTTCATCTACAACTAAAGCTTCAATTTGATGAAACATTGGTGTATGAGTGATATCAAAATCACGTCTAAATACAGTTCCTGGTGCTATCATTCTAATAGGAGTATCTTGTTTTAACATTGTTCTAATTTGAACAGGAGATGTATGTGTTCTTAAAAGTGTGTAATCTTTATTGTAAAAAGTATCTTGCATATCACGTGCAGGGTGATACTTTGGCAAGTTTAATGCTTCAAAGTTATGAAAATCATCTTCAACTAAAGGACCCTCTTCAACAGCAAAATTTAAATTTTGAAAATAAGTTACAATTCTATCCATTGTTTCAACAACTGGATGCGTAGCTCCACAAGATAGAGTATTGTTAAATCTTGTAACATCAATCTTTTCATTTTCTAGTTTTTTGTTTAATGCAATTTTTTCTAAAATTACTTTTCTAGATTCAATTGCATTTGTAACTGTAACTTTTTGTTCGTTTAAATTTTGTGCAAATGCTTTCTTTTCTTCATTTGGAATAGTTTTCATTTTTGCAAACTCTAAAGTTAAAATACCTTTTTTACCTAATGTATCAATTCTAAGGTTTTCTAACTCTTCTAGAGAGGCTGCGTTATTTATATTTTCAATCAACTCTGTCACTTACATCTCCTGTTTTTTAAGAATAAAATATAATTATTCTAATTCTTATATATCTATATTCTTGCGATTATACTTAAAGATTTATTAGAGTTTGGTTATAATTATTTACGATTCAAATTCAAGGAAAAACAATGTGTATATTTTGTAAAATTGTAAAGGGTGAAATACCAAATCAAACTGTATTAGAAGATGAGAATTTTTTAGCATTTAATGATATAAATCCTTCTAGAAAAATTCATGTTTTAATTATTCCAAAAGAACATTATGATTCATTTGATGTAATACCACCTAAAATAATGGCAAATATGACAGATTTTATTCATAAAGTTGCTTCAAAATTAGAAATTAGAAAAAGTGGTTATAGATTAATTACAAATATTGGAGATGATGGAGGACAAGAAGTTCATCATTTACATTTTCATTTATTAGGTGGAGAGCCAGTAGGACGATTAGTTAGATAGTAAATCTTTTAAGAAGGTATTATTTACCTTCTTGAAAAGAACCTAAAGCCATAATTTTTTCATATTTCTTTTGGTATCTTTGAGCCGGTGTTAATAGTTTTAATTCATTAACTGAAGTGATAAAATATTCACCTAAAGCTCTTATTGCTTCATCTTTTTGTCTATGTGCACCAATTAATGGTTCATTGATTACATCATCAACTAAATTTAATTCTTTTAAATTATCAGAAGTAATTCTTAATGCGTTTGCTGCAGTTTCAACTTTTGTAGGGTCATTCCATAAAATTGCAGAACAACCTTCTGGTGAAATTACTGCATAAACTGAATATCTCATCATTGCTAATTTATCTGCAACTGAAATTGCTAGTGCCCCACCTGAACCACCTTCACCAATTACAATTGATACAGTTGGTGTTGTTAGGTCGGCAAATTCATATAAGTTTCTAGCAATTGCTTCCGATTGATTTCTCTCTTCAGCCCCAAGTCCTGGGTATGCACCGGGAGTATCTACAAGCATTAAAATTGGAATTTGAAATTTTTCAGCCATTCTTGCAGCTCTTAGTGCTTTTCTATAACCTTCAGGATTTGGCATACCAAAGTTTCTGTATAACTTATCTTTTGTACCTCTTCCTTTTTGCTCACCAATAACCATAACTTTTTGCTCACCTATATAACCTAGGAAACATACGATTGCTTTATCATCAACATAGTGTCTATCTCCATGAATCTCATAAGCATCAGTTAATAAGCCAGAGATGTAATCCATTGCATAAGGTCTATCTGGATGTCTTGCTAATTGAAGTTTTTGATAATCACTTAAATTTTTAAAAGTTTTTTCAACTTCTTTTTCAAGTTTTTTTTCTAAGATTTCTACAGCAGGTTCATCTGCTTTAGTTCTTGCAACTATGATATCTTCTTCTATTTTTTTAATTTTATCTTCAAACTCTAAGTAAGTTGCCAAGTTTTCCCCTTTATATTAAAAAAAAAGAGTTAGTTTATACTAACTCTTTTTTAATTGAACTATATTTTATTTTATGCTTCGTATTTTTTGAAAATTACAGAACCGTTAGTTCCACCAAATCCAAAGTTATTACTCATAACTGTAGTTAATTCCACTTTTCGTGCAATATTTGGAACATAATCTAATTGACATTCAGGATCTTGATTTTCTATGTTAATTGTTGGAGGAATAATTCCTTCATTTAGTGATTTAATAGCAAAAATTGCTTCAATAGCACCAGCTGCTCCTAAACAATGTCCAATTTGGCCTTTAGTTGAAGTTACTGGAGGACAATTTTCTACACCATTAAATGCTTCTGCAATTGCTTTTGATTCATTTACGTCACCAACTGGTGTTGATGTTCCATGAGAATTTATATAATCAATTTTAACATCTTCACCTAAGTTTGCACTGGCCATTGCTAATGCAGCATTTATAGCTCTTAATGGACCATCCATAACAGGAGCTGTAATATGATTTGCATCACCAGATTCTCCAAATCCAATAATTTCACAGTAGATTTTAGCTCCACGTTCAAGTGCCGAGTCTAAAGTTTCAACAACTAATGCTCCTGCACCTTCACCCATAACAAAACCATCTCTATTTGTATCAAATGGTCTTGAAGCAGTTTTTGGATCATCATTTCTACTAGAAAGTGCTTTCATTGAAGCAAATCCACCCATTCCAGCACCACATATAGCACTTTCAGCACCTACAACTAAAATTTTATCAGCACCATTTAATGCAATTGTTTTAACTGCATCATTTAATGCATGTGTAGAAGCTGCACAAGCAGTTACATGAGATAACGAAGGACCTTTTAATCCATGCGCAATTGAAATAAACCCACTTAGCATATTTACTAAAGATGAAGGAATAAAGAATGGAGATATCCTTTTAGGACCTCTATTATCACATACAACAGAGTTTTTTTCTATTGTTGATAATCCTCCAATACCAGAAGCAGAAATAATACCAAATCTATTTGCAATACTAGCATCAACTTTGCCATCAACTCCAGCTAATCCAGAATCAAACATTGCTTCATGTGCTGCTTTAATTCCTAATTGAATAAATCTATCAGCTTTTTTAACTTCTTTTTTATCCATTACTGTTGTAGGATCAAAATCTTTTACTTCTCCTGCAATTTTTACAGGGAATTCAGTAATATCAAATAATGTGATAGTATCGATTCCACATACACCTTCAACTACAGCTTTAAATGAATCTTCAACATTGTGCCCAATTGAATTGATAGTTCCTAATCCCGTTATAACTACTCTTTTCATTAAATTTACTCCGTCCAATTAATTATTAATTTATATTTAAATTAGTCAATTTTTATATTAAAAATTCAATAAGTTAAATTGAAAAGATAAAAGACTAGTATTCTAGTTTTCTATCTTTTTAGCGTTAAAATTACGCGTTATTTTCGATGTATTTTAAAGCATCTGATACTGTTAAAATACCTTCTGCATCTTCATCAGGAATTTCGATATCAAACTTTTCTTCTAAAGCCATAACTAATTCAACAACGTCTAGTGAATCTGCACCTAAATCTTCAATAAATTTTGAATCTTCTTTAACTTCTGCCGCATCACAATCTAATTGCTCAACTACAACTTCTATTACATCTTCTAATAATGCCATATTTAAATCCTTTTATAAAATTGTCAAAGCATTATAACAAAAAAGATTTTAAAAAGTCTTTTAAATTATAATATTTTTAAAATACGTAAATTTTATTATACGTATAAACCACCATTAACTTTTAAAATCTCACCTGTAATATATGAAGAATGATCACTTAAAAGAAAAGCAACCGCATCAGCAATTTCACTTGGTTGACCAAATCTTGATAAAGGAATATTTTTTTCATACTCAGCTTTAACTTCATCTTTTAATTCATCTGTCATATCAGTTTGAATGAATCCAGGAGTTACTGCATTGTATCTAATACCTCGAGCTGCCGCTTCTTTTGCAAAAGCTTTAGTCATAGCATTTACTCCACCTTTAGATGCAGCATAGTTTGTTTGACCAGCATTTCCCATTTCACCAACAATTGAAGAAATATTTACAATAGAACCAAATCTTTTTTTGCCCATAAATTTTAATGATGCTTTACACCCAATAAATGTAGATGTTAAGTTTGCAGATATTACATCATTAAAATCATCAACAGACATTCTTAATGCCAATTTATCTTTTGTAATTCCAGCATTATTAACTAAATAAGATAGTTCTCCATCTGCATCAACAATAGTTTTAATAGCATTTACAAACTCTTCTTCACTTGTAACATCGGCTTTAATTATTGCAGCTTTTCCACCAGAGGCTTCAATTTCTTTTTGAATTTCTTCAGCAGCTTCAGCTCCTGATCTATAATTTATCCATACTTTTAATCCATATGATGCTAATGTTTTAGCAATTTGTGCACCAATTCCTCTACTTGCACCTGTAACTAATACGTTTGAACCTGTAAAATTCATTTTTATCCTTTTATTAAAATTTAATAGTTGTAAGATTATTCTTACATAATTGCATATTATAGCTATACGCCCCTTTTATTATCCCAAACTCGTATATGTAATCTATCACAATATTTATATCCATAATCAATTGACATTTGAATTACTTCTTCGCAATTTTCATTTATACTTTCTGCTGTATCACCTAAGGGCATTAGATAAACTTCAACTTTTGGAATATTTATTAAAATTGATTTTATTTCATTTTTTGCTTCATTTAATAAATTTTTATCAATAACAAACTTTAAATAAGAGTTTTTTGTATTTGTTAAAATTTTATTTAAAGTTTCATAATTGATTCTTTTCTTTAATGACTCAAGTGAATTACTAAGTTTAACACTCATTGAGAAGATAATTTCTTTTTGATACTCTTGTGTAAAGTTTAGATTCAAAGAAGCATTTGTTTCAATTGTAACCTGATGTCCTTGATTGATATAGTGTTCTAGAAGTTTTTGAAATTCTAATTTATTCCAATATAAAAGAGGCTCACCACCAGTTATTACAATATCCATTTTATAAATATTTGAAGATTGTTTTGTTAAGTTATCAACCTCTTGAACTATTTCTTCATAAGATTTATAATTTGTCCAAGAGTTTTTAAACTCTTTATCAACTGCATAAAATGAATCACATCCACATTTTTTAACTCCACTTGGAGTCTCATATTCGACATTAAATCCTACGCAGTTAAAATTACATTTTCCAAATCTAATAAAAACAGAAGGAGTACCAACTAGTTTTCCTTCACCTTGAATAGTTGGTCCAAATATTTCATTTATCTCAAGCATAAAATGTACTTTTACTTTTTGGTGTTTCTAAAAACTCTATATGAGAAACTTTTACATTTAATTTACTCATTTTCTTTTGAACGATTCTTAAAAACCATGCAGAAAGGTTTTCACTTGTAGGAATAAAATCAACTACAATATAACCTTCATAAAGTTCTTTTAAATGTATTGCTTCATTTGCAAATTTATTTAAATCAATAATTGAATAACCTTCATCAAAATGAATTAACTCATTTTTTGAAACATTTGGAATTAATGTCTCAAATAAAGGATCGTTGATATCTAAAATGAATTTATGATCAAGCACATCATCAATAAAAGCTTTAAACCAATTTAGATGTTTAAAATCTGTAACCATGCCATCTTTTAATTCGCTTGCTTCTAAATAAACTAATATCTTTCCTTGATGTCCATGTAAATGTCTACATTTCAAACAAGAATCTAGAGAGAACTCAGGATTTAAAGTTTGTGACCAAACTCTATGTCCATAACAAAAATCAAATTCTTTAGATATTTTCCAATGCATTATTGTACTTTGTAAGGAATAGGGTCTTTTATATTTGCAAGTGAAAACCCATTTAATCTAAGTCTACATGAATCACAAACACCACAAGCAAACTCACTCTCTTTATAACACGACCATGTATGCTCCAAGGGAACATTTAACTCTTTTGCATATTGAACAATTTCTTGTTTACTTAAATGAACTAGTGGCGTAATAATTTCAATGTTTGTAGTCTCTTTTGTCCCTTGATTAATTGCTTTTGTAATATCAGCAATAAACTCATCAGTACAATCAGGATAACCTGAACTATCTTCTTGAACTACTCCAATGTACATAGCTTGTGCTTCTTCTTTTTCTGCAATTGCAGCTGTTATTGAAAGAAAAATGCCATTTCTAAATGGTACATAAGTTACTGGAACTCCACTTTCAACTCCATCAATAGGAATATCAATACTATCATCTGTTAACGCAGATGCTCCAATTTGTGTAAAAAATGGAATATCAATCTCATATTTATTTACAATATCCAAGTCTTCGCAGATATCTCTAAATGCTTTTAATTCTCTTTGTTCTGTTCTTTGTCCATAATTAAAATGAACAGCTATTATTTCATAACCATCTTTTTTTGCAATATATGAAGATAAAGTAGAGTCCATACCTCCACTTAAAATACATATTGCTTTTTTAGTTAATCTCTTACTCATTGCTTAAAAAGTCCTTTTTTTCTTTACTAAAGAATTTCCAATTTATTGGTAATATTTTTACTTTTGAATTTTTTTCTAATAGTGATACTTTTTCATCTAAGACAATTAAAGAATTACACTCTGCTAAAATTGAAACCATTCCCGGAGATCTTTTCTTTGATACGCTAAAAGAAACGCCATCAAATGTTCCAGGAAGTATTGTAATTCTTCCTTTTCTTGTTTTAAATTCTTCTTTAATTTTTGATTCAATGTAAGATGGGTTTATTTCACTTGATCCTAGTAGTTTTTGAATTAGTATTTTTCCAAATAATTCAAAAATTAATGCAGATGCAAGTGGATTTCCAGGAAGATTTAAAATATATGTATTATTTATTTGTCCAAATATTGTAGGTTTTCCAGGTTTAATCATAATTCCATCAATTAAAATTTTTAAATTTAATTCATTAAAAGCGTCTCTTGTGAAATCAGCATCTCCAACTGATACCCCACCTGATGTTATAATTAAATCAGCATCAAGAGAATTTATTACTAATCTTTTAATATCTTCTATTGTATCTTTTGCTTGTCCAATAAATGTTACATCACAACCTAACTCTTTAGCTCGTGATATTAAAGTAGGAGTATTTGAATTATATATTTGATGGTCTTCTATTCTTTCGTAGTGAAGTTTTAATTCTTCTCCACTTGAAAACACTACTATTTTAGGTTTTTTATAAACTTTTATATGTGAAATTCCTTGACTAGCAAGTAGGGTAATTTTGGCAAAATTTAATTCATCACCCATCTCAATAAGTTTTTCGCCAGTTTTTATATCTTCACCAATAAATCTTATATGTTGAAATTCTTTTACGTTTTCTAATATTTTTATATTTTTATCATTTATAGTTTCTATATCTTCTTTTGGAATAATTGCAGTAGTGTTTTTAGGAACTCTAGCTCCTGTCATTATTTTAATACAAGTATTTTCTTTTAAAACTGTATGATTGTTATCCCCTGCAAAAATTGTATCTATTATTTCTAATTCTTTATTTTTGTTATTATATATAATTGCATAACCATCCATTGCAGAATTGTCAAATTTTGGTAATGAACTTGTTGCTATTACTTCTTGTGCGCAAATTCTATTTTGAGCATCTTCAATAGCGATAATTTCGAATTTTAATATAGGTTTGATATTTGAAATAATATCTATTGCAGTTTCTACACTAATAGCCATTTTATTCCTTTATTTAATTTAAGATAAAAACTTATGACAAGTTAGATATAATAGCGAAAATTTTTAAAAGAGAGATAAACAATAATGGAATTAATGCAAAGCGCAATTGATACACACGTCTATGTAATATACTTTTTTCTAGCAATTATGTTATTTAATTTATATTCAGTACTTACACAAAAAGAGTTTATAAGATTAGCAAAAAGACTAAGAGCTATGACTCCTTTATATCATGTAACAAATGCAATAGTGATTTATACAGGATCAATAGTTGCTTTTTATGCACATGCAATGAGTGTTACAATCTTTTTAATGATACCAGCTTCTATATTTTTATTAGTAATTGAAATTAAAAGATATAAAAAAATGAGAGTTATAAAGTTTGAGCAAGTAGAACTTCAAAAAGAGTTTTACAAATATGCTAAGAAAATTTACATAATTGAAATTTCAGTTATTGTATCTATTTATATTATAAGTAAAGTATTTTAATGCAATTTACTTATGATATTAATTGTGGGGCTTCAAGTTTAGAAATAAGTGAAGATACATATAAATATTTAATTAAAGCTAGACGTCATAAAATAGATGATGAAATCTATTTTAGAAATCTAAATGATGATTTGATATATTTATATAAACTTATATCAATTTCTAGAAGGTCTGCAATTTTTTCATTAGTAAGTAGTGAAAAGAAAATCCTTGAAAATGAAAATGATTTGCATTTAGGTTGGTGTTTAGTTGATCCTAAAACTGTAGAAAAATATTTGGCATCTTTAAATGAATTAGGTGTTAGAAAAATCACATTTATTTTGTGTGAATATTCTCAAAAGAATTTTAAATTAAATATTGAAAAACTAGAAAAAATACTTACTAACTCTTCATCACAATGTGGAAGATCAAGTATTATTAAACTTGAAGTTTGTGATAGTTTAGAGAAATTCTTAAAAGAAAATGAAGATACATATTTTTTAGACTTTTCAACTACTTTAATAGATGATAAAAAAAGTGATATTAAAACATTAGTTATTGGATGTGAAGGTGGTTTTTCTAATGATGAAAGATTTACTTTTAAAAAAGATAATATTGTAGGATTTAATTCTTCATTGATTTTGCGAAGTGAAACTGCAATTATAAGTGCAAGTTCTAAAATTTTAATATAGAAGAACTTAATAGTTCTTCTTTATTTTACCATTGTCTTACAATAGCATGACATTTAGAACATGCATTTAACATATCTGAATATGCATTTGCAGCATTCATATATGCTTTCTTATCTAAGTTTAATTCTAAAACATTAATATCTAAGGCTATTCTCTCACTTGAATTTGCAGCAACATTAGCCATATGTTTTTTATCTTTAGGTAAATATTCTTTGATTACCTTTTTATCAGAAAATAATGCATTTCCTTCTTTTACTAACATACTTCCTTCTTTGATTAATTCAAGATTATTATTTAAAAAACCTTTTTGGATTTTAGTCATACCTTGTTCCATCGCAGTCATTGATTTTTGCATTACATCTTCTGCATTTAATGCCCCTACTAATAATACAGATGATAGTAATAATTTTCCTAATTTCATTTGTTTCCCCTTTTTTTAGTTATTAAAATATTACTATGTAATAATTAAAAGAGAACTTAAGTTTAATAATTAGATGATGTATTGAAAGTAATAATTATAGCATGTAGATTATTGATACAAAAAAAGGGGATAGATAAAGTATCTATCCCCTTTTTATTTAGTCTTTAATAAAGAAAAGTTTCTAGTGAACTTCTCTCCATTTAGAGTTTTTCCAAAGGAATGCGAATATAGCAAATATTACCATATAAATTAAGAACTTAGGTCCTAATTCTTCTCTATCTTTTTTACTTGGATCTCCAACTTCTTCAAGATAAGAAATAACTTGTGCTTGTGAATCTTCAGTTAATCCAACTCTAGGCATAGCTGTACCTTCAAGATGTTTTTGAGGGTTGTTAATAAATGTTTCTAAATAAGAAGCACCTCTTGATTTAATATATTGAGATAAATCAGGTGGAATTTTCCCCATATAATCTTTAATATTTGCATCAGGTGTAAATGCTGCCATTGTACCTTTTTGCATATCAGCATATTTAATAGAGTGACATCTTTGACAAGCGTCTACAAATACTTCTTTGTTTGACATTTCTTTTGGAGCAATAGATTGTAAATATGCTACGATATCTGCAATTTCTTGTGGTTGCATCCAACCATAACCTGGCATTGGATGAGCTCGCCCATCTACAAATTTATGTGAAACATCAGAAGCTTTTGCTGGGTCTTTAATAAATGCAGCTAAATAATCAGCATTATATAATTTTCCAGCAGATCCTAAATCAGGCACTGTAACACCATAAGCGCCAGCAGTACTTGCATTGTCCATTAATTCAGGGAATCCCTTAGATTTAATTGAGTGACAAGCTGTACAGTTAGCAGTTACAAGAGCTTCACCAGCTGTTGCATCTCCTTTTGTACCATTTAAACCATCAACATCAGCAAACTTATAATCTGCATCAGCAACATGTGGATGCATTTGAGAGTGAGCGAATGGCTCAACTCCCCAGTAAGTAATAAGTGTTAAAGCTACTACTACTGCTAGTACTTTTAATTCTCTCATTATAATGATCCCCTTCTCTTAGCGTCTATTTTTGTTACAATTGGTAATACCAAGAATAAAATAATAAATAATGTTGCGGCAAAGAATCCAACCCATGCATTTACACCTGTTGGTGGTAATTTACCATAAACAGTAAGTACAATTAAATCTGCCATTAATACCCAGAACCAAATAAAGAACACAGGTCTTTTATGTGCTGGTAGAATTGCAGGATCTCTATCTAACCAAGGTAGAACTAAGAAAATACCATTTGCAAATGCAAAGGCAATTAATCCAATATCAAATGCTTTAAATCCAGCAATATCAAAGAAGAAACCTCTTAACACTTCATACGACCATAAGAAATACCACTCAGGATAAATGTGAGCAGGTGTAACCATATTATCAGCAGGATCGAAGTTAACAGGATCCATTGCGAAGTTATAATGGAAGAATACTAGATAGAAATAGAAAATTAAGAATACACCTAAAACAGCTAAATCTTTAGAAATAAATACAGGCCAGAAAGGAATAACCTTTGACTCTTTTTTATTTCCTGCTAAATATTTTTCAGCTTCTTCATCAAAATCAAACTCTTCAGAAGATTGATTATTAACATGAGGAATTCTTAATGTATAGAAGTGTAATGCAATAATACCCATAATTGTAATAGGTAATAAGAATACATGTAACATAAAGAATCTAGTTAAAGTTGCATCAGCAACATTAAAGTCACCTCTAATCCATACAACTAAAGCATCACCAATTACAGGAACTCCACCAAATAAGTTTGTAATAACCATAGCAGCCCAGTAAGACATTTGTCCCCATGGTAGCATATATCCAGAGAATCCAGCAGCAGAGAATGTCATAAATAATAACATACCTGAAATCCAAATCATTTCTCTCCCTTGTTTATAAGAACCATAGTAAATTCCTGTAAACATGTGAATATAAATAACTAAGAATACAACAGAAGCTGCAACACCATGCATATGTCTAAATAACCAACCAAATGCAACTTCTTGCATAATTGTGTAGTTAACAGAATCAAATGCTAAACCAATATCTGGCTTGTAATACATCATTAAGAAAATACCTGAGATGATTAAGATACCAAAAGTTGTAGCTAATAATACACCCATTGCCCATAAGAAGTTAATATCTTTTGGAATCCAATATTCAGTCATCATAACTTTATTGAATGTTGTAGTATTTAATCTTTGGTCTAACCATTCACCAACAGAGTTAGCTTTTTCGAATTTTGCCATTGCTTACCCCTTTGCCATAATCGACGCAGCGATTTTTTTGAATTCAGGACCTTCTTCACCTAAAGTGATAGATGTTCCTTTTACACTAAACGGAGGTAAATCAAGAGGTCTTGGAGGTGGTCCAAAAGTTTGAGTTCCATTTGCATTAAACTCTCCCCCGTGACATGCACATTTCCACATATCTTTCTTCCATGCAGGAATACAACCTAAGTGAGTACATAACCCAATTGCAACAGTAAATCTGTCAGAACCGATTATTAAATCTCTAGGACCTTCTCCCATTTCAGCAGTTTTCTTAAGTAAGAAAATTGGCTTTCCTCTCCATTGAACAGTCACAGGATTTCCAGGTTTTAAACTACCAAGTTCTACATCTGTAAAACCTCCAGCTAAAACACTAGGAAGGGGATCCCATGCTCTTTTCATACCAACAAGTGACGCAGCACCACCCACTGCAGCAACTGCAGCAAATGAATAACCAAGAAAATCTCGTCTATTAGTTTCTTTAGACATATTTGGCTTCCTTTTTTTAAAATTAAAATCCACTTATTATATTGTGTTTTCTCTTAAAATAAATTGACCTGTGTCAGGAATTGCTATGTTAATACTATGATTTGGGAAATTTATACACATATACTAAGATAGTGTGTACTTGTAGTAATTATTAGAGTGTCTTATGACTCTCTAATAAACTTTACGATTTGTGATTCTATATCTTCTTTATTAATAATTGAATCATGATTTATTTTTGAGTTAAACAAATCTTTAATACTTTGAGGTAAGTTTGCATTATATTTTGATGAAATTTCATCTAATGCTTCTTTATCTGAGTATCTTGTATCATTTTGATTTAATGAATTTAAAACTGTTGGTGAAAATTTTGTCCACTCAGCAGTTGAATAAATTACTGTTTTTAAATCTTTTTGTCTTAATTCTTCATATGCTTTTAAACAAGTGGCTGTATGAGGATCCATTAAATATCCATCATCTAAGAACTCTTTAATCACTTTTTGACCATAAGCATCATCTGAGTTAACAGCTGAAAACTCTTCTTGAAGCTTTAATGTTTCTTCATTTGTCATTTTAAAGATATTATTTTCATTTAAATCTTCTAATAACTCTTTTGTTCTTTGTGCTCCATATAGTGAAAACATCACTCTTTCAATATTTGATGATTTTAATATATCCATAGCAGGAGATTTTGTAAGTTTTAACTCTTTCCCTCTAATATCATAAATACCTGTATTAATCCATTGAGTTAAGATATTATTTTCATTTGAAGCTACTAAAAATTTTTCAACAGGAACTCCCATTGTTTTTGCATAAAAACCACCTAATACATTTCCAAAGTTTCCAGAAGGTACTACTAAATAGATTTTTTCATCCATTTTGATTTCTTCTTGTTTTAGTAATTGAATATATGACCAGAAGTGATAAATTATTTGAAATATAATTCTTCCAAAGTTTACAGAATTTGCAGCTGATAGTTTTATTCCATCACGTTGTAACTCTTCTTTAAAACTTTTTGAAGCTAGTAGTTTTTTAAGTGCAGACTGCGCATCATCAAAGTTTCCTTTTATTCCAATAACCTTTAAATTCTTGCCATCTTCACAAACCATTTGTAATCTTTGAACATCAGATGTTCCACCTTGAGGGTAAAGACAAGCTACTTGAATATTCTCTTTATTTCTAAAAGTATTTAAAGCTGCTGGTCCAGTATCACCTGAAGTTGCTGCAAGAATTAGATAGTTTTCATTTCTTTTTTTTGCAATTGAAGAAAGAATTGAACCAAAAGGCTGTAATGCCATATCTTTAAAAGCTCTTGTTGGTCCATGATACTGTTCATGTACAAATAAGTCATCTTTAACTTTTACGACTGGACATGGATTTGAGGCATCATCAAAGTTGTCATAAAGACTAAGTGCCTTATTTATCTCTTCTTCATTTATGTCAATTTTAAAAGCTTTTAAAATATCATAGGCTAGTTCTTTATAGCTTTTATCAATATGATTAATAATGAAATCTTTTTCTAATTGTGGTAATTCCTTTGGTACATATAGTCCACCAAAAGAAGCACTTGGATTTAATATAGCTTCACTAAAAGCAACTTCTTCTGGCATTACTCCATCATTTCCTCTTGTTTCAATAAAATTCATCTTTATGCCTTTATTTTTTCATTTAATAATTTATCAATATCAATCCCATTATTAGGATTATCTCTTCTTAAAAATTGTGTTCCAATACCATCACTTGTAAATAATTCAAGTAAAATTGAATGTTCAACTCTTCCATCAATTATATGGGCTTTATTAACACCATTATGTATTGCTTGAATACATGCATCAACTTTAGGAATCATACCACCTGCAATTGTTTCATCTTTTATGTACGCATCAACATCTTCTTTATCTAAAGATGTAAGAAGTTTACCTTCTTTGTTTAAAACACCTACTGTATCTGTTAAAAATAAAACTTTTTGAGCCTTAACAGCAGCAGCAACTTTTGAAGCTGCAAAGTCCGCATTTATATTAAATCCTGGATGATTAGGTTCTGCACTATCTGCAATTGGAGCAATTACTGGAATAAATCCTTCATTTAAAAGATTATTTATAAGATCACCATTTACTTCAATTATTTCACCTGTATAACCAAATTTTCCGCCATCTTTTGGCTGAGCTTTTATTATTGCAGAATCTTTTCCAGAAATTCCAATAGCTTTTGCTCCGTGATGATTTAGTAATGAAGTTAGATTCTTATTTATTTCACCTGATAAAACCATTTCAACTACTCTCATCGTCTCTTTTGAAGTAACTCTGTGCCCATCAATAAATTCAGATTTTATATCAAGTTTTTCTAATAACTCAGAAATTCTAGCACCTCCACCATGAACAATTATAGGTTTTATTCCAACAAGAGAAAGTAAAACAATATCTTCGGCAAATTTTTCTTGTAATTCTGGGCTAGTCTGTGCTGAACCACCATATTTAATTACAATAGTTTTTCCATTGAATTTTTTAATGTAAGGAATTGCATCAAGTAAAATCTGTACTTTTTGATGTTTTTTCTGCATTTTATTTCCTGTGATTATTATTTAAAGTTTGCGATTATATCTAAAATTGACTTAATGAGATAAAAAGAGCTAATAATTTAATTAGTCTCTTTTTTATTTAGGTCTTTTGTGTAAATTATTGTTTTATTTCTTCCCGTATTTTTAGCCTCGTACAGTGCAGTATCTGAATACTTAATACATTTATTTAAGTCTTTGTTATCTTGTGGGAACATTGATGCACCTATACTTACAGTTTTTGTAATTGTTTCATATCCTGCTGGTATTTCTTGTTCTGAAAATGCGATTCTAATTTTCTCACAGATTTTAAATAAACTCTCTTGTTTGCAATTATACAATAATACAACAAACTCTTCTCCACCAAATCTTACGATAATATCAGAGTTTCGTGTATTTTCTTTTAATGTATTAGCAACTATCTTTATTGCTGTATCTCCTACATCATGTCCATAAGTATCGTTAACCATTTTAAAATGGTCAATATCTAACATTAGTACACCAAATGACATTAAAGCTCTATTAGCTTGTGCTGTAATCTTTGGCATTTGATCTTCTAAGTGTTTTCTATTATATAGTTTAGTAAGGGAATCTGTAATGGCATTTTCTTTTAATATTTCCATTAATTTATAACTTACAATTACTGTTTTACTTGCTTCAACATAATCTTTTATGTAATGCATCTTTTCTCTTAAAAGAGGAATTTGAGAACTTTCTTGAGGATATACCGAGATTATTAAATCTAAGTCATTAGAAATAGAGTAGGGAATACAAAAATAGTTTGAATCTCTTAGTTTACATGTTGAACATATATTATCAAATTGACTAGAATCGACAATTTCATTAGTTTTATCTGCTCTACAAGGAAAATTCTCTATATTACAGTATGGTTCTTTTTCAATATAAACATAGCTAACTTCTCCGGTTTTTGTATTTGCTTCTAAGATATTGATATTTGATATATCTAAATTAGATTTAATTACACTTGCAAGTCTTATATAAATGTCAGCTAGTTTTTCATCATGTTCAATTGTTTTTCTAAATTTGTATATTAAAGAAATTCTATCTACAAGATTTTCAGCATTAATTAATGGGTCTTTTATTTTACTTTCGTGGGAAGACAAAAAGATGGAAATTTTTGAATCTATATTATCTAAAGCTGTTTGTAATTTTTGTAATAAGACATTAATCCATACTGATACATCTTGGGCCTCTTTATTTTTTGATTCTTTAATTCTTTTTGAATAATCTCCATTTTGGGCTTTACTCATAACTTTTTTAATAGAATCAAATAATATTAAAAAAGGAGAAATTAAATAGTTAATTAAAAAGCCTATTGCAACAATTAAAATTAATGCGATCACTGTTGTATTAGCTATAGTTGTAATTCCTGTATGTTTTACATCATCAATTGGAAAAACTATAGAAATAGCTCCTAAGGTATCACCTTCTTTTGCATTAGTATGACAACGCATACAATCAATTGCTCCATTTGATGTAGCTTTGTATGGGATAGTAATTCTATATGTGCTATTAGAAAATAGCGATTCATTTAAATGTTTTTCTTCTATTCCTGTACTTAAAACTCTTTTATCAATTTCATCACTTATTGTTTCAGAATCTAATCCCTTTCCATATAAATCAATTACTTTTTGATGTCTATTTAACCATATTTTATTTATATTAGGAAGTTCTTCCAACTGTTTTAAAAATAACTCTCTTTTATTAATAACTTCATTATTCATTTGATTAGTTAGTGAATGCTCAATTGTTTTAGCAAGAACAACCGCTTTGTTATCAATATTTTTAATTCCATAATCTCTAAAGTTATAGGTAAAATTTAGAATCATAAAAATAAACATAATAAATATCATAAAAGTAACAATGAAAATAATTTTATTATTTGTTTTAATAAAGAGTCCTTTTAAATTAATAATATAATTATAGCGAAGTTTAGTAAAGATAGACCAAATATAACTATAAATATAGTGGCTTATAATTTTTACTGTTGTATTATTCATTATGAAAAAATTTTTAGCACTTAAAGCCAGCGCAGGTTCTGGTAAAACATTTGCTTTAACAGTACGATATATTACATTGTTACTATTAGATGCAAAACCAAATGAAATATTGACACTTACTTTTACAAATAAAGCTGCCAATGAAATGAGTGAAAGAATATATAATACTCTTTTAACTCTAGGTGATGATGAAGCATACTTAAATGCGATTATAAATGAATCTGAACTAAGTAAAGAAGAAATATTAGGAAAGAAAAACTTTTTAATAAAATCTTTTACAAATGCACATTTAACAATTTATACAATTGATAAGTTTATTAACAATATATTAAGAGAATTCTGTGGCTATATTGGAATATCAGATGACTTTGAAATAAAAGAAGATGATATAGAATCTTTATCAATGAGGTTTTTACAATCACTTGATTCAAAACAGTTTGACTCTTTAATCGATTTCTCTCTATATGAAAAAAAGAAATTTAATTCAATTTTTGATTTATTTAAAAATTTATTAGAAAAGAACGAAAATATTGAAATAGTTGATATTGATAGTGAATTAATAAATGTACAAAAAGAACAGGTTTTAAATAGCTCTTATAAAATAAAAGAAGCAATATTAAATTGTGACCTTGCAAGTAATTCTGCAAAAAAAGCAGTTGATTTTGAAAACTTTGATGAATTATTTACAAAAACATGGCTTACAAAAGAAGTATTGAGTGACTACTCATATTTTAAAAAATGTTCAAATGAAACTTTAGAGAGTTATTTTGTTACAGTTAAAGAAGAAGTTTCCTTATATTATAAACTTCGTGCTGGATATAGTTTAAGTAAGCTTTTTGAACTTTATTTAATGTTTAAAAACTTTAAACTCACATTTAATAAAAATAAAAACTATTTAGAGTTTAATGATATATCAAATTTAGTTTATGAACTACTATCAACAAAAATTGATAAAGAGTTTCTATATTTTAGATTAGATTCAAAATTTTCTCATATTTTAATGGACGAATTTCAAGATACTTCACTTTTACAATATAAAATTTTAGAACCACTAATAAAAGAAGTTTTATCCGGAGATCAAACTAAGTTTAAAACATTTTTCTATGTAGGAGATACAAAACAATCTATTTATAGATTTAGAGGTGGTAAAAGAGAGCTTTTTGATTATGTTGCAAATACAAATGAAACCTTAGAAGTTGAGGTACTAAATACAAACTATAGATCATGTGAAAATGTTATAAACTTTGTAAATTCATTATTTATAAATTTACCTTCATATGAATATTATGATCAGTTGTCAATTAGAAAAGGTGGTTATGTTGAGGTTATTGAAGATAAAGAGTTAGTAGAAGAGGATAAGTTTAGTACTCTTGCATCAAGAATTGCCTCTTTGATAAAAGAGGGTGTTAATTCTAATGATATAGCAATACTTACTTATACAAACTCAGATGTTTTAAATATTTATAACTATTTAAAAGATAAATTTCCAAGTTTGAAAATTTCAACAGAGATGACATCAAAACTTATCAATCAAGAAAATGTAAAAGCTGTAATTAATGCTATTAAATATATCTATTTTAAAGAAGATATATATAAAGAGAATTTAAATGCTTTAGTTGGAAATAAAGTATTAACTAATCTTGCTATAAATTTTGAAGTTGGAAAAAAGTCAGTTCAAGAGTTAATAAAAGAAATAGCAACAAGTTTAAAAATAATTGATGAAAATGTTGTGAAGTTTATTGAGTGTAGTACTGTATATAATAACATTGTTGATTTCGTTTATGAAATAGATAAACTTGATGCAGTTATGGAAAATAGTGAATCTTCAGGTTTACAGATACTTACAATTTTTAAATCAAAAGGTTTAGAGTTTAATACTGTAATCTTGCTAGATAGAATTAAAAGAAAGAATAGTGATAAGAGTTCACTACTATTTGAATATGACAGCGTTGAATTAAAAAATATCTTTTATAAAATAAAAGGTTATGAAAATTACAATAAACAATACTCAAATGCAATTGCAAAAGAAAAAGCTTTAAGCTTAGAAGATGAGATAAATATTTTATATGTTGCTCTAACACGTGCAAAAAATAATATGATTATCTTTAAAAAAGAGAAATCTTCAGTTTTTGATATCTTAAGTATGAAAGCTCTAAAACAAGGCCAAATTATACAAAGTACAAACGCATCAATAAATTATGAGAAAAAAGAAAAAGTTCAGTATATTCCTATGGATTTAGGAGTTCAAGAAAAACAAATAGCAAAAGAAAAAGATTTGGATGATAATAGATTACATTCTAAATATTTTGGTATTGCAACTCACTTTTGCTTGGAAATGATGAATGATTTTACTTCAAGTGATTTAGATTATTGTTTAAATCTTGCAAAAACTAGATATTCAAACTACTTAAATGAAATTGATTTTATAAATATTAAAAATAGAATTTCATTACTTTTAGAAAATAAACTATTTACTGATTTGATTAGAGAGGCTAAGTTTATTACAGAACAGGCCTTGGTTTATAATGGTGAAATTAAAATCATAGATTTACTTTTATATAAAGAAGAAAAATATTATATCTTTGATTATAAAACAACTAAGGAAAAATCACAGGATCATATTACTCAAGTAACATATTATAAAAAAGCTGTAAAAGAGATAGTTAAAACTGAAGATGTATATTCATATTTAGTTTATTTAAAAGAAAACGAAGTTCTAATTGATGAGGTTTAAATAGAATATCAAACAAAAGAATAATCTTTAGGCATAAAAAAAGGAACAAGTAAACTTGTCCCTTTTTTTTGATATTAAGAAAACTAAAAAGTTCTAGTGTTCTTCTTCTGCCATCATAACAGATCCTGCAATATAAACATAAGTTAAAATTGCAAAAATAAATGCTTGTAGGAAACCAAAAGCAGCTAATAAGAAGAATCCAGGAAGTGGTAGTAACCAAGGTACTAACATAAGAAGTACCATTAGGAACATATCATCTCCTCTAATTGAACCAAAAAGTCTGAATGATAATGAAATAATTCTTGATAAATGAGAAATTATTTCAATAGGAAACATTAATGGTGCTAACACAGGCATTGGCCCCATAAAATGCTTAAAATAGTTAATAAAACCATTTATTTTAATACCAACATAGTTATAGTAAACAAATACTATTAATGCTAATGATAAAGTAAAGTTAATATTACTTGTAGGTGCTTCAAATCCAGGAATAACTCCCATCATATTACTAACAAATATAATGAATGCTAAAGAACCAATTAATGGTAAATATCTTCTTGCATTTGTCTCACCCATTGTGTCTGTACCCATTGCTACAACTCCACCAACGAATGCTTCCATTACGTTTTGTGAACCGCTTGGTACTAACTGTAATCTTTTTGTAGCTGATCGTGCTATTAAAAATACTATTCCTATCACTAGGACAAAGTGTGATAAGATGATCCATTCTTGGCCGTGACCACCAATTGATCCCAAGAATGTAAATAGTCTTCCTTCCATTTTCTTCCTTTTTGTTTGTTTCTCAATACTAAATTATTGATGCATTATATGATTTGTTTTCTAAAAAGCAAATAAAGATTTTACATTAAATTTAGATTTGTTTGAATCTATATCCGTTTTGTTTCAAATTTTCACGAATAAGCTTTTGATGTTCCTCACCTTTTGTTTCAACAGCAATTGTTACATGAGCTTCGCCAAATTCAAGCTTCACAGAGTTTCTGTCATAGTCAATTTGTACTATATTTGCATCACTTTTTTCTAAAACACTTGTTAAATTTTTAAGAGCACCAGATTTATCCATAAGTGTTACGATAAGGTTCATTTTTCTTGAAGATTTAACTAAACCTTTATCAATTATCAAAGATAACATAGTTACATCAATATTTCCGCCACTTACAATTGAACATGTATTTGTATCTTCAACATCAATTTTGTTATGCATAATAGCAGCAGTTGAAACAGCTCCTGCACCTTCAACAACTAATTTATGATTTTCTAATAAGAATAAAATTGCATTTGCTATTTCATTATCGCTTACTTCAACAATTTCATCAACATATTCTAAAATAATATCAAGCAGTTTTGGTGTTACATCTCGAACAGCTATTCCATCAGCAATAGTTTTAACAGAAACAGAATCTATTGGCATATGTGATTCAAAAGATTCTTTCATTCCTTTTGCGCCACTTGCAACTACACCAATTATTCTAATATTTGGATTTATTGTTTTTGCTGCAATTGCAATTCCAGAGATTAATCCACCTCCACCAATTGGCACGACAATTTGTTCCATATCTTTGATTTCGTCAAGAATTTCTAAAGCAATAGTTCCTTGTCCTGCAATTACTTTGTCATCAGCAAAAGGATGAATAAATTCTTTATTGTTTTCTTCTGCAAATTTTGTAGCTTTTTCATAAGCTTCATCAAAATTTGCTCCTGTTAATACAACATTAGCACCATAAGAACGAACCCCTGATACTTTTGTAAGTGGTGTAGCTTCTGGCATATAAATAGTTGCTTCACAGTTAAATTGTTCGGCTGAATAAGCCAATCCTTGTGCGTGATTACCTGCACTTGCTGCAACTACACCTTTATCTCTTGTTTCTTTTGATAGTTGTGCTAGTTTATTATAAGCACCTCTTAATTTAAAACTTCCTGTTAGTTGTAAGTTCTCTTTTTTTAAATATATATTTGCATTAAGCTTTTTACTTAAAATAGGAGCTAGTGCTAAGGGTGTATTTATTGTTATATTACTTAAATTCTTTTTTGCTTCTTTTATATCATTTAGTGTTATCATTTTTTTTCTTTCATATTTATTGTTTGGAATAATATCTAAAAATAGTTTTTAGTCTTATGAAAACTATTTTTAGATAGAGCCTATAGCTCTATCCTCTTTCTTGTCTAATTTTATTTACAGCTACTACCATGTTTTTTAAACTCGGTATAACTTCTTCCCATTTTCTTGTTTTTAATCCACAATCTGGATTAATCCATAATTGTTTTTTAGGTAAAACTTCTAGAAGAAGTTTAATCTGTTCTTCTATTTCTTCTACACTTGGAATTCTGGGAGAATGAATATCATAAACTCCTGGTCCAACTTCTTGTTTATATCCTACTTTTGCAAATATTTTAAGTAGTTTATTACCACTTCTTGCTGTTTCTATTGAAATTACATCCGCATCCATATCTTCAATTGTTTTAATAATATCATTAAAATCACTATAGCACATATGTGTATGAATTTGTGTTTTTGCCTTCGCACTTGATACTGCTAATTTAAAACTTTCTAATGCCCACTTTTCATAATTGATTCTTTTTTCATTTCTTAAAGGATAACCTTCTTTAAATGCTGCTTCATCAACTTGTATAATCTTTATGCCAGAGTTTTGTAAATCATCTATTTCATCACTAATTGCAAGTGCTATTTGGGATGCAACTTCACTTTTCTCTTTATCATCTCTAACAAAAGACCAATTTAAAATAGTGACAGGTCCTGTTAACATTCCTTTTACTACTTTAGAGGTCTTACTTTGAGCGTATTTAAGCCATTCTACTGTCATTGGTTTTGGTCTTGATATATCTCCATAAATAAATGGTGGTTTAACGCATCTACTTCCATAACTTTGAACCCATCCATTTTGACTAAAACCATAACCTTTTAATTGTTCTCCAAAATATTCAACCATATCATTTCTTTCAGGTTCTCCATGAACTAAGATATCTAACCCAACTTCTTCCTGTACTTTAATTGAATAATCAATGTATTCTTTCATTTCTTTTTCATAAGAATCTTTACCTATTGATCCATTTTTATATTCACGTCTTGCTTTTCTTATCTCTGGTGTTTGTGGAAATGAACCAATTGTTGTAGTCGTTAGTTCTGGATATTTTAAAATCTCTTTTTGTATTTTTATTCTTTCTTCAAAAGGCTCAGTTCTTGAGAATTTAGAATTGTTTTTTATTCTATTTTGAGTGTCTTTATCATGAATCTTGTTTGAATTTCTTCTATTTCTTTGTATTTCTTTATTTTCTTTAATTTTTTTCTTATCATTAACATTTAAATTTTGGCAAAAAAAGATTTTACTTAAAATATTAATTTCTTCTAGTTTCTCATTTGCAAAACTTAACCAAGATTTTATTTCTAAATCTAACTTTTCTTCATACTTTAGAGTATAGGGTACATGAAGTAATGAACAAGATGTAGAAATAACAATATTATCTTTTTTTATAAAATTAGAAATATTAGTTAGTGTAATAATTGTTTTTTCTAAATCGTTTTTCCAAATATTTCTCCCATTAACAACTCCTGCAAATAACTTTTTATCTGACTTCTCAATAAATTCTAAACTTTGAAGATTTTCAATTCCTGCTATAAAATCTAATCCAATTCCATAAATAGGAGTATGAACTAAAACTTTTGTAGCTTCAATTGAATGATCAAAATATGTTGTTACTATGATTTTTATATTCGGTGAAATTTGACAAAAATCATCATAAGTATTTTTTAATAAGTTTAATAATATTGCACCTTTATCTGTTGCAAAAATAGGTTCATCTATTTGAACAAAAACTTCATCCTCATAAGTTGATATTTCTTTAAGAAGCTCTTCATATAAAGGTTTAATTTTATTAAGTAATTCAATGCAATCCCCACCATCAACTCTTTTTGCTAAGCTTAAATATGTAAGTGGACCTATTAAATTAATCTTAGTTTTTATTCCCAATTGCTTCGCTTCTTGGTACTCTTTTTTGATTTTTGAACTATTAAGTTTATACTCATCTTCTATTGAAAGTTCTGGAACGATATAGTGATAATTTGTATTAAACCACTTAGTCATTTCCATAGCTACTGCATCTTTATTTCCTCTAGCCATTGCAAAATATAATTCTTCTTTTTCTAAATCTTTAAATCTTTTAGGAATTGCACCTAATAAAATTGATGTATCTAAGATATTATCGTAGTATGAAAAATCATTAGTACTTATTAACTCTATCCCACTGCTTTTTTGATAGTTCCAATGTCTTTGTTTTAATTCTTTTGCTTTTTCTTCAAGCTGTTTAAAATCAATTTCTTTATTCCAAAAAAGCTCTAATGCTTTTTTTAACTCTCTTTGTTCACCAATTCGTGGGTATCCCACTACAGTATTTTTTATCATTATTTTATCCTTGAATTTTTATATTTAAATTGTATTTAGTTAAAAAAATGATAGTGGGGGATGAACGCCAGTTCGTCTAAATGCGAAACAAGCTTTATAAAAAGGACATCTTGGAATAAATTTGAAATGAAGAATTGCTAGTTTAGTTTTTAGTTTAAAGAAGCAATCACAATGACAAGGTTTAATACTATTTACACAAAATGTATTTATTAATAAGAGTTCTTCTTCTAAAGGAGGATCTTCTTCTTCATTTGAATAGTTTGAAAAATTAAAAGAGATTTTTTTAGACAATACTTCATTGTCATGTAACTTTTTTGCAGTTGCATGCATAGTAATTGCTATTAGTGAAAAGTATTTTTTTCCAAAACCTTTTAGTAATTTCATTCTCAAACCTTTATTAAAAAAATAATATATTTGATATATGCTTAATATAAAATAAAAGGGATTATGATAAACTACGAAAAACAAAAAGACATATACATTTTATGTATACAGGAATTAATTTGAAATTTACATTTGTAACACTTTTCCCAAATTTAATTGAGCCATATTTTCAAGATTCAATTTTAAAAAGAGCTGTTGATTCTGGTTTTATAAACTATGAGTTTTATAATCCAAGAGATTTTACAGATAATAAACATCAAAAAGTTGATAAACAAATGGTTGGAGGAGGAGCAGGAATGCTTATGACTTGCCAACCATTATTTGCTTGTTTAGATAAAATTATTGAAGAAAATGAAGATGCATATATTATTTTTCCTTTAGCTGCTGCAAAACCATTTAGACAAAATGATGCAAAGAGATTAGCAAAGAAGAAAAACGTAGTATTTGTAAGTGGAAGATATGAAGGTATTGATGAAAGAGTTATAGAAAAATACGCAAATGAAGTTTTTTCTGTTGGAGAATTTGTTTTAACAGGTGGAGAATTGCCATCTTTAACAATGAGTGATGCAATTTCAAGAAATGTTGAAGGAGTTCTTGGGAATGCCCAGTCTTTGGATGTCGAGAGCTATGAAAATGGTCTTTTAGAAGCTCCATCTTTTGCTAAACCTGAAGTTTTCCAAAATTTAAGTGTAGTTAAAGAATTTTTAAAGGGAAATCATAGTAAAATTTCCGACTTAAAAAACCAGATGTCAATTTGTAAGACAAAATATTATAGACCTAACAAGGAAAAACAATGAAAAACAGATATATTGCTAGTTTCGAAACTGCACAAACAGAGTCAAAAGAGATCCCTTTATTTAGAGCAGGAGATACAGTAAGACTTGGTATTGAGATTAAAGAAGGCGAAAAAAAGAGAGTTCAAACTTACGAAGGTATCGTAATCGCAAGACATGGTGAAGGTGTTTCTGCAACTTTTAATGTAAGAAAAATTGGAGCTAACTCTGTTGGTGTTGAAAGAATTTTCCCATTATTCTCTGATTCAATTAAAACTTTTGAAGTATTAAGAAGAGGTAGAGTAAGAAGAGCTAAATTACATTACTTAAGAGGATTAAGAGGAAAAGCTGCAAGAATTAAAGAACTTAAAAGATAGTAAAACTTTAGAACTTAGGTTCTATAGTTAATTAATATGTCAAAAATATTAATTCATACTACTTCTTTAATAGAAGCACAACCTATAGTTGATTTCTTTAATTTAGAGAAATTAACTAATCCAATTGAAAATACAATTTATTCTAATGATGATTTAATACTTATAGTTTCTGGTGTAAGTAAAGAACAGATATTAGACTCTTTAAATTATATTTTCAAAAACTTCGAAATATCTAAGGCTTTTGATTTAAGTATTGCTTCATGCAGTGATGGATCAATTGCTTTAGGAACACTTTTTTGTACTAATAGATTTATCAATGGACTTAATTTTGCAAATGTTACAACGGTGGAAAAGCCTTTGGAAACGGATAAAGATTTAAATACATTACTTGTTGATAAGCAAGCAGAATTTTTTAGACAAACATGCAAAGAAAATATTCAAGATTTTTATATATTAAAAATTGTTTCTGATTATTTTGATGAAACAGCTCCCAGTGAGAAACAAATCTTCCAACTTATAAATGATTCAATATTAAAGTGGAAAAACTTAATTAAATAAGGGTATTTCATGCTTCATGATATTGTAAATTTCATCGTAGATACTGTAGGTAGTTTAGGCTATATAGGTATTTTTATTATGATGTTTTTAGAAAGTTCTTTTTTCCCATTTCCTTCTGAAGTTGTAATGGTTCCAGCAGGTTATCTTGCCTTCAAAGGTGAGATGAATATATATTTTGCAATTTTTGCAGGTATTGGTGGATCATTAACTGGTGCACTGTTTAATTACTTTTTAGCAGTTAAATATGGAAGAGCTTTTTTAGTTAAGTATGGAAAGTATTTTTTTATTAAAGAAGAAACAATTTCTAAAATGGAAGAGTTCTTTAAATCACACGGGCATATTTCAACTTTTTCAGGACGATTAATTCCAGCAGTTAGACAGTATATTTCATTTCCAGCAGGACTTGCAAGAATGAATTTATTAACATTCTCAATTTATACTACATTAGGTGCTGCTATTTGGGTAGTTATTCTTACTCTTCTAGGATACTACTTAGGCGATAATGAAGCTTTAATAAAAGAGTACTTAAGATATATAATTGTAGGAATTTTAATTTGTTTATTAGTTATTGGTTTTTGGTATTATAAAAGAATAAAGAAAAACTCTTAAAATCTTTTTATAAAAGGATTAGAATCAAAACTCAAAAATTAGCATATAAATATGCTTTAATTGCTATTTTCTTTTGGTCTACTGTGGCAACTGCTTTTAAAGTTGCACTTGAATATTTAAATCCTTTTGAGCTAGTTTTTTATGCATCAATTACTTCTACATTAATTTTACTAGGCATCATACTTTATCAAAACAAAATCAATTTAGTAAAAGATCATATAAAAAAGAATTTTAAAACAGTTTTGATATTAGGAAGTATTAATCCTTTTTTATATTATTTAGTTCTATTTAAGGCGTATGATATTTTGCCAGCTCAAGAAGCACAAGCCATAAATTACACTTGGGCCTTGATGCTTGCTTTTCTTTCTGTTATATTTTTAAAACAAAAGTTAACATTGTCAGATATAGTTGCAGGGATAATTTGTTACTTTGGAGTTTTAATTATCTCAACAAAAGGTGAGCCTTTTTCTTTAAATTTTTCTAATATGGATGGAGTATTTTTAGCTCTACTTTCAACTGTTTTATGGTCTATGTATTGGATTTTTAATACAAAAGCAAAAGTTGATCCCGTAGTTGGATTATTTTCAAACTTTTTAGTTGCAGTACCAATTCTAATTACATACTTTGTTTTTACTCAAGATTTTGTAGTACCTAGTATATATGGCCTAGGGGCTGCTATATATGTTGGTTTTTTTGAGATGGGCTTTACCTTTCTTTTTTGGTTAAAAGCAATGCAAAGTGCTGAATCTACGTCTAAAATAGCAAATCTTATTTTTATCTCACCTTTTATTTCTTTAATATTTATTTATTTTATTATTGGTGAACAAATTTATATCTCTACTATAGTTGGATTAACAACTATTATTTTTGGATTAATTATCCAACAAACTAAACTCTCAAAATAAATTAAAAATTTCAATAATTAGCTTATAAAATCTTCTTAAATAGCATTAAAATAGCAATTGGCTTTTTTTTATCAAATTTATTGATTTTCAGCTAAATTAAGATAAATATTTAAGTTTTAATTAAGTTTTAATTTGAAATAATGATTAAAGAAAAAAAGGTACTACCAAAAGTAGTACTTTTAAATTATTAGTAGAAAGTTGTTAAAATGGCAAAACAAAAAAACAAAAGATCAGTTATTCAAAAAGTTATAAACAATCATTTAAAGAGTAATAAAAGAGAAGTTTCTCAACTTACTGTAAAGATTGATAAAAGATTAGATACTGCACTTTTAGTTTTAAGTGCATCGTTAAATATTTCTAAAAATAAACTAATTGAAGACATTTTATTTGAAAGTGGTATTTTAGATGAAGTTGACGAAAATTTTATGGAAGATGACAATGAATAGTTTCCCTTCACAAGAAGAAGTTGTAGATTCTGTTTTAAAAGGAATTACAATTGCTAAATCAAACTATAGTTTTTGGACTGCTGATGATATTTATCTTTCATACGCACCTGCTAAGTTTTTAACTATTCATGTATCTCAAGAAATTGCAAAACTTCAAAATCCACCAGAAATATTTATCGATGCTACTATTTCAGATATTCTTAGATGTTCACTTCCTAAAAGAGATGCTTTTAAGTGGTTTATGTCTGAAAATAATATTGCACAAGATGTAATTTGTTTAACTTTAGATGAAAGGTTTGAACATAAAAATGATAATGATTCTATTTCAAAAGTAATTATGAGTATAAGAAATGGTGTACGAAATGCACAAGCTGAATATAAAGCGGATATTGAACTAATGTGTAAATTACTTCAAAGAGAAAATAGAAATGAATCAACATTAGATTATGGTGTTTTTGCTTTTTATTTAGATATTTCAAATACAGCTAGAAAGAAAAGTACAAAAAGATTAGAAGAAATTATTGAGGCATTTGATAAAATAGTTGCTTCACATAAAAATTTAAAATCAAACTTTAAAGGAGGCGATATTAACAAGATTGATAATGTTGGCGAATGGTGTGTTGGGTGTTATATTATTGAACCAACAGTTTAAATAGTATAAAAAAAGATTTAATTCAAACTAAGGAGAAAATATGAATTTTAAAAAATTAACAGGTGCTTTAGCACTAAGTGCTGTAGTTGCTAGTTCACTAGTTGCTGCTGATACAGTAAAAATAGGTGTTCAAGCACCAATTACAGGTAAATATGCGAATGAAGGTCAAAGTATTGAAAACTTTGTTAAGTTAATTGTTGCAGAGAAGAATGCTGAAGGTGGACTTTTAGGTAAACAAATCGAAGTTGTTACTTGTGATGATGAAGCAAAAGCTCAAAAAGCGGCTGTATGTGCTAAGAAATTAGTTAATGCTGGTGTATTTGCTGTAATTGGTTCTTATACTTCAGGTGCTACAGAAGCTGCACAAACTACATACTTCAGATCTAAAGTATTACAAACTTCTGATGGTACAAGTGATTCTTTAATTGCTAAGAAATACTGGACATTCTTTAGAAACTCGTTTCCAAATTCATCTCAAAGTGATTTTACAGCTGATTACTTTGTAAATATAAAAAAATATAAAAAGATTGTAGTTTTATCTGATTATTCATCATATTCAGCAGGTTTAGGTGATTCAACTGAAGCTTCAACTAAAGCTATAGGTGGGAATGTAATATTTAGAGGAAAAGTTAAAGCAGGTACTCAAAATTTTACAGCAATTTTAACAAAAATTAAAGCTATGAACCCAGATGTTATTTACTATTCTGGATACTACACTGATGGTGGACTTATAAGAGCTCAACAAGAGCAATTACAAATTGATGCAGACTTTGTTGGTGGGGATTCAAATGATAACCCTGACTTTGTTAAATTAGCAGGTAAATCTGCAGAAGGTACAGTTTTAATTAACTTCCCAACTCCAGAAATTTTACCATACCCAGAAGCTAAAAAATATTTGGCAGCATACAAAGCTGAATTTAAAATGGATCCTCCATCAATTTGGCCTGTTACAAACGCAGATGGATTAAGAGCAATTATTGAAGGTGTTGAAAAAACAAAATCTTTTGATACTAAAAAAATCTCTGATTATATTAGAAATACTATGAAAGATTTCCCTGGTATTACAGGTCCATTTAATATTAGAGAAGATGGTGAAAGAGTTGGTGCTAAATTCGTTGTTTATAATATGAAAAGCGATGGTACTAAAGAAGTAGTAAAATAATTAAGGGATAATAGATATGGATACTTTTCTTCAACAGTTAATTAATGGTTTAACAGTAGGGAGTTTGTATGCATTAGTAGCCTTAGGTTATACAATGGTTTACGGTGTGATGAAGTTAATCAACTTCGCACACGGTGACCTTGTTGCCTTTTCTGCTTATGTAGGACTTACTATTTTTACTCAATTTTATGGTTCAAATGCATTGTCTTTAGTGAATATTGTAATAGTATTTTCATTAACAGCAATAGTTGTAGCTTTCATGGGTGTTCTTCTTGAGCGTCTGGCATATAGACCTTTAAGAACGGCACCAAGACTTAGTGCTGTTGTTTCGGCACTTGGAGCTTCTTTAGTAATACAAAATGGGATTATGTTAATTTGGGGACCAAATATGGAAATTTTCCCAGCTGATGTATTTCCTTCGACGTCTTGGAATTTTGGTGGAGTGATTATTTCATTTACGCAATTGATAATCTTAGCATTATCTGCAGTGTTAATGGTTTCTCTTTATATATTTATTAATAAAACAAAAATGGGTACAGCAATTAGAGCTACTGCAATAGATCAAGATGCTGCAAAATTAATGGGTATTAATGTTAATAAAATTATTATGATAGTTTTCGTAGTAGGTTCTATGTTAGGAGCTATTGGTGGTCTATTTATTGGTATTTATTACAGAGGTCTAACATTTGATATGGGATGGCTTTATGGTTTAAATGCATTTATTGCAGCAATTATTGGTGGAATTGGTTCAATTCCTGGAGCTATGTTAGGTGGACTTTTACTTGGATTATTCAACTCAATGATTTCAGGATATATATCTACAGAATGGGCAGAAACGTTTACATTTATTTTATTAATTGTAATCTTGATCTTACGACCTACAGGTCTTCTAGGTGAAAAAACGGCGGAGAAAGTATAATGAATAGAACTACAAGTATTGCTACATTATTCTTAGTAGTAATGGCAGTTTTTCCTTTTTTAGTTGATTCTGCTTGGTTAAGTATTGGTATTACATTTTTAGTATTTGCAGTAGTTGCATTTTCCCAAGATATTATTCTAGGGCGTGCAGGTATTTTTAATATGGGTCATGCCATTTTCTTTGGTATGGGTGCATATACAACTGCAATTTTAAATGTACATTTTGGAATGGAAATTATTTACACTCTTCCATTTGCAATTATAGTTCCAGTAGTTTTTTCGATTCTTTTAGCTGGTCCAATTATTCATCTTCGTGGTGATTATTTACTAGTTGCAACAATTGGTTTTAATATTATTTTTGAACAAGTTTTATCAAATGACGTGTTTGGTTTAACTGGTGGTCCAAATGGTATTTTTGGTATAGATGTTGTTAGAGTTTTTGGTTATGAATTATGGTCTGATACTGCAATTTATTATATTGCATTTGGTTTATTATTAGTTACATTACTAATTATTAGAAACCTTGATACTTCAAAGTATGGTAGAGCTTTATATTACATAAATAAAAATGAAATTGCAGCTAAGTCTATGGGAATTAATATCTCATATTACAAACTATTTGCATTCGCACTTGGTGCTGGAATTGCAGGAGCTGCTGGTGCAGTATTCGCTATTCAGTATTCAGCTGTAAGTCCTGAGTCATTTAACTTTATGCAATCAGTTATGTTCTTTGCAATTGTACTTGTTGGTGGATCTGCTTCACTTCCAGGGATTATTATTGGTACATTTGTAATGTTTGTATTACCTGAGTTATTTACAGAGTTTAAAGAATCAAGATATTTAATCTTTGGTGCTGCTATGGTATTAACAATGATTTTAAGACCAAATGGTGTTTGGCCAGCGAAGTTTGGAAATATTCCAAAATTCTTAAAGAAAAAAGTAGTTAAAAAAGAGGAGACTAAATAATGGAATATGTATTAGAGATTGAAAATGTTTCAAAAATTTTCCATGGTTTAGTTGCTATTGATGATTTAACTATTAAAGTAAAACCAGGTCAAATCTATGGAATTATTGGTCCCAATGGGGCTGGAAAAACTACACTTTTTAACTGTGTTACAGGTATTTATACTCCTGAAAAAGGAACTATTAAATATAAAGGTGAAGATATTACAGGAATGGAAACACATAAAATTGCTCAAAGAGGAGTTTTAAGAACATTCCAAAATATTAGATTATTCAAAGAAATGAGTGTTGCTGAAAATATTATTGCAGGAACTCATACTAAGTCTACTCAAAAATGGTATCACTCAATTGTTCACACTCCTTCTTATAAAAAAGATGAGTTAAAACAATGGCACAAAGTTGAAGAGTTAATGGAATTTTTTGGCTTAAGTAAATTTGCAGATACTCCTGCAGGAGATTTATCTTATGGTAATCAAAGAAAAATTGAAATGGCTAGAGCACTTGCTGCTGATCCTGAAATTTTAATTTTAGATGAGCCAGCAGCTGGTCTTAATGAAAATGAAACAATTGAGTTAACAAATATAATTTTAAAGATTAAAGAAATGGGTCTTGGAATTATGATGATTGAGCATGACATGGAAATGGTTATGAAATTAACAGATTATATTACTGTTATTAACTTTGGAAAAGAAATTTCTCAAGGGCTTCCAGACTTTGTACAAAGTGATCCTAGAGTTATTGAAGCTTATATTGGAACAGACGATGATGAAGAGGAGGAAGACTAATGGTAAATAATGAAATCTTATTAGAAATAAAAGACCTTCATGTATCATATGGTGCAATTGAGGCTATTAAAGGCATTTCTTTACAAGTTAGACGTGGTGAGATTATCACCATTTTAGGTGCTAATGGAGCTGGTAAAACAACTACATTACAAACTATTTCTGGACTTTTAAAACCAAAATCTGGGCATATTGTTTTTGATAAAAACGATATTACAAAATGTGAAGCTCATGATATTGTAAGTCTTGGAATGTCTCATTCTCCTGAAGGAAGAAGAGTTTTTGGAATTCTAACAGTTGAAGAAAATTTAATGATGGGTGCTTATACACTTAAAGATCATGATAAAGAAACATTAGAATGGATTTATGACATTCTTCCAAGATTAAAAGAAAGAAGAAAGCAACTTGCAGGAACGCTTTCTGGTGGTGAGCAACAAATGCTTGCAATTGGTAGGGCAATTATGTCTAAACCAAAACTACTAATTCTTGATGAACCATCGTTAGGATTAGCTCCAATTTTAATTAAAGCAATTTTTAAAGCTGTAAAAGTGATAGCATCATCTGGTGTTACTGTTTTATTAGTTGAACAAAATGCAAAGGCTGCTTTAAAATTAGCAGATAGAGCTTATGTTTTAGAAGTTGGAAAAATTACGCATGAGGGAACAGCTGATGAGTTATTAAATTCTGAAACTATTCAAGAAGCGTATCTAGGAAAAAAACATTAAATATAATATGAAGAAAAGTATTTAAGTAGTAAGAGGGACAAACTTGGCGGTTCCTTCCCTCTTGAGCACATTTAAAAGCGTGCGCTCTTAAGCTACTTAAAATTGATTTAAAAAACAATAAATTTTAAGGATAAAAGATGAAAAATGAACAAGAATTAATAAATTCATCAGTAAAGTTAGCAGAAAAATGGCAAAATAGAGCGACACAATTAGTTAGTGATTTTGATAGAGAATTCTATATTAAGATGAATAAAATGCTAGATCACCCAAAAGATAAAGCATTATTAATTGAACTAATGGACCAATGTTTTAGAGCAGATTCAAATGCAAGAATTGCAGACCAAATCATATTCTTACTTGAAAAACATGGAATGGCACACTTTTTTACTACAAAAGATAAAACACTATTATGGTTATTCCAAAATTTTGGTAAGTTTGTACCTGCTTTATCTGTACCAATGTTTGTAAATCAAATCAGAGAAGATACAAAGACAGTAGTTATTAAAGGAGAAGATGAGCCTTTTAATAAACACTTAAAGATGAGAAAAGCTGAGGGTACTAGAGTAAACCTTAACTTAATTGGTGAAGTAGTTCTTGGTGAAGAAGAAGCAGAAGAAAGAATGGAAAAATACTTAAAAGCTTTAAGTAATCCAAATATTGATTATATTTCTATTAAAATTTCTACAATTTTTTCTCAAATTTCAGCACTTGATTTTGATCATACAGTTGAAGTATTAGTTGAAAAATTAACAAAAATCTATGCACAAGCTCAAAAATATCCTTATATTGCAGCAGATGGAACAAAATCAAATAAATTTATTAATCTTGATATGGAAGAGTATAGAGATTTAGATATTACAGTTGCAGTATTTAAAAAGACGCTGGAAAAACCACAATTCAAAGATTTCTATGCAGGTATTGTACTTCAAGCATATTTACCAGATTCATTTAATGTTCAAAAAGATCTTTGTGATTGGGCTAAGATAAGAGTAGAAAATGGTGGAGCACCTATTAAGTTTAGACTTGTAAAAGGTGCTAATATGGAAATGGAAGAAACAGAAGCATCTCAAAAACATTGGGAAATGGTTACATATACTCAAAAAACTGATACTGATTCAAATTACAAAAGAATGGCTAGATATGCACTTCAAAAAGAGAATGCACCATATATGCATATAGGAACAGCATCGCATAACTTATTTGAATTAGCATATGCAACTCAATTAGCAAATGATAATAATGTTGGAGAATTTCACACTTTAGAAATGTTAGAAGGTATGAGTGAAGCAGCACGTCTAGCAATTAAAGAAATTTCAAAAGAAGTAATTTTATATGCACCAACTGCTGCAAAAGAACAGTTTACAAATGCAATTGCATACTTAGTTAGAAGACTTGATGAAAATACAGGTCCAAATAACTTTATTAGATATTCATTTGGATTAACTGTTGGTTCAAAAGATTGGAAAATGCAAGAAGAACTTTTTAGAGAATCTTTTGAATCTGAAAAAACTTCATTTGTAGGTGCAAAAAGAACTCAAGATAGATTAAATGAAAAGTGGGATGATTTCTCAAATTCATCATTTGATACAAATTCTTATCATGCGGAAGCTGATACTGATTTTATTTTACCAAAGAATCATGAATGGGCTAGAAATATTACAAGTAAATGGAAATATTCAGCTGATACAGTTCATACTATTGCTCCTGTTGTTGTAGGTGGTGAGGATTTAGTAGGTGAGCGTAAAATTTATGATGCAATTGATAAATCTCAACTTGAAGATAATGTTCTTGCAGGTAGATTTGCAATGGCAAATGAAGCTGATATTAAAAAAGCTGTTCAAGTTGCTCGTGAAGATAAAGATGGTTGGAGAGACTTATCTCATGCCCAAAGACATTATGCATTAAAAGAGGTTGCTATTAAATTTAGAGAAAGACGTGATGATTTGATTGGTGTTGCTGCTGCTGAAGTAGGTAAAGTATTTACTGAAACTGATGTTGAAGTTTCTGAAGCAATTGATTTTATTGAATTTTATTCTCATGCGGTAAGACATTTTGATGAGTATTCAAATTTAGAGTTATCAGGAAAAGGTGTTGGTGTTGTAGTACCACCTTGGAATTTCCCTATTGCCATTCCTGTTGGTGGAGTTGCTTCTTCATTGGCTGCTGGTAATACAGTTATTATTAAACCAGCTTCTGTTGCTGCTTTATGTGCTTATGAAATGTGTAAATGTTTTTGGGATGCTGGAATTTCTAAAAATACTTTACAGTTCCTTCCTTGTCCAGGAGCACTTGCAGGTGAGCATTTAATTCCTAATAAAGATATTGATTTCTTAATCTTAACAGGTGGAGAAGATACAGCTGCAACTATGTTAGAAACTAGAAATGATTTATTCTTATCAGCTGAAACTGGTGGAAAAGATGCAACTATTGTTACAAATATGGCAGATAGAGAACAAGCTGTTAAAAATGTATGTCAAAGTGCATTTGGAAACTCTGGTCAAAAATGTTCAGCTACTTCACTTTTAGTTTTAGAAGATGAAGTTTATGAGGATGCAGGATTTAAAAAAGCTTTAATTGACACTGCTGCTTCTATGAATGTAGGTTCTATTTGGGACTTTAAAAACAGAATTGGAACATTAGCAAATAAAGTAAGTGGTAACCTAGAAAAGGCTTTAAATGAATTAGAAGGTAATGAAACTTGGGCTTTAAAACCATCTTATGAAAATAATAATCCTTATATGTTAAAACCATCAATTAAATGGGGTGTATCAGAGGGTAACTTTATTCATATGAATGAATTATTTGGACCAGTTTTAGCAGTTGTAAAAGCAAGTAATTTAGAACATGCTGTAAAAATTGTAAATGATACTGGATATGGATTAACATCTGGAATTGAGTCTTTAGATGAAAGAGAAGTGTCATACTGGAAAGAAAATATTAAAGCTGGTAACCTTTATGTAAACAGAGGAACAACTGGAGCAATCGTATTAAGACAACCATTTGGTGGAATGGGTAAATCAGCAATTGGTGCTGGGAGAAAAGCTGGTTTCTATAACTATATAACTCAATTTGTAGATATTAATGAGCAAACTTTACCAATGTCAACTAAAAAATATGATACTGAGTTAACACAATTTATTTCAAAATGTAAAGATACACAAAATAATAAAGAAGATTTTGAGAAATTAGAAATCTCATTACAATCATATTATGCAAACTATGAAAATGAATTCTCAATAGAGAAAGATTATGCAAATGTTAGAGGTGAAGATAACCACTTTAAATATATTGCACTTGAAAATGTTTTAATTAGAGTTTCTTCTGATGATACAATTTTTGAAACAGTTTCAAGAATTTTAGCTGCAAGAGTATCTGGTGTTCATTTTAAAGTTTCAATTAATGATAATAAGTTAGTTCAATCTTTCTTAGAGAATGCAAAAGAGTTATTTACAGGTAGAGATAGTTTAGTTTCTCAAACAGATGAAGAAATGATAAAAACACTTAGTAAATATGATAGAGTTATTTATTCTGATATTGCAAAAGTACCAACTTTGGTATTTAAAGAATCAGCGTCATCTTTAACATTTATTGTTAGACAAAAACCAATGATGGAAGGAAGATTAGAACTTCTTAACTACTTCATTGAACAATCAATCTCGCATTCATACCATAGATATGGAAATATAGGTGCTAGAGGAATGAATAAATAAGAGAGAGTTTTCTCTCTTCTTTATTTAAATCTTGCAGTCTAGGTATGCTTCCTTGCTAAATATATGGGCTGCAAGCTTTAAATAAAATTGTATAGGTTCTAAATCTGCAGAACCTTTAATAATAAACTTAAAAAACAAATTAAAATCATTAGGACAAAATCATGGAGTTATGGATTATAGTATTCTCATGTCTAATTATTCTTATAATAGCGTGGTATATACACGATAAATACGTACAAAGAACACATCAAATTTTAGTAAATTATCCAATAATTGGAAGATTAAGATTTGTTTTCCAAGAGTTTAGAGAACCATTTAGGCAATATTTTGGAGATGAAAAATTTTATGAATCAATGGATAAATTAGACTGGGTATATAATGCTGCTAGAGATAAAGTAAACTTTGCCTCATTCTCTCCTTCTCAGCCTTTAGAAAAACCAAAATTCATGTTAAGACATACAAATATAGTGTTAAATGATGATGAAGTAGAAAATGACTTCTCTGTAATCTTTGGAGAAAAAAGAGAAAAACCTTTTACTAGTGCATCTATAATGGCACGAGCACCTATGAGTGATGGTTCAATTTCTCCTGAGGGAACTAGAGCTTTTGTTTATGGCTCTAAGTTAGGAAACTTTCCTATAAACTCAGGAGAGGGTGGATTAACATCAAACTTTTTTGTTACTCATAATAATTATGATACTAAATATATTACTGAAGTTAGAGGAAATAGTTTTGAATATAAAATATTTAAACTTTCAAAAATATTTTTTAATATTCCAGTTGCAATAGACTTTTACAGAAAAATTATATTTAGAAAAGATCCTTTAGCCGATACATATGTTTTTGATAAAGAAAAAGAGTGCTTTTTTAGGCCAAATTGGGACGCACCGCTTGAGAACTTTCCTAAAGAAGTTCCTTCAGATATGCCCGATATTATATTACAAATTAGTTCAGGTTTCTATGGGGTTAGAGATAGAGAAGGTAATTTTGATTTAGCAAGATATACTAAACAAATGAGTTTTTGTCGAATGACTGAAATAAAATTAGCTCAAGGTGCAAAACAAACAGGTGGAAAATTAGTTGCGCATAAAGTTACACCTTCTATTGCATATTATAGAAATATTGAAGCACATAAAGATGCTTTTTCACCAAATAGATTTCCTTATGCAAATAGTATAACTGAGCTATTCGATTTTATTGGTACTTTACAAGAAGCTTCTAAAAAGCCAGTTGGAATTAAAATAGTAATTTCTGATCATGATAATATTGTTCCAATTGCAAAAGAGATAAAAAGAAGAGTTGATTTAAATCTTCCTTATCCTGATTATATATCTATTGATGGAGGAAGTGGTGGAAGTGCAACTGCTCCTTTAGATATGATGGAAAGAATTGGTATGGATATTAGAGATGCTTTATATTTAGTAGATAAAGTACTTAAAGATTATGGGGTTAGAGAACATGTGAAAATATCAGCAAGTGGTAAAATACTTACTCCTGATGATATTATCATTATTCTTTGTCTAGGTGCTGATTTTGTACAAATAGCACGTGGTTTTATGATGAGTGCTGGATGTATTAGAGCAAGATTTTGTTCAGGTGCCACAAAACATCAATGCCCTGTTGGACTTGCAACTCAAGATATAAAAAAGAGAAAGCATTACTTTGTTAAAAAACATTCAGAATACGTAAAAAATTATCATAATAATATTTTAAAAAGTATGAAAAGTTTACTGGCTGTTATGGGACTTAAAAATGTAAAAGATTTAAGTAAAGAAAAATTAATATTTTTGGATAAAGATTCAATTATTCATGATGATATGGATACCTTATTTGAAAGAAGAGTTTTAAAGAAAAATGACTCTAAATCAAGTATCTAGAGGAGTAGTAGATGTTAATAGAAGAATTAAAAGATTATTTAGGTTTTGCAGTTGCTGGTAACTTTGCTGCTCACTTAAGTGAAGCTGGAGAGGCAGATGAATTTGCACAAATTCAAACAGAAGAAAAAAATGCACCAAAAGGATTATTCCCTTTTTATATAAAAGGACATGAATCATTTTTAGGAACTTATCCTATTTGTGAAAATACTATTAATACTCATGGAAGAGAAGATGACAAAATTCAAGCAGAACCTGAAGTTGCATTAATTTGTGATTTAGTTTATGTAAATGAAAAAGTAGTAGATATTATTCCTCGATATTTTTCAGCTTTTAATGATTGTTCTTTACGAGTACAAGATGGAAATAAATTAAGTACAAAGAAAAATTGGGGTGAAAATACTAAAGGTATTTCATCTAAAATCATTAAAATTGATAATTTCACGGAAGAGGGGATTTTAAGTACTTATCATATCTCTTCTTTTATAAAAAGAGAGGGAGTTCTTCATAATTATGGAACTATATCTGCTGTTAAATCATATAGCTATTTTTTTACGCAGTTAAAAGATTGGATGATAAATAAATTTAATACTCAAGAAGATTGTGGTCCACTTGAAGAGATAAGTCAATTTATGGCAAATGCAAAAGAAGCAAAAGGTATCCTAATTGCAGCAGGGGCAACAGCATATAGTGAATTTGGAAGAACAAACTTTTTAGAAAAAGGTGATGAGCTTTTTATATATGTGTATAACTCTCGGGTATACAGTCATCAAAGTATTATTGATAATATCAATGGTAAAGGTGAGTGTTTAGAAGAGTGCTCTAAACTTCATCAAATAGTTAAGTAAAAGATTAAAACTTATGAGAATATAGATTTTCATAAGTTTTAAATTAATTTATTAGCTATGTCTAAAGCACTTATTACGGCACCTTCTAAGTAACCACCTTCTTTATAACTTGACTCTGTTCCAATAAAAAAAACCTTCTTATCATATAAACATAAATCGTAACCATAAGAGAAATATTGCTCATTTATATCTTTATCTTTTTTTGTTGCTGTGTATTCTTCTTCTCTCCAATCAGTAATATATATATCTTTGATATATTGTACCTCTGAACTAAAAATTCTTTCAAGTTGTTTTTTAATATTCTCTTTATCCATACTAGCTTTTGAATGAAAAAAAGCAATCATCGCAGTATTATCTTTTGAACTTGCATCATGTAGTTCCATTAATGGTCCAATATTAGAGAAAGTAAAACCACTTAATCCTTTTTTTCTCCAAAAATCTTTTTTAAATGAAATTACTGCTTTTGAAGAATGTGCCATCCAAGTTGCAATATTATTTAATGTATCTTTTGTAAATTCTTCAATATCTGGGTTAAATTTTATATTTTGAGTTATTAATCTTGGAGGTATAGAAAATATAGTTTTGTCTGTTTGATATAATTTTTTATTTGTTTTTATAGAAACTTCTTCATTTTTATATTCTATCTTTTCTACTACTTCATTTAGGTGTATAGTTACATTTTGATTTAACTTATCTTTTATCTTTTCAACTATTTTTTGCATTCCACCTTGAACTCTAAAAGATGGAGCATTATCTGGATTTGCAAATTTTTTAGTTCCACTTCTTTCATCATAAAGTGCATATCCACTATTATATTGTTCAAAAAGTTCAAGTCCTAATTCTTCAATTAATTTTAAAATATTTTCATGATGACTCCACACCCAAGAAGGTCCTAAGTCTAAGCCTTCAATACTAAGAATTCTTCCGCCAATTCTAGGTCTTGCTTCAATTATTGTAATATTATATTTATCTTGTAATAAGTAAGCTGCATATAAACCACTTAATCCAGCTCCAATAATCGTAAGATTTTCTTTCATTTACTTATCCTATTACTCAATATAATTTCCTACTGCTTGTAATTGATTATGGTTTTTATCACTAATCCAAACTACTAAAGCTTGTTTCTTTTTAGAGTTTTTTACTAGAGGTAGTTTTGTTTTAAATGTAAGTGTATTATTTTTTATAATTGATTTTGCTTTTATATGTTTTAATACTACAAAATCATGTTTTAAAATCTTATGAGAGTTCTCACCACTTTTAATAGGAATTGAATAATCAAAGCCTTCAATTACAATATTTACAAGAATATCTTTATTTTTAATATTTTTATTAAAATAATTAATAATTATATTCTCATCTTTATCTAGTTTAACTTCTAGCTTACCTGCATATTTATTGGAAAATTTTGGTAAATCTTTTTTCTTAAACCATTGTCTATACTCTTTTGTATCAATAACAAACTGAGGAGTATAAACAGAGTTTTTATTCCATACTTCTTTTGAGTAAGTTCTTTGTCTATTATCGTTTGAAGTATTTGCAAAAACATCACTCCATCCTATATAGTTCCAGTATGTTACGTGAAAAGCCAAGGGTATAAACTCTTTAAATAAAGTTTTTTCTTGCTTTAACTTAGATAGCCATTTATCAGCTGGAGGACAAGAACTGCATCCTTGTGATGTATAAAGTTCAAGTAGAGTGACTTTATTTTCACCTGATTTAAAAGTAATTGCTAAAAGTGTATTACTAAGAATACTTGTTAAAAAAATTGTTAATATAAAAAATAGTTTCATAATTTACTCCTATTTGATTATAAGTTTTTTTTGTTTATTAAGTATGTAGAAAAGGCTAACGTTTAATTAGCCTTTTTATTCTAAGTTATTGGTCTGTTATATCTTATAGAATACAAAGAAGGGAATGCTAATCCTAAACCAATTCCACCTAATATTATAATTGTTTTTAAGCCATTTTCAATAAAAAGATTAATTAACTCAGGTGTAACTCCATGAGCATTCATCTCTATTAAATTTATTATTGCAGAAAAAGCAAAGGTTCCTGGAAGTAAAGGAATAATAGAAGCAATAGTATAAACAGGTCTTGGAACTATAAATTTTCTAGACCAGTAAAGCGCAATTATTCCAATAATAGTTGAAGCTAAAAATGTTGCTAGTTCTAAAGGAACATCTAAATCTTGTAATATAACTCTAGAAGTATATGTAATAGCTCCACCAAGAGCACAATAAATTAGTGCATGTTTGGGAACATTAAAAACCATAGCAAATCCTACTGCTGGAATAGCTGCAAAAATTGCATTTAAAATATATTCTGTAATCATATTACCATCCTTTTAAACTTAATAATGCAAGAGCTAAAATAATTCCAATTGAAGTTGCAACTGTTAATAATACAGCTTGCATCCAACGCCCCCAACCCATAGCAAGATAACCTTTCACTGCATCTAAAACAGAGTTTACAAAAGGAAAACCAGGAGCTAGAAGAATTACACTAGCAGATAAAATTACATTTGGTGTTGAACTTAATTCATATATTTGTGAAAGTCCTGCTACTATTGTTGCTACAAAGGCTGTAAATGCAAAAGTTATAATCATTACAAATTTTCTTTTTGCTAATTCTTGTCTTGTAAACATAGCTAAAGAAGAAGCTAAAAATGTAATAAAAAATGCAGCTATATCTCCACCTGTTAAATAAGCAAATGATGCACAAGATAACCCAACCATAATCATAACTAGCCATCTATTATAATAGTTAGGCTGTATTTCTTTTAAAGCTGTAAAAACAAAGTCCACACCTTGCTTATCTTTTTCTATATTGTGACACATCTTCTGAACATCACAAACTATAGACATATTAATAGGTTTATGGTGAGCTCTTCTTGTTGTAGTAACAGATTGTGTTTGATTATTACTAAGAGTACTTAGTACAATTGCTGAGGGAATAAGTGACATTTCTACAGAGTCAATTCCTAAGGCATTTCCAAGTCTTTGTGCAGTTTCTTCAATAAGTTTACTTTCTGCTCCAAATTCCAACATTAAAACGGCAGCTTTGATAATAGCTCTTGTGATCTTTGTTTGTTCTTCGTATGTGATTTTATTCATATTTTTTCATTAGTTGTTTTTTGATATATTATCAAGAGCTTGTTAGATTTGTATGATATTTGAGTATAAAAAATCAAATACTTAGTTTAATCCTAAAATAAAAGATTTAATTTGTTATAATCGCATTTATATAAAGGTAAAAATTGAAAGAATTAACAAATTATTTTACAAAAAAAGATATTATATTTAAACAAATAAGCGAAATTACGCCAAAAGAGTTAGGCTCAAGAAAAAAAATAAGTATATATCAGGCTACTTCGGTTAAAAAAGAGTTTTATGCTATTTTTATAGTTGATGCCAAAAGTAGATTTATAAGAAAAAATGCAGATGATTTAATGTCTCTTTGTGATACATTATCTTCTCATGTTGATCATAATTTTAAGAAAAAAGTATTATTAATATCTTCTCCTTTATGCTCAAAAGCAAAAGCATATTTAAAAGATAATAAATGGAGTGTATATATTGATTTTATGTGATATTGGTAATACAACTTTTCATTTTTTAATTGGAAAAAAACATAAGAAATATTCTATTAAAGATGAGGTTCCAAAGTTTGATGAAAGAATATTTTTTGTATCTGTAAATAAAAAAGCAACAAAAAAACTTTTGGAATCTAATCCATCTGCTGTAAATATAAAAAAGTATATAAATTTTAAAACAGAATATAAAGGGCAAGGAATAGATAGAGTACTTGCTTGCGTATTTGCTAAAAATACAGTTATTGTAGATGCGGGAAGTGCAATAACTGTTGATGTTATAAAAAAAGGTATTCATAAAGGTGGCTTTATACTACTTGGAGTAAGTGCTTTTATTAAAGCTTATCCCAAAATATCAAAAAAACTAAAATTTGATTTTGAAAAAGATACAAATTTAGATAAAATACCGCTTCAAACAAAAGATGCCATACAATATGCCATGATGAAATCTATCATTTTACCCATCAAAGAAGTTGCTAAAAATAAGAATATTATATTTACAGGTGGAGATGGAAAGTTGTTAAGTGGGTACTTTGAAAATAGTATATATAAAAAAGATTTAATATTTGAAAATATGAAAAGGATTATTGATGCTAACAATTGCATTGCCTAAGGGAAGAATTGCTAAAGAGACTTTAGAGAAGTTTGAGAAAGCTTTTGGAGAAAAGTTTATTTTTGAAGATAGAAAACTAATACTAGAAAAAGCTGGGTTTAGATTTTTAAATGTAAGAAATCAAGATGTACCAACTTATGTAATGCATGGGGCTGCTGATTTAGGTGTAGTAGGGCTTGATGTATTAGAAGAAAAAGAGTATGACTTAATAAAATTACTTGATTTAGAACTTGGACGTTGTAAAGTTGCTTTTGGTTTAAGAAAGGGCGAAAAGTTAGATTTTAATAAAAGTAAAATTACAATTGCTACAAAGCATGAAGTAATTGCAAAAAAATATTTTGAAGAAAAAGCAATGGCTGTTGATATTATTAAGTTATATGGTTCTATAGAATTAGCACCACTTGTAGATTTGGCTGATTGTATTGTTGATATTGTTGAAACTGGTGAAACTATGAAGCAAAATGGTTTAGAAGTAGGTCCTACAATTATGGAAAGTTCAGCACACTTAATTGCTAATAAAAATTCATTTTATGCTAAAAAAGATTTAATCTTAGACTTAAAAGAAAAGATTGAAGCACAACTATAATGGGCTTAGAGTTATATTCAAAAGTTGAAGAATACTTAGGTTTAGAAGATGAGGTTAAAGATCTTCATTCTTATTTTCTTTCAGTAGTTTTTGAAAAACAACTTGATGATATTATAGATATTGGCTGTGGACAAGGTGCATTTATGATGCATTTACGTGCCAATGAAGTAAGTGCCTATGGAATTGATTTAAGTGTTGAGCAAGTAAGAATTTGCCAAGCTCATGGATTAAGAGCTGATGCAATTGCTTTAAATGAAGTAGAAGATAAGTTTTCTTGTGCAACTGCTATTTTTGATGTGATTAATTATATTCCTAAAACTTCACTACAAGACTTTTTTAAAGATACTGCAAATGTTTTAAAAGATAATGGATACTTTATTTTTGATGTTAATTCATTATTTGGTTTTGAAGAAATTGCTCAAGGTAGTTTAAATATAAAACTTGATGATAAGTTTATTGGAATTGATGCTTTATTTGAAGATAATCAACTAAAAACTGATATTACACTTTTTGAAAAAACTAAAAACAATTTATATATAAAAGAAGAAGATAGTATTACTCAATATTATCATGAAGTAAAGAGCTTAAAAAGTATGCTAAAAAATGCAGGTTTCATAGTTGAAGATGTAGTTAATTTTAATCTTCATACCGATGAGCAAGCTGATAAACTAATATTTATTTGTAAAAAGAGTTAAACTTTTTACAAATACTTTTTTCTTGTTCTTTCTCAATGCCATAACTTTATTTTTTAAGTATACTAAAAATAAAAAAGGCAAATTATGACTTATCCAGATTTTTATAACAAAATTGAAACAATCAAAGTACAAGATGAATTATCATCATTTTTAGGAGCATTTGAAAATGGAATTTATGAAATTTCATATTTAGATATTGTAAAAGGAGCAGGGCATTCCTGTCCTACAGTTTTAGGTGCTTATCTTATGAATCTAGAAGCACTTAAAGCTTTATATCCTGACGGAATTGCTAAAAGAGGTGAAGTAGAAGTTTCTTTTTCACAAAGACAAAGTGAAGCAGTTGCAGGTGTAATTGGAAATGTTGCTATGAATATTACAGGAGCTTGTACAACAAATGGCTTTAAAGGAATAGGCGGTAAGTTTGACCGTAATTATCTTTTAAAATTTGAACAAGATATAAATGATGCAAGTGCAAGATTTACAAGAACTGATACAAAACAAAGTGTTGATGTAGTTTATGACCCAAGTTCAATACAGTTTGATCCTTCTATGCAAGCATTGATGCAAAAATGTGTTCAAGGAAATGCAAATGAAGCTGAAAAATTAAATTTTGGAAAACTTTGGCAAGAAAGAGTAGAAAAAATTTCTAATAATATTGAAAATGTAATAAGGGTAAAAGTAGTTTAACTAAATAAAAAATATAAAAGAGAAAAATCTCTTTTATATTAAACCAACTGCATCTCTTACAATTCTCATCTTCTCAGCGGCTATTTTAGATGCCTTAGAAGCTCCATAAGCTAATATCTCATGTACTTCTTTTGGATTCTCTAAAAGGTGTGCACGTTTTTCTTCATAAGGTGCAAAGTGCTCATTTATCTTTTCAAGTAGTGATAGTTTAAAGTGTCCATAACCTTCACCTGGATTTTCATATCTTTTTTGTAAATCTTTTAATTCAACTTCATTCATAAACAACTCAGATAATTTATAGATATTACAAGTTTCCCATTCTTTTGCTTCTTCAAGTTCTTTAGAATCAGTTACTATTCCCATTACTTGTTTTTTAATCTTTTTCTTAGTGTTAAACATATCAATTGTATTTCCATAAGATTTAGACATTTTAGCACCATCAGTTCCAGGAACTGTTGATACTTCTTCATCAACTTTTGATTCTGGTAATACAAATAATTCTTGTTTATATGAGTGATTAATAGATGTAGCAATATCTCTTGTCATTTCAACATGTTGAATTTGGTCTTTTCCAACAGGAACAATATTTGAGTCAAATAATAAAATATCAGCTGCCATTAATACAGGATAAGAAAATAATCCATGATTTGCTTGAATCCCTCTTGATGTTTTATCTTTATATGAATGAGCACGTTCAAGTAGTCCCATTGATGTGTGATTTGATAAAATCCAGTATAGTTCTAATACTTCTTTTACATGATGTTGTACCCAAAATGTTGATTTTTCTGGATCCATTCCTAATGCTAAAAAGTTAGCTGCTGCTTCAAAAGTATTTTGCTCTAATATAGCTTTGTCTTTTACAGATGTTAATGCATGATAAGAAGCGATAAATGCAAATAGCTCTCCGTCATTTTGAGATTCAATCATCTTTTTAACCATTCCAAAATAGTTTCCAATATGAATAGTTCCTGATGGTTGAATACCTGATAAAATTCTCAAAATATATTTCCTTATAATTTTTTTGTAATTATAGCAAAAGTAGCTAAAATTAATTAGTGTTTAGTGTTAACTTTTTTAAGTGAATTTTCTTTGTATATTTAGAATATAACCCATTCCTCCTTGAGAAATAAGTGTATTTAGTGGAAGCTTTTTTCTTAATCTTTTTATTAAAGCTCTAATGTTTTCATTTGTAGTAAGATCACCTTCCCAAACATACTGTTCTATTTGTTCAAAAGTGAGTACTTTCTCTAAGTTCTTTGTAAATAAATTTAAAAGTAAAATCTCTTTTTTTGCTAATTTAACTTCTTCTTTATTAGAATTTAAAAGTTTTTCTTTAGCAATATCATAAATAAAACCTTCCAATAAAGTTATATTATTTTGAGTTTTTTTACAAAACTTATCAAGTTTTAATTCTAGCTCATATATATAAAATGGCTTTTTTAAATATTCATCACAACCTTTTATATATGCATCTTTTATAGTTTCCAATTCAACATTTGCACTAATTATAATAGCGGGTGTTTTATCATCCATAACTCTAATCTCTTTTAATAAAGTTAATCCATCTATTCCTGGAACGTTTATATCTAAAATAAAACAGTCATAGCCATTATAAATAGCTTCTAATGCCTTTTTCCCATCTTCAAAACAATCAATTTTATAGTTTTTTTCTTCTAACGCTTCAACTATTAAACTTGATAATCTTTTATTATCTTCTAATAATAAAACTTTCATATTATTTACTCACTTCATTTTCTAGACATATTAAAATATTTGCACCATTATCATATTTTACAGCTTGTATTTTACCATTCATTTTATCTTCGATTAATAATCTCACCATATATAATCCAAACCCATCTCCATTTTTTTTACTTGTAAAAAATGGATCAAAGATTCTTTCTAAATTTTCATCTTTTATTCCAATTCCATTATCTTTAATACTAATGCACTTTTTATTATCTCTTAAACTAATATCAATTGTAATTTGTCCATCAACTTCTTCTGTCTTTCTTCTTTTTAAGATACTATCTCTACAATTATTTATTATACTTAAAATACATTGTTTAAATTCATTTGGATAACCATAAATACTTAGTTTTTGATTGTTTTCATAATTTAATTTAACAACTATATAATTGTATTTTATATTATGTTCAACAACTCTCAACAGTTCTTCCATTGCAGAATTTATTTCAAATTCAGACTTTTCAAGAGAAGGTTTTATAAAACTTCTAAAATCATCTATTGTTTTTGTCATATATTGAACTTGTGTCATTATTTCATCTACAAATTCCTTACTATCCTCTTTTGTAAACTCTTTTTTATTTCTTTTATATAATAATTCTTGTGCAATAGTAGAAATTTCAATTAATGGGGCTTTCCATTGATGCGCTATAGAAGTCATCATATCACCAATTTCAGATTGTTTTGAACGTTGAATTATAAATTGTTCATCTTTTTTTCTTTGGTTTTCTAGTTTTTTTATTTGGGTTATATCAGAAATAATTCCTACGACACCTGCTTCTTCATTATTTTTATTTAAGTATTTTCTTCTTCTAATTAAGGCATTTAGTTTTCTATGTTTAAGAGTTAAAACTGATTCAATTTCTTCTATAAAATCCTCTTCATTATTTAATATAGATGAAATTTCAGGCATAATTTCTTCTATATCATGTCCAATAATTGATTCTTTAGGTAGATTTAACATTCTTGATAAAGAATCATTACAGCCTAAAATTTTATTATCTTTGCTTTTCCAATAAACTGCACCTTTTATATTGTTAAGTAGTACACTATCAAGTTTTGTTTGCTCTACTAGTTTAATTTCTAATTGTATTCTTTTAATAATATTTACAATTAGTCCAATAATTAAAAGAATTAATAAAGGCATTAATAAAAATGCACTATCAATAAACTTTCTATTCTCTTCAAAAAAGCTTTTTGGTTTATTTATTACCGTAGCTAAAAAAGGTACTTCAAGATTATTTAAACTAAATTTTTCTAATATATTATGATCAAAATAGTACTTAAAAACTGGTGTTGTAATAGGAATAAGATGTGCTTCTTTCCCTTTTATTATCTCTATTGTTTTTTGGGCTGATAAAGAGCCTTGTTCAATTGGATCTACAAGAATTCCACCTAGTATTCCTTCATCTAAATGTATTTTATTAAGTGCAAAAACAGGATATTTTGAAGTATTAAAAAGAGTTCTTATTTGATTATAAGGTATATATTTCCCATTTTTATCTCTATATAAACTTGTAAATAAAACAGCACTATTTTTTGGAAGATTATTTATCTTGCCAGCTATTGTATTTATATCTATTTGATTATCAAATATAATTTTAAATTTATCTTTAAACTTATCAATGGCATTTAAAATTTGCTTTTTAATTGCTAAAGATGAAAAAGCATCATCACTTATAATATATAAAGTATCTAAATTAGTAATTGTTTGACTTATTAATTTAATGTTTTTTTTAATCTCTTTATATTCAATTACCCCTGTAACATATTTTCTAGAAGGAAGAGGAATTGTATTTTTATTGAAATTTTCTACTCCACAAAAAACTATTGGAGAACTATTAAAAATTTTTTTATGATGAGAAAGTGTAAATTCGTATGCATAATTATCAGCTGCTATTACTACATCATATTTTCTATTGGAGAATTTTTTTTCGTAAAGACTTAATAAATTATCAAAATACTCTTTTGTATCTATTTTTTTACTATCCATGCACTCTATAGTAAGCTCATATTCTGGATATTTTTCTAAAATTTTCTTTACACCAATTGTTATATTATCGCTCCATTTTAAACCATTATTATAAGAGTGTAAAAGAAGTATTTGTTTCGGAGATGATGCATATAGAAAAGATATAAAAAGTAATAAATAGATTAATATTTTCATTTAAAGTATGTCCTTTTGAGATTGTACATTTTAGCAGACTTTTTATTGAGAGTTTATTTATTAAAACTAAGAGGGGAAGATAAGTCCCTCTTAATTTAATTTTGATTAATCTAGCTTGATCTCTCTATATAAAGATTAATGATCCTAAGATAATCATTGATAAATAAAGACCTCCAAAAATTGCTCCTAAGAACCACCATCTACCTTGTGAAATATAACCAGAACCGTACCAAATTGGAGAAGGTCCTGTTGCGTATGGAGTAATGATTCCCATAACTCCTAAACTACCAGCTAAAAGAATAGAGAATGGAATTAATTGTTCTGCTGTCATTAGTTTTACTGCAATTGCTAAGAAAATTGGCATCAAAGCAGTTGTATGTGCTGTTGTACTTGCAAAAAAGTAGTGTAATAAGAAGAACAATAACAACATAGAAATAATTAAAGCTGTTGGTGACATATTTATTAAATATGGTTCAGCTGTATTTCCAATCCAATCTAAAACTCCAACTTTTTTAAGTCCCGAAGCCATTGCAACTAATGAAGCAAACCAAATAAGAACATTGAATGCAGCTTTATTTGAAATAACATCTTCCCAAGAAATGATATTTGAAAGAACCATTACACAAACAACTGCAATCGCGGCTGTTGTTGAGTGAATACCAAATGATTTACCAAATATCCAAAGAATCAAAGCAACAACTGCTAGTCCAGCCATTAAATATTCTTTTGCAGTAACTGAACCTAGTTTTTTTAATTCTTCAGTAGCCCAAGCTGGAGCTTCAGGAGATTTCTTTTGTGTAGGTGGATATACAACATATACTAACCATGGTGTTAATAAAAATAGTGGAATCATTAAAGGTAGCATTATACTAGCCCATGATGACCAAGAAATTATATTTCCTGTACCTTTGTTGATTAAATCAACTGCAAGTAAATTTGGTGCAAGTGCTGTTAAGAACATTGAACTAGTAACACATGTAATTGCAATAGCAACCCAAGAGATATATGAACCTAGCTTTCTAGGATCATTATCAGGTGTTGAATTAAAAATTAATGGTATATTACTAGCTATTGGATAGATAGTACCAGCACTTCTTGCTGTATTTGATGGCATAAATGGTGCTAATATTAAATCAGAGAAGGCAACAGCATAACCAAGACCCAATGAACTTTTTCCCATATATTTAATCATAATTAGAGAGATTCTTCTTCCTAATCCAGTTTTTTTGTATCCAAGTGCAAACATAAATGCAGCAAAAATAAGCCAAATTACTGTATTTGAGAATCCTGAAAGAGCCCAAGAAATATTATCTTTAGATGATGGTCCCATTAATCCTAAAACCGCTGTAAGTGAAATTCCTACCATACCTATAAGTGCAGCTGGCACTGGCTCTATTACAAGCCCTACAACTACTGCAAAGAATATTGATAAGAAGTGCCATGCTGTAATACTTAACCCTTCTGGTGCAGGTAAAAACCAAAATATTACCAATACAGCAATAGGGATAATATATTTAACCATTTGTGACATAATGTCTCCTTTATATTTGTTATATGAAATTATAAAGCAAGGATGGGGATAAAAATGAGACTTTTTTGATGATATTAGTAAAAGATTTTAATAGTAGTAATAATTTTAAAAAAGTATATTTGAGTATTGTATATATATTTATAGTAAGTATTAGTATATGATAAGTATAAAGGCTTAAGCCTTTATACTTAAATAGTTCTAAATTTAGCAGGTCCAGTTGTATGAATTGAAACACCTTCAGTATCAACAGCCACAGTAACTGGCATATCTTTTACTTCAAATTCATAAATGGCTTCCATTCCCATTTCTTCAAATGCAATTACTTTTGCCTCTGTAATTGATTGAGAAATTAAATATGCCGCTCCACCAGTTGCAATTAAATACATAGATTTGTATTCTTTAATTAAATCAATTGTAGGTTGTTTTCTTTCAGCTTTTCCAATCATTCCTAAGATACCAATTTCCATCATATCTTTAGTGAATTTATCCATTCTTGTAGATGTAGTTGGTCCCGCAGGTCCTACTTTTTCAGTTCCCACTGGATCAACTGGTCCAACGTAATAAATAAATCTATCAGTTAAGTCTAAACCATTTGGTAAAGGTTTATTTGCATTTTTGTACTCAACAATTTTCTTATGAGCAGCATCACGAGCTGTTAAGATTTTTCCAGATAATAATAGTGTATCACCTGATTTAAATTGAGATAGATTTTCTTTAGTTAAATCTTCAATATTTACTCTTTTAACAGAATCCATAGGAATTTCTAAATCTGGCCAGATATCTAAAGAAGGTCTCTCAAACTTAACAGGACCATTTCCTACTAAATCAAAGTGAATATGTCTAGTTGCCGCACAGTTAGGAATCATAGCAACTGGTAATGATGCCGCATGACATGGGTAATCTAAAATCTTAACATCTAAAATAGTCGTTAAACCACCAAGACCTTGTGCTCCAATACCAATTTTATTTACATCTTCATAAAGTCTAAGTCTTAATTTTTCAAGCTCATTTTGTGGACCTCTTTCTTGTAATTCATGAATATCAACATGAGACATTAAAGATTCTTTTGCTAAAAGCATAGATTTTTCAGGATTTCCACCAATACCAATACCTAAAATACCAGGAGGACACCAACCTGCACCCATTTGTCTTACATTTTCCATAACCCAGTCATAAACTGAATCTGATGGATTTAATACTGCAAACTTAGCTTTGTTCTCAGAACCTCCACCTTTAGCAGCAACTGTAATTTCTATTTTGTCAGAGTTATTAACACTCATGTGAATAACCGCGGGAGTATTGTCTTTTGTATTGGTTCTTTTTCCAGCAGGATCAGAAACAACAGAATATCTTAAAGTGTTATCTGGATTAGTATAACCTTTTGCAACACCTGCATTTAATACGTCTTCTAATTCTCTTGTTAATTCAAGTTTAGCATTTAAGCCAACCTTAACAAAAATATTAACTGAACCTGTATCTTGACATAATGGTCTATGACCCATAGCACACATTTTAGAGTTAATTAAAATTTGAGCAATTGCATTTTTTGCAGCCTCACCTTTTTCTGTTTCATATGCTTCAACCATGCCTTTTACAAAGTCTTCTGGATGATAATATGAAATAAACTGACATGCATCAGCAATACTATCTATAATATCTTGTTCTGTAATTACGCTCATCTTATATTCCTTATATGAAAATATTTCAACTCTTTATCTTAGAGCAACAAGTTTTCTTCGTAAGTAAGCAATTTTATTTTGTAATGGTAAATGTTTTGGACAATGATCTTCACATGCTAATAAAGACATACAACCAAAGATTCCATCATCGTCACCGATTAATTCATAGAAGTCTTCAGCAGTTCTTTTGTCATGAGGATCTACTTCAAATCTTGCAACTCTGTTAAGTCCAACAGGTCCAACAAAATCAGGTCTCATAAGTTTAGTACCACAAGAAGCAACACAAATTCCACACTCAATACAACGATCAAGTTCAAAAGTTGCATCAGCTACATCTGGATCAACTCTTTCTTCTAATTTAGTAATATCGTTTTCTTCACCATTATCAACAATCCAAGATTCCACTCTTTTAGACATTGCATCCATCCATTTACCAGTATTAATTGATAAATCTTTGATAAGTTCAAATGCAGGCATAGG
>CANNFB010000001.1 GCA_947503785.1 uncultured Campylobacterales bacterium | reverse complement strand
TTTAGTATTCTTTGGTTTACTATCTTATTAAGTATATATGTGTAACATAAAATTAGACTTTAACATTATTTATATCTTTACTCACATCAAGTTGAGTAATGAGTATACTTACATTTTTGTAATGGTATATTGATTACTCAGTTTTGCTGGTGGTTATAGAGAAGAGGAAATACCCAGCTCCATTTCGAACCTGGAAGTCAAGCTCTTCATCGCTGATAATACTGCAGGGTCCCCTTGTGGAAACGTAGGCCGCTGCCAGCTCTTGAGTATTTACACAAAAGCTTAGCTTATTCAATCTTTGATTGTTTGAGCTAAGCTTTTTTTTAGCCCTTTTTTTGGGTTTCTTGAGGGCTTGATGAATTACTTCTAAATATACTAAATTTATTAATATTTTTAAATTCAAATAACTCTTATTGGGACATTTACTTCTATTTCAAAATTACCATTCTCTATTAAATGATTTTTTATGTATTTTATATATGTTGGAAGTGTTGTTATTTCATATCCTTTATTTTCAATCCATTCATGATGAATATATCTTATTAGGTTGATTATATCTCCATATTCTCCACTATATTTAAAAACTGCACATAATGATTTTGGAATGATAAGTGTTGAGATACTATTATTTAGTTTCATATCTTTTGGTATTGTTATTGCTGCTACGTAATTGCAATTTTCTAAAGGTGTGATACTTGGATTATCATGATGTAAACCAATCTCTTCATATTCTTGGATATTATTTTGAAAAGCTAAGGCTCTTAACCTTTCCCATGTATATTTTATATCTTTACTATAACCTTTATGTCTTATATATGCGCAGTATATTTCTTCTTTTACTTTTATATTTGCTTCTATATTTAAATGTTTGAAATATTTATTATGTATTATATTTTTGGAATACTCATTAAATGCTCCATTCTTCCATTGTGTGGGAGTAAAGTTAAACCTTTTTTTAAATGCTTTTATAAAAGATGAATGAGATGAATATCCACAATTATTTGATATTTCTGTAATTGTTGAGTGCTTATTACTAATTAATAGATTTGCAGCTTTTTGTAATCTTATTGAAGTGAGTATATTTGAGAAATTTTCTTTTGTTTCATCTTTAAATATTCTATGAAAATGGAATTTTGAGATATTGTTTAGGCTTGCTAACTCTTCTAAAGTAATATTTGTTTCTATGTTCTTATATATATAATGTAAACTTTTATTTATAATATCTGCTCTTTGTTGTAATGTTTCTTTTTTCATAAAGTATTATATCTAATAATTAGCAATATAAGACAAATAAAATGCAATATAAGATAAAGATATTAATAATCTATTTTAATATAATTGTCAAAAAAAGGATTATGTTGAAAAGATCATATATAAGAGAGATATTAGATGCAACTGATGAGAATACAATCTCATTTGCTGGTGGTCTTCCTGACAAAGAATTGTTTCCATTAAATCAATTATCAAAAGCAAGTAAAAAAGTATTTAAAAATGCTGATTGTTTACAATATTCAAAATCTCAAGGGATAGAAGATTTAAGAGAAAAAATTGCATCAATCTATACAAATAAATTAGGGTTTAAAACTTCAAAAGAAGAAATATTAATTACTACAGGTAGTCAACAAGCTTTTGATATTATTTTAAAAAGTTTAGATTCTAATCAAGTAATTGTTGAAAGTCCATCTTATATTGGTGCATTAGGTGCATTTAAAATGTTAGATAAAGAAATAATAGATTTTAAAAAGCTTAGGGAATTAGAACAATTAGTAAATAGTTCTAATATTTTATATGCTATTAGTGACTATCAAAATCCTTCTACTAATGTGTTTAATAATAAAAAAAGAAAAAGTATTGCAAATATTTTAAGTAAAAGTAATTCTACTTTAATAGAAGATGGTGCATATTGTTTTTTAAATTTTAAAAACAAAATAAAAACTCCTATTTCCAAATTATATGCCAATTCTTATCATTTAGGTTCTTTTTCTAAAATTGTTGCTCCTGGACTTAGATTAGGTTGGATTAGAGCAAAAGCTGAGAATATTAATAAGTTATTAGCTGCTAAAGAATCTTTAGATTTACATACTTCAACTTTTAACCAAATGTTATTAGATGAATATTTAAAAGAGAATGATTTATTTGATCATATATCTAAAATTAATGATGCTTATAATAAGAAAATGGAATATATGGCTAAATGTTTTAAAAAATATATTCCTTCTTTTAAATTTAAAAAGCCAAAAGGCGGAATGTTTATTTATGGTTCTTTTGATGTAGATTCTATGTTATTAGCAATAGAGGCATTAAAAGATAATATTGCTTTTGTTCCTGGAGAGGTATTTTATGTAGATAAAAAGTCAAAAGAGGCTAGATTTAATTTTACAAATGAAAGTAATGAAAATATTGAAATAGGTATTAAAAAACTTGCAAGTATTATAGCTAAAACTCAAAAATGAGTTTTAGCCTGCTAATGCTTTTTTGACATTGTCATTTGCCATTGTAACATTCCATACAGGTTCCCATACTACTACAGCTTCTGCTTTTTGAACTTCTGGTAATTCTCTTAAAACTGCTTCTTCTACCCAGTTTACAATCATTTGATGTAAAGGACAAGCTTTTGTTGAAAGTGTCATAGTTACAATTACTTCTAAGTCTTTATTACAAGTAGCATCATAAATTAATCCCATTTCTACAAGATTAAATCCTACTTCTGGGTCTAGAACTGTAGAAACTGCTTTGAATATTTCTTCTTTTGTATACATTATTTAAACCTTATCATAAATAGTAAATTTTTTAATAAAAATATTGAAGCAACAAAAATAAATGATGCTCCAGCTTTAAAAACTTCATCTGACATAAATAGTAATCCAAATGCCGATATTACTACACCAACTGATCCAAATACAAATTGGTAGTATGCATCTTTTACTGGAACCATATCTGCTAACATTGGAACTTTTTGTTTTCCTACAAGCGGAGAAAATCTTTCAAACCAAACTAAAAAAGGGACAATTTTATATAAATGGCCAATAATTACATACGCAATAAAACCACTAAAAAATAGCCATGTTGCTGTAAATAATAAAGGCTCATAATTAGTGAATATATAAAAGAATCCTAATACAATAGATAGCAAAAAAGTGCTAAATGAAAAGAATAATGAGATAACATAAATATCATTCTCCTTCCTTGCTCTTGTTTTATATATTAAATAAATTTGATAAAAGTATATAATTAAAGACACAATACTTAATAAATAAGCAATTTTATCAATAATAGGAATACCAAATAATGAAGATATTATTACTAAACTTACTGCAATTGTCATAATTATAACTGCATTATTTAATGGTTTTTGAGAAAAATTATGTGATAGTCCAAACATAGGCAATAGCACTAAAGATAACGCCATAATAGTTATAAATATGTACCCTAAAACTACAGAAAATATATGCGCTTTTAATAACTCTTCAATATTTGCATTTAACTGTCCTGAATAAGTTAATGCCATGATAATACCAATTATTACACCTATTAAAAGAAATAAGTTTGATACTAAAATACTTTTTACTACATTTGAAAAATTACTTACTTTTTTCATAGTTAAAAAGATTTCAGCTAGGAATATAAACATTGAAAGAAGTACTAAGATTCCACCATATGGCAATAGCGAGTTTGATACGGTAAATCCAATTGCCATTAAAATTGTTCCAACTAGAAGTAATGGGTATATTATGTAATAAAATTCAACACTAAAATGTCCAACTTCTAAAGTTACAGGTATTAATTGTGCCATTGCCCCAAATATAACCATCATAACAAAACCTAATAAAAACATATGTGTCCATGAAAGTAAATTATGACTATGAATACTTAGTTCATTAGGATTTATGCTTAATGAATAAATAGATGAAATTACATAGAAAATTACTCCAATAATAAAATATGGAGCAATTAGTTTAAATGGTGGTGCAAAATCTTGAGTTATATTCATCATTTAAAATTCTTTTTTAACCCGCACAAGTATTTTGGGTAAAATCTGTTTGTGGTTTTGTATCACTTTTAAACGTAAAAGTTACACTATGTTTTCCATCTTCAATTTCTTCAATTTCATAGTTATAGTTTTTTTGTATTTTTGGGAATAATCCCATAGGTGGTTTATGATTAATCATTATTAATTTTGAATTATCATCTAATAATTGTAATCCAGCCATAGCATTTACCATTGGTTCAGGTGGTCCAGCTTCTGATGTATCAAAATAATAGTTTGTTGTGCCATCTTGTATAAATTTATAAAAATCAACTGTTGATCCTGCTATTTCAACTTTCTGTGCATCTTTTGGTAATAGTTGCATTTGTAACTCCTAAATTTTTGTATTTTGAATGATAATATTTTCTAGTATAAAATGCATTGATTCCTATCAATAAAAAAGAATAAATCTTATTTATTCATTAAAGTTTCAGAATGTTTCAAAATAGATTGAAAATAAGCTTTATTTATATTAATATTTACTTAAGTTTATGTATACTCTGTGCTTGATTTTAAAATAAGGATAAATTGTGAACTTTTTTAAACTAAAAGAGCATAATACAACTGTAAAAACAGAACTTTCTGCTGGTTTTACAACATTTTTAACAATGATGTATATTGTTCCTGTAAATGGTTTCATCTTAGCAGATGCCGGACTTCCAATGGATGCAGTTGTTACAGCAACTGCAATAATAACTATCTTAGCAACACTTTTTTCAGGTCTTTGGTCTAATACACCAATTGCTATGAGTGTTGGTATGGGGCTTAATGCATATTTTTCTTATGGTTTAGTTTTAGGTATGAAAATACCTTGGGAAACTGCTTTAGGAATTGTTTTCTTATCTGGTATTTTATTTGTAATCTTATCCTTAACAAATTTTAGAGTATGGATTATGACCTCAATTCCAATGAGTTTAAGACGTGCAATTAGTGCAGGTATTGGTTCGTTTATTGCTTTCATTGGTTTGAAGCAAATGGGTATGATTACTGGAAGTGAAGCTACATTAGTTACATTAGGAGATTTTTCTAATTCAAATGTATTACTTGGAGTATTAGGTTTAATTTTAGCATTTTCTTTTTATGCGTATAAAATAAAAGGCGCATTTATTCTTTCAATTGCAATTACATCTATAGTTGCATGGGTTTTGGGTTTAGGAAAACTTCCTGAAGAAATTATTTCTATGCCTGCTTCTATATCACCTATTTTTATGAAACTTGATATTTTAAGTGCCATTAGTTTATCTTTATTACCTGTGATTATTACATTCTTAATTACTGACATGTTTGATACATTAGGTACATTAACAGGTGTTGGAACACGTGCTAAGTTATTTCAAGAGAATAATAAAAATGATAAATCATTACAAAAAACTTTAGAAGCAGATGCAATTGCAACAACTGCTGGTGCTTTAATTGGAGTTTCAACTACGACTGCATTTATTGAAAGTGCTTCTGGCGTTGAAGAGGGTGGACGTACAGGTTTAACCGCTGTATTTACAGCAATGTTTTTTGTAACTACTTTATTTATGCTTCCTTTATTTAAATCTATTCCTGCAAATGCAATTTATCCTGTATTAGTTGTAGTTGGTGTTTTAATGTTTACAGAACTTGGAAAAATTAACTTTGAAGATTCTGATTTAGCAACAAGTGCTGGAGCATTTTTAGTTGTAATTTTAATGCCTTTAACTTTCTCTATTACAAATGGAATAGCAGCTGGGTTCTTAGTATATACAATTATTAAATTAGCTAAAAGAGAATTTAAAGATTTAAATTTAGGAATTTTAGTAATAACATTTATTAGTGCATTAGCATTTATTTTATAAGGAATGATTTTGGAAAAATTATATTATAGTTACGATTTATTTAAAGAAGACACTCAAAAGCTTGTAAATAGCTGTAGAGATTATGAGCCAGATGTTTTATTAGCAGTGGCAAGAGGTGGTTTAACATTAGCTCATTTAATGGCACAAGCAATGGACATGAGAAATTTATATACTTTAAACTCTGTTCATTATGAAGGTGAGTTAAAATTAGATACATTTAATGTATTTAATATTCCAGATGTTTCTCATGCGAAAAGAGTTTTAATTATTGATGATATTGTTGATTCAGGTGAAACAATGGAAGAAATTTTAAAAATATTAAAAGAAAAATTTCCAAATGTTGAGTTTAAATTAGCAACTTTATTTTATAAAAAAACTGCAGTATTACAACCTGATTATACTGTGAGAGAAGCTACACAATGGATTGATTTCTTCTGGGAAATTGACGTAAAATAAAAATATTTTAGAACCCATCTTGGGTTCTAAAAGTATATAAAATATTACTTTTATATATATAACCTCTACTTTTACCTTACTTTTACATACTACTTTGTATAATTAATAAAAATTATTTGGACTATTAAATGACATTTATAGATTTTAAGAAATTACTTTTAGATGCGGAGCTTACTATTCCTAAGTTTACTGCTTTAATAAAAGTTAGTGAAAAGAATATTCAAGCATACAAGAAGAAAAAAGAAGTTCCAAATACAATTGCTTCAATAGCAGCATGTTTTGCACATATGAATAAATTAGGTATGGATTATAAGATTTTAATTGATGACTTAGAATTGGTTAAAAAAGAGAAAAAAGGTGCAGGCTTTTCAAAAGATAAGAGCCTAAAAATTAAAGAAAAAGAAAAAATTAAAACTAGCTAATTTAAATAAAATTTTTTATTAACTTTTTTTTGATATACTTCGCAAAAAATTAAATTTGGAAGTATTATGACACTTAATAAAAATAGTAAAAAATTCTTAGCAATCGCTTCATTTATGATGGCTCTTGCTATTGCTCTTGGTGCCTTTGGCGCACATGGATTAAAATCAATTCTTACAGATTCGATGATGAAAATATACAATACTGGAGTTGAATACCACTTTTACAATACTCTTGGTCTTTTTATTGTTGCTTTGTTAATTAACTTCTATCCAAACTCAAAAAAAATTCTTAGAAGTGCATGGCTTATATTTATTGGAATGATGATTTTCTCGTTTTCATTATACTCTTTGGCTATTTTGTCTTTACCAATCTTAGGTGCAGTTACTCCTATTGGAGGAAGTTTATTAATTATTGCATGGTTAATGACAACATATGCAATTTTAAAGGATTGATTATATGACAGTAATGGCTAAGATTGAAGAAATAAGAGATTCTAGATGGTTTTCTAATTTAACTACCTTTATTATTATTGGATATGCTTGTATTCTTGGATTTAAAACTTTAGATGAAGTTGAGACAAATTATAGTTTATTTTTAAAATTTGCAGATTATTTTGTAACAATATATTTTGTATTTGAATTAGCTATTAAAATGGTTGCAGAAAAGAGTATTAAAAACTTTTTTAAATCAGGCTGGAATATTTTTGATTTTATTATTGTTGTAATTACACTTTTACCTTTAGAGTCTTCAAGTTTTGCAGCAATCGCTAGACTTATGAGAGTATTTAGAATACTAAGACTATTTACTTCACGTCCTGAGTTAAAAGCAATTATTGATATGCTAATAAAAGCAATTCCTTCAATAATTGATATTGTAATTTTAATGTTTATAATCTTTTATATTTATGCAATTATAGGAAGTTTCTTCTTTGTTGATTTACCTTCTGGATTATGGAAAGACTTCTTGATATCAATGCTAACTTTATTTAGAGTTCTTACATTTGAAGACTGGACAGATGTAATGTATGAGGCGATGGAAGTATATCCTTGGGCATGGGTTTATTTTGTTTCTTTTGTAATTATTGCTGCTTTTGTATTTTTCAATCTTTTTATTGCTGTTATTATTGGTGAAATGCAAAAACTTCAAGAAGCTGAGATGAAAGAAGAGATTCATGCAGATAGTTTAAAACTTGATATTTTACTTGAAGAGATAAAACTTTTAAGAAAAGAAGTTAAAGAGCTAAAGGAAAAAGATAAATGAAAACATTTAGCATTTTAGGAACAGGTTGGTTGGGGTATGCCTTAGCTTGTGAATTAAAAGATAAATATAAAATAAAAGTTTCAATAAGAGATGAAAAGTATAGAGAAAAATTAAAAAAAGAAAATTTATCTCCTTTTTTATTAAATGAAGAAAATCTTGATTCTTTAAACGACTTATTAGAAACTGATTATCTCTTTATAAATTTTCCACCTTCTAAATTTGAAGATTATACAGGTTTTTTAAATGAAATTTATTCACATATAAAAATAAAAAATATTGAAAAAATCATATTTATTAGCTCTACTTCTATTTACTCTGATTTAGATTTGCTGTTTAATGAAGAGTTTGTTCTAAAGAATTCTAAATCACCAAAAGTTTATGATGCAGAAGTTCTTATAAAAAATAGGACAGACTTGATTTTTAGATGTTCTGGTCTTATGGGATATAATAGAATTGCAGGAAAACGATCAAGTGCTAAAATAGTTAATGATAAAGATGTAAAAGTAAACTATGTACATAGAGATGATGTAATAAACGCAACACTTTTTGCAATAAAAAATAATATAAATGGAATTTTTAATCTATGCGTTAAAGAACATCTTACAAAAGAAGAAATATATTTATTTAATTCAAAAAAATATGGCTTTGAAAAATCTATATTTAAAGATGAAAAGGGTTTAAAAAATAGAATTATAGATGGAAGTAAAATAGAGAATCTAGGATTTAAGTATAAATACTCAAATCCTTTTGATTTTATATAGGGCTTATCTAACTTTCTTAGTTAGTATTAAAAGCTCTATCTCCAGCATCACCTAGACCTGGTCTTATATAATTGTTCTCATCTAATCTTTCATCAATTTGTGCAATATAAATATCAACATCAGGATGTGATTCTTGTACTTTTTCTACTCCGCAAGGAGAACCTAGTACATTTAGACAAATAATTCTTTTCGGGTTTTTACTTTTTAAGTATTCTATTCCATCTATTAATGAACCACCAGTTGCAATCATTGGATCTAGTAATAAAACAGTTCTTCCTTCTAAGTTAGGAATATTTTCATAAAACAGTTTACTTAATGATGTCTCTTCATCTCTTTTCATAGCTAGAAAGCCACTTTTTGCATAAGGTAGAGTTTTTAAAATACCTGTAAGCATAGGCTCTCCTGCTCTTAAAATTGGAACAAGTACTAGTTTTTGTACTTCTATCATTTGTACATCTAATGGCCCTTGCCATGTGTTAATATTTTGGCTTACTGTTTCAAAGTCATTTAATGCTTCTGATGCAACTATTCTTGATATCTCTTCAATTGTTAACCTAAACTCATTTGATGTCGTTCTTACATCTCTTAATCTATTTACAAGATGTTTAACAACTACATTTGTGCTTTCTTTATACATAGTGATTCCTAATTATTGGTTTATAAGTCTAAAAATTATTTTAAGTTCTAAACCTTATATATTACTAAAAAGTTACTTATAAATTGCATATTAATTTAATTTTAATTAACTGATATTTGGATATGATTAAAAAATTTAAAATACAAGAGGTAATATGAAACCCACAGATTACAATTTTAGAGGTAAAGACTCTATTTTAGGACTGCAATTTTTATTTGTAGCTTTTGGTGCACTTGTGCTTGTTCCAATTTTAACAGGACTAGATCCGAGTGTTGCGCTATTTACAGCAGGTCTTGGAACTTTAGTTTTTCAGTTTGTAAATAGAGGTGCTATTCCTCCAATCTTTTTAGCCTCTTCTTTTGCATTTATTGCTCCTATTTCTTATGGAGTTGCTACTTGGGGAATAGCTGCTACTATGTCAGGACTTGTAGCTGCTGGTTTGTTATATGTAGTATTAAGTATGTTAATTAGACTTAAAGGTGATGGCTTTATCCATAAGTTATTACCTGCAATTGTTGTTGGACCTGTGATTATGTCAATTGGTTTAATTCTTTCACCTGTTGCCGTTAATCTTGCAATGGGAAAAACTGGAGATGGTGCTGCTGTTTTAGTACCTTTTGAATCTGCAATTGTTATTTCTATGATTGCTTTATTTGTAACTGTATTCTTTTCCCTTTTAGGAAAAGGTATGTTTAAACTAATTCCTATTTTAGCTGGTATTATAATTGGTTATATTGTTGCACTAATGTATGGAGTTGTCGATTTTTCGGTAGTTTCAAATGCTGCTTGGTTTGCAATACCTAACTTTACAGCTCCTGAGTTTAATTGGCAAGCAATTATTTTTATTTTGCCAATTGCTATTGCTCCTGCTATTGAGCATATTGGTGATATGCTAGCGATTTCAAATGTTACAAAAGAAGACTATTTAAAAAAGCCAGGATTAAAAAATACATTATTAGGTGATGGACTTGCTACTTCTGTTGCTGCATTATTTGGTGGACCTCCTAATACTACTTATTCTGAAGTTACTGGTGCTGTTACTATTACAAAAGCATATAATCCTGCAATTATGACTTGGGCTGCGATTTTTGCTATTGCATTAGCTTTTGTTGGAAAAATTGGTGGAGTTTTATCTACAATTCCTACTCCTGTTATGGGTGGTATTATGTTGTTATTATTTGGAATTATTGCAACGTTAGGTATCTCTACATTAATTAGAGAAAAAACTGATTTTACTTGTCCTAGAAATATGATAATTGTTTCTATGATTTTAGTATTTTCAATTGGTGGTATGACATTTAACTTTGGTGGCGTACCATTTTCAGGAATTGGACTTGGTGCAATTGTTGGAATTTTATTAAATCTAGTATTACCCCAAGCTGCTGTAGAAAAACAGTAGTTTTACAGACTAGTTAGAATTTGATTCTAGCTAGTTTCTTTTCTTTTTTCAAAGCTTATTTGATATAATATTAAATAAATCCAAAAAGTGATTAACAAATGAATAAACTAACAATAAAAGTAAAATTAATTTTATTATTTATAATTATTAAAATTGTGCCTTTATTAATAATTACTTATATATCATATAAAAGTATAAAAAGTTTAGATGAATATATGAACGCAAGTACGAATTACTTATATAATCAAAGTAAAGAAATTATCTTAAATACTGCAAATGAATCTATTGATGACAGTATAAACAATCTTAATAAAAAGTCACAACTTTCACTTGAGAGATTAAGCTTAGAAATTGCAGATAAAATATCAGAATTTTTAAGACAAAGAGATGAAGATATCTTATTTTTATCAAAAACACAGATTAATGAAAAATTATTAGAAAATTTTTTTAATAGCAAAAACAAAGAGGTAGTTGTCCATAATAACTATACTTATGACAAAATTATTAGAAAATGGATTCCTTCTGAGAATATAGAAAAAAAAATAAATACAAATAAACCTATAATCCTTGATGATAATAAAAAAGAATTTAACTATATACCTCCTTTACATATTAAAACAAAAACTATTCCAATTTATAAAGAGATTTCTTTTTTCAATCTTAATGGAATAGAAGAAAATAAAGTTTCTTTAATAAATAAAAAGAAGTTAGATATTTCAAAAAAGAGTAATACTTATATTAATTCTGAATCATATTTCGAAGAAATAAAACTTTTAAAAGAGGGTGAGATTTATGTATCAGATGTAATTGGTGAGTATCTACGAAGTAAAATAATTGGAGTGTTTACAGAAGAAAAAGCAAAGAAAATGAATATTCCATTTATTGCTGAAAATTCTGCTTATGCAGGATTAGAAAATCCAAATGGAAAAAGATTTGAAGGTATAGTTAGGTTTATTACGCCTGTTTTTAAAAACAAAATAAAAGTGGGCTATATCTCATTAGCCTTAGATCATAGGCATATTATGGAATATACAGATATCTTAAATCCAGTTGGAGCTTATTCTAAATTAAAAATTTCTGATGCTTCAAATGGAAATTATGCTTTTATGTGGGATTATGAGGGAAGAAATATCTCGCATCCAAGAGATTATTTTATTGTTGGTTTTGATAAAGAAACAGGACAAAGAGTCCCTGGTTGGATAAGTGATGATTCAAATAAAGAGTTTCTATCCTCTGGTAAAAAAAGTTTAAATGAATTTTTAAAAAACTATCCAATATTTGATAATCAATCCTTATCACAAAAAGCAAATATATCTCAGTTTATTAATAAGGGTGAAATCGCACTAGATTGCAGATATCTAAATTTTGCACCACAGTGTAATGGTTGGATGGAACTAACAAAAAATGGAGGACATGGTTCTTTTGTGATATTTTGGAGTGGAGTTTTAAAGTTAGTAACAGCTGCACCTATAAAATATGATACAGGAAAATATAAAAACTCCAGAAGAGGTTTTGGCTTTGTTACACTTGGTGCTAATGTGGATCAATTTCATGCCGCTGCAAATAAAACAAAAGATAATATTGAAGAAATATTAGAAGTGCAAAGTAGTATTGTAAAAGATATTGTTGATGATAATAAATATGAAATTAATTCTTATATAAATAATATGATTAAAGAATTAACTTTTGTAAGTTTTATTATGATTATTGTTGTTATTATAATTGCATTATTAATGTCTTCCTATATATCTTCAAAAATTGGAAAACTTCTTCTTGGTACAAAGATGTTTGCAAATAATAAACTTGACTATAGAATTAAAGTTGATTCAAACGATGAAATAGGAAATTTAGAAAAATCATTTAATGAAATGGCTTTAAAAATTGATAATTTACTTAAAGAACAAAATAAATTAAATGAACACTTGGAAGAAAGTGTTGCCGAAAAGACAAAAGAGTTAATTGAAATTAACGAAGACCTAGAAGAAAGAATTGCAAAAGTAGTTTCTACAAATAGGCAAAAAGATGCGCAATTAATTCAAAATAATAAAATGGCATCAATAGGTGAAATGATTTCGATGATTATACATCAATGGAAACAACCTTTAAATGTAATTAGTATGATAAACTCATCTGCTGAATTAAGAATATTAATTGGAAAGAATAGTGAAGAAGAACTAAAAAAAGATAATATTGCTATAAAAAAACAAGTAGAATTAATGTCTTCAACTATGGAAGATTTTAGAAACTTCTTTAAAAATAAAGATAAAAGTGAATATAAAGTCTCTGCTATGATAAAAAAAGCTATAAAGTTAATTCAAAAGATTTATAATTATCAAGGGATATTTATAAAATATGAAGTAGAAGAAGATTTTAAAGAAGCAAAAACTTTAGGATATGAAAATGAAATAATTCAAGTAATGATAAATATTTTGAATAATTCAAGAGATGCAATAGATATAAATAATAGTGAAATCAAAATTATTGATGTAAAATGTAGTGTAGAAAATGACAATTTGATAATCAGTATTCAAGATTTTGCAGGTGGAATCAATGAAGAAATAAAAGATAAAATATTTGATGCATATTTTACAACAAAAGAAAAAGATGACGGAACTGGACTAGGATTGTATATGGTTAAAACAATTCTTGAAAAAGTTAATGGTACAATTACACTAGAAAATAAAGATATACTAATTGATAATATTTCATATAGAGGTGTAAACTTTATAATTAAATTAAAAAAGGAAACAAATGGCTAAAAGTAAAGAACATCAATTCGATATTTCAGCAAAACTAGATATGCAAGAAATGAAGAATGCAGTAGTACAATCTCAAAAAGAGATTGATAATAGATATGACTTTAAGGGTATTACAAAAGATATTGAATTAAATCAAGGTGCTAAAACTTTAGTATTAACAAGTGCAAGTGATAATAAAATAGATGCTATAAAAGATGTACTTATTTCTAAAATGAATAAAAGAGAAATTTCAATTAACTCTTTGGAAGAAACAAAAGCAGAAGATTCAAGTGGTGGAAATAGAAAGTTCACTTATAAGATTATAGACAGTATTGAAAAAGATGAAGCAAAGATTATTCAAACTGAGATTAAAGGTTTAAAACTAAAAGTAAGTGCTGTTAATCAAGGCGATGAAATTAGAGTAAGTGGGAAAAATATTGATGACTTACAAACAATTATGACACATCTTAAATCTTTAGATTTAAAAGCTCCTTTGGTATTTGATAACTTTAGATAATACTTTAAATCTACCTTAATATATACCTCAATTTGTTGAGGTATATTCTTCTACTATTTCTATACACACTTCATAAACAAAATTATAATATAATCTTTTTATTATAGATTAGGAATGTATTATGAGAGTTTTATTATTAGAAGACGATAATTTATTAAGTGATTTATTAAATGATCACTTATTAGACAAAGGTTATGATGTAACTTTATGTTTAAATGGACAAGATGCCCTAGAATATTTAATAGATGAAAAGTTTGATATAGCTTTATTAGATATCAATACTCCAATGATGTCAGGACTTGAAGTTCTTAAGACAATTAGAGAAGAATACAAAAATAAAACTCCTGTAATAATACTAACGGCGTACCAAGATACGAAGCATTTAAAAGATTCTTTTGAAAATGGTGTTGATGATTATATTAAAAAACCTTTTGATTTAGAAGAATTAGATCAAAGAATTTTAAGATTGTGTAGACAGTTTTCAATAGAGCAAAATGCTAATATAGAGATTTCCTCTGATATTTCATTTGATCCTGAGTCTTGTAAAATAAGTAAAGAAGATAAAAATATAAGTATTGCTCAAAAAGAGAGAGATATTTTAAAATACTTTTGTACTCATAGAGGTAGAGTGATTTCAAGTGAAGAATTACTTCAAAATATTTGGGCTTATGAAGAGATGCCAACGGATGCAACAATTAGAGTTTATATTAAAAATTTAAGAGAAATTATTGGAAAAGAAAAAATTTCTACAATCCGTGGAATAGGATATAAGTTTGAATAAGAATGAAAGAAAAGCTCTCTTTAGTTTCTTATCAATTTATGTAGGTTCTGCTGTTCTATTACTTTCAGTTCTTTTATATATTTATTATAATAATGAAGTTGAGTCAGTTGCAGATTCATGTAGTATGGAAATGAGTAACGCCTCAATGCATATAAAATCTGATATTTTAAACTCATATATGAAACATAAAAAATATGTTCCAAAAAAACTAGATAATGATGAAATAAGATATGCATTATACGATAAAGATAAAAAAGTAATATACTCATATATTGAAGATGCAGAGCTTATAAATTTCTCAAAAAATGAAATGTATGAAAGTAGTCATTATCACTATTATATAACTACCTTAAATGAAGAGGCAATTCCTGTTAAATATATAGCAATAGAAACTTGTATAGGAATTCAAAATAGAAATAACTTAAAAATATATGTAATCGTAGCACTTATATTAAGTGGGATATTTATCGGGTTTATAGGATATTTATTATCTAAAATCTTGTTAAAGCCTGTGCGAGAAAAAGTTGAGCATATGGATAAATTTATTAAAGATTCTGCACATGAATTAAATACACCAATTACAGTGCTTATGACATCAACTTCTATGTTAAAAAGAGGAAAGAATCCTGAAAAAATGATGAGGTATATTCTTAGTAGTTCTAAGCAAATATCTCAAATATACAATGATATTCATTTCTCAGCTTTTAATGAAATAAATGATGATGTTTTTGAAGACTTTAATTTAAAAGAATTAGTAAAAGATAGTGTAGAATACTTTAATGATATATCAATAACAAAACAAATTGTGATAAATGATGATTTAGATGATTGCTTTATTTTAATGGATAAAACAAAGACACAAAAACTTGTAAATAATATAATATCAAATGCAATTAAATATAGTAATAATAATTCAATTATTAATGTTGCTATTAAAGATAATATTTTAAGTGTTGAAGATTTTGGTATTGGAATTAGTGAGAAAGAACAAAAAGAGATATTTAAACGATATAAAAGAGGAACAAATATAGAAGGTGGCTTTGGAATAGGTCTTGATATTGTAAAAAGAATATGTACTGAACATGAGTTAATATTAGATTTAAAATCACAGTTAGAAGTTGGTTCAACTTTTTATATTGATTTCTCATCAATTATTAATGGTTCAAAATGTGATTTAAAGGTGGAACAAAAATAATATGAACAATATAATAAAAAACTTTAAAACAGGTCAATTGAAAGATACAAGATTTGTTCATCCCGTTAGCATAACATATAATCAAAATGGCAATGATAAGTCGTGGGAAGCAGTAAAGAGTTTCGACTCTGTTGCTATTTTACTTTATCATGAAGAAAAAGATGCTTTTTTACTTGTAAAACAGTTTAGAGCACCAGTATATTTAAACAATAAAAATCACTTATGCACTTATGAATTATGTGCAGGTATTGTCGATAAAGATGTTTCTTTAGCCCAAATTGCTAAAGAAGAAATTGATGAAGAGTGTGGGTATGATGTTGATTTAAAATCAATTGAAAAAATTACTTCATTTTACACAAATGTTGGAGTAAGTGGTGGCTGTCAAAGTCTATTTTTTGCAAATATTGATGAGTCTATGAAAATTCACAGTGGTGGAGGAATTAATGATGAAGAAATTGATTTAATGTTCTTACCTGTTTCACAGATAGAAGAATTTATTTTTGACGAAAGTAAAGCAAAAACTCCTGGTTTGATGTTTTCTTTTTATTGGTTTATGGAAAAAAAGAGGTCAAAATAATGAGAAAGATGAAAACTTCTATTTTATTTCTACTTTCTATTTTATTTCTATGTACAAATTTAATAGCAGATGATACAAAGCTAATAAAAGTTAATAATTCTTTTATTACAAAGTTTGAATACGGAGAAATGCTTTATAACAATCCTAGAGGAATAGGTTGTAATACTTGTCATGGAAGTGATGCTAAGGGTAAAAAAATTGTATCTTTTACTCATGTATATGATAAGAAAAAGTATAATTGTATTTTAGATGTTCCAAATATTAAAGCATCTAAATATGATGTTTTTTTTAAAAAAGTAAATTCAAAAAAGAATCCAAAGAAAAAATTTGCAAAAGAGCAAGTTTGTGAGAAGTTAATTTATAAAGCTAATATCATGCCAGCTTATTTTTTGGTTGAAGAAGAAATAGATGCTATTTATTATTATATAAAGAACTTAAAATAGTTATTATAGCTTTTATCTTGAAAAAGCTATTCCTAATCCTATCTTGTTAGTCTCTCTGTCATAATCAATCAAGCTCTCACCGTAACCTGAAAATATTTGTAAGAAACCATAAGAGTTTGGTGTTGACAAAAATTCTGGTAAAGGGAACGTCCAGTTTAATTCAGCAGCTCCTTTGTTTTGTGAATTAAATCTAATATTATTTCTAATCATTAATTCAAAAGTGTGTTTTTTATATGGATAAAGAAGTGTTAGGTCTCCATATCCATAATATTCATGTATATCAGGATTATCATCATCCTTACTTTTTTCAGGAATTCTATACCAAACCCTTGGAATTACAAACAAGTCTGCAACTTGTAAGTAGCTTTCTAAATATAGTCTATTCCAAGATCTAGATTTTCCTTGGCTTCTTCCATTTGATTCATGTAGTAAAGATACTTTGAATCCTTTTATTGTTTCACTTTTATCGTACGGAAATTGAAGAAAAACTTCTGGCATATAATTTGTTTCTCTAAAGGGTGAAGAATCAGAACCTGTTTGCCAAAAAGATTTTTGTGTATAGGCTGCTGAAAATGATTCATTTAAACCAAAGAAATTATAAGCAATAGGTTTTTCAATACTAAATTGAAAACTTGTTTCAAAAGGATTTCTGTTATCATCTTTATTTAAATCATAAGTAGCAGGTAATAAATAGTTTTTTTTATATGGATATAATCCAAAATCTCCTGTTATCATTTGCTCTAAGTTAAAGTCTGTTTCTTTATCTTCTGTTTTATTTATATAGTTTTGATAAAAGTCTCGTTTCATTTTTATAAAAGATTGTACTTTATGATTTTGTTTTTCAGTTTCATTTTGATTTTTTGATAAATCTAAAATGTATTTATCTTCTTTTTTAATATTTAAAGTAACTGCTTTTTTGTATAAAAGCATTGCTTCTTTATATTTTCCTTCTTCTTCATAGACTTGCGCTTGTTTATACATACTTGTAATATTTTCTGTTGCATTTAATAATATAAAACTAAATATTAAAATAAAAATATATCTCATTGTTTGTTCCCTTAAAATAAAAACAATAGTTTATAACAATTTTTGTTTTAATATACTTTGGATGAAAGATTTTCATGGTATAATCGCCTAAAATTAAGAAAAAAAGGTTATAAATATGCAAGTTGCTCCATCAATATTATCAGCAGACTTTGGAAAATTAAATGAAGAAATTAAAGCTATTTGTGAAGGTGGCTGTGATTTAGTTCATGTTGATGTAATGGATGGTCATTTTGTTCCAAATATGACTATAGGTCCAGTTGTTGTAAATCCAGTAGCAAAGGCAGCGACTAAGCCTTTAGATATTCACTTAATGGTTGAAGATAATACTTTTTTTGTGGATTTATTTGCACCTTGTAAACCAATGTATATATCATTTCATATTGAAAGTGAGAAACATCCACATAGACTTATTCAAAAAATTAGAGGCTTAGGAATAAAACCAGCAATTGTTTTAAATCCTCATACTCCACCTGAAGCAATTGAGTATTTATTAGAAGATTTAGATATGGTTTTACTTATGTCAGTAAATCCTGGCTTTGGTGGACAAAAATTTATAACATCTGTAGTTGAAAAAGCTACAAAATTAAAAAAATTAATCAATAAAAGAAATCCAAACTGTCTTATTGAAGTTGATGGTGGAGTAAATGATAAAAATATTCATGAGCTTAAAAATGCTGGTGTGGATGTAGTAGTTGCTGGTTCTTATGTATTTGGAAATGATGATTATTCAAAAGCTATTAAGAGTTTACAGGTTTAATAATGAAAATTAAAATCTGTGGTATTACAAATCTTGAAGATGCATTAGATGCGATTGAGGCGGGGGCTGATGCTTTAGGTTTTGTTTTCTATGATAAGTCTCCCAGATATATTGAACCCTTTGAAGCTAGAAAAATTGTAGATAAATTACCACCTTTTATTCAAACAATAGGTTTATTTGTAAATGAACCAAACTCTTTTATAAATCAAGTTTGTATTAATGCAAAAATGCAAACAGCACAAGTTATAGATGATGATGCTTTTACAGACTTTAAAACTTTAGATTGTAGATATATAAAAGTTTTAAGAGCTAAAAGTAAAGAAGATATAGAAGAAGTAAAAGATGACTTTGTCTTAGTTGATGCTTTTGTTGCTGGCTTTGGAGGTGAGGGTAAGCGTCTTGCTTTAGAATGGTTTAAAGATTTAGATTGCTCAAAAATGATTTTAGCAGGAGGGCTTAACTCTTCTAATTTAAATGAATTATCAGGTTTTAATTTTTATGGTGTTGATGTAAGCTCTGGTGTTGAAGCACATAAGGGAAAAAAAGATAAACAAAAAATGATTGATTTTGTAAAAGCAGTAAATGAAATCTAAAAAAAGAATCATCGTAAAACCAAGTTTTAAAGTATCAAATATAATTGATAAGTTATTAAAAGAATCAATTAATTATGAGGAATTATTAAACTTACTTGAAAAAGCTAATGATACTTTTTTTGATAATCCTGAATTAGAATTAGAGCTATTATTATCAAATGGCTTACCAATAGAATTTGACGATGATAATAATATCTATTTAAAAACTAAAAAAGTATCTATTGAAGAGCAATGTTTTTGTATTGTTGATATAGAAACAAATGGCTCTTCTATAAAAAAAGGGCATCAAATAATTGAAATTGGAGCCGTTAAGTATAAAAATGGTGAAATAATTGATAAGTTTGAATCATTAGTTTATGCAGAAGAAATTCCTAGTTACATCCAACAAGTTACAAATATAAAACCTTTAATGTTAGAAGATGCTCCTGTTTTAGAATCTGTTTTAAAAGAGTTTAAGCTGTTTTTAGAAGATGATGTTTTTATAGCTCATGATATAAAATTTGATTACAATTATATTTCAGATTCACTTGAAAAATATGACTTAGGAAAACTAGAAAATAGAAAACTATGTAGTATTGATTTAGCAAAAAGAACAATTGATTCTCCAAGATATGGCTTAGGTTTTTTAAAAGAAGAGCTTGAAATCCAAGTTGATAATCACCATCGAGCATATTATGATGCCTTGGCAACTGCTCATGTTTTTACGGAATCCTTAAAAGCAATTGATAAAGATAAAATATCAAATGTTGAAGAACTTATATCTTTCTCGAAATCATCAAAAACTATAGCTTCCATAAAAGAGAAAAAGCTAAAAGAAGAAGAGAAGATTAAAGAAGTAGAAAAACACATAGAAAAGGAAGTTAATTAGATGTTTTGTCAAGAGAATTATATAAAAGCTTTAGAATACGCTGCAAGTGCTCATGCTGAGCAAAAAACACCAAAAGGCTTACCTTATATCGTTCATGTAACTTCTGTTGCTATGGAAGTTATAGATGCTTGTGAAAAATCAAAACTAGAAGTTGAAAAGTCTAATCTTGCAATTTCATGTGCCTTACTACATGATACAATAGAAGATACAAATATTACTTACGATGATTTATATGTAGATTTTAGTGAAGCTATTGCAAATGGCGTAGAAGCACTTAGCAAAGACAAAACATTAGAATCTAAACAAGAACAGATGAAGAAAAGTATTGAAATGCTTTTAGAACAACCTTATGAAGTTCAAATGGTTAAATTAGCAGATAGAATTACAAATCTATCAACTCCTCCAAAACACTGGGATAATGATAAAAAAAAGGCTTACTTAAAAGAGGCGAGTTTTATTTACTCATGTTTAAAAAATTCAAATATATATTTATCAAAAAGACTTGAAGAAAAAATAGAAAATTATAAGAGTTATATAGATTAATTTAATTAGATAGAAGTTTAGTATAAAAAAGTAGTCTTTCGACTACTTTTAAATTATGAAACTTTAGAAGCTTCAGCAGCGTATTTAAGACCTAGGTCAAACGCTTTATTATTAATATCATGTACTTTTGCAGGTACTTTAGAAAGCATAGTACTTCTAAGTACTTCATTTCCTACCGTTTCACCTGTAAAGTAATTTGCCATTGCTAATGCTAATACCGATTGAGTAATAACATTACCAATTTCTTCTTTAGCAATTGTAATGATTGGAATTTCAACGATATTCCATCTTTTTTTATCTTCAGCAGTTGGAGTAACTAAGTTTGGCTCAACAACAATAGTTGCACCTTCTCTTACTCCACCTTTGAATTGATCGTATGAAACTTGAGCAACTGATAACATGAAATCAATTTCACCATCATTTGCATAAGGATATAAAATCTCTTCTTCATCTAAAGTAATATCAACAACAGTTGGTCCACCTCTTACTTGAGATGTATATGTTGCAGTTTTTAAACCGTAACCACCATCATTGATTTTTGCTGCTGCAAAAATAGAACCTGCTAGAAGAACACCTTGTCCACCAACACCTGTAAATCTCATTAATGTTTTAGCCATGATGTCTCCTTAGAATTGAATCATTGTATTAGTTCTGTTAGCCTCTTTTACTTTTTCGTAAGCTTCACAGTATTCTTGTGCATTTTCATCATGTTTTAAAATTCCTAGTGGGAATTTTCCAACTTGTTCTTCTGCTTCTAATTTCTCAAATTTAGCTTTACCTACAGAAATAGATTTAATCCATTCTAAGTTAGCCATAGCTGTTGCCATTTTATTTTTTCTTCCTAAGTTAACGTGACAGTTAGAGAATACTTCAATAAATGAGAATCCTGTATGTTGGAAACCTTTTACTAAAATTCTTTCTAGTTTTTTAGGATCTAACATAGTTTCTCTAGCTACAAATGAAGCACCTGCTGCTTCAACTAATTTACAAGCATCAAATGTTGGATCAATATTACCTTTACTCATTGTAACTGTCCACATACCTTGAGGAGTAGTAGGAGAAGTTTGAGAGTTAGTTAATCCATAAATGAAGTTATTGATAATAATATAATTTAAATCAATATTTCTTCTTGATGCATGGATTGTATGGTTTCCACCAATAGCAAGACCATCACCATCTCCACCAACAACGATAACTTTTTTTTCTGGATTAGCTAATTTAATTCCAGTAGCATAAGCTAAAGTTCTACCGTGAGTTGTGTGAACTGTATTACAGTTGATGTATGAAGAAAATCTTCCTGAACAACCGATACCAGAAACAACACAAACATCGTCCATGTTCCAACCAGTTTTTTCAATTGCTCTAATAACAGATTTTAAAATAACTCCATCACCACATCCCCAACACCATAGTGTTGGCATTTTGTCTGTTCTTAAATATTCATCATAATTAAATGCCATAATTACATTCCCTTCACTTTTTCAATAATTTCTAATGGAGATAATGGTCTACCATTAACTTTAAGTAATCTTTCAAAGTCATTTCTTCCACTTACTCTTTGTACTTCATCAGAGAATTGACCCATATTTAACTCAGCAACTAATACTTTATCAAATTTTTTCATTAATTCATTAATTCTATTAGCAGGACTTGGCCAAATTGTTAAAGGTCTGAACATACCAACTTTGATACCTTCTTTTCTCATTCTATTAATAGCTTCAGTAACACCTAATGAAACTGAACCATAAGCAATAATCATAATATCAGCATCTTCTAACATATATTCATCATTTAATTCAATTTCATCCATATGTGCATCAACTTTATTGAATAATCTTCTCATTAAAGCATCACAAGTATCAGCATCTTCAGTTGGATGTCCAGTTGGTCCATGATGTAATCCAGTGAAGTGGTATCTATAACCTTCAAACATTGGATTTAATACAGCTGGTTGATCATCTTCACAATCATATGGTTTATAATCTTTTTTATCACCTTCGAATTTCTTTCTAGGTATTTTATTTGCTTGTATTTCTAATAAATCAGGAATAGTAGCTTTTCCACTCATGTGACCAATTGTTTCATCTAATAAAACAAATATAGGTTGCATAAATCTATCTGCTAAGTTAAATGCCCGTGCAACTTCTGTATAACATTCATTTAAGTTTCCTGGTACTAAAGTGATTGATTTAACATCACCATGAGTAGGGTTCTTAGCTTGTAATAAATCACCTTGTGCAACTCTTGTAGGTAAACCAGTTGATGGACCACCTCTCATTACGTTGATTACAACTAAAGGTATTTCAGAAATATATCCTACACCTAAGTTTTCAGCTTTTAATGAAATACCAGGACCACTAGTAGCTGTTAAAGCTCTTTTTCCAGACATTGCAGCACCAAGTGCTGTACAAATTCCTGAAATTTCATCTTCCATTTGGATACATGCTTGTCCTCTAGCTGGTAATGCTGTCGAAAGTATATGCATTACTTCACTAGATGGAGTAATTGGATATCCTCCAAAAAACTCAACATCAGAGTCAAGCGCAGCTTTTGCTGCTAATTCATTTCCTGTTGAAATTAGTTCTCTTGCCATTAATTTTCCTTATGCCTCTAATTCTCTATAGTTATTTTTAACGATAGCTTCTTTTCTGTCTTTTGCTTCTTCAGAAAGTTTTGCAAATTTAAATTCTTTTTTATCTGCTACATATATTGCAAAGTCTGGACACGCTAGTTCACAATCAGTACAACCAATACACGAATCAGGATTCGCTACTTTTATTATTGATCCTAAAGTTGAATGAACTTCTTGTCTCATTACAAGTACACCCGCTGGACAAACAGAAACACATTTATCACATGCTTTACATCTTGCTTCATTTACCCAAACTGGTGTGTTTGCAGGAGCTTCCATATTAGACATAATTTCCCCTTAAAATTTTTATTTATCAATATTTGAATAAACTCAATTATTATGAGTGAATAATAACCTATAATACATCTAAAGAATGAGTAAAACTTTCATTTCATAAAGCTAATTTTGCTCTTGTTACATTTTGCTACACTAGTGCTACAAAGTGTATTTAAAGTGTCATCTAAACTATAATAAAACTTAAGAATATATATTAATGTATATGTGGAAGATTCTATTAAAATATTGTTTAAAACATATATAGGTTAATCTTAGATATAATACTAAAAATACATAAGGAAAATACTTGGTTTTATATCAACCAATGGATGGTTATTGTTACAATAGTGACACACATTTTTTATATAACTTCATCTTTTTAAATATGCAAAAATTTAAGAATGTAAAGGGTGAACTTTTAGATATTGGAAGTGGTAGTGGAATACTAGGATTACTAGTTTCTAGAGAATATTCTAACTTAAATTTAAACCAGTGCGAACTTCAAAAAACATTTCAATTTTTTTCTTTAAAAAACTCAGAAACAAATAATCAAAAAACGAACTTATATAAAGGTTCCTTTTTAGAAACAAAATTTGATAAAAATTTTGATATATGTATATCAAATCCACCTTTTTATCATTCCAATGTTATTAAGAGTGAAAATGAAAATCTTAAGATAGCAAGGTATAATGACTCAATGCCACTAGAAGATTTTATACAAAAAAGCTCTCAAATACTTAAAAACTCTGGGAAGCTTTTCTTCTGTTACGATGTGAAACAAATCAATGAAATATTATTGTTTTTAAATAAATATAAACTTAATTTAGAGGCATTACAGTTTGTACATCCTAAAGATCACAAGGATGCAACATTGATTTTAGTATACGCTAGAAAAGACTCAAAATCCTTAACAAAGATATTAAAACCATTATTTGTTTTTGATGACTTAGAGTTCACTCACGAAGTTAAAAAAATATATGAGAAATCTCAAACACACAGTATAAAGGTAGATATTGAGCAATTTAATTAAAAAAGAAGGATTTGATTATGCTTTTGAAGCAAGTGCTTGTGATACATGTGCAGGTAATTGTTGTATTGGTGAGAGTGGATACATTTGGATTACACTTCAAGAAATTAATCTTTTAGCAAAACATCTTAATATAAGCGAAGAAGAAGTTAGAGAGCAGTATTTAAATAAAATAGGTTATAAATACAGTATAAAAGAGGTAAAATTAGCAGAAGATAATTTTGCATGTATGTTTTTCAATTTAGAAAAAAGACAATGCTCTATTTATGAGGCTAGACCTACGCAATGTCGTACTTTCCCATTTTGGGATTATTTTAAAGAAAATACAGAAGAGGTTTATAAAGAGTGTCCAGCTATAAGAACTATTTAATTACAAGTGCTTTAATATTTTTATTATCAGGTTGTAATAATACAGAACCTACAATACCTACAAATAAATCTACAATAAATAGTGCACATTTTATAAAAAAAGATATAAAACATTTTAACCTAGAGAATGAATATATTATGTATGCCTTAGAGTATGAATCTCAAAAAAAATACAAATCATCTCGTGAAATATATTTAAAACTTTTTGAAAATACAAATAATCATGAGTATTTAGTAAACTATTTAAACTTATCTTTTATATTAAAAGATTATGAAAATGTAAAAAAACATGCAGCTTCAAATATGATAGAAAATATTAAAGAAGAAGAGATGATTTTAAAACTATACACTCTTTCTTTGCTAAAACTTAATGAAAAAGAAGAGACTATTAAGTATGCAAAAAAATTAGTAAAAAAGTTTTATCATAAAAGTAATCACTCTTTATTAGCTAGTATTTACTTAGATTTAAAAGAGTATGATAAATCCTTAGCGGAGTTTGAAAAAGCTTATAAGATTAATAATTCAATAGAAACTTTACAAACTATTACAAGCATTCAATACTACTATACAAATGAAAAAGAAAAATCAAAAAATACTATGTTTGACTACATAGAAAAGAATTCTTATCCTTTTAATCTATCTTTGCAACTTTTATCTTTTTATGAAAAAGATAAAGAGAAAGAGAAAATAACGCCTCTTTTAGAAACGATGTATTCTACATATAAAAAAACAAACAAAGAGCCAATGCTTAGTAAAACACAAGATTTATTAATTAGATATTTAGCAAAAGAAGATAAGCAACAAGCAATAAATTTTTTGCAAGAAAAAAAAATTGAAAGTACAATATTACTAGAGTTATATAAAGATACAAACCAATTAACAAAAGCAAATTTATTATTAGATAAATTATATAAGAAAACAAATAATTTAGAATATTTAGGTCAACAAGCAATTATTGAATTTGAAATGGCAAAAAATAAACAGATGGTTTTACCTAATGTTATTTCAAAGTTTGATAAAGTACTAAAAAAAATATCAAATCCAATTTATGAGAACTATTTAGCTTATATTTTAATTGATTATGATTTAAATATTAAAAGAGGATTAACTCTTGTTAAAAAAGCATTAATTCTAGAACCAAATAATCTAGCTTTTATTGATACTTTAGCATGGGGTTTTTATAAAAATAAAGATTGTAAGAATGCATATATTCAAATGAAAAAAGTTGTTGATAATGCGGGTTTAGAAGATAAAGAGATTAAATTACATTGGGAAAAAATTAAGGAGTGTGTTAAGTGATATTAGATGAAATTATAGAAAGAACAAAAGCAGATTTAGAGATTAGACAAAAAGATATACCTTTAGATTTATTAGGAAGAACATTAGCTTCAAATCCTTTTGCGCCAAGAGATGTAAAAGCATTTTTAACATCAACTAAAGAAGAGCCAATTAGAATAATTGCAGAAGTAAAAAAAGCTAGTCCTTCTAAAGGTATTATAAAAGAAGATTTTAATCCTATGGAAATTGCACAAGCTTATAGTAATAGTGGCGCAAATGCAATTTCAGTATTAACTGAACCACATTATTTTCAAGGTAGTTTAGAGTATTTAACTGCAATTAGAAGATATGTACCAACGCCTCTTTTAAGAAAAGATTTTATTGTTGATAAATATCAAATTGTTGAAGCTTTAGTTTATGGGGCGGATTTTATTTTACTTATTGCAAAAGCTTTAGGTACTAAAGAAATGAAAGAATTATATGAGTATGCTTTACATTTAGGTTTAGAAGTTTTAGTTGAAATACATGACAAAGAAGACTTAACAAAAGCTATTAAATGTGGTGCAAGTATAATTGGAATTAATCATAGAAATCTTGATACATTTGAGATGGATATGGAATTATGTGATAAGTTAATTCCTATGATTCCAAATGGGAAAATAATTGTTGCTGAATCTGGGGTTTCAGATGTTGATACTATTAAAAGATTATCAGGAATTGGCGCTGATGCTTTCTTAATTGGTGAACATTTTATGAGACAAGCTTCAATTGAAGATGAAGTTATAAAGTTTAAAAACTCTCTCAATCAATAAATAAGCCTTTTTAGGTTTATTTATCTACTCCTAGCAATATTTGGATTGTTCAATTACAAAATTTCTGTTATAGTGATTTGATATAAAACTGAAGGATCTATTTTGATTTATGAAAATAAAGATTTGTGTAAAATACGAACTATCACTACTTTTCTAACTTTAACAAATGATAAAAATACTTGGGAAAAAGAACTTCTTAATGCTTGTAGTTTTTGTGAAGAGTTAAGTGAAAAGTTTAAGCAAAAAAACTATGAAGTACAATCTATACGAATAGTAACAAATGCATTTGGAGAATATCTTAATACTTCAAGTTTAGAAAATGCAAAAGAAGATTTATCTTTTATTTCTAATATCTTAGATAAAAGTACTACAAGTTTACGAATTAGATTTGCAATTGGTGAAGCAAAAACTTTTAATGAAATTTCATTACTTCCTGAGCTTATTTTATCTTTTGGAGATTTAGCTAATGCCTGTATAAATGTTAGTATTGATGAAAATGAAATTTTAAATAATGAACTAATTAAACAATCAGTAATAGCAGTTAAAAAAATTTCAGAAATAACTCCAAGAGGAGAGGGTAATTTTAATTTTACAGTTAATTTTAATTGTAAACCTTTTATTCCATATTTTCCTGCTTCTTACCATGAGTCAAATTTAGAAAATGCTTTTGTTTTAGGTTTAGAAACACCTGATTTATTAGTAGAAGTTTTAAAAGATTTTAATAAAAAAAATCCTAATTTATCACATAATATTGCTTTAGGTTCTTACTCTTTTATTTTAAAAGAAGCCTTATCGTACCATTGTAAAAATATAAAAGATATTTTAGATAACTTTGAAAATAAATCTTCTTTTGTTTTTAAAGGTATAGACTCCTCAGCCGCTCCTTCTAAAAATTGCTCGTCAATAGTTGAAGTTTATAAGCAAATGGGCTTAGATAGTTTTGGAAGAGCGGGAACAGTTGAAATATCATCACTATTAACAAAAGTATTTAAAAGTGTTAAAGAATTACCTTTAGTTGGTTTTTCTGGTTTAATGCTTGCTGTTGTTGAAGATGAAGGCTTAGCAAAAGGTACGATTGATAAAGATTTTGATGTAAGAACACTCTTAACAAATAGTGCAATTTGTGGAATTGGCTTAGATACTGTCCCTATTGAGGGAAATACTCCAAGCTTAAAAATTGAGCAGATTATGAGAGATACGGGAACTATGGCTTTTAGATTGAATAAGCCTTTAACTGTTAGGTTATTTCCTGTACCTAATTTAAAAGAGGGTGATATTACAAAATTTGAAAGTGATGATTTATGTAATAGTGCGATTTTAGCTTTACCATAGTTTTACAAATACCTAAAAAATATACTCTTTTAGGTATTTTTCTATTTTTGGGATAGAATCTTTTCTACAAACTAAACATGTTGGAATATTTTCTAGATTTTTTGATATTTCTAAAATCTCTAAATCGTTTTCATATTTTAATTTTTTTACAATACTTAATGGTAATAAACTTATTCCCATTCCAGCTTTTACACATCCTAGAATGGTTTCATAATTCCCAAATTCTAGAACTTTAAAATTTTTATTATAAGTTTGTTTTAAATAATTCTGCCCAAATTCATTATATGCACAACCATTCTTAAAAGATAAAAATACATTTTTAAAGTATCCTTCTTTTTGTTTTACTAAAACAATAGTTTCCCTTACTTTATTTAATACTATTAATTCATCATTTGTAGGTTCACCACTTATAAATGCGATATCTATATTGTAATTTAATAGTTCTTTTGTAATATCTCTTGTTGTATTTGTGATTAATTCTAAATTCATTTTTGGAAAGTCTTTATGCACTTTAAGTAAAAAAGGGACTATTCTTGTTGTCGCATTTGATTCAGTAGAACCTACAATTAAATGTTCTTGCTCATATATATTCTTCATACTAAAAGTTACTTCTTCTACTTTTCTAACTATTTCACATGCATGAGGATAGAGTTTTTCTCCCTCTTTACTTAATATTACACCTTTAGGAATTCTATGAAATAAGTTACAATCAAGTGACTTTTCTAATTGTTTTATTCTTGATGTTACATTTGATTGCGCAAAATCAAGTTTAATTGCAGCTTTAGTAATACTTTTCTCTCTGGCAACTTCTACAAATACCTTTAATAAATTTGAGTCCATATCTCTTTTCCTTATATCACTAATCATGATTTGATATTTGACACAACATCATATATAGTGATATTATAACATATATTTAAAAGGAGCACATATGAAAAGTATAAATTTACTAGATAGGAACTCTAATATAGCTATCTTACTTGCAGGCATTATTGCTCTTATTGTTGGTGTTGGAGTTGCAAGGTTTGCCTTCACTTCTCTTTTACCTCCCATGCTTGAAGATTACCTAAGTGTAAATTTTGCAGGGGTATTAGCTTCTGTAAATTATATAGGATATTTAGCTGGTTCAATATTTGCTGTGTTTATTAAGGATATCAATACAAAAGTTAAGTTCTTTAGATTGGGTATGCTTTTATGTATTAGTACAACACTAATATTAGGTATTAGTACAAATGATATATTATGGATAATATCTAGAATTCTTGCTGGATTTGGTGCTGCTATGGCACTAGTTGTAGGTTCTGCTATTGTTATGAGTAAATTAAATATTCCAAATAAAACAAAAGCAATGGGAATACATTTTTCAGGTATTGGGTTTTCTATTTTTATAAGTGATTTAATTGTACGAGGAGTTTTCTACTTTAAGGGAACATGGAATTTCTCCTGGATAGTTTTAACTATATTCGCACTTTTTATTTCTATATACTCTATGTATATTTTATCTTATGATAAAGAGGTAAAACAAAATATTGTAAAACATAAAATTGATAAATCAATATTTTCTCCTTTTGTAATATTGTTAATAATTGCTTATTTTTGTGAAGGTGTTGGAATGGTAGTCCAAGGAACATTTTTACCTGATATTATTAATTCATTAGAAGGACTAGAAGGTTTTGGAAGTTTTACATGGACAATAGTTGGTCTTGCTGGAATTCCATCTTGTATTATTTGGATGATGTTAGCTCATAAATATGGAAGTGTTAATGTGATTATGCTTGCAATGTTTTTACAAGTAATTGGTATTTTAATCTCTGCCTTTACAAATAATATGTATTTAAATCTATTCTCTGGAATTTTATATGGAGGAACATTTGTTGGTTTAGTTGCATTATTTATGAATCTTGGAGGAAAACTATCAGCTAAAAACCCAGTATTATTAATGGGTGCACTTACAACTTCTTATGGAATAGGACAGGTAATTGCTCCACTTTATAGTGTAGCTTTAATTGAACAGTTTAAAAGTTATGAGTATGCTTTGTATCTTACCGCTTTTATAGTTTCCTGTGGAATAGTATTATTATACTTAACAAAAATATTAAAATTAAAAGGAGAATAAAATGTATGCAGTTATATTTGATGTTGAATTACAAAAGGGTGGTCAAGAGCAATATCTTACAATTGCTTCAAAATTAAAAGAACAACTTGTAACAATGCCAGGGTTTTGTCAATTATCACTATCTTTTTGGGAAAGAAAAGAAGATATTGATAATTGGAAAAAGAACTTAGATCATATGAATGCTCAAGCACTAGAACGAGCTAAATTATTTAAAGATTATAGAATAAGACTTGCCGAAGTATATAAAGATTATACTATGGAAACAAGTAAGTTTGAAGGATAAGTAATATGCCACTAATAAATGTAAAAATGACACATGAAGATGGAGGTGCAACAAAAGAGCAAAAAGAAGCATTAAGTAAAGGAATAACTGAATTATTTGCAAGTATTTTTGATGGACGTGGTGCTAAATCTGCTGTTGTTATAATAGAAGAAGTAAATATGGATAATTATGCAATAGGTGGGAAAACAATAAGTCAAATAAGAGAAGAAGCTAAATAAGCTTTTCTCTTTAGATTTAATTCTTAGTCTTTAAATAAAGTAGAACCAATTCTAATCATATTTGAACCACAGGCAATTGCTAATTCATAATCAGAACTCATTCCCATAGAACAATATTTTGCTCCAAAAGGTACTAGTTTATCATAAATTTTTTTAGTTGTTTTAAATGAATCTTTTATAATTTTTTCATCATTAACATGTGCTCCAATACTCATAACACCTTTTAGTCTTAAGTTTGGACAAGTATCAAGTATTTGTTTATATATTTCAACTGCAACTTCTGGCATTACCCCTGATTTTGTTTCTTCATAAGCTGAATTTATTTGAAGTAAAATACTAAGCTTTTTATTTTTAGCTTCAAGCTTTTTATTTAACTCTTGAGCTAATTCTAAAGAGTCAATTGAGTGAACTAGTGTTGGACTTAAATCAATTAAATTATTGATTTTATTTTTTTGTAAAGTTCCTACAAAATGCCATTCTAAAGGTAGTTCTTCTAGTTCTTCTGCTTTTGTTTTTAAATCTTGTACCTTGTTTTCTCCAAAAGCTCTTTGCCCTACATTGTATAGTTCTTCTACTTCTTTAGAAGTTGAATATTTGCTAATACCAATAATTTTTACAATATGATGCTCAGATATTTTAAGCCTTGCACCTTCAACTCTAGTTATTACATCATTTAAATTTCTTGTTGCAGTTATTTTATTCATTTTATCTCTTTATATATGTATTATTTTAGAAAAATTCTATTTATATCGTTGTAAATTCCAAGTAACATTAATGAACCTAGTATTACCCATCCTGTGATTGTAAGTACCATAAATACTTTATCACTAGGTTTTCTTTTTGTAATCATTTCATATATATTAAACATGATATGACCACCATCAAGCGCTGGAATTGGAAGAAGGTTCAATACTCCTAAGTTAACAGAAATTAAAGCCGTTATTGTAAATAGTGCAATAATACTTGATTGGCTTGCATCTGATATAACTTTTCCAATTGTAATTACTCCACCAATTTCACTACTTGGAATTATTCCTTGAATCAGTTTTTGAACACCCTGAAAAATCATTGTTGAAGAAAAAATAGTTTTTTCATAAGCATATACTAGAGATTCACTAAGAGATAAATCTAATTGAACGACTTTTCCTGATGGTGAAATACCAATCATTCTTTTTTTAATCTTTTCTTTAAACATATTTTGTGAATCTGAAATATGAGGATTTATTGTTTTTGCGATAAGTTGATTATCTCTTTTAATATAGAACTTTAAAGCTCCTTGCGAGTTCACAATAATCTTTCCAATATCTTCCCAAGATTTAATCTCTTGTTCATTTATTCTTACAATTAAATCATCTTTTAAAATTCCTGCATGAAAGGCAGGTGAGTTTTTTTGTACTGTTCCAATTTGAGCTGCAAATGTACTAGCACCCATAATTGCAATTGAAAAATAAAGAATGGCAGCAAGTAAGAAGTTTGCAAAAGGACCTGCAAAAAGTATTACAATTCTTTGCCAAGGTTTTTTTGTATTATATGAATCATCACCAACTTCAATTAAAGCAGGGTTTGAGTCATCTTGACCTTTCATTTTTACATATCCACCAAGTGGAATTAATGAAAGTTGCCAAGTTGTACCTTTCCATTCTTTTGCAAAGATTTGTTTTCCAAAACCAATTGAGAAAACATGAACCTTTACACCAAAATAACGAGCAGCAACAAAATGTCCTAACTCATGAAAAAATACTAAAAAAGAAAGAACAAGTAGAAATGTTATAGTACCCAAGAAAAACCTCTATATTTTAAAATAATCTCTAATATATTCATATCCTGAATATACTGTTAAAACAACGGCTAACCACAGAAGTTGCGTTGCAAATGGCCAATTCATAATTAAAAAACCAATAGCAATCATTTGAACTACAGTTTTTACTTTTCCAGCCATTGTCGAAGCTACATTTTTGCCCTCATCAGCAGCAACTACTCTTAAACCTGTAATAAAAAACTCTCGTGAAAGAATTATAAATACAGCCCAAGCTGAGGCTCTATCAATTACCATAAGTCCAATAAATCCTGCAAGTACAAGCATCTTATCTGCAAGGGGATCAAGTATTCCACCAATTTTTGTCATTTGATTCCATTGTCTAGCAATAAAACCATCAAAAAAATCTGTTACAGATGCAATTACAAAAATAAGGCCAGCAAAATAATCAAACCATGAAGGATGCCATGAAGCAAAGATAGTATTATCTCTATCTATAAAGAACCATAGCATTAGCGGAGCTAATGCTATTCTAAATAGTGCTAAAGCGTTTGGAAGGTTAAGTACTTTTTCTTTCATTATCTGAAAGTTGTTCCACCATCAACAACTAAAGTTTGAGAAGTTATCCAAGAAGCGTCATCAGTACATAAGAAATAACAAGATTGTGCTAAATCTTTTGGTTGACCAATTCTATTTAAAGCTGATAAATCAATAGTTTTTTGTTTAACTTCTTCATAGTTTGTAAATGCTTTAAGTGCATCAGTATCAATTGGACCACCAGATACTGCATTTACTCTAATATTAAACTCACCTAATTCAGTTGCTGCATATCTTACCATTGCTTCAACTGCTGCTTTATTTGTACCATGACCAGAATAGTTAGGAATATATACTAAGTTACCAGTTGATGATAAAGAAACAATAGCTCCACCTCCCACTTTTTGCATTCTTTTTGCAGCTTGTTGCGAACCACATACAAAAGCATTAACAGTTGCAGTATAAATGTTATTTAAACCTCTTGGCTTTAATTTCATAAATTTACCATATCCACCAACAACAGCACGACCATAAATCATTGCATTAGAGATAAAGAAATCAACTCTATCAAAATCTTTGTCAATTTCTAGAAATAATTCTTTATACATTTCTGGCTCTAAAATATTAAATGGATATGCTTTACATTTTACACCAAATTTTTCTTCAACATCTTTACAAATATCTTCTGCAAATTGCTGATTTGAATTATAAGTAAATGCCACATTTACACCATTTTCTGCAAATTTGTAAACACATTCTTTACCGATACCTTTTGTACCCCCAGAAATTACTAAAGTTTTATTTTTCATAAAGTCGCTCATTATTTTATTACCTCGTATTGTTTTAATATATTTTCAAGTTTTTTCATAGTATCTGCACTTGGAGCAGTTAAAGGAAGTCTATATTCTAATGTATCCAATAGTCCAGCTAAATACATTGCTGCTTTAATTGGTATTGGATTACTTTCACAAAATAGTACACAATTTAAAGCATATAAATCTTCATTTATTTTTCTAGCTTCGTCTAATTTACCTTCTTGAATTGCATGAACAAGTCTAGATTTTAAATTTGGAAGTAAGTTGGCAGTTACTGAAATAATTCCTTTACAACCATTTACTAACATTGGAAAATCAATAGCATCATCACCTGAAACGATAACTAAATCACTTCTTTGAGATAATAATTCAATTGTTCTATCTAAAGAGCCAGTAGCTTCTTTAGTAGCATAAATATTTGGAATATCATCAAAAAGTCTAATAGTAGTATCAGCTGTTAAATCAACACCAGTTCTTCCTGGTACATTATATAACATAAAAGGAATTTCAACTGAAGTTGCAATTGCTTTATAGTGTTGATATAGACCTTCTTGAGTTGGCTTATTATAATAAGGCGTTACAGATAAAAGTCCATCTGCTCCAACAGCTTGTGCATGTTTTGCAATTTCTACTGCTTCATGTGTTGCATTTGAACCAGCTCCAGCTATTACTTTAACACCCGTACCTTTACAAGCAGCAACGGCAACTTCAATACAAGCTTTATGTTCAGCATGTGATAGTGTAGCACTCTCACCTGTAGTTCCAACTGGAACAACGGCATCAATACCTTGAGCTATTTGTCTTTTTATTAAAGACTCATATTTTTCTAAATCAACTTTTCCATTTTTAAATGGGGTAATTAGTGCAGTCATTGCACCGGTAATAATTTCCATATTCATCCTTTTTTTACTACTAAATCTTCTAATTCTTGTTTTTCATCTACATTTACTGTATGTTTAGAGAATACTTCTAAGAAGTCCCAAAAACTTTGTTTTGCGACATCAGAAATATCAACATTTCTTAAAACTTCTTCCATAGTACCCAACCATTCTCTTCTTGCTTTTTCAGTAATTGAGAATTGCTCATGAGTTTTTAACATATCAAAATGACCTACTGCATTTGTATAATGCTTAGGTCCTCCAGCAGCTTCAATGAAAAACTTTACATTATGTGCTTTTATCTTCTCTAACTCATCTTCTTCTTGTGGAAAAAAGTTTCCAATATCACTATCTATAATTAAATCATAAAAATCACTAAACAATTTAACTAAACCTTCTTCTCCTAATTCTTCAAGAAATTGAGGTTTTGGATAATCAAAACTTGGTGTTTCCCCAAAATTAGTTTTACTTACATGATAATTCACTATTTCTTTTCCTGCTTTAATATAACAGTAGTCGAATTATTTTTAGTGAAGTATTTATTTGCTGCTTTAATTAAATCTTTCTTATTTAAAGCATCAACTTTTTTCTCATAATCAAATAATGGCTTAATATTATCTCTTACAAAATATGTTCCGTATAAAGATGCTACTGATGAAGAGCTTTCTAGAGAGAATATAAAATCAGCCTTAGTGTTAATCTTGATTTTATCAAGATCTTTTTTACTAATATTACCTTTTTTAACTTCCTCAATAATTGATAAAATTTCTTTTTCAATGTCTTTAGCTTTAACACCTTCATTTGCAACTGCCATAAACATAAATAATCCAGGATCTTTAAGTTCTAGGTTATAAGCATATACAGAGTTAACTAATCTTTTTTCATCAACTAATCTTTTATGTAAAATTGAACTCTTTCCTGAACTAAAAAATTCACTTAAAGCAGAAAGAGCAACTTGATCTTTATGCTCAAAGTTTGGAATATGATATGTGATTGCAAGCATTTCAACTGCTGAATCTTTTAATATTGTAACTTTTTTAGCCCCATCTTGTTTTGGTTCTACTGTATGTATTTTAGAAACTATTTCTTTTTTATTTTTAATATTTTTAAAATATTTCTCTGAAGATGCAAATACTTCTTTTTTATCAATATCTCCAGCAACTACTATAATTGCATTTTTTGGTTGATAATAAGTACTATGAAAATCACGAATATCATCAATAGACCAATTTTTAATATCACTCATAAATCCAATTGGAGTCCAATGGTATGGATGATAAATATAGGCATTGTTAAATAGTCTAAACTGTAAATAACCCATAGGACTATTATCAGTTCTCCAACGTCTTTCTTCTGCTACAACATCACGTTCAGGTTGAAATTCTTCATCTTTTAGTGTTAGATTTTGCATTAAATCAGCAAATAAATCTAATGACTTATCCATATTTTTTGAAGCTGACTTGATATAATAATGTGTAAAATCAAAAGAAGTAGAAGCATTGTTTACCCCTCCAAATCCTTTAACAATTTCATCAAATTCACCAGCTTTAAGATTTTTTGTTGATTTAAAATTTAAATGTTCAAGCATATGTGCTATCCCACTTTTTCCCATCTTCTCATCTCTGCTTCCAACTTTATAAAATATATCAGTTGAAACTACCTTTGAGCCATTTTTCATTGGAATTGCAACTATTTGTAATCCATTTTCTAATGTCTTTGTATAATATTTTGGTAAGCTATTTGCCATTAATTCTCCTGTAAGAATGAATAATGAAACAATAAACAATAAAAAAGTTTTTTTAATTTTTGTTGATTTCGTTAAATTCATTTTATCTCTACTTATTTTAAATCAGATCCGATAGCATCAGTGATATTTTCATACCCATCTTTTGCCATTAGTTCTAACATCTCTTCATTTATTTTTCTAACCATTGAAGGTCCTTCAAAAATTAGACCTGAATACGATTGTACTAAAGAAGCACCAGCTTTTATTCGTGCATATGCTTGTTCTCCTGTTGATATTCCACCAGCAGAAATTAATATTGTTTTTCCATATAATTCTTTTGCAATTTCTTTAAAAATTGAATAAGATTTATCTGTTAAACATGCACCACTTAATCCCCCAAAGTCCTGGCAGTTAGGAACTAATGAATAATCAATAGTAGTATTAGTAGCTATTATTCCAGCTGCTCCTGCATTTACAGCACTATTACATAAATCAATAGCAACTTTTGGTTCCATATCTGGAGCAATTTTCAATAAAATAGGCTTTTGTGTTAATTCTTTTGCCATTGTAAATAATTCATTAATGAATTTTTCATTTTGTAAATCTCTTAAATTTGGAGTATTTGGACTTGAAATATTAATTACTAAATAGTCACTAGTTGCTTCAAATTTTTTAATTAACATTTTATAATCACTTAATGCAAACTCTTCAGGAGTATTTTTATTTTTACCAATATTAACTCCAACTGGAATAGCTGCAGGATAAACTTCTTTTAAGTTCTTAAGAACCTTATGGGCTCCTTCATTATTGAATCCCATTGCATTTTGAACACTTTTTTCTTCAGGATATCTAAACATACGAGGTTTAGCATTCCCATCTTGAGGTTTTGGCGTCATTGTTCCAATTTCAGTAAAACCAAACCCAAGTGAAGGCATAGCTTTTACCATTGTTGCATTTTTATCAAAACCAGCAGCAAGTCCTACAGGATTTGTAAAAGTAACTCCAAATAATTCTTGAGAAAGCTTAGAATTATGTTTAAAGTTCTTCTTTTCCATCATATTTTTTAAAATTTTACATTTTCCTACAATTTTTAAACTACATTCAGCAATATTATGTGCTGTTTCTGGTTCAAATTTGAATAGGACTTTTTTAAGTGTGTTATAGCAAAACAAGAATGGCCTTTTTTTAAATTTAGATATTTTATCCAAAAATCGTTAAATATAAGTTTTAATGAAATAAATAGTAGTTGTAAAGTTTTAAAGAGCCAAAAAAATGCTCTTTAAATTAGATTAAATATTAGCTAAATTATATAGTCTTTGATACTCTTTACAAGTTTTTAAAAGATTTTCTTCTGTATTCATATCAATGATTTCACCATCTTTAAATACAGCAATTTTACTAGCATTTTTTATAGTACTTAATCTATGTGCAATTATAAAAGTGATTTTATCTTTACTTACATCATCGATTACTTGAGAGATAATTGATTCACTTTCATTATCAAGAGCAGAAGTTGCTTCATCTAAAATAAGTATCTTAGGGTTTTTGTATAAAGCTCTGGCAATTGCAATTCTTTGTCTTTGACCACCTGATAAGTTTGTTCCAAACTCATCAAGTTTTGTATTTATTCCATCTTCCATTTTTGAAATAAAATCGTAGGCATGAGCTTGTTTTAATACTTCCATAACTCTTGTCTCATCTATGTCATAACCATAAGCTACATTTGCGCTTATAGTGTCATTAAAGATGTAAACTCTTTGTGTTACTATCGAAATGTTTTCTCTTAAAGATTTTAATGAAACTTCATTTAATAAGCTGTTATTTATTTTTATTTCACCTTCTGAAATATCATAAAACCTAATTATAGTATTTATTAACGAAGATTTTCCTCCACCACTATCACCAACAAGTGCAATTTTATCACCTCTTTTAGCATCAAAACTAATATTTTTTAAAGCTTGGAACTCTCCATAATTTAATGAAACATTATTAAAAGATATTTTTTCTATATTATTTGGAAAAGAGTTAGTTCCTGCAAGAATAGTAGCTTTTGAATCAAGCATTTCATTTATTCTATCATTTGCAGCAAGTGCATCTTGCATTTTATTATATAGTGATGATAATCTTTTAATAGGTGTATATAACATGAATAGAGCGGCTACAAAGGAAGTAAATGTTCCTGTTGTAAGTTCTCCTGAGATAACTTTTGAACCACCAACTAAAATAACAGCGGCAAAAGCAAGAGAACCAATTATCTCCATTAAAGGGGATGTTAATTCATTTGTTTTTACTGCTTTCATATTGTATTTAAAAAAATTAAGATTATGAATTGAGAACTTTTTAGCTTCTATTTCTTCTGTCGAGTTTGCTTTGATTATCTCAATATTATTAAAAGATTCACTTAAAGATGATGTAATATCAGCATTTGATTCTTGTGATTTAAAAGATAGCTTTTTCATTCTTTTTGCAAGTTTAGATAAAGGCCAAATAGCAAGTGGCAGTACGATTAAACCATAAAATGCAAGTTCTGGTGAGTGGTAAATTACTAAACCAATTAAAGCCACAATAGTTAAAACTTCTCTTATAAATTCTGCAACATAGTTTGAAACGGCTTGTTGAATTCTATTTATATCATTTATAATTCTACTTACAAGTTCTCCACCGTGTTTTTTTTGAAAGAAATCCATATCTAAAGTTAGAACATGAGAAAATAGTCTATCCCTTACAATTCTAGTAATATCTTGACCTATAAAAGATATATAATAAGCTTGTATATATCGTCCAAAACCTTTTGCTGTATATAAAATAATAACAAAAATAGGCATCATATATAACATTTCTTCATCTTTATTAATAAAAATATCATCTAATAAAGGTTGAATAGCATAAGCCGTACCAGCAGTTGCTCCTGATACTAAAATAATTCCAATAAAGGCATATACAAATTGAAGTTTATAGTTTTTATAAAAAGGGGAGTATTGTTTGAAAAATTCTTTCATTTAAATCCTAGTAATATTTATTAAAAAAGCTATTATAGCTAAATTGTAATTAATTACTAAAATCTAAAAATTTTATGTTTAATATACTTTTATTTTTTAAACATTTGAATAAACTTTTGGAATCCAAAAGCTTTAATTGTAAGAAAAAATAGAATAAATCCACTAAGAGTACTGGCAAAGGCAAGTCCCGCTGCTCCATAAGGTTTTATTAAAATTAAAGAAAAAACTATATTCCATCCTAAACTATAAACAGAGATTTTTGCAGCTAAGAACTGTTGCTCTTTTGCGTATAGCCAAAGTGAGAATATTTTTCCTATACCAAAAGGAAGAAGCCCAATTAAATACATAGATAATATTAAAGCAGTGTTTGTTGTATCTGTACTTGTAAATGCTCCACGTTCAAATAATAAACTAATGATAAATTCATTAAAAAAGATACCAATAAATGTAGATATTGAAAGAAGACCTAATAAAATTAGTGAAGATTTTTTCATTAAAGCTAAAGCTTTATTTTCATCTTTATTTTTAATACTTCTTGCAATCATTGGAAAAAGTGCAATGGAAGTTGCTATAGCAAATAGTGCAAGTGGAAGTTGAAAAACTCTATTTCCATAATAAAGATAAGAGATTGAACCTGTCATTAAAAAAGAGGCTAGCCATGTATCTATAAATGCTGATAGGTGAGTTGTAGAAGAACCAACAGTTGCTGACATAAAGTTTTTATAAAATTTATTTTCTTCTTTTTTCTTATGCTTTTTAAAATGAAATATTTTACATAAGTTTAATCGTTTAATTGCATATAAATGAACTAGAATTTGTAACAGTCCACCTGCTAATACTCCATACGATAAATAAAATGTAATTTCATATTTTTCCATATCTTGTGATATTAAAAGAGCTGATATCATTGCAAGATTTAAAAGAGCAGTTGAGTAGGCAGTTGTAGCAAAGTGATGTTTGTATTGTAATAAGGCTGCCATAAATGTAACTACAAAAATCATCGGCAGATAATAAAAATTAATAGCAAATAAAGGCGCTGCTAAATCTATTGTTTCCTGGTCAAAACCAATTGCTATAGCTTTTGCAACAAGTGAAGAGAATAGGGTTACTAAAAGAGAAAGAATAATCAAAAATCCAAATAGCTGTAAAAATACTACAGAAGAAAACCTAATTTTATGATTTGATTTTGCATAAGCTGGAATAAAAGCTTGAGTAAATGCACCTTCTGCAAAAATTCTTCTAAATAAATTTGGTAGTTTAAAAGCAACAAAGAAAATGTCAGAATAGATGTTAGCACCTAAAATTGAAGCTGTTAATAAATCTCTAATAAATCCTAATATTCTAGATGTTAAAATACCTGTACTATTTGTGAAAATTGATTTTAATAGCATTAATTTCCTACTTTATAATCTGAACTTGAATGTATAAGTATTTGAGGATTTCCTCTATATACTCCAATATGAGCGCTCTTAAAAGTTATAGTTTCCTTGTCTTTTGGCAAATCTTGTTTGTTTTTGGCAAAAAGTTTTATTGATTTGCCTTTTAACATACTATTTGAATCATCTATATAAAGTTTTCTTTTTTTAACTGTACCTTTTAGATTGAAAGCTATTTCATTTTGATTACTTGGATTTAAAATATCATTTTTCTTTGCGTTTATAAACAATGATCTATAGTTTTTAAATCTACCATTTTCTTCTAACACTGAAAATGAATCAACTTCTTTTAATCCATTATAATCAACAATCTCATTGATTTGTAAAGTATAGGAATATCCTAATTTTAACTCTTGTGCATGTTTATAAATATAAATAGCACGCTCATTTTTTTGTTTTATAATTGCACCTGTTTTACTTTTGTAAATAACAACGGCATTTTTTATAATTGCAGGTTGTATTAATTTCATTTTAGTATATAAATCACTAATTTTGTTTAGTTCTTTTTTACTATTTTTTTTAATCTCTTTTATTGGATTTGTTTTTTCTTTTGAAGTTGAAAATTTAGCGTAAATTGGCAAGTGATCAGAATATCCAGCACCTACATGAACTTTATTGTATTTTGAACCTTTCATTTGCCATCTTAAAACTTTGTTGTTTCTATAAAGATAGTTTGGTTTAAAAACTTTAAATGAGTTATGAATATATGAAATATTTTTACTATCTAAAAGTGCAGGGGATAGAATGATATTATCAGGAGTATTGCTTTGTGTTCTATACTTGTTTGAAAATCTATCATTTGATGGAAGGTCTAACCACAGGTTAAAATGTACTTTTCTTTTTTGCTTTAATACATCATCGTAAGTTATATATTTATTTCCTACTGTTGTATTTAAAACTTGGTTTATTCCAGTGATTCCTGAAGTGTTATTTAGTTTTTTATTATATTTGAAACTTCTATCTTCATCATAGTTAGAATTAAAATCTCCAACTAAAATATAATCATAATCCCGTGGAAGTTTTGAAAGTCTATCTTGAAGTTTTTTTGCAAACTTTACTCTATAACTTTCGGCTATTCTTTTTGAAGGCCAGTGATTATTAAAGATTTTGAATTCTTTATTTTCTAGTTCAAAAGTTGTTTCTAAAATAGGTCTAAATATTTTATTTGTAAATTTCACATCAATTTGCCTATTATCTTTGATTTTGATTTTAGATAAAAACCCCACTCCTACTGATGATCTTGAATATTTTACAAATGATGAGTATTTATAAGCTGGTATCTTCTTTAATAGAAGTTGGATAACAGCTCTATTTTCTATTTCTTGAAGTGCAATAATATCAGCATCAATATCTTTTATAACTTTTACTGCATTATTGATTTTAATATTAAAGTTTTTTTGATTCCATTTTGAGGCTGTATTTGGTATGAATTCTTTATATTCACTATTTTGTTTTTTTAAATCAAATAAATTTTCTGCATTGTAACTAGCAATAGTAAAATCTTTTGCATAAATATTTAATGCAAAAAAGCATAATAAAAGTATTTTTATCAAAGTTTTCTCCGGTAATTTTTTCTTATATTACCAAAGATATTATTTCTGTGAGCTAAAAGGATAAAAAGTAAGTAAGAAATATTTCTTACTTAAATTTTATTGAGTCTATTTTTTAGAATTTAATCTTGATTGATATTCTTGTGGGTGTTTACAAACAGGACAAGTTTTTAAAGCTTTTTTTCCTCTATGAACATGGCCACAAACTTCACAAATCCACTCTTCTTCAGGATCATCACTTACGTGTTCAGAACCAGTCTCAAGTCTTTTTAAAAGACTTCTATACATGTTTTCATGTTCAACTTCAATCTTACCAATTCCAGCTAAGATTCTTGCTACTTCTTTATGTCCTTCATCTTTTGCAATTGCTGCAAAATCTGGGTACATAGTAACATTTTCATAAGATTCACCTTCAATAGCGTAATTAAGGTTTTCAACAGTATCTCCAAAGTTTTTGCCTATAGTCATTTCATTATACATTTGAAGTTCAAGCTTTGCATGCATTCTTTCATTATCAGCAGCTCTTTGGAAGTGCTCAGCAATATCTCTGTAACCTTCTTTTTGTGCAATTTTTGCAAAATATTCATATTTGTTTCTTGCCATTGATTCACCAGCAAATGCTTTCATTAAATTAACCGCAGTTAAATTTTCTGTAATCATTTCCATAGCTTCACCACAACAGTGAAGTGCTCCTCCACCTACATTTTGTACTTCTACTTCATTACCACATTTGTTACATCTATATGTTTCATACTGTCTCATTAATACTCCTTATGATTTATAAGTTAATTCTATAATCTATCTTATTAAATTACTATTAAATTATCCTACTGTTACGTCTTTGTTTCTTTTTTTGAAATACTCTTTTTCAACTGCACATAAAGGACATGCTTTTGGTGGTTTTTTACCTCTATGAACGTGCCCACATACTTCACAAACCCACTCTTCGTCTTTGTCGTCTGATTCTAGGAATCCTTCTTTAATTAACTCTTCTTTTAACTCTAAGTATTCTCTTTCATGCTCAACTTCAACTTTACCAATACCTTTAAACATTCTGGCAATCTCTTTTAAACCTTCTTCTTTTGCAATTGCTTCAAAGTTTGGATACATCTCTTCATGTTCATATTTTTCACCATCAGCTGCATATTGAATATTTTTTGCAGTACTGTCTAATTCAACGTTATTAACCAGTTTGTTGTAAGCTTTTAACTCTGCAATTGCGTGATACTTTTCATTTTCAGCAGCTTCTTTAAAGAATCTAGCAATTCTATGTAATCCTTCTTCAAATGCAATATCTGCAAAGAATTCATATTTATTTCTAGCTTGAGATTCACCTGCAAATGCTTTCATTAAATTTACTGCTGTTAAGTTTTCAGTAATCATTTCCATTTCAGTTCCACAACATGATAATTTTGCAGTTTCATTTGCTTCTTGTACTTCTACTTCACAGTTACATGTATTACATTTATATGTTTGATATTGTTTCATTTTCTAATCCTATTCTCTTGTTTAATTTTTATTAAGGGATAATTTTTATCCTTTGAAGAATTATAGTGAAACTAAACTTAAAGGAAAATTATTCTCTTCTGCAAATTTTTATGGTATACTGTCTTTTTAAATACATATTATAAATATAAAATTATGTGAAAATAAATGATTAATATTGTATTATTTCACAAAAGGAAGGGTAAACATGACAAATTATACAATTTTATTAAAAAATTATGATTTGAAAGTAACACCTCAAAGGGTTGCTATTGTTGAAGAACTTTATTTAAATGGTCATATGAATATTGACGATTTATATAAAAAATTATTAACAAAGTTTCCTTCTATCTCTCTTGCAACAATATATAAAAATATTAATGCGATGGTTGAAAAGGTTTTTCTTTCAGAAGTAAAAATACCAAATACTAAGTCAGTTTTTGAATTAGTAAAAGAAGAACATGCTCATTTAGTGTGTTCTGATTGTGGAAATATTGAAGATATGAGTTTAGATATATCAAGTGTTTTAAATGAAGTTGCTTCAAAAAGTCAATTTAAAATTGATTCTACGAATTTAATTTTAAATGGACTTTGTTCAAATTGTAATAAATAAAATATTATAGTCTAGCTTTTAAGCTAGACTATTTTGTACTACTAAAGCTAAAATCACCATTAACGCAATTCCCGCAGATTTATTATAAAGTTTATTTGCCGTTATAAATACTAACATCAATGATGCGATAAATGCAGCTGTTATATCAAAGAAGTTTGCGTGAAAATCTACATTTAATGGATTTATTAAAGAAGATACTCCTAATACCATTGTAAAGTTTGCAACATTTGAACCAATAATATTACCAATTGCTAAATCAGTATTGTTATTCATTGCAGATTTAACTGAAATTGTAAGCTCAGGTAAAGATGTACCAAATGCAATTAAAAACAATCCAATAACCCATTCTGAAATACCAAATTCTCTAGCAATATTTGATGCACTGTCAATTGCAAAATCAGCTCCTACAACAACAAAAATAAATCCAACAGCTAATAATCCAGCTGTCTTTCCCCATGCAAATTTTTCTTTTACAAGTTCCTCATCTAGTTCTTCAATTGAATCACTTGAAATTAAGAACATTAAATATCCAATCATTAAGATTAAAAATAAAATTCCATCAACAAAGTTTATTTTTCCATCAATTCCCATAAGAATAAAAGCTAAAATTGGAAATAAAGACCAAGCTGAATCTTTTGCAAATAAATCTCTTGTAGGATTCACTTTTTTAGCTATTAAAAATACAACTCCTAAAACCAAGGAGATATTAAAAATAGTACTACCTATTACATTGGCGACTGCAATATCTGCACTTCCTTTCATCGAAGCTGACATTGAAACTGCCATTTCAGGTAGTGAAGTTCCAAGAGCAATTAGTGTAGCACCTATTACAAAGCTTGAAATATTGTAATGTAATGCAATCTTCTCACTTTGTTCTATTATAAAATCAGCACCATAAATTAGTGCTGCCATTGAGATGACAAATATTAATATATCCATTTTATGAATTCCTTATTATTAGGCTATTTGGTAAATTAAATTGTTTGATTAGTTCTTCTTCTTTTTCTCTATGTTCACCTGTATCAATCTCATGATCAAATCCAAGTAAATGTAAAAGACCATGAATAAAAAGAAGTGAAAACTCTTCTTCTTTTGTATTCGCATATTCTTTTGCTTTTTCTTCTACAAAATCAAGTGATATTACTATAGAACCCAAAGGCATATTAGGTATATCAAACTCTAGAGGAAAACTTAGTACATCTGTAGCTTTATCAATATTTCTATGCTCTTTGTTTAATTCTTGAATTTCATCATTATTTACAATAAGTAGTTCAATATCTTTAGATGTTAAAGAAGAAGTAATATCTTCAAGTAAAGAAGTGTTCATTTCAAATGAAGTATTATTTTCTATATCAATCATAATTTACCTTTTAATTTTCGCGAGTATATCAAACTTTTGCAAATTAAAAGTTTAATTATAATAAAGTTATATATTAAAAAGAATAATACAAGGACTTAATATGGCTTTAGAAATTGGAATTAAAGATACTATAGAATTTAAAGTAAAAAACAGTGACTTAGCAAGGAATCTAAATATCTCAAAAGATGATGGTTTTCCTGATGTTTTTGCTACTGCAAGACTTGTTGCCTTAATGGAGTGTTCGGCTGCAAAAATATTAATACCATTATTAAAAGAGGGTGAATTATCTGTTGGAGTTAATGTTAATGTAACTCATTTGGCTGCAACTTTAGAAGGTGATACTGCAATTTCTACAGCTACTTTTGATGGTATGGAAGGAAAACTTTATAAGTTTTCAATTGAAGTAGTTGATTCTGGTGGAAAAATAGGAATAGGAACTCATACAAGAGCTATTGTTTCAACTGATAGATTAATGTCAGGTGCAAAGAAAAGAATTGCAAAGTAAAACATAGAAAACTTAGAACCTATATGATAGAACGATTTTAAAATAGTTCTATCATTTTAGACACTTCATCTACAGGAAAGCACTTAAGCTTTAACTTCATACTTGGCTTTTGAGCAATCACTGCCTTTTGAATACCTTGAGCTTGTGCTTCTTTTAATCTCATATCTATTGAGAAAACATCTTTTATTTCACCTGTTAGTGAAACTTCTCCAATAAATACAGACTCTTTGGAAATAGGTCTATCTCTAAATGAAGAAATTATAGCAGCTACTACTGCTAAATCTGCAGAACTTTCTTTGATTTTAATACCACCAGATATATTCACAAAAACATCATAGTGATTTAAAGGTAAGTCAATCTTTTTTTCTAATAATGCTAAAAGCATATTTAATCTCGCCCCATCAAATCCTGTTGCACTTCTTTTAGGATTTGGATTTGTACTCTCTGTTACTAAAGCTTGAACTTCAAGAATTAAAGCACGGCTTCCTTCCATTACAATAGTAAGTGCTGAGCCACTTTGAGCTTTTGATTTATCAAAGAATTTTGATGCAATATCTTTAGCACTTACTAGTCCTTCATTTGTCATTTCAAAGATTCCAATTTCAGAAGTTGAACCAAATCTATTTTTAAAACCACGAAGCATTCGTATTTCTTTACTAGCTTCTCCTTCAAAGTATAAAACAGTATCAACCATGTGCTCTAACACACGAGGTCCAGCTATACTTCCATCTTTTGTGATATGTCCAATTATAAACATAGCAATATTTGTTTCTTTTGCTTTTCTCATAAGCTCAAAAGTAATCTCTCTTACTTGTGAAACGCTCCCTGGTGCACTTGTAAGGTTTGAAGAGTAAATAGTCTGAATAGAATCAATAACCACAACATCATAATCAACTCTTAAAAGCTCATCTTGAATCTCTTCTAGTTTTATCTCACTTAGTAAATATACATCATCATGGTTTGCATCAAGTCTATCAGCACGAAGTTTTATCTGACCAGCACTTTCTTCCCCTGATACATAAAGTACTTTTCTACCACTTGTTGCAATTGAACCTGCTACTTTTAATAGTAGTGTAGACTTTCCAACTCCTGGACTTCCACCTATTAAAGTAAGACTTCCTGGAACTATTCCCCCACCTAAAACTAAATCTAACTCATCGTTATTAGATGAAAATCTAACAACATCATCTTGTTTTATTTGAGTAATAGGAACAGCTTTAGTATTTGTATCTTTAACTTTTGAAGTTTGTTTAAGCACTTCTTGTTGGTCTTGGTTTAACTCTATAAATGAATCCCATGAACCACAACTAGGACACTTTCCCAGCCATTTTGTAGCTTGTTCTCCACAGTGTTGACACTCAAATAATGATGTTTTTTTCTTAGCCATTTTTTAACCTTTTAAATATTGTGCTGATTGTATATTGTTTTTGTTTAATTCTTTGTATTTTAGAATGATAGTGTAAAAATTTAGGAGTGGTTAAAAAAATTACAATTTGTAATATTTTTAAATTGCTTTGTAATCTTAAATCATATTTTAGCTAATTTTTGTTGATTTTTTGCAAAAAATAGCGATTTTGTTATCTGGAATTTAATTAAAATTTACTTAAATAATATTTATTATAATGTTTCCATTTTGGTACCTATATAAAAAGCTTGGATTTCATCCTTAGTACCTATGGTTATAGAGCTTTAAGCAGCTCTATATATTTTATCCCCGTATTGGTCATAATCAAAACTCAAATCTCTTCCTATAGATTCATAATCAATATAGTTTGCTATATTCTCTGGTATTTCTCCAAATAATCCCTCATCTACAAATTGTTCAGCTAGTTCAGTAAATGAGTTACATTCATAAACTTCTACATCATCAAGTTTATTAAGTGCATCTTCTAAATCATAGTTTAAATAGTTTGTTAGGTATTCTAATACTTCAAGTTGATCTTCATCTATATCTAAATCATTGTATTTATTAAAAACATCTTCTATATTACTATGTTCAGAGCAAAGAGATAAAAAGTCATTTTCCCAGTCTGCCATAAATAGTTCTAAATCATCTCCATTTAGTCCATTAGTAATTTTAGCTTCTTTTACATATTCTTTAATAGTTTCAATATCTGTATCACTATCAAACCAAGTACATAATAAAATACCATTGTTATATAATTCCCACTCTTCAACTGCTATGTTTAATTTTTCCATCTTAATTTCCTTTAAATAATTTTGCCTTTTTTGAAGATTTTGAGGGTTTTTCTTATCTTCTTTGGTTTTCTTTGGAAGAAATTTTAAGAAGATTAAAAAACTTACCTCTGTCTCTTTTTTTTCAAGGCTTTGCCTCTTTCGTTAGTTCATCGGGCTTTTTTCAAAGTGTAATTGATATATTATTGTTTGGTATAAACTTATATTTGGAACAAATTCATTTTAGAGTAAAGAAAAATATATCAGAATGGGAACGACTAAAAAGACTGAACTAATGAAATAGATATGCAAAATCTAAAAAAGAGATAGTTGAGTAAGTTTAATCTTGTGGTACTTGTAAAAATTTCTTTCAAAAGAAAACATACAAAGAAGAGTTTATATAGATATTATTTTATATGATATCCCTTAATGGTATTTTCGTGCTTTAGCACTCTTAAGGCTCTGCCAGATAGCCCTGATAGGAACGATATTAAATTTTAATTTGATTTAGTGGATAGTAGGATTAGCTCATAAAATAATAGTTAAATATATTTTAGATAAAATAGACACAATTAACTTTATAAGACCATTCATAGTTTTGTATCAGTAACAGATATTGTTAAAACTATATCATTGTTCAACCATGCATCCATATTTTAAGAAAGTTCCAAATATAACAGGTTTTGAATGAGAGTTTAACAATCAATATTTATTTATAAAACTTAAAATCCAATGGTGATTTTATATCACTTTTATTTAGCTCTTTTACTACATGAGTATAAATCATGGTTGTTTCAATTGATTTATGACCCAATAGCTCTTGAATCGATCTAATATCCGTACCATTTTGAAGTAAATGAGTTGCATACGAATGTCTAAATATATGAGAAGTGACTCTTTTATCTATATTTGATTTTTGTACGGCTTTTTTTATATTCCTAGAAAATGTCATCTCTAAAATATGATGTCGCCGTATTACTTCACTTCTTGGATCTTTAGATACTTTATTCATAGGAAAAACATACTGCCACTTTGTTTCAAATTTAGCATTGGGAAACTTTTTTTCAAGTTGATAAGGAAGTTCTACAGTTCCATATCCATCTTCAATATCTTTTTTATGTATCTCTCTTACTTTGTCAATTTGAAGTTTAAGCTCATCTTTGATCTTTAAAGGTAAAGGAACAGTTCTATCTTTTAATGATTTACTATCCCAAATATAAAGTTTATCAAAACCAAAATCAATATCTTTAACTCTAATATTTAAAACCTCACTCATTCTAAGACCACATCCATACATTAACTTTACCATAAGTTGATAAATGCCAGTCATATTTGAAATAATAGTTCTAACTTCATCTATTGTCAAGACAACAGGTATATGTTTTCTTTCTTGTGCTCTTAAAGCTTGAATATTCTGATCAGCCATAGATATATTTAATATTTCACGATATAGAAATAAAATAGCATTAAATGCTTGATTTTGAGTAGTTGGGCTTACTTTTTGTATTGTTGCTAAATTTGTTAAAAATTGTTCAATTTCAATTTTTCCCATATCTTTTGGATGCCTTTTATTATGGAAAAGAATATATCTCTTTGCCCAATGCAAATATACTTGCTCTGTTCTTATACTATAATGTTTAAATCTTATTTTATCTCTCATGATCTCTAGTAATTTTTTTGCCATAATTGTCTCCAATCTTAAACTAATATAAAAACTAACATTATGTTGTTTTATTACGATATTTGACAAATAAATATACAAAATGTTGTTTTATCAGGTCTATTCTGTGGTAAATAATACATTGAAATAGTACTGTAAAATTACAATAAACTTAAAAAATATGGCATTTTGCAAGATTTTCAAATTCATTATTGTAAAAATGCCTTATTTAAAGTCTTTAAAGGATATAGATAAAACAACATTATTTGTGTTTATTTATTTTTTATATTTAAGGGTGTTTAATATAGAATGTTGTATTAATAAATAGTTATCTTACAAAAAGGAAATTTTATATGCATTGGTTATATTTAATACTAGCAATTATATTTGAGGTAATGGCAACATTATCAATTAAACAAGCTACATTAGGCAATACTTATGTATGGAGTGCAGTCATTATAATTTTTTATACAATTTCATTTAGTTTTGTTTATTATGCTACAAAGTCCATTGAAATTGGAACCGTATATGCAATATGGGCAGGTATGGGAACAGCACTAATCGTTTTATTAGGTTGGATTATTTTCAAAGAGGATATGAATTGGTATAAAATAGTAGGTGTTTTATCTATAATCTTTGGCGTAGTTTTATTGAAATTACAAGCAACAGCATAATTAAGATAACAAAACCTTGGAAGAAAAACAAGGGTATACAGCGGTTAGTTTAAACTATTATCTTGTAAACTAATAAAAAAGTAGATTTGAACTAGCAAGTGTAAAACACCCTTGTTTTTCAAGTCCAATGTTAGGATTAAAAGGAACCGTATCATGAAAAAATTACAGAATAGTTTAATATTAATTTTTCTTTCATTTTATTTTATTGCGTGTGCTTCTACACAAAATATAAATTTAATTAAAGAAAAAGCGAAATTGGGTGATAAAGAATCACAATATAGATTAGGAATATACTATAGAAACAATAATAATTTGTCAAAAGCTTTTGAATTATATAAACAATCAGCTAATCAAAATTATCCTGTTGCACAAAATGAACTAGGAAACTGTTACTTAGAAGGGAAAGGTGTTGAAAAAGATTATGAAAAAGCATTTTACTGGTATGAAAAAGCCTCTAAAAGTAACTATTTTGATGCAATAAATAATTTAGGATATATGTATGATTTAGGACTAGGAATAAAAGAAGATGATAAAAAAGCTATTCAACTTTATGAAGATGCTGCTTCCAAAGGTTCTATTAGAGCTATGCATAATGTTGGTTTCTTGTATAAAAATGGACAAGGAACTCCTAAAAATAATATTCAAGCATACAAATGGTTTGAATTAGCTAGATACTATACGGGAACATCTAAAAACATATCATTAAAATGGTCAACAAGAAAGCAATTGGATAATTTAAAAACAATTATGTCTCAAAAAGAAATTGATGAAGCAATAAATTTAGCTAGTGAATGGTATAAAGAAACTATTAAATAAAATCCTAACAAATCAGAGGAGACCAATAATTTACCCTAGCGGGAAAATTATTGCTCACTTCAAACGTTAGATCATAAATAGTTAAAAAACTCCTATAACCTCTAAATTTTGGAACACGAAGTACTCATATTAGTTTTCCGTGTTCCACAAAGTGTTCAAAAAGTAAAAAGTGCAAAGTTCCATAAAGCTTAAGGAATTTTGAAACAATAAAAGAGAGTATAAAGATATATATTTAAGATTGATTCGCTCTTACTGTTCTCCTCTAAAGATTTTAAACATGGAGTGGTAAGATTATTGATATGATGAAATTAGTGAACAAATCATCACTAAGTAAATACTTATTTTTTCGATTCTACAAAATAAAATATAGAATACATAAGAGTTATGAACTATTACATAATAGTTAAGCAATATTTAAGAATAAGTACACTATAATTTCAACAGTGTAAAAGTTAAATCTTTTCACAAAACATAAAAAATAGGTGATATTATGAATAAACCACCAAAAGTTAGTTTTCAATTAGAACAGGAATATATTGATAAGATAAAAAAGGTTGCCAAAGAAAAAGGTATTACTATGTCTGGATATATTAGAATGATTGTACTTGAAAAACTAAAAGAGGAAAGTGAATCTTAAAAAACGTTTAAGATAGTCGAAGCACTTGATATTAAAAGTCAGTGCTTTTTTTTAACATTTAAAGTTATGAACTTTTATGTTTTTATTCATACCAAGGAATAAAATGAAAAATTTACCAGAAAGTACTAATAGAGCTACAAATCTATTAATAGAAAGATATCAATTTGAATATTTTACAATTGAAGTAACAAACTATGATAAGTCATTTTTTGAAAGTGGTTATCAATTATTGAATGGTTATTATTTAATATTAGAGGCATATTTTGACTTTTGTGAAGATAGAGGGAACTTAATTGGACTTCCTGAATTTTTACAACATAGTGTTGATAGTAACAATATGATCAATGATATTTTAAAAGAGGTAACTTTTACTGTAGAAGATGAAGTTATCTATTTTGATGACACTACAATTAGAAGTATAGGCGAGTTCTATATAAGTGATTGTAGAGTTAATGTAGATGGTATGTATCTATTCATTAAAGATATGCATACTAAAAAACAATATATTTACTATGGAGATTAAAATGAAAGTATTTATTGAAAGTAAACTAGATCAGCTAGTTGGAAAAACAAACGAAGAGATTATTGCTGGATTTATTGCATCACAATATAATGCAGCAAAAATATTAAGACTATATCTTATTTCTATAGAAGAAAAATTCAACTTTGAAAATATGATGAATAGTTGTGTAGATTATAATAAAAATAAAATAAAAATTAAAGGATAAATTATGTGTATAAAAGAAGAAGAAAATAACCATTTAAATTCACTAGAAAAGTTGCTTTATGCAAAATATATTAATAAAGAGAATATGGATGATTTAGAATTTCAGGAAAAATACTTACCATTAGTGAATAAAATGAGAGAAACTGGAAATTATTGTATCTTTCAATATAATACAAGGTATCTATTTGAAATATTAGAGGAATCTATTAGTGTAATAGATTTAGTATCTAGTTCAAATAATGTCAATATCTCTTATGATAAAATGTCATTTAGCACATTACCAAATGGGAACTATGCACTTATTATGAGTGTATGTGGATTTGAAATTACAAAAGAAGATGCATATGCTTTATACAACATAATTAAAATGAAACAAATGAAATACCCATACAAAATTTCTAAAACTTATGATGATAAGTGTTATTCAATTATAGATTCATCTGGAAATGAATTGGCTTTCTTTAACACACATAAACAAGTTTCAGACTTTTATAATAGTTCTTTGACAAATGTATCCCCATATAATGACTTAGAAGCTTTTTTAAACGACTAAAATTATTAATTAACTTAAAATAGACTCATACCAACAAAGGATCCAATATGAGTCTATTAACCTCAATAATCTTCCAAGAACTACTAAACATAAAATCAGAGTGTAACACTTATAAAATAGATAGTGAACCATATATCAAATGTATCAAACTACAGCTACTTTCAAATGAATTACTTGAACAGATACAATTAGATAACCTAAGAGAGTTTGAACAATTCAAACAACTACAAGAGATGGAAAGATTTCAACAATATCAACAAGCACTAGAATATTTTTATACACTAATAGATACTAATTTAGATCAGTATCTAGATCTTGGAGAACAAGAACAGATATTCAAAGATATGTTTAATAGCAATATTGATGAAAATGATAACTTTACCCCTCCTGGGGAATAGCTTCATCAATATACACTTATTTAATATCTAATCAATCTATCTTTTTATCTATCAATTATCATAGTATTCGTCACACATTTTTTCAAAAGAAAAAATAGCTGCTATAGGGTTTATTACTAAAATTCTAATTTTAATAATAACTCTATAGTCAGCGTGCAGAATACTATGATAATAAAAAACATCATCTTAAAAAAATCAACTTAAAATCTATTAGTATAAAATAAAGGATAATAAATATGAGTAATACAAATATTCAAATAACCACTTCCAAATCAAGACAATGGTTTTCTAATAGAAAATATCATAATAACAGAGATACAAATTTAAGTGATAGTGACTTTAAAAATGATGAGTGTATAAATATAGTTGAGATAGTAAATAAAGATGTAGGGTTAAAAAATAGTTCTTCTGGTGATGGTGTTGTCCAAAATATAAATGTTTCAGCCGGAACATATTCCGAAAATCTTGCCAATTTTTATAAAGTTTATAATGTTCCACAAAACTTACAAGGATTAAAAAGAAGTGACTATTCTAGAAAACTAAGTGCTAATAACTCAGCAATTGCTAGATATGAAACAGAACTACAACACTTGCAAACTCAATTAGAAGAGTTAGTATTAAACAATGGTTTTAATGATTTTACAGATGAAGATTTCAAAAAGTTTGAAAAACTCAATAAGAAATACTCTAAAAAAATCAATGTTATTATACCAAATGCAAAAGCTAAATCTGAAATGCTTCAATATTTAAGAGATAATACCACTGCTATTGTAGTTGATAATAAAAACAAAAATAGAAAAAACTTTATTGAGATTACTTTCTCAATCACAAAAGCTCCCCAGCATTTAAAAAGAGATGTAAACTATGGGAAAGATGTTTTAAATGTTGTAAAAGATTTTAATAAATCTCTAGGCTTTAATATGAAAGTACACTCTTATTCTTGTCATTTAGATCAAAGCTCTCCTCATTGTCATATATTAGGAAGCTATGAGAATACAGAACATAGTTTAAACAATGATTTAGAAAATAGATATGGTAAAAAGTTCAACTACCATAGCTTACAAAATGAATTTAATGATTTTATCAGAGGTCATACACTTATGAGAAAATACAAACATATCCAAGAACTTGAAACTATTACCAGAGGTTCTAAGTGGGAATATGAAAAAAACCTAAAAAAATATAAAGATAAATCTAAACAGATTGAGCAAGAGGTTATTCAAGATGTTCAAAGTGTAAAAGATATAAAAAACAAGTTCTTTCTTATTGAACACACAAGAGAAGAGATTTTAGAAGATGCACTAATAGAAGAGATGAAAGAAAATAGACTAAAAAGCTCTATAAGTAGTAAATTAGAGCAAGATAACAAAAAAATGGCTAATGATATGGCTAGGATACAAAAATCCCTAAATAATGCCTATATAGATGTAAAAATCATAGAAAGACAAGATAAAGAGATTAAGAACCTAATAAGCCAGATGAATTCTTATAAAAAGAAGTTTGAGGATTCAAATTTGCACAATGATCAGTTAAGAGTAGCACTTGCTAAATTTGATGATACTGATATAAATCAAAAGTCATATGATAGAAATAGATAAAAAGTAAATATGATCTACTTAAAATGAACCTTAGTGTTTTTACACTAAGGTCTGATTGAAAAGTTTACGAAGCTTTAACACGATTATATTTTAACCAAATGTATTTCTAAAATCAGATCTTTTATACTATTTTATAAAAGGCTTACTATGATTTACAATGAATACTTTAGAACTGAAGATGAAGAGTACTTGTACTCTAAACAATCAAAACACAAATATAGATATCATGTAGTGGTTACATTTCCAAACTTTGCTAATGTTGATAACTATATAAACTCACTATATGAACATATACATAATAAAAAATTTTTCGTATATGGCTGGCATTGCAATACTTTAAAGAAATTTAAAAAAGCATCAAATCCACATCCAAGAAAAAAACATCTTCATTTAATTCTATTTTCTAATAGTGAGTTTGATTTTATAAAGTATGATACTTCTATTACTAATGTATATAATTTAAAAGGATTATTGGATTATATCCATGATGGACATCATATAATACATAAGAAGTATTTTAATATAAAATCTAGGTCATTTAGAGAGGTATTAAAGAATTTAAGAGTTAGTAAAAAGTGATAGTTTGAATTTAGTATAAAATAGAATTGTAATTGACTAATACAATTCTATTTTAACAAGAAAAATTTGGATTACATTAATTTTTCGATTTCTTGGAGTTTTTTTAAATCAATGCTATTTACAATGGTTCTTAATTTTTCAATATTTTTTGCAACAACATAACTTTTATTATCTTCTCCTGTTAAAGCATGAGTTAAAACCTTAATATCATTAGAGTTAAAATTTTCATTATAAAAGTTTAAATAAGTGATAAAAGTAGCTCTTGTTTTGTGTAAAGTTTTTTGAATACCTAGCTCTTTAAAGAAATTGTTTAAAGGGTTTCTGATATTATCTACTCTAGTTGTTCCTGTGAGTATATTTTTGAAAATATAATCGCTACTATTGATATTATCCATGATATTTTTTATATCAGCAATAATACTTGCGTGAATAGGTACTATTTTTTTAAAGTAGTTCTTACTATCAAAAAAATAGAAGCAATCATTTTTTATATTTTCTTTTTTGAGTGATGAGAGTTCATCCATTCTCATACCAGTATAAAGTAAAGTTTTAAATATTAGGCTCTCTTCATCTTCTAAATTGGCAAGTATAGTTGTAATTTCATCATAATCAAACATCAATTTATCATCTTCAAGACTTTTTACACTTGGAACTTTTACAGGGTTATAAGTGATTTTATCTGATTCTATAAGTCTATTAAAAATTGCTTTTAAGTGTTTAAAATAGTTTCTAATACTTGAAAGAGAGATATTTTTTTCCAATAAGAAGTATTTGAAATCCTCAAAATCATCATTTTTAAGCTCTTTGTAGTCTTTTTCTACAATAACTTTAAAACTTAGTAGATGATTTTTAATAGTAACATAAGCATTATACGTCATATCTTTTTTGATAGTGATATCAACTCCAGCTTTCTTTTTCTCTTTTTGTTGATTTATAAAAATCACTTTTCTTTTTTTCATCTCTAAATCCATTATATTAATAACGGTTATAATATCAATAGATTCTACTATTTTAGTAGATAGTGATTTTACATTAAGGTTGCTATTATTTAGTAAATACTCATATAATGAGCTTTTTAGGAAAGATTTAGCTTTTAGTTTGTTATAATCATTTATATTCTCAAATATTTTTTCACTTTGAAAATATAAAAACATCTTAGCTTTTTCAACTTCAGTTTTATTTCTGCATTTAATTAGGCTTATTTTTAACCTAGTTAATTCTAATTGTTTTTGATACTCTTGAGGTATTCTTCTGATAAATTCTTTTTTCGACATGTGTTGTACCTTTTGAATTTGGTCCAATTTGGAACCAAAAGTTGTTTTGATACAAAACAATTTTAATAAAACGATATCAATGTTTCCACTTTTAACCCATATTTTTCAACAAATTTGAAAATTTATTGCTAAATTCTTGTAAACATCCCATAAAATAGGGAGTTGTTAAAATGAAAAAAGATAACAATTTGTAATATTATTTATTATGAATAAGAATTAATATTATATAATGGTTATTAACTTATAGATATATATCTAAAGGAAGAATATGGAAATACCAAAATATCATCAAGCATTCATACCTATATTAAAAGTTTTAAATACTGTAGAATCCCTTAAAGGTAGAGAACTAGCATTAGAAGTACTTAGTAAATATTATTCTGATTTACCACGAGAATTACTTAATCAAAAAACAAGTACGGGTGCCAATGTTTTACTTGATAGAATTCTGTGGGGTAAGTCATATCTTAAAATGGCAAAATTTGTTTCTTATCCAAAAAAAGGAATGGTACAAATTACAGATAAGGGAAAATTGATTCTAAAAAAAGGAAGTTTGTCTCTTCCCGACCTTAAAAATGACAATGATTTTAAAAATCATAGAGAATCTGTAAAAAATAAAAAAGAACAAGATCTTATATTTGAGGAAACTAATATAGAAAATTCTTCACCACAAGATTTAATTGATTCAGGGTTTTCTACAATTGAAAGAGAATTAAAGAATGAGCTTTTAGAAAAATTAAAAGAAACTGATCCTTATTATTTTGAAAAAGTAATTCTTATTCTTCTCAAAAACATGGGCTATGGAGATTTTGTTGAGACTCCAAAGTCAGGTGATGGTGGAATCGATGGAATTATAAATGAAGATAAGCTTGGACTTGAAAAAATTTATACTCAAGCTAAACGTTATAATGAAGATAAAGTACGTGAAAAAGATATAAGAAATTTTATTGGAGCAATGAGTGGAGATACTAGCAAAGGTATTTTTATTACAACATCAACATTTGATAATGGGGCAATTAAAAAAGCAAGAGAAGCGCACCATTCAATTATATTAGTTGATGGTACCAAATTAGTAGATTTAATGTACCAATATAAAGTGGGTGTTCAAGTAAAAACTGTATATGAAGTAAAAGAATTAGATAATGATTTTTTTGAATAGTAAAAAATTAAAAATATTTCAGGATACAAAATGGTACAAAATAAAAGTGACTATTATATCAATGGTTATAGCGTCTATAAAACAGAATTTAATCCTGAGAGTGTTTATTATGATGACAAAACATTAACTGTTGATTGGGATAACGGTGATAAAAGTGATTATCACTTTTTATGGCTTAGAGATAATTGTGATTGTGATAAATGCGTTACAAATCTAAGTAAAGAGCAAGTATTTGAGATTTGTGATGTTCCTTTTGATATAAAACCAAATAGTGTTGAATTAACAAGTGATAATATGATTAATATTATATGGGATTACGAAGGACATGAAAGTAGTTATCATCCTGCTTGGTTAAAACAGCATTGTTATAGCCAAAAAGCTAGAGAGAATCGAATTTTATTACCAAAAGTATGGGATAAGAATAAAATAGATAAACAACTGCCAATTTATGAGTATAAATCTATTATGAATGATGATAAATCATTATTAAGTTGGTTATATGATTTGCGAGATTTTGGAATAAGTAAAATTGAAAATGTAGAAAATAAACTTAAAACTGTACAAAAAGTTGCTGAACGTATTTCGTTTATACGTAAAACAAATTTTGGTACTGTATTTGATGTAGTATCTAAAGCAAATGCAAATTCTGCTGCTTATACTACTTTACGATTGCCTTTACACACAGATCTACCTACTAGAGAATTACAACCTGGATTACAGTTTTTACATTGTTTAATTAATGATGCGAGTGGGGGAGAATCAATATTTGTAGATGGTTTTAAAATTGCAGAGTATATGCGGGATAATTTTAATGATGATTATAAAGCATTAACTAAATTACCTATGTCTTTTTATAATAAAGATAAAGCAAGTGATTATAGATTTGATAGTCCTATGATTATAACTGATCATAATGGTAAGATAATAGAGATTAGATTGGCTAACTTTTTGCGAGGTCCTATTGATGTTCCAGCAGAAAATATGCAGATTCTTTATCGTGCTTATCGCCAATTTATCTTATTAACAAGAGATGAAAAATTCCAATTTTCATATCGTCTTAATGCAGGCGATTTAATAGTTTTTGATAATCGTAGAATACTTCATTCACGTAATGCTTTTGATTTAGAAAGTGGAGATCGTCATTTACAAGGTTGTTATGTTGATAAAGATGAGTTATTATCTAAAATTAGAGTATTAGAGCGAGAATTGTGAATAATTAAAACTTAATAGTTCTTAACTAGATTAGAAAATACAAGGAAAATAAATGAAAAAATCAATAATAGCAATATGTATTGCCTCAAGTTTAATAGCAAGTAATACTAGTGATGAGGTTACAAAATTATCATCTGGTCTTAAAACTTTATTATCTCAAGAAATGATTGCCGTAGAAATTAGTATGAAAAATATATTTTCAAATATGATTGCAGGAAACTATGAAGCTATAGAAAAAGAAGCAACAGGAATAAAAAATAGTTTTATTTTGAAAAAAAAATTAACTCAAGAACAAAAACATGAATTACATACAACTGTTTCAAAAGAGTTTATTACACAAGATAAAACTTTTCATGCTACTGCTGGTAAGTTAGCAAGTGCAGCAGAGTTTGAAGATATAAAAGATGTAAATATGTATTTTAATCAAATGACAAACTCATGTGTAAAATGTCATTCAACTTTTGCAACACATAGATTCTCAAATTTTAAATAATAAAAATAATGTCTTTAAAATCATATAACTATACATCTGCAATATTAGCATTTGTTCTTTGGGGAACTTGGGCTTATTTTATGAATATAAATAGTTCAAATAGTTTTATATCAGCATTTGCTCAAGGAATTGCTAGTTTTATTATAACACTAGTGATGATAAAAATCATAGAATATTTTTATGATTTATTTCCAGAAAATAAATTTTATTTTATATTACCATCTGTTATTACTGTTTTTATAACTTCATCTTTTGTAATAGGAATTCATTTGTTTATTAATACTGAAAATATATTTATAACAGTACTTCCAACTGTAATAGTTGCATTTATCTTTACACTATTTACAACAAGAAAAATTTCAAATTATACTAAAAAAAAGGAAAAATAATATGTCAAATGAAGAGCAAAGAAGACCTCTTAAAGTACGAGGTGCTACATGGTCAAAAAATATTGCAAGTTACTTAAGTAAAAAAGATATAACACCAAATCAAATTTCTATAGCAAGTATAGTTTTTAGTATAATTGCTGCTATATTTATTTTATTAATCCCATCTGCTAGTTCTTATCAAGAGTTTTTATTTCCAATTTTAGCAGCACTATTTATTCAAATGAGGCTTTTATGTAATCTATTTGATGGAATGGTTGCTTTAGAAGGTGGGAAAAGCACAAAATCAGGTGAACTTTACAATGATATTCCTGATAGAGTTTCTGATTCTATTTTATTTATAGCCCTTGGATATTCACTTACAAGTTTTTCTTTTTCTGTCGAACTAGGATATTTAGGAGCACTATTTGCAATGATGACTGCATATATAAGAGTATTAGGATCTAGTATGAATGCAGGGGCATGTTTTAACGGCCCAATGGCAAAACAACATAGAATGGCTGTATTAACTTTTTCATTAGTTTTTAGTATTTTTGAAAGTATGATGTTTGATCAAAATTACGTACTTTTTATGGCACTTCTAATAATTACAATTGGTTCTTTATTAACTGTATTAAATCGTACTTATTTTATATATAAAACTTTAGAAGGTAAATAAAATGTTTAATATAGAACAAAATTCACTAAATGCAATGTTCGCAGTTGTACTTGTATTAGTTATATCAACTCTTATATATTTATATAAGCAAAATTCTAATAAAGAAGTAGATTACACTGAGTTAAAACTTAGAATAAAATCTTGGTGGTGGATGATTGCTATTGTTTTTATCTCACTTAGTTTTAGCTCACAAACTGCAATTGTTTTTTTTGCTTTTCTTTCATTTTTAGCTCTTAAAGAATTTTTATCAATTATTTCAATTAGACATGTAGATAGACGAGCAATATTTTGGGTTTATTTATCTATTCCTTTGCAGTACTATTGGGTAAGTATTGAGTGGTATGGAATGTTTATCATCTTTATTCCTATCTTTTTATTTTTATTTATACCAATTAGACTTGTAATTATTGGGGAAACTGATGGTTTTATAAACTCTGCTAGTGTTATTCACTGGGCTGCTATGCTTACTGTTTTTAGTATTAGTCATATTGCTTATTTATTAACTTTACCTGTTCAAAACAATCTTGCTGGAAGTATTGGGCCTGTTTTATTTTTACTTTTTATGACACAGTTTAATGATGTTTCGCAATATGTCTTTGGTAAGTTATTTGGTAAGCATAAAATTATTCCTAAAGTTAGTCCAAATAAAACATGGGAAGGTTTCCTTGGTGGTGTTGTAACTGTTACTTTAATCTCTGGATTAATTGCTCCTTATTTAACATCATTAGATATGTTATATGGATTTTTAGCTGGATTTTTAATCTCTGTGTTTGGTTTCTTTGGAGATGTAGTAATTTCAAGTTTAAAAAGAGATATAAAGATAAAAGATACTGGTACTTTAATTCCAGGACACGGTGGAATCTTAGATAGGTTAGATAGTTTACTTTACACAGCACCTATTTTCTTTCACCTTTTATATTATGTGCAGTATTAATTATGAAAAGTAGAATAATAAAAATACTGTTTTTTGCAGTTATTATACGTCCTATTGTATTTGTAATTTTGGGTTTAAATATAAAAAATAGAGAAAAACTACCATTTGGAAAGGGTTCAATAATCGCACCAAATCATAATAGTCACCTTGATACTATGGTTATTATGAGCTTATATCCACTAAATCAAATTCATAAAATTAGGCCAGTTGCTGCGGCTGATTATTTTATGAAAAACAAAATCACCTCATGGATTTCTATAAATTGTATTGGAATTATTCCACTTGATAGATCAGGTTCAGCATCACCAGAAGAATTATTTAAAGAGTCCTATGAAGCTTTAGATAATGGAGATGTTTTAATACTATTTCCAGAAGGGAGTAGAGGGAAACCTGAAGAAATAAGTCGTTTAAAAAAAGGTCTTTATTATATGATTAAAGACAGAATCGATACTCCGGTTGTTCCTGTACATATGGAAGGCTTAGGAAACTCATTACCAAAAGGTGAAGCTTTGTTTGTTCCCTTTAATTGTGATGTTTGTATTGGTGATGCATTATTACCTTGTGATAATTCAAAAGAATTTAATCAACAACTAAAAAGTTTTTTTGAAAGTTCAATAAAATAAAAATAGCTTTATAATGTTATTATAAGACTTTAAAGAGGAATATAATGGATAAAATAATATTATTTTGCGATGGAAGTGTTAATCCCCAAAGAAAAATAGGCTTTGGTGCTTATTTTATTTATGATGATAAGCTATTAACCCAAGATATTAAAATGAAGAAGTTTGAAGATACTTCTTCTACTAAATTAGAACTTCAAGTTTTGCTTTGGGCACTAGATGATTTGAAATTTAATAAAGAAGAGATTCTAATATATACTGACTGTCAAAACATTTTAGGCTTAGAAAAAAGAAGAGAAAAACTCGAATCAAATAACTATAAGACAAGTACAGGAAAAATAGTTAAAAATCATGAGCTTTATAAAAGATTTTATAAAATGACAGATAATATAAAAGAGAAGACAAGTTATACTTTTATAAAAGTTGAAGGTCATAAAAAGTCAAGCCAAAAAGATGAAATAGATAAACTATTTAATCTTGTAGATAAAGCTTCACGAAGGGCTTTACGTGAATATTTAAAAGAAGAAGAATTATCATGAATGAGAATTTTTATTTAAACTTAAAAGTGATGGATAACTTATATTCAATAGCAAATAATGAATTTTATGAAAATGTTCCTAAAGATTGGTTTGTAGTAGTTTCTGATGTGATTGGTTCAACAAAAGCAATAGAAGAAGGTAAATATAAAGAAGTAAATATGGTAGGGGCTTTGAGTATTATCTCTATTTTAAATATTGCTAAAGATATTGATATTCCTTTTGTATTTGGAGGAGATGGTTCTTTTTTATTGATTCCAAAATCAATATATCCTCAAGCAGTACAAGCATTACTTGCAGTTAAAAAGCTTGCGATGGATTCTTATTCATTGAATTTAAGAGTAGGTATAATTTCTATAGATGAAGTATACAAAAGAAATAAACAAGTACTAATCACAAAATATAGAGTTTCTCAAGACTATACACAAGCTTTAATAAAAGGTGGTGGTTTAGACTTATGTGATGATCTTTTAAAGTCTAGTGATAAATACCTAGTCAAAGAGAAGATTGATGAAAACTTTAAACTTGATATTAGTGGCTTAGAGTGTAGATGGAAAGCTATAAAAACACCAAAAGAAGAAAATTTATCAATAATTATTAGAGCTTTTGATGAGAATCATTATGAAAAGATATTAAAAGATTTAGATGATATATTAGGTAATAATACGATTAGACATCCTATAATAAATAAAAACTTAAAGCTTAGTTTTAAAAATAAAGAACTAAATATTGAAGCTTCTCTTTATTCAAAAAATATTATTATGAGGTTTTTAATTAGTACAAAATTTAAACTAGTAAATGCTCTAGGTGCATATTTGATGAAAAAGAAAGTTTCTTTATGGGGTGAATATAAAGATAGAATCATTAGTACAGCAGATACCGAAAAGTTTGATGATATGTTAAGAATGGTTGTTGCTACAGATTTTTTGCAAACAATAGAACTTGAAAAGTATTTAGAAAATGAATTTATAAATAAAAATATCCAGTATGGTTTACATAAATCAGATTCTTCTTTAATGACTTGTATTATTTTTCAAAGACATGGGAAACACATACATTTTGTGGATGGCTCAAATGGTGGTTATGCAAGTGCATCAAAAAATTTAAAAGAAAGTTTAACAAAAAAATAAAGGATAAAAATGGTTATTTATTTACATGGCTTTGCAAGTGCTGGTTTTGGAGAAAAGGCTCAAAAGTTTTTAGAATACTTTGAAGATGAGATGATAACTCCAACATTATCTACTATTCCTAATTTAGCAATTGCTACCTTAGAGCAGATAATTGAAGCTTTTATAAATAGAGGAATAAAAGTATCATTAGTAGGTTCATCTCTTGGAGGGTTTTATGCACTTTTTTTAGCAAATAAGTATGATTTAAAAGCTGTATTAATTAACCCTGCGGTAACTCCTTGGCTTAATTCAGATGGCTTGAATAAAAATGAAGACGAGATGGCAATATGCTATTATGATAACTCAAGGTTTGAGTTTACTCATTCTCATATACAATCTTTGAGAAACTATGAAGTTGTAATGCTTAAAAATCCTAGTAATTTTTTAACTTTATTGCAAACAGATGATGAGGTATTAGATTATAATGAAGCTGCTGACAAGCTCGAAGAAACAGAACTTATAATAGAAGAGGGCGGAAGCCATTCTTTTGAAGATATTGAAAGATATTTTAGAAAAGTTTCTACTTTTCTAGAATAAATATATTAAAGATATACCAGCCCAATTTGATTTTACATCATTGTCACTACCAAACAGAGATTTATTAGATTTAAAATTAAAAGATATTATATAATTATTAAGATATGTATCTAGAGAAATTATTTGGCTGATAGTTTCTCTAATCTTTCCAAGCTTATAAGACTTGTCTTGGTCATTTACATAGAAGAAATCAGTATATATATAGGCTAAACCATAAGATATTGACCAATTTATATCTTTAGAATTCGAAGCTTGCAGATTTAGCTGTTTGTTCTCATTTGAGCCGATTAATCTTCCTACTGTATTAAAATTATCAGCATATCCACTACCATATCTAATCATTGAGCTTAAACTTACTGCTCTATTATAATTTCCTAAATCAATTCTAAAACTATTATTGATATCTAACTTCCCATAATCAAATGTTTTTTTATAAGATTTATGGCCAAAACTATATGAAAAATTATATAAAAAATCATCTTTTAACTGATTATCCCAACCTTTTGGATTTGTATTTCCTGTTACATTATGAAAAGCTTTTTGAAACTGATCAGTTTTAGTAGTAGGCCCTACCATCCCTAAAGTAAGCATGTACTCGTGAAAAAATGTCTCACTCCATTTATAAATAAAGAAATCCATATTGATAATACCTGCATATGGTAAATCGCCAACGATTTTATTCTTTTCTTTTATATCACTTGGAGTAAATGTTAATCGACTAAATGAAATACCAAAGTTTGCATTTTTTGTTTTGCTAAAAGGTGTAGGGATTTTATTTATAAAACTATTTTCATACGAATCACTTACATACACAATAGATGTTCCATTTGTATAGTGTCTGTCTTTTCCATCAATAACATCATTTTCAAGATAAAGAGATAAACTCTGCGCCTGCGCTGTAACTGTAAAAAGTATACTTGTAATTGTAGTTAAAAGAGATGTTTTCATAAATAAATTCATATTGTAGTCCTTGATAAATTTGCTTTGTATAAAAAATATAGATATTAAATAATATCTATATTTACTTTGAGTTAAATTTAGTTTTCTTCGTCTATATAGATTTCATCAAGTAATGAATCTACAAACTTATCTGGTGAAAATTCAATTAAATCATCTTTTTGTTCACCAACTCCTACAAAGAAAATTGGAAGTTCAAGTTGATTTGAAATAGAGAATAAGGCTCCACCTTTTGCTGTCCCATCAAGTTTTGTTACAATAATTCCATCAATACCAACCATTTCATTAAATGCTTTAGCTTGTGCTATTGCTGTATTTCCTTGTGTACCATCTAAAATCATAAGTTTTTGATGTGGAGCATTTTCTTGTGCTTTTCCACAAACTTTTACAATTTTAATAAGTTCATTATTAAGGTTTTTTTGTGTTTGAAGTCTTCCTGCTGTATCTATAATAACATTATCAATATCTCTAGCTATTGCTGAAGATATAGTATCATAAGCTACTGCACTTGAATCATGACCTTGTTTTGTTTTAATAATAGGAACGTCTAACTTATCCGCCCAAATTGAAAGCTGTTCAATTGCAGCTGCTCTAAATGTATCCCCAGCTCCTAAGATTACCGATTTACCTTCTTTTTTAGATCTATGTGCGAGTTTAGCAATAGTTGTAGTTTTCCCAGCTCCATTAACTCCTATAATTAATCTTACAAAAGGTTTTGGTAAGTTATCTAAGTCAACTTTTGGTGCATGTTCAAAAAGCATTACAAGTCTATGTCTTAATTGTTTTCTTGTAATTTCTTCAGGTAAACCATCCATTGCTTTTTCAATGATTTCATATTCCATATCTGCTTCAATTAGCATTTCTTCAATATCATCAAAAGCAATTTTTTCTTTTTTTGTTGGAATTACTGTCTTAATTGTTCCGAATGTTTTTTCTAAAGCTCTTGAAAAGAATCCTTTTTTCTCTTCTTTAGTTTCAACTTCTTTTACAATTTCTTTTTCAACTTCAATTAACTGCGGAACTTCTTCTATTTTTTCTACAATAGCTTCTTCGATTATAGTTTCTTTAATATCTTCTTGAACTATCTCTTTAACTTCTTGTTCTACTACAAGTTCTTCTTTAGGTTCTTCTTTTTCAACCTTTTTCTTTTTAAAAAAACTAAACATTTTATTCCTCTATTTTTCTAAAAGTTTTTTAATATCAATTTCCATCATTTCAACAGGAACTATGCCTACATACTTTTGGAAAATATTTGATTCTTTATCAACTAAGAACATAGTAGGAATTGATTTGATCTCGCCAAGTGCAGTTGATAGTTGAAAGTTTTGTTTTCCATTTACAACTGCATAATTAATTTTATATTTATTTATAAACTCAATAATTTCTTCATTTGATTTACCTTCTTCTAATAAAACTGATATAACTTTTAAGTCATTTCCATGTTTTTTTTCTAATTCTATTAGGTTTGGAATTTCTGCTTTACATGGTGGGCACCAAGTTGCAAAGAAGTTTAATAATACTAGCTTTTCAGGATAATCTTTGAAAATTATCTTATCTCCATCAACTTTCACATTTATATTTAGATTATCTGTTGTTTTCAATATAAAATTTGTCTTTTTAACTACGACTTCTTTTATCTCTGTCTTATTTGAACTTTCATTTTCTGTCTTTGAATCACAACCAGTTAGTACTAAAATTGATAATATTGACAAAAATGCTAATGTTTTAAACTGCATTTTAATTCCTTTAGGTAAAATTATTTGTTGGGTAAGAATTTTACCCAAGTGAGGCTTAAAAATGGAATTAAATCACAAAAGTGATTTTAGAAAATCGTGTATAAAAAGATTAAAATTTACAAGTGTTACTTCAAAGTATTATAAAGACAAAATTGTTATTAAAAAATTAGAAAATTTTATAAATAGAAGCAAAGCAAAAAATATTTTATTATATATACCATTAGGTATAGAAGTTAATGTTAATCCATTAATAAATAAATTAAGAAAAAACAAAAATGTTTATGTTCCTTATATGGAAGGTGACAGTTTTAAGATAATTAAGTACAGATTACCTTTACAAAAAAAGAAGTTTGGAATAAAAGAACCAAACAACTCCTTTTTAAGAGCTAAAAAAATTGATTTGGCAATAGTACCTGTTGTAGGAGTAGATGCTATTGGCAAAAGAATTGGCTTTGGTAAAGGAATGTACGATAGATTTTTTGATAGATTATCTTATAAACCGACACTAGTTTTTACACAATTAGTACTTTGTAAAAGTGATAAAGTTTTATCTGAAAGTTACGATATTCAAGCAGATTATATAATAACTAATTAAGGTTTTGAATATGGAATATATTATTGGGTGTGTTTTAATAGCTATTGTTACTGCTATTATTAGTATTATTGTTGTTAGAAAACTTGATAAAGCAAAGTTTCAAGTTTTTATTGAACAAGCAAAAGCAAAAGCAAAAGTTATTGAACATGAGGCAGAAGTGTCTTTAAAAGATTCACAGTTAAAAGCAAAAATTGATTGTGATAGAGAGTTTAAAAATGCAAGACGTGATTATGACACTATGCTAGCAAAGATTGAGAAAAAAGAGAGAGAATTAAACGAACATCTTGAATCAGAATTAAGAATAATTAAATCTGAAAAAGAAGAAATTGTTGAAAATAACAAAAGAATTACATCTTTAAGAGATGGTTTAGAAAAGCAGAAAAAAGCTTATGAAGTAAAAACACAAGAAGCAATTAAAATTCTTGAAAATGGATGTGGTCTTACTGTTGAAGAAGCAAAAGAGTTAATGCTTGAAAAAGTAAAAGAAGACTCACGAGCTCAAATCTCTTCTATTTTTAGAAAAAAATATAAAATAGCAGAAACAAATACAAAAAATGAGATTAACAATATGCTCTCTCATGCGGTTACAAGATATGCAGGAGAATTTGCAGCTGAGAGACTTATCAATAATCTACCTATTAAAGATGATGAAACTAAAGGAAAGATTATTGGAAAAGAAGGGCGAAATATTAAAGCTCTTGAAATGTTATTAGGCGTTGATATTATTATTGATGATACTCCAAATACTATTACAATTTCATCTTTTAATCTTTACAGACGTGCAATTGCAACTAAGACTATAAAAGTTTTATTAGAAGATGGAAGAATTCAACCTGCAAAAATTGAAGAAGTTTATAATAAAGTAAAAATAGAATTTGATAAAAACATCCTAAAAGAGGGTGAAGATGTTATCTTAGAACTTGGTATTAAAACTATGCATCCTGAGCTTATAAAACTTGTAGGACGTCTAAGGTATAGAGCTTCTTATGGACAAAATGCCTTGGCACATACTTTAGAAGTTTCTCATTTAGCTGGATTATTAGCTTCTCAAATGGGTGGAGATGCAATTTTAGCACGTCGTGCTGGGTTATTACATGATATTGGTAAAGCTTTAACTCACGAAATGCCAGGATCTCATGTAGATTTAGGTGTAGAAATTTGTAAAAGATATGATGAACCTGACACTGTAATAAATGCAATTTATGCTCATCATGGACATGAAGAACCTATAAATGTTGAATCAGCGGCAGTTTGTGCAGCTGATGCATTAAGTGCAGCACGTCCGGGTGCTAGAAGAGAAGTATTAGAAAGTTTCCTAAAAAGAGTAGAAGAGATTGAAAATATTTCAACATCTAAACCTGGAGTATTAAATGCTTTTGCAATTAATGCAGGTAGAGAAGTTAGAGTTATTGTAAAAGCTGAGCTTGTAAATGATGATGAAGCGGTTATTCTTGCAACTGAAATTGCAAAAGAGATTGAAGAAAAAGTTCAATACCCAGGTGAGATTAAAGTAAATGTAATTAGAGAATTACGAGCTTTATCTTATGCTAGATAATAAATAAAAGATATAAGAGAAAAATGAAAATAAATACACCAACAACAAAAATAATAGCAGGTAAATATAAAGGTAAAACTATAGCTTTACCTTCATTAGATGTTACAAGAAGTTCAAAGTCAAGACTAAAAGAGTCACTATTTAATGTTTTACAGTTTGATATAATTGATAAAATATTTATAGAAGCCTTCGCAGGTTCAGGTTCTATTGGACTTGAAGCAGTTTCAAGAGATGCAAAAAGAGCATATTTTGTAGAACTAAATAAAAGTTCATATAGTATTCTTATCAAAAATTGTAGAGCAATTGATATGAATAAATGTGAAACTATGTTGGGTGATACTTTTATACAAACACCTAATATACTTTCATCTGTAAAGAATTCAAATGATGAAGTTATACTTTATATTGACCCACCATTTGACTTTAGAGATGGAATGGAAGATATTTATGATAAATCATTTAAAATGATTGAAGAAATCGAAAATGAAAATATTTTTATGATTATCGTTGAACATGTATCAACTTTAGAAATACCAAAAACTCTTGGTAAGTTTTCTTTATCTAAGACTAAAAAGTTTGGAAAAAGTTCTTTATCATATTATAAATATTTATAAGTAGTTAAAATGTTTAAATTTGCAGTATATTTATTAATTTCATTAATTGGATTAGTCTTTTTATTGCCATTTTTTTACACTACTTCTGCTTATGAATTAAATCCTTTAAAAATTCTTGAAAGTCCATCTTTTCAACATCTATTTGGTACAGATAGATTAGGACGAGATGTACTTGCTCGAATACTTCAAGGTGGACAAACTTCCCTTATTATTGGTTTTTTAGCAGCAAGTATATCTTCACTAATTGGTTTGTTTATTGGAATAAATGCGGGATATTTCAAAGGTAATATTGATAAAACAATTACTATTACAATTGATTTATTTTTAACTTTTCCTACTTTCTTTTTACTTTTAGCTTTGGTTTCATATATTCAAGCATCGTCTGTTATTTTAATAATTGTAATTTCAATCACAGGTTGGATGGGAATGGCAAGACTAATTAGAAGTGAAAGTTTTGCAATAGGAAATAAACCATATATAAAAATACTAAAACTATCAAATGTTTCAACTATGAAAATCATCTTTAAATACTTTGCTCCATTATTAGCACCAATATTTTTAATCTCTTTTACATTTGGAGTAGGTGGTTCTATTTTAGCAGAGTCTGGACTTTCATTTTTAGGTCTTGGAATAAATCCTCCTGAAATGTCTTGGGGTTCATTACTTAGTGATGGAAAAAGTGTAATTGATATTGCTTGGTGGGTTAGTTTCTTTCCTGGTTTGATGATATTTTTAATTACTTTTTGTCTTATTCAAGTTTCTGATTATTTACAAAGTAAATTTAATACAAAAGAGATTCAAAATCCATAATCAAAATTTTTAATTTTTATTTCTTTATGTTATTATAAGAGAAAATAATTAGGAAACTTATCATGAAATATATATCAAAAATTATCTTTCTATCAATTGCTTTACTTTTTACTGCATGTTCTTCTAAAAATAGTATTAATATAAATAAAGAAATAAAATCATTTTCACTAAATAAAAATGTAGTGATTCTAAGTGCTCTAAAAACGGTAAAGAGTCCATTTTCAGTTGGTCTTGGTTTAGGTGGAACTCTTTCTAGACATGTTGGTGTTAATGTTGGAACTGTAATAAATCCAGATATTTCAAACGATGAAGCTTTAAATATAGAAAAAGGCTTAGCTTTACATAATATATCTTTAGGAAATATTATCAAGCAAGAATTTTCAAGACAAATGGAAAATGATAGCTTCTATAAGAATAAATTTGTTGCTTTTGGGAGTGATTATAAAATATATTTATCTGTTCCTAAATATACTTTAGATTCTTCTCTTTTTACTGATAATGCTTATTTGAAGGTTTTTATTAATTTAGAAATATTAAATAAAGATAATCAAATAATATATAGTACAAATGCCGTAGATGAAATAACTACTGTAAAAGAAAATATACTTTTAAATAATAAAAATATTTTAACACAAGCTGTTGAAAAATCAGTAAGAAAAACTGTTGTAAAACTTATCAATGATATGAAAAATAATTAACAATAGCTATTTATACATAAGTTATACACTTTATCAAGATATAATTTGCAAATTTTTATATATATAAAGGATTCTTTTGACTAAGTTTTTTAAAATAATGTTATTGTTTACAGTACTGCCAGTTATTTTACTTGCAGATGCTAAAGACAATGCATTAACTTATGGCTTTTTAACCATTATCCCGCCTTTTGTGGCAATAGTTTTAGCTTTTATTACACGTAATGTAATCTTCTCTCTTTTTATTGGTATTTTTTCTGGTACATTTATGGTAAATATCACAGGTTCAAATGTTTTTGTTGCATTTTATAATGCTTTTGTTGATATGTCAGGGAAGATGGTTGGTTCATTAGCGGATTCTTGGAATGCTGGGATTGTATTACAAGTATTAACAATTGGTGGAATGATTGCAGTTATCACTAAAATGGGTGGACCTCGTGCTATTGCAGAAAAATTAGCTAAAAGAGCTAAAACTCCAGCAAGTGCTCAAATATATACTTGGATTATGGGTTTTTTTATCTTTTTTGATGATTATGCTAACTCATTAATTGTAGGTCCAATTATGAGACCTGTTACTGATAAATTAAAAGTTTCAAGAGAAAAGTTAGCTTTTATTATTGATTCTACTGCTGCACCTATTGCTGGACTTGCACTAATTTCAACATGGGTTGGATATGAGTTATCATTGATAAAAGATGCCTATGTAATTTTAGGACAACCTGAAGTTAATGCTTTTGCAATTTTTGTAGAAACTCTTCCTTACAGATTTTATAATATTCTAATGCTAGCTTTTGTTTTTTTCTCAGCTTATTCACTAAGAGAATTTGGTCCTATGCATAAAGCTGCTGTTCGTGCTTATGAAACAGGTAATGTATCTAATCCACAATCAAAAGGTATTATGAATCAAGAGAACTCTTTTATGCTTCCTAAAGAGGGTGTTACATACTCTATTTATAATGCAGTTATTCCAATTTTTGTTTTGATAGTTGTAGCTATTGTAGGGTTTTATCTAAATGGTTTATCATCTTTAAAAGGTGAAGTACTCGCAGCTGCTCAGGCTAGCCCTTATTCATTTAATACAATAAAAGATTGTTTTGGTTCTGCTGATGCTTCAATTGTGATTTTTGAAGCTGCTTTATTATCTTCACTTGTTGCAATTGGTATGGGATTAAAACAAAAAATATTTGATATTCATGAAGCAATTGAAACATGGGTATTTGGTGCAAAAGCTTTAGTAATCACAGCTGTAATTTTAATACTTGCATGGACATTAAGTGCTGTTATGAAAGAAGTGGGAACAGCTGCTTATTTAGTATCAATTTTAGCTGATTCGACACCTCAATTTATTCTTCCTAGTATTATTTTTATCTTGGGTTCTCTAATCTCATTTTCAACTGGTACTTCGTATGGAACAATGGGAATTTTAATGCCTTTAACAATTCCTCTTGCAAGTGCTGTTGGAATTAATACAGGTCTAGAAGGTACAGATTTACATAGTTATATAGTATTAAATATTGGAGCTGTTTTAACTGGTGCAATTTTTGGAGATCATTGTTCTCCTATTTCTGATACTTCAATTTTATCATCTATGGCTTCTTCTTGTGACCATATGGATCATATTTCAACTCAAATGTTTTATGCTATTTTTGTAGGTATTATTGCTATTTTATTTGGATATTTACCTGCTGCATTTGGCGTATCTGTTTATATCCTTTTACCTCTTGGCTTATTAGTGATTTATCTTGTAATTAGATTCTATGGTAAACCATATATGAAAGTCAAAGCTTCGTAAAAAGAGGATTTCTCTTTTTACATTTTATTAAGAATTTTATCCATAAGTGAAGTAGATAAAATTCTTTTAAAGAAGCCTAAAATATGTGTAGCTTTTGTTACATAATATCGCGGCTTTGGTTTTTTGCTATTTATAATATCAAACACAACATTTGCAACTGAAGATGCTGGAAGTGTAAATGGAGTGTTATCTTCTTTTGATTCTAGTCTTTTTTTCAATTCTTTTTTATAAACATTGGAAAAATAGCTATTTTCCATATCTATATTTTTATTAAAGTTTTTTAAGCCATTTGCTCTAAACTCTGAGGTAACTGGTCCTGTATTTATGGTACTAATAAATATATTCGAACCCATAACTTCTTGTCTTAAAGTATCGTTTAAACCTTCTATTGCGTATTTACTTGCATTGTAAGCACCTCTAAATTTTAAAGAGATGATTCCTAAAACTGAACTATGCTGAATTATCTTTCCATAACCTTGTTTTCTAAATATTTTCATAGCTTGAATTGTAACTTCGTGTAATCCAAAAAAGTTTGTTTCAAACTGTTCTTTTAAAACTTCTGTTGTAATATCTTCAACAGCACCTGGTTGTCCAAATCCTGCGTTGTTAAATACTGCATCTAGTTTTTTATCATTTTGTAAAATACTTGCAAAAGCATTTGTGATTTCTTCTTTATTTGTAACATCTATTTTAAATGTTTCAAGACCAAGATTTTGAAGCTTTTTTACATCTTCTTCTTCTCTAGCACTTGCATATACTTTAAAACCATTATTTTGTAGAATCAAAGCTGTTTCTAATCCTATACCTGTAGAACATCCAGTAATTAATATATTATTCATTTAACACTCTTTTAGTTTAATTGTTGGTATTATAGCAAATCAAATATTGGATACTTAATGAATAAGATAAAAAAGCTTTTAAATGACGAAGTTTCTTCACGAAATAAACACCACGAATTATCATACGATAAACCCGACCCACTCTTAGTTGCAAGTAGATACAAAGATGAATATATAATCCTTTTATGCGCTCTTTTTGCTTATGGAAAAGCTTCTATGATAGTAAAGTTTTTAGATACTTTAGATTTCTCACTATTAGATGCAAGTGATGAAAAAATAGATAAAGAACTAGATAATTTTTATTATAGATTTCAAACAAGTGAAGATATAAAAGTTGTATTCAAAACATTTAAAAAACTAAAACAATCTTATAGTTTAAATAAACTATTTTTAGAAGGATATTCTAAAAGCAATTCTACTTTAGAAGGTTTAGATTTTGTAATAAGTAAAATCCATGAAGTTGCAAATTACAAATCTCAAGGTTTTACATTTTTAGTTTCAAGTCCACTAAAAAGGGATAAAGAAGGAAAGATAAAAGAAATAGGAAATGCACCATATAAAAGATGGAATATGTTCTTACGTTGGATGGTACGTTCAGATGAACTTGATTTAGGATTATGGAGTGGAATTGATAAAAAAGACTTAATATTGCCTTTAGATACTCATACTTTTAATGTTTCAAAAAAACTAGGACTGCTAACAAGAAAAACTTATGATTTAAAATCGGCGTTATTGATTACTCAGAAGTTAAAAGAGTTTGATAATACTGACCCAATTAAGTATGATTTTGCCCTATATAGAATTGGTCAGGAAAAGATAATTTAGATTAAATATAAATATTAATGAAAAATAATTAAGAGAAAATAATAATTAAAATAAAATAATTATTTTCTCTTTAAATTAGCTAAGTAAAAGATTTATTATGTTTTAATGTATATATAAAGATACAAAGGCTTATTATGAAAATTAAAATAGTAATTTTGTCACTAATTATATTAGGTATTGTAGGTTTTATTTTAGTTAATAATGATAAAAAAGAAACATTATTAGATAATAATGTCATTCATAAAACTAAATTTGGTATTTATAATGGAGATACCTCACTTCTTGCACTAATCGCAGAAGAAAAAGGTTTCTTTAAAGAAGAAAATATAGATGTTGAGTTGATAAAATATCCAAGCGGATATCATGCTATGAAGGGAATGCTCGAAGGTGAAGTAGATTATGCAAATTGTGCAGAATATGTAGCTTCAAAATATAGTTTTACTCATCCAAATTTTAAAATTCTTGGTTCTATGTCAGTTGCAAATATAAATGGTGCTATTGCAAATGTATCTAAGGGAATAACTACACCTCAAGATATGAAAAATACAAGAATAGGTACAACAATAGGAACTGCTGCTGAATACTATAGTGGAGTTTTTTTAGAATATAATAAATTAAGTTTAGATGATGTAAAAATAGTTGATATTCATCCAAAAGAAAGGCTAAATGTTTTTAGAGATGATAAAGCTGACGTTCTTTTTACTTGGGAACCTATGCTGTATAAATTAAAAAAAGAGTATAAAGAAAAAGTAAATATTTTCCCTATGCCAATTGGTTTTGAGTTCTATTTTTTAATTGTTTCTGATGAAAAATTTCATATAAAAAATCCTATTATTTCTTCTAAATTATTAAACTCTTTATATAAAGCTCAAAATTATATAAAAGACCACCCAGAAGAATTCAAAGTTTTTGTTAAAAATTATTTTAATTTTGATGAAGAATATACAAACTATATCTTGGAAAAAAATAAATTTGAGTTAACATTTCCTTATGTACTGTCTTCAGTACTTCAAAATCAATTTAAATGGCTTAAAAACAATAATTTAGTTAATGGTGAACCTGTAAAGTTAAATACACTTTTTGATACAGAAGTTTTAAAAAAGATTGATAGCCCAGCTGTAACTGTATTGGAATAAAAATGAGTATAAAAACATTTAATCTTTTTATTTTTTCATCATTATTAGTATTAATAACTGTTATTGGCTATTTTTTTTATAATTCATATTCTAAGCAAAATGTTATAGAAAAGAATTTAAATGAAATTATACAAATAAATGAATTAATGTTAAATCTACAAATTTTGACAAGTGAAAGTATATTTAATCTAAATGTTGATTCAACATTAAATTGGTATTTAACACAAGAAAAGATATCAAGTGTAATTAAAAAACTAAAGATGATTAATACAAGTAATTATGAAAAATCTCAATTTTCTAGAATAGAAAAAGTAAATAGTACTATTTTAGAATTATTTAAAGATTATATTCAAATCAAAAAAGAACGTTATTTGCCAGAAGAGTATGTGAAAATCAAAGCTTCTCACTTATACTCTTTTATAATACAAATGAATAAAATGATTTTTAATTTAAAAACTAAGGAATTGGCATATTTAGAAAAGATTCATAAAAGTATTAAGTACCAAGTATTTATATCAATTGTTGTAATTTTTCTTCTTTTATTTATTAGTTCTTACTATATCTTTAAAAAAATAGTAAATCCAATCAAATTAATACATAATCATATAACGGCTAGCCCAAATTTAGTAAAAATAGAACCTTTTGAATATAAAGTAAATAATGAAATTGATCTTATTACAAGTACTTTTAACAAGGCTATAAGTAATACTAAAAATATTATAAATGAAGAACTTAAACTTAAAGAAGAGTTAAAGCACAAAAATGATCAATTATCTATTTTAAATAGAGAGCTTGAAGAAAGTGACTATGAAGTACAACTTATAAATAGAAATTTAGAAGAAAAAATAGAAGAAAAAACTAAAACTCTAAAAATAATGAATGAAGAACTTCATGCACAAGTAGAAAAGAAAACTCAAGAAAATTTTAAACAATTTCAAATATTACAAAATCAAACTAAACTTGCTGCCATGGGTGAAATGATAGGTGCGATTGCACATCAATGGAGACAACCACTAAATGAACTTACAATTAGAATACAATCATTAAAATATGATTATAGTGATGGAGATATTGATGAAACTTTTATAAAAGAATTCATAAGTAAAAATAAAAAAACTATAAGTTTTATGAGTAAAACAATTGATGATTTTAGGAATTTTTTTAGAATAGATAAAGAAAAAGTTTCTTTCAGTATTCAAGGAGCAATTGAAGATACAATAAATATTCAAGCAGCACAATTAAAAGAGCATAATATAGAAGTAAATATTGAAGGTGAAGATTTTATTGTTGAGGGTTTTAAAATGGAATTTCAACATGTTATTATGAACTTAATTGCAAATGCAAAAGATGTTTTTGTAGAAAGTGAAATTGTATTTCCAAAAATAGATATTCTTTTAGAAGAAAAAGTAATATATATTAAAGATAATGCAGGAGGAATTCCAATGGATATAATTAATAGAATATTTGAACCATATTTCACAACAAAAGATCAAGGAAAAGGTACAGGATTAGGACTTTATATGTCTAAAATGATTATGGAAGAAAATATGAATGGAAAAATTAATGTAGAAAATAATAAAGATGGTGCAACCTTTATTTTAAAATTTACAGAAAGATAAGAAAATGGAAAAAATAGAATCAATACTTTATGTAGAAGATGAAAAAAATATTAGAGAGAGTTTATCTCAAATATTAAAGAGATTTTGTAATAACTTATTTTTAGCAGAGAACGGAGAAGAAGGCTTAACATTATATAAAAGTCATAATCCTAAAATAGTTGTAACAGATATAAAAATGCCAGTAATGAATGGTATTGAATTAGCAGAAAATATTAAAGAGATAAATCAAGATGCAAAGATTATTTTTCTTACTGCTTTTTCGGATTTTTCAATGTTACAAGAAGCCATTTCTCTTCAAGCAGAAGGGTATTTAGTAAAACCTATTGATATGGATTTATTAGAAAAAACCTTAATCAAAGTAAAAAAAACATATCAGCTAGAAGAAAAGTTAAAAGAAAAAACAGCTAACGAATTAATCCAAAAACAGAAACTAGAAACAATCCTTTCTACAACTAAAGATGGGATTTCAATATTAGATTTAAACACTAGATTTTTATATGCAAATGATGCATTTTTACAGATGTTAGGATATACATTTGAAGAATTAGAAAAATTATCTAGTTTAGAACTAACATCAAAAGATGACATGGAAAATGCACATGAAGTTTTAAAAGAAGTTATAGAAAAAGGGTATAAAGATAACTATATAAAAAAATATATAAGAAAAGATTCAAATGAAGTTTATGTAAATATATCTACTTCCCTTATGCCTGATACAAAAAGTATTTTGATTTCGACTAAGGATATTACAAAAGAAATTTACACTCAAAAAAAATTAAAAGAATATATAGAAATAATTAATGATAATGTAATTACTTTATCAACAGATTTAAATGGAACTGTAACTGAAGTTTCAAATGCATTTTCTGATATTTCAGGATACTCAAAAGAAGAAATTATAGGAAAGAGACATTCTCTTATAAAACATGAAGATACCCCAGATAAAATTCATAAAGATATTTGGGAAACTATAACAAAAAACAAAGTTTGGAAAGGTGAACTTAAAAATAAAAAACCAAATGGAGAGCCGTATTTCTTATATTCTAAAATATATTCAATTTATGATGAACATAAAAATAGAAGTGGCTATACCTCAATTAGTCAAGATATTACATATTTAAAACAAGTTAAAGAATTATCTGTAAAAGACGGTTTAACAAATATTTATAATAAAAGATTTTTTGATGAAATTTTTACTAAATATATAAATAGTGCTAAAAGGGATAAAGAACTAGTAAGTTTTATGATGATAGATGTAGACTTTTTTAAAAAATATAATGATACCTATGGACACCAAAAAGGAGATGAAGTTCTTATTAGCATCTCAAAAGTTTTAAATGATGCTTTTAAAAGAGCAGATGATTATACTTTTAGGTTAGGTGGAGAGGAATTTGGCGGTTTATTTAAAGTAAAAGACCATAATAAAAGTTTAATTTTTGCAAAAGGTATTTGTGAAAAAATTAGAGACTTGAAAATACCTCATATTCATGGTGTTAATAAATATGTTACTGCCTCAATAGGTTTAATTTCAATAAATGCAGAAGATATTGAAAATGAAAGAAAACTTTACAAACAAGTAGATGATTTACTTTATCAGGCTAAAGAAGATGGCAGAGATAAAGTAAAAAGTAATTTAACTCAAGGATAAGATTATGGTTAATTTAAAAGAACTAAAAAATCTTGGGAAAGATATATCAATTTTATATGTTGAAGATAATGATACTTTAAGAGAAGCTTTTAGCCAATATCTTTATAGAATATTTAATCATATTACAATATGTACAAATGGACTAGAAGGTTTATCTGCCTATAAAAAAGATACTTTTGATATTATAATAACTGATATAAATATGCCTTTTTGTACAGGTCTTGAAATGTCTAGAAAAATAAAAGAAATGGATGAGTATCAACATATTATTATTGTTTCAGCTTACAATGAAATTGAAAACTATGTTGAAGCTATAAATATAGGCATAGAAGGTTATATTCTAAAGCCTGTTGAATACAATCAAGTTAATTTACTTTTTTACAAAATTGTTACTCAAATTAATAGTTACAAATTAAATGAAAAGTATAAAAATAATTTAGAAAATTTAGTTGATGAAAAAACAAAAGAGATAAAGAAACAATACATTACTGATGAATTAACGGGTTTATATAATCGTACATGTCTAGATAAAGAACTTCTCTCAAATAATACAAAAACTTTAATCCTACTAAACATTGATAATTTCAATATGTTAAACAATAGTTATGGATTTGCTTTTACTGATAATATTTTAATAAAAGTATCAAATATATTAAAAGCTTTTGAATCAAAAAAATTTATTTTGTATAGACTTCAAGCTGATGTATTTGCTTTATTATCACAAGAAGAGTGCTTGGAAGATTCTAAAATAATAGCTGAAAAGATAAAGCATTATTTTAATAATAATAGTTTATTAGTTCAAAATATAAAAATTAATCTAACCTTTTCTATTGCAATTGATTATGGCGTAAATAAAGATTTATTAAAAACTGCAAATTTAACAATTCAAGAATTAAGAGAATTTGATAAAAATAAAATTGGAATTTATAATGAAGATTCAAAATTTGAAGAGAAACAAAAAAATAACTTACAAAATATTAACAAAATTAGAGATTATCTAAACAACGATCAAGTTACTGTCTTTTTTCAAGCAATTAAAGATATTAAAAAAAATAAAATTACAAAATATGAAGCTTTGGCTAGGATTTATACAGAAGATAATGAAATAATTATGCCATTTGAATTTTTAGAACCTATTAAGCTTGCTGGATTAATGGCACAATTTACTAAAAAAATTATTGATAAAGCTTTTCAAACTATAACAAATAAAGATGTAATTATTTCTATTAATATAACAGAACAAGATTTAAAAGAAAACTATCTAATAGAATATTTAAAACAAAAAGTAGATGAATATAAGATTGACGAAACTCAAATAATTTTAGAAATTCTTGAATCTATTAGTATTAATAATGATGATTTGATTTTAGAACAATTAGTAAGCTTGAAAGAAATGGGATTTAAGCTTGCTATTGATGATTTTGGAAGTGAAAATTCTAACTTTAGTAGATTGTTAAAACTAAAAGTTGATTATATTAAAATTGATGGTAGTTTTATAAAAGAAATAGATACTAATAAAAGTTCATTAGAAATTGTTAAATCAATTTTAACATTTTCTCATAATCTGGGATATAAAGTTATTGCAGAATATGTCTGTAATGAAAAAATATATAATATTGTAAAAGATCTTGGAATAGATTTAGCTCAAGGTTACCATATTGGAAAACCTCAAAAGATTAGAAAACTATAAAAGGGATTAATTATGCCAAATACTTTAAAAATAAATTCAATACTTTATGTAGAAGATGAAAAAAATATTCAAGAAGAATTATCAAAATTTTTAAAAATGTTTTGTAATAATCTGTACCTAGCTGATGATGGAGTACAAGGCCTATCTCTTTATAAAAAGTATAACCCTGATCTTATTATTTCAGATATTAAAATGCCTTTTATGAATGGCATTGATATGGCTTATAAAATAAGAGAAATAAATGAAGCCGCATCAATAATTTTTACAACTGCTTTTAGTGATTCAGATTTTTTTCAAAAAGCTATTGAACTGCAAGTTGATGGATATATTATAAAACCCATAGATTTAGGTTTACTTGAGAATAAAATATTAAATATTATTAAAAATAATCAAATTAAAATTGACTTAGAAAAAAAAGAACAAATGCTAATTCAGCAGTCAAAATTAGCCTCTATGGGTGAAATGATAGGAAATATATCACATCAATGGAAGCAACCTTTATCGGTTATTTCAACACATGCAAGTAATATTAAATTTGATCATGAGCTTGAACAACTTGATAAAGATAATTTAATGAATCCTATAAATGACATATTAAATCAAGTACAATATCTTTCAAAAACAATAGATAATTTTAGAGTTTTCTTCAAGCCATATAATACTACATCAACTTTTAATATTAAAAAGTTTTTAGATAAGTGTATTGATTTAGTAAAATCATCATTTGATGAAAATACTATTGAGGCTATTCAAGATATTGACTATAAAATCGATTCTTTAGGAGATCCAAATCAGTTAACACAAGCTTTGATAAATATTCTTAATAATGCTAAAGATGCTTTGAAGAATGCTGAAAATATACATAAAAAATTGGTTTTTATTATAAGTGTTAAAGAAAATGATAAAAAACAAGTTGTTATAAGTATTAAAGATAATGCAGGAGGTATACCTGAAAATATTATAAAAAAAGTTTTTGAACCATATTTTACAACAAAAGGTGAAACAGGGACGGGATTAGGGCTTTATATTTCTCATACAATTATTACAAAAAATCTTAAAGGTACTATTGAAGTTATAAATGAAGAATTTGAATATGAAAATCATTTATATAAAGGTGCTAATTTTATTATAAAAATACCATTATCAGAGGAATAGTAAATTTATATTTATAAAGCGACATTTTTTAGCTATTAAAGAATATACTAATGTATTATAATTCACAAAAGGATTTGATATGAAATTAGGAATTTCTTCTTGTTTATTAGGAACAAATTGTCGTTATGATGGAGGCCACTCAAGAGATAGGTTTATTACTGATATGTTAGGTGATTATTTTGAGTTTGTGCCATACTGTCCTGAGAAAATGGTTTTTACAACACCAAGAGAAGCTATTAGGTTAGTAAGGATTGATGATGATGTAAGAGTACGAACATCTGCTGGAGATGTTGATGTAACTGAAAAGCTAGTAGATATTTCAAAACAACTTAGCAATCAGATTCAAGATGATGATTTGTGTGGTTTTATTTTAAAATCAAAATCTCCTACATGTGGATTAGAGCGGGTTAAAGTTTATCCATCTTCAAAAAATCAGATGAGTGAAAAAAATGGTATTGGTGTTTTTGCTAAGCAAATACAAGATAAATATCCATTATTACCTTTAGAAGAAGAAGGAAGACTAGGTGATGCTTGGCTTAGAGAAAATTTCTTGATGCAAATATTCTCATATAAAAATATCTTCGAATTTTTAAAAACAAAGCCATTGGCAAAAGATTTAGTTGAGTTTCATACATCATACAAGTATATGGTTTATGCAAAATCTCACCAATCATATAAAGAATTAGGAAGAATAGTTGCAAATCATGATAAAAAAGATATTCAAATTGTCTTAGAAGATTATAAATATGCATTCTTAAGAGCAATTAGTTTAAAGGGAAGTATTTCAAATACATACAATGTTTTACTTCATTTATATGGTTACTTTAAAAAAGACATAAGTAAAGATGAAAAAACAGAGATATTAGATACTTTAGAAGAATTCAAATCAGGACTTATTCCTTTGATTGCAGTAGTTAAAATTTTAAATCTTTATATTAAAAGATTTGATATAGAGTATTTAAAAGCTCAAAAGTTTCTAAATCCATATCCAAAAGAATTAGCATTAAGATCAAAAGTAGAGGCGTACCGATGAGACAAATTCTTTGGTTTAGAAGAGATTTAAGAGTAGAAGATAGTGCACTTTTAGCAAATGCTAATAAAGATGTATTACCTATTTTTATTTTTGATAAAAATATTTTAAAAAGCCTAGAAAAAGGTGATAAAAGAGTTACTTTTATATATAAATCTGTTTTAGAACTAAAGAAAAAACTACAATCGTTAAATCTTGATTTAGCAATATTTTATGATGAACCAAAAAATGTTTTTGAAAACTTGAAAAAAGATGGTTTTGATGAGGTATTGTGTTCTGTTGATTTTGATTCGTATGCTAAAAATAGAGATGAAGAAATTGAATCAATAATCCCTATGAAAAGGTTTATTGATTCATTTATTCTAAATCCTATGTCACATTTGAAGAAAGACAACATACCATATAAAGTATTTACACCTTTTTATAAATCTTTAAATATGATTACTCAATCACATAATATTGAAGAATATTCTGCAAATAAAAACTTGCAAAAAATAGAGTTTGATTACTCTTTTATTCCTACTTTAGAAGAGATGGGATTTGAAGCTCAAAAACTTCCCGATTTCTTATGTAAAACTGCAATAGAACTTTTAGAAGAGTTTAAAATAAAAGTAAATAAATATAAAGAAGAAAGAGATTTCTTTTATATAGATGCAAGTTCAAAAATCTCAGTTCATTTAAGATTTGGTTTGATTTCACCAAAACAAGTTTTTAACTACTTTAAATCTTTTAATTCAAGTGATTGTGAGTTTTTTATAAGAGAGATTTTTTGGAGAGAATTTTATAACTATATTTTATTTCATTTTCCAAAATCAGAAAAAGAAAATTTTAATAATTTAGAAATTAAATGGAGTTCAAATGAAGACGATTTTCTTAAATGGTGTGAGGGTAAAACAGGTGTTCCCATAATAGATGCAGCAATGATACACTTAAATAATACTGGACTTATGCATAATCGTTTACGAATGGTAGTTGCATCATTTTTAACTAAAAATTTATTTATAGATTGGAAAAGGGGTGAAGAGTATTTTGCAAAGAAACTACTTGATTATGAAGCTAGCTCAAACATTGGTTCATGGCAGTGGAGTTCAAGTACTGGTGCTGATTCTGCACCTTATTTTAGAATTTTTAATCCTTATACACAATCACAAAAGTTTGATAAAGATGGAATTTTTATCAAAAGTATATTTAAAGAGTTTGAAAATATAGAACCAAAACTATTTCATGTTGAAAATGGTTTACATTCAAACTTATTTGTAGAGTATACAAAAGCAATTGTTGATATTAAACTATCAAGAAAAAGAGCAATTGAGAAGTTCAAAGAAGCAAAAAATGAACAATTTTGATATAGCTGTTGTTGGTTCTGGAATGGGTGGGAGTTTAATCTCAGCACTCAATAATGATAAAAACTTAATACTATTTGAAAAAGATTCAAATCTTGGTGGATGCGGAAGTACTTTTAAAAGAAAGGGAAACTACTACAACTCAGGAGCAACTACTTTTGTAGGATATGAAGATAATCATCCTATAAAAAATATCTTTGATAAAGCAAAATTTATTCCTGATATTAAAAAAAGTGATATTGCTATTAGAGTTATCCAAAATAAAAAAAGTGTTGATAGAGTAAAAGATTTTGATACATTTATTGATAATATGGATAAAGTATATCCTCATAAAAATAATAGAATATTTTGGAATACAATTAAAGCTTTAGACGAAAAGTTTTGGGGTTTACAAAAACTACACTATGCAAAATATAATATGTCTTCATATATCAAAACTGCAAGCTCAGTAATAGAAATACTAAAAGTTTTCAAACTAGATGTTTTTAAAAGTGCAGAGAGTTTTATAAATGAAACTTTATATGGTATTTCGGATGAATATAAAGCGTTTATTGACTCTCAATTACTAATTACTATACAAACTACTTCAAAAGATATACCTTTGCTTTCACTTGCTTTAGGCTTGTCTTATCCTTTTCATGATGTGTTTTATGTAAATAATGGAATGGGAAGTTTGTTTGAAGGTTTATTAGAAGATATAAATGTACATAAAAAAGAGCAAATTTTAAAAATAAAAAAAGAAAAAGAGTTTTATAGAATTATTTCAAATAAAGATGAATATAAAGCAAAGCAAGTAATTTTGAATTCATCTATTTATGATAGTGCTGCACTTTTTGATGATGTGAAAATTAAAAAGTATTATGATAGTTTTTCTTTTTCTGATCAAAGTGCTTTTGTGATAAATTTAACACTAGATTCTAAAGAAGATTTCTTGCATCACTATCAAATTATATTAGATAAAAATCTTCCAAATGCAATATCTCAATCTTATTTCATATCATTTTCTTCTAAAGATGATAAAAAGCTTTCAAAAAATGGTTACAGCGTGACAATTTCAACTCATACAAAAGCAAATCTTTGGAAAAATATCTCAAAAGAAGAGTATAAAGTACAAAAACAAATAACAGAAGATTTTATAATAAATAACTTTTTAGAAAACTTTGAAAACGTAAAAAAAGAAGATATAATAAATATACATAGTGCCACTTCTAATACTTTTAAAAGATATATAAATAGAAATAATTGTGGTGGAAAAGCAATAACATTCAAAAATATTTTACAAACACCAAGTTGTCGAACTCCTTTTGATGGTTTGTACAATGTTGGTGACACAATATTCGCAGGTCAAGGCTGGCCAGGAGTAGCTATTGGTGTAGAAGTTTTAAATAAGGAATTAAATGTCTAGTGTAGAGCTAAAAATATCAAAACTTGACTGGTTATACATTATTGTCATTGGAGCTTTTTTTGGTTTCTTTATTTCGTTTTTTTTATTTTTAATAAATACTAATTTAAAAGAATTCTCAACAATACTTTTTGGTACAACAAGTGCTATATCTATTTCATTAAGTGCTTTTGTCTTTATTTCTATTTCAAATGATTTAATTCTTCCAAGAATCAATGAAAAGTTTTGGTATCTAATTAGTTTTATATTCTCTTTTCTTTCAGGATTTTTAGGTTTTGTTGTTTGTTATGCTCTTTTTTCCTTTACTGATTTTCCAATTATAAGTTTTTTAAAACCGATTTGGCTTTATATTAGTATTGTGATTGGCTTTTTTACTTTTTTAATTGGACTAATTCTTCATCAGTTTATTTCAATGAAATATAAAAATGAATCAATAAAAAGTGAAGTTCTTGATTCAAAAATAAAAGCTTTAGAAAACGAACTAAATCCTCACTTTCTATTTAATGCTTTAAATTCTATATCAGAGTTAATATACTTAGATCAAAAAAAAGCAGAGAAAGCAACTCTTGATTTGTCAAAATTCTTACGAAATGCAATTACAAGAGATTCTTTGATTGAACTTGATAGTGAAATAAAAATGGTAGAAACTTACTTGAAAATTGAAAATATTAGATTTGACGATAATATTAAATTAGAAATAAATATATCAAAAGAGTTTTCAAAAATAGAAATACCAAAGTTTTCAATTCAATTACTTGTTGAAAATGCAATCAAACATGGCTTTAACTCAAAAGAATTAAATATAAATATAAGAACAATAGAAAATAAAATCATTGTGTCAAATGACGGAATTTTAAGTGAAAATGTTAGTTTTGGTACAGGACTTAGTAACTTAGAAAAAAGATTAGAATTATTAGGTATTGGAAACTTAAGATATAAGAAAGAGAATCATAAAATGATTTTTATAATAGAATTAAAAGGCAAAAATTGAAAACACTTATAGTAGATGATGAAAAACTAGCTCTTAGCAGATTAAAAAGACTTTTAGAAGAAGAGGGAGTAGAGGATATTACTGAATGTAATAATCCAATAGATGCTATAAAGCTTGTATCAAAGGAGAAATTTGATATTGCATTCTTAGATATATCAATGCCAAATATGAGTGGCTTAGAGCTTGCTAACACTATTTTAGATATTAACCCTGATACATTCATAGTGTTTCAAACAGCATACTCTGAACATGCCTTAGAAGCCTTTCAAAGTGGTGGAGTAGATTATTTACTAAAACCAATATCAAATGAAAGTATAAAAAAATCTTTAGAAAAGATTGAAAAATTTATGATAAAAGAACATATAGATAGTTCCAAAAGAATTATGGCTAAAAGAGGAAGTAAGCTTTATTTGATTGACATAGAAGATATTTTTTATATTAAAGCTGATTTAGATGAAGTTATCATCAAGATAAAAAATACAGATGCATACGTAAGAAAAAAAATAGGGGATATGGAAAAACTCTTAAAGGGAAAAAACTTCTTTAGAATTCATAGATCTTGTATTGTAAATGTAGATAAAATTAAATCTATGCAAAGTATGGAACAATCAAAATTAGAGATATCATTTGAAGGAATAGATGATATTGTAACAAGCTCAAAAGATGGAGCTAAAGAGTTTAGAGAATATCTTGAAAAAAGAATTCTCTAGGCTTTTTACTTATCTTCTTTAATTATAGTAATCACAAGTTCACCTACAGTAAATCCAAACTTTTTCATTTTAGAGTGATTTAAAATAACTCCATCTTCTTGAAGGTGTAGCCAATCTTTTACGTTTATATCTATTGTTGAGTCATTATATGGAACTGTCATCGTATAATCAATAACTACTGTATTTCCATTTGCAACCATTTGTGCTTCACCTACAATATCACCTGCTGTTCCTATAAAAGTTTTATCACCTGTTGGAGTTAACGTCCAAACTCTAGTTTGTTTTTCCCCATTGTCATAAACAAACTTTTCATCTAGTGTTCCAACGCCATTTTTATCCCAAGAACCTACTAAATCACCTTTAAAAGTTTTGATGATTTTTCCACTTCTATCTTTTACCATTCCATAAGCTGTTAGTTTTCCATTAAAATATTTTTGAGGAATGAATTCTGGCCCTTTATTTGTAAAATCTTCTATTTGCATTTTTGAACATCCTGTAAAAATTAAAAATATTGCTGTTAAAAAAAAGACTTGTATTTTCATGCTACTAATCCTTCATTTAAATCCATATTTTGATATCTTGTAAAGGCAATTTGAACTAGATTTATATTTCTAGTTAAGAATGCTGCTTCACAATAACAAAGATACATTTTCCACATTCTAATAAAGTACTCATCAAAGCCTAACTCTTTTACTTCTTCTAATTTTTGATTAAAATTTTTATGCCAAATATTTAATGTTTTTGCATAATGTTCTGTAAACTCTTCCATATGTAAAAGATTTAATTTTGTGTTTTTTGTAGTTACATCTAATATCTTTCCAACACTTGGAAGATGTCCTCCTGGGAAGATATATTTTTGAATAAAATCTGTTCCCTTGCAGTATGAACTATATCTTTGGTCAGGCATTGTTATTATCTGCATTACTAGTATTCCACTTGGTTTTAATAAAGATTCACACTTTTTGAAGAACACATCAAAATACTCACGTCCAACTGCTTCAAACATTTCAACAGCAATTACAGCATCAAATTCACCTTCCATATCTCTGTAATCTTTTAGCATTACATCAACAGATTCTTCAATATTATGCTCTTTAAATCTACCTTCACAAAGCTTTTTTTGCTCTTTTGATAGTGTTAAAGTGGTAACTTCACAACCATACTCTTTAACTAAGTGCATAGCCATAGCTCCCCATCCTGAACCAATTTCAAGTACTTTTGAACCTTTTTTAAGATTTAATTTTTTTGCAAGTAAATCTATTTTTCTTTTTTGTGCATCAAATAAAGGCTCATCAGCTTTTTCAAATACAGCTGATGAATACATCATTGTATCATCTAAAAACAGTTCAAAAAAATCATTTGACAAATCATAATGATCTTGGATATTTTTTGCTGAACGTGTTTTTGAGTTTTTTCTCATAATATGTTTTATTTTATTTACTACTGGGAATAAGTTATAAAGACTAAACTTCTTTTCATCCTCACTTTTAGTTTCTAAAGCATCAGAGTTTATAAGTCCAATTTTGATTAATGCGGTTAAATCATCACATTCAAAATCTTTATCCATGTAACTTTCTGCAAAGCCAATATCTCCAAAAAGAGTTAATCTTCTAAATAAATCTGCATTATTTAAAACAATTTTTGCTTTGGGTTCTTGATTATTTCCATATATTTTGATTTTCCCATCACAAAATGAAACTTCTAATGTTCCTTTTGTAATTTTTGAAAAATACTTATCTCCTAGTTTATTCCAAAAAGATTTCATTTTTAAGCCCTCCTAGTTTGATCAATAGCTTCTGGTCCATTCCATTTTAGACCTTTTAATTTAAGTTTTAAACTCTGCCAAATTGTTCTTGTAACTACCCAAAATGTAAGTAGGGTATGTCTAAAAAATAGTGATATAATATTTACTTCATTAAAAACAAGACTTTTACCTACAAATGTTGAAGATAACATCTTTTTATCATCTTCAAAAAGTTTTATTCCTATTGAGAAATGATTGCTTGTATATGTTAAATCAAACTCATATCTTCCATCTCTTTTAAAAAATGGAGAAACGTGCATATCTTTTAAACTTTCACCCTTATAGTGTTTGTTATCACTTGTTTCTAACTTAACAGGATAGATAACTCTTCCACCATTATAGTTATGCACTTCTGCAATCATATTTGTTGGTTTATCATTTTCAAAAAGTACCAAAATACTAATAGGATTAAATACATAACCAACAATTCTAGGCAAGGTAATAAATCTCATTTTTTCAGTTGCTTCTAAGTCATATTCTTTTAGTAAGTTTTTTATATTTTCTTTAAAATCAATACTCTTCCCAAAATGGTCTTTTGTATTAAAAGAGAATAGATTAAAACTATTTTGAGAAAAGTACTTGTTCTCTAATTTTTCAAGTTTTGATATATTTATATCAATCATAAAAAATTTATATTTAAAATCATGTACTTTTGGACTATACCTTTTATGATAAAGACTTCCTTCAAAAAATTTGTGACTCATAATTCACATCCAAATTCTTCTGCAATTGTATTTGCACTATATAATCCATCTTCATGGAAACCATATCTCCAATAAGCTCCTGCAAAATAAGTATTGTTTTTGCCATTGATAAGATTTCTTTTACTTTGAGCATCAATTGCTTTTGCATCAAATTGTGGATGTTCATAGCTTATGTTTTCTATTACTTCATCTAGTTGTTCTGTTTCATTTAACGAAACAAAATACTCTTTTTTACTCTTTAAATTTTGTAAGCGATTAATCCAATATGACAATGTCACATTTTTATCTTTTCCATTTGTTTTATAATTCCAAGCTGCATATACTTTTTTATCAGGATACAGAGCTTTTTTATCTGTATGTAAAACTGCTTTATTTTCTTTATATTCAAAACAAGAAAGAATCCTAAGCTCATCAACACTTGGCTCATCTATTAAATTCAAAGCATCAGGTGCATGCATAGCAAAGATTACTTTGTCGTAAATAGATTGGGAATTATCGGCATGTATTAAAATAACTTTATCCTCTTCTCTTTCTACACTTATTACATCAGAATTTTTAAAGATTTTTCCAGATATTTTCTTTGATATTTTTTCAACATAATTAATAGAACCACCACTAACAGTAAGCCATTGGTGATGAGTATCAACACCTAATAATCCGTGATTTTTAAAAAAATGCAAAAATGCACGTGCAGGAAAATCACTCATCTTATCACTAGGTGTTGACCAAATTGATGAACCCATTGGAATAATATATCGATCTTTAAAATATTGTGAATAATCTTTTAAATATTCACCTAAACATAAGTCTAAATCGTTGCTATTATTTTCTAAATCTTTATTTGCTTTTTTATTAAATTTTAATACATCAAGAATCATCTTATTATGTGAATAAGAAAAGATGTTTTTCTTTTGAAAATACATACCTTTTAAAGATTCACCATTGTAAGCTAAGTTACTTTTTTGATCCCAAAAAGCAAAACTCATATCACTATTTTCTATTTTTACATCTAGTTCTTTTAATAGTTTTGTTAACAGCGGATAAGTAGGGTGATTAAATACTAAAAAACCAGTATCAACACCAAATGTTTTACCATCTTCTTCAACTTGCGAAGTTCGTGCATGACCACCTAATCTATTGTCTTTTTCGTACAAATCTACATCATGTTTTTTACTTAGTAAATATGCAGATCCAAGTCCACTTATTCCAGCTCCTAAGACTGCTATTTTATATATTTTTTCTTTACTCATTTGTATCGTCCTTGCGAATCTTGTGGAGTGTATATCAATCTTTTAATATCCATGTGATTTGATAAAAAAGAAACTAGGTAAGCTAGCTTCTCTTTTTTCATAAAGGGTGTTCTATTCATAATCCAAACATTATTCATATTTTTATCAACTACTACGGCACTGGAGTAATCTTCAGTTAAGTATACGACTCTATAATTTTTAGTAAATATCCAAAAGTAAGTCATTTGTATTTGTGCCATCGTATTTTGGTTTAAAGGTTTTGCTGTTCCATTAAATTCGATTAAATCTCCACCAATTACAGTATCAAAGCATCTATTTTTAATGTCATAATTTAAATCATCTCTTAGTTTGTATTCAACAGTTGCTCCAACACAATCTTTTTCAAAACTATTGTATGTTCGTGCAATTTCGTACCATAAGCCACTGAATTTTTCAATTGATACAAAATCAACTACCTTAGGTGCTTTGTTAAACTCTTTGGGAGTTTGAGATAAAAGAAAAGAAAAAGAAATAATAGTTATAAAAAACATCTTCATGTCAAACTCCTTGTACTGTTATTCTATGATTATATGAAGAGTTTTTGTAGTAATAAAATGTTTGTTGATAAGATTATGCTTTTTTATCAGAATATTTATTGATAAAAAGCATAGCAATTAGTTTTAAAATCACAGGAAAAATACCATAAAGAAAAGATAACACAAGTAAAGAAGTAGAAGTTGGATTACTTGCTTCAAATTCAAAGAACCCAAGAATTACAAAACTCAATGCTACTGTAAAAGCTAGTGATAACTTTGTAATCATAGTCCATATACCAAATAATAAGCCAGAAATATTACTCTCATACTCTTTACTTTTTTGTACTAAATCACTTTGAATGGCAGTTGGAAGTGCCATATCAGCTCCAAGTGATAATCCAGAGACTAAGCTTATAATTATAAAAGCATTTAAATCTCCAGCTTGTAAAAAAGGTACAAAAGCAAAAGCAGTAGAAGCTAGTATAATTGAGCTAATCCAAGTTTTTTTCTTTCCAATTTTATTTGATAAAAAATTCCAAAAAGGAAGAGCAATGATTCCTGAGAAAAAGTATAAAATTAAAATCATTCCACCAGAACTTTTTTCTTGAATAACTAATTCAATAAAAAGCAAAAACAGAGTTGCTGGAAGTGCATTTGCTAGGTTATTAAAAAAGTATCCAATTTGAAGATATTTTAAATCACTCATGTTTTTATAAATATTTTTAAGATTTTTAAAGGTATATTTTTCTATTTTTATTCTTGTTTTAATCTTTATTGTTTTTAAAGTGATAAAAAATAAAGGAATAAATAAAATTAAAAATGAGAGATATAGTATTTGTAAAGTTTGTTCAAAGTCTTCTGATACTTTATAAATATAAGGAACAAGTAAAGCTATTAAAACACCAATTATAGTAAAGAGTTCTCTTGAACTATTTAAGAGAGTTTTATCTTCATACTTTTGACTTATTTCGCTACTCCATGTTAAATAAGGAATATTAATCATACTCCATCCAATATAAACTAAAATAGAAAAAGTTAAAAGCCAAAGTTTTGGAAACTCTAAATTTGGATTTATAAGTGCATAAAAACTACAAATCAATATAAAAGAACCTAAAATCATAATAGGTTTTCTACTATTAAAGTACTCAACACTTTTATCACTTAAGTACCCAAAATATGGGTCTGTAAATACATCAGTTAATCTTGCAAGAAAAATTATCAAACCAACAGTTGCTATTTCAACTCCAACTGTAGTTGCATAAAAAGTTGGTAGATATATGTATAGAGGCAAACCTACAATCGCTAATGGAATTGCTAAAAGACTATAATAAAGTACTAATTTATTTTGCATAATTAACTATTTATCTTACTTTTTATAAATCTCATAAAAAAAGAAAGAATAGGTATCTTTTCATATAAATTACTAGATGAGTCCCAGTAATCAATATGAGATATTACTTTATTCTCTTTATTAAACTCAACTCTACTAACTCCTTCAAAAGATTCATCTTTATTTGTACCTTTAAATAAGAAGTGGAAATTCCATTTTAAATAAGCAATATTATTTTGTTCTATTATTTCCGTAACTTTAAAACTTGGATTATCAAGTTTTACATACATATCTTTGAATATTTTATATAACTTTTCAAGATTTTCTATATCGTGAAATGGGTCTTTAAATCGTACATCTTTTTCAAATACCTTTTCATACTCTTCTATCGGAGTAGTTCTATTAATATTTTCAAAAAACCTTGCATATAATCTTGCGTTTGTGTTATTTAGTTCACTCATGGCAGCATCTTTTTTGTAAGAGCTAAAGAGATTTTATAAGGGAGCATTTTTAATAAGCTTAAGAATATTCTTAAACCAAAAGGAAATCTAATCTCAAAAGATGAAGAGTTCTCCATACCTTCAAGTATTTTTTCTGCTGTTTCTTTAGCTTCCATTAGTTGTGGCATTTGAAATTTATTTTTTGCAGTTAGCCTTGTCTTTACAAAACCATGATTTATTATTTGTAAGTTTATATTTGAAATTTCTAATTCAGGTTGAATTGATTCTGCTAAATTTACTAATGCAGCTTTAGGAGCAGAATAACCTCCACCTTGAGGAAGTCCAAAATAAGAAGACAGACTACAGTTCCATATCCATTTCATATTTTCTCTTGTTTTATTATTGTGAAGGTGTGGAAGAAGATTTGACATTACTCTAATAACTCCTAAATAATTTACTTCATTCATTTGCTCAAATTTTTCAATATCCCATGAATTAATGCTCATTACATCGTAGGCTGCGGCATTATAAAACCAAATATCTAAACCATCATAAGTAGAATATGCTGCTATTACTTTACTTGCTACATCTTCTTTTGAACTTACATCCATATCTAATAAATTTAACTCTTTTGAAAATTGTTCTTTTAGTTTAATTAAATCATCACTCTTTGAAGCATTTCTAGAACTTGTAATTACAAGATAATTACTCTTTAGACATAACTTTACTAGCTCTAAACCAATTCCAGAACTTCCACCAACAATCCAAATTCTTTTTTTAGGTTCCATCTTGAAGCCTTTTTTATTTATATTATAGAGTTCTTATGTATTTTTAGTAGAGTTAATGTGTCAGTTTATATATTTTGTAAAATAAATCTTTTTAAATGACATATTTATAATACAAATACATCCTAGAATGTATATAATAGTGCATGTAAGAAAAAAGGGGTATATTATGAAAACTCTAGCAATAACAGGTTCAAGTGGATTTGTTGGAACAAACTTAAGAGACTTTTTTGAAAAAAAAGGCTTCAATGTAATTGGAATTAAAAGAGAAGAATTAAAAGATGAAAAAAAACTATTAGAAATTATTGAAACTTCAGATGTTGTTGTAAATTTAGCTGGTGCAAATATTATAAATAGATGGACAGAATCTTATAAAAAAATTCTATATAATAGTAGATTAGATACTACAAAAGCTTTGATTAGGGCAATGAATAAAGCAGAAAAGAAACCAGAACTTTTTATTTCTACTTCAGCAGTTGGAATATACAAAAATACAACTTGTTATGATGAGGAAAGTTTTGAATATGAAGATGATTTTTTAGCAAAGCTTTGTAAAGATTGGGAAGAAGAAGCTTTGAAAGCAAAAGAGTTTGGAATAAGAACTGCTATTTTTAGATTTGGAATTATTTTAGGAGATGGAGGAGCATTAGCAAAAATGCTAACACCTTTTAAATTTGGACTTGGTGGAACTATTGGAGATGGGTTACAGGATTTTTCATTTATACATATAAGTGATTTAATAAATGCTTATGGTTTTGTATATGAAAATAAAAATCTTGATGGTGTATTTAATCTAACAGCACCCCAACCAACCACAAATTTAAAGTTAACAAAAGCTTTAGGAAAAAAACTAAATAGACCTACAATATTACCTCTTCCTGAGTTTGTATTAAATTTAATATTTAGCGAAGGTGCAAAAGTACTAACAGATGGACAATGTGTAAAACCTAAAAAACTACTTGATAGTGGTTTTGAGTTTGAATTTACTAATATAAATTCTACTATTGATAACTTAGTAGAATAAGGGAAGAAAATGAAAAAATTTGAAAAAATATCTACAATAAACTGTAAAATAGAAGACTTATTTGAGTTTCATACAGATATGAGAAATTTAGTAAATATAACACCTCCTGATACAAAAGTTAATTTAATAAATAAAGACTTTGTACCACAGGAAGGTGGAGTTTTAAAAATAAAAACAGTAAAAAGTTTTATTCCAACTACTTGGGAAGTAAAGATAGATAAGATGAAAAAGCCAAATTTATTAGTAGATATTGCGCTTAAATCACCTTTTAAGTACTGGAAACATTCTCATATTTTTACTCAAAAAGGAAATATTTGTGAGTTAAAAGATGTAGTTGAATATGAGCTACCTTTTGGAATGCTTGGAAATTTATTTGATTTTTTCATACAAAATGAACTAAAAAAAATGTTTGACTATAGACATAAAATCACAAAAGAAATATTAAATTTTAAAGCTAGGAGTTAAGATATGATAAAACTAATAACGGGTTTTATAATCGCATTTTTATTTGTAGGATGTGGTGCGAAAGACCCATATTTACAAACAGTTGATAAGGTAGATATTCAAAAGTATAAAGGTACTTGGTATGAAATTGCAAGATTTGAACATTTTTTTGAAAAAGGATGTAAGAATGTAACTGCAACTTATGAGTTAAAAGATAATGGAAAAATAAAAGTAATTAATAAATGTACAAATATCGAGGATGGTGAACAAAAAGAAGCAATAGGCGAAGCTTATGCTCTTGATGGAACAAACTCAAAATTAAAAGTAAGTTTCTTTAAACCTTTTTATGGAGATTATTGGATAATTGATTTAGATAAAGCTTACAATTATGCGCTAGTTGGAAGTCCAAATAGAGAGTACCTATGGATTTTAAGTAGAACAAAAACAATAAGTGAAGAAGTGAAAAATAGTATTTTAAATAAGCTTCCTGAACATAAATTTGATAAGAGTAAATTTATTTGGACTATTCAAGAATAAAAGGATAATTATGCAAACAAATATTTTAGGAACAAATTTAGAAATTTGTTGTACAAGTCCAATGACAGGTTTTTATAGAGACGGTGTTTGTAGAACTTCACAAGAAGATACAAGTATGCATTCGGTTTGTGCTGTTCTTACAAAAGAGTTTTTAGACTTTTCGAAAGCGCAAGGAAATGATTTAACAACTTCACTGCCACAGTATGGTTTTGTAGGACTCAAAGAAGGTGATAAGTGGTGTTTATGTGCTTTAAGATGGAAAGAAGCTTATGAAGCTTCTTGTGCACCTAAAATAATTGCAGAAGCAACTTCAAATGCAACAACTAAATTAATAAAAAAAGAAATCTTATTAGAGTATATTTTTAGTTCATAATAGCATCATGCCATTGAACTAAAGATACTCTATAACCTTTTTTCACTTCTAAAACTTCATGTGTAAAGTAGGGGTTACTAAAAAAGACAATCATATCACCAGCTTTTGGTTTAATTTGTATTGTCTCTCCATCTTTATCATATAAATAATTAAAAATAAGCTCTCCACCATTGAAATTGTTTTTAGAAACTATATCACTATGATTTGTCGTAAATAAAACTGATGTTATTTTTCTCTCTAATGCAACTGGAAGAAAACCAATAACTTCATTATCTTTAAGTAAAACACTAGAATCATCACTATGTTGCTTATAAAATGAACCCTTTGTATACTCTAAAGCTTGAATCTCAGTTGATGTTGTAATACATAGATTAAAAAACTTCTCTATCTTTTCTTGATGTTTAGTAAAACTTTCATTGTATATATTTTCATGAATAGGTTTTAATTTATGAATATTTGTTTTTCTTATAGAGGTGTCTTTTCCTGTTTGAATTTTAATTGCTTCATATTTTCTAATTTCTGCTTCACATATATCTTGATTTGATCTCATTGATGAAGTTATATCTTCACACATTTTCAAAGGCAGAAAGTTCTCAATAAGCATAAAAGGTAAATCATAATAAGGATTTGGTAATTTCCCTGTTTTTATATCTAATTTCATAAGAGATTCCTTACAAAATATTTGATTACTTATTTGTACCATTTTAATTTACTCCATAAAAGTAGGGCATGATTTTAGTATATTTTATAAAACTATAATATATTATGTATTCATGGAAAGAAGCCTAACAATTAATTAGTAAGTAATAATTTAGTGTAGATCTAGGCTATCAATAGGTTGTTTTTATGCTTTTGAAAGATTGCAAAAACGATATTATAATACAGATCAAGTAGTATAAGTATTGAAAGGATTGTAGCTGAATTTTTAGTAAATGTAGTAAGAATAGAAAATCTTAGAGATAGAAGAACTAAATAGTTTTTCCATCTTCAAGTTTGATTTGATTTCTGCCATTCTCTTTTGCTTCGTATAAAAGCATATCAGCTTTTTGAATAGCACTATCATAAGATTCATGATCTGATCTTATTGAAACACCTGCTGAAAATGTTACTTTTATTTCGTGCTCTTTATATTTAAAGTTATTTGCATTAACAATTGTTTTAATTCTTTTTAAATATTGTAAAAGCTCTCTATTTAAATTAAAATGTACAATGGCAACGAATTCTTCTCCACCATATCTTCCAACAATATCATGATCTCTAGTGTTTTTTTCTAATATTTTAGCAAATGTAGATAAAATTACATCTCCACACTCATGTCCATAAGTATCATTTACTTTTTTGAAAAAATCTAAGTCAAAAAAGACTACGGCATATTGAGTATTATGTCTTTTATAAGAACTCTCTATTCTTTTGATTTCGTCATTATAAGCTCTTCTTGTAAGTAAACCTGTTAAATGATCTTTCATACTTTCATTTTTTGTTTTAGTTAGTTCTTCTTCTAGTGAATTTACTTTTTCTTCAAGTTCTTGAACTTGAGTTTTTCCACTTTGCAATTTATCACTTACTGTGTTCATTTCTGCTTCTATTGATGAAGCTGCATTTATAAGTTCTGTTTGTAAATCAGATAACTCTATTAATCCATTACTTGTTAAATCAATAGATTGTATTTTTTCTTTTATATTTAATACATTTTTAGAACCAGAACCACTACTTGTGATTGCATCATTTAAATATTGTCCCATTAATGAAACAAACTTTGATATATCAGAAGTTCTTTGAATTACAACTTGTTTATCTCTTTCAAATCTTTGTTCAATAAATCTTTGTATTTTTTCTTGTACTTCTTTATCAAATAATAAATTTTTATCTTTATCTATATTTTCAAATAATTGTTCTATTTCATCATCAGTTTGAGAACAAATTGAAGGTAAAACAGACTGTTTAAGTAGTGTTGCTAACTCATTTACATTTTTTTCGCAAACTCTTTCTAAAAGAATAGGAACTAATTCTATTAAGCTTTCAATTTTACTTTTTGTTACTTCTTTTTTCTCAGATTCAGTTAGTTTTGAAAATACTTCTTGAAATTCTTTACTCATATTTAATCCTAAAATATTGTTATTAAGCTAAAAGTTTTTTAACCATTTCATTTATTCTTTTTCCATCAGCAATTCCTGCAAATTTTTTACTTGCAGTTCCCATTACTTTTCCCATATCTTTCATAGTTTGAGCATTTACTTGTGCAATGATTTCTTTCATTCCTGCTTCAAGTTCTTCATCTGTAGCTTGAATAGGTAAATAAAGTCTGAATACTTCAATTTGTTCAGCTTCTTTTTCAACTAAATCATCTCTTGAAGCAGCTGTATACTGAGTAATTGCTTCTTCTCTTTGTTTGATACCTTTTTGAATAAGTTTAATAATATCTTCATCAGCTAATTCTATTCTTTCATCAACTTCAATTTGTTTAATCATTGTATTTATTGATCTAATTGAATCTCTTTTAACTATGTTTTTTTCTCTCATAGCTGTTTTAACATCATCTTTTAGTTGTTGTTTTAAACTCATTTCAATCCTTGTATTTTTATTATTTATTTGATTATTATATCTTTTTAAGAGTTAAAACTCTCAATTAACTCTTCAAGTTCTAGAAATCTTTCAACTTTTGTTTCATAAATCGCTTCTACTTCTTCAAGCTCTTTAGATACTGCAACTATACCTTTAGCTTCATAACACTTTGAATCCATAAGGCAGTTGTTAATTTCTTCTATTTTAGTTTCTAAAGCTTCTATTTCATCTGGAAGCATTTCATGATCTCTTTGCTCATTAAATGAAAGTTTTACTTGTTTCTTTTTTGTTATTTCTTTAGTTTTTTCAATTTCTTCTTTTTTTAAACTTTTTTCTAATGAGTTTAAATCTTTTAACTCTTTTTCAATTTCTAAGTATTCACTATAAGGTTGAAAACTTTCTTCTACTTGCCCGTTTACACCTTTAAAAACAAATAGTTTTTTTGCAATCTTATCAACAAAATATCTATCATGAGATACAAATATAATAGCACCTTGAAAGTTTTCTAGATACTCTTCTAAAATATTAATAGTAGGTAAATCTAAATCATTAGTAGGCTCATCTAAAACTAAACAATCGATATTTCTAGTGAATAAAAGAGCTAAAGCAACTCTATTTTTTTCGCCACCACTCAATACTCCAATTTTCTTTTCTAAGTACTCTTTTGGAAATAAGAAATTTTTTAAGTAACCATAAACATGCATTGTTCTACCATCGTTTAACTCAACTAAGTCTCCACCATTTGGACAAAATGTGTGCATGATAGTTTGATTGTCATTTAGCATTTCTCGATGTTGGTCAAAATATCCTACTTTAAAATCACCTTTTTTAAATTTACCTGAATCAATTTTTAGTTTTTCCATAAATATTTTAAGCATTGTGGATTTACCCGTTCCATTTGGTCCTACAATTGCAATAGTGTCTTTTTGTAAAATTCTAGTAGTAAACTCTTTGATTAGAAGTTTATCCCCTAATGTGATACCTATATCATCAAGTTCAAATAGCATTTTCTTTTTATTTTGAGTTCTTGTTTCCTCACTGTTAAAAGATTTTTGTTCTCTTTGTAGTTCCACACTCATTTTTCTAATTGCGGCTGGATTTGATTTTACTTTTTGTTTTAAATCTAAATAATCTGCTTTTCTTCTAACATTTCTTTTTCGTCTAGCAGTAACGCCTCTTTGCATCCAATGAGCTTCTCTTTTGAATAATCTAATCATATTATGATGATCTTTTTGCATATTCTCTAATAGTTGTTGCTTTTGTTCTAAGTATGATGAGTATCCACCATGAAACTTACGCAATGTTCCATTTTCAACTTCAATAACTGAAGTTGCGATGTTATCAATAAAGTATCTATCATGTGAAATAAATATAAGAGTGAAATTCTTCTTAATTAAAAGTTGTTCTAAAAACTCAACCATATATACATCAAGATGATTTGTAGGTTCATCTAAAAGTAAAACATCAGGTTTTTTCAATAGAAGACCAGCTAGTGAAACTCTTCTTTGTTCACCACCTGAAAGAAGATTAACATCTTTGAATTCATACTCTTTTAAATGAAACTCTTTTAGTACCCGCTCAATCATATTGTCCAAATCCCATGCATCATGGAATTCTAAAAATGTTGCAAGTTCACTTTGTCTATTGATTAATTCTGTATTTTCATAATCATCTACAATTTTAAGAGATATTTCCTCATACTCAACTCTTGCATCTTTTAATTCTTTCAATTGATTTTCAATAGCATCTCTTACTATTAAATCATCATCAAATTTTGGATGTTGAGCTAGCATTTCTATTTTAATAGATTTATCAATAGCTTTTATTCCATCATCAGGTTCAGTTTCACCTGTAATAATTTTTAGAAGTGTTGATTTTCCTTGGCCATTTTGACCAATTACTGCAATTCTTTGACCTTGATTTAAAGTAAAGTTTGCATTTTTTAAGATAACTTTTGTGTCATATTGTTTTGAAATGTTTTGTAGGTCTATTAATGCCATATAATTATAGTTTTCCTGTTTTTAAGTTAGTGTGAGTTTATCTAAAAAACAATTAGTAGCTTATTTCAAGTAAGAAGTATTAGTTCTTACTTGCTTCAAATTTACCTTTAGTTTGAATTTCATCAGAATCAGTCATATCTACTTCTCCTCTAATTACATTTGCAGAAGTACCATAAAAATTTCCAGATCCTGTACCTGTAGTATTTTCTATACCTGTTAATTCAAAACTATTTCCACTAATAGAACCATTAAAATTCAAATCACTAGTAAATTTATGATCTATTTTTCCTTCAGTAATTTGATTAGAAGTTGCTCCAAAATCTATATTCATATTAATAGAAGTTTCATCTGGAATTTTATATTTATAAGAACCAAGTTTTTTAAATTGAGTATCTTCATCATATGTATAAGAATTAAAATCACCACTATATGTTGCTGTAGATGTATTATTTGTAAAGTAATCAAGTTCTGTTAGTTCATTTAGACTATTTTCATTATATTTACTAGCTTGAAAATCAGCTTTTATTTTTATATCATCATTATGTAAATCTATATCACCCTTTATAATATTTCCCTCAGCTCCGTAAAAATAAGCATCCCCACCTTTTCCTGATGTTGTATCTATTGGTCTTAGATGTAACTTGTTATCTTTATGAAAATGTCCATCAAATTTTAAGTCTGTATAACCTATTACTGAAACTTTTCCATTACTTACTTGATCATCAGCTGCTCCAAAATCAATATTCATAGAAATTGTACTATTCATAGGAATAGATACTTTATTTTTGTCCTCTTTAATCTCTAGATATTGTCTTTTTGAATCAAAAGGTGTTGAATTAAAATTTCCAACATAAGATGCTTTGCTATTATTATTTACATAATAAGAATCTGGTGTTAAAAATTGTAAACTTGCAGTAAGCTCAGCAGCGGCTTCTTCATCTACAAGTCTTTGAGCTTCTTCTGCAGCAGCTTGATCAGCTGCTAATTGTAGAGCTTCTTGATCAGCAAGTCTTTGAGCTTCTTCTGCTACAGCTTGCTCGTCTGCTAATCTTTGAGCTTCTTCATTAGCAAGTCTTTGAGCTTCAGCTGCAGCAACTTGCTCATCCGCTAATTTTTGAGCTTCTTCATTAGCAAGTCTTTGAACTTCAGCAGCGTCAGCTTTTTCTTGTTCACTGGCATTTTCATCAGCAAGTCTTTGAGCTTCTTCATCAGCAAGTCTTTGAGCTTCAGCTGCAGCAACTTGTTCTTGGGCTAATCTTTGAGCTTCTTCATCCGCAAGTCTTTGAGCTTCAGCTGCAGCAACTTGTTCTTGGGCTAATCTTTGGGCTTCTTCATCAGCAAGTCTTTGAGCTTCTTCTTGAGCAATTCGTTTATTATCTAGCCTTTGGGCTTCTTCATCAGCAAGCCTTTGAGCTTCTTTCTTAGCTGCTAGTTTCTCATCAGCTACTCTTTGAGCTTCAGCTTTTTCATCAGCTAATCTTTTAGCTTCCGCTTCTTCATTCACTTTTTCTAATACTTCATCATTTGATTCTGAGTCAGCAACTACTTTAACAACATTTTCTGTTTCAACAGTCTGAGTTGTATTTGTTTGTGTATTTAGAGTTGAACTATCTTCTTGTCCTACAGTTTCTTCTTTTGTAACAGAATCTTGTGCTTTATTTTTATTAACTGATACATTTTGATTAACTTCTTTTAAATCTTTTATTTTTGTTTTATTTTTTTGTAATGAATTTCCATTAGCTCTTTCCATAGCAATGAATTCACCTTTATTAACAATAATTTTTAGATTTGTTGAGATTTGAGTAACTTCGATTTGACCTTCTGTACAGAATATTCTTTCTTTGCCATCTGTAATTTGAGTGATTATTTGTGTTCCTCTAATTCCTATTGAAGCACTTTTTGTTTTTAGTTTAAAGTTTTGAGGTGCAATTTTTCCTATTTTTCCAGTGATTGTTCTAAATACACCTTTAATCATAGAAAATTCTGCTTTTACATTGTCTTTATCTTCAAATAAATAGTCATTAATTTTAAATGTAGAATTTTTCCCAATAGAAATGATAGTTTCATCTTTAAATAAAATTTGTACTTTAGAGTTATTTTTTGTAATAAGTAAATCTTTTTCTTTCAAGAGAGTATCTCTTTTTACTTGAAAAGTTTTATTGTCTCTTGTAATATTAGCTTCACCTTTAAGTGATACAATCTTTCCTACATTTGCAAATAAAATATTTGTAAATAATATTAATAATATTAATAACTTCATTATTTTCCCCTGTATCTTTTACCAATTAAATTTCTTTATATAATTAACTTTAGTTTCATACTCTTCATATGAATATGCATCTTGATTAGAATTGTTTCTATTAAAAGAAGTTGATAAGTTAATCACATTACTTTTACTTATGTTATATATATAACTTAAATTCAAGTTGTGAGTACTATCTTTTCTTTTATTATCAAAAAACATATTGTAATACCTAAAATTATTTCTTTCAAACTTATACCCTAAGTATATCATATTTTTATTATTAAGTGTATAATTGTATTTTAAACCTATGGCTCTAGATACTTTATCAAGGTCTATACGCTCTTTTTTTATTCTAATTATTTTTCCTATATTTGTATAGATTTTTAAGTTTTTTTGTAAGTTATATATAAATTCTAATGAATATTTTTCGAAATTCTTACTTTTATTTATATTATTTACATATAAAAGTTTTTGATATTCTAATGATGCTTTTAAATATTTATTTGTAAGAGATGGAGAGAAAGAAAATACATTTATATCATTATCATCTTTTTTTAAAACTCTAGATGCATTTAAATCTAAAGCATATATATTATTATTGTAAAAATAAGATAATGTAGGTCTATATGAAAAAACAGAAGTGTTTTCATTTTTTTCATTAAAATAACTTTTATTATATGCTAGAAAATTGTTTTTAATTCTTATTGCAGGATTAGATTTAAAAGTTCTATTAAAATCAAAAGATATAACTTCATTATGAAAATTATCACTAATAGGTTCTTCTCCTAAAACTGAAATATCACCTAATCCTGGAAGTCTATATTCTTGAGTTAATAAGCCATTATTTACATTTGTATTATGACCTACCCCTAAAATTAATGTAGCAGAATTTGAAGTTAATTTTTTCTTTTCATTTAAAAACTTTAAATACTTTTGAACATCTTTTTTTGTTTCTTCAGTAATATTCTCTTTTAAGAGGATGTTGAATTCTTCTTTTGCCTCTTTATTTAATTTTAATTTTGTTAAAAGTCTTGCATAATCATATCTAGCTTTATTAAACGTTGGGTCTTGTATTAAAACTCTTTCAAGTGCTATTGATGCTTCATCGTACATTGCTAATTTAATTGCACTTTGTGCTAGGAAGTAGTTGACATTTAAATTGTAGTTATGCTTATAAAAGAGTTTATTAAATAGTTCATATGATCTTTTATAGTTTCCTATATTATACATTGTTGAAGCAGTGATATATTCATTTGATGATTCTACATCTAAAATATATTCTGTTTCATCTGCTTTTTTTTCTTTTATAATAGTTTTATTATCCAGCATAAATTTTGTGTAATATATTACTCCATATTTTAAATCATTTTTCTCTTTTTTAATAAAAGTATCTGTATATGTTGATTCTAATTGTAATTTCTTTTGTAATTTCTTTGCTGTTTGAATGTCTTTTATTTTATTAACTATTAAACTATAATTTTTTTTCTTATGTGTTCTTACAACTAAGTTTTCAATTTTTAATAAATCATTAACTTCTTCTATATAGTTTTTTGCAACATCTTTATATTTACTTGATGCAATGTATAAGGTATAAGTATCAGCACTTAGACCTAAATATGGGAAAAATAAAATTGTTGTTAATAAAAAACTTTTATTATTTATTTTCATGTTTATAAACCTCTTGGAATTCTTTATTCTTTATATAATCTTCACATCTTAGTAAATATATTTTGTATATTTCGCTTGGATTTGTTTTATTTAATTTATTAAATATTTTTTTTGCTTCATGTAGTTCTTTTTCTTTATATAATTTAATAGCTTCATTATAAATTGCTAATTCTACTTTAAAACCATCTGTATTTGCATCTTCATTAATAACTTCCCATAATTCAATAGCTTCATCCTTACCCTTTAATTGAACATAATCAAGATATCTAAGAATATAAGTATCTTTTAATTTATCTTTAGTGAAGTTTGTAATAATTAATTTTGCATTATAATACTTACATAAAGATTCAACTCTTGAGCCAATATTGATAGTATCACCAATCACTGTATAATCACTTCGTCCAATACTTCCAATTTCACCAACAGTTGCAATACCTGTTGTTATACCAATTCCTATATCAATTCTTGGTTGATTGTTTTTTTTGAGTGTTATATTTAATTGTTCTAGTTCTATTAATTGTTCAAGTGCACTTTTTACCGCTTTATCTTCATGGTCTTCTATATCAAAAGGAGCATTCCAGTATGCCATAATAGCATCTCCAATATATTTATCAATTGTGCCTTTGTTTTTTGTAATTATCTCGCTCATTGGTGTCATATATTTATTGATATATTTTACTAATAATTCAGGTTGTTTTATATCTTCAGAAATTTTAGTAAAACCTCTAATATCACTAAAAAATACTGTTATTTCTTTATTCTGAGCTTCTAATTGTTTATTATTTACATTTTTTAATAATTGTTCCATTACATCTTTTGAAACTTTTGACGCAAACTTATTTTTAATTTCATCTTTCTTTTTAATTTCATAAAAATATTGCAACATTATAGTAACAATTGTAGATAATACAATAGTCATTAGTGGGAAAAATATATTTAATACTAAACCATAATTAAAAAGTGTATAGTAAATTAAATAAGAAGCAGAAAATAGTAAACCTGTAATTAAAAAAGGAATAAATAACAAGTGAATTTTTCTTGTTAAATAGCCTACTATCAATACTAATAAAAAAATGATGAATATATTTGCACCATTAACCCAAGATGGCTCATATAAAAAATCTTTTGCAATAATATTATCTATTACATTCGCATGAACTTCTACTCCTGGAAATATTGATTCAAAAGGAGTGGCTCTTAAATCCATTAAAGCAGCAGCAGAAGTTCCTATTAGAGCAATTTTATTTACTATATCTTCTTTTTTAAAGTTATTATTATAAATATCAATTGCTGATATATATTTAAATGTTTTTTCTTTTCCTCTAAAATTAATAATCAATCTACCATGTCTATCTGTAGGAATAAGATAGTCATTTAATTGAAGATTTTTCACTCCATTTTCATCATAGTTGATAGTGATTCTTTTTATACCCAATGCAATTCTAAGTGTTTCAAGTGCTAGAGATGGATATATCTCATCATCATAAGAAATAATTAGTGGAACACTTCTAATCACTCCTGAATCATCTGGAATGTTATTAAAAAATCCACTAGAATATGAGCTATCTTGAATTACTGGAATATTTAAAATTGTTCCCTTTGCTTGCAATAAGTAATTCTCCCCTAGCTTTTTATTTTTTTCAATAAACATTGTTTGAATTGCAGGTGCTTCTTTGTTAATATGATCTAGTGCTTGAAACTCAAATTGATAACCTAATATTGTAGGTGTTGAAGCAACAGTTTGGGCAAACTCAGAATCATAATTAGGTATATTTTCTTTTTCTATATTTAGTTTCTCAAATATTTTATGTGGAGAGGTTCTATCTTGTTCTGCAAAAACAATATCTAATCCAATTATTGCAATATCATTACTAGACAAATTTTTTAAGATAGTTGCTAGAATATCTCTAGACCAAGGCCATTGTCCTAAAGATTGCAAAGACTTCTCATCAATATCAATAATTACTACACTATCTGTTTTGGGAGCTACTTCACCCCTTATATTAAACATATAATCTTTTAATCTATTGTCTATAGAAGAAGGTAATTTAGGTGTAAATATATAAATAAAACTAATTAAAGTAGCAATAATAATAGATGATAATATATAAATAGAATTTTCTTTTATTTTTGATCCTACGGGCATCTTTCTACTTTATATCAATTTGGTCAGCTGATAAAGAATCATTTGCGTAAGTATGTAAAATTTTATGATTAAAAAAGAATTCAGTTAGTTCTTTATCAATTTCACCTTTTTGAACCATATTATTTAAAATATTATATGCTTGAGATAATTTCATTGCATCTTTATATGGACGTTGTGATGCTGTTAATGCTTCAAATACATCTGCAAAAATCATTATTCTATCTTCTAGTGTAATTTCATCTGCGGTAAGTCCTCTTGGATATCCTTCTCCATTTAATTTCTCATGGTGATTACATGCGATATTTAAAACATCTGCATATTTTTTTGGGAAAGGTAATGTTGAAATCATTTCTAGAGATAATTTGGCATGATTTCTAATAATATCTATCTCTTCACGTGTTAAAGTTCCTTTTATTATTGATAAATTATAGAATTCGTCCTCATTTAAAATTGGAATAGTTTTTCCATTTTTAATATAAGTTAATTTAGCTATTTTATTTAATTTCTCTACATTGTCATCATGCATGAATTCACCACCTTTGTTAGTGGCTTTTAAAAATTCTATATAATCATTTAAAGTTACGATTTTTTCATCAAATTCTTCTTTACTTATATTGTTTTTAAGATAGTTGATTTCCACATCTCTTTTTATTACTTCAAATCTAGATTCTATTAATTCAATTCGATCAAATATTTTTTCAAGCTTTGTAGATTTGTCAATTATATGTTCAGGCATAGAAATTTTTCCAATATCATGCATCCATGCTGCTAAAGCAATTTGTTTATAATCATTGTCTTTATATGAAACATCTTTATAAATTGTTTTATCGTCATTTATAGCTTTTGCTAAAAGTAGAGCAATTTTTTCTACTTTTCCTATATGATCTGCTGTATAAGGAGATTTTGCATCAATGGCTTTTGCAATTGTTGCTACAAATGCATTTAAAAGCTCTTCTAAATTTAAAACTAATTGAGTATTTGTAAGTGACATTGCAGCTTGAGATGCTAGTGATTTTAATATATTTTCATCAGTTTTATTAAAATCTACTATATTATGGTTATCCATTTTATTAATTAATTGTAAAACACCAATAACTTCATTTTCATGATTAATTAAAGGAATTACTAACATAGATTTAGATCTATATCCTGTCGTTTGATCAAAATCTTTAGTACCTTTAAAAATGTATTTTGTTGTTCTATATACATCTTTAATATTAATAATTCTTTTTTCACTTACACAAACAACAGCAACCATTTTATTATTTAAAGAGCCATCTTCTAAAATAAAAGGCAATGACTCCCAATCAAGATTCTTTTTAGCTCCACCAATATTTATATTTAAAGGATCATTTTGTACAACTTTAAAATCAAGTTTAGTTCCATCTTTTGATTTAAGATATAGTGTTCCTGCATCTGCTGATGTTAGTTTTCTAAGTAGGGTTAGAATTTTTTCTAGCAGTACGTCTTTATCCATTTCTGATGATAAAGAAAGATTAATTTTCATAATTTCTTGGAACATATCTTCACTAATTAAATTGTGTTCAATCGTTCCTTTATCAATATGGATAACATCCCCTTCTACTAAAATTTTACCACCATTTTTTAATAATTCATGTTTTTTAATATCTTTTTTAATTTCTTTATCATATACAGGTTTTATATGATATAAAAAAATTGTTATATCATCTCTTTCTAAATTTTCTAATTCTTCTTTAATAAGTTGGGGAGATAAGTGGCTTGTACTTTTTGCAAATGAAGTTAACTTGTCTGGAAAAGAACATTCTAATAGAAGAGATTTTATCTCTTTATTTTTATTTAGTTCTTCCCAGATAATAGGGTTTTTATATGTGTCTCCACTTATCATAAAACCTTGCTTGTTTTTAGTTATTATAAAACCACAAGCACCGGCTATATGTACAGCTGGAAAAGCTCTTATTTCATAATCATGTAATTTAATAATTTCATCTACTTTAATTTCTCTAAAAATTAAAGAATTTTCATTAGAATTCACTAATTGTATTTTTGTAAAATCTGGCCAAACTAAATTATTAAAAGCATGATCTTTTAAAACATCGATAGTTTCTTTTAAAGCATAGATAGTTAAAGGAGTTTTTCTTTTTTCAAAAAAACTTTCTATTACAAATGGTAAATCAGAAATATGGTCTGTATGAGAATGTGTTAAAAATACATGATTTATATCTAAGGCTTCATCGCCCAATGAGTTTATTACATTTCCTGCATCAACTATGATATCTTTGAAGATTTGGAATGATGTTGTTCCCATTCCTTTAGCTCTACTTCCACTTGCACCCAAAATTTTGATAAAATTCATAAAATTCCTTTAATATATCAATGATTATATCTAAATAAACTTTATTATTTAACAAAAATATTTAAGGAGTAAAAAATTATTATTTTTCAGTGGGAAGCTTTACTTTTAACCAATCATATTGAAATCCACGCTGTACATTATATACCTTAGTAAAACCTTGTTCAGCTAATAAATTACTTGCTAGTTTTGTTCTTGAACCACTTCTACAAATTAGGATTATTTTTCTGTTTATATTCTCTTGTGATACTTTATAAATTTCTTCTAGAAAGTTTCTATTAAATACTCTTTTCCCATTTTTTGCATAGAATATAGGAATATTTAAAGAATCCTTTGCTCTTAATTTTTTAAATTCTGCTTTAGTTCTAACATCAATTAACAAGGCTCCTTCTTTTTGCATAGCAAAAGCACTAATAGAGGAAATATCATCTTTATAAATTTTTGCAGTTCGGTAATCAATTTTGCCGTTTGCAAATAATGTAGTAGTTATAAATAATAGTATAAATAAAATATTTCTCATTTTCTTCCTTATTTATTTCTCATCATTAATTTCAAAATCATCATAAGGATCCATATGAATATTAATTATCCAGTCTCTATCTTTATCTAAGTTTTCTATTTCTTGTTCAATTTTATCACTTGTTTTATGTGCGTTCATAAGTGTAATTATACAATCAAAAACTAAATGTACTTCAACAAAAGTTTGGTGACCAGCTTCTCTTGTCTTTAAAAGATGATAAGCATTTACATTTTCATTATGTTTAATTATATCTTCAATTTTATGAACTAACTTACTATCAACTGCTCTATCTAGTAAAACTAAAACACCATCATGAATTAATTCATAGGCAGAGTAAATAATATATAAAGCAATACCACTTCCTACAAGAACATCAATTATTTCATATCCTGTAAGATGTACAAGTACTAAAGATGTCAAAACAGCAACATTTGAATAAACATCTGTTTTATAGTGAAGTGCATCGGCTTTAATAACCATAGATTTAGTTTTTTTAGCAACTTTATTTAAGTAAATTACTAAAAAAATTGTAATCACAAGTGAGATAATCATAACAACAATAGATACTTCAACATACTTAGATATCTCACCATTTATTGCTTTTTGTATCGCTTGATAAAGTAAAAATAATCCAGATACAGTAATAATTGTACCTTCAATAACAGAAGCTAATGCTTCAATTTTTCCTCGACCATAATTAAATTCTCTATCTGCTGGTTTTTCAGAGTTTGATATTGCAAAATAGTTGAAAAGTGATACAAACATATCCAGAACAGAATCAATTGCTGAAGCTAAAACAGCAACTGATCCACTAGCAATACCTATTACAAGTTTTATAATAGTTAAAAGGGCCGCAACTGATGAAGAAACGACCGTAGCTTTTTTTTGTGGAGTCATAGTTATTTATTCTCTACAAAATCTTTGATTCTTCTAATTCCCTCTTCAATTGTTTCTAAATCTGTAGCAAAAGAAAAACGAACATAACCTTCAGTTCCAAAAGCAAGTCCTGGCACTAAAGCTACACCTTTCTCTTCTAGTAAATCTGCACAAAATTTCATAGAATCAGATGTAACATCTTGAATATTAATAAATAAGTAAAATGCTCCATCTGGATTAAATGTACTTAAACCTTTGATCTCGTTGAAAGATTTAACAGCAACATTTCTTCTTTTTTCAAACTCTTTTCTCATGATTTCCATTGTTTCATCTGCTTTTCCTTCAAGTGCAGGAATTGCAGCATATTGTGTTATTGAGTTTACATTTGAAGTTACTTGACCTTGTAGTTTAATCATACTTTTTACAAGGTCTGTATTAGGAGTTGCTAAATATCCAAATCTCCACCCAGTCATCGCAACTGATTTACTTAAACCATTGATAGTAACTGTTCTCTTATACATGTCATGAGATACTTCAGCTGCTGCTGTGAACTTTTTATCATCATACATTATTTTTTCATACATTTCATCAGAAAGTACTATTATCTCTGTACCTTCAAGAACTTTTCCTAATTCTTCTAATTCTTCTTTTGTATAAACAGCACCTGATGGATTTGAAGGTGTATTTAATAAAAGAATTTTTGTTTTGTCAGTAATCGCATTTTTTAATTGCTCTGCTGTGATCTTAAAGTCATTTGAATCATCTGTTTCAATAATTACAGGAATACCATCTGAAAACTTTACTTGTTCAGGATATGTAACCCAATAAGGTGCAGGAATAATTACTTCATCACCTTTTTCAACTAGTACTTGAAAAAGATTAAAAAGTGAATGTTTCGCTCCATTACTAATTACAACATGATCCAAGTTATATTCTAGGTTATGGTCTCGTTTTAATTTATTAATGATTGCTTGTTTAGTTTGGGTAATTCCCTCAACGGCTGTATATTTTGTATGTCCATCTAATATAGCTTGAATTCCTGCTTGTTTAATAACTTCTGGAGTATTAAAGTCAGGTTCACCTGCACTAAAACTTAATATATCTTTACCTTGAGCTTTTAGCTCCCTAGCTAGAGCAGTAATTGCCATAGTAACTGAGGGAGATAGTTTTTCCATTCTGTTCGCAATTTTCATTAATGTATCCTCTGTATGTAATATTGATCATATTTCTATGATATAATTGGTAAATTATAACAAAATAATCTTAAGGAAAAGTTTGGAATTTCAGCATAATCTTGATTCTTTGGTAGTTACCGTTAACTTAATCAATAAAAAAAGTATTAAACATTGTTATTTAAGAGTTATAAATAATCAAGAAATACAAATTAAAGCAAATATCTATTTTTCAGTGCAAGATGCAAAAGATTTATTAAGAAGAAAAAAAGAGTGGCTGATAAAAGGCTTAAAACAAGTCGATTTAAATACTTTATCTGAGGAAGAATTTTTATATCTTGGTAAAATACAAAAATTAAATGATTATAAAATACAAGATCTCGATAAATTTTATAGAATAAAAATAGAAGAAATAATTCCTCCCTTAGTAGAAAAATATTCAAAACTAATGAATCTCTATCCTACATTAATAAAATATAGAAAAAATAAAAGAACTTGGGGTTCATGTAACTATAAAAATGGTTTAAACTTTAATACGCAATTATGTAAGTTCCCAATAGAAATAGCTGAATATGTTGTTATTCATGAATTGGCACATATTAAATACAAAAATCATTCAAAAAAGTTTTGGGATTTAGTAGAAGTTTATTGTCCTGATTATAAAAAAAGAGAAATTTTATTTAAGTCTTTATTATAATATTTCTAATTGATTCGAATTTTTTATAAAGAATCTCATCTTTGGCTTTATTTATAAAAACACCGTTTGAACGCTCTTTAAACAAAGGTTCTTTTATAATTTCTTTAGTTTTTCTCTCAATTTTATTTGTTACAAAAAATGCTATTTCATTTACATTGTCAAAATTTGCATTTTTTAATAATGATTTTATATCTGCTTTGTTATACTCAAACTCCATTTTATAAACAGGATGGGTTAGCACAAAATATAAAGTTTGACCTTTTATATAGCCAAACTTAACTCCTTTTTTTAATTTTAAAGGAAGTACATCTATAAACTTTTCTATTGTAGATGATGTGTTAATCTTTCTGAATTCAGGATTATTTTTAAGATGACTAAGTATTTCATTCAATTTTTTCATATGTTAATTATAGCAGGTTTTGTATTATCTTTTAGTGCTTGTGGTTACAAAGGCGACCCTGTTTATGTGTCGGATAAAACTACAAAAATAAAAAGTAATAAAGAAGTTTCAAAATAATGATATATGATTATGTAATTATAGGAACAGGAATTGCAGGTTTAAATGCTGCAAGACTTATTCCTGCAGATAAAAAAGTTTTAGTATTATGTAAAAAATCTCCTTGGGATTGTAATACTTTTTGGGCTCAAGGTGGAATAGCAACTGCTGTTGATGATGTAGATATCCCTGTTCATATTAAAGATACAATGACAGCTGGAGTAAACTACAACGATAAAGAAGCAGTAGAACTTTTAAGTAAAAAATCTTTAAAAGCTGTGTCAAATATAATTGAAGCAGGTTTAAAATTTGATTTAAATGATAAAGGTGAGCTTGCATATACAAAAGAAGCTGCACATAGTAGAAGTAGAATTCTTCATGCAGATGGAGATGCTACAGGAAGAATGATGCATGTTTTTTTACTTGAACAATGTCAGCACGAAATGATAACAAATGCTGTTGTAAATGATTTACTAATTGAAGATGGTGTTTGTTATGGAGTTCAGTTTTTTACTTCTGAGACAGAACAAAAAGTTGTTTATTCTCATAATACTATTATAGCAAGTGGTGGAATTGGCTCACTTTATAGATATCACACTAACTCAACAGCAATAGCAGGAGAGATGCAAGGGCTTATTTCACATAAAGGCTTAAGTTTAAAAGATATGGAAATGATGCAATTTCATCCAACAGTTGTAAAAGGAACTCATTTTGCTAGAAAACCTTTACTTTCTGAAGCATTAAGAGGTGAGGGTGCTCATATTGTAGATGAAAATGGTTATAGATTTTTAAAAGATTATCATGAAGATGGAGAACTAGCTCCAAGAGATATAGTTAGTCGTTCTATTTTTGATTATCATAAAAAAACTGGTTTAGGAGTTTTCTTATCTTTAGATATGTTTACAAAAAAATACTTCAAAAAAAGATTTCCTAATATCTATTCAAATTTAAAAGATTTAGGTTATGATTTACCTTTTCAAAGAGTTCCTATTTCTCCTGCCTTTCATTATGCAATGGGTGGAATTGAAACAACTCTTGATGCAAAAGTAAAAGGTGTAAAAAACCTTTATGCTGTTGGTGAAGTAGCTTGTTCTGGTGTTCATGGAGCTAACAGATTAGCTTCTAATTCATTATTAGAAGGGCTTGTTTTCTCTCAAATTGCAGTTGAAACTTCATTGAAAGAAAATTTTAAAATATCATGTGAAAATTATACTAAAACAATAAAATCTTATACAAGAAATCAAGAAATTGATAAAAAAATTAAAAACAACTTACGAAAGATTATGTGGAAAGCAGCTTCAATTGTAAGAGATCCTAAAGAACTAGAAGAGTCTTTATCTCAAATTAATGAATATTTGAAAAAAGATGTTGGAAGATTATTATTTTTAAGATTACTTACAGCAAAAGATATTATACAAAGTGCAATTAATAGAAAAGAATCTATGGGCGCACACTTTATAAAATCAAGGCCAAATTCTTAGAGTTTAACAAGTTGACATTTTCTTGACAAAAAATTTACAATTTGTATTATTTTTAAGGCTATTTACGGCAAAATCTAAATAAGAAATAGCTCTCAAGCGTACTACTTCGCTTGAAGCGCATTATATCAAGGAGAATTAATGGTAAAATTATTAATGACATTACTGGCATCGACAGTTTCGTTATTCGCTAGTTCAGCAAGCACAGGAGCAATACCTGATATTACAATGACATGGGTTGGTTTCGCATGTTTATTTATTTTTGTAATAGGGTACTACTTTGTAGCGGCAGAAGAAAAATATGAGATAGATAAGGCAAAACCAGCTTTATTTATAGGTACATTTATGTTTATGTTAGTTGCAGTTTATTACTCTTTAAACGGCTTAGATATGGGATTAGTTCACACTCAAGCACAGCATCTTATCTTAGAAATTGCTGAGATTTTCTTCTTCTTATTTGTTGCTATGACATATATAGAATCATTAATTCATATGAGTGTTTTCGATGCTTTAAAATATAAACTAATTTCTAGAGGATATACTTATAGAAAGTTATTCTGGGTAACTGGTATTTTAGCATTCTTCATCTCTCCAATTGCGGATAACTTAACAACTGCACTTATTTTATCAACTGTATTAATTACAATTGAAAAAACAAGAAAAGATTTCTTAGTACCAGGTGCTATTAATATTGTTGTTTCTGCAAATGCAGGTGGTGCATGGTCTCCATTTGGTGATATTACAACACTTATGGCTTGGACGGCAGGAAAAGGGGCTTTTACAGACTTCTTATTCTTATTTCCAGCTTCAATTCTTGGATATTTAGTAACTGCGTTTATTTTATCTAGATTTGTTCCAGATGAAGTTCCAGCGTTTGATGCTTCAAAAGAAGTTAAACCTGTAATGGCAGAAGGTGCAAAAGTTGTTATGTTCTTAGGAGTATTTACAATTTTCTGTGCAGTTATGTCTCACCAAGTGTTACATCTTCCAGCAATGTGGGGTATGATGTTCGGTCTTTCTTTATTAAAAATTTATTCTTATGGATTAAAAAGAAAATATGGTGTAGATCACTTCAATATTTTCCATTCAATGGCTAAGATTGAAAATAACACTTTAATGTTCTTCTTCGGTATTTTAGCAGCTGTTGGAGCATTATACTTTATTGGTTGGTTAGGATTAGCAGCAGTAGTTTATAATCCAGATGTATTAGGACCAACTTGGTCAAATATCGGTGTTGGGTTCTTATCTGCAATAGTTGATAACGTTCCTGTTATGTCAGCAGTTTTAAAAGCAAATCCAACTATGGGACTTGATCAATGGATGCTAGTTACACTTACAGCTGGTGTTGGTGGATCTATGATTTCATTTGGATCTGCAGCTGGTGTTGGTGTTATGGGTAAATTACATGGTATTTATACATTTGGTGCACATATGAAATATGCATGGATTATTGTTATTGGATACTTTGTGTCTATAGCAGTTTGGTATGTTCAATATCAAATGTTAGGAATAGGACATTAATTAAACGTCTTTTTCTAATCGATTTAAAAAGCTTGTATCTTTAAGATGCAAGCTTTTTTTTTGTCAAAAAAATGATATTATGGATATAATCATTTTAAAGGACATATATGGAAGCAATAACTTTAGTGTTTATCTTCACATCAATTATGATTATATTAATACCTGGACAAGATATGGTTTTAGTATTATCTCGTTCTTTATCACAAGGTAAAAAAGCTGGTGTTATTACAGCTTTTGGTGTTAGTATTGGTCTTATGGGACACACAATCTTAGCGACATTAGGTTTATGGATTAAAATTTATATCAAATTAAAATAAATTAAAAAGGTGATAAAATGTTTGAATGGCTTTTTAAGAAGAAAGAAAAAAAAGAAATGAAAAGGCTTAGAACCTATGTTTGTAAGCATTGTAAATATACCTGTGAAGGTTGTGATACTATGTTTTGTTATGCTTGTTATTCAAACCCTGGTAATCCTTGTCCTAAATGTGGTAAAACAAATCTTCAGGATAAATAACAAACTCTCTTATTCTTTCACTTAACTAAATTTTTACAACTTTTTAGATATAATCGCACTTTATAATAGATTTATTTAAATCAAACGAGGATATTAAAATATGAAACATGTACCAATAGTAGTATTAGATTTTGGTAGTCAATATACACAAATCATTGCTAGAAAACTTAGAGAATCAGGTGTTTATTCTGAAATAGTACCTTATTCTGAAAGTATTGAAGATATTATGGCTAGAACTCCAAAAGGAATCATTCTTTCAGGAGGTCCAGCTTCTGTTTATGCTGAAGATTCATATCATCCAGATGGAACAATTTTTGAACTTGGTCTTCCTATTTTAGGAATTTGTTATGGAATGCAATTAATTTCACAACACTTCGGTGGTTCTGTAATTCCTGCTGATCATCATGAATATGGAAAAGCAAAGTTAAACTTTGAAAAAGAAAATCCTATTTTTAAAGATACACAAGATGGTCAAATTGTGTGGATGTCACATGGCGATAGAGTAGAAAAAATTCCAGCAGGATTTGAAAAAATCGCAACTAGTGAAAACTCACCGTTTGCAGCTATTGCAGATACTCATAGAAATGTATATGCATTCCAATTTCATCCAGAAGTTTATCATTCAGATGAAGGAAGTAAGCTTCTTAAAAACTTTGCAAAACATATTTGTCATTGTGAATCAACTTGGAATATGGGTTCTTTTGCAAAAGAACAAATTGCAAAAATTAAAAAACAAGTTGGAAATAAAAAAGTATTATGTGGTGTTTCAGGTGGTGTTGATTCATCAGTTGTTGCTACTTTACTTGCAGAAGCAATTGGTCACCAATTAGTACCTGTATTTGTTGATAATGGATTATTAAGAGCAAATGAAAGACCTCAAGTTGAAGCTATGTTTAAAGCTCGGGGTGTTCCTTTAATTACTGTTGATGCATCAGAACAATTCCTTACTAAACTTGAAGGTGTTACAGATCCTGAAACAAAAAGAAAAATCATTGGTGAAACATTTATTGAAGTATTTGATACAGAAGCTAAAAAACACGATGGAATTGAGTTCTTAGCACAAGGTACACTTTATACTGATGTTATTGAATCAGTATCTGTTAAAGGACCTTCTAAAACAATCAAATCACATCATAATGTTGGTGGTTTACCTGATTGGATGACTTTTGAGTTAATCGAGCCATTAAGAGAAATCTTTAAAGATGAAGTAAGACTTTTAGGATTAGAGCTTGGACTTCCAAAAGATATGATTGGAAGACATCCTTTCCCTGGTCCTGGTCTTGCTATTAGAATCATGGGAGATGTTAATACTCCTGATTTAGAAATCTTAAGAAAAGCCGATACTATTATGTTAGATGTATTAAGATCAACAGGTTACTATGATAAAACATGGCAAGCATTTACTGTACTTCTAAACGTAAAATCTGTTGGAGTTATGGGTGATAATAGAACTTATGACAATACTGTTTGTGTAAGAATAGTAAATGCAACAGATGGAATGACAGCAACTTTTGCATATATTCCACATGAAATATTAGAAACAATTTCAAGAAGAATCATCAACGAAGTTGATGGAATTAATAGAGTTGTTTATGATATTTCTTCTAAGCCTCCTGCAACAATCGAGTGGGAATAATCTTTTTGCCGTAATTTCGGCGCATCTTCGCTAAAGACTGACTTTGATGTACTAGTAGTACACCTTCGTCAGACTTTGACGAAATCTACATAAAACTTGTTATAGTTTTTATTATTAGGAAAATCTTATAGAAAGAAATGATTTAACAAAAATATTTATTTATTCTTTTGTCTCTATGTTTTTTTTAGCTCTTGCTAAATACTATATAAATAATATTCTTTATATTATTAGTTTCATATTATCCTCTTGGCTTCTATTTATGTATTATGAAAATAGATTCTTTAATCTATGGTATTATAAATATAAAAGTACAAAATTACTTTTTTCTTTCTTTAGTTTATCTCTAATTCTATATCTTTCTGTTAATGCAGATTCTCAATTAAATGACATCTTTGGTGTAAACTCAAATGTTTTTACTTATACTCAGCCAATTGTAACAGGTATATATTTTTTATCTATTATCTCAGGTAGTATTTTAATAATTGGTGTATTCTCTTTATTCATATTTATATATGAATTATTTTTCCCAAGTAGTAATACTTCCTTAGAGTTTAAACAAAGAGGTATTTTGGTAATTAATGGAATAATATTACTTTTTTCTTTTATGGGGTTTGCTTATCCTTATATGGAAGAAGGTAAAAAAAGTAAACTAATTGAATCAATAGCATTAAAGGTTGATTTTGGAAACCATTTATGTTCAAATATTGAAACAGAAAGAAAAGTTATCTACCTTAATCCTAGTCATAGCAAAGTACTTATAAAAATAAAATCTAATAGTTATGAAATTTTTAATTGTAATAATTTATAAAGCTATGTGTCTAAAAATTAGATAAAGGGTCAATCAACTTTAAATCGCTTATGTTTTTTAACTAAAATTAAAGAAAACAGGCAACTTTTTTTAAGAAATGAATACCTTGGGTCTTTTTAATTATTCTAATAAATTGACAAAGTGAATAAAATTGAATATAATAGTATTAATTAATATTCAAAGGATGATTTATGAAAACTGTAACAATGAGAGTAGATGATTCTGTTTACGATATGATTAAACTCGCTGCTGATGGACAAAAAAGAAATCTTTCAAATTTTATAGAGTTTGCTACAGTTCAATACTTGACATCTTCACAATTTGTAGAAAATGATGAAATGAATGAAATTTTAGAAGATAAAGAACTTGTTCAAAATTTAATGAATGGATTAGATGATTTGAAAAATGGCGATTATACTATTGTCTAAATATCAAATTGCAGAAACAAAAACTTTTGAAAAGGTAAAGAAGAAAATAGATAAAAAGTTATATTCTAAGATTGTAAATTTTGTTTATCCTCAACTTCGAGAAAATCCTTTTTATGGTTCTAATATTAAAAAACTAAAAGATAATCTTGAAGGATATTATAGATATAGAATTGGAAACTATAGACTTTTTTATCTAATAAAAGATGATAAGCTAATTATTGCAATTGTTGATTTTAAACATAGGCAAGAATCTTATGACTAACAAACACATACATCATTTAGAAAAAATATGTTCAGATTACTGTATGAGTGCTTCTGATGTGTACAATCTTCTACTAAGTAAAAATGACGCTGATTTTCCTCTTTCATTTGAAACAGTTAGAGATAAGGTCTTAAAAGATGTGTCTGCTGATAGTTTACAAAATATATTTACTCTTGAAGAATTAAAAAGTATTTTTTCTGATACTAATATCAAAAAAGTTAAGAATCCACAAACAAGAAAATTTATAACTAGCTTTATAAAATAAGGGATGTAATCAAACGGTAACTATTCTTATGTAGTATGTTTAGATAAGGACTACTATGTATAAAGAACTCAAAGCAAAAATAAAAGAACTGATTCCCAAAAATAGAAAAACAACTAGATATGAAAAAATACTGCTTTGTTTTGACACAAAGTTGGAAAATCTTAAAACTAAAGATGATATTGTGTCAAAAGAAGAACTTGAGATAGTGAAAAGACTTATTCAAAAAATTGAAATGAAAATCAAAATTGAAGAGAAGGTATAGCTTATCCTAAATCTAAAGGCATGAAGCTCTGCTGTAGTTCAATACTTGTATAGCGTTCATTTTCTTCTTCTAATATTTCTTTGATTCTATTTTCTATGGCATCTAAAAGTGAATTTCTATCTTTATTATCACTACTTATAACAGCTTCAATTTTGATAGCTTTTTCTTTGATAATAAATAACTCTTCATTCTCTAACTTTGAACGAACTTTTTTTGCTAGAATATCTTTTATGCAATCTTTATCATAACCGCATATTTTTATATCTGCATCGATTTTTTTTGCTTTTTCTTGTAAAATTTTAAAATAAGTATCCATGATAATCCTTTAATATTTTGTCTATTATAAAATAAAAATGTAAAGATATAATAAAGGAGGAGAAAAAGCCATCAAGATTATTGAAATTATGATAGCTTTTAAAGAAAGATTAATCAGTTTTTGTATGTCTTTCTTCTAGATGAGCAAAAGCTTTTTTATAAGCTGCAGTTTGGTTATGATCTAGTGTTAATGTCATTGGTAAATCTTTTAAGAATTCCATAATCAGTTCGATATTGTCATTTGCAGAATGTGCTCTTGCTAGAGCGTTACTTGCTTTCTTTTCAGCACTCATTTTATTTCCTTGTGGATAAGTTTGTCTAACATTAGAGTATAGTACAGAAGACTTAAATAAATAGAATACTTTGAATGATTATTTAATTTATATTTTACTATACTCCCTTGAGAATTTAAGGAATATACTTAATGAATAGAAATATAAACGATTCTTTATTACTGTTAGTTTTAAATAAGCCTAAGGGCTACTTAGTAACAAGGTCTGATGACCTTGGACGAAAGACAGTTTATGATCTTTTACCACAATGGGCTTATGAGAAAGGATGGATGCCAATTGGTCGTCTTGATTTAGAATCAAGAGGGATTTTATTATTTACTACAAGTGGTAAAATAAATGATATGCTAACAAAACCTGGAAATTGTAAAAAGATATATGAAGTTTGGGTTAGAGGTCATGTAACAGATGAGCATATTGAGCAAGCAAGAGTTGGGGTTGAGAGTAAGTACGGATTACTTAAGGCTAAAGTTGAAAAACTTGGGTTTGGTGGTGCAAAAACAAAACTTAAAATAGAACTTGAAGAAGGAAAAAATCGGCATATACGTCGTCTTTTTGGAGCATTAAAAGACCCAAAATTTGGAACGCCTTTAAAAGTAGTAACTCTTACGAGAGTTAGTATTGGTAGTTTTAACTCTACAGTTGAAAGTGGAACTTGGCGATACTTAACACTTGAAGAAGAACGATTATTGATTAAAAAAGCTTAATATTTGGAATATAAATGACATTGAAAAATATTTTAGATGAATTAAATAAACTTTCAAATCCTGAAAAAATAGTATTTAAAGAAAAAAAGTTTGGAATTAGTTCAAATAATTCATTAGGTATTTATCATAAAGATTTAAAAGTGTTAGCAAAACAAATAGGACAAAATAATCAAATAGCTTTAGAATTATTTGACACAAATATATACGAAGCTCGAATCCTATGTTCAAAGATATATAATCCCAAAGATATTACTCTAGAGCTAATGGAAAAATGGGTTAAGACCTTTGAAAATTGGGAAATTTGTGATTCTTTTTGTATGGGTTTTTTTGCAAAAAGTGAACATGCTTTACAAAAAACAGAAGAGTGGTCAAAAAATGAAAATGAATTTATTAAGAGGGCAAGCTTTTCAATAATGGCTTCTTATAGTTTTGCAAATAAAAATGCATCTAATGATATTTTTGAAAGATTTTTAGAAATTGTGGAAAGAGAAGTTAATGATGATAGAATATATGTCAAAAAAGCTGTCAATTGGGCTTTACGTAATATTGGAAAAAGAAATATAGATTTATATAAGAAAGCTATTTTAAGTGCAAATAGAATTTTACTAAACAAAGGTAAATCTGCGCAATGGATTGCAAGAAATGCTTTAAGTGAACTAAATAAAGAAAGTCTAAATATATTAGATTATCCAAGAGATATTTATAGATGAAGGAATTAATATGAAAGATTATGTTTGTACTGTACGAGGTTATATATATGAGCCAAAACTAGGTGATCCTGATGCTGGAATTAAGCCAGGAACAGACTTCAAAGAGATTCCTGAAGATTGGGAATGTCCTGATTGTGGCTCATCTAAAGAAGATTTTGAAGAGTTAGTAGAAGAAGAATAGTTTATATACTTCCAACCTTTAAAAGTGTTGTTTTTCCTACCATAAGCTCTACTGTCATTTTCATTCTTTTAAAAACATTTTCTTGTCTATATTCTAAATTATGTGCTGCACATAATTCTTTCATTAATGGTTGAATTTTTTGATATTGACTTAAAGGTAAGTTTGGGAAAAGATGATGCTCTATTTGATAATTTAGCCAACCATGTGAAAAATCAACTAAGTTTGTACCAGTACTATAATTTACACTTCCCATAATTTGACGTAAATAAAACTCACCTTGCGATTTATGTGGAGTATCAAATCTATAAATATCTCCAGCTGAATGATTTGGAACAATCACTAAAAAAGAGTGTAGGTTTGCAATATATTCAGCTATTAATGTAATAATAAAAGCATTAAAAACAGCTTCTAATCCTAGAGGAAGAAAAAGAAAAGGAATAAGAACAAATCTAACAGAAAAGTATGGAAGAATATACTCTTTCCATAAAATAGCACCATTTCTTTTAAAAGGGCTTACTTCATAACTATTAACTTGTTCCATTTTTAATTTACGACGTTTTTTATTTTCTAAGATTTTAAGAGTATTAGGTGCATAATAAGTAAACTTCCAAGTCCCAGCAAATATATAAACAAATAAATATCTAGCCCACATTGGCGTTTTTGAACGAATAAGCCATTGTAAATTATTTTCTACATTATCTGGATCTTCATCTTCTCCTAAATGATAATGATGCATTATATTATGTTCATAAATCCAAGCTTCTGGTTTAATCCAATCCAACCAATCTAAATATCTTCTATTGTTCTTTGCAAAACCAGCTTTTGTGTATCTTTTAGGAATATTTGGTACTCTATCATAAGCTCCATGAAGAATTGGGTGTGCAACATTTGCCCATCTAGAAACATTTCCTATACCTAAAAGTGTAGCAGCAAGAAGTGCTAAACTCCAAAAACTAAAACTTCCTAAAGCATAAGATGTAATTTCTAAAAAACTTATAATAAATATAATTAAATAAGCACTAAAAGTTAAAGCTCTTCCCCATCTTTCTAACTTTAATAAGTGTTGAAAGTCTTCTTGTGTAGGTGCACCAATTGATTTTTTGATTTTTTCAATATCAACTTGCAGTTGATCTTTATCTATATTTTCGTATTTTGCATATTTTACGGTCACAATATTCCCTGAAATAATATTTTTGGAATAATACATGAACTTTGGTATAGATTAGCTTTTTATAGCTTCTTTTTAAATCCTTTTTTATAAATTTCAACTACAATGCGCACAAAGGAATTAAATGTTAAATAAATACGAATCATTATCAAAATTGAAACTAATAGACAAGGGTGTATTATTTATGCTTTTAAGTGCAATGATAGCAGCACTTAGTGGAGCAGTTGCAAAAGTATTATCAGAGAGTATGGATCCTATTGAAATAGTATTTTATAGAAACTTATTAGGTGTAATGATTATTCTTTATAGTTTTAAAAAAGTTTCTGTATCTATTGATACTACAAAACTTCACTTACTTTTTTTAAGAGGGTTCTTTGGAACATTAGCTATGTTGTTTTTCTTTTATACAATAGCCACAATTCCACTTGGAGAAGCTATTATATTAAATAAAACATCTCCATTTTTTGTGACTATTCTTGCATATTATTTTATGAAAGAATCTATTTCTATAAATACTTTTATTGCTCTTATAATAGGATTTGTGGGGATTATATTGATTATAAAACCTTTTGGTATTGAAATATCTATTGAACATATTTATGGAGTTTTAGGTGGTTTCTTTGCAGCTGCTGCTTATGCTACGATAAAAAAAATTAAAGATATTTATGATGCAAGAGTTATAATGCTTTCTTTTATGGGTATTGGTGTGATTATTCCATTATTAATCTTTTTATTTACTCCTTATGCTCAATTTCAAATACATACAAGCTTTTTTGTTTGGTCATTAATAGCTTTAATGGCAGTTCTTTCAACTGCTTCACAATGGCTTTTAACAAGAGCATATAGCTTAAGTAAAGCTAGTATTATTGGAGTTGTGGGTTATTCAAGTATTCCTTTTGCTGTTGGTTTTGGTGTAATGCTTGGAGATTCACTACCTGATTTATATACTTTCTTAGGTATTGCGCTTATTGTTATAGGTGGTATACTAGTAAGTAAAAAATAAGGAGTTTTAGTGTCGTATTTTGTTTATATCTTAGAGTGTAGTGATGGAAGTTTATATACAGGAATCACTACAGATATGCCAAAACGTTTAGATGAACATAATACTAAAGCTACAGGTGCAAAATATACAAAAGCAAGAAGACCTGTAAAACTAATATATAAAGAAAGTTCAGAGAATAGAAGTACAGCATCTAAACGCGAGTATGCTATCAAAAAACTTACGAGATTAAAGAAACTTCAGTTAATACAATCTTAGGTAGTTTAATCTCTAATAATAGCCAAGGGATATATTTATGCGACACTTAACAATAAAAAACTTACATTTTAAATATAAAAATTCTGCCATGCCAATCTTTGAAAATCTTAATTTAGAATTTGAACAAGGGTGGTCTTGTATAGTTGGCTCAAATGGTTCTGGTAAAAGTACCCTTTTACAGCTTATTTCAAAACAGATGATTTATGACGAGGGAAGTATAACAGGCAATGAATTAACTCATTATTGTAAGCAAAGTACAGAAGAAATACCAAAAAATCTTGAAGATTTTATGATGACATATACAAGTAAATCTTTTAGAATAAGAGATATGCTAAATATTAATGATGAATGGTTATATCAGTGGGATACACTTTCTTTTGGTGAGAGAAAAAGAATGCAATTAGCTCTTGCAATTTTTGAAGAACCAGATGTTTTACTTGTAGATGAACCTACAAATCATTTAGATACAAAAAGTAAAAATATAGTGTTGAATGCACTCAAAAGCTTTAAAGGTATTGGGATATTAGTAAGCCATGATAGAGAGCTTTTGGATAGTTTATCTGAAAGTACAATTATTCTAAAAAATAAAAATATTTTTACTTTTAGAACATCCTTTTCAAAAGCAATGAATGAATATCTTACGAATATGGAATTTCTAGAAAAAACGCAAAGTAAACAATATAGTGAAATAAAAAAACTAAAAAAATCAATACAAAATCAATATGAAAAAGTTTCTCAATCTAAAAAAAGAATGTCAAAAAAAGGTTTAAACAAAAATGATACCGATGCTAAAACTAAAATAAATCTTGCTAGATTAACAGGTAAAGATAAAAATGATGGGTCAGCCTTATCAAAACTACAATCAAAGCAGACTAAACTATTATCAAATGCAGTTAAAACTGAAAAAGTTTTTGAACTAGGTATTGAATTTAATGAGAGTTTAGCAAAAAATATTTTTCCTATTGTTATAAAAAAGAATACCTTAGATTTAGGAGAAATTAAAAAGTTATCATACGAATCACTTTCAATAAGCCAATATGACAAAATTGGAATCATTGGTGAAAATGGTGCTGGAAAAAGTAGTTTTTTAAATAATTTATTAGCTACAGTTGATTTAAAAAATGAGTATTTATATATACCACAAGAGATTACACAAGAAGAGAGTAAAAAACTTTTTGATGAAATAAATGCTCTTAAAAATGATATAAAGGGTGAAATATATACAATAGTAAGAAAACTAGCCTCTGATCCTATAAAATTGCAAGATAGCTTTATTCCAAGTCCAGGAGAGGTTCGAAAGCTTATAATTGCTAAAGGATTACTTGAAAGTCCAGCTTTAATTATTCTTGATGAACCTACAAATCATATGGATTTAGATTCTATTCTTTCCCTTGAAATTGCTTTAAAAGAATATAATGGAACAATGATAGTAATCTCACATGATAAACCTTTTTTAAAGGCAGTTGTATCTTCGACTTGGGAATTTGAAAAAAAGGCTGAAAATGAATATAGAATCACTTTTTAAAATTACAAGTCTTTTTTATTTTTATTCCAATATTCCCACAAGTCTTCAATCTTTGGACTACAAATAAGAGGCATATTTTCTTTTATTTTTTTTTCTTCCCAATTCCACCATTTCATAGTAAGTAATTGTTCTATTTCCTTATCTTCAAAACGTGACTTTATAAGAGTTGCTGGGTTTCCCCCTACAACTTCGTACGCAGCTACATCTTTTACTACTACAGATCTAGCTGCGACAATAGCTCCATCACCAATAGTCACTCCAGACATTATCATAGCTTCTGAACCTATCCATACATCATTTCCTATGATTGTATTACCTGCTTTTACAAAGCCATTTTTTGCATTTTTGAAAATATTTGCTTGAAAATAAAAAGGAAAGGTACTAAGCCATTGAGTATTATGACCTTGATTTCCAGCCATCATAAAAACTGCTCCTGAGCCAATAGAGCAATAATTCCCAATGATTAGTTTATCTACATCTTTTCTTTTATCATGTAAATATCTTGCACACTCTACAAAATCATGCTTATGATGATAACCTGAATAATAAGAAAACTTTCCTACTTCTATATTTGGATGATTAACTGTTTCATGTAATAATTGTGAGGAAAATTGGTCTTTAAAGTGGAATGGTTTCATATAGGCTCCTATAAATATTCTAGCAGTTTAACATATACTTTTAGTCCTCTTTATTTCAAATATGATAAAATCAAATCAAAAAAAGAAGATTATGTTTAAAACTGATGATTATTGGGAAGAAGAGTTTATAGAACTTGATGAAAAAGTCTTAGATTCTATTTATTTTGATGACTGTACTTTTACAAAATGTGATTTTTCTAAAGCTTCGTTTCGTGATTGTAAGTTTACTGAGTGTACTTTTATAAATTGTGATTTGTCTTTATGTAAATTAATATCTTGTACTCTTAATGATGTTACCTTTGATAACTGTAAACTTATAGGAATTTCGTGGAGTAATTGTCAAGAACCTTTTGATGTGAAGTTTGATACATGCAACCTTTCCCAAAATTCTTTTCATCTTTTAGATTTAAGAAAAATGAAGTTTATTAATTCTTTGATTAGAGATACAGGCTTTGAAGAGTGTAATCTTGAATCTTCTGTTTTTGATAAGTGTAATTTAGAGCAAACAGTTTTTATAAGTAACAACTTACAAAAAGCTAATTTTGAAACATCAAAAAATTATCTAATAGACCCAAAACATAATGACATAAAAAAAGCACAGTTTTCACTTCCAGAGGCTTTAAGTTTTTTAAGTTTACTGCCTATAAAATTAAAATAATATCTAATAAAAATATATTAATCATGCCAAACAGCAGTTCCTTTATCAAAAGCTCTATTTTTATCATCTTTTTGCATATCAGATAAAATTAAAACTACTGCACATAAAACTAAAAATGCTAATAAAGCTAGTTTTTTCAACATACTAAATCCTTATGCTTTTATTATACATTATTTTCTATTTTGAAAGAGTATAACCTTTGATATGCTCATCTAAGTGTTGTTCTAACATTATTTTATACTCTTTTAAAAAATAATCCATTGCTTTTTGTTTTTCTTTTGCCATATCTTCAGCAGATTTATAAGTAGATACTTCAATCCATGCGTTAAATCTTGCAAGTCCAAACATAAATGAAGCACTAACTTATCCTGCTGTAATTTCATCTGTTATTTGGTCGCTTGCTAAAAAAATATGTGCATCTGCTCTTTTTAAAAATCCTTGTTTATCTTCGCTCATTATATAATCCTTATTTATTTTTAAATTAATTGTTTTAATATTATAAAACAATTTTAGGAGAGGTTATGAGAGTAGTATTTCTTTTTATAATTACAAGTATTCTTTGTATTTCTGTAATAGCAAGTACAACGGTAACAAAAATATCATCAAATCTAGGTGTAATTTGGGGTATGACTTTTTTATGATAAAACATCAAAAAAACTATATGCAATAGAACATGGACCAAGAGGTGGAGATGAAAAAAGCATAAAAATTTAAAAGGAAACCTGCTTGGTGGTGCATTAAAACTCCGCCATTTAAATCGTATTATTTTAAATGCTAAGGGTGAAGATTTAAATGAGAGAATAAGAAATGTAATTGAATCCCCAACTGGAGAAATTTATATATCAACGGATAGTGGAAATCTTTATCTTGTTAATTTGAAATAAAAAAATAAGTTACTTTTGGTAAAATAGGGTATAGATTATGTAAACAAGGTTAATTATTATGCTGCAACAAACACCTAGTATTAATACATTAGTTTCTGTATTAAATGAAGTAGGAGCTTATATATATACAAAAGACTTAGATGGGAAATATACCTATGCTAACAGTCTTGTATTAGAACTTTTTAAAACAAATATTGATGAAATCATAGGAAAAGATGATTATACTTTTTTTGATGAAGATAAAATTGAAGAATTATTTGAAAATGATAGGTTAGTATTTAATGGAAATATAATAGAAACAGAAGAAAATTTAATATTAAAAAATACAAATCAAAAGAGAACATATATTACTGTAAAAAAGCCTTTATACGATGATAGTAAAGATATTATTGGTATGTTTGGAATTTCTACAGATATAACAGAACAAAAAAACTTAGAAAATAAGATTCTTACACAAAAATATTTCTTAGATACTATTTTAGATAATGTAGATGCTTATATATATATGAAAGATAAAAATAGAGTTTTCAGATATGTAAATTCAAAAGTAGCAGATTTATTTGAACTTCCTGCTGAAAAAATTATTGGCAAAATAGATAGTGAAGTAATTCCCCTAGCTGTTGCAGATTCTTTTTGGGAGTCAGATTTAGAAGTTTTGACTAGTTTAGAAAAAGTTTCACTAGAAGAGTATTTTAAAAATGAAAATATACATAGATATTATTGGAGTATTAAAATTCCTTATACTTTAGATGATTCTATTCCTATTGTATTAGGAATTGCCACAGATATTACATTACTTAAAGAACAAGAAGATGAATTAAAAGAAAAAGATAAAATCTTATATCATCAAGCTAAAATCAGTACAATGGGTGAAATGATTGAAAATATAGCACATCAATGGAGACAGCCTTTATCTTTAATTTCAACTATATCAACTGCAACTAAAATAAAAAAAGAAATGAATATTTTGGAAGATGTAGAATTACTTGATAATATGGAAAATATTAATAATCAAGCACAATATTTATCTAATACAATTGAAGATTTTAGAAACTTTTTCTTAACTGATAATCATAATATCAAAGAGGTTAATATAAAAAATAGTGTTGATAAAACAATTACTTTAATAAAAGATGCATATATTAATTCAAATATTAAATTTCATCTAAATATAGAAAATGATATATATTTTAAGTGTAATGAAAATCTATTTATCCAGGCTTTAATTAATATTTTAAATAATGCAAGAGATGCTTTAAATCAAATAGAAAAAATAGATTATGATAAATTTGTATTTATTGATTTAATAAAAGAAGAAGAAAACTATTATCTTAAAATAACAGATAATGGATATGGAATAAGTAATAAGAATTTAGAAAAAATATTTGAACCATATTTCACTACAAAACACAGAAGTCAAGGTACGGGGATAGGTTTATATATGACTTATCAAATTATTACTAAACATATAAAAAGCATAATAAAAGTAAAAAATGTTGAATACAAACACAATGGCCTTGATTATAAAGGTGCTTGTTTTTGTATTAAACTACCTACAGAGATTATAAAAAAAACTGTTTAAATTTAATAATCTCTATTGTCTAAGATGAAGTTTGTAGTTTTTATAATAATTAATAGTTTGCATTAATAAAAGGGCTATTAATCCCATAATCCAATATAAAAACCACATACTAATCATTCCTATAAATCCATCTTCTAATATATAATCAACTACTTGAAAAATAAGAAAAAAAACAATTGTACTTTTTATTGAAAAGCCATTGTTTTTATTAAAATCTATTAACTCTTTCCCTTTTACTTGCATCTTAAAATATAAAAGAGCAATTATAATTGGACTTAGACCTAAGATAAATAAATATTCTTCTTTTATAATCTCAATAGTTTTTTCTTGCCCAAATACATATAAGTAGACGGACATAATGGCAAAAAAAGTTAATATAAATAGATTTTTTGGTGACATTAATCTCTTCTTGAATTACTGTAAGGTTTTTTAGTTGATAGTCTTTCATCAACTAGTCCACGACCTATTGTAAAGTGATAAAGTGTTTGAAATTGGTTAGATTTTAAACCTATAGTATCATGAAGAATATTATCTAGAAAACATCCAATACCAGTAGCTGATAATTTTAATGTTGTTGCTTCTAAATAAAGCTGTTGTCCAATAGCCCCACAATCCCAATATAAATGCTTGTATTTTGAAGAACCATATTGTTCTAATTGGTTTGTAAATTCTGCTAGCATTCCTAAAGTAAATGCTCCATGGCTTGCTATATCTTGATTACAAGAGATTGCTTTTGCTAAAAATTTAAAATCTCCAACTTCAAGTTTATATAACTCTCCTGCATTTGTATCAACTTCTTCCCATAGAAACTCATCTTTAAGTAAAGCTTGTAATTTATTTTTATGTTCTTTATTTCTAATTAATATATAAAGTCCAGATTCAAGCTCTTCTACAGAATGAACAAAAAGCACTAAGTTAATAGTTGAAGTATTACATTTAACAGAACCTAAGATTGTTTCAAACTCTTTTTTTGAAATAGTACAATCATCTTTATCCATAACTTGTGCAGAACGTCTTGATAGAACTATATCTTTAGCTAATAAAGAGGGCTGTCTATATGGATTTATTTCGTATTTGTCATTTGAGTATTTTTTTATCTCTAACTCATCACTTAATGTAGCATCTTCAATTTTCTCTAAAATATCCCATTTATGCCAATCTAAACTTAACTGATTTGCTTTTCCTTTGTATTCTGTTTGAAGTTTTTCTCTTATACTTGAAATATTTACATCATTACTAGTAGAAGTATTGTTTTTTGATACAAGAATTAACATATCAGCTAACTCTCGCTCTTCTGGTACATATCTACTGCTTTGATTAAAACCTATTAAGTTTTCAAGTTCTGAATCTTTTGTATTTAAAACTTCAATTTTCCATCCTAATATTAAAGCAGAAATTTCTAAAGCTTTTAAAGCATGTCCACAATCAAGTTGAGTATATCTCCATGAGCGCTCCCCATATTTCCAAGCTTCTCTCCAAACAATTGAAGATAAACAAAGCAAAAAACTATCTTCTTTTAAGTTTAGATTCTCTTCTGTAGAACTTAAAAGTTCTAATTCATGTTCTTTTGGAGAATAGTGATGTAAACCATCTTCTATTCCTTGAATCTCATTTGATATAATATATGCTTCACTTGGCTGTAAATTTCCACTAGAAGCATTACATCTTAAAGCCCATGATTGATCACCATACTCTTTTATTGCAGCTAATCCTAGTGAGAATTGAAAAAATTGTGATATTGACTCTAGACATAACGGTGCTGAAAGTTTATTTTCTTTTTTATCATTTACTTGTGTAAATATTTGACTATATTCTAAAGTTTTATTATCAAAAGACAAAGGTAACTTTGTTTTTGTTGTGTTGCTATATGTTCTATATGGATCTGGCTGTGTAGCCCAATCCATATATCCTAAAGACTTTGCGTATCTTTGTTGCGAGTGTTTTGTTTCATTATGATAGGTATAAACCATTTGTAAGTTATTATTCATTTGATATGTTATCACAGTAGTTTTAATAAATCATTAAATTAAAATATAATAATCTAATTATTTATTAACTTTAGTATAATATCTTTGTAAAAGGAGTAGTAACGAATGAAAGATAATATTGAAATATACCCAAAGTATTTAGAAAATAGAGATGATTTTAATTGTACAAAATTAAATTGGTCTACTGGTATTATCATTTGTACTAAAATATAAACATATAAAAGGAATAAAATGAAATTATTAGAAGATATAAGTAATGATACACTATTACTAATTAATGAACTAGAAGATATATTAAAAGATTTAGACACTGATATGGTTTCAACAAAAAGAAATAATCAAAATAGAACTATAAAACAAATAGTAGGCCATTTAGTAGATTCTGCATCAAATAATACACATAGAATTATCCATTTACAATATCAGCCGACACCTTTAATTTTTCCAGACTATGCTAATCTTGGGGCAAATGATAAGTGGATAGCAATACAAGATTATAATAATTATAATTGGAATGATTTACTTCAATTAATGAAATATACAAATATTCATATTACTAATGTAATTAAAAATATTGACACATCTAAATTACAGAATAAATGGATAAGTGCATTAGAAGATCAATATACACTAGAAGAAATGATTGTAGATTATCCTGTACATTTTAAAATACATTTAGATGAGATAAAGGAATTAATTAATATTAAAATATTTTAGATATCATACTAAAAATAAAATCAAGTATAAAAACATAGGTAAGCAATGAAAGAAAAAATATATTTAATTCCAGGTCTTATGACTGATGTTAGACTTTGGAGTAGAATTAAACCTTTTTTAGATGAATATGAATTAGTTCATGTTCCAATTCCACATAGTGAAGACTTCGATGAGATTCTTGATATATTGTTAGAAGTATTTAAAGAAGAAAAAGTAAATCTTTTAGGTTTCTCTCTTGGTGGATATATAGCTTCTTACTTTGCAGTTACATATCCACAGAGAGTAAATAAACTATTTATGGTAGCAGCAACTCCAGGAGCTTCTGAAGAAGCTGAAATTGAGAGAAGAAGAGAGAAGTTTGCTGTCATAGAAAAAGAAGGCTTTAAAGGCTTACCTTATGAAAAAGCTGTAACACTTGTAGAAGAACAAAACAAAGAAGATGATGAGCTAATCAAAATAATTCAAAATATGTTTATGGACTTGGGAAAAGAGACTTTTATTTCTCAGCTTACAAGTACATTTAATAGAATAGACTTACTTGAAGACTTAGTTGGTTTAAAATTAAATATATGGTTTTACTATAGTACAAAAGATAGATTGCTTAATCATAAATCAATAAAAAAACTACAAACAATAGAACATAATATGACTTTACTTTCACGTGAGGGAACTAGTCATAATATTCCACTTGAGGTTCCAAAAGAGTTAAGTACTAAGATAAAAGAGTGGATGAGCAAATAAAGACTGAAATAAAAAAACTATTAGTGATAGGATATGTTTGGCCAGAACCAAAGTCCTCAGCAGCAGGTACTCATATAATGTCTATAATGAGACTATTTAAAGTAAATGATTACAAAGTAGAATTTTGTACACCTTGTGCGTTTTCTGAACATAGTATTGATTTAAATAAAGAAGGAATCACCTCTTCAAGCATAGAGTTAAACTCTGATAGCTTTGATGTATATATAAAAGCATATAATCCTGATATTGTTTTGTTTGATAGATTTATGATGGAAGAACAGTTTGGATGGAGAGTTGAGTTAAACTGTCCAAATGCTTTAAAAATACTTGATACTGAAGATTTGCAACTTTTAAGAAATGCTAGACATCAAGCTTTAAAAGAAAATAGAGAAACTACTAAAACTGATTTGTTTTCAAGTTTAGCAAAAAGAGAGATATCTGCAATTCTGCGATGTGATATCTCATTGATAATATCTTCTTATGAAATAAAATTACTAAAAGAAACTTTTAAAGTTGATAAGTCTTTACTTCATCATTTACCTTTTATGGTTAATTTAAAAACAGTTCCTACTGAAACTAAATCTTTTGAAGAACGTGAACACTTTATGACAATAGGAAACTTTCGTCATGCCCCAAATTGGGATGTAGTTTTATATCTTCAAAAAATATGGCCACTTATTAGAAAAAAACTACCAAATGCACAACTTCATATATATGGTTCATATCCGCCACCAAAAGCAACATCTTTAAATAATCCAAAAACAGGATTTTTAATAAAAGGCTGGGCAGATGATGCTTATGAAGTTATTGAAAACTCTAAAGTTTGTCTAGCTCCTATTAGATTTGGTGCAGGAATAAAAGGAAAACTTTTAGATGCAATGATTATGCAAACGCCAAGTATTACATCTAGTGTTGGAAGTGAAGGTATGTATGATAGTGAGAATGAAACTTGGCCTGGATTTATAAGTGATGAGGTAGAAGAATTTGCAAAAAAGGCAGTTGAATTGTATAATGATAAAAAATTATGGAATGAAGCAAAAATAAATTCATCTATATTATTAAAATCAAAATATGATGCAGATATTTTATCTAAGCAATTAATTGAAAAAATCGATGAGGTATATGAAAATATAGAAGAACATAGATTAGAAAATTTCACAGGTTCAATGTTAAAACATCACACAATGGCAAGTACAAAGTATATGTCACAATGGATAGAAGAGAAGAATAAAAATATTAAGACTAAATAGAGGAAAAGTTATGATTAACAGAGTATATATGACAAAAGAGAGATTTGAAGAAGAGTTAAAAAATGGTAATTTACCTCATAAAACGTATGAAGATTATAAAAAATCTGTTGATACACTTTATGATGAGTTAGACACAGTTAGTGATGAAGATTTAGAAAAAGAGTTAAATGCTGTAGTAAGTGAAAATTTAGAAGATAATTAAATTTTATTAATAAAACAAGCAGTTCAAATTACTTGAACGCTTGGACTTCTTAAAGATACATAATTTGTGAGATAAAGATTATAAGAATTACACAAAGAAACGGAAATAAATGAGAGGTAAATACAAAGGGATTTATCTTAAAAAACTTTTGATTAAAACCTCTAATCCCTAACCATAAACCAAAAAATGCTTTGATACTTAACATAATTTGGAAGCTATTTAATCCATCATCACTAATAGGTCCAAAAACTTGTGTAATTAAATATAAACCAGATGCAACAGCTATAAGCAACGACCAAGGCACTACTTTTCGTACATGCATCATAAAAGACTCTCTAGCTTTTGCTGTTTCTTCTTCATTTAAAGTTTGCGATATCTTTGATAAAAATAGGTTATCAACAAATAAAAAACCGCCATATATAAAAACTGAGAAAAAATGAATTAAATGTATAAATGTGAATGTAATAATAAATCCTTTAATAGTAATAGTATAAAAATATACTAAAAACTTTTCTTTAATACCTTGATTGAAATCAAAGAAACCTTTTTTAAAGGCAAAACTGTCTAAAATACGATAAATATTACCAAGGATAAAACTCATGTCATTTACAAAATTTAATCTATTAGCTCCTATCCAAGAAGCTTTAACAAAGAATGATTATGAAATTCCTACAAAAATACAAGAAAAAGTTATACCTTTAGTTTTAAAAAAAGAAGATATTCTTGCACGTGCACAAACGGGAAGTGGAAAGACTGCAAGTTTTGTTCTTCCTATTTTAAATAATTGGTTAAATAATACGCCTCTTGGTAAATCAAAAATCAAAACTTTAGTTTTAACACCAACACGAGAATTAACACTTCAAGTAGCTGATACTTTTAATAAGTTTTCATCTACATTTGAAAAAAAGATAAAAGTTGTAAGTGTTATTGGTGGACAAAGTATTGGCGATCAACTTTTAGATATTCAAAAAGGTTGTGATGTTGTAGTTGCAACTCCTGGACGACTTTTAGATATTTTAGATAAAAAACAAATAAATCTTTCAACTATTGAATTTTTTGTAGTAGATGAAGCTGATAAAATGCTTGACTTAGGATTTGAAGAAGAGTTAGAAAAGATATTAGAAAATCTACCAGAACAAAGACAAAACCTTCTTTTTTCAGCTACTTATCCTCCTAAAATGCAAAAAATTGCAAAAAAGATTACAAACAATCCTATAACAATTGAAATAGAAAATGAAGAACCAACAGTTGATTTGATAAAGCAACGAGTAATTAGTGTAAATTTAGAAAATAGAAGTGCTTTATTACAAAAACTTTTAAAAGAAAATAGCTTCACAAAAGTATTAGTTTTTATGGCAAGTAATAGAGCAGCAGATAACATAGCTGCAAAGTTTAGAAAATATGGTTTTAAAGCAGAATCTTTCCATGGAAACTTAGAGCAAGAAGATAGAATTTTTACTCTAGATGAATTTAAGAACAAAAAAATTGATATTCTTTTCTCTTCAGATATTGCATCGCGAGGTTTACATATTGATGATATTTCCTGTGTTGTAAACTATGATTTACCAAGATCTCCTGCTGATTATATTCACAGAATTGGAAGAACTGGACGAGCTGGAAGAGAAGGTCTTGCTATTTCATTTATAACTTTTGAAAATGAAGAACATTTTAAATTAATAGAAAAACGTTCAAATATAAAGCTTCAAAGAGAAGAAATTGAAGGTTTTGAATTAACAGGTAGTACAATAACAAAAGTTAAAGGTCCTGAAGCTGTTAAGGGAAAGAGAAAAAGTAAGAAAGATAAGTTAAGAGAGCAGGGGATTAAATAAGCTTCAATGGAAGTATTTAAAACTTTGTGTCAAAAGTTTAAAAGCTCACTTTTTTTGTTCTATAATCCCTTAAGGTTCATGGAACTTTGCGGTTTTTACTTCTTGAACACTTTGTGGAGCATGGAAAACTAATATAAATACTTCGTGTTGTAAATATAAGAGGTTGTAACGCGTCACATCACTTTCCAAATGCATGTGATTGTTAGGCTTTGTAAGACAAGCCACAACATTTAACTACTTATCAATTAAAATCCAGAGTTAATACCAAACGCTTTTCATTGGCTGGTACTACTGGTGAACGGTGGACTAAGCCTGTATTTTCATTACCTTCCCAAAGCGTACCTTTGAACAATGCAACATCTCCACAACCCAGTTGCTGGATATCACTTTCACTTTGGTAAAGGCCCGATTCACTGTCAGGCAACCCGTTACTACCCCACCCCAATTTTGTGTGATCAAGCACCTCATGTGGCAGCCATTCTGAGGCTATACTCTGATAAGTCGTCACGAGGCGGCAAGGCACTCTATCAACATGAAATTTAGGGCACATCGCTCCATCTAAAACTTTCAAGCGAATGGCTGCTTGTTTAAGTTCAAATAAATAACAAAACATATCCACAAGTTCAGCAATATCTTCGCTAACTTCAGCCATATTTTTATTAAAAGATTTGCTAATACGTGAAAGCGCGTCTTGTGGCGTTAAGATCATTTTTGTTTCAAATACAGGATTCAATGCTAAAAATGTTTTCACTGAATTTTGCAAAGTAGCAGATAACTTACGCTGCCAAATAGCTATATTGATTTCTGGTTGATAGATATCACTAAAAACTGTTGGATGCTTATCCTGCGCCCTATGTCGATAGGATTTAGGCATTGTCTCAAAAGGGTTGGGGCTCCATTGACCAGTAAGATTGAAATTCTTTTCATTCAGCATCATTTTTTCCTTTCATACTCATTGAAATATAATAAGCATATAAATGCAAATTATTTTCCTTTTTTGCAACTTTGTCGCATTTGTTTTTGAAATTATAATATAAGTTCTTTAAATGCAACTTAGTTGCAGTATTGTGAGCCAATCAAATAAATTTATTTGCTAAAGAATTTGATGGATCAATTTATCGATAAGATAGTTTTCTCCAATTAATAAAATATATAATATTTACTTATAACTATATTATAAGTTTAAATTAATGTTCTTTTGATAATATTAAAAATGCAACTAAGTTGCATAAAATTTAAAGGAAACTATTTGAAAAAAACTATCTTAACAACACTACTACTATCAACTTTACTAATGGCGGAGAACTCTTTTATATATAAATATTCAAAAAAAGATTTTTCTAACTCTGCAACAAAACTTGAAGGCAAAACACAAAACCTTGATATTAACTTCTTTGTTAAACAACACCAATTCAATTTGGGATACTTAAATGATAAAGTGGATAGAGAACATTTTATGAGTCATAATACCCTTGAATCTTTAAAAGTTAAAAAATATAATTTAAAGTATCTAAATAAAATCAATGAAGTGCTTAGCTTAAAAGCAAGCTATATAAAAATTATTGACAATCTAGCACCAACAGATCAAGGAAAAATTTATGGACTTGGAGCAAAATACAATTTAAACAAGGGTTTAGAATTAGCAGTTGATTTATATAATAGTGATTATAAAACCTTTGATGTAAAACAATATGATTTTTCTCTTAGCAAGAAACTAAGGATAGATAATTTAAAAGTAAAGGTGTCTGCAATAGTGAAATCTATCAATATTGATGGAGAAAAGTATGGTAACTATTCATTTGAAGATAAGGATTACTTAACAGCAGGTTTAAAAGTAAATGCAAACTATAATAGCTATTTATTAGGTGCACAGGCCTTTTTTGGAAAAAGAGCTTTTACTATATTTAATGATGGAACAAAAGTACAACACCATGCTATGGAACAAGACAAACGATATATGATAAGTTTAGGTAAGAAGTTTAAAGATTTTAATGTAGTACTTGCGTACCTTTATCAAAATGGTAAAGAATTACCTGAAAACAAAGATGATGTTGATACTAAAATCACAACACTTGCTTTTAAATATAACTTCTAGGTATTAATATGAAAAAATTTATAATACTTTTTTTACTTCTTACAACAGGTATTGTTTATGCAAAAGTAAATGTAATAGTTAGTATTGCACCACAAAAAAGTTTTGTCGAAGAAATTGGTGGAGATAAAATTGATGTCACACTACTTGTACCAATAGGAGCAAACCCAAATCTGTATGAACCAAAAGTTTCACAAATGAAAAAAGTGGATAAAGCTGACATCTATTTTACAATTGGTGGACATTTTGAAAAAGCATGGGTACCTAGAATTAAAAATCAAAATAAAGATATGGAAATTTTGGATTGTACTAAAACAATCCAAAGAATACCAATGAAGTTTAATAAAAAAGGTAAAAAAGATATCCATGTTTGGGTTACTCCTCCAAATATAGAAAAAATAGGAAAGATTATTTATAAAACGCTTGTAAGATATGATGTTAAAAATAAAGAATACTATAAAAAGAACTATGAAAGATTTGCAAAAAAAGCTCAACAAACTCATATAAAAATAAATGAAATTTTAGCTAATACAAAAGATGGTACTAAATTTATGGTTTTTCATCCTGCATGGGGATACTTTGCAGAAGAATACAAACTTGAACAAATGGCAATTGAAGTTGAAGGAAAAGAACCTAAACCAAGAGAGCTTCAAAAAGTATTAAAAAAAGCAAAAGAGATAAAGGTAAAAACAATACTTACTCAACCTGAGTTTTCCAAGCAAGGTGCTGAAATCGTAGCCAAAGAGTTAGGGATAAATATCGTAGGTATTTCACCATTAAATCCAAAATGGTCACAAAATCTTATAAAACTAGCAACTGCAATATCTAAAGACTAAAAGGATAAGCTTTTAAGGCTTATCTTTTAGTTTAATGTTCTTCATCCTCATGTTCATTTAACATAGTAATTATTTTTTCATAAATATTTCCAGCTTCCTCATCTGAAAGCTTATCTTCTTCAACTACCTCAATAATAGTTTTTAATTCACTAATAAACGCCTCAATATCTTTTTTAGCAACTAAATCATCAGCACTTGCCGTTTCATCTTTTATCGCAGTGTTTAAATCTTCTAAATAGCCCTCACTCTCAGGTAACATAACATCAATAATAACATTTTTTAATTCTTCTTTTATATTTTCCATTTCTTCTCCATAGTTTTTACTATTTAATATATGATAGTATTTTTATTAATTCATCACTATCTTCCCATTCATCTTTAATTTGATCTGAAAAAACAACTTTTTTTAAATCTAGTTCGATCATATCCATATCACTTATAAAAGCCTCGGCATAGCCAGTTTTAGTTTCGTATACTCTTACCGAAGACACTTGAACATCTCCTTCATTATTAGTAAAAGTTGTATTTTTTAAAATATGAGTTATAAACTTCAAAAATAGTAAACTATATGATTCTGCACTGGGTGATACAGGCATTTCTATGTAACGTTCAGAATTCTTTTTAAAAAAGTTTTTAAATTCATCTTCTTCACCCGACCACAAAGAATAAGCATGATCAAAAGAATCAATAATATTTTTAATATGTTTTTTTGTTAACCCAAAGTCTAAAACCATATATCCATTATCAAGTTTATTGGAACTAAAGAATACTTCTACAACATACGAGTGTCCATGAATTGACTTTTTACATCTTCTAGTTGAACAGTTCCTTACGATATGAGCACCTTCAAATTTAAATTGTTTTCTTATAATCATCTTAGTTCTTTTCTATGCTCCAAGGTATTGTTTTTCCACTAAACATTGGAACTACTTCTTCTTTTTTATACTTATAAGATGCTGGTATAGTAAAATCTTTTTTTACTAATTTTATTGTTTTATTCTTTACTTTTAAGTTATAGTTTCTTTGTGCATTTAAAGAAACAAATGCATTTAGATTATCTAATTTTTCATATTCTTCAAAAAGCTGTGTTAAAATCTGTAGTACTATTGGCGCAGTAAATACCCCTGCTGCTCCATGATGACATTCTTTTGCATTTTTTGGATGTGGAGCTGAATCTGAACCGAACATAACTTTTGGATGAGCACTCAATGCAAGCTCTAATAAGGCTTGTCTATCATCAGGTCTTTTTACTATAGGTTTACAAAAGACATAAGGATTTAACATTCCTCCAGCTAGATCATCTAAGGTTAAAAGTAGATGATGTATTGTTATTGTTGCATATAAATTATCATACTTTTTAAATAATTTAATTGATTCCTTACTTGAAATATGCTCCATTATAATTTTTAAGTCTGGAAAATTTATAGCTAAAGATTCGTAAATAGGTAAGAACTCCTTTTCTCTATCCATTACAAAACCTTTAGTCTCACCATGAACACATAAGGGAATACCTAGTTTGGACATTGATTCTAAGGTTGGTCTTAAAACCTCTACATCCATAGAAGATACTCCCGTTTCAGAGTTTGTAGTAACCCCAAAAGGATACAGTTTAACTGCAATAATTTCATCTTGTATATTTTTTAAAAATTCATAAGTGTAATCAACTTGAAAAAATATTGTTAAGTGAGGTTTAAAATCATCTCCTTCACATGCTTCATTTATTTTTTGTTTATATTTAAAAAGAGCCTCCTTTGTAGTAATAGGAGGTAATAAATTTGGCATTATAAGTGCTCCTGAAAAATAGTTTGAAGTAAGTGGAGCTACAAGTTTTAACATATCATCATCCCTTAGATGAAGGTGCATATCAAGTGGGCTGTTGATTATAAATTCTTTCATGATTAATATCCTTTTTATTAAGCGTATATAGATGCAACTAAGTTGCATTTAAATATGCTTTGATATTATAACAAAATGCAACTTAGTTGCAAAAGGATAATATATGAATATTGATTTTAAAAAATCTAATGGTTTAGTTCCTGTTATTACACAAGAGTTTGGAACAAATGAAATACTTATGCTTGGGTATATGAATCAAGAAGCATTAAACTTAACTGTTGAAACAAATATTGTTCACTATTTCTCAAGAAGTAAAAATAGAATATGGAAGAAAGGTGAGAGTAGTGGTCATTTACAAAAACTAATTGATTTAAAAGTAGATTGTGATTATGACACAATCCTTGCAGTTGTTGAACAAGTAGGAAATTCTGCTTGTCATACTGGTGCAAAATCTTGTTTCTTTAGAACTTACCCAAAAAAGGAAAAATAATGAAAAATATTTTAGAGGTATTAAAAGAATGGATGGATGGAATTAATACTGGCAACCTAGAAAAATTAATTAATTTATATAATAAAGAAGCAGTTTTAATCCCAACATTTTCAAGTAGACTATTAGATACTAATGAAAAGATACGAGACTATTTTGAGAAGGTATCAGCTAAAGATGATTTAAGTATTTCATTACATGATAAAACTGTGAAAATCCAAGAAATAGGCGAGCGACTTTTTTGTGTGAGTGGTATTTATAAATGGTGTTTTTCTATTGATAATGAACCATTAACTTTTGAGGCAAGATTTTCTTATATCTTTGATTTAAAAAAATCAAGTCCAATTTTAAATCACCACTCATCACAGATACCAAGAGGTTTGTAAAAGTAAAATGAAACAAAAATTAATAATTATTACCTTCTTATATATTTGCTCACCCACATACTTTCATTGAAGTTGAGCCAAGTATAGAAATTAAAGATGAAAAAATACAGCGATTCCATTTAAAATGGACTTTAGATGAGATGATGTTAATAATGGAACTAGATATCAATAATGATGGTAAGTTTGAGAAAAGTGAAAATGAGTATATTTATGAGAACTATTTTAAATCTCTTTCAGAACAAAACTTTTTTAACTAAATGTTAACACTAGTACATGAGAGTTAAATAATTCAACTTTTTCTGGAACAATCTTTTCTTTAATTAAAATTGCTCCAAAAGTAAGTACTAAAAGTTTTTATACGCTAATGTTCCAATTTTACTTTGAAATTCCGGGGACGCAATACTAAATTAACCAATTAGTCAAATTAATATTGCGTCGCCGGAATTTATAAACTGTTCAACAACCTGTAAAATAAATACCGCAACTATTAAAGTTAAAAATATTGTAATCATATTTTTCATTTTATTTTCTTTTAATCTTCATAAAAACTTTGTGTTTCTTTGGCGTCTAAATATGTACCCATATTCAAAGGATGGAATTTTTAATAAATTACTCCAATTGAATAGTTAAGACTGGCTTGTGAGTTTAAGTAATCATAATAGGTATCAATTAATTGGCTTTTTGCTTGCGTATATGCTAATTTTGAATCATTTACTTCTACTAAATCATTTAACCCAGCTTTATATCTTTGAGTTGCAAGATTCAATTTATCAGCTGATAAGTTTACATTTAAAACTCCAATTTTTAGACTCTCTTCATTTTCTCTAACTTTTAAATAAGAACTTGTAATGTCTTGTTGTATTTGAAGTTTTTGTTGAATTAATTGTTGTTTTAAATTTTTTAAATTTACAAGAGATATTTTTATATTTTCTTCTGTTGAGTTTCCCGTAAAAATATTCCATTTTAAATAAACCCCTGCTGTTGCTTGTCGTGTATCAATGCTAGCAATTTCATCAGAATTTTTATCACTATAACTTGCGTCAAGGTTTAATGTTGGGTAATACTCTTTGTCTGTATTTTTTACCTGTAACTGTTGTGCTTCAATTTGTTTCTTATAAACTTTTAATTCTGCTCTATTGTTTAAACCAGTTTTTAATAATTGATCTAAATTTAGACTATTATTCTTTAACTTTTTTATTGTAGTTCTAATTTCTTTATCTTCTTTAATTTCTATTTTACTACTATTTTCTACTCCAAGAATAGAAATAAGCTTAGTTTTTGAATTTCTTAAACTATATTCAGATTGAACAAGTTTAAGTTTTGAATTTGATAATTGTAGCTTTGCATCTGTTACATCAATTAAAGTTCTAATGCCAGCATTAAAATAGTTATCTGCTTGGTCTAGATGTAGCTCATCAATTTTAATTGATTCTTTTGCTAAATTTATTTGCTGATAGTTATTTAATATATTGTAATATGCTTGCTTTGTATTTAAAACTGTTGAGGATATATTTTTAACTATCTCAAAGTTTGATGCTTCAAGATTTCTCTTTGCTGATTGTATTTGATTTGATGTTTTACCAAAATCATATAACAGTTGACTGGCACTTAGTGTATATCCCTTAACATTATCTTTATCTGTTCCCGAACGACTTTTTATATCATATCTTGCAAGTTCTCCAGTAAGAGAGACTTTTGGAAGATAATCAGTCTTTGATAAGTTATAGGTAGCTTTTTCTTTATCTTGTGCATATTTGCTTATTTTAATATCACTGTTATTTTCAACTGCTATATTTATTAACTCTTCTAAACTAATTGGTTTTGCATATAAATTTGAAAATAGTGAGATTAAACAAATACTTGAAATTAATTTTGGTTTATTAAACATTTGAGACTTCCTTTACCTCTTTATTTTTTCGCTCTCTTAATCTTTGTAATATTACAAAAAGAACAGGAGTTAATAAAAGTGTTAAAATTGTTGACATTATCATTCCTCCAAATACTGCAGTACCTAGTGATTGTCTTGATGCTGCTCCTGCACCAGATGCGTAAACAAGAGGTAAAACTCCTAATAAGAAGGCAAATACTGTCATTAAAATAGCTCTTAATCTTACAGTAGATGCTTGGATTGCTGAATCAACAATTGAAACCCCTTGTTCTCTTAATTCTTTTGCAAACTCTATAATTAAAATTGCATTTTTAGAGGACATTCCTATTAGTAAGACCAGACCAATCTGTGTATAAGTATCATTTAAAAGTCCTGCCAACATATTTGCACCAAGTGCTCCGAACATAACTGCTGGAATTGGTAACATAATCATCAATGGCATCATCCAAGACTCATATTGTGCCGCAAGGAATAAAAATACTACTAGTAAAGATAGTGCGAAAATAAACACAGCTGCATTTCCAGCTTCTTTTTCTTGTAATGACATTCCTGCAAATTCATATCCAACAGAAGTTGGCAATGTTTGTTTTGCAATTTCTTCAAGTGCCTTTAGTGCATCACCAGAACTAAATCCTTCTTTTAAGTTATGCAGTCCATTTATTGCAATACTTTGGTATCCATTGTAATGAGTAATTGAATTTGCACCACTTACCTGCGTGATTTTGACAACGGTACTTAAGGGGATCATCTCTGCATTTGCATTTTTCACAAAAAAATTATTGATATTGGCTTTTTCTTCTCTAAATTTCTGATCTGCTTGAACAAATACTTTATATGTTTTACCAAATTTATTAAAATCATTTACATAAGAAGAACCTAGATTTGCTTGAAGTACGCCAAATACATCATCAAGTTTTAATCCTAATGATGAGATTTTATCTCTATTTACCTCTAGATTGTATTGAGGATAATTTGCATTAAAAGTTGTATAGGCATATAATACTGCTTTATCTTGATTAATTTTTGCAATAAACTGTTGTGCAATTTCTTGAAATTCATCAATCGGGATACCTTCTAAATTTTGAAGTTTTAAATCAAAACCTCCAACAGCAGATAATCCTGGAATAGAAGGCATATTAAATACTTGAACATTTGCATTTTCAATTTTTTCTTTTGCCATAGCCTTAATATTATCCATAATACTTTTTATTGACGTTTCAACAGATGTTCTATCTTCCCAATCTTCTAGAACTATAAACATAGTTGAAGATGAAGAATCAATTGCTCCTGTCATAATACTAAAACCTGGAATACTTAAAACATCTTTTACACCTTTTGTATTCAAGATGATTTCAGTAGTTATTTTTGTTGCTTCACTTGTAATATTGAGTGTGGTTCCTGCCTCTAAAGAGATAGAAGAAACTAATGTTCCTTGATCTTCATCTGGTATAAATCCACTTGGTAAAACCTTAAAAGCAAAGAAAGTTCCAACTAATAACAATCCATAGACAAAGATTGCAACATACCAAAATTTTATAATTTTTTCTAAAATTACTTTGTATACATTTTTAAACTTTTCTAAGCCTCTATCAAAACCTTCAAATACGAAATTCTTTTTTGCATTTTCTTGTTTTTTCTTTAAAATAGTTGCACATAATGCAGGTGATAAAGTTAAGGCATTAATAGCCGAAATTAGTACCGCAAATGCAATCGTAGCTGCAAATTGTTGGTATAAAGCACCTGATATTCCAGGAATAAATGTTACAGGAATAAATACCGCAAGAAGTACAAGTGTCGTTGAAACTACAGGTGTGAAAACTTCTTTCATAGCAAGTGTTGTAGCTTCTGAAACTGATAAATCTGGATTTTTAACTAAATTCGTTTCAACATTTTCAACAACAATAATTGCATCATCAACTACAATACCAATGGCTAAAATAAGGCCAAATAGTGTAAGTGTATTTATTGAAAAATTCATGGCCATTAGTAAGGCAAAGGTACCAATTAGTGATACGGGAATTGCCACAGCTGGAATAATTGTCGTTCTAAATGATTGCAAGAAGAAGTACACGACAAGCAGTACTAATGCAAGGGCTTGTACTAATGTAATAATTACTTCTTCAATTGAAGCCGTTACAAACTTAGTTGTATCATAGGTAGCTTCAATGCTTACACCTTCAGGAAGTCTTGGTTTTAATTGCTCTAATTTTTCTGCAATTTTATTTGCCACATCAAGTGCATTGGATCCTGGTTGTTGATATATTCCAAGAAGTGCAGTTTCTTTATTATTTTTATATGCACCCCAACCATATACTTCAGCACCTAATTCTACTCGTGCCACGTCTTTCAATCTAACCCTACTATTTTCCACTTCTTTAATAATAATATTCTCAAACTCTTTGGCAGAAGAAAGTCTAGTTTTTGATGTAAGTGTATATTGAAATTTATTTGTGCTAGCATTTGGTGATGCACCAATACTTCCAAGGGCTGCTTGTAAGTTTTGATTTTTAATTGCGGTAGTAACTTCATTTACAGTCAGGCCTAAATTTGAAAGTTTATTTGGATTTATCCAAACTCTCATGGCATATTTCTTTTCACCTAAATTCTGAACATCACCAATACCATCTATTCTTTTTAACTCTTCGACAATATTAATACTTGCAAAGTTTGATAAAAATAAGGCATCATGAGCGGAATCTGTTGATTTTAAAGATAAAATTTGAACCATAGAAGTTGATTTTTTCTTTGTTGTAACTCCCTTTTGTTTTACTGATTCTGGTAAAAAAGGAGTTGCAAGTGCAACTCTATTTTGAACATCAATTGCCGCAGTATTTAAATCATATCCTGATTTAAAATATAGATTTATATTTGAACTTCCATCAGATGATGAATTTGAGTCCATATAAATCATTCCCTCAATTCCATTTAGTTGTTCTTCTATTGGTTTAGTAACACTTGTTTCAACAGCACTTGCACTTCCACCTGTATAGTTTGCACTAACTGAAATACTAGGAGGTGTAATTTCGGGGAACTGTGCCACAGGAAGTAACTTTAATGCAATAAGTCCCACAATAATTATGAAAAGTGAAATCACTTTTGCAAATATTGGACGTTTTATAAAAAAGATTGAAAACATTTTCTTATCCTATTTTTGAATTGGATTAGCAACTTCACTTGAAATAACATCTTGATTTTCTTGAAGTTTATTTGTTGCACTAACGATTACTTTATCACCAGGATTAAGTCCAGACTTGATGATTGCTAAATCTTTGTTACTGTATTCGACTTTAACTTGAGTTTTTTTGATTTTATTTTCACCATTAACGGTATAAACAAAAGAACCTAATTGGTTTTGAGATAAAGTATTTGGGTGTACTGCAATAACTGGTATTTTATCAGTAACAAATAATTTGATATTTACAAAAGTTCCTGGGAATAATAATTGTTTATCATTTTTTATACTTGCTCTCATGCCAACAGTTCCTGTTGTCTCATTTGTAACACTATCTATAAAGTCAACTTTTCCTTTAAGTCCTAAATCCATATTTTCTATATCTTCAGGAAGTACAATAACATTTGGATATTTTTCTGATTTGTATTGATTTAATAAAAATACTTCTTTACTACTTGGATTGAAATTTACATATAGATCCTCAGATTGAACAATATTTACTAACTTGTCTGAAGTACTTACATTATTTCCAATATCAATTAGAGACTTTCCAACTTTTCCTGAAATAGAAGCTTTAATAATTGTGTCATCTACATCAATTTGAGCCTCTTTTATGGTTGCTGAAGATGCATTTACCACTGCTTGAAATTGTTTTTGATTGGCAACTAATTCATCAAGTTTTTCTCTTGGTGCTAAGCCTTTTTCTACTAGAGGTTTGTATCTTTTTACATTGGCAATTGCCAGATTTAAATTTGCTCTATCTTTTTGTAAAGACGATTTCTTTTGAGATAAAATGGCATTATAGGCTCTGGCATCAATTTTAAAAAGTTTTTGACCTTTCTTTACACTTTGGCCTGCTTTAAAATAAACTTCTTTTAACTCTCCACCAACTTTTGCTGTAATAAATACATTCTTTTTAGCTTCTGTTTTTCCTGAAAAATTTATCCATATTGGATAAGTCTGTTTAGAAATAGTGTGAACTTGTACTTGAGCTTTTTTAACTTCCTGTACTACTATTTTTTTTTCTTCAACTTTTTTATCATTACAAGCTGTAAATACTAATAGTGAAGATGCAATAAAAATTGATGTTAATATTTTTTTATTTGTTTTCAAGTGCTATTCCTTTGAATTTTATAATTTTTTTATATTTAATATTATTATAACAAATTAGCTTTCTTTTTGTATTAAAAAAGTTTATATATATTTTATTTTTTATTTGAAATCAAGTTTTATTTTCATTCTTCTAATTTGTGATCCATTTGATTTAACAATTTGACCTAAGACATTAACTGTACCTGCAACTAGTGGGATACTAGAACTTATTGGCGCAGGAACCATAACTGCTTTTTTTACCGTAACATAAGTAGTTTTTGGAGCCATTTTTTTAATCTACCTAATTTGTCCATCAACAACACTTTCTGTGTAAACTACACCTTCAATAATTTTATTTTGAGCAAATGTAAGTGTACCAAGGTTAAGATTACTAATAGCAACTTTTCAGTTTAAATCCTTATCGTTTTTTTGGTGTGAAGGAAAAAATAATGAATCATTCATTAATAGTAGAGATTGTTTTAGTAATTAGAGCACTGAATTTTCCTTGAAAATATTAGTTAAAACTAATTTTGAATTCTACTCATATAAAGACCTAATCCCGTACCTTTATGTTTCTCTTTTGTTGTAGATTCAACAATTCAATTTTTATGGAACAATCTTTCCTTTAATTAAAACTGCTCCAAAAGTAAGTACTAAAAGTTTTTATACCCTAATGTTCCAATTTTACTTGGACTTACTCCAAAATATCTTTTGAATTCTCGGCTAAATTGAGTTGGACTATCATATCCTACTTCGTATGCTGCATCAATAGCTTTTAACTTATTATAAAGTATTAGTTGTCTTGCTTTATTTAGTCTTATTTTTTTAATATATTGGATTGGGGTATCATTTAGTGCTTCTTTAAATACTCTGTGAAAATTATTTATACTCATATTAGCAATATTAGCAATATCTTCTAATAATATTTTTTCTTTTAGATTTTTATGTATATATTCTACTGCATTTGAAACTTTTGCAAAGGAATGATTTCCTTCACATAATTGTCTTAATACATAACCATTTTCGCTTTGTAGTATTCTAAAATAAAGCTCATCTAATAAAGACTCAGAAAGCATTAGACAATCTAAAGGATCAAGTAAAGTTTGAAGTAGTCTTGAATATATAACATCTATTATATGAGTTCGTTTATTACTAATAACACTAAATGGAATTTCTTTTTTATTTTCATGAATATGTGAGAATTGATTCATTTTAGCTATTACTTTATGTAGTCTTGCCATATTCAAATTTATATAAATACCCATCATGCTATTTTGTTCATATATAAAGGTTTCACATTCAATAGGTTGGGGAGATGTTATAATCAAAAAATCATTACATCCATGTTCAAAACGTCTATCTGAAACATATCCAACTTTTTTACCTTGTCCAATAAAGCTAAAACCTTTATTGTATAATAAAGGCATCATATCTTCACTTGATGAAATTTTAAAAAGTTTTACTTCTTCTATATCTGTATTTGCATAACCTTGCGTATTTTCTAGGTTATTGTTATTACATAGTTCTTCTAATAATTCTATTTGATTTTGCATAATATTTCCAAAATTAGTGTTTATAGGCAATAAAAATGTGATTTTGTATATTCACTTTATTTTTTACTTGTGCTATTATGCTATAAAGAAACTTAACTTTAGGAGTTATTATGAAAAAAATATTATATATAGTATTTAAGTATTTATTAGGAATATTATTAGTTTTAGGAGGTGTTGCACATTTTACAAATACAGAGTTTTATTTAAAAGCTATGCCTTCTTATTTGCCATATCATGAAACTATTGTTTATTCAAGTGGAGTATTAGAAATAGTACTAGGTTTATTATTACTAATTCCAAAAACAACAAGAAAAGCAGCTTTAGCAATAATAATTCTATTTATTGCAATTTTTCCTGCAAATGTAAATATGTATCTAAATCACACAGATTTCCCAGATATGAGTGAAACTTCACTTTTAATAAGATTGCCAATTCAGTTAGTACTTATAGCTTGGGCATATATATACACTAGAAAAAAGGATTAAAAATGAATATTTATGATTTAAATGTAAAAGATATAGATGGTAACGATATATCAATGTCACAATATAAAGGTAAAACTTTACTAATTGTGAATGTAGCAAGTAATTGTGGTTTTACTTCGCAATACAAAGGATTAGAAGAATTATATGAAACTTATAAAGATAAAGACTTTATAGTTTTAGGTTTTCCATCAAATGAGTTCTCAAATCAAGAGCCAGGAGATGAAGAAGAGATTAAAAGTTTTTGTTCCCTAACTTATGATGTTAAGTTTGATATGTTTTCTAAAGTTGAAGTAAATGGAAAAAATGAAAATTCTTTATTTAAATATTTAAAAGAACAACGAGCAGGAGTCTTTGGAAGTAAAAAAATAAAATGGAACTTTACAAAGTTCTTAGTTAATAAAAATGGTGAAGTGATAAATAGGTATGCACCTATTACAAAACCACTTACTTTGAAAAAAGATATTGAAAAAATATTATAATTAAATTACCTATAGGAAAAGCCATGTCTGAAATATTATATTCATACAACCCAGCTACAAAAGAGTTAGTTGGCGAAGTTAATGTGACACCAGTTAGCCAAATTAAAGAAATTATTGATAAATCAAAAATTGCACAAAAAAAATGGTTTGATTTAACTATTGATGAGCGTATAGCTTATCTTCAGAAGGCAGGTGATATTTTAAATCAACAAACCCAATCTTTAGCTGTACTTTTAAGTAAAGAGATGGGAAAAGATATTAATCGATCATCAGGTGAAGTAGGTGGTTGTGCTAATGATATTCTTTATAAAGCAAATGAAGTTAAAAGTGCTATAAAAACACAAGTATTTAGTAATTATGGTGTTCAAACACAAATGCAATATAACCCTATTGGTGTTTGTGCAGTTATTGCTCCTTGGAATTATCCTATGGCAATGGCTCATTGGTTAATTATTCCTGCTTTAGTAGCAGGAAATAGTGTTGTGTATAAGCCCTCTGAAGAAACACCCTTAATTGCACAAGCTTATGTGGAAATTTTTCAAAGTGTTTTACCTGAAGATGTACTTCAAATAGTTCAAGGTGATGAGAAACAGGGAAAAGCGCTAGTAAATTCAGATGTGAATCTTATTGCTTTTACAGGTTCAAAAGAAGTAGGTGAAGATATTATGAAAAATTCTTCAAAAGGTTTTAAAAGATTGATTATGGAACTAGGTGGTAAAGATCCTTTAATAGTCTTAGATGATGCGAATATTGACAAAGCTGCACGTTTTGCTGTTGCAAGTAGTTTTGAAAATGCAGGTCAAATGTGTACATCAACTGAGCGTATATATGTAGATAAAAAAATACTAAAATCTTTTGAAGAAAGAGTGGTTCTTTATGCTAAGCAATATAAAGTAGGAGCTTGGAATGATTCATCTGCTAATATAGGAGCTATTATAAATGATAATCAACGTAATAGAATTTTGAATCATATAGATGACGCAAAACAAAAAGGAGCTAAAGTATTATTAGGAAGTGACAATCACCCTGATGGCTTTATCTTACCAACAGTTATAACAGATGTAAGTGAAGATATGTTGTTATTTCAAGATGAAACATTTGGGCCTGTTGTTGCTATTAGCTCTTTTGAAAATGTTGATGATGCTATAAAGCGTGCTAATAGTAGTGAGTTTGCATTAGGTGCATCAGTTTATGGTCAAGGTGATATTGAAAAAGTAGCAAAAGAGCTTGATGCTGGAATGTTAGGAATTAATCAAGGGAGTGGCTCAATTGCAGATACGCCTTGGGTTGGAGCAAAGAGTAGTGGTTATGGTTATCATGGTTCTCCTGATGGTCATAGACAATTTACACAAGTTAAAGTAGTTTCAAAGGGGCAATATTGAATTTAAATAAATCAAACTTTTATGTAGTAGCAAGGGAAGCAGGAGCACAAAATCCTTCTTTGCCTACATGGGCAACTAGTATAGAAAATCCAATAAACTTAGATGAGGATAGGAAAAACAAGTTAACTCGTAATGAAGTTTCTTTTGTTCCTGGGGCTTTTAAAATACTAAATGTTTTTTCTAAAGAAGAAACAACAAAATTTAAAGAAGTGACTGAAGAACTTGGATATACAGAAGATGCTGCTGTATCTTTACCAAGAAGTGTTAGACATAATAATAACTTAACTTGGGTAATAGATAATAAAACACATGATATTATCTGGGATAGAGTAAAAGATTTTATGTTTGATAAAGATGGAATCTTTGATGGAAAAAAAGTATTAGGAATCAATAAAAGATTTAGATTTTATAGATATGATGAAGGAGATTTTTTTAAAGTTCATAGTGATGGTTCTTGGCCTGGAAGTGCAGTAATAGAAAGAGAATTAGTTCAAGATGCATATTTAGATAGATATAGTCAAATGACATTTCTAATTTTTTTAAGTGAAGATTTTAAAGGCGGAGAAACACAATTTTATGTTGATAAAACAGATGTTACAAAACCGACAAGAGATATTCAAAATGCAGAATTGATTAATATTAGAACACCTGAGGGCTCAGTATTATGCTTCCCTCATGGATTTCATCCTCTACATTGTTTGCATAGTTCTTCAAAAATACTTTCTGGAGTTAAATATATAATTAGAACAGATGTCTTATTTGAGATATGATAGTTAATCTTTTTAATATCTAGAAGTGATTTCTATTAAATGAAATCCAAATTCTGTTTTAACTGGACCATGAGTTTTTAGTAAATCTTTTGTAAATACAACTTCATCAAACTCTTTTACCATATCACCTTTTGAAAAAGTACCTAAATTACCACCTCTTTTTCCTGATGAACATTTTGAAAACTTCTTTGCAGCTTTTTCAAATGTTATGTCATTTTGAATGATTTCTTTTTTTATTTTTTTCGCTAACTTTTCAGTATTAAGTAAAATATGTCTAGCTGTTGCACTTTTTGCCATTAAATATCCTTTTATAATTGGAATTTTATCATCTTTTTATAAATTTAACATATAATGTAGCACTAATTTTTAGGGATATAAAATGAAAAATGAAGATGTGAAAAAAGAATTTGCTAAGGTTATAATAAATGCTAAGATAGTTGCATTTATATTTTTTATACTATTAACACCAAGTATTGTAATGAAAGTAAAAGAACTAGATGAGTTATTTGGTTTAAATGAACAAACATGGTTCAATGCTGCAATTGCAGGTTTTGTAATATATATAGGTTTTACACTTTTCTTATGGAAGTGTCCAAAGTGTGGAAAGTTTCCAGGTCGAGGATGGTTTAGGAAAGAGTGTAATTCTTGCGGAGTTGAATTAACATAATTCAACTCTTTTGCATATACGATATTGCTTTAAGGTTAATCAGCTATCATGTCCATCTAACTTAAAGAACGCGGAATAGAGCAGCACGGTAGCTCGACGGGCTCATAACCCGTAGGTCACAGGTTCAAATCCTGTTTCCGCAACCAACTTATTTCCCTTTATAAAATTCACTTTTTAAAATATTAAACTTTGTACTAGTTTTATCATTTTCAAGTTTTAATTTTTTCCACATTTTTGGATTAACTTTGTAATATCCAAATATAACTTCAACCCAATCACTATTTTCTAATTTATAGTTATATTTTACAACTCTATTTTCATTTGCTTTAATCATATTATTTTTAACTTCACTATTTGCAAGCCATGGCATAGTTGGTTTTCCATCTTTTCCTATAATTCTCATAAAAGATTTTGTATCAAGTTTTATTCTTTCCTTTCCTTTTAAAATACTAACTCTTAATTGTGCTAATCTTAAAGGTTGTAAGAATAAATTATGACTTGATTCATTTTTTATTGAAATTTCAAAACTATCATTTTTTTGTTCAAAATTTATTTTTATGTATTTTGTTAATAAGTCTTGATTATTTGTAGAACTGGCAAAGCCATGAAATCTATGTGTGTCAGTAATTTTAATAGAAGTTGCTGTTCCTTTTATTTTTGGCATATGACAAGTTATACAGTTGCTTTTTTCATCAGTAGCACCTTTCATATCAACTCTACATAAATCAAAGTTATTGTTGTTTTGTTTCTTTGCATGACACCCCATACACATTTTACCCGTGTAATAGTCTTCATTTGAATAATCAATTGTATGAAATGGAGAGCCAGATTTCTTTTTCATCATTCCAAACATTGAAACATCATCTTTGTATTTTTTATCTTTTAATACTCTATTTTCTTCACTTGCTGAATAAAATACTTTTTTTTCTTTTGTTAAAATGTTGTTATTTACTTTTTCATGTTGTTCAATACTTTTAATACTATGACAATATACGCATGAGATTGCTTCATGTGTTTGAATGTCACTTTTAACTGGAATTGCTTTTTTATTTTCTTTAAGGTTTTGCAGTAGTTTTATATCACTTGGAGTGTGACATTTTGCACAAGTATAAGACTCTTTTTGCTTATTTGGATGTAAGTCCCATACTGCTTTATGTATTGGGTCTTCAAATATTGAAGCTTTTCTATGTGTTGAGTTATAAAACTCACCATAAATAGTAGGATGACATGCCTTACATGTATTACTACTTATCTCTTGTGAAGATTGTAAGTTTAAAAATATAAGAATAACTAATATTAATATTTTCATAATTGTACCTTTTTGCTTTTGATTTTTTGGAGTATATATAAAAAATCAAAGCAAAAAAATGATACTAATCAATTATAAGATTTACTTATTTCTTTTTCCTTCATTATAATATTAATAAAAGATCTTTTTGCAACCAACACTCTTGAGTTGCTCAATTTGATTTTCAAGGTTTTGGCTTGAAGTTGAAACTCTTGCATAAACTACATTCATAATAAATCCTTTGTATTGAACTTACTATTTATCTCATATATTTGAATGATTGTAAAGTAATAGCTATTTTCCTAAATGATCAGTTATAGTTATATATATTTAAATTTATATAAATAAATATTAATTTAAATTTAAAAAATCTACTTGCTCCTCTTTATGATGTTATATCTCTTGGTGTTTATTATGGAAACAGTGATGCACTCGGATTATCAATTAATAGTAGATACTTACATAAAAAGGTTAATTTTAGAGTTGAAGATTTTTATGGACTTGCAGATATTCTAGGAATCAATAAAGATAAATTTAAAATAGCTGCAAAAGAAATTCTAATTGCTTTTATTGAAAAGTTTCCTTCCTATATAGAGAAATCTAAAGAGCTCTTAAAATACTCTTCGCTTGAAATTAACAATACTAGAAATGGATATACTAACTTTATAATCAAACTAGCAAATTTCTATAATGAAAAAATTGTTGAATTTATGAAATTAGATATATTAAGAGACTTACATACAGAGAAATATAAAGAAAAACTACAAGAAGACAAACCATTAAAATATACTAAACTAGAGTTAAGACAGCTTCATGAAAATTATAAAATAGATAAGGATTAAGTTCTTATTTTTTATTTAAATAGTACGTAACTTGACGAAATTGTCCAGAATTTTGTGCAATTAAGCAATAGTTATTACAATTATATGATAGTGTATCTTTTGCTACTTATTTAAGGAAAGTTGCAAAAGGTACAGTATTGTGAACAGTCAGTATATAAATAAATTCTAAAGCTTCATTCAATGATTGAAAATCTCTTAACTATGAAAGAGCTTATGGAATATGAGAATAATGATAAACAAGACCGGCGATATTACTTTTTTTACAAAAGTTGACCGAAAAAAGACCGATTTTTGTCAGGGTAATCTTTATATTGGTGTTACACCTCTAGTATGAATCTACAATTAAATAACTATTTGGTAAGATTAATTATAGATAAATAGGATGGTTAAAATGTCAAAAAAAACAATATTAATAAAATTATCAATAGTTGCTTCAACAACGTTATGTTATGCAGATGTTACTTTAGAAAATTTAAATTTCTATAATAATACAAATTCTTATACTTGTACAACAAGTGCTGCTGGAACAAATTGTACAAATATGGCAACAATACCAAATTTATTAGCCATAAGGAGTGGAAATCCTTTAAAAGCACTTATTGTAGATTTAAGTACGACAAATGATTATTTTATATCTACAACACGAAATGCTGAGTTTACATATACCACAAATATACAGAGTTATCTTGAAAATTTAGTAATAGATGGAACAGGTTTAGTTAATCCTGTATTAAATACCTCAAATCAAGAACTTACTACTTTTTCTCTTGCGGGGAGAGAGTTCAGTGTAAAAAATTTAGAGATAAATAATGCTACTTTAAAATTGTATGATAATGGAGGTTATTCAGTTGTTAGATGGCTAATGCGTATAGGAGATACTTCTGATTCCAGTACAAGTTATATTATTCTTAATAATGGACATCTAGATATTGAATCAGGTGCAGATATATTCAAGATAGAAAACCCTTATCAAGTGATTTTACATAGTTATGGTTCAAGTTCAATTAATAATTGGATTTTAAATGATCCAATAAATACACCCTTTTTATTTAATATTAATACAGGTTCTGATTTCACATTGAATACAAATGGAACTATTTTAAGATTGAATAACGGTGCAGCTAATATATATGGAAACTTTATACTTAGTACTTCAGGTTTAAATATCACACCAAGTAGTACAGGTGTTAATATTTATGATGGAGGAACTTTAACATTAGAAAATAATACAAATGTAGAGATTAATGGTAATGTTAATGTAAGAGGAACAACACCAATTTTTGATATTGATAATAGTAGTAGTTTTGATATATCAGGATTTAACTTTAGGGTTGATACAACAACACCTACTTCATCAGATAAATTAACTTTTTCAGATGTATCATCTCATTCAAATCAACAAATATTATCAAACAATAAAGTTGGAATAGAAGTGAATCCGATGAATACAGGAACTATCCCTTCTGATTATGATGGAAAAGTTTTTAAAGTAATAGATAATCAGGATTCAGGAACCACATATACAAATACTCAAATAAATAGTATGTATGAATTTGTAGCTGGAGGAAATTTACCTGTGCTTACGGATTTAACCTTAGGTACAGATAATAGTTATGATGTTGTTCTTACAGGAGCTACTCTTCCTGTATCTTCATTTAAAACACATAAAGCTATAAATACTGTAAATAAAACGGCAGGTGCAGCTCTTCTTGTAAATGCAATAAATACAAATTCTAGTACAAGTATCACATCAGCACTAAATAGTTTAACAAATTCACAAGCATCTTCAGGTATAAACTCAATTCATGCTGAACCTTATTCTTCATTTATAACAGTAGGCTTAGAACAGATTGATTTAATAATATCATCAGTACAAGATAAAACGGAAAAACATTTTTCTAATAATAAGAACTTTTGGGTAGACATGTCTTATGTAAAAGGAAATGTAAATGGTGAGAATAATTTAGGTGACTTTAAATATAAACTAAATACTTTCTTACTTGGAAGTGATATTAATAAAGATGAAGATTTTAATGTAGGTTTCTTTACAGGCTATGGATATCATAACATGTCTGAGCATGATTTGGTAAGTCAATCATTTAGTTCTAATAATTTTCATTTAGGATTATATGCCTATAATAAGGTAGATAGTAACAGTCATTTAACTGGTATGGTTGGATACTCTTATGGTAAAAACAGTACAGAAAGAGATGTTGTTTTAACAACACTTTCAAATAAAAATAAAGCGGAGTATGATTCTCATTCAGTATATTCATCACTTGAATTTGCTTATGATATAAATAGTTTTGAGAATGTAAAGATATCTCCAAGTATAGGATTAAATTATGCTTATTATCAACAAGATGAAATTAAGGAAAAAGGTAATGATAGTAGGTTAATTGTGGATAAAGCAGATGCTCATATGATAGTTTCATCATTAGGAGTAAATGCCAAGTTCAATTCAATTGAAAATTTTGAAGATCTTTTTCCAACAATGTTTGTGAAGTATGAACATGATTGGTATGCAAATAAAAACAAAGAACATAATATTGATGCAGCATTAGCTATTAATCCAAACTATAAAGAAAGTTTTGTTGGACAAAATAGAGGAGCAGATAGTTTGCATTTTGGTATTGGACTAGAATCTAAATCATATAATAATTTTGATATTTCAGGTGGAATAGTTAGTAGTCATAGTGAACATGGAAAAGAAGTATCTTTGGGTATTAATATAAAGTATGACTTTTAAGAAGAATAACTTTTTTTATCTATTTCTTAATTAGATATTATATGTTCGATTTCAGTATAGTTGGTAAAAAAGTTAATTTTTATATTAACTTTTAGTATTAAGTTTATTAAAGGTTCAATCATGAGTTTAAATAATTTCTCCATAAAAATAAAACCTACAATTTTAGGTTTATTTTTTGTTGTTACATTTATTGTAGTGAGTGTTATGCTAGTTATGCAATATAACTTAAGTAAAAAAATTGCACTAGAAAGTACTCAAGAATCATTTAAACAATTATCTATAAACCTTAAGCAAGAAGTTTCTAATTATATTAAAAATAGTGAATCTTTTATTAGGTTAATTGAGAATGTTCCTTCTGTAACTGAAAAACCAATTCCAAATGTTAGACATAAGGTTTTAGATCTTTTTGTTTCTGATATAAAAAGCAATAACTACATTTACTCAATATACGTAGGTCATAAAGATGGTACATATTATGAACTTATAAATCTTAAAGAAGAATATAAAAGTAGTTTTGATGCACCTAAAAATGCTTCTTGGCTAATAATTAAAATCATTGAAAATATTGAGTATAAAGAATATTTAGATAAAAATTTAAATCAAGTAAAATCTATAAAAAATGATACCAAATATAAAGTCACTCAAAGACCTTGGTATAAAGAAGCTATATCTTCCACAAACTCAATAAAAACAGAACCATACTTGTTTAAGTTCTTAAATAAATATGGTATTAGTTATGCAAAAGAAATAAAGAGTAGTGATGATATTGTTATTGGAATTGATGTAACATTAAATAATATAGATAAATTAATAAGTAAACAAAAACTAGTTGAAGAAAGTGAAGTTTTTTTATTTGATGCTAATGGTGAAATTATTACTTATAACAAAGTATCAAAAGGTAAGATTAGTGATAAGAAAAGTTCATTAAATCAAAATACACTTGATGGAAAATTGACTAATAATCAGTTTTTCTATAATAAGTTTTCACTTTTTGATAATAGTGAATCCCTATATATAATCTCTCCAATTGAAAATATAATGGAACCATACATAAAAGAAATTTATTGGTTTGTATTGATCTCATTTATAGTATTTTTAATTATCGCCATACCTTTGATTATTTTAAGCTCAAGTTTGATCGTAAATCCTTTACATCGAATAGTAAAAGAGAATGAAAAAATTCAAAAAAGAAAATTTGATGAAGTTAAAAACATTCCTTCTTATATAAAAGAGATTCATGATGTTTCTGACTCTTTATGGAAAATGTCAGTTTCAATAAAAGCTTATGAAGAGAACCAAAAAGAACTTATGGATTCTTTTATAAAACTAATTGCCAGTGCAATTGATGAAAAGTCAAAATATACAGGTGGTCATTGTAACAGAGTTCCTGAACTAGCACTTATGATTATAGAAGAAGCAAATAAATGTGAAGATGGTATTTTTAAAGAATTTAAAATAAATAGTGAAGATGAATATAGAGAGATAAGTATTTCTGCATGGTTACATGATTGTGGAAAAGTTACAACTCCTGAGTATGTTGTTGATAAAGCAACAAAGCTAGAAACTATTTACAATAGAATTCATGAAATAAGAACTAGGTTTGAAGTTATCCATAGAGATTTAATAATTGAGTCTTATAAAAAAGAGTTAAAAGGTGAGAATAAACAAGAAATAGATACTTGGCTTCAAAAAGAACAAACAAAACTAAAAGAAGATTTTGAGTTTATCGCTAATATGAATTTAGGTGTAGAGTTTTTAAAAGATGAGTATAAAGAAAGAATTAAAGTTATTGCATCAAGAACTTGGTTAAGAAATTTTGATGACAAAGCAGGTCTATCAAGAGAAGAAAAAATAAGATTTGATAATAAAGATGAAAAATTACCTATATTAGAGAAGTTATTATCAGATAAAAGTTGGCACATAATCAAGAGAGAAGATTGGGCTAATGATGATTCTAAATATGGATTTAAAACTGAAGTACCAAAAAATCTATATAATCAAGGTGAAGTTTATAACTTAACAATTTCAAAGGGAACTTTAACCGAAGAAGAGAGATATAAAATCCAAGATCATATAAAAATGACAATAAAAATGTTAGAACAATTACCATTACCAGAAAACCTAAAAAATGTACCACTATATGCAGGGGCTCATCATGAAACTCTAATAGGTACAGGTTATCCAAAACAACTAACAAAAGATGAAATGCCAATACCATCAAGAGTTCTAGCCTTAGCTGATGTTTTTGAAGCATTAACTGCATCAGATAGACCATATAAAGATAGTAAGACTTTATCAGAATCAATAAAAATATTAAGCTTTATGGTAAAAGAGCAACACCTTGATAAAGATATTTTCGAATTATTTTTAAAAACAGAAGTATATAAAAGATATGCTAAAGAGTATTTGTTAGATGATCAAATTGATGAGATACAAATAGGTGATTATTTGTGATTAATTGTCATATCAGCTTCATATATAATTCAAATTACTTATCCAGCAAGTAATATAGAACAATAATTCTATATACAAACATGCTTTTAATATCTTTAGTCTATTTATATTATCCCTTAAAAAATACTAGCGAATATCTAAATAATAAGAATTAACGAATCTTAACAGCAAATGTAAAGCCTCTTTGAAGTTAACTATTCCTGAACCTCTTATATTTGGACACGAGTCACAGATATTAGTTTCCCGTGTTCCATAAAGTGTTCAAAAAGTTATAATAGTGAATTCTCATAAAGGCTTAGAAATTTTGGAACAACCTTTTGAGTGAAATATTCAAATACTTAATATCCCTATACTTGGTCCTTAAACTTCACTAAGAAAAGAGCTAAAAGTCTACAACTAGGACTACTCCTAGCTATATACGTAAGTTTTCCACTTCTCTTACAGCTTCAACTGCTGCTGGAAGAAGTGCTTCACTAAGAGCTGGATGAATATACAACATCTCTTTTAAATGTCTTATATCATTGTCTAGGTGCATAACTGTTAGAACCTGATGCATCATTGTTGTACTTTCTGGACCTATTAAATGACATCCTAAAATTTCATAAGTATTTGGATTTACTATAAATTTCGTTCTAGGATATCTTAATCTTGTAGACATAGCTTTAGCACTTGCTATCCATGGAGTGATGCTTGTAACATAATCAATACCTTGCTCTTTTGCTTTTTGCTCAGTTATTCCAACACTTGCAATTTCAGGTTCTGTAAATACACCATGAGGCATATACTTAAACTTTAAAGCTTCTTTTTCATCTTCTAGTAAAATCTTTCCTAAGTGATTTACTTCTTGTGCAGCAGCATGCTGAAGCATATTTTCACCACTTGCATCACCAACTACATAAACACCTTTTGCTTTTGTTTCAAAGAATTCATCTCTATTTATGTATCCTCTGTCATTTACTTCAATATCAGTATTTTGTAAGTCTAAACTAGAAGTATTTGATTCTCTTCCTGTTGCATAAAGTAGGGCTTCTGAGCTATGTTTTGTTTTAGTAGTATCCTTATTTATTAATGTTAAATCAAAATTTTCATTTTCATAATTTATTGTATCAATACTTGTATCAAATAAAATATCTACATTTTTTACAAATTCTTCTTTAAAAATTGCAGATATATCACTATCTTCATTTCCTAGAATTCTTTGACTTCTCACAAGTAATTTAGTTTCAATCCCAACAGCTGCAAAAAAGTTTGCTAATTCACAAGCAATAAATCCAGAACCAACTATTGTAATTGATTTTGGAATATTACCTTTTAAAGGAAAAATATCATCACTAGTCCAAGCTTTTGGATGTGGAGCTTCAACAGCTTTTGTTCCTGTTGCTATCACTATTTTAGGTGCCGTTAATTGTTCATTATTTACAGAAATTATATTATTTGATATAAATTTACCCGTTCCATAGAATACTTCTATATTTTCATTAAACTTTTTTTTGTAAATAGGATCGATTTTTGAAATATATTTATTTGTTTCTTCAAATATTTTTTCAACATCTATATTATTTATACTTGAATCTATGAAATGTCTATTTGATTCTTTAATAGCCCTAGCTACATGGGCATAACCAATAAGAAGTTTTGAAGGAACACATCCTCTATTTGGACATGTTCCACCTAGTTTTGACTTTTCTATTATGGCGACTTTCTTACCCATTTTCCCAGCTTTTGCAGCAAGATTACTAGCTCTTCCAGCTCCTATAATAATTAAATCAAACTTTTTCATAATTTTCCTTTTTCTTTTAGTGATTGTATTATAATTTAAATATATGTACTATTTGTTTACTCTTTTTAAACTCATTTGAATATAATAACAAAAACATAAATAAAAGAGAGAATATGAAAAAAAATGCAAAGATTATCTTAATATCTTTAGCTGTATTAATTGGAATATGGTTAATTCTAAAGATTTCATTTTTATGGGTAACTATAATAGTAACTGGTCTTATTGCTTTGGCAATTTATGATTCAAATCAAATTAAGCATTCCTTATGGAGAAACTTTCCTATTGTTGGACGATTAAGATGGGTTTTAGAGGATTTAAGACCACCTATGAGACAATATTTTATGGAATCAGATATTGATGGAGTTCCCTTTAATAGACAGCAAAGAAGTTTAGTATACAGACGTTCTAAAAAATTGGTAAGCACTATTCCTTTTGGAACAAAAATGGATGTATATAAAGAAGGATATGAATGGATTGGGCATTCTTTAAATGCTTTAAAAGCTAAAGATTTAGATCATGACCCTCGTGTTTTAATTGGAAAAAATCTATGTTCAAAACCTTATAGTGCAAGTATTTTTAATGTATCTGCAATGAGTTTTGGAGCACTTAGTTCTGCTGCTGTTAGTTCTTTAGCATACGGTGCTAAAATTGGTGGTTTTGCATTAAATACAGGTGAAGGTGGAATAAGTAAATATCATCTTGAAGCTAATTGTGATTTAATATGGCAAGTTGGTACGGGGTATTTTGGTTGTCGAAATGAAGATGGTACTTTTAATGCAGACTTATTTGAACAAAAATCAAAAAATGAAAATGTTAAAATGGTTGAAGTGAAGTTATCTCAAGGTGCAAAACCAGGACATGGTGGAATTTTACCTGCAAATAAAAATACTCCTGAGATTGCAGAAGGCAGAGGTGTTAAACCTCATACTCAAGTTGATTCACCTCCTATTCATTCAGCTTTTAGTGATGCTAAAGGAATGATGGAATTTGTTACAAACTTACGAGAGTTATCTGGAGGTAAACCAATTGGTATTAAACTTTGTATTGGTAGAAAAGAAGAGTTTATAAATCTTTGTAAAGTTATGCATGAAACTGGATTAAAACCTGACTTTATTACAGTTGATGGAGGTGAGGGTGGAACTGGAGCTGCACCATTAGAATATACAAATTCTGTTGGAATGCCTTTACGAGAGGCTTTAGTATTTGTAATTGACGCATTAATTGGATTTAATTTAAAGAAAGATATTAAAGTTATAGCTTCTGGGAAAATATTAAATGGTATGGATATTTTAAAGAAATTATCTCTAGGGGCTGATTTATGTGCAAGTGCAAGAGGAATGATGTTCTCACTTGGTTGTATCCAAGCTTTAGATTGTCATAAAAACACCTGTCCAACAGGTGTTGCTACTCAAAATAAAAGATTATCAGGGGCTTTAATAGTTGAAGATAAAAAACAAAGAGTTGCAAATTATCATCAAGGAACAGTGGAAAGTTTTATAGAATTATTAGCTTCATCTGGTTTAGATGATTTTGATAAATTAACAAGAAAACATGTATTTTATAGATTAGATGCAACTAAATATAAAAGATATGATGAGTTATATAGACCTATGAGATCAGGAGACCTTCTAAAACCTCCTTATCCAAAAGATTTTAAAAGATTTATAAACTAAAGTTTTGTTTTGAACAAAACTTATATTTAATATTTAAATATTCAAACTCTAAAGAATAAGCATGAAGAAGGAGTCTTTTATCTCCAGATAAAGAGACTCTCTCTTCTTGCGTGACTTTCTTTCCTAAAATTTTATCTGCTATTTTTTCATCTAAACCATAAATTGGATCACCAATAATTCGATGATTTATTGAGTTTAAATGGACTCTTATTTGATGCTGTCTTCCTGTTATTGGACTAGCTTTTACTAAGGTTTGATTTTTATTTTTGTCAAAAGAAATAGGTTTTATAAAAGTTGCTGATTCTTTTCCCTCTATATGTGTTTTCATTTTTATTTTTATAAGACCAGTATCATTTGTAATTGGAGTATTTATTTCAATATCATTTTTAATTTCACCTTGAACTATTGCTTTATATGTTTTTTTAAATTCTTTATTTTCAAACTTTTCTTTTAATATCATTTCTGAAAATCTATTTTTTGCAACTAATACTAGTCCTGAAGTTTCTTTATCAATTCTATGAACTAGTGATGCCTCATCTTTAAAGTGATATTTAATTTCATCTAATAGCGTATATTCATTATTGATAGAAACTGGATGAACTAATAATCCTGAGGGTTTATCAAAAATAGCAAAATGATCTGTTTGAAAGAGTGGTTTTAAACCTTTTGAAATTGCTTCATAAATATTAACTTGTATAAATCCTGATTTTACTGTTTGATTTTTTTGTAATCTTCTGTTTTTGTGGTCTAAAACTTTTCCTTTTGTTAATAAACTTTGAGATAGTTTTAAAGATAACTTCGCATCTTCAACTAAAAAATCATCAATTAGTTTTTTTTCTTTAACATCAAATTTTTTTAGTATATATGGCAAATTTATTCCTAATAATTAATTAGAGTGATTATACAATATATTTTAAAAAGATAAATAATAAAACTAATAGGTTTTTTGTGCTTTAATATCAAATGGCAAAAGAATTAATCACAAGTTTTGGATTTGAAAATATTGTAAAAGAGTTTAAAAATCTATTAGAAACTGAAAAACCTTATTGGGTAAAAGAAAAGAAAATAGCTGCTGAACATGGTGACAGGAGTGAAAATGCTGAATATATAACAGCTAAAGCAGAAATAAGAAATTTAGATAAAAGATTGCGGTTTTTAAATAAGATTATAAATAATAGTGAAGTTATAGATATTAGTAAAATTCCTCATAAAAAAGTTAATTTTGGTTCACAAGTTACCGTATTTGATTTTAATGAAAACAAAGAAAGAATATTTATAATACTAGGAACTCATGAAACTAATCCTACTGAAAATAAAATATCAAATAAATCTCCTTTAGGAAAAGCCTTGTTAGGAAAAGAGTTAAATGATGAGTTTGAATTTAAAATTAATGAAAATGTTTTAGAATATGAAGTATTAAAAATAGAACAATATAAAATGGATAGATAGTGAAAATTGAAGAACTAAAAGATTTAATAGTAGTAAATATTGAAGATGTAGATGAAGAATTTAAAAGAGTTTTTCATGGAAGAGGAAACTTTTATGATGATTACAATTATTTAACAATAGATTCAATTGATAAGATTTTATTTATTGTTTTATTTGAAGAAATTGAAGAAGAATTAGAAAAACAATTATTAGAAATGATAAAAGGTATTTTTGAAACTACACATCATGAAACTTTAGTATTGCAAAGAAGATATTTAGATAAATCTCCTTGTGAAGTGTTACAAGGAAGTTTAAAAGAAGAAAACATTGCAGTTGAAAACTCTATAAAATATAAAATAAGTTTTACAAATAAAAATATTGGTTTTTTCCCTGATATGAAAATAGGGCATGAGTATATTTCCAAAATTGTAAAAGATAAAAATGTATTAAATCTATTTTCTTATACTTGTGCGTTTTCACTAAGTGCTGCTAAAGCAGGGGCAAAAAAAGTAGTAAATGTAGACATGTCAAAAAGTGCTTTAACAATTGGTCGAGCAAATCATCACTTGAATGATTTGAACACTTCAAACATCCAGTTTATGCCTTATAATATTTTAAAGTCATGGAATAGAATCAAAAAAGAAGGGCCTTATGATATTATCATTATAGATCCACCTTCTTTTCAAAAAGGAAGTTTTGCAGCAAGTAAGGATTATGAAAAGATAATTAAAAGATTAGATCAACTCGCAGGTGAAGAATGTATTGTATTTTCAGCACTTAATGCTCCTGAGCTTGATTCTGATTTTATAAAAGATATTTTTCAAGAGTTTGCTCCACTTTTTAAATTTGAAAAAAGATTAAATAACTTGAAAACCTTTCCTTCAAATAATAAAGAAAAATCTTTAAAAAACTTGATTTTTAAAAAAAGTAATTAATGTGAAATTTAGAAGTAATTAAGATATAACCTATCTTGAAAACTTACTTTGATATAATTTTATGTTTTGATATTAATTCTAGGATTATTAAATGAAAAATAGAAAAAGTATTGTTACTAAATATGCAGATGGTAATTTAGTAATACAAATATTAGTAGGTATTGTTTTAGGTGTTGTTGTGGCTATGATTTCAAAGGAAATAGCTATGTCTTTTTCTATTTTGGGAACACTTTTTGTAGGGGCTTTAAAAGCAATAGCTCCTATTTTAGTTTTTGTTTTAGTAGCAACAGCAATTGCAACAAAAGAAGTTGGTGTTGATACAGGAATGAAGCCAATTATATTTTTATATTTAATTGGTACTTTTTTAGCTGCTTTAGTTGCTGTAGTTGCAAGTTTTATTTTTCCTGTTGAACTCATACTTATTAATGCTGCGGATAAAGTTTTAACACCACCTGATAGTGTTATTGATGTATTAAAAACTGTATTAAATAATATGGTAGATAATCCTGTAAATGCACTTTTAACTGGTAACTTTATTGGTATTTTAGTTTGGGCTATTGCTATTGGTTTTGCTATGCACTATAGTTCAAATGAAACAAAGAAAGTATTTTTTGATGTATCTACAGGTATTACTAAAATTGTAAAATTTATAATTAAGCTTGCACCTTTTGGTATTTTTGGTTTAGTTGCAAATACTTTTGCACAAACAGGTTTTGAAGCACTTTTAAGTTATTCAAAACTTTTACTTGTATTAGTAGGAACTATGCTTTTTATTGCTTTAATTATTAATCCTATAATTGTATTTATTAAAACTAGAAAAAACCCTTTTCCTCTTGTTTTTACATGTTTAAAAGAAAGTGGAATTACAGCATTTTTTACAAGAAGTTCAGCTGCAAATATTCCAGTTAACTTAAATCTATGTAAAAAATTAGGTTTGAGAGAAGATACTTATTCAATTTCTATTCCTTTGGGAGCTACTACTAATATGGCAGGTGCTGCTGTTACTATTACTATTTTAACACTTGCAACTGTACATACCTTAGGAATGAGTATTGATTTAGGAACTGCTTTATTATTATCATTTGTTTCAGCACTTGCAGCTTGTGGAGCTTCAGGAGTTGCTGGTGGGTCTTTACTTTTAATACCACTTGCCTGTTCATTATTTGGTATCTCAAATGATATAGCTCTTCAAGTTGTTGCAATTGGGTTTATTATTGGTGTTGTTCAAGATTCGATGGAAACAGCACTTAATTCTTCTACAGATGTTATTTTTACAGCAGCTTGTCATAAAGAAGACTAAGATGAATTTTGAATCTAAACTTTGCCCTTTTTGTAAAAAAGATAATAAGTGTGAAGTTTTAAAGCCAGCATCTTGCTGGTGTATGAAGACAAAAATTCCAAAGGAACTAAAACTTTTAGTTCCAACTTTGAAAAAAAACAAATCCTGTATTTGTGAATCTTGCGTTGAAAACTTTAAAAAAAATCCAAACACTTTTAAAACTAAATATACTTTTTGATACAATTCGTCTAATTTAAAAAATTAGGGAGAATTGTTTTGATTGAAAAGAATAGATGGCTAATGGCTTTAAGTGCTGTTGGTGTTCATATTTGTATTGGTTCTGTATATGCTTGGAGTGTATATGTAAAGCCAATACAAGAACAAATGAATTGGACATTAACAGATGTTACAATTGCTTTTAGTATTGCAATATTCTTCTTGGGTTTATCTGCTGCTTTAATGGGGAAATTTGTTGAAAAAAATGGCCCTAGAGTATCTGCAATTATTGCAGCATCACTTTTTGGATTAGGAACAATGGGTTCTGGTCTTGCTATTATGATGGAATCAAAAATGCTTTTATACTTTTTCTATGGAGTATTAGGTGGTTGTGGTTTAGGAATTGGCTATATTTCACCTGTATCAACTTTAGTAAAATGGTTTCCAGATAAAAGAGGAATGGCTACTGGACTTGCAATCATGGGGTTTGGCTTTGCATCTGCAATTTGGGGCCCAACTATAAAAATTTTAATCGAAGCTGTTGGAATTTCTGGTACATTCTTTATTTTAGGTGCACTTTATTTTGTAGTAATGTTTGCATCTGCTTTATATTTAGAAAAACCAGAAGAGGGTTATTTACCTAAAAAATTTGAAAAAAAAATTAAAGAGGGTAAGAAAAAGTTAAAAGAAGATTTAGCACATTTAGGTTTAAATGAAGCAGTTAAAACTCCGAGGTTTTATGGACTTTGGTTAATGCTATTTATAAATGTTACTTGTGGAATTGCAATTATTGGTGTAGCATCACCTTTACTTCAAGAAGTAATAGGCCTTTCAGCAATTGCAGCAGCAGCTGCTGTTGGATTAATGGGAATATTTAATGGTGCAGGAAGAATCTTCTGGGCTTCATTATCTGATTATTTAACAAGACCTCTTGTTTATATTATTTTCTTTGCAAGTCAAGCTCTTGCATTTTATTTATTGCCAACAGTTAGTGAAATAGTTGTTTTTCAATTTTTATTATTCTTTATTATGTCTTGTTATGGTGGTGGTTTTGCATCAATTCCTGCATATATTGGTGATATTTTTGGAACAAAAGAACTTGGTGCAATACATGGTTATATTTTAACTGCATGGGCAGCAGCAGGATTAGTAGGACCTTTAATCATTTCTATGGTAAAAGATTCAACAGGTTCGTATTCACAAACATTATATGTATTTGCTGGCTTCTTTGTAGTAGCCTTTATAATCTCAATACTAATGTTAATAAATATTAAATCAATTGAAAAGAAAAAACAAAAATAAAAGGATATATATGTTAGAAAATGAGATAACAAAAGAGAATTTAAATAAATTAGTAGTGACTTTTTATACAAGAGTTTTAAAAGATGAAACAATAGCTCCTTTTTTTATAGAAAAATTAGGAGATGATTTAAAATCAGATATTTGGCAAAAGCATATTACTCTTCTTACAAATTTTTGGTATACAATTTCTCATGGACATGGAGAGTATAATGGTTCTCCTTTTGCTCCTCATATGCAAATTCAAGGCTTACACAAAGAAGCCTTTGCCACTTGGTTAAGACTTTTCTTCTCTTCAGTTGATAAAATCTTTACAGAAGATATTGCAAATAAGTTTAAAGAAAGAAGCTCAATAATAGCAGGTAATTTTATGAGAAACTTAGGAATTTAATTCTCTTTTAAAGCCTTTCTTTTATTAATCTTTATAAAAACCATCCATACAAACCAGAATAACAAGGTAATTCCAAGTGCTGCATAAACAGCTGGCATTGGATTATCTAAGTTACTAATAGAACCTGCATAAGCTATAACACATACATAAGGTATCGTTCCTAAAAGCCATGCCGTTAAAAATCTTTTTAAGGACATATTACAAGTACCCGCAAGACAAGATGATATCTCAGGAAGCATAGGAACTGCTCTTGAAAGTACTAAAACTAAAACACCATGTTTATTAAATAAATCAGTCATTTCTTGTTTCTGCTCTTCATTTGATGATAACTTATCTAAAACTTTCATTCCATATTTTTTAGATAAAAAATATCCAGTTAAAGAAGCTGATAAAAGTCCAATCGTTGTATAAAATAAGGCCAATTCAAAACCTATAAAATATCCAGCTAATATAATAATTGTCATAGTAGGAACGGCGATAAATAAATCAATAAACAGTAGAAGAACTATTAATGAACCTAAAATATATGATGGTTGAGATTTTAAATTTGTAAATATTTCTTTGATATCCTCAACTGTTAAAATTCCTGTAAATTTAATAGTAAGTAGAGTTATAGTAAAAATACTTACTAAAATTAAAATAGTTTTTATTAAAAGTTTCATTCTTTATATTAGCCTTACATCAACAAAAGAACCTGATTCAAACTCATCTATTCTATTTATTAAAGCATCCAGTTTTTGTGCAGCTTCTAGTGGTTTTTGAATAACACCAGCTTTTAAAACTTTTGCAGAAGTAAAAATATCATCATCGATTTCATGTCTAATATAATCTGTCATTGGTGTTTGAATAACTCCTGGAGCAACAGAGAGTACTTTTGTATTTACTAGTTCTTTTGAATAAAGACTCACAAGCATATTTAAACCTGCTTTTGATAAAGAATATGAAGCCCATCCCTTTGCTGCATTCTTTGAAGCTCCAGAGGATAAGGCAATTATATTTTTAGTATTTGTATTAGCTAAAACATCTAAAACTTCTTTATTTGCATATACATTTAAATCATAAACTTTTCTCATCTCTTCAATAGCAAGTTTATTTAGTTCTTTTATTTCTCCAAGCATACCAGCATTTAAAAATACAGTATTAATATCTTTTATTGAAACTATAAAATCATTTAATTCTTTCTTGATTAAGGAGATATTTGATAAATCAAAAGAATAAAATGTAAAATTTTTATTTTTAATATCAGGTTTATTTCTACTAATTCCAAAGACTTTATAATTTTTTTGTAAATAGTAATTTGTAAGTGCTAGTCCTAGTCCCGAACTACAGCCTGTTATTAGAATATTTTTTGACATTGGATTATTTCCTTTTATTATAAATTATTATTTATTTATATTATATACTAAATTAAACTTGATTAATATTTATTTAGATATAATCCTTTTACTTATAAATAAAGGAAAAAGGTATTTATTTACTTTAATAATTTTGCAACAATTTAATATAACAGAAAAAATAAAAAATTTAGATATACATGACTTAGAAGAAAATCTATTTCATTATCCATACGATAGTAAAAGTTTAAAATCATTATTTAGAAATAATATTTCTGAAGATGATCCTGCTTACATATCTTCTTATAGTAGTTTTAGAGGTGAAGTTTATGAAAACGTTGTTTATGAACTTTTACTTCAATACGCTTATAGTGAAGAGCTGATTACTAGATTTGTATTAAAAGGCCCATATCAAGATAAAGAGAATGCTTTTATAAAAAGTGGTCTTTTAATAGATAGAAGTGCTCAAATAGTATATAAATCAGCATATAAAGATATTAGTGAGTTTGATGCTTTATTCTTTACTAAAGATTCGGTTTACTTTGTAGAAATGAGTACATCAAAAAAAACAGCTAGTTTAAATAAACGGCTTGTAAAAAAGTACGCACTTTTAAAGATGATATTTCCTACTTTAACAATTAGAGCTCTTATTATAGTTACTCAAGGATCAGTAGGATTAAGAAATTTCCCTGATTATGCAACTGTTTGGGTTACTAAAGATTTAGATGATGATGATTTAATAAAAAGAATTATTTTTGCTAAAAAAACAAAGAAGAATAATACAACATTAAAAGCTCAAAAACATAAAAAATATATTGAAACTTATAGAGTGAAATATCAGAAATTTCAATACTTTCCAACTTTAGAATGGATTTTAAATAAATCAAGATCTCATCCTAAATTTACTGTTGATTTAAAGTTTTTCTCTTCTGTTAAACTTGGACTGTTTTTTGATATTTATACAAAACTTTATATAGGTTATATTTCAAAAGATAATTTCTTGATTTTATATCCAGAGTTTGAACTTAAAGTTAGAACAAATAGAGTTATTGTAACTATTGAAAAAGTTAATCAATCCGAACTTGATTTAGTTTATTATGCTAAAGAAGAGAATGGTAAGTTAAAACGAATCAGACTTCAAAAAGATGATGTTTCTATTAAAGATAAAGAATTAGATGGCTTTACAAATGCTGAAGTTAGATTTTTTATGAAGGTTTTAAAACCTGAACATATATTAGATATATCAAATATAAATCATATCAAAGATAATTTACAGTTAATAAAATAAAAAGAGTTTATCTCTTTTTATTTTATATCCTTTCTACATCTTATACATTAATCTTTTTTGAATTCTGTCATATTTATAAACATCATCTCTAAATTGAATATTATTATTTTCATCAACCCAAGATGTTAAATATACCATGTGAACAGGTATTTTTTTCTTTAGACCAATTTGTGTTTTTTCAACATCTTCTAAAATAGTAGAAGCTTTAGAGAAATCAAAATTGTTATCTTCTGATGCAATTAATTTTAATAACTCTTTTGGATTTTCTAATCTAATACATCCGTGAGAAAGAGCTCTTTTTGTGTATTTAAAATACCTTTTTGCAGGAGTATCATGTAAATAAACTGCATATTTATTAGGGAACATAAATTTCATTCTACCTAATGGATTTCTATTACTTGGCATCTGAATAAATCTCATTGTAGGACCTTTTTGCGGTTCTACAACTTCTTCAATTTGTACTTCCTCTCCATCAATCATAGTAGTTGTTAGATTTGTTGTAGCAACTCTATTTTCATCATATAAGCTCCAATCAATAGAGTTTAAGTCAAACTCAGTTGAAGTATGATCCCAGTTCTCAAATAACTTAATATCTTTACCATTTAGGTAACTAGGGTTTTCTAGTAACTTAGGAATAATTTCTCTTTTTACAATTCTTGGTGGAATTCTCCAGTATGGATTTAAAACTATGTAAGACATTTTATGAGAGAAAATAGGAGTTGGATTTTTTCTAGTACCTACTACAGTTTTCATATCAAGTTTTATTTCATTATTATCATACATTTTTAATCTAAAATCTGGAATATTAACTAATAAATATTTTTCGCCAAGTGAACGTGGCAGCCATCTCATTCTCTCTAAATTAAGTCTCATTTTTACAATTTTACTTTCAATAGAAATATTTAAATACTTTCTTGTAGTAGAACCTATTATACCATCAGCAAGTAGTCCATGGCTTTTTTGGAATGATATTACTGCTTCTTGTAATTCTTTGTCATATATTTCGCAGTAATCAATTGTAGGAACTTCTACTGCTACTTGCGTATTGTTATTAATTGTTTCAATATCTCTTTTTATTTGAGAACTTGTTTCTGGCGAAATATCACTTTGAATATCACATGCATTAACTTTTAAATCTTTACTTTGTAGTAATCTTTCTCTTAAAGTTTTTACTACACTTGCTCTATCTCCAACTTTTAATGTATCAAACTTTGGAAGTTCTATATATCCACCTTCACTTGCTAGCTTTTCAAACTCATTTATAGTTGATGCTAACTCTTTTGCTTTTGGATAAGTATAATTTACTTCATTAAATGCAAATAATAAATCATTTTGAATAATTGCTTCTTTTAGGAGTTTAGCAGAGTTCTTTTTTACATTATACTTTTCCCAATCTGCCAGAATTTCTTCTTTTTGATCAAGTTTTCTAAGCTCTCTTTTAAAACCTTTCCAGTTTATATATCCTTTTGATAAATATTTCATATACTTATCATAAATACTAGTTAACATAAAGTCTATTTTCGTCATGCTTTCAATATACTTATCATTTGTTTTTTCTAGGTTTGTTAACTCGTTTAGTATATTATCAAGATTAAATGCTTTTTTTACATTTGGTTTTAAAACAGGATCGTTTTTAATTGTTTCTAATAATGAAAGTGAAATATCTTTAATTCCTTTTTCATCACTCCAAATTAATTGATTATCAAAATTTTTGTAATAATTTCTAATTGATGCTTTAGATAGAAAAGAGTTGGGGACTTTTTTATAAGATAGTAGTTTTTCAACAGTTTTTGTGCTATCACTTATAAAGACTTCCTGAGGACTAGGTGCTATACTTTCTACTTTTTCAAACTTCTCAATTAATACTTCTTTTTTGATTTCAGATGGCTTTATATCTGTTGCAGCAAATAAGGTAGTAGAAAGAAAAAAAGCAGTAAATACAAACTTTAAAATGTACATACGGTTTATCTCCAAATAAATTTATAATTTTTTGCCTATTATAGTGAAAAAAGAAGAAAAATACCTTTAATAATTATCAGAAATTTAATAAACAAGCTAAATCATTACATATTTTATCCTTTATTGATTAATATTCTAAAAAACAACTTATTAAATGAATATTTTTGTGTTAAATTATTATGAATATTACAGATTCTTTAATTAATAGTAAAAAATAGTTATTTAAAATAATAATTTTATATAAAGAAGTTATAATATTATATTATAAATATATAGGATTAGTATGAAATTATTTTTTGGCTGGATTAGCTTATTGTTATTAATTTTATTTTCATTTTACTACATAAATTCAATTTTAGAAAAAACAGTAGCTATTAACGAATTAATAAGTATTTCGCAAAGTGAAAAAAATATAGTATATTCTGCTAAGAATTTAGAAGATAAAGAAGATTTTATTTCATTTTCTTTAAAAAAAGAAAATGAAATTTTTGTTTTAAGTGGAAACCTAACAAAAAAAAATGAAAAAAATGAAAAAGAAATAATTATTAATATTAATAGACCTAATAAGGATGTTATTTTAATACTAAGCTCTAAAGATGAAACTATATGGAATATTAGTTCTAATAGAAATACTAATATAAAGCTAATTATATACGATGATAATAATGAAGTAGTTTCTAAAGAGCTAATTTATAAATATAAAAAACAACTAAACTTAGACTTAGATATAGAAAATATTAACTTTATTAAATTATTAAAATATATTAAAAAAATAACACAAAAAGAAAATATAGATTATTTTTATAGTAGTGAAGTATTAGAAGAGAAAATACAAATTGATGATATTCAATCAAATCCAAAATTTTCATTAAATTATTTAACTCCCAAAAAAGCAAAAAATAATTTCAAGTTTAATTTAATTTCAAATAATTATGATTTTATACCTTATTCTTTAGAAGGACCTCTTAATATTGAAAATAAATTAATAGAAATAAAAAACAATGTAACTAGCTCGCCTGATAAAACTAAAGTTTATGAAATAATAAAAAATGGTATAAAAATAATAAACCTATCAACTAGAAATGAGGTATTAAAACCTATCCCTATTTTTAAGATACTAGCAAGTGCAAAGGGTATTGCATACGATGATTTAGGAGACATGGTTTATATTGCAAATGATGATGGAGAATTTTATATTTTTGATGCAGTAACTGAATCTTGGAAGTCAATTAGAAAGTACATAGATGACTTTTCTATTAATTCTATATCTTACGATAATTTAAGTAATACCTTTTTATCTTCAAACTGGAAGAAGAACGGACTTTTTATATTTGATCAAAAAGGTAATCTTAGTAATGAATATAATTTGGAAGATAAACTACTTGGATTTAATTATCATTATAAAAAATCTTCAGCAATTCCTCAACTTTATCTTGTTCCACATGGAGATAATATTGGAATTATTTTAATAGATAAAATAGTGCAGAAGATTTGGCTTTTTAATAAGCTAGATAGAAAAGCAATTCTTACTTATAATTACATGGATTAAATTTATTTATAAGAAGAATTCTTTTTAAATCTAATATATTTTTTATCTTCATCTGTGCAGGAAATTTGAAAAGCAACCATTTTTTTAAAAGGATTTAAAAAATCTTCAAGAAGTGAGTCTTTAATATTTTCAATATTATGCTTATTTAACTGCTCTAATACACAAAGAGTTGATTCCATTGTTGATAAACAGTGTTCATTAGGTTGTGTTTTAATAGTAAAAATAGATGACTTATCATGTGTAAAACTAACTTTTTTTAAAGAAGCTAGGTTTTTACTAAGCCTTAACATTTTTTTAGAACAAGGCCAAGTTGAATCAATTATAAATATTAATGCATTTTTCTTTTTTGAGCTTATCTTTTCTTCATTTAATTTTATTGAAGTTTCACTAGGATATAAAACAAAAGGTTCATAATCACTACTATTTATAAGAGTATTTATTCTTTCATTATTTGAAAAATCAATTCCTACATGAAGTTCACAATTTTCTATTGAATTATTTGTTAGATGTCCTGTTCCATTTTTTGTTTTTTTAAACTCTTTTGGATGCATTAAAATGACGAATTTTGTCTTTGTTTTTAAAGGTTCTATTGTATGTTTACACATACATGAAATTTTTGGTCTATAGCATTTATAGCATTTTTCTCTATTTTTAATATCTTGCAAATGGAACTTTCAAATTAATTTTTGAAATTATAGTCAAATATTTATTATATTTATACGTATTTTTGATTATATGATTATAATTGCATAAATTTAAAAAAGTGAGAAGCAATGATAATTCTAGAAGCAACTGGTGCAATTTTTTCAATTACGGGTGCATATTTAATGTCTTTAAGTTCTAAAGAAAATACTAGACCTTTATATTTTGGATTTATTAGTTTCTTTATTTCAAATCTTGCATTATTAACTTTTTTTATCTTAAATGGAAAAGTTCCCGTAATAATTCAAATGATTTTATTTTTTATAACTGCAATTTTAGGAATTTATAAACTTACAAAAAATAAAAAGAGAGATGTTTCTATTATTAGTGGAGTACTTTTTGTTTATAGTTTAGTTTTAGTCTTTACAATTTTACCCAATATAAAAAATATTGATTTTAATATTTTACCTATAGATTTTACAGCTTCTTTAATAGCAATAGTTGGAAGTTTTTTACTTTCAAGTCATAATCACCTAATTAGATCTTATGCTTTTATATGTTTCTTTCTTGCAGATATTATCTTTGTATATATTGGGTATTCAAATGCTTACTTCTTTTTTATGATTCAATCAGTGTTCTTTATATACACAAGTGCAAAAGGTTATCATAATACTATGAAAAGTGAAATTGATATTTTTCTAAATAAGTATAAAAAGCAATAATTATATTGTATTTTATACTTTAATAGATAAAAATAATTGCATATAATCTTAGTGATTATTTTTAAGATAAATTTAAGAATTGTGTAAGTATAATTACTTACATAAAGGATAAATTATGAATAATATAAGTCCAGCTCAAACAAATCAGTATTTGAATGCATTTAATGAAAATATGGCCAAGGCTTCTGACCATATATCAAGTTCTAAAGGTGCAAGTTTTGAATCTAATGATACAAGTGCAGAAAGTAAGCTTCACAACGCAGCTGTTAATGTTTCAATTTCAACACATAGCATTATGAATTATTTAAAAGTAAAAAGTGTAGAATCAAGTCAGGGTAATACAAATGCCCAGCAAATTTTAACGAACTTAGTAAATGGTAATGATGATTATATAAACTTTTTTAGTGGGAAAACAACTGAAAGTGGGTTGTCTTTAGAATCAATTGGTTATGAAGGAAAAGCTTTAGATCAATTAACTCAAGGAGAAGCAAAAGCTTTAGTTTCGCAAGGTGGTTTTTTTGGAATAGAAGAAACATCATCAAGAGTTACTTCATTTGTGTTAAATATGACAGGAGATAATTTAGAAGCACTACAAGAAAGTAGAAAAGGTTTAGTTCAAGGTTTTGAACAAGCTCAAAAACTCTTTGGCGGAGAACTTCCTGATATATCTGTTAAAACACAAGAAAAAAGTTTAGAAATTATTGATGCAAAAATTGCAGAATTATTAAAAACAGATGCTCAAAAAGATGCAGAAAAAGAAGTTTAAATAAACTATTAGTTATTATATACAATAAATTAAAAAGGTAGAATTTGGACCATTTAAACAAAAATATAGTAACTAAAAACAATTCAACTGCTAAAATATATAATACTGATTTCGCATCGGCATTTTATTTTTTTGCTTTTCTTTCACTTATAGTTTTTGCATTGTCAAGCTTAAGTAATATTTTAGCACCAATTGCAATTGCAATTCTTATTTGGTTTTTAATTAACGCACTAGCAAATCAAATAAAAAGACTTCCTTTTATGAATTCAAATATTGGAGAATTCATTTCAATACCCTTATCTTTAATAATTATTGTTGTTTCAATGCTTCAAATAGGAAGTTTCATTGCTTCTAGTATGGTTGAATTAAGTTCTACAATTGCACAATTAGATAATAAATTTTATGGCTTAATTGATAAACTCTCTTTATTAACAGGTTTTGATTTCTCTGACAAGTTTGAGAAGTTATTTGAACAGTTTAGTATTGCATCTATGATAAATAAAGTAATAGCTGCCTTTAGTTCCGTTGTTAGTAATATTATGCAAATATTATTATATGTTCTATTTTTACTTTTAGATCAAAGATTTTTTAATGCAAAGATAAATGCTCTTTTCCCTAATTATGAAAATAGGGCAAAAGCTAAAGAAGTATTATCAAGTGTTTCAAAAACAATTAGAATGTATATTTCAATAACTACAATTATTAGTTTAAGCACAGGTTTTTTAACATATTTAATATGTGAGTTTTTTTCTTTACAAGGTGCTGTACTTTGGGGATTTTTAGCTTTTACATTAAATTTTATTCCTACAATTGGAAGTATAATTGCTGTAATTATTCCAACACTGTTTGCACTTATACAGTTTCCTGAGCTTTCAGAAGTTATAATTTTTCTTATCTCTTTAGCCGCAATTCAGTTTGTTATTGGAAATATCATTTATCCAAAGTTAATGGGAAACAAATTAAATATATCTCAATTTGTAGTAATTTTGTCACTTGTTATTTGGGGAGCTATGTGGGGTACGGTTGGAATGTTTTTATCAGTTCCTTTGATGATGATCTTATTAATTATACTTTCTCAATTTGAAAATACAAAAGGAATGGCAATTTTAATTTCAGGTGATGGAAAAATATATTCAAATACCTAGGACTATAAGTTTATTCGCCATTTAAGACGCTTAAAACTGTAGATCTACTAGTTTTAAGCTCTAAGCATATTTCTTTAATATTTAGCTCACCTGAATCATTATAATAGTTTTCGTCATCAAGCATTTTTAAAATCAAATCTTTCTTTTCTAAAATATCTTCAGATGTAGCTTTTGTCTTGAACATGAAGTCTTCTTTAGTCATTGTTAGTAGGGCTTTAAGATCTCTTTTTATTGTAGGAGGTGTAACTTTAAGAAGAACAGCTAATTCTTTTGGATCTTCAATACCCTCTTTAATTAGTTTATCTAAAGCTATTCTTCTTGTTTTTATTTTTCTTCTTCTGTGATAAGATATTTTCATTTATTTCAAGAACTAGTTAATTTACTTTTTGCTTCCATGCCCATGCCCTGATGAATTTGAACTAGCTCTACTTACAAATTCATTGAACTCTTCACCACCTAAATTATAAGCTTTTCCAAATCCAAATACTGCTTCTCCATAAAAAGGTTTAAATTCGAAAACATGAAAATCTTTCATGTTTTTTAACATATCAATCATCTCTTCACCAAATTTAGTTTTAAATACGTTTAATAGTGATCCTTCATCATTTGAGTCTTGTTCAATCTTTTCTGAATTACATTGAATCATTACTCTTTTTCTTGCAAAAATATTTTTGCAGGTTTGCTCATCTTCTACAAAAAATAAGCTACATTTATTATGTTTACTTAAGTTTTGTGTATGCTTTGCCATATTGGATATATAAACATAATATTTATTATCTGTTTTTATAAAAGGAGCATAAGATGAAAAAGGATTTCCTTTTTCATCAAGAGTAGATAGTGTTAAACTTTGAAAATTTTTTAAAAACTCGTCTAAATTTTTTGCCATTATATTTCTTCCCATAAAATTTCTATTTTTGTATTGTAAATATCTTTGCGTCTTAGGTTTAAATTGAACTCTTCAATTTCATAATTACTAATTGAATAATCTTCGTTTATTTCTTCTATTTGAACTTCTAGTTTTTCTTTCAACTCTTCCATTTCTTGAGATAAACCTTCAATATCTTCTTCTACAAACTTTATATCAGATCTTTCTTTTAAAATACTTGAAGCCCCTCTAGCACTACTTGCAACTTTTCCTATATTTGTTTTACTTAGTATTGATTTACCAAAAAATGCACCTAAAATAGAAGTTCCTATTGAAATAAGGGTATTTGTTGTTTTTGCGCTTGCTTGATTTTTTTCTTTTTCTAACTTAACTAAAAGTTTATCAAGTTTTTTTTCTAAAGAATTTTCTGTTTTTTCAAACTTTGCTTGTAGTTTTTCTACTTCTTCATCAATCTTTTCATTTAGTCTATCTTGTATTCTTAACTTAAAGTCATTTATGGATTCATCTTGCTTTGATGTTAATTTTAAATTTGTATTTTTAAATAAAATTAATTTATTGTTTCTATAAATATAATCAGAAAAATCTTTCTGTACTTTTTTAAGTTCTCTTTCATTTTGTAGAAAACTTGGAAGTTCATAATAAGTAGAATTAATTCTACTTTTTGTATCAAATACTAAACCTTTTGTATCTTCAATTTCATCAAAAGCTATTTCATTTATTCTTTCATCTAAGTATATTTTATAGCTTAATTCTTCATTTTGATCTATGTTTTTACTTGTATTTACAAAGTTAATACTACAAGAACATAATAAATAAGGTTGAAGTGAATACTCATCACTTTGGGAGTTAAATAAGTATTTCTCTTCAATAGTTTTTGGCAAGATTGGTTTTGTGAAATTTTTTGAAGAATTACTTGCTTTATTTTGATTATTTACCTTTTTTTCTTTTGTGTTTAAAGATGATATAGAGCTAACTTTAGTTCTTAGTTTTTCAATTTTATCTTTCATAAGTTTTTTAATATCATCTTTTGAAATAGGACCTTTTAAATATGATAAAACCCATCTAGTTTTAAATATCTTTATATCTTCCTCATTTATATTTTTCATAATAAATGTTCTTTTTTCAAGATTTGATATAGTTTTTTCTAACTCTTTTTTATCAATCGCACCATCATTAGCACCACTTAAACCATCAATTACTTTTTCAATATCTTGCTTTGTCTGTAAGCGTCCAATGAACCAAGTTCCGATGTTTGATAAACCTTTATAATCAATATCAACAGGATTTTGAGTAGAAAGTATTACTCCTACACCAAAAGATCTAGCTTGTTTTAAAAGTGTAAGCATTGGTTGTTTGGAAGGTGGATTAGCAGATGGAGGAAAATATCCAAATATCTCATCCATATAAAGTAGGGCTTTAAGTGAAGATGTTCCTTCCTGTCTTCTCATCCACGATACCATTTGATTTAATAGTAGTGAAACAAAAAACATTCTTTGAGAATCATTTAAATGTGCAATTGAAAAAATAGAAACTTTTGCTTTTCCATTTTCATCATATAGTAAATTTGAAATATCTAAAGCTTCACCTTCAATCCAGTTTTTAAAAGAAGGGTTTGCAATAATTGTATTTAGTTTTAATGCTAATTTTAATCTATCATCTTGTGCAAAAAATGTTTCTAAATCAAAAATACCAACTTTTGAAAAAGGAGGTGTTACAATTAAGGAAATTAATTCTTCAAGAGTTAAATCTTTATTTTGACTATAAAAATTCATAAAAATTGAAGATAGTAAGATACTCTCTTTTGATGAGGAATCATTTTTAATATCAACAAGTGATAATAAAGAAGAAACAGTTGAAGTTATAAGTGATGTCAAAATATCATGGTCTTCTAATACTTCACTTCCTGGTGCTTTAAATGAAGAAAGAATAGATACCGGAACACCTGCTGTACTTCCTGGTGTATAAATAGTAAAATCAGCAGAATTTTTTAATTTTGCAATTCTTTCTTTGTTTTGAAAGTCACTTGTAATTCCATTTTCCCATAGCCTTGCTGTTTTTTCAGCTTGTTCATCAAGAGTTAAACCATTATTTATAGCATCTTGTTCTTCAATCCATGGCTTAAAATCATTCGCTTGTAAGTTAGGAAAAGTTAAAAGTAAATTTCCCATATCACCTTTTGGATCTATAATAATTGAAGGTATATTATCAATAGCAGCTTCTTCTAATAATGAAATCCCAAGACCAGTTTTACCACTTCCTGTCATTCCAATAATTGCAGCGTGTGTTCTTAAGTCTTTATTTTTATAAACTAAAGGAACAGTCGTTTGCTCATCAATTTTTTCTTTTCCAATATAAAAAAGTTTTAGTTTCTCATAATCAATAGTGCTATTCATAATAGACCTTTTATAGTTTTTTAGTGTAATTTTTTGATATTATAGCAAAAAAAAAGTGAATGCCTAAAGTCTAGACATTCACTCTTATTATATAGTTTGAAAAGAGAATTTTATACTTCAGTAACCTCTGCATCTGCAGAATCTACTTTAAGTTCAGCAATAGCAGCTGTTCTTTCTTGCTCTGTTGCAAATAATGCACTTGTTCCTACAACTTGACCATTTGTAGATTTAATATTAAAGAAAAATTTTCCATTTGTAGATTCTTTAAATTCATATCTAGCATCATCTTGACAGTTTTTTCTAACTGATTCAATACCATTTTTAGCACTTGGTTTTTGAGCGTAATTTTCACTCTTTACAATTGTTTTACCTTCAGCATTTACATAAATAAATGTAAATGGTTCTTTTGCATCGCTTTTTCTTAAGTTAATAGTCATATTGTTTTCCTTGTATTTTTATATACTTAATTTTAGTTAAAAATAATTTAAAAATTTCTTATTTAAAAGAACTTCTTTGCCATTCCCATTAAATCATCAACTACAGAACCATCTTTATCTTGGTCTATAAAGTTTGTTAACATTGATGTAATATCGTTTGTATTTGATGTATCAGCTGCACTTAAATTTGTTTTTTGATTTAAAGCTCCCATTACAAGAGGTGCTAACATTGGTAAAAGTGACGCAATTGATGATATATCAATTCCATTTTTTGCACTTAATTCATTTGTAACTTCACTTTCATTTTTATCTAAAGAAGAGAATAACTCACCTAACATATTTGAATTATCTGAATTATCAATTGCATCTGGATTGTTTTTTAATGAATCTAAATCAGTTTTAGAAATCATATCAATTAAATTTCCAGAATCATTAGAACTTGCTAAATTTTGCTTTGCACCATCAACTAACTGTGGAGCTACTTGAGCTACTATATCTTGAATAGAGTTTGTATCAATACCAGTTTTTGCAGAAATCGCACCTAATATATTTTCATCTAAACCATTTTTTAAAATTGTTTCTAAAATATTCATATTATTCCTTTTATATTTTTGGAATTCTAATCATTTGACCAGGATAGATTAAATTCATATCTTTAATTACTTCTTTATTTGCTTCAAAGATTTCATTATAATGATTTGAACTACCATAGAACTTTTTAGAAACTTTTGATAAATTATCACCTGATTTAATTTCGTAGTATTGATCTTCAGGATTTACACCTTCAAATGTTACTTCTTTAATTCCTTTAATATTTCCAGCAATTAAAGCAGCTTTTGCTTTAGTATTAGCATCTGCATCTCCTGATAATACAATTGTATCACCAACAATTTTTACATCAAGACCATCAATTGGCATAGTTGAACTGTTTTCTTCAATCTCTTTTTTGATATTTTCTTCGTCATTACCAAGACCAAGTAATTTTTTACCTGCATCTAGTGCGAAAGATAGTAAACTCATTATATTCTCCTAATTTTTTAATTTATAATTAAAAAGATTATAACATATTAATAGTATGATAATTGTGTATTAAGTATTTTTTTGAAGATAATACATACAGAGTAAATCTGTATGTATTATTAAGTAGATTAATCTAGAATAATTCTAGAGTTAATATCTTGGATAGGTCTGTTATTCGTTGGCATTGCAGCATCAAAATCTGCTAATTGACTTCTTGAAATTCCAACTGGTGTTTTTAATACGAACCATTTAACACCTTCTGAACATGGAGGAGTTGTTAAAGAACCATTAAATCTATAGTAGTCTTGATTTGATGGTAAAATATCATATCCTAAAACTTCAGACTTAAGTTTATGGCTATCACCTGCATTTTCAGGCATATTTCTTAATAATTTATTTAAAACTACATTATCTTCAGAAATTTCAAACATTACCGCAACTACTGCTAAATTTCCTGCACTATTTGCATGAACTAAGTGAGCTTCCATTGGGTATGAAACACCATCAATTTGGTTTTCACTAGGTGTATGAAAATGAATTTGTTTTAAATAATATTTTTGACCTTCAACTGCTAATGAATTTGCACTTGTAAAGTTTACTTTAACTCCATGCCCATTGTTTTCAAATGTAGTTGCTTTTGCACTGCCTTCAAATGTTAATGGATTTAATTTTGCAGGTATAACATCTTTAATATTGATTGGTGATTGGTTTAACCCATCTTCACACATTCTATACTTTTCATCAAGATTTGCCCACTCTTTTGGTCCTAGATCCTCAGTATACTCCCAGTGAGCACCTTTGTCTTCTGACGTACTACTTAACATAAGGGCAACAACAAATACAATAAAAATACTAATTATCGTGTTCTTTAAACTCATTTATATTCCTTTTCTTTTTCTTTTCTTTTTGCTTTCATTTTATTTAAAGCAAGTATTCTCATATCTGGAGTTGTATCTGATTCATCCATTATTTCTAAACCTAATAATGTCTCAATACAATCTTCAAGTGTAACAATACCTTCTGTTTGATCGTATGAATCATAAACAACAAACATATGCTCTTTCTTTTGAATAAACATGTTTAAAGCTTTTGATACAGGTATATTCTCATTTATAGGAATAGCTGGTTTCATTATAGATTCAACTAAAACATTTTTATCAATAAGAGCTTGCTTAAATAATTTTTTTGTTAATACAATACCAATAATATTATCAATAGTATCTGCATAAATTGGAACTCTCGAAAATTTAAAAGTTCTTTTATCTTCAATGATATCCTTAATAGGTGTATTTTTATCTATTGCATACATTACCGATCTAGGTGTTAAAATTTCTCTTACTTTCATATTATTTAAAGTAAGTGTATTTTCAATAATATCAGATTCTAAATCTCCAATAATACCTTCTTCTTCACTTAACAATGTAGAGTGAATTAATTCTTCTCTTGATATTGTATCAGTAATATTTGAACCAATTTTTTTTGTTACAAATTGAGTAATTAAAATAATTGGGTATGTAATAAATATAAATAAATTAATAATTCTTGCTGCATATGGTGCTAATTGTTTCCAATAAACTGCTCCAATAGTTTTAGGTATTATTTCTGCAAAAAATAAAATCATAAATGTTAACACAATAGAAACTATCATTACAATAGTTTTATCACCTTCAAAAACATTTTGTGCTTGAACTCCAATAGCAGTTGCACCTAAAGTATTTGCAATTGTGTTTAATATTAGAATTGAAGCAATTGAAACATCTATATCAGTTTTTAGCTTTTTTAGTAACTGTCCTGCAACTTTATTTTTCTTTTCAAGTACAGATACATATGCTGGGTTTGTAGAAAGTAGAATAGATTCTAAAATTGAACATAAAAAAGAAACTCCTACAACAGCAACAAATAGAAAGATTAAAATATCCATTTTTTCTCACTTATGATTAAATCACACCTCTGGGAACTATCTTCCAATAAAACTCCTTTGTTATCCGAAAATTAATAACTAATAATATCAAAATAAGCTTAATAAATATTTTTTTTGACAAAATATTTAAAAATGATGTATAATTACAATACGAGTTAAATTCTTTTTTATAAAGGAGATTATTATGGAATATGGTTTATCAGCAAATATTGATCAATTTAGCAATAATAAACTTTTACAAGTACAGCAAATTCAATCACTTGATACATCTTCAAAATTAGATCAACAGCTTAAATCTAAAGAAGTAGAAAAAGAAGAGTTTTTAAATACTGGCTCTTTATCAAATGTTGAAAAAACTACTAGTGAAGCAACAAAAGTTCATCATGAAATTGTACTTACAAATACTAACTTTGGGTTTAATGATTCTTCAAAAGATTTTTTTGTAAAAGCAGTTCGAGGAAATAGTGAAAATCAATATCCTACTGAAGATATGATGCGATTAAAATCTTATTTACTAGGATTAGATTAATTTTTTATCTTCTAATCTTATAAACTAGAAGATAAAACTACTTGATTTCTTCCTTGCTGTTTAGCTTTATATAAAGCATTATCTGCATTTGCTAGAATATCTTTTAAAGTCAATTCTTTTTTTGCTTCAGAAACTCCAAATGAGGCTGTAATTTCTCTTATTTTAAAATCATATTCTTCAATTAAACTTTTAAGTCTTAAAGCAATTGTTGCAGCTTCTTTTTCTGTAGTATTTTTACAAATGATTAAGAACTCTTCTCCACCCCATCTTCCAATTTCATCATTTTTATTTAGACTATTTTTTAGTAGTTTTGAAAGTTCAACTAAAACTTTATCTCCTTCTAAATGTCCATGAATATCGTTTACTTCTTTAAAGTGATCTATATCTAAAAGGATTAGTGCGTATTTTTGATTTTTTGATTCATTTAATAATTCATCTAATCTTCTTCTATTATGAAGATTAGTTAAAGAATCAGTAATTGAAAGTTTTTTTAATCTTTTATTATATTTTCTTAAATCTTTTTGTTTGAATGAATAAAATAAAATTGCAAGTAAAACTAAAACTAATATTTGAACTAAATATTCGTATCCTACAAATGTTTTATCAAATTTAACAGTAAGCCATTGTCTAATAATATTATTTTTGTCTTCAGGGCTTAACATTGCAATATGCTTATTCATAATTGATTGTAATTCTTTATAATCTTTTCTAATCATAAAAGAAACATGAACTTTATGCTCACTAGTTCCTGATATTTTAAGATTATAATAACCATTTACAGAAATTAAATGAGCAATAGTCGGTAAAATATCAACTGCTGCTTCTACTTTTCCTGCACTTAATAATTCTAGTGCTTCTTTGGTATTTTTAACTAAAACAAAATCTATATTGGGAAAGTTCTCTTTTAAAATATTATGTGAACTATAATTTTCTCCTACTGCAACTTTCTTCCCTTCTAAAAATGAAGCATTAGGGATAAATCTTTTATCAAATAAAGTTGCAAAGGCAATTGGGAATGCTATGTATGAACTTGTAAAGTTTGCATAATCTAATTTATTTCTATCATAAGATGTTCCAATTGTTATGTCAGCTTCTTTATTTTTTATAGAATCTAAAACATGATTCCAGTTTTTTGCTGTGATAATTTCTGAATCAATATTTGCATTTTTTTTTAGTTTATTCCAAAAATCAATTGCAATCCCTGCTAATTGATCTTTATCATTATACATATTAATTGGAGCCCATGAATTTGAGGTGATAACTTTTACTTTTGTATTTCTTAAAAAAGCTTCTTCTTTTGGTGTAAGTTTTACGTAATCTACTATGTCATTACTTGATATTTCATCTATTATTACAAAATTTGATAATATAAAAAATAATAATAAAATCTTTATTTTATTCATATATTTGAACCTTTAAATTTAAGATTTTATTATATCATAGTTTTAAAATAATTTAATTATTTATTAAGGTGTTCTTTTTGATTAATAATTCTTTTGCATAATAAAATCTATCTTTATTATCTAATAAAACTTCATCTAATAATGGTATGTATTTATGAAAAACAGGCCAAACTTTCTCATATCCACTTGGTCTATTTTTTTCAAAATATAATGCTAATGCGGTTGCTCCATTTATTAAACCTTTTAAAACAAGGGCTTTATTTTTTTCACCTTGTTTTTTATATAGATTCCAATCATCTTCTAATAGTTCATGTGCTTCTACAAAGAAATTATTTTCAACTGCAAAAATAAACCTATCTATTGCTAAATCTTGTGTAAATTTTGTTTCATCATACATTATTTTATTTCTTTTGCTAGATAATAACCCGTGTGAGAGCCAGATTTTTTATGATTTTTTGCAATTTGCTCAGGAGTTCCCTCATCTACAAGTAATCCTCCTTTATTTCCACCTTCAGGTCCCATATCAATAACCCAATCAGAGTTTTTTACAACATCTAAATTATGTTCAATTACAATAACAGAGTTTCCTAGGTCAACTAAATGATGTAATACTTTTGTAAGTCTATCAACATCGGCAAAGTGAAGTCCTGTTGTTGGCTCATCTAAAATATATAAAGTATTTCCTGTATCTTTTTTACTTAACTCTTTACTTAGTTTAATTCTTTGTGCTTCTCCACCTGAAAGAGTAACAGCGTTTTGTCCTAAAGTAATATACCCTAATCCAACATCACTTAGTGTTTGAAGTTTTGCATGAATTTTTGGAATCTTAACAAAGAACTCAACTGCTTCATCAACACTCATATTTAAAACATCTGAAATACTTTTACCTTTATATAATATCTCTAAAGTTTGAGCATTATATCGTTGACCTTGACAATCATCACATTTAACCATAATATCTGGTAAGAAATGCATTTCTATTTTAATTTCACCTTCACCTTGACATTTTTCACACCTACCACCTTTAACATTAAAAGAGAAACGTCCTATTTTATAACCTCTAATTTCTGCTTCTTTTGTTTTAGAAAATAGAAGTCTTAATTCATCCATTAATCCTGTATATGTTGCAGGGTTTGATCGGGGAGTTCTTCCTATTGGAGATTGATCTAAATAAATTACTTTATCAAGTTTTTCTAATCCTTCTATTTCAACACCATCAACTTTTTTTACTTTTCTAGCATGGTTTAATAACTCTTTTGCCACAGGTAATAAAGTCTGTAAAATAAGTGATGATTTTCCACTTCCTGAAACTCCAGTAATTGCACATAAATTTTTAAGAGGTATTTGAAGACTTAAATCTTTTATGTTATTGATTGTTACATTTTTTATTTTTATAAATTCTTCTTGGGGTCTATTATGAACATAAGAAATCTGCTTTTCACCAGTTAAGTATTTTGCAGTTAAAGTTTTTGCTTTATACATTTGTTTTAATGTTCCATCAAATACAATTTCTCCACCAAACTTTCCTGCGAAAGGTCCAATATCAACAATATAATCAGCCGCTTCAATAGTTTCTTTATCATGCTCAACTACAATTACTGTATTACCTTTTTCCTGTAAGGCTCTAAGAGTTTTAATAAGCTTATTTGTATCTCGTTCATGAAGTCCAATAGACGGTTCATCTAAAACGTACATAACTCCAGTAAGCCCTGAACCAATTTGAGATGCAACTCTAATTCTTTGAGCTTCTCCTCCTGAAATTGTTCTAGCATCACGACCTAATGTTATGTATCCCAGACCCACATCATATAAAAAGAAAACTCTTTCTTGAATTTCTTTTAAAATAGGTTTTGCAATTAATTTAAATTGATCTGACAATTCTTTGAAGTTCTCTTCATCTTGGAAGAATTTATGAGAATCTTCAATTGGAACATTTAAAATATCAGATATTGTCTTACCTGCTACATACACATTTTGAGATGAGGGTTTTAATCTATTTCCATTACAATCATCACAGGCTTTTTCTGTCATGTATTCAGCCATCTCTTTTTCATCTTTTACCATATCATAAGCAATTTTGACAACACCTTCCCATTTTCTTTTAAGTGTATGTTTCTTCCAGACAAACTTTGCTTCTTCTATTCCACCATGCAAAATAGCTTTTCTTTGATACTCTTCAAGTTCTTTAAATGGAATTGTCATATCAATATCCGAAGCTTCACAAAAAGCAGTAAGCATTTTAAAATAAAAACCTTTGTTGAAACCATAGATTACTCTAACAGCTCCTTCTTCTATTGGAAGTTCTTCGTTTATTACTTTTTTCATATCAAGTGCGTATCTAATACCTAAGCCATCACAAGAGCTACAAGCACCTTTTGGTGAGTTAAAAGAGAAAGATAAAGGTTCTAAAGGTTCAAAAGATATTTTACAATCAAAACATGCCATATGCTCAGAATAATGAATATGTTTTTCAACTCCAACATCTTCATGATTTAGTACTTCAATTTCTAATTCACCAAAACTTTCTTTTAAGCCTTTTTCAACATCTTGTGCAATTCTTTCTTTATTTTCTTCTTTTACTACAACTCTGTCAATTACAACTTTGATTGTATGCATTTTTGACTTACCAAGTTCTATTTCTTCATCAAGTCTAACCATAACACCATCAATCATTGCTCTAACATAACCTTTACCTCTTAAAGATTCAAGTAAATCAGCAAATGTACCTTTTTTTCTATTTATTAAAGGAGCAAGGATTACAATTTTTGAATTTTCAGGAAGTGTTAAAACTTGTGAAATTACATCAGAGGCACTCATTTGTGAAATTGGTTTACTACATTTGTGACAGTGTTGTTTTCCAATTCTTGCATATAAAAGTCTCAAATAATCGTAAACTTCTGTAATAGTTCCAACAGTTGAACGTGGATTTTTTGAAGTTGTTTTTTGATCAATTGCAATAGCAGGAGTTAATCCTTCTATTCTTTCAACATCTGGTTTTCCAACTTTATCTAAGAATTGTCTGGCATAAGCAGATAGTGATTCTATATATCTTCTTTGACCCTCTGCATAAAGTGTATCAAATGCAAGAGTAGATTTTCCAGAACCTGATAGTCCTGTAAATACGATTAGTTTATTTTTTGGTATTTCTAAATTAATATTTTTTAAGTTGTTTTCTTTAGCGTTAAAAATCTTTATAGTATCAGTCATAATTATATTAGCCTTTAAATTTTTGAAGCTTATATTGTATTATACTCTTAGCTAATTATTGATTAAATTTTCTATGCTTTTACACAAATTATAAACTTAAGTTTTAATAGTAAAATTTAAATTATTTATAATTAATTATTAAAGTAAATTTAGATACTTTTTAATTAAGAAAAAGTAGAGGGAAAAGAGCTTTGAAAAGATTTTTAAATAGTTTTGAATATAATGAAAAAAAATATTATTATTGTGATTTAGAAAAAGTATTTGAATCTTTTCCCAAATTAAAAAAATTGCCAGCAACACTGAAAATATTATTAGAATCAAATATTAGAAATGCAAATGAAAATAATCCTAATGATGTCAATGATATTATAAATATCTTTCTTAATAGAAATCATTTAAAACAAATAAAGTTTTATGCAAATAGAATTATTATGAATGAATTCAATGGAGTTCCAACTTTAGTTGATTTTATTTCAGCAAGTAAAAATGTAAGCCCAAAAATAATGCTTGATATTGTAGTTGATAACAGTGATAAAAATGAACAAAAAAATAAAGAAAGATATACTTTTTTGAAATATCTTGGAAATACTTTTGAAAATATATCTATAATTCCTCCCAATACAAATATTTTAAATCAAGTAAATTTGGAATACTTATCTACAATGCTTTCAATGAAAATACAAGAAGATAAAGCTATTGTTTTTCCTGAAGCAATATTAGGAACAGATTTTCATAGTTCAATGCTTAATTCGTTAGGTGTTCTTTCTTTAACTGTTGGAAGACTTGAAATACAATCTGTTATGTTAGCTTCTTCGATTTCTTTTGAATTACCTAAAACTATTGGTATAAAAGTTAAAGGTTCATTAGGACAAGGTACAAGTTTTAATGATGTATCATTAACATTAAATAATATGTTAAAAAACAATAATATAAATGGAAAAATTATTGAGTTTTATGGTGAAGGTTTAAAAAATATATCTTTAGAAGATAGAACAATATTATCAAAACTTGTTTCGCAATACAAAGGAGTTTGTGGATACTTTCCAATTGATACAAATACTATATTCTTTATTGAACAAACAAGAGGTGTTGATGCTTCACTTATTAAAACATATTATGAAAAACAAACACTATATTCATTAAATGAGAATGCTCAATATGAAGAATATTTAGAACTAGACTTATCAAAAGTTGTACCTCTTGGGCTTGCTTTAAAAACACTTGATGAAGAGTTTTTTGTAAATGAAGTAAGTAGTAAATTAAAAACTTTTAAAAAAGGAAATTTTGTAAAAGACAATGACATTGTTTTAGCTCTTATTGATATTTGTTCAAATACAACCAATCCTTCATTATTAATCCAAGCTTCACTTGTTGCAAAAAAAGCTTGTGACTTAGGTATTAGTATAAATAAAAATATCTCTAAGTTTATTACCTTTGGCTCATTAGTACAAAAAGAGTTTTTAGAAAAACTTGATTTATATAAGTATTTAGAAAAATTAGGGTTTGTTTTAATAAAGAAGAAAGATATATCTTTAAAGGAAACTGTTTCTTTAGATATTGAAAAGTTTAATTTAAATGTATCATATATTTCTTTTTCAAATGATATTGAAGAAATTAAAAAAAATAGATTTACAAAATCAAAGTGGATATTCTCACCTGCATTGTTAATTGCCTATTGTTTAAAAGGTAATTTAAACTTTGATATTACAAAAGAGAGTATTATTCAAGATATTTATTTAAGTGATATCTGGCCAAGTATGATCGAAGTAAATGAATACTTAGAAAAACTTGATTATTCAGTTTACAAAGATTTATATAAAGATATTTTTATAGGCAACAACTATTGGCAAGAGCTAGTATCTGAAAAAAATGAAAATTACACTTGGAATGAAGACTCTACTTATCTTTGTAAAATAGATATTTTTAATCAAAAAAATAGAGAGAATATTGATATTAAAAATGCAAGAATATTAGCACTTTTAGATGACAATATTACAAGTGAAGATATCTCTGCTAAAGGTAAAATACCTTCATACTCTCCAACAGCTTTATTTCTTCAATCAAAAGGTTTAAGACCTGATGAGTTTGATACTTTTGAAAATAGATATGCAAGTTCATATGTAATAATAAGATCAATTTTGTCAAATAATAAACTTCAAAATAAAATAGTAAGCCCAAAAGAGGGTGGATATACCAAAGATTTTCAAAATAGTGAAATTATGTCAATATATGATTTTTCACTTAAAATGAAAGAGAATAATGTCCCTTTAGTGATTTTTGCAGGAAGTCGATTTGGAATGGGTGAAATAAATGATTGGGCCGTAAAAGGATTGAAGCTTTTAGGTGTAGAAGTTATCATCGCTAAATCTTTTTCAAAAGAATATAAAAAAGATCTTTTAAGAGTTGGAATTTTACCTTTAGAATTTATTGATGATGATATTGAGTCTTTAAAGTTAAAAGGTGATGAAATAATAAATATTGAATCACAGGGATTAAAAGCAAATGATAAAATAAATATAGAAATCTTTAAAAACAATCAAAGTAGGGTACTTACACTGCAATCAAAAATTGATACTAATATGGAAATAGAGTATTATAAAAATGGTGGAGTATTAGAGTATTTATTAAAAGATATTTTAGAGTAAAGACAAAGTTCAAATACAATTGCAGTTGTATTTGAAGGTAAGATAAAAGAAATTGTTCGCGTAATCTCTTTTATTTAAATTAATGTCTGTACTGAAAGTATAGATAGTTTTAATTACAAGATGGTTACAAAGGTAAATAAAATGAATTTAAAATGTTTTATAAATCATTGTTACTAAAATAAGAGTATTTAAAACTAGAATATATTTTTTGTATGAATTTGAATGAACTTTGTGTTTAACAATAATCCCAAAATAAACACCTATTAAAGAAGATATACCAATAATAGCACCTTCAGTATAAAGCATATGACCACTTAATGATAAAGAAGTAAATCCAGCAACTGAAGAAAACATTACGAAGAATAGCCCTAATGCAGTAGCTGCTTTTAAATCATATTTTAAAAAACCGATTAAAATAGGTGTTAGTATTACAGAACCACCAACTCCAATACTCATAGCAATAATTCCTGTAAAAAAACCAATTATAAAAAGTGTAAGTTTATTTTTAGATTTTTTGTCACAATCATGCTCTGCTGGTGTTATAAATATTTTTATTATTGAGTAGAATAATATTAAAATAAATAAATATTGTAAAAATTCATTAGATACATTTGTTACAATATACCCACTTTGTAGACCACCTACAAAACCACCAATACCTATTATAATTCCATCTTTTAAAACATTTGTAGCTCTTTTTGAGTTTAAAAAAGAACCATATATTGATGAAAATACCATTTGCATAATAGAAATAGCAACTGCTTCTTTCATTACAAATCCTGAGAGTAAAAGCATTGGCACTAAAATCATACCTCCACCAACTCCAAAGAATCCTGATATAAAACCAGTTACTATTCCAAAAGCAGCTAAATCATACATAATTTTTTATTTTTTCTTTATAGAATTCATTGCATTAATGAACTTATCATAATCTTCTTCAAGTTTTTTATCTTTTTGGCTTACATCAATGCCTTCTTCTTCTTTAACTGCAGTTTCTAAAACATGAATTCTTTCAATTAAATACTTGAACATTTCTTTATTAATGTCAGGTAAATCATCATGTGTAAATCTGCAATCTTTATTATCTCTTTTAAGAATTTTTGCAGGAACACCAACCGCTGTTGAGTTTTTAGGAACATCACAAACTACAACAGAGTTTGCTCCAACTTTTGAGTTTTTACCAATTGTAATATTTCCAAGTACTTTTGCACCACTTCCAATAACTGCGTTTGATTTTACAGTTGGATGCCGCTTACCTTTATCTAAACTAACTCCACCTAGTGTTACACCTTGATAAATAAGTACATCATCTTCAATAATAGTTGTAGCACCAATTACAACACCAATTGCATGGTCAATAAATACACGTCTACCTATAGTAGCAGCTGGATGAATGTCTGTTTTAGTGAATAAAGAAGATATTCCTCCTAATACTCTAGCCGTTCTTTTCCAACCATTTACATATAATTTGTTTGTAATTCTATGATTAATAATAGCCCAAACACCTGGGTAGTTAAAAAATAGTTCTATTGTTGAATCTAGTGCTGGATCGTTTAGTTTAGGGACAACAAAGTCCTCTTTTATTTGAGCCCAAAAAGAAATTTTATTTTCTTTTTCTTCTGGTTTCTCATTTTCTTTAGTCATTATAACTCCATATTGTTTTTAAATAATTGTTTTCATTTAAGTATTTTTCTAATATTTTATATGTGTTTATATCCAAATTTTCTTTAAGTCTATTTTTAATATCACTAGTATTATAATCAATATCTTCAAGAATATCAATAATAGTTTGTGATTCTATAATTTTTTCTAGAACTACTTTTCCATCTTTAAACACTACATTAACTTCAGTTGGATGTGAAAATAGATTATGTTTCATTCCTAAAGTATCTTGATAAGCTCCTACATTAAAGAAACCTAAGAAATACTCTTCTTTGTTTAAATCAATATCATGTAAATATAAAGCTTTTTTTGAATCAAAGGGTAATTCTCCATCACTATCACAAGTAATATCCCATAATGAAGCAGACCTTGTAGGTTTTTTATCAAGATGTGTTAAAGGCATAATTGGAAATTCTTGATCTATTCCCCAATAATCAGGGAGTGACTGAAACATAGAAAAGTTTAATAAATATTTTTCTTGTATATTTTCATCTAATCTTTTTAATTCTTCGTAATCTTCAACTTCAAGTTGTGAAATTGCTTTTTTAATTATTTGATGAGTTAATATTTCAGCATTAGATCTATCTTGTAAATCAATATATCCTAAGTCAAATAGAGTTAATAATGACTCATTATGATCCATTGCATCATGCATATATTCATAAGATGTTTTTTTAATCATATCTTTAAAAAGTAGATTTAACTCTTCTATTAATGGTGGGTTTGTCTCTTTTAATTTTAAATTACTTAAGTCATATTCTGATGAAAAAAGTTCTAAAACAGGAGTTACTAAAACTGTAGATGCAGCAGATATAAATCTTCCTGATTCTGTAAAAATATTAGGCTCTTCTACACCTTTTTGTTTGGCAATATCTTTTAATGTGAATATTACATCACTTGCAAACTCTCTTAATGAGTAAAATCTATTTCTTTCATAAGCACTATATTCAACTGCTAATCCACCACCAATATTAATAGCATTTAAATTTGTTGCACCTAAATTTTTAAGTTCAGCATAAATATGACCAGATTCTTTTAATGCTTTCTTTAATGGTTTTATGGAATTCATAGCAGAACCAATATGAAAATGAATCATTGTTAAATAATCAATCAGTTCATTTTCTTTTATCATTTCATAGGCTTGAAGTATCTCTGTTGATGTTAATCCAAACTTAGAATTAATTCCACCACTCTTTGCCCAAATACCGCTTCCACCACTATGAAGCCTAACTCTTAATCCAATATTAGGACAAGGAAGACTTGTTTCATTTTGAACCCCTATAATTGTTTCTAATTCATTGATGCCTTCAATAATAAGTGTTATATTATGGCCTTTACTTCTTGCAATAAAAGCTAAATGAATCATTTCTTTATCTTTAAATCCGTTAACTGTTATAGGGGAATTAAGATTATTATATGTCATTGCAATTACGAGTTCTGCTTTACTTCCTGCTTCTAAACCATAATTAAATTCTTTTCCATTTTGTATAAGTGGATGAATAAATGTTGGTAGTTGATTTACCTTTAAAGGAAAGACAGCATTGAATGTTCCCTTATAATTATATTCAGTAATACTTGTATTAAATGTATCATAAAGTGTATTTATTTGTTTTTTTGTAATATGAGGAAATCTTAAAAGTAAAGGTCCTTTAAAGTCTTGTTCTCGAACTTCTTTAACTATAGATATTAATGAAGGTTTACTTTTATAATTTACTTTAGCAAGTCCTTTTTCTATTATGAAGTTATCATCACTCCATATATCAATTCCATAATTATTCAAAATTAAAAATCCTCTAGCTTTATAGTTTCTTCTTTTTTTGTATCTATATTTTTAACATAGATAGTTCCATCTTCAAGCTCTTTTTCTCCAATTAATGCAAGAATATTAGCATTTACTTTTTCTGCAAGTTTGAAATGCTTTCCAAAAGCTCTGGGAGTATATTCTACAAGTGTTTTTGTAGTTTTCCTTTTTGCATTTGCAGTTTTTAATACTGTATTAAGTGAAGCTTCATCTAAAGCACCCATATATATAAGGTCTTCTTTACTTTCTCTCATCTTAACTAGTTCAAGTAATCTTTCAATACCAATAGCAAAACCAATACCAGGAGTTGGACGTCCTCCTAAAAATTCTACAAGTTTATCGTATCTTCCACCACCAGCAATTGCACTTTGAGCACCAATTTCATCTGAAATAAATTCAAATGCAGTTTTTGAATAATAGTCTAAACCTCTAACTAGATTTGTATCAATTTCATATTCAACATCATTAAAATCTAAAATATCTTTTAGTTTTTCAAAGTCAGTATTACATGATTCACATAGATTATCAGTGATTTTTGGTGCATTGGATAACTTTAACTGACAGTTTTCATTTTTACAATCTAATACTCTAATAGGATTTTTGTCAATTCTAACCTGACAGTCTTCACATAATTCTTCTCTAAAAGAAGATAAGTGTTTTACAAGATTTTCTTTATATTGAGGCATACAGTTTTCATCACCAAGTGAGTTTAATTGTAGTTTAAAGCCAATTCCAAAGAAATCTAAAATCTCTTTTATCATCATGATTATATTTGCATCTTCAATTACAGAATCCACTCCAAATACTTCACAGCCAAATTGATGAAACTCTCTTAATCTTCCTTTTTGTGGTCTTTCATATCTAAACATAGGACCATAATAATACCATCTTTGTGTTCCACCAGCACGATCTAGTTTCTTTTGTACAAAGTGTCTAACAACACCAGCCGTACCTTCAGGTCTTAAGCAAACTTCATGTTCACCTTTATCTATAAAGTTATACATTTCTTTGTTTACAATATCTGAACTTTCACCAACTGATCTTTTAAATAAAGCTGTTTCTTCTAAAATTGGAGTTTCCATATATGAAAACCCATATCTTTTAGCAATAGCAGATGCATTATCAACAAAATATGTAAATAATGTACTTTCATCATTTACAATATCTTTCATACCTCTAAGACTTTGTATTACCGCTTTTTTTTCAACTTTACTCATTTAAAAAATCCTCTATTTGTTTTTCTATTTCTTCTATTTTTAAACTGGCATCTATAAACAGATGATTAATTCCTAGTTTAATTATTGTTTCTTTCATTCTATTTTGAATATTTATTAAATATTCAATTCCTCGTAGCTCAATTGCATCATTTTCTTTCTGTGAAAGCCTATATTCAAGCTCACTAGCAGACAGTTCTAACAAAATTATATGGCTTGGTAATATATTATTTGTAGCTAGTAAATTAAGCTCAATCATTTTATCTAAGGGAAATGTTGAAGCATAGGCAATTCCTGAAACCATTGATCTATCTGAAATTACTAATTTATCTTTATTTGTAACAATAACTTCTTCAATATGCTCAGCTCTATCTGCTAGAAATAAAAACATTTCGGCAATTGGTGATTTTGCTTCACCATTTAAAGCCATTTCTCTAAGTTTTAAGCCAATATCAGTGCCACCTGGTTCTTTTGTAAAGGTTGCATCTTGATATTTTTTTTGTAATAAATCTAATTGAGTTGATTTTCCAGCTGTATCAATTCCTTCTACAACTACATACATTCTAAAACCTCTGGAGGAACTAAGTGCTGAAACTTACCATCAAATCTAATAATTTCTCGAACTATTGTAGAAGATACAAAGGCATTTTCTAGCGTTGGCATAAGATAAAGAGTCTCGATTTTATCATTTATAGATGCATTTGCATAACCCATTTGTAATTCAAATTCAAAATCTGAAACGGCACGAAGCCCTCTAATAATCGTATTTACATTTAATTGTGTTGCTAAATCAACTAATAAAGTATCAAAACCTTCAACTCTTACATTTGTTAAATTTGCTGTCGCAACATGAGCAAACTTTACTCTCTCATCATGTGAGAACATTGGTTTTTTTCTTTCACTTTTAGCAACTGCAATTATTACTTCATCGAATATATTTGCAGCACGAATAATAATATCTAAATGGCCATTTGTAATTGGGTCAAATGTACCACTATATATTGCTTTTCTATATGATTCTCTACTGTTAAAATTTTTAGCCATTTTTATTTCCATCTTTCATATAAGTTATTGTCAATTTTTAGTAAATCAAACCATTTACCAATTAAAAAATTTTCCATTTCTTCTAGTGTTTGTTGACTTGAATAGTATCCAAGAACTGGAGGAGCGATTATTACTCCAAGATTAGATAATTTTAACATATTTTCTAAGGCAATTGAATTAAGAGGCATTTCTCTCGGAGCTAAAACTATATCTCTTTTTTCTTTTAGCATTACAGTAAAAGCTCTTGTGATTAATGAATCAGAAATTCCAACTGTACACTTTGCAAGGGTATTCATAGAACATGGAAGGATAATCATTTTATCCACTTTAAATGAACCAGAAGCAATTGGTGCAGCAATATTAGTATCTAAAAATATCGTGACATTGGGATACTCTTCAAAAGTTTTTTTCACAGATATTCCATTTTCTAACTTTAATGCAATCTTTGCACTTTTAGAAAGTACTAAAAAAACTTCAATATTTTTAGGAAGTTTTTTAACAAAAGTAAGACCTAAATTAGATCCACTTGCCCCTGATATTCCAACAGTAATTTTCAAAAGATACCTTTCTCTTTACATATATTTAAAAAGATAATATCAAAAAAAGACTTTTAATTCAAATTGTATAATTATATGTGTAAAGACATATTCCTTTAAGTCTTTAAAATAGGCATTAAATTAATAATTTTTAAGCTTATATTAATATTGGCTTTGTTAACATTATGTATAAACTTTAAATATATATAATTTAACATTATGTAATTTTATATATTAAAAATATACTTAATGTTAAGGATTAAATTATGTCAAATGTTTTCACATATACAAGAATAAACAAAAATAATGAAAAATATACTGAGGAACAAAAAGATATATTAAGTAATTATGTAAAAAAACATAATATAGATATTTATAAAAATATAGAGATAAATATTAGTACACCAAGTGATGAAAAAAATATTCTTGAACTACTTAAAAATTGTGAAAAAAATACTACAATTATTGTTTATGATTTAAATGTTTTTGGAAGAACAATTGAAACGATTTTAGAAATTGTTAAATTTCTTTTATCTAATAAAATTAGAATTTTAGTAGTTAAACAAAACCTTGATTTAGTTGATGATAAAGATATGTTAACTCAAATGGTTTTAGGAATGATTTCTATGACAATTGGTTTAGAAAAAGACCTAATGAGCTTAAGAACAAAAGAAGCATTATCTGCAAAAAAATTATCAGGTGTTGCTTTAGGTAAACCTGTTGGAACTATTCAAAAATCTAAATTTGATAAGCAAAGAGATAAAATTGAAGAGTTATTATCAGTTGGTTTATCTGTTAGAAAAATTGCAAAACTTTTAGGATACAACAATCATATTGGTTTAAATAATTATGTTAAAAAAAGGAATATTAGACAAAATTTGCCTAATACTCTTGATATTGCAAGTTAGTAAAACTATTCTTAAATAGCAAGAGTAAGAAGAGGTTATATAAAAAGTATTATAATCTCTTCATCTTATTTATATACACTACACAAAATATTGATACATTCTAAATTCTTTATTTCAAAGGATTAATATGAAAGTAGAAACTCAAAAAGAAAATATATACGAAAAACTTAATCAAAATAAAATTCATAAATGTAATGAACACATAAATTTTAGAGAATATTTAGAAGATAGTATTAAAAAAAATATCGAAGAAATTGAAGAAAAACAAAAAAGTGATGAAATAAAAAGAATTTCAATCTTTGTTGAAAAAAAAACAGGAAGAAGAACAACGGATATATTTGATACATTAATTGACATTTAATTTTTGATTAAATCAAGATTTATTCTTACTTCATACAAATTATAGTAAAATACTGCCAATTTAGATACATGGAGATAAATATGAAAGTTTTATTAATTAAAGATGTACAAGGTACTGGAAAAGCTGGTGAAGTTAAAGAAGTTAAAGATGGATATGGTAAAAACTTTCTAATTGGTAAAGGTTTAGCATTACATGCGACAAATGACGTATTAGCAAAATACAAAGCTGAGCAAAAAAGAAAAGATGCAAAAGAAGCAGAAGAACTTGCATCGGCAAAAGAATTAGCAGAAAAATTAAATGCTACAAAACTTACTATTAAACACAAAATTGGTGCAAATGGTCACTTAATCGGTTCTGTTACGAATAAAGAGATTTCAGAAGAGTTAAAAAAACAATTTTCAATTGATGTTGATAAAAAGAATTTATCATTAGATAAAAAAATCAAAGCTGAAGGTACATTTGAAGTTGATTGTAAATTAGGTCATGGTATTCATGCCTCATTAGAAGTTATAATCATTGGAGAATAATTAGATGTTTGATGCTACAACGATACTTGCTTACAAGGGTAAAAATAAAGCTGTAATTGGAGGTGACGGACAGGTTACTTTTGGTGATACAGTTTTAAAAGGTAATGCTACAAAAATTAGAAAATTATATAAAGATCAAATTCTTTCTGGTTTTGCAGGAAGTACAGCTGATGCCTTTAATCTTTATGATATGTTTGAAACTCATCTTGAAAGTACAAAAGGTGACTTACTTAAAGCTGTAATTGCTTTTTCTAAAGAGTGGAGAAAAGATAAAGTTCTTAGACGATTGGAAGCTATGATGATAGTTTTAAATAAAGAACATATTTTTATTTTAAGTGGAAATGGTGATGTAGTTGAACCTGAAGATGGATGTATTGCATCTATAGGTTCTGGTGGAAATTTTGCAATTTCTGCTGCACGTGCACTTGCTAAACACTCTGATTTAGATGAAGAAGCAGTCGTGAAAGAGTCTTTAATGATTGCTGGCGAACTATGTATTTATACAAATCAAAATATTAAATTATTAAAAATAGAGGATTAAAAAAGTATGGATTTAACACCTAAGCAAATTGTTGCATACTTAGATGACTATATTATTGGACAAGGTAATGCTAAAAAAACGATTGCATTAGCTTTAAGAAATAGATATAGAAGAATGAAAGTCGAACCAGAACTTCAAGAAGAAATAATGCCAAAAAATATTCTTATGATTGGAAGTACTGGTATTGGTAAAACTGAAATTGCAAGACGGTTAGCAAAAATGATGTCATTACCATTTGTGAAAGTGGAAGCTAGTAAATATACAGAAGTTGGATTTGTTGGACGTGATGTTGAATCAATGATTAGAGATTTAGTATATGAATCAATAAATATTGTATCAAAAGAGTATGAAGATAAAATCAAAGATAAAATTGAAGGTGAAGTTCATAGAAAAATCATTGAGATTTTAGTTCCTCCACTTCCCCAAAGTGCTACAGACAATGCAAAAGAATCATTTATCAAAACATATAATGTTATGGAGAAAAAACTTCTTGATGGTTCATTAGATGATAAAAAGATTGAAATTGAAGTTTCCAAAAAAGCTCATGTAGAAATCTTAGATTCTAATATGCCAATGGATATGAGTTCTATGCAAGAAAGTCTTAATAAGATGCTTGGTGGACTTAATAAAGATAAAATTAAAAAAGAAGTTACTATTAAAGATGCGAAAATTTTATTAAGAGATGAAGCTAGTGAATCTTTACTAGATCAAGAAGCTATTAAAATTGAAGCTGTTAAAAGAGCTCAAAATGGTGGAATTATCTTCTTAGATGAAATTGATAAAATTGCATCAGGTAAAACAAATCAAAATCAAGACCCAAGTAAAGAGGGTGTTCAAAGAGATTTATTACCTATTGTTGAAGGAAGTACTGTTCAGACTAAATTTGGACAGGTTAAAACTGACCATATTTTATTTATTGCAGCTGGTGCATTCCATGTTTCAAAACCTAGTGATTTATTACCCGAACTTCAAGGAAGATTTCCTTTAAGAGTTGAATTAGAATCATTAGATGAAGAAGCTTTATATAAAATATTAACTAATACTAAGAATTCTTTATTAAAACAATATCAGGCCTTATTAGCTGTTGAAGAGCTTGAGTTAGAGTTTGATGATAGTGCAATTAGAGCCTTTGCTAAATATTCAGTAACTGCAAATGAAATGACAGAAGATATAGGTGCTAGAAGATTGCATACCGTTATTGAAAAAGTTATTGAAGATATCTCTTTTGATGCTGATGAGAAAAAAGGTGAAAAAGTAATTATAACAAAAACTTTAGTTGAAGATAAACTTGATGAGATTGTAGATAACGTTGATACAGCAAGATATATACTGTAGCTTTGAATTTAATAATTTTTTAGATAGAATAAAGTATTAAAGAAATTTAGGAGATTTTATATGAATATAATTACATTTTGTGAAATTGATGATTCGTTGTTTGATGATGAGCATAAAATTGAACATTTTCAAAGCGGAATAAGTGAAAAAGCAGATATAATAATCATAAATATCGATTCAATTTTTGAATTTGAAGAAAATAAATCTGAAGTATGTAAAGAAAAATATGTTTCAGTAGCAATGATTGATGATGAAGAAGATTATGATGCATTTAAAAATTTTGGTATTGATGCTTGGATAAAAACATCAGATTTAGCTAAAGTAAATGGATTATTAAACTTAGTAGAAAAAAGGTTTTTAACATAATAATAGATACTCATTGTCATTTAGACAACAAACAATATTATGATGATATTGATGCCGTAATTAAAAATGCCTTAGACCATAATGTAAAAGGATTTTTAATTCCGGGAGCAGATTTTAGTGATTTACCTCAAGCTATTAAATTAGCTGAAAAATATGATGAAGTATTTTTTGCCGTGGGAATTCATCCTTATGATATTGATATGTATGATGAGAAAGTTTTGGAAGAATACATAAACCATCCTAAATGTATAGCAGTAGGAGAGTGTGGATTAGATTATTTTAGACTTCCTGAAGATGAGGAAGAAAAAAAAGCTAATATTACAAAACAAAAAGAAGTTTTTATAGCTCAAATAGAGTTTGCAAAAAAAGTAAATAAACCTTTAATTGTACATATAAGAGAAGCTTCAAATGATTCAAGACAAATACTAATAGATTATGATGCAAAACAAGTAGGTGGAGTACTTCATTGCTTTAATGCAAGTGAACATTTATTGCCACTTGCTGACCATAACTTTTATTTTGGAATAGGTGGAGTTCTTACTTTTAAAAATGCAAAAAAATTAATAGAAATTTTACCTAAAATTCCAAAAGATAAATTAATCGTAGAAACAGATGGTCCTTATTTAACTCCTCATCCTTTTAGAGGAAAAAGAAATGAACCATATTATACTGTTTTCGTAGCTGATAAAATGGCGGAATTATTAGACATGTCTAGAGATGAGATTGATAATCTTACTACAAATAATGCTATTAAATTATTTAAAGAGTTTTCTAGTTTATCTTAAAAGGATATCTAGTCATACTAAAAAATAGGATTTTATTTGAATAAAATATTAATAGCTTTATTTTTATCTATGTCTTTTTTATTCTCCAACTTACACGCATCTTATAATACAAAAAAAAATCATAGAATTTTAAAAGAATTAGATATTGATAAATCTTTTATAAACGATAAAACATTACAAGAAATGTATTACAAGCTATTAAAACGTAATCAATTACATCATTATAAATTAACTTTAAAAAGATCATCTACTTATGTGTCTAAAATACAAGAGGTATTAATAAAAGAAGGCTTACCAAAGAGTTTTTTATTTTTATCAATGGCAGAATCAAATTTTAAAATTGATGCAAAATCTTATACAGGAGCTTTGGGTTTATGGCAATTTATGCCAAAAACTGCACAACTTTTTGATTTAAGACTAGATGATTATGTTGATGAGAGATTAGATTTTATTAAATCAACAAAAGCTGCTTCTAAATATCTTAGTTATCATCATGATAGATTTAAAAAATGGTACTTAGCAATCCTTGCTTATAACTGTGGTGAGGGAAGAATTATTGAAGCACTAACAAGAGCTACAATTGATAAATATTTACTAATCAATCCAAATAAAAAAAACTCACCTAAAATAAAAAAGTATAAAAAAACTATAAAAGAGTATATGGCTACAAAGAAAGATTTTTTTAAAATTAATAAAATATATAAAGCTACAAGAAAATGGAAAATTCCTTTAACTGCGACGGATTTAATAAGAATTCAAAGTAAGATTGATAGACAATACTTACCTAGAGAAAGTAGAATTTATTTACGTAAAATACTTGCTTTAGCAATGGTTGCAAATGAGAGAACTTTTCAAAAAAGCAATATATTTATTAGAAAAATGGATTCTTCTTTAACAACTATTAAAGTTAAAGGTGGGATTCACTTAAGAAGCTTATCAAAAATTATAAATATGAAGTTTTCAGAACTTACAGCTATAAATAGACATGTTACACAATATATTTTACCTGTTGATGTTAAATATTATGATGTAAACATTCCGTATAAAAAGCTAAAACTTTATCATAGAAATAAAAATAAGATTAATAATAACACTTTTGTAGTTCATATAGTAAAAAAAGGTGATACTTTATCAAGTATTGGACATAAATATAGAGTCAAGTATTCTTTTATTAGAAAATTTAATGAGCTTAAATCAGATAGATTAAAGTTAAAACAAAAATTAATTATTCCTATTGAAAAGAAAGCTAGTAAAAAAAGAGTAACTACAAAATATGCATATACTAAAAATACTCATATAGTAAAAAAAGGACAAAGTTTAAGTTCTATAGCTTATAAGTATAAAGTTTCTGTAAAAGATTTAAAGAAAGCTAATAAATTAAAAAACAACAAAATTAGACTAAATGAAAAGCTTATTATTCCAAAGAAAAAAACAAATAATATTTCAAGAAAAAAAGTAAATAAAAGAATATATAAAGTTAAAAAAGGTGATTCTTTAAGTACAATTGCATATAAATTTAAAGTAAATATTAAAAAATTAAAAAGAGATAATAAAATAAAATCGAATAAAATAAAAGTTGGAGATGAAATTGCAATATATAAATAAATTTTTTAAATATGGAGTAACAACTAGTTTAATAGCCGGAGCACTTTTAATAACAGGATGTTCATCTAAAAGAAGTGTTAAGTCTTCAGATATAAATAAAATATATAAAAATACATCAAATAGTCAAATTAGAAATTCAAAAGCAATGCATAGAGCAACTTTACGGCCATATACTGTATTTGGTGAAAAATACTATCCTTTTATTGCAAATATAAATGACCAGTTTAGAGGAATTGCCTCTTGGTATGGACCAAATTTTCATGCTAAAAAAACTTCAAATGGTGAAACATACAATATGTATGCATTAACAGCTGCTCATAAAACTCTTCCAATGAATACAGTAGTAAGAGTTGATAATCTTGAAAATGGCAAGAGTGTAATTGTAAGGGTTAATGATAGAGGTCCTTTTGTAGATGGTAGAATCATTGACTTATCAAATACAGCAGCGCATGAAATTGATATGGTTAAAAAAGGAACGGCAAGGGTAAAAGTAACTGTTTTAGGATATAATGGCGAAATGCAAAATTATAATGCACCTGTAAAACAAGTATATAGAAAGCCTATTGTTCCTAAAAAAGTAGTTCAAGTAGCAAAAGCAATTACTCCAGTTAGTTCAATAGCAATTGAAGAAAAAACTATAATTTATGATAATTATAATTTACAAGTAGGTGCTTTTAGTAAACTTGAAGGTGCAATGCAAACAAAAAGAAAATATGAATCTATAATAAACAATGAATACAATGTTGATGTAGTAAAAGTAGTTTCAAATGATAGATTTTTACATAAAGTATTAATTAGAGGTTTTAGCTCACGAGATCAAGCACAAATGTTTAAAGATTTAAATGGCTTAAATAATGCAATTATAATTAGAAAATAGGGTTTAAAATGGTAGAACAGAATAGAAAAACAAAAGAAACAGATATTAAATGTAAATTAGATATTAATGGAAGTGGTAAATCTAATATTAATACAGGTGTTGGTTTTTTCGACCATATGTTAGAAGCTTTCTCGAAGCATAGTGGAATTGATATAGATTTATCTTGTGATGGAGATTTACATATTGATGCACATCATACAGTTGAAGATTGTGGGATTGTATTAGGTAAAGCTTTAAAGCAAGAAATCTTTCCTATTGAAGCTGTTGAGCGATATGGAAATGCAACAGTTGTAATGGATGAAGCAGCAGTTACATGTGCTTTAGATTTATCGAATAGACCTTATTTAGTTTATGAAGTAAATGTTTCAGGAAAAGTGGGAGATTTTGATGTTGAATTGGCAGAAGAGTTCTTTCACGCAGTATCTGGAAATACAGGATTAACAGTACATATTATTCAAGATAGAGGAAGAAATAAGCACCATATTTTAGAAGCTAGTTTTAAAGCTTTTGCTGTTGCTCTTCGTCGTGCACTTGTTAAAAATGAAAGATTAGGAATTCCTAGTACAAAAGGAATTCTATGATTGAGCTAATTGTATTAGATGTTGATGGTACTTTAACAAATGGACAAATCACATATACTAATAGTGGTGATGAATTAAAATCCTTTGATGTTGCAGATGGTTTGGCTATTGCTACATGGACAAAAAAACTTGGGAAGAAAGTGGCTATTATTACAGGAAGAACTTCTTTAATAGTTGAAAGACGAGCAAAAGATTTAAAGATAGAGCATTTGCATCAAGGAATTCACAATAAAGATGAAGTTTTACAAAAAATACTTAATGATGAAGGTCTTTCTTGGAATCAAGTTGCTGCTATTGGCGATGATTTAAATGACTATAAAATGCTTAAAAAAGCAGGACTTTCTTTCACACCTTCAAATGGAACACAATATCTAAAAGATTTTGTGCATGTAGTTTGTAAAAATAAAGGTGGCAGTGGAGCTGTTAGAGAAATGATTGAATATATTTGTAAAGAAGATGCACTTGAAGAGGATTTTTTAAACGCATGGATATAAAACTTTTTAATTATTCATTATTACTTGTAGCAATTGGGGCATATTTTATCCCTGTTGAAAATATAGCAAAGAATAATGATATTAAAGATATTCCCTTAGTAGTATTTCAAAAACCTTTGATGTATACAGTAACTGATAAAAATGTATCAAGAATTGTTGAAGCAAGCCATGCTATTAAATATAAAAATAGAGATGAAATGTACGATGCAAATATTTTCTTAAGAAATAACTTAGAGAAAAAAAATTATAAAGTAGAAACTTTAGAAGCACAAGTTATTATAAAAAAAGGTGATGATTTAAATTTAAGAAAAGATGTTAAATATAATAGAGATGACTTTATAAATTTAAATACAGATGCCTTAGATTACAATATCAAGACTAGATTAGCAAAAAATAATGTAGCTTATGAAGGTTATTATTATAATAATTCTATAAAAGGTACGAACTTATATTTAGATGGAAGAAAAAATTATATGACTTCTAAAGATGTTCACTTTGAAATAGAAATTAAAAATAAAAAATAAAGGTAAATAATGAAATTTTTAGCAGGTTTATTAGTGTTTTCTACACTTTTATTAGCTCAAAGTGAGCAACTTATAATTGATGCACAAAATTTTGAAGCCAATGATAAAAAAGGTATTTCAACTTTCACTGGAAATGTAAAAATACAAATGGGAAAAGATAAACTAAATGCAGAAAAAGTAGATATATATTTTACTAGTAAAAAAGGAAGCAGCGGAAAGGTTCCTTCAAAATATATAGCAAGTGGAAATGTGGATTTTGAAATTGTTACTAAGGCAAAACATTATATTGGAAAGGGAAATAAAATCATTTATTCTCCTTTAAAACAAGAATATACTGTAATTGGAAATGGATTTTTACAAGAAAAGAATGATGATAAAAAAATTTATGGTGAAAAAATTTATGTAAATCAACTAACTGGTGAAGCAAAAGTAAGTGGAAGTGATAATAAACCTGTAAGATTTATTATAAATATTGAGCGTGGCTCACAAAAATAAGGAAGATATTAAATGAGAATAGTTGAAGCAAACTTCATGGAATCAGCTCAAAGTATTCAGGACTCACCAAGTCCCGATAAAGCAGAAGTGGCTTTTTTAGGTAGATCTAATGTAGGAAAATCCTCTTTATTAAATACTTTAACACATAGAAAAGGTTTAGCAAAGTCTTCATCAACTCCAGGAAAGACTCAGCTTATTAACTATTTTAATATTAAGTTTAAGACTGATAAAGAAGAGGTACCTTTTTTATATGCAAGGTTTGTAGATTTACCTGGATTTGGTTATGCAAAAGTTTCTAAGAGTTTGAAAAAAGATTGGAATTCTAATTTAACTGGATATTTAGAACAAAGACAATGTTTACAAATATTTGTGCATTTAATCGATTCTAGACATACTGATTTAGCAATTGATAAAAATGTTGATGAGTTCTTGAAAGCTAATAAAAGAGGCGATCAAATTATTATCAATGCTTTTACAAAAATTGATAAATTAAAGCAAAGTGATTTACAAAAACTAAAAAGAGAAAACCCTGAGGGAATATTTATCTCTAACTTAAAGAAAAAGGGTGTAGAAGCTCTTCAAAATAGAATTACGGAGTACTTGTTTGGAAGTTAAGTTTTATAAGCCTGATGTGACTTCAATTGCTTTAATGCAAGAGCTTGTAAAAGCAGAAGTTGAAAATGGTAATATCCTTTTAAGAACTGAAGATGAAATGGCTAATACAATCAGATCTTATACAGTTGTAGAAGTTGATGGAATAATGGCTGGATTTACAGCTTTACATATTCATTCTGCTAGGCTTGCTGAAGTTAGAAGTTTAGTAGTATCAAAAAAATTCAGAGGTTTAGACCTTGGAAAAAAACTTGTAGAAGAGTGTATTAAAGAAGGGAGATTATATAAATTAGAACAAATATTATCTTTAACTTATGCACAAAGCTTTTTTGAAAAATCTGGCTTTAGAGTAATTGAAAAAGAAGCAATACCAGAGCATAAAATCTGGGCAGATTGTATTCGTTGTAAACATTTTCCCGTGTGTGATGAAATTGCAATGGTCTTCGATTTATAAATTAAAAACTAATAATCTTTTTTATACAATAGATTATTAGTCTTTTTTAATACAAATTTTAAAAATAACTTCTACCCTACTAATATATTAAATTCAAGTACTAAATCCATTAAATTCATTAGATTGTTTTATATAAAACACAATAGTTTCTTTCTTTTTATCGTCTAATAATATAATAATATACTTATAAATTTAAACCTTATTTATAATTTGCTAAAATAAGAAAAATAGCTAGTTGCTATTTAATAATTTTTTGCTAGGAAATAGATATGAAAATAATAATATTTGTGTTTTTATTTATCTTGAATTTAAATTCAAGCAACTTAACAATGGGTAATGAAGCTTATTTAAAAGCTGATTATGAGAAGGCATATTCATTTTATGAAGAAGCTTGTGCCGAAGAAAATAGATATGTAGCTTGTTATAATCTTGGTTTTGCTTATGAAAGTGGGCATACAAAACAAAAAGATTATGTAAAAGCATCAGAGTATTATAAAAAAGCTTGTGATGGAAATGTTTTTAATGGCTGTTATAATTTAGGCTTATTGTATGACAAGGGAAAAGGTGTTGTAAAAAACAAACTTAAAGCTATTGAGTTATATACAAAATCTTGTGAAGGTGGTGCCTATAGAAGCTGTCATAATTTAGCTTCTTTATATACAAAAAAAGAGCATCAAGAATATAAAAAAGCGAGTATTTATTTTAAACTAGCTTGTGATAATGATGTAAACTACTCTTGTATGAACTTAGGAGTTTTATATAAACAAGGCTTAGGGGTAAGACAAGATTATAAAATTGCTCATGACTTATATGAAAAAGCTTGTGATTCAGGAATTGATATTTCTTGTTATAACTTAGGTTTATTATATTCAAAAGGTTATGGTGTAGAGAAAAACTATAATATAGCAAATAACTTTTATGCAAAAGCTTGTAAAAATAATATAGCAAGTGCTTGTATGAATTTAGGTGTTTCATATTATGAAGGAAGAAATGTAGAGAAATCTAAAACTAAGGCAAATATTTTATTTAAAAAAGCTTGTAAGCTTGGATATAAAAAAGCTTGTTCTTATGCGAAAGCTTTAGAAGATCAAGGCTTCTAAGGCTTTTATTTTATATAAAATCCTTTTAAATGATTTTATGTAATTGATTTTTTATAATTACAGGAACAAAGAACATTGATACAATATATGATATTAATGTTCCACCTATTAAAGCAACACCTAAACCTCCAAAGACAGCATCAGTAGCTAAAAGTGAACTTGCGAATACCATTGTTAGGACTGTTAAGATAATAGGCTTAGAACGGGTTGCAGTTGCACTTGCAATTGCTTGATTAATACTTAAGTTTTTCTCAAGTACTAATTGCTTTGAAAAATCAATAATTAAAGTAGAGTTTCTAGAGTTTATTCCAATTAAACCAATAAATCCGATTAATGATGTTGCTGTTAAATAAAAAGTATCTTCTGTAAGAATATCCATAATAACATGAGCAAAGATAACTCCAACTATTGATATAAAACTAGCCAGTACAATTCCACCTGAAAGTGCAAAACTTTTGTAATACATTACCATTAAGAAAAAGATTAAAACTAAAGCAATGATAAATGCTCCCCCTAAATCTATAAAGGTGTCAATAGTAACCTTTAACTCCCCATCAAAAACTAAATCAAATACCTCATTTGTAGTTTTATTTTTAAATGAAAGATTTAGCATGTTATTTTTTGTGATTATATAATCTTGATCTAAATCATTTAGCATTTGATTTCTTGCATCTAACAGAGGATATATTTGACTATCTTTATCTGTTTCTGCTATTACATTTATCATCATATTTAAGTTTTTTGATGTTAAAGTTGGTTCTTTTATCACTTTTTTAATAGTGATAAATGAAGCTAAATTAATCATAAAACCTTGCTTATTTACAAGTTTTAATGTTTGAAGTTTGTTTTCTAAACTTTGTTTACTTGCATCTTGAAATAGTCTAGAATCATCTAATCTTAAAAATATTGGAATTTGATTTTCTGCATTTTCTTCATTTACAACTGAAATTTCCATCCCTTCATATGCTAAATAAAGAATATTTTTTATTTGCTCTAAACTAATGCCACTTTTTATAATTTTATTATTATCAAGTTCTAATTGATATTTAATATAATCCTTATCCGCCATAATATCAATATCTACTAAAGTAGCTTGTTCTTTTAATATTTTTGCTATTTTTATTGAGAAATCTCTTCTTTTTTCAAAACTATTTCCTCCATATATTTCTGCAACTATGGAAGCCAGTACAGGAGGTCCAGCAGGCAGTTCTATAAATTTTATATTTGCATCATATAAAGAACAATTGTTTTGTATATTTTCTCTAATATTACTTATTAGATTATAACTTGTAATATTTCTATTTTCTGCTTTTCTAATATTTACCATTATTTCAGCTTGGGATTGCTTGTCTTTTAGCGCACTTTGCTTAACCATCGCTGCAAAATCTAAAGGTTGGCCTTCTCCTATAAATACTGAGATATTTGTAATTAATTCATTTTTTTGAAGCTGTGAAGAAATACATCTTGTTACTTCTTTTGTTTGTAATTTACTTGAGCCATCTTTTAAATCTACATAAATTGAAAAAGTATTTGAATCCTTACTTGGAAGCATTTTTGCTTTTGTAATTTCACTTGGAATGGTAGCAATACTTAATGCAAATAAAATAAAAGCAATTAAGTAAACAAGAAAGGATTTTGTTTTGCTTTCTAAAATATTAAATATAAAGTTTTCTAATTTCATTTTTTAACCTTATAAATTTTTTTCATTAAATATGGTGTAAAAGCATAAGCTACAAATAAGGACATAACAAGTGAAATAGATATGAAAATAGGAAGAGGATGCATAAATTGACCCATCATTCCACCTACAAAAAACATAGGAATAAAAGTCATAACAATAGCTAATGTTGCTACATTTGTAGCATTTCCAATTTCATTTGTTGCATTTATGGAGATTATTGAAATATCTGTATTTGGATTTTCTTTTCTATGCCGATGAATATTTTCAATTACAATAATAGCAGCATCAACAAGCATTCCAAGTGATACTAAAAGAGCAAAGAGGGTGATTCTATTAATTGTTTCATCTAATAAAAATCCTGCAAATAAAGTTAAAGATAAAATCATAGGAACTGCAAGTGAAACAATCATAGCTTCTTTAAATCCTAAAGTAAAAATAAGCAAAATAGCAATAATAACAATAGAAATCAATAAGTTTTGAACTAAAGAATTTACTGCATTATTAGCAGTATATCCATCATCTCTTGTTATTGTAAAGGCAATATCTTTTTTAGTCAAATCTTCTTTTATTAAGTTCATATATTCAAATATTTTTTCATTTATAATTACAGAGTTTGAGCCATTTAATTTTGAGATAGTCATAGTAACTTGTTCTATTTCTTCAAAATTCCCTTTCACATCTTTTTGATAAATTTGAGCTTCTTTGTTATTTTGAATATCATAAGATCTTTCTACACGTGCAATATCTTTTAAGTAAATTGCAACATTATTTTGATATGAAATAATTATGTTTTCTATATCTTTCTCTGATTCAATAGCTTGTTTTATTCCAAAAACAACCACATCACCAGTTTTTGTATTTCCTTTAATATCAGCCATTTTATAAGATAGAGCTTGTACTTGCTTCATAACTTGGGCAATTGATAAGTTATACGCTGAGATTTTATTTGAATCAATTAAAATATTATATTGTTCTTTTTTTTCACCTTTTAAATCTACAAGAGCAACATTTTTTATTTTATTCACTTCTCTTGTAATTTTATTTACTTCTTTATAAAGTTGGGTTTGGCTGATTAAATCTTTTCCATCTTTTTTCATTGAATAAAATGCCATTGTAGCAATTGGAATATCTGTATCAATATCCATAGTTTTTATAATAGGTTGCATCGCTCCACTTGGAATTAAATCCATATTTCTCATAACTTGGTCATAAAGTTTTAGATTTGATTCTTCTTTATCCTGTCCTATAAAGTATTGAGCTTGTACAATTCCTACAGAATCTTTTGCAAAAGAGTAGATGTTTTCAACACCTTTTATCTCTTTAATCTTCTTTTCTAAGGGTTCTATTATTACTTTTTGTATTTCACTAGGAGTTGCACCTGGAAGTGCAACTATTACAGCTCCACCACTTACTTTTATTTGAGGATTTTCTTCTCTTGGCATAAAAACAAGTGAGATATATCCTAACGCTAAAATAAATACTCCTAATATAAGAGTTAAAGGATGATTTATAAAAGAAAGAGATAACTTTCCTGATATATTTAAATTTTTATCAATATTTTGCATATATATACCTTAGTTTAAGGGTTCAATAATTAGTTTAGAATACATACCTGGATAAACTTTAGATTCTTTTTTATCAAATGATATTTTTAAGATAAAAGAGTGTGTTACTGTATTTATACTTGGAATTATTGCATCAATTTTTCCACTCGTTTCTAAAGCAATTGAAGGAATAGAAACTTTTACTTCTTGGTTTAATTTAATTTTACTTAAGTTATTTTCTGAAATATCAGTTTTTATTTTTAAACTTGAAAGGTCTGAAAGAATAAGTGCAGGAGCTGTTGGCATTGACATTTCACCTGCTTTTATTGATTTCTTTATTATAAGTCCATCATTTGGTGCTTTTATTTTCAAATAGTTATATTGAAAGTTTAATTCTTTTAATTTTGCTTTTGCTATTAGAATCATATTTCTCATATTTAAAAGATTAAGTTCTAATTGCTCCACATCATATTTAGGAACTAAATCTTGTTTGTATAATCTTTTATATCTGTTATAGTTTACTTGAATATTATCAAGTTTATTCTCTTGCATTTTAAGATTTAGTAAGGCTTCTTGTTTTGAAGAATCAACACTTGAAGAATCAATCTCATAAAGTAACTCACCTTTTTTTACAAAAGAGCCTTCACTTACATATACTTCTTTTATAAATCCCATATTTCTACTTGTAATCACTTTTTCATTATCAGAAATTACAGTACCTGATAACTCTATATTATTTGCAAAAATAAAAACAGATGAAATACAAATTATTAATATACTTTTTATCATTTTATTACCTTTAAAGTTGTGTTATCCTCTATAAAACTATTGCCACTTATTAGATTTATTTTAGCAAGTGATAATGACTTTTCATATTTTGCAAGAATTAGCTGTGCTTGTGTATTTCGCAAACTTGCTTCTTGTATTAATAACTCTGTCATTGCTATTAAGTGATTTTTATACATTAGCTGCGATTGTCTATAAATATCGTTTGCTAAAATAAGTGTTTCTTTTTTTTCTTTTAAAATCTTTTCTTTTGATTTTAAATCAAGAAGAGATTTTTCTAATTCTAATTTAATAGCATCTTGTATCTTTTCATAATTTAAAAGTGATTTTTTGTAGTCTATTTGACTCTTTTGTTTTTCTATATCTCTTGTATTATCAAAAATAGTGTATTTAAGTCCTATTACTGCATTATAGTAATCTTTATCACCATCAAGTGTTAAGTTGTCATCATTAAATCCGTATTCTAAATGTGAATAAATTGTAGGATAATAATCAGCTTTTGAGATTTCTATATTTTTCTTTCTAGCTTTATTACTTATATTTTGCATTTTTAATTCATCAGCATTTTCTAAAGCTTTTTTATATAAGTTATCAAAATTAGAATCTTCAAGTTTTATGTATTTTAAGTTTTCTACATCATTTATTTCACTTTTTGATGTTAGAAACTTAAGATAAGCTAGGGCTAATTGAAATTTATTTTGTGCTTCTAGATACTTTGTACTTATATTTAAGTTATGTACTTTAGCTTGTTTAACATCGATTTTTGTAACTAAACCTTCTTTATAAAAAGCATTTGCAGCTTTTTCTACAAATGAGATTGATTCTTTTGCTTTTTTAGAAGCTTGTATAAACTCTTTTGCTACAACTGCACTATTGTAAGCTTTTAAAACTTCATAAGATACTTGTCTTTTATTTAGATTATATTTCACTTCATTTGCTTTTTGTTGAAGTTTTAATATCTCTTTTTGATTGGAGAGTTTAAAGCCTGTAAATAATGGAATATCATAATTTAATTTTGTATTGAAGTTATTTCTATCTTTTGGATTGTTTAGATTCTCTGGTTGAACATTTAAAGTGCTTGAATCTCTGAATTCTCCTGCCCCAAAGTCATTAAAGCTAGCCTCCCTTGAAGAAAGTTTAGAATTGAAAACATATCCTGCATGATTTGTTCTATTTATTTGTTCTTCAAATGATAGTTTTCCATAAGAGATAGAATCAACTTTTTTTATATTTAATTTTGCTAAATCGATATTTAATTTTTGATTTTTTAAATCCTTATTATTTTCAAATGTAAGGTTTAAAGCTTCATTAAAATTAATTGTTTGAGCATAGGTAAATGATGTTAGTAATAATAAGTATATCTTATGCATATTGATATTTCCTAAAATATATTTTTATTGGATTATACATTAAGAAAGTAAAATATACGTTCAAATATGACTTTTTATTATAAATAAAAGTTATATATAAATTCTTTATTTTTATTATAAAATTAACTTATTTAAATATGTTTTATGTTGAAGTAAATAATAGCTATAATGTAATTAATTTACTACAAAGCATTTTATATGATTAAAATATTATTTATTCTTAATTTATTTCTTATAACTTTGTTCTCTTCTTCTTTGGAAAAAGTTTATACTGTAGCTTTTTTAAAAGATTGGAAACCTTATTATATAAGCAATAAAAAAGGCGAACTTGATGGTTATGTCTATGAATTATTTGAAGAGATATCTAAAAAAACTAACTTAAAATTTAAATATAAAGTTGTTAATACATGGCAAGAAATATTTGAACTAGCTCAAAATAATAAAATAGATATTGTTCCAAATCTTGGTATTACAAAAAACAGAGAATCATTATTTAACTTTTCACAACCTACAGATACTTTAAAAATAAGATTATTCAAAAGAAAAGACTCTTATGATATTACACAAAATAAACATTTGAAAATAAAAAAAGTAGGAGTTATAAATACAAATGTTTGTAATAAACTAATTTCAAATAAAATCACGAATAATAAAATTGTATTAACTAATTTATCTAGAGCTATTTCTGCTTTATTTTCAGGTGAGATAGATGTTCTTTGTTATCCTGAAGCTAATATAAATATAAAATTAAAAGAATTAAAACTAGAAGATAAAATCACATCTTTTTTAAAACCTTTAAGTGAAATAAAAAGAGGAGTAGCAGTAACAAAAAATAACTTTGATTTACTGCCAGTTTTAAATGATGCATTAAGTGTGTTAAAAATTGATGGTACCTTTCAAATTATATACTCAAAATGGTTTTCTGAAGAAGAAGTTAATACAATATCAGAAAAAATGTTTTTCAAAATTCTTATAATATTAGCTATTACATTTATTTTATTAGTAAGTTTAATGTATTGGAATAACAAATTAAAAAATGAACATATAATACAAAAAAAACTAGAAAAAAAATTAAAAGATGCTCAAGAAATTGCGAAGTTAGGACATTATTCTTATTCTTTTTTAGAAGATAGTTTCACTACTTCCAATGAAATTGATAAGATTACTGGTATGCATGAGAATACTCCTAAAAATATTGATTTATGGATAAAAAGTATTCATCATGATGACAGGCAAAGGGTTCTTAATTATTGGACACAGTACATTAAAAATAGTAAAGATTATAAAATAGAGTATAGATTTATAAATAATAAAACAAAAGAGAGTACTTGGGTTATTGCATTAGGGGAAATAACTAGAGATAAGAATAATAAGCCGATAGTTATGTTTGGAACAGTACAAAATATTAATGAAAGAAAAAAGATTGAAGAAAAACTTTCTCAAGCTATGATGGTATTTGAAAATACAAATGATGGAATCATTATTACAGATAAAAATACAAATATTATAAATGTAAATAACTCTTTTGAAAATACAACAGGTTATACCTTAGAAGAGGTTATAAGTAAAAAACCAAATATATTAAAAACAGATTTTAATAAAGATAGTTTTTATAAAAAAATGTGGAGTAATCTAAATACTAAAGGTGTTTGGAGTGGTGAAATAATAAATCGAAAGAAAGATGGAAATAATTATTATGAGTTATTAACTATTAATGCCATTTATGGAATAAACAAAGAAGTAAATGGATATATAGGAATTTTTAGTGATATAACACAACAAAAATCTGATGAAAAGATGCTTATAATACAATCAAAAGTTGCAGCAGTTGGTGAAATGCTAGGTAATATTTCTCATCAATGGAGGCAGCCTTTATCTATTATTAGTACTTATTCAACTGGTTTAAAGTTAAGGTTAGAAATTGAAGGTGCTTTATCTAAAGAAGATATTTCTGATTCAATGGAAAATATTAATAAACAAGTGCAATACTTATCTAAAACAATAGATGATTTTAGAAACTTTTTTAAAGGTGATACTAATGATATTCAAGAAATTAGTTTACAAGATACATTTTCTAAATTAGAGCAGCTAACAAAAGACAGTCTTCATAACAATTTTATTAAATATACTACAAAAATCGAAGATATTACTTTTAAATTAAATGAAAACCTTTTTATTCAAGCTTTAATAAATATTTATAATAATGCTAAAGATGCAATGGTTTATAATAAAGAAGATAGTGATGATAGATTTTTATTTGTTGAAGCTAAAGTAATTAATGAAGAATTAGAAATCTTGATAAAAGATACAGGACAGGGTATACCTTTAAATATAATGGAAAAAATATTTGATCCATATTTTACAACAAAGCATTCTTCTATTGGAACAGGAATAGGACTTTATATGACAAATCAAATAATAACAAAGCAATTTCATGGACAAATTACAGTTAGTAATATTGAAATTGAAAATAGTGATAAAATTTTAAGTGGAGCGGAATTTAAGATAATTTTACCTTTATAAGATATTTAATTCTTATTATTAGATATTTTATCTAATTAACATAATGAATATTATATAGTTCATAAATTAAAAATAGGAGGCTATTTATGCCTATGGAAATAAATCAAACAGTTAAAATCATGTTTGAAGTTAGAGTTGATGGAGAACTAGTAGATGGAAGCAGAAGTAATAATCCTTTTGAGTTCAATTTTGGAGTAGGGCAAGTAATTGCAGGACTTGAAAAAAGAATAATAAATATGAAAGCCGGAGAAGCAGCAAGTATAAGAGTTCCAGCTGCTGAAGCCTATGGAGAATATAATCCTGAAGCTATTCAAGTATTACCAATAGAGGAGTTTGCAGGTATAGAAAACTTAAGAGTTGGTATGCAAATTCAAGGTGAAGATGATGATGGAGAACTTACTCAAATTATTGTAAAAGAAATTAATGAAACAGAGGTTACTGTTGATTTTAATCATCCCTTAGCTGGAAAAGATTTAGATTATAAAGTTAAAATTGATTCTCTTCTTTAGAGTTATATTTTAAATACCTAGCCCATCACTTAAAGGATTGGGCTAGGTTCCCTATAATTAATTGCCAGCCATCTATTACAATAAAGAAGATGATTTTAATAGGCAAGGATATCATTACAGGTGGAAGCATCATCATACCTAATGACATTAAGATGGAGGCTACAATGATATCTATTACTAGGAATGGTAAGAAAATTAAAAAGCCTATTTCAAAGGCAGTTCTAAGCTCACTTACAATGAATGCAGGCATTAATAAAGTTAAAGGTACATCATCAATATTTTTAGGATTTGGTTCTTTTTTAATACGATAAAATAGGGCAATATCTGATTCTCTTGTATTTTTTATCATAAACTCTTTAAAAGGTTTAATCCCTCTCTCAAAAGCAAGTTCATAACCTATTTCTTTTTCCATATATGGTTGTACACCATCTTCCCATGATTTTTTTGCATAAGGTTCCATAATAAAAACTGTTAGAATTAGCGCAAGTGAAATCACAATTTGAGTTGGAGGAGTTTGTTGTAGTCCCATAGCTTGTCGTAAAAGAGAGAATACAATTACAATTCTAGTAAATGAAGTTACCATTAAAATAAGTGTTGGAGCTAATACAAATAGCGTTAAAATAATAGCAATGTTAATTGTTTTAACAAACTGTGCAGGATCATCAAGACCTGCTACTGAAAGGTTTACAATAGGAGCTGTATCTTCAGCAAATGCGTATACAGTAAAAAGTAATAGTGTTAATAAAAGTTTCAAATATAATCCTATGTAAAAAGTAAAATTATAATATCAAAAAAATAGTTAGTTTCTACTTTTGATATATCCCATATCATACATCTTGTCAAATATCTTACTTACAATCTTACCTGCAGCTTCCCCTCCATGACCTCCATGTTCAACTAAGGCTGTTACAACATATTTAGGGTTTTTATATGGAGCATAAGTTGTAAGCCATGCATGTGATCTTTGAAAATATTTTAATTCACTTTCTTTCATTCTTACTTTTTCAGATTGAGGGATACTAACTACTTGTGCTGTTCCTGTTTTTCCTGCAATTGCTATTTTAGATTTAATATGCTTAGTAGCCGTACCTTTTATATGATGAGTTACATCATACATTCCCCGTCTTAGCATATTCAATTGTGCTTTAGGCATTTTTAAATCTTCTGGTTCTTCATAGTTTGCTTTGTAAAAATGTGGTTTAGGAAGTTTACCTGTTGCTAAAAAGGCAGTGTATCTTGCCATTTGCATTGGAGTTACTAGCATATTTCCTTGCCCAATAGATGTAATAACTGTTTCTCCTACATACCAAGGTTGCTTGAATTTTTTTTCTTTCCATAATTTATTTGGATTTACTCCAAAAAATTCATTAACTTGATCAACACCTGTTTGTTTACCAAAACCAAATTTATCTAAGGTTTGTGATATTTTATTTATTCCAATTCTAAGACTTCCTTTATAAAAGAAATCATCACAACTTTCTCTAATCGCTTTTCTAAAGTCTACTTTTCCATGTCCAAATCTTTTCCAACATCTAAAGTTTCTATTCCCTATTCTAATAGAACCAGAACAATTAATAGTGTAATTTTCTTCAATTCCATGTTCTAAAAATGATAAAGCAACCCCCATTTTTATAATAGAACCAGGAGGATACAATCCATTGATAAGTTTATTTGTAAAAGGATGACTTAAGTCATTTCTCATAATATTCCACTCTTTTACAGAAATACCAGAAGCAAAAATATTATTATCAAACTCTGGCATTGAAGCAGCTGATAATATCTCTCCATTGTTAGCATCCATTACAATAATTGCACCACTTCTTTTACCAAAAATCTCTTGTATATATTTTTGTAATTCAATATCTAATGATATTTTAATACTATTATCAATAGAAGGTTCTTTTTCATCAATTATTGCTATTTCTTTATTTAAAGCATTTACTTTAATATCTTTATAACCAATTTGCCCTTGAAGTTTGTCATTATAAAATTTTTCTAAACCATTTTTACCAATAATACCATTATGTGCAGAAAGCTCATTTTTTAAAATATCTAATCTTGAAGCTTTTCCTACATATCCAATAACATGAGAAGCTGCTTTTCTATATGGATAAAATCTTTTTACTGCTGATTCAATTTTCATAGAATCTTTTGATGAAAAAAGAGTATATTTAGGAAAGAAATCTTGATAAGGAATGTATTCAACAACTTTTACAAAATCATGATTATAGGCAGAGTTTTGTCTATTGTATGCTCTTAGAAGTTTTTTCTTTTTTATATCTGGAAAATGCTTAACTATTAAATCAAGTGCTTTTTCAAGTTTTGCTTTGTTTTTTTTAGAGTTTAAATGTGGTTTAATAAGAATTGAAAATCCCATTTGATTTACAGCTAATTTTTTTCCATTTCTATCTTCTATAATTCCTCTAACAGGAATTTTTTGTACTCTACTAATATAATTTCTTTTTGATAGCTCTTCATAATATGTATTTGATTTTATACTTAAAAAGTATACTCTTGAAAGAAGAGTAATCATAATTACAATAATGAATAAAAATATAATGTTTAATCTATTAATCAAATAAATACTCCAAAAAATAACAAGTCTATAATAATATTTACAAATATTATAGCAATAAAACTATCAGACATTCCAATTGTTATAACCCAAATTAAAAATACACCAAGATAAAAAATTAAAATATAAATATATTCATTTAACTTACTAAAGGACATCATTCTATCAATATTTGGAATAATAAATATATAAATAAATAGTGATAATAAAGTTAAAGATAAAGGCCTTAACCCTGAGTTAATCTCAATAAAAATAAATGTCAAAATTACAAAAAATAAAGAATAAAGGTATTTTCTTTTTAAACATACATAAAATGAAATAAAAGTAACACCAGCAATCATAATCAATAAAAAATGTATAGAAGATATCGTATTTATTGTTATAATTACTAATAATAGAGTAAATAGAAAAATAGGATTATCTAAATTGTTTCGAATCATAAAATATAATACTTCTTTTTTAGTTTACCGCGATTATATTATAAAAAGTCTTACATTCATATCAATTTACTTTAGGTTTTTCTCTTCATGATCTTTCATAAACTCTTTATTTTTATTAGATAAATCATAAATAAAAGAGAATATCTCAGCAACGGCTTTATACATACTTCCTGGTATCTCTTTATCAATGTCTATTTGAGATAAAAGCTCAACTAAATCCTCATCTTTTTTTATAGGTATATCATGTTCATTTGCAAGTTTTATTATATTTGAGGCAGTTTCACCTTTTCCTTTTGCAATAATACTAGGAGCACTGTCTTTTTCAATATCATATTTTAAAGCTACAGCTTTAGGAATTGGACTCTGGTTTTGTTCTATGCTTTTTTTTTCCATCTTAAACTCTTATATCTACGCTTGTTGCAGTTTGTGTATTATATGGATTAACAAAGGCATCAGTTTTTTTATCAACTTGCGTTTTTTCATTATCTTCTTTTAAATCAAGTAGTTTTATATTTACAGGTATTAAATCCACATCATTTAGAGCTTTTTTCAAGTTTGTTAGATTATCTCTTACTGCAATTTTAAAATGCTCTCTTTGTGCATGAATTGTTAAATCAATTTTATTATTGTCATATATTGCCATCATCAAATCAACTTTTCCAAAATCTTTTAATGTTAAGTTAATCTGACAATAAAATTTTTCTTCATCAATTTTCTTTATATTTATTGAGCCGTCTTCTAACATATCCCACAAAAAAGGAACATAAACATTGTTTGAATTTCCTGTATGAGATAGAAGTTGATGATAATCTATTTGTGTTAGCATTTTGTCTACTTGTTTGAATATCTCTTGTGATTTTGGATCAATTTTTGAAGCTAAATCATCTTGCATTTGTAATAAAACAGATTTCATATCATTTGAAATTGGATTTGATTCAGGTCTTGGTATATTTTCTCTTAATATATTTTCGATTTTATCAACAACTTTTAATAAATGATTCTGTGTATTAGAGTTGTTTTGATTTGTGGATAAATTTGTAATATCTTCTTTTAACGACAGTAACAAAGTTGATAAGTTTGATGCAAAATTATTTGTAAATGTACTTAGATTATTAGTATTGCTTACAATATTTGTTTGTAAATTAGAAATCGGGTTTTCTACTTTTGTAAAAAGTGTTTGAATGTTTTCAAGTTTTGAAATTACTTGACTCAAAGCTTTATTATCAATATTACTCATATTTGATAGCTCAGTTTTCAACTGTCCTATGTTCTGTTTTAAGTTATCAATTAATGAATTTTTATCATTTACAATTGTTTGCGCATTTAATACTTTTTGCTCTAAATTTGTAATTTCATTGGAAATATTTTTTAGATTTAAAACAAGTGTTGAGATATTAGTGTTTGCATTTGCTGCATTTTTTATATCATTAAAATTTATTACTTGATTTAGTAATATTTTTGGTTCAATTAATTTATCATTTTTAGCAAATAAATCATTTGTTTTAATCAAAGAATCAATTTGAGATAAAAGGTTTTTTGTTTGATTTTGAGGGTTATTACTTAAAACTTCACTTTTTATTTGAGTTAATAAATCTTTTGTTTGTGTATTTAATGTATTTTTATTTTCTAAAATTTGAGAATTTTGTGATTGATTATTTTGAATCTTTGATTCAAGAAGTGAACCTTTATTTATTAGTGAACTTAGTTGATTTGTTAAGTTTGATAAGTTCTGTATTCCTTTATCTGTTAAGGATGTGCTTAGGTTTTGTAATAGTGAAACTAAACTTTTGATATTTGATGCTTGATTTGCATTTGATGTTTGACTGTTTGGTTCTACTATTTTTGTAATTAAATCACTAATTTGTTTAGCTTGAGGGGAATTTATATCTTTTATAATATTTTGAATTTGATTTAATAGTTTATCAAGTCCAGTGTTTAAACCTGTATTTTTTTGAGTATTTTGAGCAATTTTTGATTCAAGAAATATTCCTGATTTTCCTAATTGTTCTTTTAAAGAATTTGCATCTAAGTTTTTAATGTCTTTTAAAAAGTTTTCTAATAAGGGTTTGAATTTTGCAAGATTACTATTTGAATCTATTTGATTTAAAAGAGTTACAGTAGATTTTGAAAAAGAACCTAAATCTTTAAATAAAGATGAGTTTTTTATCATATTCTCAATTGTCGCGCTTGCTTTATTTTCACCTTTTATCTGGTCAAACAAGTTTTTTAATACTTCGTTCGCTGATGTAGATTTATTTTGTGGCATTTGTTGAAGTATTTTTGTATCAGCTTCTTTAAGTACTGTTTTAAGAGCTTTATTCTCTTTTGGTAAAAGTATATTTAATAATGGATTATCTGCAACTAACATAGAAGAAGTATATCATAAAATGAAAAGTTATTAAAAAAATAACTACAAACTTTTCTACAGAATATTAAGAGTATTTTTTATACAATAAAGAAACAAAATTATTCTAAGGCAAATAGATGAAGTTTGAAGTTACTTTACCAATTGATGGTTTTAAAGATGAGAAAGAGTTTATTTATAAAAAAGTAGATGATTTTTTTTCTACAATCACTGCAGTTAAAAGTGAAAAAGAAATAAGACTTATGAACTTTGGAGCTTTAAAAAAAGTAACATTTACCTTGCCTGATGAATTTATGAAAAAGCTAGAAATCACAAACTTTGATGACATCTCAATATATTACATATTTGTCCTTCAAGGAACAAATACTGAAAACTCTTTAAATACCTTCTCTCCAATAATTCTTAATAATAAAAGTTTCAAAATGGGTCAAATTCATTTAGATTCTTCTATATTAGGTTTAGAACTTTTTGACCAACTACTTCCTAAATTTTAATTTAATATCTTTTTTTTACATTTTATGATAAAATAATTTTTTATTAGGAGTTTTTATTTATGATTAGAAGTTTTTTATTAGTTTTAGTATGTTTAAATTTATACGCAAATTCAGAGTACATGCCCTTTAGTGAGTTTTCAAAAAAGCAACAAGTAAAAAATAAATTTATAAAAGTTGAAAAAGATAATAACTATAAAATTAAGAATTTAGAACAAAAAACAAAAATAAAAGAAAATATAGAACATCCTTATATTAATAAGGCAATATTAAAAAATACATTTAAAATAAGTACTTCTTTATCAAATTTTAATTCAAAATCAGAACAATACATTTATAATTTAAATAATGGACGTAAAATTAGTCAATTAACATGGAATGCGGATAATATAAAGCTATTTGGTTTAGGAATAGAGTATAAAAAATATGATGTTGAATTATTTGCTAATTATAAAATGAATTTAAAAGATGGCAATGGTCTTATGGATGATTATGATTGGTTATCTAATTCAGCGCCAGATACATGGACTCACTGGTCACATCATGAAAATACTCAAGTTAAAGATATTCGAATTTTGGATTTAGGAATTAAAAAAGAATATTATATTAATAAAACTACAAAATTAAAAGCAAACCTTGGTTACAAGTGGGAAAAGCAACTTTTTGAGGCTTATGATGGTTCTTATATTTATTCTTCTTCTGGGAGTTTAAGGGATTTAGAAGGTACTTTTTCAGGTATTGGGATTACTTATAATCAAGAGTATAAAGGTTTTTACCTTGGTGCGGAGTTTGAGAAAAAATACAATAATATAAAGTTTTTTTTAAATACAAAATATACTCCTTGGATGGAAGTAGAATTTACAGATACTCATCATAAAAGAGTGCCTGCGTTTACTGATTATACATCTTTTGATAAAACATCAATGTATTCCTTAGGAGCAAAAGTAGATTATGATATAACGTCTAATCAAACTTTATCTTTATCTTATGATTATACTAAATATTCAAATATTAGAGGAAATAGGGTACGGTCTTATGTTACTGCTTATAATTTGAGCCTTCCAAATACAGTGGGAGTGGAAAGTTCAAATGACTTAATTACTCTAAAGTATGTTTATAGCTTTCAAACTAGATAACAAATATTTAAATTAATATCTTTTTTTTACTCTTTATGATAAAATAATTTGATTTTTTATTATGGAGTTATTATTATGATTAGAGGTTTTTTATTATTATCAATTGGTGCTACTTTATATGCAGGTTCTGAATATATTCCTTTTAGCAAGTTTTCGCAAAGTCAACAAATAGAATATAACTTTAAAAAAGTTGAAGTAGATTATACTCAAAGAATAGATGAAGCAAAGCAAATTAAAAAAGTTTTAATTAGAAATTATAAGAAACCAATGCCAATTATAATAAATGAAAAAATAGAAATCGAAAAGCCAATATCTGAAAATAGTACTAATATAGAAGAACAAATAATACAAAAAAAAGATGTAAATAAAAATATAGAAATTGTAAATGAATACAAAAATGATAATATCTTAAATGATGAAGTAAAATATACTGAAAAACCTTTTAGTAGTGATCTCTCAATAACTCCAAAGCTTACATATAGTTATTTAAGACATGATGGGGATTATCCAGGTAAAATAGGTTTAAAAGATAATGAAAATATATTAGTTCCTGAAATTTCTCTTGCATATAAAAACCATATATTAAAAGCTGAAGTGATGAGTACCAAAGGACATTTTAAGCGTGTACTTATTGGTGGGGGCGATTTAGATACTAAAACTTCATGGTATAAGCTAAATTATTTATATAAGTATCAAGATATAAAAATTGGATTAGCTTACAATAGTTATAAAATGAAATGGAATCCTATTGTATCTAATGTACCTCTTTCTGTAAATAATAAAAGGACTTTCCCTTCATTAGAAGTGCATTTCAAAAACGAAAAAGATAAATTACAAGTTGAATATGGTGCATCACTTGGAAAAAGTGGTACTGTAAATCTTGCTTATGATTATTATGTAAATTTAGGTTATAAAATTTTTAAAAATGATGATTTAATAATTAGTGCTGGTTACAGAAATAGATCTATTGAATTTGATAGTTTAAAATTTGAATACTATGGACCAACTATTAGTTTAAGTAGTACTTTTTAAATCATAAAAATATTACAAAATGTAATAATTTCATATAGTATAAAAAACTTTTAGCTATAATCACTTTAATTATAATAAAAAAGGTTTATACTTATGGAAGAAGTAGTAATTTGGCATAACCCAAGATGTTCAAAATCTAGAAATGCTTTAAACTTATTAGAAGAAAAAAATATTGATTCAAAAGTTTTTAACTATTTAGAATCTAAGCCTACAAAAGAAGAAATCACAAATATATTAAAACTATTAAGTATAAATGCAAAAGATCTTTTACGAAAAAGTGAAGGTGTTTATACAGAGTTGAATCTAAAAGAAGAGAGTGATGAACATAAACTCATCAATGCAATGGTAGAAAACCCTATACTAATAGAGCGACCTATTATTATAAAAGGTGATGAAGCAGTAATTGCAAGACCAATTGAAAATATGGAGTTATTATTAAAGAAATACATGTAAAACAGCTAAGAATTAGATATATAAGAGTTTCAGAAAAATTCTTTACAAGAACTGTATCTTTATTAAAGTTAGAGAATTTTGACCATGAAAAATTTAAAATTAGAACTTTAAAGAATTATGAAGATTTTAAAAAAGCTGAAGAAATGGAATTATATTCTTCTTATATGACTGATATTAAAAACTTTATTGAAAAGACTATGATGTTTGTAGGTGAGCACTCAAAAACCTTTGAAGAAGAAAGAGCTATTTTATTAAAAGATGCGAATCTTTTACAAAAAGAGAAGAATAATCAATCCTATAGTAAAGATAAACATAAAAACAATAAATTTAATGATGAATATTAATGGCCAAAGAAGAAGAGTATAAAAGTTTCAAACTCTCTGGAGTTATAAAAAAAGTTCTTTATACAAATGAAGAAACAAAATATGTAATTGCTGTTTTAGAAAATAATCAAAAAATTTGTGGTGCTTATTTTGATACTGATATTGAAAAAATTGTTGGTGAAGAAGTTGTATTAAAAGGAAACTGGACTACTCATAAAAAATATGGAGTTCAATTTGAGTTTGATACTTTAGAGCTTAAAGAAGCTGAAATATTCTTTTTTCTTACAAAAATAGTAAAAGGTGTTGGTAAAAAATTCGCTAAAGAATTAGTGGATAAATATACTGAAGAAGAGTTAGTAAAAATACTAAATGAAAATCCAGAAGAGCTATTAAAGTTTAAAGGTATAAAAGAAAAAAAACTTAATATGATTGTCACTTCTTGGCAAAAGTTTAAGCACTTGCGTGAGTTAGGTTCTTTTCTAGCAAAATTTGGGGTAACTTCAAACTTAATTACTAGAATATATTCAAGCTTAGGTGAAGTAGATAACTTAATTGAGAAAATAAAAAAGAATCCATATCTTCTAATAAATATAAAGGGAATAGGTTTTAAGCGTGCAGATGAAATTGCAAAAGCCTTAGGAATAGATCCTTTATCAGAGTTTAGAATAATGGCATGTTTAAATTATACATTAAGAGAGTATTGTGATAACAACGGTAACTCTTCTATTGATAAGTTTCATTTATATAAGCTTTTAGATGATTCTTTACGATTTAGTGATAAAAATGATTTATATGAAGAATCCCTTACTAAAATGCTAGTTGAAGAAGAAATTTTTGTAACGAAAGAAAATCGTTATGCACCTTCAATTCTTTATTATGCAGAAAAAAGAATTTTAGAATTTTTTCAAAGAAGAGAAGGTGAATTAAATCGTAAAATTATTGCTTCTTTTGATGATTATTTAGTAAAAAAACAATTAACTTTAGGCTTTGAGTTAAGTACTGAGCAAAAAAAAGCAGTTGAATTAATAAACGAAGGTCATAATACACTTTTTCTAATAGGTTATGCAGGAACAGGTAAATCAACATCAAGCAAAGCAATTTTACAGTTACTTGAAGAAGTAGTTTCTTATGATGATATTATTACAATTGCATTAAGTGGAATAGCTTCACAGAGGATTTCTGATACTACAGGTTACGTATCTGCAACTATACAATCACTTTTAGTAAAGCATAAAGAGAAAGATTTTTTTCCTTATAAAGTTATCTTACTTGATGAAGCTTCAATGGTTAATTCAGTTACATTTTATCAAATAATTTCCAAAATCGATGATGATACTGTATTTATAATTGTAGGTGATGATGGACAATTACCTGCGATTGGTGCAGGAAATATTTTAGCTGATTCTATAAAATATGATTTAGCTCCAATTTGCAAATTAACTAAGATATATCGTCAAAATGAAAATCAAGCAATAGCAGTTATTGCAAATGACATAAGAAAGGGTGAAGTTCCTAAGTATGATGAAGATTATGAGGATTTTAAGTTTGTAAATGTCTCTATCTCAAACTATTATTCACAAAAAAATTCCAATTCTTCAAATGAATTTGCTGATATTAGAGGTGAAAATTCAGAGCATATTTTAAACAATATTTTAAACATTTCAGCTACTTATATTCAAAATTATTTTGATTTAATTAAAGGTAAAAAAATTAATAAAGCCTTAACTTTATTTCAAGTAATTACACCAATGAAAGGTGGATTATTAGGTGTTGAAAACTTAAATATGCAGCTTCAAAAACTTTTCAATCATACCAAAGGTAAAGCATATTCTACGAAACTTTATGAGTATAAAATTACAGATAAAGTAATACATATTAAAAATGAAAATATGCGCTCTCAAACAATGAGTATGTATAAAAGTGGTTCAAGTGATTTTATAGAAAAAAGAGTTTTTAATGGTCAACTAGGACTTATAATTAAGCTAGATTTTGATGAAAATAAATGTATAGTATTGTACCCAAATGACGATATGGTAGTCTTTTATGACTTTGATACTATTTCTTCTTTACTCTCTTTAGCATACTGTTTAACTATCCATAAAACACAAGGAATGGAGTATGAAAATGCTTTAATTCCAATGAGCTTTTCTCACTATATTATGCATAATACAAAACTACTTTACACGGCAATCACAAGAGCAAAAAGAATGTGTTTTATAGTTGGGGAAGAAGAGGCTTTTGTTAGTGCTTGTAAGAAACTTGAGATTACTATACGAGAGTCGGTTATAAACGATTTACTATCTAAGGCAGCAATTAAAAATAAACTAATAGATATTTAACTAAAATTCAAGCAAATCTTTAGTATTATAACTAAAAATTTTAAGAGGATTATATTTTATGATTACGTGGATGCAAAGACATAAAAGATGGCTTGTGATTACAATTTGGATAAGTACTATTGCGTTTGTAGGAGCAGGTTTTGTTGGCTGGGGTTCTTATGAGTTTGGAAAAGAAGGCGGAACTGTAGCAGTTGTAGCTGATAGAGAAGTTTCTGTTGAAGAATATCAAGAAGAGTATTCAAATCTTTATGATCAATATGCAAGGTTATTTGGTGAAACTTTTAACAAAGATATGGCTGATAAATTAAACTTAAGAGATGTTGCTTATAAGCAAGTTATTCAAAAGAATTTAATTTTAACTTATGCTGACTCTTTAGGTTTAGATGTAACTGACCAAGATATTGCAAAAGAGTTATTAAAATACAATGCTTTTATGATAAATGGAAAATTTGATAAACCTACTTATGTAAAAGTCTTATCACAAAATAGAACTACTCCTGTTAAATTTGAAGAATCATTAAAAAGAAATATTTTATTACAAAAAGTACAATTATTATTTGAAGTTAAACCAAATAGTATTGAAGTAGAAAACTTAAACAAGTTATTATTTGTTGAAGATGATATTACTTATAAAATCTTAAGTATGAAAGATATTACTGTATCTGCTACTGATAAAGAATTAAAAGAATACTGGGAAGCAAATAAAAATGCTTATATGTCAGAAGTTTCATATGTTTTTGAAACTACTGAAGTTCCAGTTGTATCTGCAAACTCTTCTGAAGAAGATATTAAAAAGCATCATAGTAAGTTCAAAATTGATTATAAAAAAGAATATGGTAAAATCAAATCATTTGATGAAGCTAAAGCACAAGTTATAAGAGAATTAGACAGTAAATTTACTAAAAAAGAAGCATTGAAAAAATATCTTAAAATTAAAAAAGGTGATGATACCTTAACTTCTTCAAGTATTTTAGACCAAAGTAAACTACCTTTTTCTACTGAAAATAATAAACAAATCATTGATGCAAAGCAGGGTGATTTACTTAAGCCATTTTTAGAAAATGATAAATTTATTATTGTAAAAGTTTTAGCTAAAAATGAATCTAAGCCTTTATCTTACGAAAAAGCTTTAGAAGATGTAAAAGTTTCGTATGAACAAGTTGCAAAAGCAAAAAAACTTGATGAATTAGCAAAAAAAGAATTAGAAAATTTTGTTGGAACAGAAGTTAAAAATATAAGTAGACAATCAATTGCAAAAATTGAAGGGTTACAACCACAAGAAACTGCTGATTTTTTAAGTCAATTATTTGTATCTACAGAAAAAACTGGAACAATTAAAATAAATGACAAAGTTGTTTTATTTAGAATTGATAATTCTAAATTAGGAACTTATGACAAAGCAAGAGATGAATCTGTAAAAAGTACAATTGTACAATTACAAAGTGAAGAATTAATGAATAATCTTGTTAAAAGATTAGAGAATAAATACGAAGTACAGTCATCTATACAAACAAAGGAATAACAATTGAATAATACTCTTTTAGCAATTGATATTGGTTCATCTGCAATAACAGCAGTTATAGCAAAGCATGATTTAGAGTCTAATATTAATATCCTTGGTACTGCTGTACAAAAGAGTGAGGGTGTTAATAAAGGTATAATCATAAATATAGAAGAGGCTTCTAAAGCTATTAAAGACGCAATTAATATAGCTAAAAGAAGTACAACAGAAGTTATTGATACTTCTGTTGTTTCTATTTCAGGAAGTTACACTAAAAGTATTAGAAGCTCAGGTTCTGTAAATGTTCCAAATGGTTTAATTACTGAAACTGAGATTAATCAAGTAATGCAAATGGCATTATATAATGCAACAATAGTTCCAGAATATGAAGTAGTTCATGTTGTGCCTATTTTCTTCAAAGTTGATGATTCTGTTGATGTTGACAATCCTCTTAACATGAATGGTTCTAGACTTGAAGTTTCTGTATATATAGTAACTGCAAAAAGAACAGCTCTTACAAATATAAAATCAGCACTTAAAATATCTGGTGTTGATATTACTAGGTTTGTTTTAGATGGTTATGCCTCTGCAATTTCTATTTTAGATGAACAACAAAAAAAGTTTGGAGCAACAGTTATTAATATAGGTTCAACTACAACTGAATTTGTATGTTACAAAGGTAACTCATTAATTTATAATGGATTTATTCCAGTTGGTTCAAACCATATAACAAATGACTTATCTGTAATGCTTCACACTCCACCAGCAGCTGCTGAAAAAATTAAAACTGAATATGGTTCATTAACAAAAAATTATTCTTCATCAAATGATTTAGGTGTAACAAAAGTTAAGATACCTAGAATTGGTGATGAAGAATTACATTCAGAAGTTGCATTGGATCATATACAAACAATTATTCATGCAAGAATTGAAGAGATATTAATTCTTGTTAAAAACCAGTTGAAGAAAAGTGGAATTTTAGATAATGTTGGTTCAGGAATTGTTATAACAGGTGGTATGAGTAATTTAGAAGGTATTAAACCTCTTGCTATCAAGATTTATGATGGAATACCTATTTCTTTATCAAATCCTAAAAATATTGAAAATGGTTATATGAGTTTTGATGATCCTAAAATGTCTACAATTGTTGGATTATTAGTATACTCTTTAGGAATTAATAGAAGCTACGAATTAGATTCAAGTAAGAAACTAATGAAACCAGTTAAAAAACAGGCTATTGCTGAAGAGAAAGCAATAAACAATAATTCAATTAATACTAAATCTACTTCTAATAATCATAGAGAAGATTTAAACTTAAAAGATGATCCTACAATTTTAACACCTTTACGAAAAGATAAGAAAAAAGGTGTTTCAAAATTCTGGAGTAAAGTATCGGAGTGGTTTTAATGGATAACTTATTTAAAGTGGATGATATAAAAGTGGATATGCCAAATAAAGTTTTATCAGATAATGTAGCTAAGATTGCAGTTATTGGAGTTGGTGGAGGTGGTTGTAATATGATTAACCACATGATTAAAGAAGGTTCTCATAAAATCGATTTAATAGCAGCTAATACTGATTTACAAGTTTTACATATTTCAAAAGCACCAAAGAAAATTCAACTTGGACTTAAACTTACTAAAGGATTAGGCGCAGGAATGAAACCAGAAATTGGTAGAGACTCTGCTGTTGAATCATATGAAGATATTAAAACAGCTCTTAAAGGTGCTGATATTATCTTTATTGCTGCTGGTCTTGGTGGTGGTACAGGAACTGGAGCTGCTGCAATTATTGCTAAAGCTGCAAAAGAAATTGGCGCATTAACTGTTTCTGTTGTTACAAAACCATTTACTTGGGAAGGTAAAAAAAGAGCAGGATTAGCAAACCTAGGACTTGAAGAACTTAAAAAAGTATCTGATTCAATTATTGTAGTTCCTAATGATAGATTATTAGAAATTATTGATGAAAGTGTTGGAATGAAAGATGCTTTTAAAATCATTGATAATATTCTGTTCCAAGCAGTAAATGGAATGTCTGAGGTTATTTTAAATCCAGGTAATTCAGATATTAATACTGACTTTGCTGACGTTAAAACTATTATGCAACATCGTGGTATGGCTTTAATGGGAATTGGAAAAGCAAAGGGTGAAAATGCAGCTCAAAGAGCATTAGAAGATGCTATTGATTCTCCTTTACTTGATAAAGTATCACTAAATGGTGCGAAAGGTATTTTAATACATTTTAATATTCATCCTCAGGTATCATTATTTGCAATTAATGATGTTATGGGAACGATAAATGATAGAATGGATTCAAACGCAGAGATTATCTTTGGAACTACTTCTGATTCTACACTAGAAACAGATGAAGTTAAAATTACAATAGTAGCTACTGGATTTGAATCTAAAAATGATGAACATGAAGAAACTAGTGAAAATGCAGAAGAGGGAACTCAAAATACTATGTCATCTGCTGATGATAATTATTTAGATGTACCACCTTTAATGAGAGACTACGTAGTACAATATCAATTATAAAACTACTAAATAAAAAATGAAGAATTAATCTTCTTCATTTTTTTCTATAATCACAATATCAAAAGAAGTTTGTTGAACAACCAATGCTTTTGTATCTGGAACTACTGCTAAATTATTTATATTTTTTATCTTTACTTTATATGTTTGTATTTCTTCTTCTAAAGAAGCTATTCTTTGATTTAATTGTAATATCACATCAACCCCTGCTAAATTAACTCCAAGCTTTCTAGTAAGTGTTAAAACGTATTTAATATGGTCTATATCTTTTTGAGAATAGAGTCTTATTTTACCATTTGTCCTAGAAGGAGTAATTAATCCTTCTCTTTCATATTGTCTTAGTGTTTGAGGATGGATATCTAAAATTTCTGCAACTGCAGAAATTAAAAAAACTGGTTCAATATAACTATTTGTTTCCATTAATCAATCCTTTTAATTTTCAGGAAGTTTCTCTTTTAGAACTTCAATTAAATCTTCATCTAAATCTTCAACTTTAGGTAATACAATATTTGCTTTTAAATATAAATCACCTTTAACACCAGCTTTTCTATTTAAAACTCCAAGTTCTTTAACTCTAAATTTTTGATTTTGTTTTGTATTTTGTGGAACTTTTAAAGTTATGTCTTTATGAATTGTTTTAATTTCAACTTTTCCACCAAATAATGCAATTTTTAAAGGAATATCGAATTTTTTGATTAAAGTATCATCTTCTCTTTCATATTCAGGTGAAGATGCAACTACAATCTTTAAAATTAAATCTCCTCTTTGACCTTGATAAGATTTACCTTTGCCTTTTGCTCTAATCTTTTGCCCATCTTGAATTCCTTCTGGAATCTTAATATCAAATGAGTCATTATTTAAAGTTACATGTTGCTTTCCACCTAAAACAGAAACATCAAAGGCAATAGTAAGTTGTGCACTTGTGTCTAAATCTGGTTCATTAAAGCCACCAAATCCACCTTGAGAGAAACCACCACCTCCAAAGCCACCAGCACCTTGCCCAAACATCTGTCTTAAAATATCATCTAAATCAGCATTTGACCCTTGTCTTTGTGCAAAATCATGGAAGTTTTGATCTCCAAACATTGAGTCACCGTGTTGGTCATATTGTAATTTTTTTTGTTCATCACTTAAAACTTCATAAGCTGCATTTAGTTCTTTGAATTTTTCTTCTGCGCCTTTATCTTTATTTACATCTGGATGATATTTTCTTGCAAGTTTTCTATATGCTTTTTTTATTTCATCTTTTGATGCATTTTCACTTACTTCTAATGTCTCGTATAAACTTTTTGCCATTTTTTTTCCTATAGTATTTTAATATAATTGTTAAATTTTAAGTAATTATATCCAAAACTTGAGTCTAAGTCAATCAAGGTTTAAAATATTTATAGCAATTATAGCCGTTAATTGATAATTTTATATAAATACTTTAGTGTTTAAGCCTTATTTTCTATGTATTTAGTTAGGATTTTATCAATTTAAAGAAATAGGTATTATAAATGTTTGATAAAGATGAGTGGACGCAAAAAGAATTATATAAATATTCAAAGCAACTAGAAGAAAGTAACATTCAAGTTATTCTTATTGATACTATATTAAAACCACTTGATAGAATAGAAACAATTACATATAATCCTTATGAGATGAAGTTAATGCCAAAAGGCTCTGTTTTTGTTTTTTATTGTGATACTGGAAAAACTACAAAAGAAAGATTAGACTATTACAAAAAGAAATTTCCTGATTATAGATGTATTAGCTTAAGAGGTGGAAGAGGGTACTGGAGACCTAATTATCAACTGTTAGATGAGATGGGTAAGAATGTCTAACCTAGAACAGTATGATTATGTAATTATAGGTGCTGGAATTGCAGGAAGTTCTACTGCATATTTTTTAGCTAAGTATTCAGATTCTATTTTATTAATTGATAAAAATGAAAAAGTAGCCTTTGGAGCAAGTGGAGCTGCTGGTGCTTTTTTATCTCCATTATTAGGTAAACCTAATAAGTTTAAAGATTTAATAACTAAATCTTTAAACTTCTCTACAACTTTCTATAAAGAAGTTAATAGTAAATCTTTTACCAATGATGGTGTATGTAGGATTCCTAAAAACAATGAAGATAGAGAGAAGTTTAATTCTTATAAACCTTATATGGATTTTAAATATAAGGAGTTAGATGATGGATATTTTTTTGATATTGGCTCATGGATTAATCCTAGTGAAATTTGTGAATTACTAACAAAAGATATTAAAAAAAAGTTAAGATATGATGTCTTTTCAATAGATAAAGAAAATGAGTCATGGATTTTAAACAATGAAATAAAAGCCAAAAAACTCATACTTTGTACTGGTGCAAATACAAAATTAATCAAAGAAAAATACTTTGATATTAGAGCAGTTTGGGGACAAAAAATAGATATTACAACAAGTACTTGTGTAAAATTTAACTACCATAAAGAGTGTTCACTTTCAAAAGCTTCAAAAATGGAGAATAAAGATTTATATAAAGTTTCAATAGGTGCTACACATCATAGATTTGATTGTGATAAAAATATTTGTAATTATTGTGTTGAAGTTGCAAATCTTAACAAGGATTGCTCTAAGTGTTATACAAAAGACATCACAGATAAAGACTCTCTAGAATTGATATCTAAAGCAAATGATATTATGAAATTAGAAGATGTAAATGTTATAGATGTTAAAATTGGAGCTAGAGCTTCAAGTACTGATTATTTCCCAATGATAGGAACACTAATTGACTCAAAAAGAAGTTTTGATAAGTTTCCTCATTTAGTAAATGGAACTCATATAAAAGAAGAGATGTTAGAAAAAATAGAAAACCTTTATGTACTTAATGGTGTGGGTGGTAGAGGATTTGTTTTATCTCCTTATTTAGCAAATGAATTAGTAGAAAATATAATAAATAATAAAAAAATTGAAGATACTATTTCAACATATCGCTTATTTAAAAGATGGGCAAAGAAACAAAAAAATAAAAATCAATAATTAGAAATAATTAAAATAATAGGAATACAAATAATGGCAAATATTTTAAAAATAGTTTTTTTAGCAATCATAGGTTTTGGTTTATTGGTATATTTAACTGCACCAGAACAACCAACAAATGATGCAAAAATTGATAAGAATATTAAATTAAATACATCTTTATTTCCAAGTCATTTTGAAGTAATTGGTGTTGGTGGATATATGAAAAAAGACAATTTATTTAAAAATGCTAATAGAAAATATATTGTTGTGTTAAATCATGATGCACTATCGTTAGTTGAACCTTTGAAAATTACAAATAGAAAAGATATAGTTTTAGTTGCAAATATTTCAAAAACTCCATGGTTTATTAAAAAACTAGCAGTAAACGGAAAACTAGAAGAATTAAATGTAAATTCTATACTACCTATGATAAATGATACAAGTGGAAGTTTTACTAAACTACTAAATATTAATGACGATACTCAAACTAAGTATTTTATATTTAAAATTCAAGATGATAACACAATTGTAAAAGTTCAAGAATTAGAAGTGAAAAAAGGTGCTTTAGAGTTTGGTATTACAGAAGAAGAATCAAGACAATATATCTCAGATTTATTGTCTTTTTTAAAATAGAGTGCTTTCTCTCTATTTTAATCTCTTATATTCAATAAATCTTTTATAAAAATGAAAAAAAGGAAAGATAGCTTTCTTTCTTTTCTTCTATTTCAATCTTATTACTTTTATTTTCATTCATAATATTTTCAAGTTGAGAAACTTCCATTTCAAAGACTTTTGCTAAAGCTGTTAATGATTCACAACTTGCTTTATTTTCTTTTTCAATTCTTTGAATAGTCCTAGAACTTAGATTTGTAAGATTTGCTAATTGTTCTTGAGATAAACTTTTTTTAATTCTTAAGTCTTTTATACTCATAATATTCCTTTGTATTAATAAATGAATAGTACGATTTTTTTAAGCTTGTTGGTTACGAAATTACACGACAAAACCTGACAATCACTATTTTGGTTTAGTAATTATATCTTATTTGAAAGTTTTTTCATTAAAAATCTTGAAGAGAAGAAGAATAACAATAGGTAAAAAATTCCCATTGTAAAAATTAGTAATGCATGAACTGCATAGGGTAAATACGAAAAATTTTGTTCTAATAAAGTTGCAATAAATGAAAGGGGTGTTATTAAAATATCTCCAATAGTACTTGAAGTTTGTAAACTTATAAAAAGTGCAAAAATTGTAATTAAGATAGCTGTAATAAATGTTAATAGTTTCATTAATAATCCTTTATATTAAAAATAGTTTATAATATAAAAGTTTATTAATTGTGTAATAAAATAATTAAGAGTTCATTTTTCCTATAGCACATGATACAAAGCTTTTAGCTGTTGTTGTAGCTTTTTGTAAACCAGATAGTTCATCTGTAGATAAAGGGTATCCTAAGGCTCTTAATTTTAATTTTAATACTTCTTTCTTTTCATCTTCTATGTCTAATGTTATTTTTCGTGGGTGCACATCTAAATCCACTAAAACTTCTCCAAATTCACCTTTTAATGATGTAATTAAAGTATTAGCACATCCACCACATTTTACATTTTCTACTTCAAAAGTTTGTTTCATTTTTATTCCTTTATTATATTTAATTCTTAATTGAAAAATTTTGATTCTAATGTATCTACTAATTCCTGCACTGAACTTACTGATTTTTTAAATTGAGCTTTTTGTTCTTTACTTAAATTTAATTCAATCACTTTTTCAATACCATTACTTCCTAACATTACGGGAACTCCACCTACAATATCTTTATACCCATATTCTCCTTGTAGAAGTACTGCACATGGATATATTTTCTTTTGATTATGAAGTATTGCTTCAACCATTAATGAAGTTGCGTGAGCGGGTGCATAATATGCAGAACCGATTTCAAGTAATTTTACAATTTGTAAACCACCATTTCGTGTCTTAGTTACTATATCTTGAATCTCTTCATTTGATAATAACTCACTTAATGGAACTCCTGCAACTGTTGAATAATTAGGAAGTGGTACCATATCATCACCATGTCCACCCATAACAGATGATTCTATTTGTCCTGCTCCATATCCTAACTTTTCTAGTATAAAGTGAGACATTCTTGCAGAATCCAAAATACCTGCCATTCCAATTACTTGATTTCTTTTAAAACCAGAGCTTTTTAAAGCAGAATAAACCATTGCATCTAAAGGATTTGAAACTATGATGATTATAGCATCCGGAGCATTCTCTTTTATATCCGTAATTACGCTTTTCATAATTTTTGCATTTGTAAGAAGTAAATCATCTCTACTCATACCTGGTTTTCTTGGAATTCCAGCAGTTACAACAATGACATCACAGCCTTTTAAATCACTTCCTGTACTAGCAGCAGTTACTAATGTATGTGATTTTGCAGCATTTGCAGCTTGTGAGATATCTAAAGCCATAGCTTGTACAATATTTTCTCTAATATCTTTTAAAACTATAGTTGAACAGATACCTTTATTTGCTAAGGCATAAGCTAATGTTGAGCCAACATTACCAACTCCTACTATACCAACTTTTTTATTTACCAAAATGTGTCCTTAATGATTATATAATTTAATTATATCAATTTTAAATTTAATATAATTAAATCATATTGATTCTAAATAAAAAAAGGCAAGACTTATAAGTCTTACCTTTTCTAAACAAAACAAATATATTTATTTGTTTATTTTTAATTTATCCAATAATTGAATTTAAAGTTGCAGATGGTCTCATTGCAGCAGCAACTAAATCATCATTTGGTAAGTAGTATCCACCCATATCAATTTCTTTTCCATGTCCAGCTACTAACTCAGATACAATTTTATCTTCGTTTGAAGTCATAGTTTCAGCAATTGGAGTAAATTCTGCTTTTAATTCAGCATCATCATTTTGCGCTGCTAATTCTTGAGCCCAGTACATTGCTAAGTAGAAGTGAGAACCTCTATTATCAATTGAACCTAATTTTCTAGCAGGAGATTTATCATTTAAAAGGAAAGTTCCAGTAGCTTTATCTAAAGTTGTAGCTAAAACTTGTGCTTTTGCATTTCCTTGTGTATTTGCTAAGTGCTCAAAAGATGCAGCTAAAGCCATGAATTCACCTAATGAATCCCATCTTAAGTAATCTTCTTGTGCAAATTGTTGAACGTGTTTAGGAGCAGATCCACCAGCACCAGTTTCAAATAATCCTCCACCTTTCATTAATGGAACGATTGATAACATTTTTGCAGATGTTCCTAATTCTAAAATTGGGAATAAATCTGTATTATAATCTCTTAAAACATTTCCAGTTACAGAAATAGTATCTAATCCAGCTCTCATTCTTTCTAAAGAAGTTTTTGTAGCATCAACAGGTGCTGCAATAGTAATATCTAAACCAGCAGTATCATGTTCTGGTAAATATTTATTAACTTTTTTAATCATTTGGGCATCATGCGCTCTGTTTGAATCTAACCAGAAGATTGCAGGAGTATTTGAAAGTCTTGCTCTTGTAACTGCTAATTTAACCCAGTCTTGGATTGGAGCATCTTTTGCTTGACACATTCTGAAGATATCTCCAGCTTCTGTATCAAAACTAAATACAGTTTCTCCAGCTTTATTAGTTACAACTATTTTACCACTTTCTGCTGCTTGGAAAGTTTTATCATGTGAACCATATTCTTCAGCTTTTTGAGCCATTAACCCAACATTTGGAACTGTACCAATTGTTGTTACATCTAATGTACCGTTTGCTTTACAATCTTCAATAACTGCTTGGAATGATTGTGCATAACATCTATCTGGAATAACAGCAATTGTATCTTCTTCTTTATCATCAGCATTCCACATTTTACCACCACCTTTAAGCATAGCAGGCATAGATGCATCAATAATAACATCAGATGGCACGTGTAAGTTAGTGATCCCTTTCTCAGAGTTAACCATAGCAAGTCTTGGTTGTGAAGCATAAACGCTTGCAATATCAGCTTCAATTTCTGCTTTTTTATCAGCATCAACTTGATCTAATTTAGAATATAAATCACCTAAACCATTGTTAAAGTTAACATTTAATGAAGCAAATAAATCTGAATGTTTAGCAATTAAGTCTTTGAAGAATACTTTAACTGCAAATCCAAACATAATTGGATCAGATACTTTCATCATTGTAGCTTTTAAGTGAAGTGAGAATAATACATCTTGTTCTTTAGCTCTATTAATTGCTGTTTGGTAGAATTCTTGTAAAGATTTAGCACTCATACAAGTAGCATCAATAATTTCACCAGCTAGTACTGGAGTTGAAGCTTTCAATACAGTTTCACTTCCATTTGCATCAACAAAAGAGATTTTTAAATCATCTTCGTTCTCAAATGTAGTTGATAATTCAGCACCATAGAAATCATTTTCATTCATGTGCATAACCTCAGTTTTAGAATCAGCAGTCCATTTACCCATTCTATGAGGGTTGTTTTTAGCGTAGTTTTTAACAGCCCCTGGTGCTCTTCTATCCGAGTTACCTTCTCTTAATACTGGATTAACAGCAGAACCAGAAATCTTTCCATATCTTGCAGTTATTTCTTCAGATGCATCATAATTAGGAACATCGTAACCTTTTGATTGTAATTCTGCAATACAAGCTTTTAACTGTGGAACAGAAGCAGAAACATTTGGTAGTTTAATAATATTAACAGATGGATCTTGAGTTAATTCACCTAATTCAGCTAAATGATCAGCGATTTTTTGATCTTCTTTTAAGTTCTCTGGGAAGTTAGCAATAATTCTTCCTGCTAATGAGATATCTTTTGTAATCATTTCAATACCTGAGCTTTTAGTAAAAGCCTTAATCATTGGTAAGAAAGAATATGTTGCTAAAGCTGGAGCTTCATCAACTTTTGTGTAAATAATCTTTGACATGTTTAGTTCCTAAATTTTGAATTTTTGTATTGAAGCTATAATAGCACTAATTCAATTTAGGCCTATTTAAAGCTAGGTTTAATTTTATGTCAAAGAAATGTATGTTTCAATTTTTCACAGTTCTTATTTTACATTATCCCAAAGTGACTTTATTGAAGTAGGCTTTTGTTCTTTTACATCGGTCTTCATGATGATTTTGGCTTGCTTATCAATTTTGCTCTCTTTTTCTTTTACTTTTGTGTAACTTTTCTTTACACCTCTATTATCATTAATTTTATTTACATGAGTTCTATATGATTTAGAAAAATCATGTAAGCCAGTTTTATTGTTTTTTACAAAATATAGATAATCACTTTTAACAGGAAAAATTGCTGCTTTTATTGCATTTAAACTAACAGCAGAAACAGGATTTTCAGGTAGGCCATTATGTTTATATGTGTTATATGAAGATTTATCTTCTTTTATTCTTTGTGATGTTACTCTAACGTGAGAATATTTTCCATAATTTAACGTTCCATCCATTTGTAATTTCATTCCACGTCTTAATCTATTATGAATAACACTTGAAACTATTGGCATTTCTTCTACACTTGCAGCTTCTTTTTGAATTACAGAAGCTAAACTTAAATAGTGATACCATTTTTTCTTATCATATAAGCCGAATATTTTTTTAGAAAACTCTTCATATTTTTTATTACTTTGAGATAATAAATAAAATACTAAATGATCTTCATTCATTCCATAGGGTAGTGAATATGTATCTGCTAGAATATTTCCATCTAATTTATAGGCATGCTTTTCATATACTTTTTGAAGTTTTTCTTCTGAAAGATTAAGATCTTTAGATAATTGTTTTAAAAATATATATGAAGTTTCACCTGGAATTAAAGTGATATTTTTTAAAGCAGCTTTGGATGTAGTTAATTTATATAAAAAATCCATTTTTGTTAGCTTATTTTCATCTATGCTAATCCAACCACTTTGAATAAAACCAATAGATCTTAGCATAATTTTATCAATTATATTTAGTTCGTAACCTGTATTATTTAGGTAAGATACAGTATCATTCGTACTACCTTTAGGAATAAATAATACTTTCGTTGAATTCATCGGAATCGTTATATAAAATAAAATTATAATACAAAATACAAGGAAAACCTCAATAATGTTAAAGGCTATTAAACTTCTATTTTTCTTTTTATTATTTACTGTTGTATTGATATCTTCGTTATTGTTTTTGGGCATAAAAATAAACTCTTTTTCTTTTGGAAATGTTTTAATCTCGCAATTTTATATAAAATTTGATAAAAAGCTTATTGTAGACATTGAAAATATAGAAATAAAATCTAAAAAATCTAAAGTAAAGAACTCCTATGAAGACTTAAAGAAAAATATAGAATTACTTCCAACAGTCTTAAAAATCTTTGAAAAAATTGATATTAGAAGACTAAAAATTGATGGAAATGAATTTACAATTGCTTTAAATGAAGAATCTTTATACTTAGATAATAAATTTATTAATGTCTCGTCTAACTTAAATTTTATTGCTAATCAAGTTGTATTTGATTTATATTCTTTGTATTTAAAAGATATTGATTTGATGATTAATGGGAAAGTAAAAGTTGATTATTTTAATGAAGAATTAGATTTATTAGGTAAATATTTTTATAAAGATTTAGAAGGTAATGTTACTTTAGATATGAATGAAAAAATAGCGAACTTTTCATTAAATAGCAATGAATTTGAAAGTCTAAAGTTTTTAAAGAAATTTTTTAGATTATCACCAATTGCTGAAAGCTGGATGTATGATAATGTTGAAGGTAAACTACAACTAAATGAATTTTATGGAAGCTTTGATTTAGTAAAAAATAAAATTATTGAAAAGTCATTATATGGTAAAGCTGTAATAAAAGATGCAAAGATAAAGTTTCATAAAAATATAAAAAAAATCCATACAAAAAAAATCGATGTTGGTTTTGATAATAATAAACTTTCATTAGATTTAATCGAACCTATATTTGAAAAAATAAAAATTGATGGATCTTATGTACATATAAATGAAATTGCTAGTTCTAAAAATGGTAATGTTGTAGTAAATATTGAAGCAAAAAAAGCTAAACTTGATAATAGAATATTAAATATATTAAAAGCTTATGATATAAACCTTCCTCTAGTACAAAAAACAGGCAATACAAATGCAAGTGTTAAGTTAATAATTCCCTATGCAGAAAATAAAAGAATGGATACAAAAGGAAAATTTATACTTTCTAAATCTGATATTTTATTACAAGAGTTTCCTTTTTCAACTACAAAAGCTACTGTATTATTGGATAATTCAAAAGTAAAAATCATTAATGCAGATATTAAACATAAAAATATGATTCATGCAAATTTGGATTTTATAATTGATACAAATACCTCAAGTGCTAAAGGATCTGCCTTAATCAAGTCTTTTTTAATTGAAGATAAAACTGATAAAATTGTACATATAGTAAATAAAAAAACACCTCTTTTCTTCTCTTATAAAGATGATGTAAATATTAAATTAGATGCAATTAATACTGATATTAAGATAGGAGATTATATATATGTTGATATTGATAAACTATCATCTATTTATACATATTCAGATCTTTTAAAAAAGATTGATATCAAAGATGGTGATTTATCTTTAAAAATAAAAGATGAAAATGATATATCTTTTACTTCTAATATTTATGGACTTAATTTTCCACTTGAAAGAAATTCAAAGAAAATCAAGGAATTAAAAGTAAAAGGTTTAATTAAAAACAATAATGTAAAAGTTAATAGCCTTGATAATAATATAAAAGTAGAAATAAAAAACAAAGAGATATTTGTAGCTTTAAATAATACAGATATAGTTATCAATACAAAAGAATCCTCAAATACAGAGTTACCTTTATTAAATATTAGTGCTAAAAATGCAAAGTTTAAACTTGATAATGAGGTATATGATATAAAAACAGCAGAAGCTATTTTAAAACCAACACTTATTTCCTTTATAGCAGATGTTAGAAACTTAGACTTACCAATTTTTAAAGATAAAAAGAAAATTACAGCGCTTAATATAAAAGGTGATTACTCTAAAAATGTTACAAATATTGAAACAGTGGATAAAAAAATAAAAATAAAATATACAGGAACTAGTAAATTAGATATAAAAATTAGTGATTATGATATTTTAGTTAAAACAGATGAAAAAGAAGAAAGTAAAATAAATGATTTAAATATAGAAGGTAAGAATTCAAATATAATTATAAATGATAAATTTAAATTTCTAGCAGATACTTTTTCTTTAAGATTACGAGACCATAATAAATATTTTCATTTAAATCATAAAAAAACTGATTTTACATTTAAAGAATCAAAAGATAAACAGATTGATATTTTTGCGAATGATATAAGTGATGAATTTATAAATGCTATTTTTAATAAGCAAATCTTAAAAGGTAACAATATGCTGTTTCTAGCTAAAGGAACACCAGCTTCAATAAAAGGAAAGATGATTTTAAAAGATGTAAAGATTGAAGATTTAGCAATTTTAAATAACTTACTATTGTTTATAAATACATCTCCTGCTTTAATTAATCCTTTATTAGCAATCCCCTCTGTTGTTGGAATGGCAACTACTGGAGGCTTTAATTTAACAGGATATAGAATGATTGATGGAGTATTAAACTTTGATTATCATCAAGATAAAAAGCTTTTAGATATTACTAAACTTATAACTGTTGGGAATGGGATTGATTTTGATGGTTCTGGAACGGTTGATTTAAATGCAGGAACTATAAAATCAAAGATTAATCTTATTTTCTTGAAGGATTATTCAAAAATTGTAGGAGCTATTCCTATTGTTAATTATGTGTTGTTAGGAAAAGATAAAAGAGTTGAGACAAAAGTTAATATTTTTGGTCCTTTAGAGAATCCAAAAATATCTACAAACTTAACAAAAGATGCATTCTCTGTTCCTTTAAATATTGCGAAAAGAGTTTTAACATCTCCTGTTGAGTTTGTGAACTTTTTAAAAGATTTAGGAAAAGATGAGCCTAAGAAATAAACCTAAAAAGATTTAGGTTTATTCATTTCTTAGTACGTCAATAACATCTATTTTTGTAGCTTTAGCAGCTGGATAATATGATGATAAAGTTACGATAACAACTGCACCAATTACTATAGATATAAAATCACTTAGCGCTAAATCAAGTGGAAGTTTAGCCGTTCCATAAACATCAGCTGGAAGTGAAACAATATCAAAAGTATCTAAAGCCCAATATCCAATAAATCCTAAAGCAATCCCACTTAAAATTCCAGAGAAACCAATAATAATACCAACTCTTAAAAAGATTGATTTAATCTCTTTATTAGAAGCACCCATTGATAAAAGTAGGGCAATTTCTTTTCTTCTACTCATAACAGTCATAAGTAGTGATGATATGATATTTAAAGAAGCTACTAGTATTATTAGCATTAGAACTATAAAAAGGGCTGTTTTTTCCATTTTCATTGCAGCAAAGAAGTTTCCATTTTGTTGCCACCATCCTAAAACTCCAGCACCTGTATCTTTTAACTCAACTTTTAATTTTTCAATATCTTTAAATGCATCATCAGAATAAATATGAATACCATCATAAGTGTCCTTAGGCTTCTTTAACAAAGTTTGTAAAGCTTCTATTGAAGTATACATATAAGCTTGGTCATAAGCATTTAAACCTGATTTAAATGAGCTTTGAAAGGTAAATCTTTTCATCTTTGGAATCATAGAAAATCCAGTTGGGTTTAATGATGTAAAATATAAAGTTGTTTTTGTTCCTTGATTTAAAAATAGTTTAGAAGATATTCCAGCACCTGTTATAATATCATACTTATTAAGTTCTAAATTTCCAAGAGCTTTTTTGTAAATATCATTTATAGAGGCTTCTTTTTGAGGGATTACACCAAAAATCATACCACCACTCATATCTTCACCACTTTGTACAATTACTTGAGATGAAATATAAGGTGAGAATTTTAAATCAGGATATTTGTTTTGTAATTGGTCTAAAAGTGCTTTATCTAAAGCATTATCAAACTTAGAGTAAATTGTAAGAGGGTAGTTCATAGTAAAAAGTTTTTTCTCAAACTCTTTTGCAGTACCGTTCATAATAGCCATAGAGAGTATTAAAACCATAACACCAACAGCTACACCTACAAATGCTAAGATAGCACTTATAGATATAAAAGGGTTTTTCTTGTCAAACCGTAAATATTTTTTTACGATAAAATTAACTAATTTTTTATTCAAATTAGTTTCCTGCTGCTAAACCTCTTTTAGGTCCGCTTTTTCCACAACATTGTTTATACTTTTTCCCAGAACCACAAGGACAAGTATCATTTCTTGCAATTTTCTTTTCACTTGCCATTACTTCTTTTTGTGCAACATTTGTAGTAATATTTTCAGTAGATTCTTCCATCTTTTCTTTCATTTTTTCTACTGCTTCTTGTTCTTTTTTTGCATCTTCTTGGTTTTGAAGTTGAATAGTAAATAAAACTTTAATAATTTCATGTTTAATATTTGAAATTAACTCAATAAACATATTATATGATTCTTTTTTATACTCAACTAATGGATCTTTTTGGTTATAACCTCTAAGTCCAATACCTGTTTTTAATGTATCCATAGAGTATAAATGTTCTCTCCATGCATTATCTAAAATCTGTAAGTAAAGAATTCTTTCTATTTCACTTTTTTGCTCAGGTGCTGCCATTTCCATTTTTTTAGCATATACGTTTGTAACAATTTCAAGAAGTTTATTTTCTAATTCTTCATAAGAGTCAACTTTTATATCTTCTAATGTAATAATAAGATGAAGTTCTTCTTTAAACTTAGCAATTATATAATCATAATTGTAATCTTCAGCAGGCATACCTTCTATTATCTCAGCATTTGAAAGTGTTGTTTGAACATATTCTAATTTGTTTTCATTAAGTTTCGTGTCAATATCATAATCAGGTTTTAATAAGTCATTTCTAAATTTGTAGATAACTTTTCTTTGCTCATTTGCTACATCATCATATTCAAGTAAATGTTTTCTTGATTCAAAGTGCATTTGCTCAACTTTTTTCTGAGCATTCTCAACTGCACGTGTAACCATTTTTGATTCAATATGCTCACCATCTTCAATACCAAGTCTTTCCATGATACCTTTGATTTTATCACTTCCAAAAATTCTAAGAAGATTATCTTCTAGTGATAAGAAAAATTGAGATTCACCAACATCACCTTGACGTCCAGCTCTTCCTCTTAATTGATTATCAATTCTTCTTGATTCATGTCTTTCAGTCCCTAAAATCACTAATCCACCAAGATCAAGAATTTCTTGTGAAAGTTTAATATCAACTCCACGTCCAGCCATATTAGTTGCAATTGTAACTGCACCTTTTTGACCAGCATCTTCAATAATCTTACCTTCTTTTTCATGCTGTTTTGCATTTAAAACTGTATGAGGAATTTTTTTGTCTTTTAAAATCTCATGTAGTTTTTCAGATTTTTCAATTGAAGCAGTACCTACTAAAACAGGTTGTCCTTTTTCATTTAAAGTTTTAATTCTATTACAAACTGCTTCAAATTTTTCAACTTCACTTTTATAAATTAAATCATTTTTATCAATTCTAGTAACAGGTACATTTGTTGGAATAGAAACAACATCAAGACTATAAATCTCTGCAAACTCAGTAGCTTCTGTTTGTGCTGTTCCTGTCATACCTGCAAGTTTATCATACATTCTAAAGTAATTTTGGAAAGTAATATCAGCTAAAGTTTGAGATTCATCTTGAATAGAAACTCCTTCTTTAGCTTCTAGTGCTTGGTGAAGACCTTCTGAAAATCTTCTTCCTTCACTTAATCTTCCTGTAAACTCATCAACAATAATTACTTCATTATCTTTTACTACATAATCTACATCTTTTTCAAAAATATAGTTAGCTTTTAAAGCTTGGTCAAGATTATGTGATAACGATGCGTTTTCTAAAGAGTATAAATTATCTACTTCAAATAATTCTTGAGCTCTTGTTGTTCCATCTTCCGTTAATACAACAGATTTATTTTTTTCATCAACTGTAAAATCCCCAGTTGTAATTACTTTTTCATCAGCTTTTTTAGGCTCAATTAGAGTACCTTTTTCTAAAGTCATTGCAATTTTATTTGCATTTGCATAGTTTGCACTTTTTTGATTTGTTGGTCCACTTATAATTAAAGGAGTTCTAGCTTCATCAATTAAAATTGAATCTACTTCATCAACGATAACAAAAGAGTGTTCTCTTTGAACTTTTTCTTCAACATCATAATTCATATTATCTCTTAAAAAGTCAAATCCAAATTCATTATTTGTACCATAAGTGATATCAGCAGCATATTGCTCTTTTCTTAAATCATCATCTTTTAAAGTACCAATAATTGATCCAACAGAAAAACCTAAGAAATTGTATAAAGGTTCTAAGTCTTGTGCATCTCTCGAAGCTAAGTAATCATTTACTGTAACAACATGTACACCTTTTCCTGTTAATGCATTTAAAGACACTGCTAATGATCCTACAAGTGTTTTACCTTCACCTGTTTTCATTTCAGCAATTCTTCCATCATGTAAAACCATAGCTCCAACTAATTGAACGTCATAAGGCCTCATATTTAAAGTTCTTTTACTAGCTTCTCTAGTAATTGCAAAAGAATCGTTTAATACGTCGTTTAATGATTTTTCTTCATTTTGTACTTGCTCTTTTAATTTATTAAAACTATTTTGTAATTCATCATCGCTCATTGACTCATATTTATTTTCAAGTGCATTTATCTCTTGAGCTCTTTTTCTATATCTTTTTACTTCTTTATCATTTCTAGTACCAAAAATCTTTGAAAAAACATTTAACATAAAATTAATTCCTTTTTGTTATAATCGCTAGATTATATAAAAATAAAGGTTAAAATATGTTTTATAAGATGATATTTGCATTTATAGTTTCTTTTACTATGTTAAATGCAACGACAAATATTAAAAATTTAGAGAGTTTTAGAGCTGATTTTACACAAAGTATAAAGTCAATTAATGACAAGATTATCGAGTATAAAGGTGAAGTATTTATCAAAAATACTGGAAAGATTTTATGGAAATACAAAACACCAATTGAAAAAAATGTTTATATTCTAAATGATTTTGCAATAGTGGATGAGCCAGAGTTAGAGCAAGCAATTTACACTCAATTGCAAAGTGAAATAAATATAATAAAATTATTAAATACATCAAAAAAAATAAATGAAAATTTGTATATTGCTAATATTGATGATACAGATTATTTAATAGAAAGCTCAAAAGATACAAATGAAATTGAGATAATTAAATATAAAGATAAACTAGATAATAGTGTTGAAATTAAATTTGAAAATCAAGTTTCAAATAAAGAAATAAGTGATGATATTTTCAAATTTACGGCACCTGAACACTACGATATTATAAGAAAGTAAATTTTTAGCTAACTTAGATATAATACGCAAAAGGTAAGCTTGACAATAGCTTGAATTTAATATTCAAGAGGAAAGTCCGGGCTGCAGTGAAGTATGGTTCCATTTAATTGATGGCTAGGGTAACCTAAGGGATAGTGCAACAGAGAATAGACAGCCGATTTTTCGGTGATGGTGAAACGGTGAGGTAAGAGCTCACCAGACTTTTGAGCAATCATTAGTGCTTTGTAAACCCAACTTGCAGCAAAAAGACCTGGTATTCACTTCACATTTTTGGTCTTTGCTCGACTACTAAAGTAATTTAGTAGCTAGATAAATTATTGTCTTTAAAACAAAACTCGGCTTATGAGCTTACCTTTTTTCTAAATTAATTGATTTTTAACAAACTCCAAATAATGACCTTCTTCCTCTTCTAGTTCTTTATGATTACCTCTTTGAACTATTTTACCTTCATCTAAAACATAAATGATATTTGCATTTTTTACTGTACTTAATCTATGGGCTATTGTAATTACTGTTTTGTTTTTTAATATTTCTTCTAAAGCTATAAAAAGTTTTGCTTCTGTATGAACATCAAGTGCAGATGTTGATTCGTCAAATATAACAACAGCAGGGTCTGCTATAATCATTCTAGCAATTGATAGCCTTTGTCTTTGACCTCCACTTAATCTAACACCATGACGTCCTACCATTGTTTCTAAGCCATCTGTCATTTTAGTTATTACATCATCAAGTTGTGCTATTTTTAGTGCTTTATGAATTTGCTCATCACTTATGTTTTCATTTCCCATTGTGATATTAAACTTTAATGTATTATTAAAAAGTATTGGCATTTGAAGTACTAAAAATATATTTTCTCGCAAACTTTTTTTATCAAGTTTTTCAATACTCATGCCATTATAAAAAATATCACCACTTTTTTTTGAGTAAAAACCTGAGATTATTTGAGCTAGTGTTGTTTTTCCACTTCCACTTGCACCAATTAAAGCAACTTTATCAGCACTTTTTATATCTAAAGAGATATCCTCTAGTATATTTTTTTCTTTAGTATATGAAAAATCTAAGTTTTTTATTGAGATATTAACTTCTTTGTTCTTAACACAAAGTTCTTCATCTCCACTTTTTTCAATATCTAAATCTAAAATTCTATTAATTCTAGAAATAGCAGCATTTGCACTTGCGTATGAGTATTGAATAGATAAGATATCTTGAACAGGAGTCATTATAAACCAGATATATCCAAACATTGCAAACATCATACCAATTGATAAGTCATTGTATTCAACTAAAATAAGACCAGTTGCTCTAAAGATTTCAAATACAATTAAAAATACAGTAAAAGACAATCTTTCATAGGCAACACTTTTATAATTGTATTCATTTGAAGTGATTTGAATGTTTTTAGCTTTTTTTATAGCTTTTTCAAAGAAGTATTCTTCTTTATTACTAGCCTTAATTTGTCCAAATAAATCTAGTGTTTCTCCTACATTATCTTGAAATTCTTCAATTGCTTGGTTTTCTTCTTTTTTCAAAGCACCTGTTTTTTTTGATATTTTTTTAGATAAAAGCATAATAATTGGTTGAATAAACAGAATCATTAAACCTAATATTGGGTCAATTGCTATTATTACAATAGCAACTCCAATTAGAGTTAAAACTGAAGCTATAAACTTACTTGCAATTGAGATAATAAAAGTATCAAGCGTATTTATATCTGTAACTAGGTTTGATGATATTGCACCTGAACCTAAACTTTCATATTCATTCATATTTACAAGTTTTAAATGACTTAATACTTTTACTCTTAATTTATAAGTTACATATTTTGAGATATATGTAAAAAGCTTTGTAATTAATACGGTAAAAACGAAGTGAATTAATCTTAGTAGCATAACTACTAAAGTTACAATTGCAATATAGTAAAAAGCATTGCCAATTCCTAAAGTATCGTTAATTGTACTTACAAAGAAGTCTGGTTTTTTTAATAATACTTCATCAACTAAAATAGGAAGCATCAAAGGAATTGGAATACTTATTAAAATAGCTATAAAAGTAATAATCTGACCAACAAGAAGGTGCTTTTTATTGTCTAAAAGTAGTTTAAATATGTATTTAAAGGATATGTGTTTATTCATAGTAATCTTTCTTTATTTTATAAGTTTAGTTTTACTATAAATACCTTAATTTAAATTAAATCTATAGCCAATTCCAGAGATATTTTTGATTAAATCTTTATATGTTTTTTTTCTCAATTCTTTTACTAGTGATCTAAGTGCATCATGTGTCATTGAACCTTGCCAAATATTTTCATTAATTTCTTTATATGTAACTGTATTATTTGTTTTATTTACCATAAATTTAAAAAAATCATTTTCTTTTTTGGATAATAAAATCACTTTTTTGTTTTTTAAGAGAACTTGATTATAGTAATCATAAACATAGCCATTTTGCAAGTTTATAATATTTGATTTATTTGCATCATCAGTTTGAATACATGTTTTTAAAGAAGCAATTAGTTCTTCTTTTGTTATTGGCATTTGCAAGAATTTTAAAAGTTTTATTTTCATAGCTTCAATTAAATGTAAATGTTCTATTAATTTACTTGCAATTATAATTTGGATTCTTTCATTTTTTTTTCTAATTTCTTTAAAGTATTGAATGTTATTGTGTTCTGATAATATGATATTTATTTTTTTTGTATTTAATACATTAGTTGCATCATTAAGATTATATGTTATAAAAAATTCTTTAGCATTGATATTTAGATATTCTATAGTAGTGTTTTGAGTAAAATCATTTGATATATATAGTACATTTAAGTACTTTAACTCTTTCATTTATATTCCTATTTTTAATAATAATAAGAGTTATATCATAAAGAGTATAAAAAATAATTTAAATTATTTTTTAAGAGATTGTAAAATAGTAAAAGATTTACTATTTTACCGGAGCAGCTAGCATTTTTTCACAAACTTCAAGTTTCATTCCATCATGGAACTCACAATTAAGACCACATTTATATGTACCAATATCTGAAAGTTTAAGAATTGCTAATTGATTTTTTGATTCTTCTTGACACTTTTGCAAAGTGTTGAAAAATACTGGGCTTTTAAGGCTTCTTTTGCTATTTGTTTTATCTGGATAAATAAAAGAATACCATTTCTCTTCTGGTTTTTCTGACCAACATCCTGTAAAAACTAGGGCTACGGCTGTTAATGCTAATAGGTTTTTGTACATTCAGACTCTTTTTTTCGTTTGATTGTAGTAAAATTATATTTAGAAAAGCTTAAACTATAACATTTTGTAGTGTTTGTTTAATCACATCAAAATCTTTTAGTTGCTCTTTTAATCTTAGGTTTTCTAAATAAAGTTCAATAGCTTTACTTAATTGATCACTTACTTTTCCCGTAGAGGCTGCTTTATTTATAGTATCAGGTTTATAACCTAACTCATAAGATAGCTTTTTATATGTTAGATTTAAATCTTTACAAACTTGTTTTATTACATTTGGATGTAAGTCTTTATATAATTCCTCAGTATCTATATTAAATGTATTAGCAGTATTACAAACTATATCTTTTTTAAGAATTAATATATTTCTATAATAGTAATGTTTTGAACTTGGTTGAAATAGTTTTAAGTTCTCTTTTTGAACTGAAATAAATAGTTTTTTTCCATCACACCCAATCATTTCGTCAAATACAGTAACTAAGTTTTTTTGACTTAAATGCTTGAAGGTCTCAAGAAACATAAAAGAGTTTATATATTTAGTTTTTGTTTTAGATTCTTTGTATTCTTCAAATGTAAACTCAATATCTTCATCTTCATATTTTAAACAAAGATTTTCTTTTGGCATATTTGTTTTAATTACAATATGAAAATGCAATAGATTATCTCTATTATTTGAAAAAACATTTATAATGTTTTCAACTTTTATAGAATATTTTTCTAGTAAAATATTTATAGTTTTTTCAACATACTCGATGTCTTTATATATATTATCAATATCTCTTACTAAATAAGGTATGTTATTAAAAAGTTTTCCTACTTGTGTCATGATTTATCCTAAATCTAAAATCTCTTTCTATATATATATTATACATAATCAAGAAAACTTTTTACTTACTGTGTCATTAAAAAATGAAGAAAAAGAGTAAAAAAGAGTAAAAAATAGCATATATTATTAAGATGCTATGAAAGGGCTATTTTATTGATATAAAGACGCTACTTTTGCTATACTTAGGCGTTTAACAATTATTACACAGTTGTTATGCTACAATAATAATAAAAATAAAAAAGTATAAGAAATGAAAAAGACATTAATATTATTTTTACTTATGATTAGTTTTGTTTTTGCAAAGGTTGATTATTCAGAAATGAGTACTCAAGAACTAATAGCAATCATGGGCTATGTAAAGGCTGAAAATAAAAAACAATTTGTACAAGAATTAAAATCAAGAGTTGCAACTATGAGTGTAAGTGAGAAAAATTCTTATGAAAATAATTTACCAAAGTTAAATAAATAATGAAAACTAAATTATTATTACTAGAAGATGACCTGACTTTAAATGAAACTGTTGTTGAATATTTCGAAGAAGAAGGCTATGAAATAGTTTCTGTTTATGACGGAGAGGATGCTATTTCTTCAATTTATGAAAATAGCTTTGATTTGCTGCTTTTAGATGTAAATGTTCCTACTATGAATGGTTTTGAAGTTTTAAAAGAGATAAGAAAAGAAGGAAATACTACCCCTGCTATTTTTATCACATCATTAAACTCAATGGATTCACTAGAAGAGGGCTATGCAAGTGGTTGTGATGATTATATTAGAAAACCATTTGCCTTAAAAGAGCTTCTAATAAGAGTGCAAACTATAATAAAAAGAGAATTTTCTGTAAAAAATGATTTGATTAAAATTGATGAAAATATTACTTTTGATTCAATTGCAAATGAGCTTGTATCAAATGGCGAAGTTGTAAAACTTAACTTTAAAGAATTAAAACTTTTAAAGTTTTTTTTACAACATCCAAATGAACTTTTAGTCCATGATAGAATATATGACTATGTTTGGGAATATGATGAAGAATATAGTGATAATTCTTTAAGAACTTATATAAAAAACCTTAGAAAGGTATTAGGAAAAGATAAAATTGTTAGTCTTAAAAAGCTTGGATATCGATTTAACCAAGAGCGAAGCTAGAACCCTTTTAGGATTTAGTCTTCTCTACTCTTTTTTAGTTCTTGTAATAATTGGTGGTATTTCTTTTACATATTACAAGTTTCAAAAAGATTTAATGCTGCAAGAAAAACGTCACATACTTCAAGAATATTCAAATGATTTTATTTTCAAATTAAAAGATTTACATGTAAATTTCGATAAATATAAATATTATCCAAGAGATGAAAAGTTTAATTCAGCTATTTTTGATAGCGATAAAAATTTAATTTTCTCAACTTTAAAATCAAAAGATGTACACTTTGATAAAGTTGCATATATTTCAAAAAAAATGATTCATTTTATTGAAGAACCTGAATCATATTATTTGGGTACAAAGTATATTATTATAGAAGTTCCTGATGATAATTTATGGTTTGTTGGAGTTAAAGGTGAAATTATTACCTACTCTTTTATTGCCTTTATTTTTATGCTGATAATTGGGTATTTTATTTCAAAACTATTTTTAAAACCTATGAGAGATGCTTTGCATTTATTAGATAGATTTATAAAAGATACTACACATGAGTTAAATACTCCTGTTTCTGCAATTATTACAAATATTGAAATGATAAATAAAGATGATTTAGATGATAAGTTAGCTAGAAAAATAAATCGTATTGATATTGGTGCTAAAACAATTTCAAATATTTACGAAGATTTGACATTTTTAACACTAAATAATAAAATCATATCTCAAAATGAAAAGCTAAACTTATCAAATATTTTAGAGCAAAGAGTTGAATACTTTAAAAGTTTAGCAACTATAAAAAAAATAAATTTTGTACTTAATATAAAAGAAAATATTTATCTAAACACAGATGTAAAGAAGATTTCAAAACTAATAGATAATATAATTTCAAATGCAATCAAATATAATAAAATAGCAGGAACAATAACAGTTATGATAGATGATAAGCTCTTAAGTATAGAAGATACAGGAAAAGGTATGAGTAAAGAAAACCTGTCAAATCTTTTTGAAAGATATGCAAGGTTTGATAAAAGTGTTGGAGGCTTTGGAATAGGCCTTAATATCGTCTCCTTAATAGCAAAAGAATATAAGCTAGATATTAAAGTAGAGTCTGAACTTAATAAAGGAACTAAAGTGGAGGTAATATGGTAAAGCTAATATTAGTAGTTATTCTTCTTGCTTCTTTTTCTTCTTTGCAAGCTGCTAAGAAAAAAACTGTATATCAAAAAAATTGTATAAAATGTCATAGAAAACTTCCTGTATCAATTGATAAGTATTTTTATAGATATTTATTAAAATATAGTAGTGAAACAAATGTCAAAAAATCTATGTTTACATATTTAAAAAAACCAGATAAAGATATGACGATTATGCCTGAAGCTTTTATTAAAAGATTTGGGATAAAAAGAAAGACTAAACTAAGTGATGAAAAGTTAAATGAAGCTTTAGATATTTATTGGGAAAAGTATAAAGTTTTTGGAAAATTAAAGTAAGAAATCTTCACAATAAGTTCACTATTTAAAAATATACTTCTTTTAGTTTAATTACAAAAGGAGTTCAAAATGAATAAGATTTTACTATCAATTTTAATGTGTGGCTCTTTTGCTTTTGCAAAACAACATACAACTTATTTTCATGCCCATGTAACACATAGTGAGCCTGTTTATGAATATAGACATAATGAAAATTATAACAGATATAATGATTCTAATTATTATAGAAGTGATTATTCTGACGACTATGAATCAAATTATAATACTAATAACTATTCTTCAAATTCATCAAATAACATTGGATTAGATACTATTGTTGGTGGAACAATTGGTGTTATTCTTGGAAATCAAATAGGAAAAGGTAATGGTAAAACAGCTGCAAAAATTGTAGGTGGTTTATTAGGTGCTTCAATAGCTAATCATTCAAGATATGACAATACTAACTATGCTCAGAACAGTGGATATAGAGATTATAATGATAATCATAATAGATATAAAAAACACAAAAAAAGAAGAAAGCAAAAAGTTTTAGTAGGCTATAAAAACTACTTTGTTTATAAAAATAGAGAGTTTCATAAATTTTCAAATCATAGAAAAAATAGAATAAGAATCACTGAAACAATAAACTTTTAACTCAAGGTTAAACTTGAGTTAAAATCTATTAAGTTAATAATCTTCCAACAGTTTGTTGATTTATATTATTAGCTTGCGCTGATGCAAAAGCTCCAATTTGTGCTAAAACATTTTGTTTAGAAAAGTTAGCTGATTCTTTTGCATAATCAGTATCAAATACAGAATTAGCTTCAATTGTTTGATTTTTTTGCGTTAGTAAGTTTCTTGTTGAACTTTCTAATTGATTACCAACTGCTCCAAATTCACCTCTAATGTCATTTAATCCACTAATAGCACCATCAACAGCATCTAAAAAACTTCTAGCATCACTAGAGCTAAAAGTACTTGCATCTTGATTTAAAAGACCACTTAGTCCTAGACCTTGGGTATTTGATTGAACTCCTTCTGAGTCTATAATATCTGCATTTTCATTTCCTGATTGAAATTGTAAATCATTACTTACACTATTATCTGTTTGTGTATTTTGTAATAAAGTATTACCATTATAGTTTGTACTACTAGCAATATTGTCAAATTGTTCTAGTAAACCTTTTACATCTTTCAAAATAGCATCTCGACCTTCTTGGCTTGTTGTATCAGTTGAGGCCTGCAATAGTTTTTCTTTTACATTATCTAATATATTTGATTGTTCTTTGGTAGCTCCATCTGCTATTTGAGTTAGTGCTATTGCTGAATTACTATTTTCAATAGCTTGTGTATATCCATTTGCTTGTACTTGTAAGTTATTTGATATTGCCAAACTTGAAGCATCATCGCTTGCTTGATTTAATGTAATACCTGTTGCAATTCTATTTAATGATTGATTGGCATTTAAGTATACATCTGCGTTTATTTGAGAGTTGTTTCCTACTTGCATAGTGACTCCTTGTACAGTTTACATATTGTATAACTACAAATATTAAAATATTATTAAGTTTTAAAACTACTTTTATTAGAATAAATATAAAGTTATTTTATTACTTTAAAATTACTTCGATATAATGTCTAAATTACATTATATAGGCAGTTTATGAATATAAAAAAAGACTTAGGTGAAATTATACTTTTAATAGATAAAAATTATTTTCTAATTGCACATGATAAAACAGAAAACTTATGGCGAGTGTATAAAAATGACAAAAGTACAAGAACTGAATCCTTTATACTAAAAGCCTTTGTAAATGCCTTTGCTTTTTTTGAACTAATTAAGATGAAAAGGTACGAACATGCAAATAATATCTGGAAGCTTTTTAAAAAATATGAACCTTTAATCGATGAATTAAACTCAATAAATAAAGTAGAATATAAAAATATACAAGAATTAATTTATAAAAAAAGAGATAAAGAAAAAAAATGATAATACTAGATTTTGAAACAAACTCACAAAATATTGGTGATGTAATAGAAGTTGCAGCAGTAAAGCTTAAAAAGATTGATGGTATTTATAAAGTTACAGATAAATTCCATAGATACTATTTATCAAGATATAGTGTAAATCCATACTCTTATGAAGTGCATAAACTTACCCCTGAGCTTATTTTAGCACATAGAAAAGATATGGATTATGCTTCATACTTTATAGAAGATTTAGACTTTATAGAGTTCTGTGATAATTGTGAGACACTAGTAGCACATAATATTTCTTTTGAATTAAGACACCTTGATAGAATGGTTAAATTTAAAAATCATTTTTGTACGATGAAAGAGAATAAAAAAATAGTAAAAGCTTTAAATAAAAATGGAAATATTAAAAATCCAAAACTAGATGAAACTTGTATTTTTTATGAAATTGATTTTGATACTGTAAAATATCATAGTGCGACATATGATGTTTCTAAAACTTATGAGATATTAAAAAGAATGAATATTATTTAATTTAAAACCACATTTACAACTCCCCCTCACTTTTTTACTTAAAATAACTGACTAGATTAATCTAGTCTTTTAGTATGAAAAACTAACATACTATTGCAAATTATATAAATAATTATAAAGTAAAATAAAATAATTTATTAAGATACCTAAAAGAAGTATATGTTATAATAAATAACTTTTAAAATAAAAAAATAATATAAAGTCATTTTGTGATTATTATTATAATTAAAGGATATAAAATGAAACAAAATCTAAAAGTACTAATACTATTATTAGTAGTTAGCTTATTTACAGGTTGTTATGAATATGATACTTTTGAATCACTTACTGTTGTGGATAAAGATTGTGGTAAGAAAATAAAAGAAGGATCAGATTTAGCTTATGATAGAGAAAAAGAAATTTTATATATTCTGGGAGATAAAGGTGACTTATTTACTTGTAGCGTTAAAGCAGATAAAAAGTCTATTACCTTAAAGTATTTAAATACGATTAAGATAAGCCATAATATGACCTCTATTGATAGTGAAGGCTTAGCTTTTATACCATTGAAAAATGAATTTGTTTTATCAACAGAAGGAAACTCTACTAATTCAGGAATTTATTCAATGAATTTAGAAGGTAAGATTACTAATAAGTATACTTTACCAAAGTATTTAGATGGTGCTATTTATAAAGGAAATAATCTTAAATTTGAAGCAGTAGGTTATACTGCAGATTTTGGAATTATCACAGCCACTGAAAACCCTGTAAATTCGGAATCTGTATTGAATCAAACAATTTACAGTCAAGATAAAAAGTGGTTATTTCAAGCTGAAGATGTTTATATTGATAAAAATGCAGACAGCTATATTGAAAACTCTGTAGTTGCAATTGCAGATATTACAAATTCTTCTAAAGAAATCTTAGTACTAGAAAGAGCATATGAAAGAAAAAATATTGGATTTTTTCCTGATGTACGATTTATTATAACTATAAAAAAACTTAATCTAGGAATATGTGAAGATAAAAGATATAGTGATAATTATAAAGGTAAAGAATGCGATTCTCTTGTCTTAAATAAGTTTGAAACAACTTCTTATACTGGAAATTATGAAGGATTAACAGAAATTATGGATGGCTTGTTTTTAATGGTAAATGACAATCAAAATATGGCATCCACTCAATTTAAGTATTTCAACATAAAAAATAGTGCTAAAAAGTATCAAATAAAATAGTACTATTTAAAGAAAACCATAATATGGTTTTCTTATTTTTTTAATAAATACTCTATTTTCTGAAATTTCTGTTTTCATCTCTTTTAGTAGTTTTCTTAGATGCTTTTTGTTTAGCTTTTTGTGTAGTTTTTTTAGTGTTTTTTGGTTTTCCAAATTTATCTTTTAAGCCTTTTTTCTGACTTAATGGTCTTCTTTTATGTACAAAGATTCTAGGCTTCTTTTCTTCTGGCTCGAAATCATCAACAATTTCTCTTCCTAAATCAAGAATTAACTCTTTTTCGATTTCTTTCATCATCTTATAATCTTTTACACTTAATAGTGTAATTGCTAAACCAGATTGTCCAGCTCTTCCTGTTCTTCCAATTCTATGTGTATAATCACTTACACCTTCTGGTAGTTCAAAGTTTACTACAAGTGGAAGCATTTGAATATCAATACCTCGAGCTGCTATATCAGTTGCTACTAAAACTCTATTATCACCTGATCTAAACTTTCTTAAAGCTTTTGCACGTGCAGTTTGTCTAATATCCCCATGAATACATGAAGCTGGTAATCCATCAAGGTTTAAGTGTTCAACTAAGCCATCTGCTTCTTTTTTTGTATTTACAAAAACTAAAACTTGAGAGTAGTTTTCTGAACCAATAATATAAGATAATAATTCAGCTTTTTTACCTGGATCTACTTCTATTACTCTTTGTACAATTTTTTTAACACTTGATCTTTGAGAAGATACTTCTACAACTACTGGATCTTTTAAAAATTCTTTTGCAAGCTTTTTAACATTTTGATTCATTGTTGCAGAATACATTAAAATTTGTCTAGTTTGATTTGCTTCTAAAAATATTGCTTCAATATCATTTAAAAACCCCATATCAAGCATAGTATCAACTTCATCAACAACTAAAGTTGTAACAGAAGATAAATCTACAGTTTTATTTCTAATATGCTCTTGTAATCTTCCTGGTGTTGCTACTAAAATATCTAAACCACGTGCAATTTTTTTAGCTTGTGTAGTTGATGAAACACCACCATATACAACAGCTTTTTCAATTCTGATATATTTTGAGTAGTCTTCGATTACTTTTGATATTTGGTTTGCTAATTCTCTTGTTGGAACAATAATTAGTGCTCTTAAAGTCTTAGCTTTAAGTCCTTGCTCATTTTCATGTATTTCATTTAAAATAGGTAATAAAAATGCTGCTGTTTTTCCAGTACCACTTTGCGCGGCTGCTAGAATATCTTTTTTCTTTAGTGCTATTGGTATAGACTTTTGTTGTATTTCCGTTGCTTTTTCAAACTCTAAATCTTTTAACGCGTCGATTAATAGAGAATTTAAGTTCATAGAAGTAAATGTTTTGATAACAATTCCTTTGTTTTATATATTTTGCGATTATATCTAAATTTTAAAGATTTTTGACCAAAGTGTAAAAAAGTTAGATTATAAGGATATTTTCATATAATACTTTATATGAAAAAACTACCTATAAATGATGTCTTAGATGATATAAAAAATGTATTAAATAAAAATACAAGATTAATTATAGAAGCACCAGCAGGTGCTGGAAAAAGTACACTTGTACCAATCTCTTTACTAAAAGAATCATGGCTTAAAGATAAAATTATCATTATGCTAGAACCTAGACGTATGGCTGCTCGCGCACTAGCGGTTCAAATGTCAAAACTCCTTAATGAAAAAGTAGGGCAAAGTGTAGGATATCAAGTAAAAATGGATTCTTGTTTTTCAAAAAATACAAAAATATTAGTAGTAACTGAAGGTATATTAGTACGTAAAATACAAAATGATGAAGCTTTAGAAGATGTAGCATTGATAATTTTTGATGAATTTCATGAACGAAGTATTTATACTGATTTATCACTTGCTTTATCTTTACAATTACAAGAAATATTAAGAGATGATTTAAAAATCATGCTTATGTCTGCAACATTAAATTCAAAGGAGTTGTCTTTTTTACTTGAAAATACTCCTGTAATTACAAGTAAAGGAAAAATGTATGATGTTGAAAATATATATTTAGCTGTAAATATAAAACATCCTACAAAAAATGATTTAAGTAAAATAGTTCTAAATACAATTTTAAAATCAATTCAAGAAGATGAGGGTGATATTTTAGTTTTTCTAGCTGGTGCTAAAGAAATAAAAGAGATAGAAGAGAAACTAAAATTTGAAAAGATTGATGTCTTTCCTTTATTCTCAAATCTTTCAAAAGAGGAACAAGAAAAAGCAATATATAGTAATGAGAAAAGAAAAGTGATTTTATCTACTAATATAGCTCAAACCTCACTTACCATTGAAGGTATAAAAGTAGTAATTGATAGTGGAATAGAAAAACAGATAAGATTTAATCCTTCAAATGATATGGATCATTTAGAGTATAGTTTTATTTCACAATCTTCAGCAATACAACGAGCAGGACGAGCTGGAAGATTAAGTGAAGGAAAGTGTTATAAGTTATGGCATAAAAATAGAATATTAGAAGAGTCAAGTAAACCTGAGATATTAAGAGCTGACTTATCAAGTTTACTTTTAGATTTAGCTTTTTTTGGAGTTAAAGAATTTGATGAGTTAAAATTTTTAAATATTCCATCTTCACAGATTATTAAATCTTCTAGAAAACTATTACAGAATATCAATATGATAGATGATAACAGAAATATTACATCATTTGGAAATGAAGCTATATCTTTGGGTGTTCATCCAAGATTTGCAAATATGATATTAAAAGCTGATGAATTAGGTTTTGCTTATGATTCTTGCTTATTAGCTTCAATGTTGATTGAAAAAGATATATTTTCAAAACAGTTTGCTTCTTGTGATATTTATGAAAGATATATAGTTTTAAAGCAGAAGGATTTTTCTAATGCAGAATTAAATATTTATACAGCTAAACAAGTTTTAAATCAAGCTAGTTATATTTATAAAAAATTAAAGAGTTTAAAGAACTCGAAAAATATAAAAGAAGAAGAAAAATTTTTAACAAAAAATATGCTTGGAGTTTTACTTCTTTTCGCATATCCAAATAGATTAGCAAAACTAAGAGTGAAAAATGAGAATAAATACAAACTAAGCAATGCAAAAGGTGCTATTATAAATGCAAAAGATACACTTTTTAATAGTGAGTATTTAGTAGTTCCAAATATAAATGCAAAAGAAAAAGATTCTATTATTCATTTGGCCTCAAGTATTTCTTTTGAAAATATAAAGAAGTATTTTTCTTCATATATTTATGAAAAAGATGTGATTTCTTATAAAAAAGAGTTAAATAAACTTGATATTAAAACTCTTACCTATTTTCTTGAACTTGAACTATCCTCTGATATTAATACAAATATTTCAAAAGATAAATATCCTAGTTTATTTATCGACTTGATAAAAAAAGAAGGCCTAAATCTTTTAATTTGGAGTAAAAAAACAAAAGATTTAATAGCTAGGGTTAACTTTATAAATGAAAATAAAAAAGAGTTTGATTTAGATATAAATTTACCATATTTTGATGATGAAAACTTACTAGAAAATATTGATGATTATTTAAAACCTTATTTAGAAAATGTAAGAACAGTAAAACACTTAGAACAAATAGATACTTTTTCAATGTTAAAAGCTTTGATTCCTTGGGATAGTTTACAAACACTTGATACCTTAGCTCCAATGACGATAAAAGTTCCTAGTGGTTCTAATATAAATATAGATTATTCAAATACAAAAACTCCAATATTAGCTGTAAAGATTCAAGAAATATTTGGATTAAATAAAACACCAGGAATCTTAAAAAATCAAATTCTTTTACAAATACATCTTTTAACACCAGCTTTAAGACCCATACAAATTACCTATGACTTAGAAAGCTTTTGGATAAATTCATACAGTGAAATAAGGAAAGAGTTAAGAGGAAAGTATAAAAAGCATTATTGGCCAGAAGACCCACTAGAAGCTATAGCTACACGAAAAACTAAAAAGTTTATGTAGCTGCAGTTTATATAGTAGCTTTTTCTTTCAAAAAGTGTACGGCATCTTCATAGTTTAATGGCTTAGAGAATAGATATCCTTGTCCAATATTACAATTCAAGTTAAGTAGTGTTTCTTCTTGTTCTTTTGTTTCTATACCCTCAGCTACTGTTTTATAACCCAAACTTTTTGATAGTGCAATAATTGCTTTGGATATTTGCATATTGTTATTATCATCTGGTATTCCATCTACAAAAGATTTATCTACTTTTATAATATCAATTGGAAGTTTAGTTAAGTAGTTCATAGATGAGTAACCAGTTCCAAAATCATCAATAGACATTCTAAAGCCTAAATCTCTTAACTCTTCAAGTACAGTCATATTTGATTCATTAAATTCCATTATATATCTCTCTGTGATTTCCAATTCAATCTGTGAAGGAAGGATATCTACTCTTGCTATGATTTCTTTAATTTTTTCTACAAAATACTTATCCCTAAATTGGATAGTTGAAATATTAATTGCTATATATTGAAGCTCTTTATTAATCTTTTTGAATTTTTTAAAATCACTACATGCTTGTTCAAAAATAAAATCTCCAATTTCTATTATCATACCTGTATCTTCAGCAACAGGAATAAATATATCAGGTCCTGTAAAACCAATTTTTTTACTATTCCATCTAACTAAGGCCTCAAATGATATGATTTTTCTAGTTTCTAAGTTATATTGTGGTTGATAATTAAGGTATAACTCATTTCTTGAAATAGCATATTTTAAAGCTTGTTCTATTTTTAGTTGATAGTGAATATTTATAGATAGTTCTTCATTGTAATATTGAAAATTATTTTTACCGAGGTTTTTTGCATGATACATTGCTGTATCTGCATTTTTGATTAGTGTTGTAATATTGTTACCATTATCAGGAAACATTGCAATTCCAATACTTGCACTTGTATTTAAAGAGTGTTCACCAATTTTAATTGGCTCTTTGATCGTATCAAGTATTTTTTGACATACATATGCAGCTGATTTTTTATCTCGGGCAGTTTCTAGCACTACAATAAATTCATCTCCACCCATTCTTGCAACCATATCTGTATCTCTTAAAACTCTTTTTATTCGTTTTGATACGTTTTGCAAAAGAACATCTCCTACTTGATGACCAAGTGTGTCATTTATAATTTTAAATCTATCTAAATCAATAAATAAAATGCTCATAGTAAGATTATCTCTGTTAGCAACAGAGATTACATGGTCTAAATGTTCTTCTAATTTTATTCTATTTGGTAAGTCTGTTAAACTGTCATGATATGCAAGATAATCAGCTTTTTCTTGACTTTGCATAATTTCTTGTAAGTTTGTATGCATAGAAATATACTTTATTGTCTTTCCTTTTTTATCTTTAACTGCAGTTATACTTAGCCATGTTGGTATAATAGAGCCATCTTTACTTTTATCATAAATTTTACCCTTCCAACAACCTGTATCTTTAATACTTAACCACATTTTTTTATAGAAGAATTTATCATGTTTAAAGGACTTAAGAAAAGAAGGTTTTTTACCAAGTAATTCTTTTTTTTTGTATCCAAATATTTTTTCAAAGGCTTTATTAGAAGATGTTATTCTTTGTTTTTCATCTGTAATTAAAATACCTTCTTCTGTATTTTCAAAAACTATAGATGATTCTATTAATTCTTCTCTTTGTTGAATGTATTCTGTAACATTAAGTTTAATAGCAAGATAATTTTCTATTTTTTCATTGATGAAAATTGGTACAATTGAAGCTTTTTCGTAATATAAAGTGCCATCTTTTTTTTTGTTTACAAATTCACCTTCCCATCTTTCACCATTTGAAAGCTTTTGATTTAAATTTTTATATGTAGATTCATCATTAAGACCTGATGATAAAATTTTTGGATTCTCTCCTAAAAGTTCATCTTTTAAATAACCTGAATTTGTTTCAAAATTTTCATTCACATATAATATTTTTTTATTTGCATCTGTTAAAACTATTGAGTTATCACTATGCTCAACAGCATATTTAAAAGCTAAAAGTTCATTTTTTATTCTTGTAGTAGTAAAAGATATTTTTACAAGTATCATCATAATAGCAATTGATGAGATAAAAAATAAGGAAGCTATTAATAATTGCTTATGCAAGTAGTTATTATATATTTTATCAAGAAGTAAAGAAGCACTTATAATTGGTTCTTCAAGTAATACTTTTTCAGATTCTTTTGATAGTTCTGTAGCCTCTATAATCAAATTAACTAGCTTTTTAGAATGAATTGCAAAATATTTTATTCTGTCATCAGAATATTTATTATTTATCTTTTGTATAGTATCAATTTTAGAAAATATATTTTTAAAATCGCTATTAATATCAATAAAGTTATGAAGAACAAGAAACATGATATTATTGATTTCTGTTTTAAAAGAGAGATCAAAATTATCATTAATTTGCAATGATTTATTTAAATCTAAAATATAATGCATGGAATTTAAAATAGAAGCTTGTAAAGATTTATAATCTTCTATAAGTATTAACTTGTCATTATATGCAGTATTTATTATTTCTAGTTTTTCTAAAAAATTATTTCCAAAATTTTTATTTAATTCACTGTTATTTAATGAATTTAATGTTTCTTCAAACTTTTTTGTTTCTTTTACTATTTTATCAAAATTGATAAATTTATCTTTTTGTAAAAAGAAATTTTTGAACTCTTTTTCTGAAAGGATAAGGCTTGAAAGTTTTGTTTTATATGTAGCATAGTTTTTTATATTACTTTCTATTTGAAATAAATATGCGAATAATATAGATAAAAAAATAAATACAATAATTAATATATAAATTAAAAATATTTTTTTAGTAAATTTCATAACTACTTAACCTCTTCTTGTACTTCTGCATTAAGTGATTTTAAAAATTCTTTAATTTTAAAAATTTCTATAGAACTAATATCTCTTCCTAATTGATATAAAGCCATTACTTTTATTACTTCACTTAAATTATCTATACTTCCATTATGTAAATATGGAGCAGTTTTTTCAATATTTCTAAGAGTGGGTACTTTAAATTTAAATTTATCTTTATCTCTTTTTGTATGATTAAATTTTCCAAGATTAGTTATATTTGGATTTACTATTACTCCAAATTTACTATACAAATTACCTCCGATATTTACACCATGATGGCAAGAAATACAACCTTTTTCTTTAAATATTGCATATCCTTCTTTTTGTATTTTTGTAATAGCATTTTTATCACCTTTTAAATACAAATCGAAATCTGAATTTGGAGTAATTAGAGTTTTTTCAAATTCACTAATTGCATCAGCAATATTGTTTTTTGTAATTCCGTCACTATATATATTATTAAAAAGTCTTTTATAATCAGTTTTTTTTAGTTTTGGAATTAAAATATTAAAGTCATTGCCCATTTCAACAGGATTTTCAATAGGTCCTAAGGCTTGTTCTTTTAAAGAATTAGCTCGCCCATCCCAAAATTGTCTAAAATTAAACACAGAATTAAGAACAGTTGGAGCGTTTATTTCTCCTTCTAATCCATTTATTCCCCTTGAAACTCTTTTATTATCATCTCCTCCTTGGTCTAAGAAATGACATGATGCACAAGAAATTGTATTATCCAAAGATAGTCTAGTATCATTAAATAATAGTTTACCTAAGTTTACTTTTTCTTTATTTATTTGTATATTTTGTGGAATTGGTGTAATTACATTTGCATTAATATTTACATATAAAAAAATTATTAATATAAGAAATCTAATCATAAGTACTCTTTTTATAGTTTATACAATTATATAGTTTTTTTTATTTTTTATGGTTTAAGTGATTTTTGTATATTTTAGACATAAAAAAAGGATCTGTTAAAACAGATCCTTTTAAAGTTGTTCAATTTATAAATATAAATTATTTTTTAGCAATAGCTTCTTTTAAAGCTTTACCAACTTTAAATTTTCCAACAGTTGTAGCTGGAACATCTACAGTTCTATCAGTTCCTGGAACTTTAGCAGTTCTTGCCGCTCTATCAGCAGTTGTAAATGTACCAAAACCAATGAAACTTACAGATTCTCTTTTTACTAATGTTTCAGTAATTGTTTCTAATACAGAATCAACTGCACCTTTTGCGTCTTTTTTAGATAATCCAGCTTTTGCAGCTACTGCGTCAATAAATTCAGCTTTGTTCATGAATGAAATCCTTAATTAAAATAAATTTGAATAAACTTTATAGTATTTAAGCTTTAAAATAGCTAAAACTAGGGCTTCATATTAATAAATAATTAAAATAATAACTACATAAGTCATTTTACTAGCAAAAAGATGTTTTTATACTAAGTAATCTACATGAATTTTCCAAAATAGCTATTTTTTTTACTAATTCATTTAAGTCCCTATCATATACATAGGCACCAACGCCTTTTATAACCATTACATTATTAGTAGACTCTTTTAAATACTTAGTGATTTCAAGTGCATTTCTGTCATACCAAGTTTTACCTTCCCCTGGATCATAAATTGGAATCTCGCCAAATGTTGTTTTCCCAAAGTAATCTTCAAAAATAATTGAGTCATGATCAAAAGTGTATGCTGTTGTATAAATAGGCATTCCAAAAGCTATATATTTTGCTTCATGAATATTTGTATAAATAGTTGCATGAATATGTGATTCTATACTTGCTATTTTCCATCTATAATCTTGTTTATTAAGATTTAAAGAACAAAAAGAGTTTGAACTCATTTCATCAAAAATTGCATCATTTGTATTTATTAAAAAGTTTTCTTGATCAAGTTTTGCAGAAATAGCTCCATGATAAATCCCAAAAAAGTTCTTTCTAAACATTGTAAGTGATAAATCACTCAGTTGTTTAACTGTAGCCTTGTCAACCATTTTAAAAAGCCTTAAATATATTTTTGGGTATTATATACTAATTTTAATAAGGACTGTTTGAATGCAAATACCTCATGTTCCCGTTTTATTTAATGAAACACTAAATGCTTTCTCTGATATAAAAGAGGGATATATAATAGATTGTACTACCGGTTTTGGTGGACATACTCAAGGCTTACTTGAACAAAATGAAACTGTGAATTTAATATGTAATGATCAAGATGATGAAGCTTTGGCTTTTTGTGCTAAAAGACTTGAACCTTTTTCTTCAAGAGTTACATTTAATAAGGGTAATTTTGAACATGTTCTTGATAACTTTAAAGAGTATGATATAAGAGGTATTCTTGCAGATATTGGTGTTTCATCTTTACAGTTAGACAAGCTAGATCGTGGTTTTGGTTTTGAGAGTGAAACATTAGATATGAGAATGAATCAAAATCAAAGTTTAGATGCTTCAATAGTTGTAAATACATATTCACAAAGTGAGTTAGAACGAGTTTTTAAAGAATGTGGAGAGGTTCGAGAGTATAAAAAAGTAGCTTCACTTATAGTAAATAATAGACCCTTTACAACAGCAAAGGAAATATCAACTTTATTATCAAAAAAAATGTCAAAAGGTAAAATACATCCAGCAACTCTTCCTTTTCAAGGTATAAGAATTGAAGTAAATGATGAACTAGGAGTGCTAACAAGACTTTTTGATTCTTTAGAATCTGCAAAATTAGAAAACTGTATTGTTGCAATTATCTCTTTTCATTCACTTGAAGATAGAATTGTAAAAAACTATTTTAAAAAATGGACTAAGTCTTGTATTTGTCCTCCTGAAGCTTTTAGATGTGAATGTGGAAATGATCATTCTTTAGGAAAAGTGATTACAAGAAAACCAATTATTCCTACAAAAGAAGAGATTAAACAAAATCCAAGAAGCAGAAGTTCTAAATTAAGGATTTTTAAGTTTGATTAGATTAAATGCTATAAATACTTTGATTCTTGTTTTTGCAATGCTTCTTTTAGCAATTGTTTTATATTTTCCAAAAATATATTTTAGAAATAATATTTATTATATTAGTAAAGATATAAATAAACTTTATGCACACTATATTTCATTACAAGAAGAGAATAAATTCTTAGCACAACAGCTTGAAGATATGAAATTTAAAAATCAAATTATTGATTCACTTTTATTTAATCCTTTAATTCAAGAAGTGAAATGATGCAAGGGATTATTGAGTTTGCACTTAGAAAGCCTATTTTAAACCATTTATTACTTCTTTTTATTTTTTTACTTGCAATTTTTTCATATTTTAAAATCCCAAAGGAGATATTCCCTCCCTCATCACTTGATGCTATTTCTATTTCAGGTTCGTATGCGGGAGCTAGTTCTGAGCTTTTAGATAAGATTGCTGTTGCTGATATTGAAGATGAATTATTAGGTTTAAGTGCTGCTGATAAAATATCATCAACAATTAAAAATGGTTTTTTCTCTATAAAAGTTGATTTAAAAGATGGATATAAAGCTGATAATGAAGTTTCAGATGTAAAAGATATCATCTCTAAAATTAAAACAAATCTTCCTTCAGATATGGATGAGCCAGTTGTAAAAAGTATTGAACACTCTTTTCCCCTAATAACAGTTGCTGTTTACTCAAAAAGTGATGATTCTCGTGAGGCTTTACTTGAAGTTGCCGAAAAAGTAAAATCAAAAGTGATGCAATTAAAAGATTTATCTCAAGTTTCTGTTTTTGGAAAAAGCGATAAAGAATTACTTGTAAGTTTTAATGATGAAAAAATAAATGCTTATGGTTTAGATAAAAGTAGGGTGATTCAAGCTGTTCAATCTATAAGCTCTATATTCCCAGTGGGAATAATAAAAGATAGTTCTAGACACTATTATTTATCAACTTTTAATGGTGAAAAAAATATTGATAAAATTAAAAATACATTAATTAAAGTTGATGGCAAAAAATTTTATTTAAAAGATATTGCTGATGTTAAGTTTTCATTAGGAGATGTTGCTGATATCTCACATTATAATGCTAAGCCAAATATTGCAGTTGGAATAAATAAAGGTGTTAGTGGTGATGCTATTGAGCTTGTTAAAGAGATTAAAGAGATAACTAAAGAGTTTGAACAAAAATATAAAAATTTAGAGTTTAGTACATATATTGATACTTCTATTTGGATTAAAAATAGACTAAATACTGTTGTTTCAAATATATTATTTGGCTTGTGTTTACTATTTATTGCCCTATTAATATTTATAAATATTAGAATTGCTATTGTAATTGCAATTGGAATTCCAACTTCATTTATGATAGGTTTAATTGCTGCTGATTATTTAGGTTATAGTTTAAATATGCTTTCACTTTTAGGTGCTTTAATAGCTCTGGGAATGCTTGTTGATGAAGCTATTGTTGTTGGTGAAAATATTTATCGTCATATGGAAATGGGAAAAGATAAGTTTACAGCAGCACGTGATGGTGCAATGGAAATGTATCCAGCTGTTTTAACAGCAACTGCTACAACTATCTTTGCATTTTTACCAATATTATTAATGACTGGTGAAACTGGAAAGTTTATGCAAATACTTCCTATTATGATTACTGTGCTTCTTTTGAGTTCACTTCTTGAAGCTTTTTTCTTTTTGCCATTACATGCAAAAGAGATTTTTAAAGTAAATAAAGGTGATAGAAAATCTCATAAAATTTGGGATTTTAACTACAGACTTTATGGAAAGATTTTAGACTTCTTACTAAAAGGTAGATATTTAGCAATCTTTTTAATGGTAGCAGCTATTTTAGGTGCTAGTGTTATGGTTTTTAAATCTCAAAAGTTTGAATTCATGCCAGCTTTTGACTCAACTCAAGTTTATATTACAGGTTCTGTTGGAGTTGGAAAAAAAATAGAGCAAACAGAACAATTAGTTTATAATATAGAAAGAAAAATATTAGATAATGTTGATTTTAAAAATGTAGTAAGTTCCGTTACCTCAGTAACTGGCTTAAAGCTAGATGGTAAAAATCAAGCTCATTATGAAGAGTTTTATTTCCAATTATTTATAAATTTAAATGAAAGAGCTCCTATAAATATTTTTGAAAAGTATATAAATCCCTATTTATCTCCAAAGTATGATGATACAAATATGATAAGAGAATCTAGTGCTCAGGATATGGAAAAACAATTAAAAGAGATTTTAAAAGATGATGTAAATTCTGGTGTTTTTGACGAATTAAAAATATTTGTACCACAAGCAGGAATTGTAAAAAATGATGTTGAAATTGCAGTATCAGGTGATAAGAATAAGGTTACACAAGCTGTAAAATCTCTTAAAGAACATTTAGATTCAATTGATGGTGTATCAAATATTGCAGATGATGCACTAATAGGAAACTATGAATTAAAGTTTAAAGTAAACTCTTATGGGAGTGATTTAGGAATAAGTGAGCAAACAGTTTTAAATGAATTAAGACCTTACTATTTTAAAGCAACTTACTCAAAAATGTTTGATGATGAGGGTATTGTTGATATTGTATTTAAAAGTAAATCTAAAGATATGTTAAGTAGTTTAGATACCTTCCAAATTACAACTAGTTCAAATCAAAAAGTTTTACTTTCACAAGTTGTTGACTTTATAAAGGTACCTGCATATTCTCAAATATTTAAAGAAAATAATGAACAAATTATAAGTGTAACAGCATCATTAAGTGATATTACATCAGCAGAAGTTTTTGAAAAGTTAGATGAAGAGTTAAATGTATTAAAAAGTGAAGTAAGCTTAGATATTAAAGGTGAACAACAAGAGAATAAAAAAGTACAAAGTGAAATGGGACAAGCTGCTTTAATTGCAGTTGTTTTAATCTTTATAGCACTTGTATGGATGTTTGATTCTTTAATAAAACCTTTAATTATTATAAGTACAGTTCCTTTATCTATTTTAGGTGTTTTAGTAGGGCATTTAATTATGGATATAAATATAACAATGCCAAGTATGATTGGAATGGTAGGACTTGCAGGTGTTATCGTTAATGATGGAATTATTATGATGGATTTTATTAAAAAAGCTAAAAATCTAGAAGAGTTAGAAAAATATGCAAAAATGAGACTAAGACCTATTTTATTAACATCTATTACAACAGTATTAGGTCTTAGTAGCTTAATCTTCTTTGCTTCTGGTCAAGCCTTGATTTTACAACCAATGGCTATATCTTTAGGCTTTGGAATTTTATGGGCTACTGTTTTAAATCTATATTATGTACCTATGGTTTATCGAATTATTTATTTACGAAATTAAATATAAAAAAGGGTTACTTTACTAAATTTGTATTTTTAATGTTTACACAGTTATTTCTACACTAGCAATCAAATTATAGTGATAGTACCTATTTATAAAACCACAATACCAAGTACTTGACGAAGAACATTATTGTTCTCATCAAAGTCTTTTAACTCTTTCCCTGGTTCTAGTGTTGTAATAGTTGCTTTTCCTATAATATGTCTAGCTTTCTTACCCCATTTATTTTTAAGTCTTACACTCCACATATTGTGCATTACAAGTGGTTCATTATTTTTTATTCCGACATACAACATAATATGTCCTTTTAAATACACTAAAGTAGAAAAAGGAATTCCATTTTGTTTTATATACTCTTTTTTCTCTTTTTTAGAAAAATTAGAAATATCGTGGTATTTACCATTTTTTGTCTGTGCTTTTGAGTTTCTTGAAAGAAATTTTCCAAAAGGAATAAAAAAGTCTTGTGTAAAACTAGAACAATCTCTATTGTTTAGTAATCCACCCCAACCATAAGGTTCATCTAATAAAGATTTAGCAATTTTAATTCTATTATTAGAATTAAATTCTAATGGTATACTTTCTACACTTGAAGGCTTAATTGTTATGTATGTAATTATTGCTTTGTTAGAAATGTCTTTTTTTGCAATAATATATTTATCTTGAAATTTAGGAAATATTGTAGCAACTTTTACATACTCCCTAAAACTATTATCATAAATAGGAAATTTTTCTTCTATTGCAACTGCATAATTATTTGTTTTAAACCCTTGTATAAACTCTTCATCTACAATTGCAATATCATTTACTTTAATCCATCCACCAACACTATTTGATTGCATATAAACCCATGCTCTATCTTTTGAATAGTGTGATAAAAAGATTGGTGTGTTTATCTTTATTGCCGAGTTTTGATTATAATCAAAAGGAAAACCTTCTCCTAATTTTTTTGGATTGTAAAACATAGGGGAAGATGTAGGGAAAACTCTAATATCACTGTTTTTAAGAGTAATAGCTTTTTTTAAAATTGTATTATAATTTTCAAAATTAGAATTTTCAATTTGTTTATCAAACCATTCTTGTGAAGCTTGTATATGGTTTTCTAAATAAATAGTTTTTTGTTTATATGCGAAACCCCATGTTGCATCTTCTACTGTATATGTTACTTTATTTTGATTCCATGGTATAAAATATTTTTTTATATAGTCATTTGTTTCTTTATTTTGATTCATAAAGTTATTATTTGCATATTTTGTTGTATTATTTAGGTCATCCGTTTCTACCTTTACAATAGGCTCTTTAACTGAACAAGCAGTGAAAAGTAGTGTTGTTGAAAGTAAAAGAATATTAGTTAGTTTTTTTATATTTGTCATAAGATACAAGCTCCAAGTTTTAATTTAGAGATTGTATCATCTTATAATTTTTTTATTTATTAAATTGAGAATTTTTTCTTTAATTTAAAGAAATACATAACTGTTCTGTATTGAACAAATATAAATGGCAACATTAAAATAAAATATGCAAGTGAGTATTTACTAATAACATCATTATATGTTAATCCAAAGTTTATAAAAAACATTCCAAATACCATAAAAGCTACGCCAGGACAAATCAATGCAAAAGACACAGAGGATTTATCGTTCCCCTCTACAAATTTTTCAAAATAACCAATTTGTTTCATTACTTTATATCCTAAAATACCAAATATGATTTGCAATGATAAAATTACTGACGTTAAAGTAAATAATGATGACTTATTAACATTTGCATTAAAATTATGATCTAACCCAAAGGTTACTCTTACAGCAGTAATTCCTAAAAGAGTTAGAATGGGAATTATAATCCATAATGAAGGTGAAGCTTCTATTGAAATACCATGTTCAAACATATTTTTAAAACCAAGCGTTAATTTTATCATTAGCAATAATACTGATAGTGCCATAAAAAATAAAGCACCAAAAATACCAATTGCATTTACTTCTATATTATGACTCATAGCTCCTGGTGCTGCAAATCCAACTGCTACCATTGCAAATGCAAAAATAGAAATCATTTGTGAAAGATTGTTGTTTGTTGTAAAATCAAAATCTCCAGTAACTAAAAGTCTTGAAAAATAATTGAAAAATATTTTTAATGCATAAAATCCAGTGAGTAAAAAACCTATTAATGCAAAAGGAAATAAGTACTCAACTATATCCCAAAGTCCTGGTACAAAAACTGCACCTAAAACAAAACATACATTTATACTCATTGTAAATGTTAATGGAATAGTCATTAGTGATATTTCAGCATTTGAGTTAATAAGCTTTTTATAACTTTGAGTTTTCTTATATAAAAGAAACTGTTTTGTATTCCAAATTAAAAGTTTAAAGTGAAAATATGCAAAAGCTATAATAAAAACAAGAGAAAAAGATATAACAAGTGAAAGCCATGAACCTTTCATTAGTTCAATTATAATAAAATCAAATGTTGCCATAGGTGAACCTTCGTGTGGTACTAAAAACATTAGATACATAAAAAATGATACAGACAGTCCACCAGCGCCTAAGGCTGATAAAAAACACATTGGAGAAAATTTTTCTCTTAAAGTCATTTTGATTCCTTAAATTAATTTTTAGAATAATACTAAAGATTATATTAAATACTTATGAAACTAATATAAGTAAAACTTATTATTAAAATTTAGAAGTAAATTTAAAATATATAGCTAAGTTATTACTTGATATAGTTTCAATAGATTATTTTAGGAATTATATAATATGCAGAAAATTTCACTTTCAAAAGAATTATTTGAAAATATTTTATTAAAGAAAATCTCAGTTCTTTCTAAAGATAATAATAAATATTGGAAAAAAGTACTTTTGGAACCAAAAATTATTGATGATAATATTAAATATTCAATAAAACAATTTGATACATTAACAATTACTAATGGTTTAGGAAAAGAAAATCCTTCTTTGGTAATAGAGTGTAAGAAGATTGATTACTCAAGTTCTAAAGACTGTTTTGAATTTACTTTAGGAAAAGTGATTGAGCAAAAAAATACTAATTTAGAAGAAAATTATAAAGATAATTTAATTGAACAACTATTAAAAGAAAAAGAACTTCTTCAAGATACAATGAATAGAGATCACTTAACAAAAGTTTATAATAGAAGAAAAATGGAAGATGATTTAAAAGTTTTATCAAGACAGAGTAATTCTGGATTCTTAAGTACTATTTTTATTGATGCTGACAGATTCAAAGGAATAAATGATACCTTTGGACATGAAACAGGGGACAAGGCCTTAATATATTTAAGTGAAAAATTAATTAAACATGCAAAAATATTAAATGGTGAAGTTTATAGATATGGAGGAGAAGAGTTTATTATTCTTTGTTTTATAACAAAGACGCATATTGTTCAAAAACTTAATGATTTAAGAGAGGATATAAAATCAAAAAAAATCTATCATCCTTTAAGAGATATTTCTATTACAGTTAGTATGGGGGTTTCTTTTTTTGGTGATTGTAAAGATGCAAAGGAAATGATACAAAAAGCTGATGCAGGATTATATATGGCAAAAAATAAAGGTAGAGATAGAATTGAGTTTACATAAAATAAATGATAAAAAATAATAGCTAGAAAGTCTAGCTATTATAAAGTTTTGTTAAGAATTACTTAGCAATTTTGTCAGCAATAGCTTGCATAGTTGCTTCGTCCATACCTTTAACTTGACCTTTCATAAGACCTTTCATAGGACCTCCGTAAGATCCATCTTGGTAACCTTTTAAAGAAGCAACGAAATCAGCTTTTGTCATATCTTTAATAATTTTTGATTTACCTAAAGCAGCTTTTCCACCATCAGCTCCGTGACATCCTGCACATTTTGCGTAAGGGTTTGCTAATGCAACACATGCTGTAATAAGTGATAATGCGATAATTTTTTTCATAATTTTGATCCTTCTATTTTTAATTGATGTAATTATATAATATTCTATATTAGAAGTAATTGACATTAATCAATAAAATTTGTCTTTCTAAAAAGTATTGCAAAACTGCTATACTTTTTATTATTTAATAATTAATTCTTTTTTTAATTCATCTATATTAATCTTATTTTTATCTGATGGAATTAAGGGTAGTGATTTTTTGTAGATTATTTTACTAGGTATCATATATGATGCTAAGTGTTTTTTTAATTCAAATGTAATCTCTTTTGAGCTTAATTCACTACTTGCACTATATACTAAAACAATCTCTTCTTCAATCTCTTCATTTTCAATTGAAAAAACTGCACACTGTTCAATTTCAGAAATATTTTTAGTAACAACAGATTCTATTTCATAAGGACTTACTCTAAAACCTCTAGTTTTAATCATATTATCTTGTCTTGAAACAAAGTATAAATAACCTTCTTCATCTTTATAAACATAATCACCAGTTGCTACTACTATCTCATCATTTAACTCGCCATCAAGATTGATAATGTTTTTTAGAATTTGAGCAGATTTAAATCTTTCTTTTGTTTCTTTTGGACCCTTCCAATAACCTTGATAAATATATCCACCTCTATGAATTAACTCTCCTACAACTCTTGGAGCACATTCATTACCTTCTTCATCAATTACATATAACTCAACATCAGGAATAGCTTTTCCAATTGAATCTGGTCTTATTTTTAATTGAGATGGCTCTAAATATGTAGATCTAAAGGCTTCTGTTAATCCATGCATTGAATAAAACTTTGCACTTACAAAGTATTTTTCTACATCAGTGATCATTTTATTTGTAACATTTCCACCTGAAGATGTAATAATTCTAACATTTTGTAATAATTCGCTACTTGGAAGTCTATTCTCTTCTTCATCAAACATATCTGTTAATGTAATAGGCATAATAGGTAATACTGTAACTTTATCATTAATAATATGATTAAAAAAATCATTAGGCAAAACAAATCTATGTAGTGCTAAAGTTGCTCTTTTATATAAAGAACAAAAGATTTGATTTAATCCATAGTCAAGATTAAAAATTAAAGTACCTGAAATTACATCTTCTTCTTTTAAATCTAAATACTGTGATACAACACGTGCAGAATCTATAAAGTTTCTGTGTGATATTACAATACCTTTTGGTTTTCCACTTATTCCAAATGAGTAAGTAATTGCTGCATTTTGATGACCTGATATATTACATTCATATGGTTTATTATAGTATTTATAAATTTCTTCAAATGATGCTAAATCTTTATGTGCAGTTTCATAAGAGATAATATTACCTGCAAATTTTATTTCTTCAATAGCTTCAAGTTTTACTCTATCTGTAATAATACATTCAATATTACAATCGTTAATAATATATTCAATCTGCTCAGGTTTTAGAAGTCTTGTTAATGGAACTAAAATATAATCAGTTGATAAAATAGCTAGTATTGCAATAACTTGGTCTATTCCTTTATTTGAATAAATACCAATTCTGCTTTTGCTTGGCATATTTAACTCATTTAAATAATAAGCAATTTGGTTTACTTTAGTAAATAATTCACTATATGTAATTTTTTCATGTCCAAAAGTTAAAGCAACTTTATTTGGATTTGAAATATTTGATGCTTCTATTAGTGTTCTTATACAATTTATTGACATATTATTTCCTTTATTTTTGAGTTATTCCAAGAGTCCAAATATCATAATTTGAATCTAAAACAATTGCAGGATAAATATCGCTATTTAATATTTTTTTATAGAAAAATGCAATAATATCTTCTACCTCTTCAAAACTTAATACTTTAGTAATTCCACCTGTTAATACAACAGATTTTAATAAGTGTAATTTTAGTTTGATATATAAAGGATGAACTTCTGATACTTTATATAAAACTAAAAAAATTGCAAGTTGCATTAAGATTTTTAAACTTTTAGTACTATCTTCATTGAAAATATTTTCAGTAACTTTTAAATGAGCTAATAATTCATATACAAATTCATTGTTTTTAGCTGCAAAAATTAATGATTCTTTAGATTTAAAAACACCTAGTTTTTTAAATACTAATCTATCATATTCATTTGAAGTTACTATATTATCATAAGATAAATCTTTAGAATAATGGATATCTGTTGTAGCTCCTCCAATATCAATTAAGATAAATGGATTAACAGCTGCAAATTTTGAATCAATTAAAGGTAAAGTTTTATTTACAATATATGGAGTTGAGTAAATCTGATTTGATGTTAAGTCATATAGATGTTTAATATCTTCCTTCCCCATAATATCAGATTGATAAAGGTTAGTTAAATATTCTTTTAAAGGCTCTTCAACTACATGAAGTTTATTATCAATTACATTATCAATTAGTACTAGACTCTCAATATGTGAGCTTAAATAAGCAGCATCTTTAGATGAACCTGCAAAAACTACATTTGAATAGTTTACATTTTCTAGGTATTTGAATAAATCTTCTTTAAAGATATTATCAACACTATTAATTCCCCCAACAATAATTACAACATCAATTAAATCACTTGGAACTGAAGCTTTTGCTATATCTTGATATAAAACAGTATCAATAATATTAATACCAGAATTATATGCAATATTAGTAGCATATTTTAAAGAAAAAGAGTTAGTTACTCCAATTACTAAAGTAGATAATCCACCATTTGCAGATGAACAAATAAATATTTCTTCTTTTTTGAAGTTCTCAAGTGTACTTGAACATTTACTAACTAAATCATTATAAATATCTTTGTTAAAATCTCTAAAGTGTTGTTCAACATTATTAGAAGTGGCAACTTTAAAGTATGTACTTCCTATATCGATTAAAAGTTTATTTTCTACCATTGCATAATTCCTATATCATGGATGATGTCATTTACTATTGATGAGGCATCTTTATTTAAATCACATTGTTTTTTTTCATATTCAAAACATCTGTCAGAAATTGGTAATTTACCTTTTTTAATAATTCTAATGTTTTTATTTTTATCTCGTACAGTTACTACTTCATTATGATTTATAATATGTGGAGAGAAAGGAACATCAATAGTTCCATTTTTAATAGAGTTAAATACTTTTCTCCATAATGTATCAGCAGGGTCGTTAAACACAGCTTCCATAATACTCATAACTTCTTCTGTAAGAATTTCTTCTTCTTCTTTATCCACAATATTTGGTAACCCATTTAACATTCTAAGTGTATATTGAGTATTTGCAACTGTTTTAGCATTTGCTTCTTTTGTAGGAATCCCAGATGCTTCTTCTCTTGTTTTTGTAATAATTTTATCAGCACCAACCATAGCAGCAATTACAGTTGAAGTATTGATTAAACACTCTGCAAAGTTTTTATCAGTTGGAAATGCTCCCATCCATTGATGATATACAAGATGAACTGATGCATCACCACATCCAATTTCCTCTGCGTAGTGCTTAGCCATTTTTCTAATAACTGCACCAGTTACAATATCTTGATTCATAGAACCAGTTTGTGAAAAAGACACAGAGAAGGATTTAACACCTTCTTCAAGTGATAAAAGCATTTCTAATAATTGAATTACAATAGTTACACAAGGAGGTACAAGTGTTGCAGTTAAAGGACCAAAAGATTCTCTATTTATTGGTTCATTTAGTTTTGAATAATTTGCACAAACTCTCTCAACATATTTCCAGTATAAAAAGGCTTTATCTAATGGGAAGTTTTTAGAGTAGGGTAAAAGGTAAGTAATTGGACCACCTTCTATTTCAAATATTCCAGAAGCTATTGCTGTTTCTATTAGAAGTCTTGCATCTGGTGTTCCATGACGAAGTGATACTGGCTTATTAAAGTGAGTAATCATTTTTCTAGTTGTTTTATAACCATGATTTACTAAAGGATATCCATTTAACATATCAACTTCATTTTCTTCACTAAGTTTAAGCATTTTTGCAGATGTTGCATAATCATTTAATCTTGTATTTGAATCAATAGTTAAAGGTAGTATATCAACATCAGCATTTACAAAAAATTCATATAAATCATACTGTTTTTGGTAAGTTGGAAAACCACCACGAGGTTGAACTAGCATTTTATTTGCATTTTTAAATCTATGTGAAATAAACAAATCTTTTGAAGCGTTTTTTACAAACTCTTCAATCTCTGCAAAATCAAAGTTATCTGCATATTTATTTTGAACAATGATTTCTCTTTCTTCTTGAAGTAAACTCATTATTTCTTCTCCTTCAAGTACTCTTCTAAGGCATCAAGACCTGTATTTAAATCAACTTGGTGAAATACTAAATCAAAACCATAGTCCTTAAACTTAGGAACAATATCTTCATCTGAACCAGTTCCTACAACCAAGTTTCCACCAATCATAAATACAACATTATCTAAATGATTTCCATATTTTGATTTTAAAATTTTCACTTCTCTACACCAACCCTCAGCTTCACCATTTAGTGAAGAGATAAGTAAAACATCTGCGTTTGTTTCTATAACTGCATCAAAGAATTCTTCTAAATAAGTATTAACACCTAAATTAAATACTTCAAATCCTCGTGCTTGTAATGATATATCTATTAGTCTATTTGCAACTACGTGTATATCGTTACCTACAACTCCTGTAACTACTTTCATATATTTACTACCTAATTATTTTTAGTTTATTGTTTTATTAAAGGTAATTATATTATCTAAAAAATGGTTAGTGTTTAATTAGGAAAATTTATAAGAAAGCTATTGAATAAAAAGTTATTCAATAGTTTCTTATTTTTTGTATATAAGTTATAAAGAAGTTTATAATTCAGAGTTGATTAAATCTTTTAAGTTTTGTAATCCAAATACTTGCAAAGGTTTACCATTTACATAATAAGCAGGTGTTTTTGTAGCTTTTAAAGTTTTAGCATCTGCTAAATCTTGTTCTACTATTTTTATTAATTTAGGATTTTTCATATCATCCACTAATTTATCCATATCAAGAAGTTTAGATGTTAGTAAAACTCCCCATAATTTATTTAAATCAACACTATGATTAACTGTCCAAATTCTTTGTGTATTAAATAATAATTCTAAAGTTTCCATAAACTTATTTTGTTCTTTTGTAGCTTCTAGCATTACTACTACATTATTTGAACCTGCATGAAAGGGAGCATATCTTAAAACTAATTTGATGTTTCCTTCATTTTTCTTCATTATCTCTTTAACATAAGGATGCATTTGTGCACAAGTTTCACACGCAGGGTCAAAGAACTCAACAAGTTCAACTTTTGCATCTTTATTTCCAATAATTGTTGAATGTTCACGAACTAATGCTGAATAGTTAGCTTTTGCATTTGATGCTAATTGTTCAGACTGCTTAGCTTTATAAGCATATCCTCCACCTACAAACACTACCAATAGTACAAGTAGTGATATTATTACAATTTTTTTATTTTGCATTTTTAACCTTTTATTTTTATACTTTATTTTAAAAAAAATATATTATCATATTTGTGTGTAATTTATGTGTACTTTTTTTAGATTAAGAAAATTAAGGCAATTGTGATTTTGCTTTTATCTTCTCTTCTAGATTTGTTTTTGTTCTTAATATTCCATTATTTATAAGTGATAAATGATCTAAATCTTTTACTAGATATTTAGCTTTATTATATAATTCATTTGCTTTGAATAAATTAGCCTTTACTTCATAAATTAAAGCCATATTATAAATAACTTCATAACTTTTATTTTCAAATTCTTGATCTAATTTATTTAATGCATCTAAGGATAAATCTAAATTTCTCTTTTCCATTAGTTTTACGATTTTTTCAAATCTATTACTTTGCTCATCTGTAAAAACTAAACTATTTTCATTTAATTCTTCAATTATACTAATATCCCAATATTCATAATGTGGAGAAACATCATCTAAAAATTCATCTGCTATAAGTGCTGCAAGGCGTGTATTTACTTCTCTTTTATCTCTTGGAATTGTATGGTAAGGATAATAGTGATATCTAAAACATTCTTGAATATTTTGTGATTTGTTATATGTTTTTGCAAAAAGTATTTCATTTGTATTTCTTCTTAGAAGTTTAAGATTTGTTTGCACTGCATATTCTCTATTTTCACAAGGAATTACTCTAACATAGTATTTCATGCATTTTTTTGTTCTTTTCTTACCCTCGTGTCTGTAATATCTACATCTTCTATAATCAATCTCTTCTTCATAATAAATAGAATAATTCAAAGTTGAATTAAGTGAACCTTGAACTATTGCATCCACATTTTGATAGTCATTTAAAACTCTAAAAACTTTTTTACCTTGAATTGTCTTATTTGCTAATTTACTCTGAATTTTTAAACTTTGGTAAATATCGTCATTTACAAAATCTTCTACATAGAGTGAATAAATCTTTTCATTTGGAATTTTTGAAGGATGAAGTGATTTAACAGTTAATTTTTTAGAACTACAAGCACTTAGTAAAACTAAAAACAATAAAAATAAAATTGATTTATAAATATTTCCCATAAACATTCCTTTTTCTCAAAAGATATTATAACCTTTTTGTGTAATTATAGTGAAAAAATAAGTATAGATTAATAGTAAAATGAGATAATCTATCTAATTTTAAAAAGAAGGATTAATATGGGATTTTTCACAGCAGATTTGTGCGATGAGTTTAGTGATAAAACAGAAGTTTTAGGGCCTGATTTTAAATCATATGGTGGAATTGTAAAGTTTAAAGGTACTGCAATTACAGTTAAGCTAGATAAAAACAATAAAGATTTAGCAGTATTATTAAAAGAAGAAAAAGGCGATGGTAAAATTGTAGTCGTTGATGTTGATATGAAATACTATGCTGTTGTAGGCGATAACTTAATGAAATTTGCAAGTGATAATAAATATGAAGGAATTATTGTAAATGGATATGTAAGAGATACTGTTACAACTAAAGAATTTTCTGTTGGATTAGTAGCAAAAGGAACATGTCCTAAAAAATATATTCCAGTTCAAGAGGGACAAATAAATGTGCCAATTAAAATTGATGATGTAGAAATTGTTGAAGGTGATTATATTTATGTTGATCTAGATGGAATTGTAATAGCAAAAGAAAAGTTAGTATAGTAATGTATCTTTTTGGTTATGGCTCTTTAATTAATATTGTAAGTGCTCAAAAATCTTTTAAAAGAGTACTAAAACAGGAAGATTTAATTCCTGTTTGTATAAAAGGTTATGAAAAGGTTTGGAATTCAATTGAAAGTATTAGATTTGATGAAGAAAATGTGAATGGTGTGTTTTTAAATTTAAAAGAAAATCAAAATACTTCAACTTCTGGAGTAGTTTTAAAAATTACAGATGAAGAGTTTGAATCTTTAAAACTTAGAGAAAAAAACTATTCTCAAATTATTATTAAAGCTTCAAATGCTGATATTCCTTTAGATTCAGATATCACAGCTTTTATGACTACAAATGAAAAAAAATTAGCAAATAAAGGTGATGAGAATTGCTTTATCCCTGCAAAATATGTTGACATTTTAACAAGCTCCTTTCCTTCATATCCTGATACTTTTGTAAATAAATATAAAGAGTGTTTAAAAGATTATCCCTTTGCTTTAAAAGAAGGAATTTATACTTTTAGTGATCCAATACAAAATAAATTTGCAAAAAAAGGTTTTTCTTCTAGTGAAACAAAATAGCTGTAATATATATACTTCAAGTCTTTGCCAAACGCAAAGAAAAAACAAAAAAGAATCTATGATTTTAAAAAAAGATAATGAACTTCATATAACTTTTTGTGAAAATGATAGTTTTGAAAAGTTTGAAAGTGATTTAAATACCTTAACAGGTAGTTCATTTTTTTATTCGATTAAAAAGAAGTTTTCTGCCACTTTTATATCTGTTGTTTCAGTTATTGTTTTGCTGTTTGCTTTTATTTCTGCTTCAATATATGAAGACTTATTTAAAAAAATTATCTTTGAATTACCTTTTGCTTGGACTATTCCAGATACTATTTCTTTGATTTTTGTAATGGTGTTTTTTATAGGTTTAGTAATGATGCCATCACTTTTAGATACAGAAGGTGATGAGTTTAAAAGCTTATTATCTTCTTGGTTTAACAAAGATATAAAAAAACTAAAAAGATTAAAACTAGCCTTCTGTTTATTTGATAAAAAAACAGCAATAAATTTATACAATTTTGATGTTGTAAATAGTGAACATTGGGTTTTTAATCTTCTTCTTAAAACTTTACTTTTAAGATTTAACACTATTAATTTATATATAAGAAATGACCAGATTAAAAGCTTATCAAAAAAACTTGATGATATGAATACTTTAAACATAGAAGTTATAAAAGATAAAGAAGTATCTAATACTTGTGATATAGAGTTTTTACTATCTAATAAAGAACAAAAACTGTATTCTCTTATGCAACTTACTTCTTCAAAACTTTTAAATAAAAAAGAGAAAAAGATATTTATCTCTTTTGAACTTTTTGAATATTGTGGTAAAAACTTTTTTGAAGAGGAAAAAGATTCAAAAGAGCAACTTATTTCAGGTTTCCAAAATTTTATAAATAGAAGCTTTGATGATTTTAAATTTATTACTCAAGAAAAATCAATGCAAATATATTTTACTTCTAATTGTAAATTTAAGAACTTAGAAGATGAAGAAAAAAGATTAAGTTATTATTTAAGAAATCATATAGAAGATTGTATCTTATGTTTTAATAATCCTATATCTTTACTTATCTTGTATTATTATGTAAAAGATGTAGTTTTAGATAAAAAAAGAACTATTTTAATTTTAGAGAAGTTTATTCAAACAGTAGAAAAAAAGCAACAATATGAACTAATTGATGATTATTGGTTTGATATTGCAGGCGAGATGTTTGATTCAAGTTTAATAGAATCTTTTGAAACAACTTCTAACTCTTTTTACAGAAAACTTTCAATTAAATCTTTAGAAAAATTAATATTTTTATTTGAAAGAAATGGCTATTTTGAACAAGCAGTATTAATTGCAAAATATTTATTTGAAATTAATCCCAATAAGTATTCAGTAACTATGAGCTCTTTACATGAGAGAATGGGCCAGTTTGAGAAAGCTTACGATAGCTTACCCAAAAGTTTAAATTTAGCAAAAAATGAAAAGCCAAGTGAAATTGAAGTTAGGTACTTTCAACGAAAAGCATGGATTATTGTAAGTCAAAGGAAAGATGCTTTAAAAGAAGAAGGATTAGATGCTTTAAATAGTTTAAAAAAGTTAATTTTTTCTCATAATAATGATAATGAAGCTATTTGGTTATGGCATTATTATAATATTAAAGCAAATTATGCAGAGTGGAATGAGAATTATCTTGAAGCTGTTAAAAACTATAAAAGATGCTTAACAATTCCAACTTTAGGAGCTTTTGAATATGGAGCAACTTTTGTAAATATGGCAATTGCTTATAGATTTAAATACTTAACATCTAATACACAAAACATTGATACAATAAATAAATCTATAAAATTAGGTAAGTTAGGGGTTTCTTTAAAAGAGTCTGTAGGTGATAGAGATGAAATGCCAGTGGTTTTACATAATCAAGCATTAAATCTATTATGTAAACTCCTAAGTAGTGAAAATAATGACAATAGTAATACTGAACTATGTAAAGAAATTATAAAAATAACAGATGATGCAATTTCTATTTTAGATAAAACATCTTCAATAAAAAGATTAGGAATGCTTTTAATTGAAAATTATATAGCTAAGTCTATTTTGGAAAATGAGACTTATGAATTAAGCCTTAGATTGCAAAATCATATTAGTTTATTGGATGAAAATGAGACTAAACAACTATTAGAGTTATACAAAAAGTTTATAAAATTTGATAAGATTTTAAACTTAGATTTTTTAGATAAATTATAAAGACAATTAAGAATAAGATTATTAAGGAAAATTTTGAACTATATTAAAAATACTATAAATTTAAACCAAGGTACTGTTTTAGAAAAAAGAGAAGAAATTAAGAAATATTTTCTTCAAACTTATGAATTGGATGAAAAACTATTTGAACTATTAAAAGATGAAAAATGTATATACAAACAACCAAATAGACTAAGACATCCACTGATTTTCTATTTTGGACATACTGCGACTTTTTTTGTAAATAAATTAACTCTTGCAAATATCTTGCCAAATAGAGTAAATAAAGATTTTGAATCTAAGTTTGCAATTGGTGTTGATGAAATGTCATGGGATGATTTAGAATCAAAGCATTATGCTTGGCCCACAGTTGAAGAAACAAAAGAATATAGACTAGCTATAAAGCAAATAGTTTTAGATTTAATTGATACTATAGAATTTACAATGCCAATAAACTGGGAATCTCCTATGTGGATTATTCTTATGGGAATTGAGCATGAAAATATTCACATTGAAACATCTTCAGTTTTACTTCGCGAACTTGATAATAAAAGATTAATTGATAAAGAAATTTTTGAGTACGTAAACGAAGAAAGTGAAATCTTTCCTCAAAATGAATTACTTGATGTTAAAGGTGGAGAGGTTCTTATTCAAAAAGACAGAGCTAATCCTGTATCTTATGGATGGGATAATGAATTTTCTTTTCATAAAGCATCAGTAAAAGATTTTAAAGCATCTAAATATTTAGTATCAAATGGCGAGTTTTTAGAGTTTGTAAAAGAAGGTGGATATAATAAACCTGAGCTATTTACAACAGAAGGAAAAGAGTGGTTAGATTTCTCTCAAGCAAAGCATCCACCTTTTTGGATAAAAGAAGATGGCAAATATTACTTGCGAGAGATTAATAGAGTAATTCCACTACCTTTAAACTATCCTGTTGATATTAATGTATATGAAGCAGAGGCCTTTTGTAAATATAAAAGTGCTAAATTAGGATATGAAATAAGACTTCCAAGTGAAGATGAATATTATAGATTATTTGATTATGTAAACGCGAACGAGAAAGAAGCAAATATCGGATTAAAACAATTTAATCAATCTCCAGTTGATAAGTATAAGTTTGATGAATTTTATGATGTAAGAGGAAATGTATGGCAATGGAGTATAACTCCAATGTATCCATTTGATGACTTTGAAACACATCCTATTTATGATGATTTTACTACACCAACATTTGATGATAGACATGCTTTAATGAAAGGTGGATCTTTTATTTCCTTAGGAAATGAGATCTTAAGAGAATCTAGATATGCTTTTAGAAAGCATTTCTTCCAACATGCAGGATTTAGATACGTGAAATCAGATAACGAATATAGAACAAAATTAAACAATAATGTTTATGAAACAGATGAGTCAATTGCTCAGTATTGTGAGTTTCATTATGGGGAAGAGAACTTTGGTGTTAAAAACTTTTGTGTTAATTCAGTTGAATTACTAAAACCATATTTAACAAATATTGAAACAAAAAAAGCTTTAGACTTAGGTTGTTCAGTAGGGCGAAGTACTTTTGAATTAGCTAGAACTTTTGATCAAGTAACAGGAATTGATTTTTCTGCAAACTTTATAAATGTTGGAGTTAAATTAAAAGAATATGATACTTTAACTTTTAATATTAAAAAAGAGGGTGATATTTTTAATGAAAGAACAGTTTCATTAAAAGACTTTGCTTTAGATGATATAAAAGAAAAAGTTTCATTTATGCAAGGTGATGCCTGTAATTTAAAAGATAACTATACAGGATATGATTTAATTTTTTGTTCAAACTTAATAGATAGATTATACTATCCCAAAAAGTTTATTGATGATATTCCCTCAAGAGTAAATGATAAGGGATTATTAGTTCTTTTAAGCCCTTATACATGGCTTGAAGAGTACACGCCAAAAGAAAACTGGCTTGGTGGATATATCAAAGATAATAAAGAAGTTTCAACTTTAAATACTTTAAGAGATGAATTAAAGGATTTTGAATTACTTGAAACAATAGATGTACCTTTTGTAATAAAAGAAACAAATAGAAAATATCAACACTCAGTCTCTCAAATGTCAATATGGAAGAAAAAAGCTTAGGCTTTTTTCTTTTTTTGATACATCATCCTTTAATTATTAAAATTAATTTCTAATTATTGCTGTAGTTAAATTATTTATTGCTAAAATAAATAATTTAATACATATCTACAATTATTGGAACTATATGAAATATCTTTTTAAATTTTTTACTATAATAATATTATTTAACAGCTATTTATTAGCTACAGGAGAATTAAAAAAAGTTACACTACAACTATCTTGGTTAAATCAATTTCAATTTGCTGGATATTATATGGCAAAAGAAAAAGGTTATTATAAAGAACTAGGGCTTGATGTAGAAATTATTCCTTATAAAATGGGTATGGATTTACCTTCAATGATTAGTAATAAAAATGTTGATTTTGCAATTGGTAGAGAAAATATTATATTAGAAAGAGCGAATAAACATGAAGACTTAACGCTACTTTATGCAACTTTTCAAACTAGTCCATTAATGTTACTTACAAAACAAAGCTCAGGTATTAATACAATTAGTGATTTTAAAGATAAAAAAATAATGTCTACAATTGAAGATTCTGATGAGGCTTCATTAAAAGCAATGATTAGTTCAGAAAATGTAGATATAAAAACTTTAAATTTTATTGAACATACTCATAATATAAATGATTTAATAGATGATAAAATAGATGTTCTTTCTGCTTATATATCTAAAACACCTTTTACTTTAAAAGCAAAAAAAATAAAATATAAAATATTTGATCCAAAAGATCATGGTTTTGATATGTATAGTGATTTTTTATATACAAATATAAAATTAATAAATACAGATATAAATATGGTAGAAAATTTTAAAAAAGCATCAATTAGGGGCTGGAGATATGCCTATTCTAATATAAATGATAGTGTTGATTTAATTTTAAAGAAATATAATAGTCAAAACCTTAGTTCAGAAGAACTTATCTTTGAAGCTAAAGAACTAAAAAAACTATCTTTTTATGATAGTAATTCTTTTGGTGATATTAATAAAATTAAAATACAAAGAATGTTTGATTTATATAAACTAATGGGGCTTGTTAAAAAACAAATTAACTATAAAGATTTTATTTTTGAAAAGTCATTAGCCTTAAGTTTTACTAATGAAGAAAGAGAGTATATAAAGAAAAAGAAAGTATTAAAAGTTTGTTCAGGTCCAAGTTGGCTTCCTTATGGAGAAATAAATGAAGAGGGGATGTATGAGGGTATTGCATCAGAAATTATATCTCTAATTTCTAAAAAAATAGATACTGAAATAAGAATAGAACATATAGCTGAATGGTCAGAGTCTCTTTCTCAATTTAATACAAAAAAGTGCGATATTATTCCTCTTATTATTGATATTAAGGATAGACATAAGTTTATGAATTTTACATCAGCATACTTTTCTCAAGCCTTAGTAATTGCCACAAGAGATGAAGAATTGTTTATTGATAAGTTAAAAGATGTAAAAAATAAAAAAATAGCAGTTCTTAGAAATACAGCATTTATAGATATATTAAAAAAAGAGTACCCGAGTATAAATATCATACCTGTAAATTCTCCTAGTGAAGGGCTAACAAAAGTAAATAATCTAGATGTTTTTGCTTATATTGATACACTTGTATCTATTGGATATTCAATCAAAAAGAATTCTTTTTATAATCTTAAGATTGCTGGAAAACTTGAACATGATAAAATTAATTTTAGTATGGCAACAAAGATTAGTGAACCACATTTAAATAATATAATTGAAAAAGCTTTAAATAGTATTAGTAAAGAAGAAAAAGAAAATATTATTAAAAACTGGATGTCAATTAATTTCGTAGAAGAGATTGATTATCGTATTATTATAGTAATAGTCTTTTTCTTTATTACAATATTTATTATTTTATTTATTTTTATATATGAACAAAATAAGTTAAAAGAAGAAATTGAAAATTTAAATAAAACTTTAGAACAAAGAGTAAAAGTTGAAGTTGAAAATAATAGAATTAAAGATATTGCCTTATTTAAACAATCAAAATTAGCTAGTATGGGTAAAATGATTCGAAATATTGCACATCAATGGAGACAACCATTAAACAGAATTAATTTAAACTTATCAATTATTAAAACTGTTTATGCAGAAGAGAATAACAAAGAACTAATAGAGAAGAAAATTCTAAATGCAGAAAAAAATATTAAGTATATGTCTGATACGATTGATGACTTTATGAATTTCTTTAAACCAGAGAAAGAAAAGAATATATTTTCAATTTATAATGCAGTTATTCATAGTTTAAAACTTTTAGAAGGTAGAACTTCAGATATTGAAATTGATTTAGATATTTCAAAAGAAGTTAGAATTAATAATTATAAAAATGAATATCTTCAGGTTTTACTTATTATTTTAAATAATGCTATTGATAATTTTACTACTACAGGTATAAATAATAAGAGCATAAAAATTAAACAAGTTGAGAATAAAGATGAACTAGAACTTTATATCAGTGATAATAGTGGTGGAATAAAAATAGAAAATTTAGAAAATATATTTGAACCTTATTTTACAACAAAGTTCAAAAAAGAAGGTGCCGGACTGGGTTTATACATGGCAAAGGTATTAATAGAAGAGAGTATGAGTGGTAGTTTGAATGTAGAATCTTATGGAACTAATTCAACTTTTATTATCAAATTAAAAAATAAATAGGATTTATTATGAATGATTTAAATTTGTTATATGTAGAGGATGATATTGAGGCCTTAGAAGATGTTGTTTTTTTACTAAAAAGATATTTTAAAAAGATTTATACAGCAAGTAATGGAGAAGATGCTTTAGATATTTTTTCTCTTAATTCAATAGATATAGTGCTTTTAGATATTAATATACCTAAGATAAATGGTTTGCAGTTAGCAACAAAAATAAGAGAAATAAATGAGAAAATACCGATTTTATTTCTTTCTGCTCATAGTGAAACACAAAAACTTTTAAGTGCCATTAATTTACAAGCAACTTCTTATCTTATAAAACCATTTAACGTTGACGAGTTAAGAAGTTCAATTTTAAAAGCAGTTAATTTTGTTAAAAAAGAGAAGAATACTACTGATATTATTTTCTTAAATAATGGTTTTTCTTGGAATAAATATAACTCAGAACTTTATTATAAAAAACAATTATTATCTTTAACCAAAAATGAAATATTATTAATAAAAATTTTATTAAAAAATAAAAATATGTTTTTAACAGCAGAACAATTATCAGAAATAATTTTTGAAAATAAAAAAGTTGAGCACAATAGTATAGTGCAACTTATATCTAGATTTAAAAATAAAACTATCAAAAAAACAAATAATAATTTTTTCTTTATTGAGAACATATATAGTCAAGGTTATCGAATAAAATAAGAAATTGTCATTATTGCTATATATTCTTATGCTAGAATTTATTATTAAAGTAATAAAAGAATATATTAATGAAGGTAAATGACATGAGTGCTAATCAAGAAGTAAAATTAGATAAGAATACTATGATTGTTTCAGAAACAGATCATAAGGGTAATATAATATATGCTAATAGTGATTTTTGTCAAATAGCTGGTTATACAAAAAAAGAACTTATTGGAAATCCACATAATATTGTGAGGCATGAAGATATGCCAAAAGCTGCATTTAAAGATCTTTGGGAAACGGTTTCCTCAGGGAAAATTTGGAATGGTATTGTTAAAAATAAAACTAAAAATGGTGGCTTTTATTGGGTTAATGCAACTGCGTACCCTTCTAAATCTTTAGATGGTAGTTTAAGATATATATCTGTTCGAGTTAAACCTACTGACATTGAAATAGATAATGCTAGTTTATTATATAAAACTCTTGATTAGGATAAAAAATGTTTTTTACTAAAAGAAGAAATAAAAGAAAAGATAAAAGTAAAATATTAGATTCTCTTGATATTTTAGAATCATATGTCCAAAATAATATAAATTCCATTGATCTTAAACTTGATATTAAATCAAAAGAATTTATTGAAGTTGAAGAAAAATTACATAAAATTATGGATTTACTTCAGACAAAAAATCAAAAAAATCTAACTGTTTATGGTGAGATTATGTTGGCATGTGAGAAGATAGCAGATGGGTTTATTGATGATCAAATCACTTCTATATCAGATGATAGTAAACTTAATTATATTGCTAAAAGTTTAAATGTAATGTTTGAAAAGTTAAATATTAGTGTTACAAATACTCTTAATATTCTTGATGAATATAAAGAACAAAACTATTTAAATAAAGTTGATACAAGTATATTTTTAGGTGGTGGATTAAAAGAATTATTAGAAGGAATTAATTCTTTACAAGAAAAGATTACCTTACAAGCAAAACAAAGTTATAAAAATGGACTTATTCTAGAAGAAGAATCACATATCTTGACACAAAAAGCAGAAATTTTATCTGCTTCATCTCAAGAGCAATCTGTTTCAATTGAAGAAACAGCTGCTTCAATAGTAGAAATTACATCAATAGTTGAAAATAATAATCACTCTGTAAATTTAATGCAACAATTAGGAATAAAAGTTCAAGAAGAATCAAATAAAGGATCTTTATTGTCAAAAGAGACTCATAATGCAATGGATGAAATATATAACTCTACAATAAAAGCTTATGAGTCGGTAAATCAAATATCTCAAATTGCATTTCAAACTAATATTCTTTCATTAAATGCTGCGGTTGAAGCTGCAACTGCTGGAGAAGCAGGAAAAGGATTTGCAGTTGTTGCTCAAGAGGTTCGTAATTTAGCAAATAAAAGTGCAGAAGTTGCCAAAGATATTGAAAGTTTAATGGGAAAACTTCAAGAAAAAACTAAAAATGGCAAAGAAATTGCTAGTTCAATGAGTTTAGGTTATGAAACATTAATTAAAGATATTACTAAGACAGTTGAATTAATTGATGATATTAGTAAATCTTCGGATGAACAAGAAAAAGGTATTAATCAAATTAGTAATGCTATTAATTCAATAGACCATGCAGTTCAAAATAATGCATCTATTGCCATGGATGTAAAAAATGTAGCAAATAAAAGTAATGAGGTAGCTATGCAAATTGTTGAAGATACTAGAAAAATTCAATTTGTGGGAAAAGAATTAATTAAATAAAAAAGTAGATATATCTCTACTTTTTTTAGTTTAAAGCATAACAAGGTTTATCATCACTATCACAAACCCAATTTATCCAAAGTTTTTCATCCGTTCCTTCATTTAAAGTTACAAAGTTTCTTACTCTTAAATATTTTGCAGAACCAATTGGTTTTAGTATTGATGTTTCTATTGTTTTATCTTCATTTAAAAACTCATTTTCATCATTTGTAATTGCAGTTATTCCTAACCATTCTATATATGAAGGTGGTGTATGAACAACTCCTGAAGATACTACTTGATGGATTTTGTCATTATTTAAATGATCATTTATAACTCCCAGTGATCCTACGTGAACATCACCTGATAATATTACAGTTCTTGTATTATTTTTTGCAGATTTTCTTTTTTTGATATTCATAAATAGTCTCATAATTAAACGCATTCTCTCACCTTGATGATCTTTAGCTCGCCAATGGTCTTTTAAATCATCTGTTAACTCTTCTTGCCAAGATGTAAAATCAACTAAGCTTTCAGTACAAGAAAAATCTCTATAAACAACAGGAACAGCGGATAAAACTAATACATTATCGTTTAGTATATGAGTGTCTAAATAAGCATTTATATCATTCCATTGAGTGTTACTCATAACGTGATGGATACTTCTTTGTGTTCTATTATCTAAGGCTAAAATATGAAAGTTTCTAAATTTTAAAGAAAAAGAGTAGTGGGTTCTATCTTTGTTTATTAAAGTGGTATTTTTTATACTTCTAATTTGAAATATTTCAAAATATTTTTTTGCAACTTCAAAGATATTTTTATAAACGTCACTTTCTTGTATTTCTTTTGGATATGAACCCCAACCATCAAATATATCATGGTCATCCCACATCATTACCGTTGGAATTGTTGAGAGTGCTAAAGACATATTTTTATCACTCCATTTTCTTATATATAATTTTTCATAAAACTCATTAAGATGTTTAATCATACCTTTTGTAGCTTTTCTTTTTATCTTAGCTTCCATTTTAAGTTTAGACCATTCTTCAAGTTCATCAACTTTTGACCATAACTCATCTGCGTAAACTTGATCTCCACCCATTATTAGAACTGAAAAAGCTTCTTTTTTATGTATTGAGATTATATCTTCCCATAATTTATAAGGTTCATTGATTTTTGCAAGTAAGTCTGGACTTGAAAATCCATTACATGAGGCATAGGCAAATTTTACTTTTTCATCTTTTGCTGGAATATAAAATTCCCAAGATTCTCTCTTGTGAATATCTTGAAGTGTTCCATTTTCATTTATTATTTTGTATTTAACAGTTCTTGGTTTTTTTGAACTTTTTATAATATATTCAGCTCTATAAAAATATCCATTATTAAGTTTTGTTAATTTACTAGCTTTTATTATTGTATTATTAAACTCAATAGAAAAATTTAAGTCAGTTTTACTTAAAAAACACACAACGTATTTATTATCATCTTCTACTGATAATAAAGGACCTAAGACTAATTTTTCACTCATATTGATTCCTTTATTTAAACTGTCAATTTTTAAGTTTAATAGAAAATTTAAATTTTATTTTCCATTAAAAAATTACAATGGAATGAAGTTAGTAATATTAAAGGAGATAGTACCAATAATGTAGTATTACCAAATACTAATCCATACGTACCTATTAGTGCTGTTAAAGCATGTATACTGCCAGTTATGTCATATATCTCATTATTATTTAAATTATTCAATTTATTGATACTTTTTTCAAACTTTTGCACATATACACTTTTCATGTTAATCCTTACAATATGTTTTTTAAATTATAACTTTATATTTCAATAAATCCAAATTGTTTATAGTATAATAATTTATATGATTATTTTAGAGCAAATAAAACAAAATAAAAACCTTATATCATTTATTGGAGTGTTATTTGTAATATTCTTACTTAATATCTCAATTGAATATAGCAAATATCAAGAAGTTGTGTATGAAGAAATTTATGAAACAAATGTTGAGCTTGTAAATATTTATGAGAAAGAAAAAGTAAATGTTTTAAAATTGGAAAATGGTGATTTTCAGTTTTTTACTTCAGTTAATAAAGATAGCGATTTAAAAAAACTAGATTTTATAGAAATAGCCTTTTTAACAAAAAAACTAGATTTTATTTCATACTTAAAAGGCTTTTATTCAAAGAATATTTATTTTGAAAAACTTCAAAGAAATGATACTTTTAAAGATAAACTTATTCAAAAAATAAACTCAAATCATAAAAGTTCCGAAATAAATGAAGTTTTTAACGCTCTGTTTTTAGCAATTCCCGTGTCAAGTGAACTACGAGATACTTTTGCAAACTATGGAATTACTCATTTAATTGCACTTTCAGGGTTTCATTTATCTGTGTTATCTTTTTTGATTTATTGGATTATGTATTTTCCCTATACTTTTTTTCATAAAAGGTACTTTCCCTATAGAAATAAAAAGTTTGATTTACTTCTTATTAGTTTAGTACTTTTATTTCTTTATTTGCTTCTAACGGGTGTGGTTGCTTCTTTACTTAGAGCTTTTATTATGTTGTCTTTGGGTATATTTTTATTGCGTTCAAATATAAAGCTTATATCTTTTACAAACTTATTATTTACATTTTTAATTATAATTGCATTTTTACCTAAATATATATTTTCAATATCTTTGTGGTTTTCACTTTCTGGTGTGTTTTATATTTTTCTTTATATTAAATATTTTAATGAATTAAAAAGCATGATTGTAAAACTGCTGCTATTTAACTTTTGGATATATTTTGCTATGAATCCTATTGTTCATTACTTTTTTACAAATACTACGTATGAACAGTTGTACTCACCTTTTATTACTATGGCTTTTACATTCTTTTATCCAATTGAGCTATTAGCACATTTATTTGGATTTGCAGGAATTTTTGATAAGTTTTTAGAAATTTTTTTATTTAAAGAATTTGAGGTATTTGATGTTTCTACTTCATTGTCTTTTTTCATTTTTTTCATTTTCTTATCTTTTACATCAATAAAAAGTAAAAAGGCTTTTATTTTATTAAATGTTTTCTTGATTGGATTTACTGTATATTTATATACTTAAAAATATTTAGGAGTTTGATGTTACATTATTTTATAATCTTTTTGTTGATTACTTTTTGTACTTATGAGTTATTACCAAAAAATATACTAAACTTTGCTTCAAATATTGGAAAGAAACTTGCAAATATTTATGAACAACTTGATTCAAAAATTCAACTTGAAAATATAAACTATTCAAATACTTTACAGAACAAAAGTAAAAGAATAAAGATTAAAAAAGTTTCTAATTGGTTTTTTAGAACTATCTTTTTATCTTTAGCTTTTATTATCATTGTTTTTTGGGATTTCTTCTGGAATATGCTTTTTAAGAGAATTTTTTCTTACTTACATTCTTTAAAAATTTATGATAAATTTAAAATATATATAAATCAAAATGCAAATAAATATTTTGTATTATTTATCTTTATTTCTTTATTTATAATTATGGAATACTTTGGTATTTATTCAGGAATACTAATCGTACAAGGTAATATTATATTAGCGATTTTATTTTATATTGCTAAGTTTTTAATGGTTTTTCCTGTAAAAGTATTATATGAAGAAGGTCATGACAAGTTAGTTACAATTTCTTGGTTTAATAGAAGAAAAAAACTTTTTGTTTCTTTTTTATTATGGTTTGAAACAACATCAAGTTTTAAAAAAGCAAAAGAACTTTTTCATAAGCTAAAGCTTTTTCTTTCAAGATTAAAAAATAAGTTTAAGAAAAATAAACAATATAGATTTATCTTCCAGTTTAAAGCCTATAGAAGACTTTTAAAAATTAAAAAATTAAAAAAAGAGTTTACATGAATTTAAAAAAAGAACTATATACAATATTTGAAAAACCAAGAAAACATGAGTATGGAGTATTGATTCAGTCCTTAATTTTTTTAAATATAGCCATAAGTATAGTTGTAATGTTTTTGCAAACTGAAAAGAACTTATCTGAATATTTTGATATTCTTAAGATTGTAAACATGATAAATGTTCTTCTTTTTACTCTTGAATATATTTTAAGAGTTTATTCCGTTGGTTTTAATCCTAAAGTTAAACGAATTAATTATATGTCTAGGCCTATGATGGTAATAGATTTAATTGCAATATTACCTTTTTACTTAACTTTCTTTAATATAGATTTTGGTTTCTTAAGAGCACTTAGAATTTTACGTATTTTTAAACTTTTTAGATTAGCTAAATTTGCTGAGTTTGATGGCTTGATTTTATCACTTTTAAAAGATAAAAAAGAAGAATTTATTTTTATTGTTGTAACACTTTTAGTATTAGTTGTAACGATTACGCCTTTAGTATACTATTTTGAAAAAGATGCGCAACCTGAGATTTTTACTAGTATGGGTACAACTATGTGGTGGGCTATTATTACTTTTACTACTGTAGGATATGGAGATATGTATCCTGTTACTTTAATGGGAAGGATACTTACAACTTTTGTAAGCTTTTTAGGCATCGCCTTTTATGCAATTCCAGGCAGTATTTTTACCTCAGCATTATTGGAAAAAATTAATGATAAAAAACAAAGAAAACTAGAAGAAAAACAAAGAGAAGAAAGACAAAGAGAAAAAGCTAAAGAAATAAAAAAAGAAAATACTGAACTTTAGTGATGTATACCCACTCTTTGTTAAGTTTGAATTTAATCAATATTTGTATAATCACACGAATAATAAGGAGCTTTTATGACAAGATTACTAAAATATTTTTTATATCTTTTAGTTTTAACAACGATAATCCAAGCAGAAGAAAATAAACCAAGCTTAGTTGTATATACTTATGACTCATTTACAGCTTCATGGGGACCAGCTCCTAAAATAAAAGAAGTTTTTGAAAAGACTTGTAATTGTAATGTAAAGTTTATCTCAACTTCAAGTGCCATTAGTTCTTTACGAAAAATTCAACTTGAAGGTTCAAAAACAAAAGCAGATGTGCTTTTAGGATTAGATAAAAGTTCAGCAGGAATAGCTAGAAAAACAAATTTATTTATAGAACATGGTATTGATACTTCAAAGTTAAATCTTCCTATAGAATGGAATGATAAAGAATTCTTGCCATATGATTATGGTTATTTTGCTTTTGTATATGATAGTTTAAAAACTAAAGAAGCTCCAAACTCTTTTGAAGAGTTATTAGCAATGCCAAAAGATTTTAAAATTATCATTCAAGACCCAAGAGCTTCAACTCCAGGACTTGGGCTTTTACTTTGGATTAAAAAGGTATATGGGAATGAATCTAATGCTTATTGGAAAAAATTAGCACCTAGAATACTAACTATTACAAAAGGTTGGTCTGAAGCTTATGGATTGTTTTTAAAAGGTGAAGCCCAGATGGTTCTTTCATATACAACATCACCTGCTTATCATATAATTGCAGAAAATAAAACAAACTATAAAACAGCTAACTTCAAAGAAGGTCACTATGGACAAGTTGAAGTGTCAGCAATTTTGAAGTCATCAAAACAAAAAGATTTAGCAAAGCAGTTTTTAGAGTTTACTAATAGTGAAGCTTTTGCAGATATTATTCCAACTACAAACTGGTCATATCCTGTACTTAAAACACAAAAAGGGCTTCCTAAAGGCTTTGATTCTTTACAAGTGCCTGCTCAAATGCTTCTTCTTGAAGATAAAGAAATAGAACAAAATAGAAAACAATACCAAAACGAATGGTTAGATGCTATTAAATAGTATATATAGATTTAGGTCTTCTGTAATACCAGGAGGCCTTGTAGCAATCTTTCTTTTACTTTTAGCTTTTGGAGTTTTTTATATACTATTTTTAAGTATAGATACTAATGACTTTTACTCATCATTAATTACCAATAGAACCCTTGGACTTGTAAAGTTTACTATTTATCAAGCTTTTTTATCCACTGTTTTATCTATCATTATTGGAACACTTTTAGCGTGGGCGCTATCTCATCAAAAGTCGTTTAAAGGAAGAACTTATCTTATAGCACTTCTTTCTTCATCTTTAATACTTCCAACTCTAATAGTTGTATTTGGTATTATTACAGTTTTAGGACAAAATGGTTGGCTAAATAGAACGCTTTTATATCTTTTCGATTACTCTTTTGAAAACTCTATTTATGGATTGGGAGGTATTTTAATAGCTCATGTATATCTAAATGCCTCTTTTGCAGCAAGAAGTTTATTACATGTGTTTGAATCTATTCCTAAAGAGAGATATAAACTAGCAAAAAGTTTAAACTTCTCTGTACTTCAACGATTTAGACTTATAGAGTATCCAGCAATAAAACTTTCTCTAAGAAGTATTTCTTCAACTATACTTTTATTATGTTTTACCTCGTTTGCAATAGTACTAACACTTGGAGGTTCACCTTCATATAACACTTTAGAAGTTGCTATTTATGAAGCAGTAAGACTTGATTTTGATATACCTTTGGCTTTAAAATTAGCATTGATACAGCTTAGTATTACAATAGTTTTAGTTTTTCTATCTGCTAATTTTAAAGCAGGTATTTCAAATATCAAAACAAGTACTACTCATATTCCTTGGAGTGAAACAAAAAAAATAAAAGCTTTTCAAATCTTTATAATTACTTTTTCAACACTTGTTTTTGTTTTACCTCTAATCTCTATTGTTGTAGATGGTTTAGGTGCTGATTTTAAAAGAATTTTTACTGATGAGGTGTTTTTAAAATCACTTCTTACAAGTTTAGTAATAGCTACAGTTTCTAGTATATTAACAGTTCTATTTGCTCTTTTAATTAGTGATACAAGAAGAAACTTTAATATTAAGCATAGAATAAAACAATCAAAAACAAGAAGTTTTATAAATATCCTAATAGCTTTCTCTGGAAATATATACTTAGCAATTCCTTCACTTATTTTAGGATTAGGCTTTTTCCTATTTTCACAAAAGTTTGAAGCTCCATTATCCCTTTGGGCTTTTGGAGCAGTTTTATGTGCAAATATTTTGATGTCATTACCTTTTGCACTTTCAATCCTTTATCCACCTATGTTAAATATTGCTCAAAGATATGACAAGCTTTCCTTTTCTTTAAATTTAAAAGGAAGTAAAAGATGGCTGTATTGTGAATGGCCATATCTAAAGTCATCAGTTCTCTATGTTTTTGCACTTTCTTTTTGTCTTTCCTTAGGAGATTTAGGAGTAATTGCTTTATTTGGAAGTGACGAAATTACAACACTACCATGGTATCTTTATAGTCTAATGGGTTCATATCAAACAAAAGATGGTGCAGGAGTAGCTTTGATACTTCTTGTTTTAACACTAAGTGTTTTTATACTTTTACCAAGAATTTTTACAAGGAAAAACAATGCTTAATATTAGCAATCTAAAATATAGTTATGAAGAGAATAATATAAAAAATGATTATGATTTTTCTTTATTTGTAAAAGAAAATGAAATTGTAGGAATCATAGGTCAAAGTGGAAGTGGTAAATCAACACTATTAGATTTAATAGCAGGTTTTTTAAATCCTCTAAGTGGAAGTATAACTCTTAATGATGTTGAAATCAGTACTTTAAGTGCAGAAGCTAGACCACTAACTACTCTTTTTCAAAAATACAATACCTTTGAGCATTTAAGTGTTATTAAAAATGTACTTTTAGGTATTAGTACTTCTATAAAACCCAAAAAAGAAGAGATAGAAGAAGCAAAAATGATTTTAAAAGAAGTAGGGCTAGAAGGTTTTGAAGATAAACTAGCTTCAACACTTTCAGGTGGACAAAGTCAAAGAGTTGCTTTAGCTAGATCACTTATAAGAAAAAAACCAATTTTACTTTTAGATGAACCTTTTACAGGATTAGACTTAAGTACTAGAGAAAAAATGCTTGAGTTAGTAAAAGATATTTCAAAAAAACGAAAGCTATTTACTATCATGGTTACACATGATTTGAGTGATTGCGAAAAAATAGCTAATAGAGTATACAAAGTAGAAGATGGAAAAACTTCCATCAAGAACTTCGTTTAATTCTTTATTCTACTTAAGAAAATATAAAATAAACTACAACCATAGAAGCTAAATATACAAGTCCAGCAAGTGCTAAAAGTGTAAGCCATGTTGGTTTTTCATATTGCTTTGATAAACTATAATTTAAGTATGCAAATACAGGTGCTGATAAAAATGATGCAGTCATTGCAAAAGGTATCATTTTTCCAATTGAAGAACTAAAAAATTGTATTACAAAAAATGCTACAGTAGTTGTAAAAAGCATAGAGTATTGTAAAGCTTTATGTGAAAAAACTTGTGTTGTTTTATCTTTTAGTAAAGCAATACTTTGATGATTACATCTTGAGTAACCATCAACTGCAACTATTGTTGTACCGTATATACAAATAAAAGCAACAAAAGTAATAAATCCTTTTGACCATTCTCCAATACTAATAGCATACATATCAATAAATTGATTGATAAATTTCCCACCACTAAGAGGTGTTATATCTTGTCCATATTGAACTAAAGCACCCAAAGACATAAACATTAAAGCCAAGATTATAGTTACTAAATAACTGCCGTTAAAGTCAATGAGTCTTCTTTTTTTATATTCAGGATCTAGTTTATTTTTTTCAACTACCCAAATAGAAGCTGAAACACTAAGTTCCATAGGTGAGGGCATCCAACCCATAAGTGCTATTAAAAATGGAATTGCTGCTAACTGAAAGGGATTTGGTTCTATAAAATCCACTGGTGTTGCACTTGTTTGAGTAAAGGCTAGAATTAAAGCTACAACAGTAGTTATACTTAGAAATAGCATGATGATTTTTGATACACTATCTAAGGCTTTATATTGTTTATAATAAAGTATTAATAAATAAGAAAGAAGTACAAAAATACTATAAACTTGTAGTGATAAATCAAGTGGTATTAGCATTTTTAATAAAACTGCACTAAGTAGTGTTCCTCCTGCTACATTTACAACTGTTGCAAAGGCATTAAAAACTAAAAACACCCATAAATAGCCTTTCCCTTTTTCGCTATAACCTTGAAGTAGGGTTTTATTATGAATAGTACTATAATCAAAAGCAAATCTATAAAATGGATATTTTAATAAATTCACAATAATAATAAATAAGGCTAATTGATAACCATAGTATGCTCCAGCTTGTGTTGAAGCTATAATATGTGAGCCACCAACAGCAGACGATGCCATAATAATACCTGGGCCAAAATTCTTTAAAAACTCTTTCACTTTACTTACCTTTTAAGTTTACTATTGTTTGCTCTATATTTTTTGATTTTGTGATAGCAGAAATGATAGCAACTCCATCACAGCCACTTTCTAAAATATCATTTACATTTAACTCGGTTATTCCACCAATAGCAACTAAAGGTTTTGAAATATTTTTATTTCTTATACTTTTGATTAACTCTAAACCAACACTTTGCTTTGCATCACTTTTTGAAGTTGTTTCATATATAGGTCCAACACCAAAATAATCAATACCTTCTATATCATTTGCAGTTATTGCTTGTTTTAAAGTATTAGTAGATAAACCAAGTAAAAGTTTTCCTTTTATTTGCTTTATAACTTCACTTACTTCTTTATCATCTTGTCCTATGTGAATACCTGTGGCATTTAATTTTAAAGCAAGTTTTACATCATCATTTATAAAAAAAGGAACGTCATACTTTTTACAAAGTTCTTGAGCTTTCTTTGCTAACTTAAGAATTTCTGCTTTGTCTTCTAAGCAATTTTTACCTTTTTCTCTAAACTGAAAACAGGTAATACCATTTTTTAAAGCTTCTTCTAAAATAAAAAGTAGATTTTCATCAGGCTTACTTCCTAAATGAAGACAATCTTGAGTCCCTGCTATAAAATAGACTTGCATCATATTTTTAATATTAAGCATCTATTTGCTTTAAAGAATATGCCCAATGATTTGTTGGACCATGTCCTGAACCAATATTTAAAGGATTACTAATAGCTGCACTTATAAATTCTTTTGCTAAAACGATACTTTGTTTTATACTATTTCCTTTTGCTAATTGGGCAGTTATACATGCACTAAAAGTACAACCAGTTCCATGTGTTTGAATTGTATTAAATCTAGGTGAGCTTAGAGTAAATTGTTTATCTTGTGTAAATATCCAGTCTTCACAAATCTCACTTGTACTATTATTTGTATGACCACCTTTTATAACTACAACTTTAGCTCCCATTTCTTGTAAGATTAAAGCTGCTTTTTTTGCACTTTCTTTATCTTTTATGTCAATATTTGTTAAAGCTTTTGCTTCAGGTAAATTAGGAGTTATTACATCACAAAGTGGTATAAGTTCTTCTTTAAGAGCAGTTATAGCATTTTCTTGTAAAAGTGCTGCGCCACCTTTTGATATCATTACTGGATCTAAAACAAAATATCCAAAATCATAATCTTTAATACTTTTTGCTACACATTGTATAACTTCTGCACTTCCTAACATACCAACTTTAAAGGCTTTAATATTAAAATCATCTGCAATAGCTTTTAGTTGAGACTGTATAGTTTTTAGTGGTATAGGATGTATATCAAATACACCTGTAGTATTTTGTGCTGTAATTGCTGTAATTACTGTTGTTCCAAAAACACCTCTTTCTTGAAAGGTTTTTAAATCTGCTTGAATTCCTGCACCTCCACCACTATCTGAACCTGCTATACTTAAAGTTTGTGCTACTTTACTCATGATTTTTTCCTTCTTGATATATTAGTCAAAACTAATTTTTGCATATTTTTCTACTGTTTTATCATCTATGTTTGCCAAACTATCAAGTAAGCCAATATAGAACTGTCCAGTTTGATTATCATTTAAGTTTTCTTTTACAATTTGTCCAGCAACTGCATAAGATGTACAAGCACTTAAAGTAAGATCAAAATTATTATCATCTAAAGTCAAAAATGCTCCACAAACTGCACTTAAAAGACAACCTGAACCAGTGATTCTTGGAAAAAGTGCTGTTCCATTGTCTATTTTTGCTACTTTACTTCCATCACTTATATAATCAATCTCTCCACTAATAGCAACGATACAATTATATTTTAAAGCCACATCTTTAGCTATTTGTGATAAATTTGCTTCTCCAGTTCCTGCATCAACACCTTTTGCATTCCAATTTACTTGGGCTAAGTGTGCAATTTCACCTATATTTCCTCTGATTAAATCAAACTTTATTTCACTTAAAAGAGTTTTTACCGTCTCTTGTCTAAATGTTGTAGCTCCAACTCCTACTGGGTCTAATACTACTGGTATATTATTTTTATTTGCACTAATTCCAGCTTTAATCATAGATTTTACTTGTTCAGCTGTTAGTGTTCCTATGTTTATAACCAAAGCTTGACAAATAGCAGGTAACTCATCCATTTCTTCAATAGCATTTGACATAATAGGTGAACAGCCAAGACTTAATAAACCATTTGCTACATAATTTGCTACAACTATATTTGTAATATTATGTATTAATGGACTATTTTCTCTTAGTTTTTCTAAATTATTTGATTGCATCTATTACCTTTATTTTATTATTTCTTGAGCATATTCATCTAAATTTGGTATTGTCTTGATAAGTTTATTTTGTTTCATAAAAATAGCCATTTGTTTATAAACATCTTTGTTAAAAGTAGCAGGATTTTGTGCTAAATATGGCAAAGTATCATTCCATGCAAGACGATTTAGTTCATTATTTAATTCTTTTGGCTTATAACTTACAAAAGCTTCCCAAGATTTTTTAGGGTTTTCATTTAAGTATTTTGTAGCTTCTTTTAAAGCTTTTACAAAGTTTTTATATTTTTCTTCTGAGGCATTTTCTTTATTTGCTACAACTATAAGTTCATCATATTTTGGAACTCCATAGTTTTCAGGAAAAAATGCAATTCCCTCTTGCTTTTCTATTTTTAATTGATTTAATTCAAAGTTTCTAAAAGCACCTATAACTGCATCAACTTGTTTACTCATCAATGAAGGTGATAAAGACCAATTTACATTTATAAGTTCCACATCTTTTGCTGATAAATTTACAGATTTTAACATAGAGTCTAATAATGCAGTTTCAAATCCACTAACAGAGTAACCAACTTTTTTACCTTTTAAATCTTCTATTTTGTTTATTCCACTGTCTTTTAAAACTACTAAGCTATTAAGTGGAGAGTTTACAAGTGTAGCTATTCGAACTAAAGGTAAACCTTGAGCTACTTGCATTTGAAGTTGTGGTTGATAATTAACTGCTAAATCAGCTTTTTTTGCAGCTACAAGTTTTGGAGGCATTGATGGATCTGCTGGTTCTATAATCTGTACTTCAAGATTGTTTTTTTCAAAAAAACCTTCTTGTTGGGCTATAATAATTGCTGCATGGTCTGGATTTACAAACCAGTCTAAAAGTAAACTCACCTTTTCTTTATCTGCAAAGGCAGTTGAAGATAAAAGTATTAAACTAAGCGATATTTTTGATATTATTTTTTTCATAATTTTTATTTTCCTTATATTTTTATATTTATGATAGGTCTAAACCCATTTGCCAAAAAGATATTTCCATACGAGTGGCTGTTGTGAAAATATCTTGTATTCTTTTCATTTGTTTTTTTGATAAGTTTTTGCAAAGTTCTTCAAAAAATTGTGTTGCGCTCTCTGCTGCTTCTTGATACTCTTTTGAAGAATACATATCTATCCAAGATTGATATGGATTGTTTTTTTCACTTAAATTATTTTGATTTATATAATCAGCAACTTTTGCATAACCCACAAAACAAGGTATTAACCCTGCATAAAGTTGAGTTAAATCTCCACTTAATCCGCAATCAAGTACATATCTAGTGTAGGCTATGCAAGCTGGAGATTCTTTTTGCTCATAGATTGATTTTTCATCTATTCCAAACTCTTTACAATAGTTTATATGTAATTGTATTTCATCTAATATAGAATTTAAAGCTTGTCTTGAAAAGTTCATTTGCTCAAAATTTTCACTTTTGTACATAGCTAGTGAAAAAGCTCTTGAATAATGAAATAGATAAATATAATCTTGTTTTAAATAGTGTTGAAAATTTTTAAGTTCAAGTGTTCCATTAGCTAGTTTTTGTACAAACTCATGTTTAATATAGTCATCCCAATATGGCTTGGAATTTTTGATAAGTTTTTGTGTAATAGTCATATCTCTCCTTTTAACTTATAACATAAGAAGGAAGAGTTTGTCTAAAATAGACAAAATTTGAAGTATAAAAATACATTTGTAAAAACAAATCCCTACGCTAGAATTACCTAGATCAGGTTCAAAGGTCGAAGTTTTAAACTTCCTCTCAGCCCATAAATAAGCTCCCTATGCATTAAAAAATAAATCTTATCACAAAAAAGAGTTTAAGTCAATTTAACATAAGCTTAATGTAAATGTGAAGCCCAAGGTATAAACTTTTTTGTTAAATAATCTGTTAAAAAATAAAGACTTAAAGTAAGAACTATTAGTATAAAAAGTGCAGAAAACATCAAATCAATTTGCATTCTTGCATTTGCATGTAACATAAGATAGCCAAGACCTTTTGAAGAACCAACCCATTCTCCAATAACTGCTCCAATAGGTGCTATACAAACTGCTATTTTAAGTCCAGAAGCCAAAGAAGGTAAACTTGCTTTAAATCGTACTTTAAATAAAGTTTGAAGAGGAGTTAGTTTATATGTATGCGCTAGTTGAAGCCACTGTTTTGGTGTATTTTTAAGTCCATCATAACAAGCAGTTGTAATAGGAAAATATATGATGATTACTGTCATAACAATTTTTGAAGCCATTCCATAACCAAACCATAAAACCAAAAGCGGTGCTATTGCAAATACAGGAATTGCCTGAGAGATTACAAGTATTGGAAGTAAATACTTCTCAATTCTTTTAAAGTAAAGCAAGGTAAAAGCAGAACCTAGACCAAAAATAGTACCAATTATTATTCCTAGAACTATTTCTAAAAGTGTAGTTTGAGTGTGTTCCCAAAGTAAACTATATTGTGTTATTAGTTGAAGGAATACATCTTTTGGTTGTGGTAGCATATAATGTGGTACATCAAAAATTAAAATAACACTTTGCCACAAAATAAGTAAAAATGAAATTGGTAGTAATACTTTTAGAAGTTTTTTCATATCTTACTTCCTTTATCATTTTCTAAAAGCTTAGATATTAGCTCTTCTTGTAAATTCCATAGTTTTTCATTTGATAGTTTATGAGGTAAAGCTCCTTCTAAGGAAGCTACTTCTTCTAAAATAACTGGTTGATTTTTTAAAATATAAATATGATTTGCTAGTTTTATAGCTTCTTGTGGGTCATGAGTTACTAGTACAACTGTTTTATCTTTTAATAACTGACAAGTTAAATCTTGTAGTTGAATTTTTGTAATTGCATCTAAAGCAGAAAAAGGTTCATCCATCAAAATAAGATTTGCTTCTTGCATAAGTGTTCTAGCTAATGCTACTCTTTGTTTTTGTCCACCTGAAAGCTCATAAGTTTTTTTATTTTGATGTTCAGACATATTTACTTGGCTCAAAAGTTCTTTTGCTTTTTGTAAAGTTTGCTTAGTTTTACTTCCTCTTAGATGATGATATAGTTGAACATTATCTAAAATACTAAGCCAAGGATATAGTGAGTTTTCTTGACTAAGCCAAGCTATACTAACACCTTCTTTTAATACGATATTTCCATTTGTGATATTCTCAATTTCTAAATCAGCAATACACCTAAGTAAAGTTGACTTTCCAACTCCTGAGCTTCCAAGTAAGGCAGTGTTTTTGTTTTCACAGATATTAAAGTTTAGATTTTTAAATAAATTTTTACCTTTAAAATCAAGGTTTAGGTTTTGTATTTTGGCTATAAAATTGTTGTTCATAGATATAATAGTATAATAAAAAAACTAAAAACAAAAGCTTGAAAAAAGGGAAAAAGTGAAAATACTACACTTTAGTGATACTCACCTAGGGTATAACGACTTAGATATTCTAAATGAAAATAATATAAATCAAAGAGAAGCAGATTTTTATGATGCTTTTTCTCAAGTAGTAGAACAAATCAAAAAAATTAAACCTGATTATATAATTCATACAGGCGATTTATTCCATAGAAGCAGTCCTAGTAACAGAGCTATTACTTATGCCCTTGAAAAATTTAATGAAATAGATGCTTTAAATATTCCTTTTATTCTAATAGCAGGTAATCACTCAACTCCACGAACAAATCTTAGTTCTCCTATTTTAAAGATATTTGAGAACTTTAAAAATATCCATGTTTCATACAGCCAACAATACAAAAAAATAGAGTTTGATAATATAGTATTTCATACCCTTCCTCATATGAATGATGACACAATAGCCCAATCTCAAATAGAACTTTGTGAAGAAAATATAGATAATACAAAGAAAAATATCATGATGTTACATTGTAGCGTTGGAGCTTGGTATTTGATGCAAGAGTTTGGAGAATGGGTATATCCAACAGACAAAGAGTACATTTTTTCTAAGATGGATTATGTAGCACTTGGACATTGGCATGGTTTTGGTTCTGTAGGAAAGCATGAGAATGTATACTATTCAGGTAGTTTAGAGCGTACAAGTTTAAATGATAAAAGAAATGAAAAGGGTTTTATCGTACTTACTATAGAAGATGATTTATTAAATACCTTACATATAGAGTATAAACAAATAGATATAAGACCTATACGGCAAAAGCAAATAGATTGTAAAAATTATGAAAGCTCAATTTTAGATTTAGACACAGCTGATACTAAAGATGCCATAGTAGAAGTAAAACTAATAAATCTAACAGCTTTACAATCTATTGATATATCAAATAAAGAGATAAAAGAATTGTTTGCTGATGCTATGAGTGTTAGTATAAAAAGAGAGTTTAAAGCAAACACTAATGACGTAAGTGTAGATGATATAGAAGCCTTATCTTTAGAGGATTACTTTTTAGAGCATATAAAAGAAGATGTAAAAGATGAGAAAGAGAATGATAGATTAAAGTTAAAAGTAAAAGAGCTTTTCTCTATATACGAGGAGAGTAATAATGATTCTGCTTAATCTAAAACTAGAGAACTTTAAAAGATATGAAAATTACTATTTAGAGTTTCAAGAAGGGCTTATTGGAATAGTAGGAAAAAACGGTAGTGGAAAATCAACTATCTTTGAAGCAATACTTTTTGCACTATATGGAGAGCTTAAAAATAAAGGCTATAAAGAAGTAATACGAAATTCTAACGCAAGTATAAAAGATGTAGTACTAGTAGAGCTAGAGTTTGAGTTTGAAAGTGTTATGTATAAAGTAAGTAGAGAGTTTAGAGGAAAAGCTTTAAGTGCAAATGCAAAGTTTTATAAAGAAAATGAACTTATAACAACGGGTGCAAAAGAAGTAACAGCTTCTATAGTATCTTTAACAAAGATGAGTAAGGATGCTTTCTTACATACGCTCTTTGCTTCACAAAAAGAATTAACAAACCTAAGTACTAGAAAACCTGAAGATAGAAAGAAAATGATTAGGAAGTTATTAGGATTAGAAAAGATAGATTTTATAGAAGACTTACTTATAAAACAAAGTAGGGACCTAAAGCGAGAAATCACAGCTTTTGCAGAAGTATTACTAAGTTTGGATGAGGTAAATATAAAGAAAGAGCATATAGAGCAATACACTGTAAATAAAGAAGATTATGAAAAAGAGTCTATACAAAGAGCTAAAGAAGTAAATAGTTTAAAACTAGAAGAAGTACAAATACAAGAAGAGTTAAAAATACACCAAAGTACTAAAGAGAAGAAACAAAACTATGCATCACAGTGTGAGCTTTTACAAAATAGTATAAATTCGCATATAAGAAACCAAAGTAAATTAAATGAAGATGTAAATACACTAGTAAAAAGGCAAGAAGAGCTACAAGGCTTACAAAGTATAAAAGAAGAATACATTTCCTTGCATGATGTTCTAAAAGAGCAGGAGAGCTTAAAAGGACATCATATAAGAAAAGAGGGATTAACTTTAGAGCAAACTAGTTTAAGAGAACAATATCTTAAATCAAAACATAAAGTTGATTTATTAAAAGAAGAGACAAAAGAGCATAAAGAGTTAATACAAAAAGAAGAAGAACTAGAAAAACAAATTGAAGAACTAAAGCAAAAGATATATGCAATTCAAAAAGAAGAAAAAATACTAGTTCAAGAAATAGCAGGTGAAGATAAGCTAATAGCAAATACAAAGAAGCAAATAGAGACTATAAAAGAACTTGGAAGAGATTCAAATTGTCCAACTTGCACTAGACCTTTGAGAGATGAGTATGATAAGGTATTAGACTCACTAGAAAGTACTATAAAGCAAACAAAAAAAGACAAAATCCAAAAAGCAAAAAAAGAACTAGAAAGTATATTAAAACAAAGAGAAGAACATGAAGAGCTTTTTAAGAAGATAAACCATGAACATTTTGAGCTATCTAAGAGAGTTAATCTAATAGAGAGTAAGAAAAGAGATTTTATACAAGAAGAAGAACACTTTGAAAAGATTAAAAAACATGGAATCAAAAACAAAACAGAATTAGCAAAACTAGAACAATACACTTATAATAGTTCATTTCATGAAAGCCAAATAGAAAAACAAAAAGAGTTAAAATCAAAGTATGAATATGTACTAAGTTTAGAAACTATGCTAGTACGTCTAGATAAGATAAAAGATGAGCTTAAAATTACAAATCAAACAATAGAAAGCCTAAGTACTAAATATAATGACTTAGAATTAGAATATAAAGCTATAGACTACGATGAGGTAAAACATAAAGAAAAAGATAAAAAGTTTGCTGAGGTTAAAAAAGAGAAAGAAGAAAAACAAACAGTTTTAAATAATCTAAAAGTACAAATAGCCACAATCCAAGGTCAAATCCAAACTATCCAACAATCCCTAGATGATAATAATAAACAACTATCAAAAGTACAAATCAAAAAAGATGATTTATTAGACTATGAAAAAATCAAACTAAGCCTAGGGGATTTTAAAACAAAACTAAATGCAAAAATAGCTCCAAGAATATCAAGCTTCGCATCGTCAATGTATTCAATAATCACAAAAGGCAAATACCAGCATATAGAAGTATCAAATGATTTTGATTTCTATATCTATGATGAAGGTAAAAAATACCCAATCGAGAGATTCTCAGGTGGAGAAATAGACCTAGCAAACTTAGTACTACGTATTGCCATATCTAAAACTCTAACAGAGTTAAGTGGTACAAGTACTATAGGATTCTTAGCTTTTGATGAAGTCTTTGGAAGTCAAGATGAAAGCAGACGTATAGAAATACTAGAAGCTTTTCATACTATTAAAGAACAGTATCGACAAATATTTTTGATAAGTCATGAGATTGAAGTAAAAGAGATGTTTGAGAGTATTGTTGAATTATAAAATAATAACTTATTTAAATTACTTATTATATAATTTAAGAGAAGGGTACCGATGTTAATTACAAAGAGTCATCCAATTTTTTCAATGCTTTTACTTGTACAAATATCAAAATTATAGAACAATCTTTGACTTGTTTAATGGTAGTGTACTGGATAAATTAAAATATGAAGTAATACCTACAGGAGAAACAATGAAAGCAAAAATAATATTAGCGACAGGGTTACTGAGTTCGATGTTATGGGCAGACTTTACATTAGAGTATAAAATGGATGACAACATAAATCAGCTTGTACAGTATAAGGATGCACAACATGTGATGATTACAACAGGTGGTGCAGGTGAACAATCATCTCAGTTACTGCTTGGTGATAAACGTTATATGGTGATGAAGCAAGGTGGGAAGACCAATTATATGGATATGGATGTCATGCTGGAACAGATGAAACAGATGTCTGCTAAATATGGTGGTATGTCAGAAGAAGTTTTGGAAGAAAAATCTCAAGAACCTGATTTTAAAATAGTTAAAAAAGGTGAAAATAAAACTGTTGCAGGCATCAAAGGTCAGGTTTGGACAGTTGAGTATGAAGAAGAGGGTACAAAAGAACAGTTAGATTTAGTTGTTACAGACGATAAGAAAGTGGTAGATGCAGTACATAAGTATATGAATGTTATGAGGCAATTTACTGAAGGAAGTGTAGAAGAAGATGATGGACTCTCTGCACTTATGAATATTGAGAAAGGATATGTAACCATAGCTTTTGAGGGTATGGAGTTGGTGAAGTTTGACGATGCGGACATTTCTGACTCTGTGTATACTTTACCTACTGGTATGGACATAGATAAAAAAACAGAAGTTTCTGTAAAAAAACCACCTCTTTGTCCCGTAGTCGGATCTCATGGAGAAGCACAACAGCTCTTAGGAATGCTAAAATCTGAAGCCAATGGTTGGAAACAGCTTTCAAGTGCTACTTGCCTAAATATGATGAAGATGAAAACTGAAAATGCTATTTATCAAAAAGGTGATTCCTACATTCATATCAATCTTTCTATTAATGTGGAAGATGAAAAAGGAATTGTTGCAAAATATAGAATCAATGATATGGAGATACAGAACTATAAGAAAGGGAAGATTCAAGGGAATCGTTATCAGGCTGCATATCTAAAAAAGTCTAAACATGATGCCATGGACATTCGACTTAAAAATGCCATGGTAACCATGACAACAACTGGAAATGATAAAGTGGATTTAGTAGCGTTTTCAAAAGCTGTATTTGATTTAAGTAAGTTTGTTCCTGTTAAAAAATCAAAAGCTACAGCAGATGATGCATTGAAATCTCTTGGAGGTTTATTTGGTGGTTCTTCACAAAATGAAGGAAGTACAAAAGAAGTAAAAGATGCTGAAAAAATGTTAAGGGGTCTCTTTGGGAAGTAAGATGAAAAAATTAATATTAGGATTGTTACTTATATACAGTGTAAATGTTTTGGAGGCTTCCTCAAGTCAACTAGTAGCAATTGGTTACAATCCTGCTGACTTTAGTATTGTGGGTATGCGCTATCCAGATAGAGCCCTAATGGATATTGTTGTTACTACTTTGTTTCAGTCACGTTGTTCATATATAGTAACGGCAACAGAAGACCCTAGGGTGATGGAAGCAATAAATGAGGAGATTGAACTCTCTTCTAGCGATTATATTGATCCTTCTAACAGGTTAATATCTAATCATATAGCAGCAACCCATTTGGTAAAAGGAAACTCAGTTTTAAAGCAGGGTAGAGTGACAGTAAATCTGAGGATTGAAGATCGTCAGGGTAATGTGGTAGCTCAGGCAAAGGCTTCAGGATTACATGTTGGTACGAATTATTGGAGAGTGATAGAAGAGGCATCGAGATCACTAGCAAAGCAGATGTGTAGAGAACCTTATTATACAGTTACAACTTCTCAAAAAACTAGCACAAAAGTAAAAGTTATTGAAAAATATCGTGGCATCAATAAAGATTTAGAAAGTTATCAGGAAGACAAAGATACTTATTATGTCTATATAGATGCAGAGAATGCAAATATCGTGCAGTATCATGTAGATGCAAAATCGACACGTAAAATACACAGAGAAAAATACGAGCTCAATATGGACAGTTGTCAGTATGAGATAGAAAAAGAAGACAAACTCATAAACAATATGGGTGGACAAGACATATTGAAATCTGAAGATGAAGGTTGGGGTTTTGAGGATGATACAAAGATCTATGTAAATCTTCCATCATCAGACAAAGAGTTATCTTTTACATGGGGTAGTTTGAGAGAAAATGGTATCTACCGTAATAGTAAAAAATACAAGGAAAAAATACCTGAAATAGCAAAACAAATGTTGGGTAAAGTTAATGATATGGCAACACTTTTCAGAAGTGAAAGTAAGAATAACAAAGAGATGGATATATGGAAAAGTTTGTATGATTATCCAGGTACACCCAAAGATGTGCAGTGTGGAGGCAAGGTGACAATGGAAAGTTTTCTCATACCACCACTTGACGGACTGCAAGACCCAGATATTGATTTTTCTATCAATATTAGACATTCAAGTAAAGATGAGATTAAAATCTTACAAAAGAAAATGAACATTGAATAAGGAAATAAGTTAATGCAAGAAAGAAAGTTTAGTATTAAAATTTATAAAGATTATGATTGGGAGATAAAGTTAAAAACCTTATCTGATTATGCCTTGTATCCAGAATTTGAAGTAGAAATTTTTTCAATAGCTAGACAAACAATTGATAAAAAAATTGTTTATTTATTTGATGCAACTATTGAGCAAGAAAATATAAATATAGCTAAAGAAGATGTCAGATTTAATGAGTTCTGTAAATTTGAAGCTTTTATTGATGATGGAGCAGGTGAAAAATTATCATCTGAATTTGATGGAACTATTATTGATGCATTAGAATATATTCAAAAGAATTTTGCTGATTAGTTTTATTTAAAATAAGTCTAGGGTTCTTAGCTTTTGATGAAATTTTTGGAAGTCAAGATTAAGCCAGACGTTTAGAAATACTAGAAGCTTTTCATACTATAAAAGAACAGTTAGGATTAAGTATATTAAAAAAGGAGTAAAGTGAAGTTACTATATATTCATATTGAAGAAGATTATAAACATATAAAAGCGGGTGGATATTATTTTGATAGAGAATTTATTGTTAAAAAATTTATTCCCAGAGGTAATAAAAAAATTGAATTAGAAACAAATGGTAATTATCATCATCCCTTCAATAATAATTTGAGCAATATTTCTTGCATTGTTGGTAAGAATGGAATAGGTAAAACAACATTTTTTGAACTTATTATTGCCCCACTACTATGGAATCTTGATGGAGAAGAATTAGTTAATAAAATTCATTTACTTTTTTATGATGAAGAGAAAAATGAATTTTTAATACAAACCTATTATCATAATTCAAAAAACTGGAATCTTTTTCTTGATAGGGAAAGTATAGATATTTATAAAAATACTTGGAATCAAAATGATAAAGATTTATTAATTTCTAACACAGAATATGCATATTCTGTGTTACCTTATCAATTTAATATAATCTTTCATAGTCTTTCTCCTTTTGATAGGATATATGATTTATTAAAAACTCAATTATCAGGTGCTTCTTCAGCTAAAAAAATACATTATCAAAAAAGATTAAAATATATTGGTACAAAACAAATTGAAAATGATGAAACTACATATGAATATATGACTTTAATGAATTTAATTTCAGTTTTATTAAATAAAAAATCAAAGGTTATGTTTAACAATTTAGGATATGAATATGGAAGTATAAATATTAATGTTGAAAATGAACAGTACTATTTTAATATTAAACTTCCAAGTTTTAAAGAACTTAAAAAAGAATACCCTTCCTTAATAGAGTCTTTTTTTACAGAAGAATTATATCTTGAATTAGAAGATAAATTATCTTTTGAACTTAAATCTGAAAAGATAGATGATTTCTTCTTTAAAGAATTAATATTGAAAAATCTTAAATTAGATAGTAAATCAAAGTTTATTTTTTTATTAGATAAGGTAATAAAAAAAGAAAAAGATTTAACAGGTGAATTATCTATTAATATTATAGATAGTATATATAATTTTATTAAAGATATTAAAACTCCAAAAGAAGTTAAACAATTAGTATTACCTAAGACTTATTATTTATTAAAAGATATATTTATAAATAAAGAGTTATTGTTAAATATTAATAATTTTAATAATGATGAATATTTAAAGGAAATAGTAAAATCAGGAGAATTCTTAGAAACATTAAGAATAATTAAATTATTAACAAGAAAAAAAAATATTAAATTTGAGATGAATTTAATAAAAAATGGGAATAGTCTTAACTATTTTAGATTAAGTTCTGGTGAAAAAACATTATTATCATATTTCGCAAATATTTTAGGAAGAATAAAAGAATTAGATGAAATTCAGGCCGAAGATAGTAGTTATGATAATGTTAAAAATAAAACGTATTTAATTTTAATTGATGAAGTTGAGTTACATCTTCATCCAGAATGGCAAAGAAATTTTATAAAACAACTTAATGAGTTTTTTACATATGAAGATAATACAAAAAAATTTCAATTTGTAATAGCGACTCATTCACCCTTTGTTGTAAGTGATATTTATGATGAAAATATTATATATCTTGGACAAGAAAGTGTGAGTTCAAAAACATTTGGGGGTAATATATTTGACATTTTCAAGGATGATTTTTATGTTAGTAATACTATTGGTTCATTTAGCGAAGAAGTTATAAAAGAATTATCCGAAATATTATATGTTTTATATGCAATAAAAAAAGCAGATAATGAAGAAAACTATTTTATGTTAAGAGATTTTTTTGACTTAATGTATGAAACAGATAATAAAGAAGAAGAGAATGAAGTTTTATTGAAAGATATAAAAGAATTTATTTATGAATTTATTGAAAATGAAAAATTTAAAAAAATCAATGATAATAAATATTTAGAAGTTATTTATAAATCATTAGAAGATTTTTACAAAGAAGTAAATCTAATAATTAACAATATTGGAGAAGAGGTTATACAAGAACATCTTCAAAAAATGTTTAATTATGTAAGTGAACGTAATGGTTAATATAAAAAAAGAATATCAGGTTGAATTATTAAAATATTTTAATAAGAAAATTTATGATACTAATAAAATATTGAAAGAGAATGATTATTTAACTATTCATCAAGAAACTAAGGAGTTTCTAGAAAATTTATCATTTGAAGAAAAAGGATTTTTATCGAATAATACATTTCTTTCAAGTTATGAAAAAAATAGTGATACTATTGAATTTTTTTTCAAATCATTAATTGCTAAATTTGGAGAAAAAAGTAGAGATATTTTTATAAATACTAATGAAAAAACAGTATGTGATATTAGTAAAAACTGTAATGATGAAAAAGTCAAAACAATAAAAAAATTCATAATAAAAAAATATTCCAATATGTACAAAAACTTTAGAAGTATTCATGGAAAAAGAGTTATTGAAGAAACAAATATTAATATTTGCCCGTATTGTTACCGAAGTTATATAAACGTAATAGAAGCTAAAAAAGGTTCAAAAATGATTACACCTGATTTAGACCACTTTTACCCAAAATCGAGGTACCCTTTTCTCTCAGTTACATTATCAAACTTAGTTCCTTCTTGCTTATTTTGTAATCAAAGAGCAAAAAATGATGAAGATTTTTACAAAGCCTCGATATATCCTCCACAAAAGATATTTGATGAAATAGAGTTTGATTATGATATTTATTTAAATAAAATTTATATAAAAAATTATAAATATTTAGTATCTAAACCAGAATATAAAATGCACTTAGATACTTTTTTAATACAAGAGTTATATGCAGGGCATACAGAAGTTTTAAAAAATATAATTGATAAAAATAGAAAGTATAGAAAATCAAAAATTAATGATATTGCAAAACATACTGTTGGGTTATCTAGTTTTGATGTTAAGAAAATAGTTTTTTATGAATATGAATTTATGAATAAAAAAAGAGAATTATTATATAAACTAAAAAAAGATTTGTATAAAAACATAGTGGTATAAAGTTATATTAGATTTTGATATATGATAATCCTTATGTAAAGAATAAAGGGGTCAGGTCATAAATTGCGACTTTTAAGAGTTCCGAGGATACAGTACTTCTAATTTTAACATACATATTTACATGACCTATTTGGGGTAATCGATTGTTATTTCTTTTTATTATAATTATTTTGACTATAATGTTCACCTAATAAACAAGTGACAGTTAAAGATAGTAAGGAATCAAATGGCAAAAGCTACTGCTCGACATATTTTAGTTAAACATATTAAAATAGCAAACAAAGTTAAAGAAGAAATTCTTTCTGGTACATTTACATTTGAGAAAGCCGCAAGGAAATATTCTCGCTGTTCTTCTAAAAAAGAAAATGGAAACCTAGGCACTTTTTGCGAAGGTGAAATGGTTAAAGAGTTCGATAATATTGTATTTACAGAAGAATTAAATATACTTCATGGTCCAATTAAGACTAAATTTGGATATCACTTAATAGAAATTATGCATAGAGATTAGTTTTAAAAGTTACACCCCTGAATATGAATATATTAATACTTTAGTTGATTTCTTTTATTACTTTATTTTTATTCTTTTTCATAAAATATAGCCATGCTAAGCTAAAGGTAGCTGTCACAAACACTGCCGCATAAATTGCAGGCATTGGATTATCTGTTTGGCTAATAGAACCTGTATAAGCAATAATACTAAGATAAGGAATTGTGCCTAAGGCCCAAAATAATAAAAATCTTTTAATTAATACTATTGTTCCATGCTTTAAAAAATTGTGGGGACAGGATATACAATTATTTTGTCCAAATTGATGCTTCATCTTATAAATAATCAATAATATTACAATCTGCAATAAAACAAAACAAACCTAAAAAAACTTTATATAATCATAAATCTTATAAAAAGGTTTTATTATGAATAAATTGACAAAAGTTAACATATATGTTAACATAAAACAATGAAAGAGATAATTTTCTATAAAACAAAATCAGGTAAATGTCCGGTTGAGGATTTCATAGATTCATTATCTAAGAAAGAAATATTGAAGATTACTTGGGTTTTACAGCTTATTGAAGAATCACACAATGTATCTACTAAGTTTTATAAAAAACTTGTAAATACTGATGATATTATTGAAGTAAGAGTTCAATATGGAAGTAACAACTTTAGGTTTCTTGGTTTTGAAGATAAAGGGTGTTTAGTCATTTTGACTAATGCTTTTAGAAAAAAAGATCAAAAGACTTCTACAAGTGAAATTGATTTAGCACAAAGAAGAAAAAGGGAGTATTTAGAAAATGAGTGATTTACAAAAGTACATAGAAAAAAGAAAAAAATTAGACAAAGAGTTTGCCGAAAATTTTGACAAAGGTTATGAAGAGTTTAAAATAGGTGAAATGTTAAAACAAGCAAGAATTGATACTGGTATGACACAAGAAGAGGTAGCTTTTAAACTTCATACAAAAAAATCTGCAATATCAAGAATAGAAAATCATGCTCAAGATATAAGACTATCTACTTTACAAAACTTTGCAAATATATTAGGAAAAGAGTTAAAGATACAAATAGTGTAGAGTTTTTTGGTTAACTCCCCTGTATTAAAACAAAATAAACAAGTAACTGATATCTAAAAAGTTACTTTGATTTGAAAAGATGAATGCCTCTAATAAAGTTAACGAATAGAAGGCTAATGAGAATGAATCTCTTGAAGATGGTGATATGGATGAATTGTTTCAAGCCATTGGAAATATTGTAAAAGCTAAAGGTATTGTTGCTTAGTTTAAATTATAAAAAAAGGGAATAAGCCCCTTTAACTATTTAAACAATTACTACAAGTAAGCACGCTATATGTTAGCTTAGGTAGTTATTACATTTATTGTTTACTGCTTTACTTTATAAGATATACACTTACAAAGTTAAAATTAAGCAAAATTTGCATATAGTGCATACCTAAAATCTAAAAAAAGTAGGTACATTTATAATGCCAGGTATTAAAGTAAAAGAAAATGAGTCTTTCGACGAAGCATACAGAAAGTTTAAAAAACAATGTGATAGAAATCTTATTGTTACAGAAACTAGAGCTAGACGATTTTTTGAACCAAACACAGAGATTAAGAAAAAACAAAAAATTAATGCAAAGAAGAAAATGCTTAAAAAACTTCACATGCTTAGAAAATACGAATCTAGATTATAATATCTTAATTCAATCTATAAAAAGGGACAGTTTTTTAACTGTCCCTTTTTTTATCTATTTAATTCTACTTTATATCTCAATATTCAATATATCTTTTCTATTTGTGACACTACTTAAAAACAGTTCAAAGCCCTAAAATATCAATACCAATAACTGCTCCACAATAACTAAGTCAACAAATTAATATGCATACTTATATATAATATATCTATCTGTAATACATTTTACTTTGTAATACAAAGTAAAATATGATATACTTTCACAGGAGTAAATTTTGGATGATGAATATAAAAAATGGTTAACGCAGTTTAGAAAAGGTTATATCGAACTTTATACACTTTTAAGTTTGTCAAAAAAAGGTTCAATGCATGGTCTAGCATTGATAAATTTTTTGAAAGAGTTTGATTTGGTAATCAAGGAAGGTACTCTTTATCCTTTGCTAAACCGTATGGAGCAAAATGGATGGTTAAATTCTACATGGAATATTCCAGATGGAAAGGGTCACCCTAAAAGAGTATATGAAATAAGTACTAAAGGAAAAAAGATTTTGCCTTTTTTACTTGAGTCTTATGAAGCACATGAAAACAGTTTTTCAAAATTAAAGGAGATATAAAATGAAAAATGAAAATTATTTAAAAAGTTTAAAAAAGCTATTAAAAGATTTAGATACTGATACCAAAAATCAGATTATCAAAGAAATAGAAAGTTATATTGATGAAAGTGGTGCAAATGGCGAAACATTAGTTGAAAAGTTTGGAACACCAGAAGAATTAGCAAGCTCATATTTAGAAGATATGCCAATCAAGAAAACAAAAACAAAATCAAAAACAGTAAAGATTCTTTTTTCTATAGTTGCTATATTTATGATATTGATCTTTGGAAGTATCTTTCTTTTTAATTCTTTGACTTCAGATGATTTTGATTATTCTATATTTACAAGTGAAACTATTGATGGTAAAACTAAAGAACCTTGGATTGAAGTTTCAAATATAAGTGCAGTAAATCTTAAACAAGTAAAAGCGGTCTTTTACGCTTCTAAAAATGAAAATTTAATGTATAGTTGTAGTAAAGATACCACTGTACTAAATGAAAAAGGTATTTTAAATATAAAACAATCAAAATGTTTTATAAAACTTCCATACAATGTCTTTAAAATCAATTCTTTTCAATCAAATGTTGTATTAATAAAACCTGAAAAAAGTTTGGATATAGATTTAGAGCAGAGTACTTTACGTATTGCAGAAAAACAAAATAAATATAAATATATTTTTGAACGTAAACAAAGTGATATTAAAGGCTTAGAGTCAAAAGAATCAAATATAAACATCAAGTTTAAATTATATCAAAGTAATATATCAAAATATCAGTATAAAAAATAAGAAATTTTAGGGACAGAATATACACTTGTTTTGTCCCAATTGACACTTCCTTCTAAAATTATAAATCAAAAATCTTTTTGAAAAGCTCACCTTTAAATTCTATATTATCTTTTAAGTTTAGTTGAAACATAATATTAGGGTTAGTGTTTATGTCTTTTTTCTTTACATAATACTCACAATCCACATTTGTCATACTTACTAAATATTTACTACCAATATTAAAATCAGATAATCTTGAACTAGTAGTTAACAAGTACTTGTTATCAGTTTTTTTGATTTTGTAGTTTTTTGTTGTTTCATCTAACTGCTCTTTGAAATCTATTATGTCTTTACCTGGTATATGTGTATTTCCGGTTTTCTTTCTTCTAAATACTAGGCTAATATCAAAGTAGTTTTCTATTTCGTTTATTGGAATAAAAAGTAAATCTTTTAAAGTTAACTTGTTGAACTTTTGTGAAGATATAATCCACTCAACATTTTTATCTTCATAAATTGTTTTTACCCAGTTAAAAAGTATATTATTAGAAATATTTACATGAATATTCGCAGTATTTGTTCCTGCAAATGATGAATAGTTTTTATTTAAATATTTTATTATCTCATCTGTATATTTATTTGATTCATTTTTACTTTTATCGCAAAAGCTAAATTTTTTATTCTCTGATTCGAGTACAATTTGTCCTGCTTGAGTTGAAGCAAATTTTGCTTCAATAGTTGTACGAAGCTGAATACCTTTTCTTACTGTTATATAAGATGTTGTTGCGTCTAAACCGCCGTCCATTGAAAAATTAGCATTAAAATAATTATTTAAAAAATCTGTTGCTTCATCTTGGAATATTTCCCATTTTTGTAATGCCATAATTTTGCCTTGTAGATAAACTGAAGTATTATATCTGATAATTTAAATTGATAGCTACTCGCTAGTAAAACTAGCAAAAGCACCTTCAACACTTGGAATACTTTTATAGCTAGTTTTTGATAGTTGTACTCTTCTTGTTTTAAGATCACATACAGCGATTTTGAAACTCGAACCCATATATGGCTCTACAACACAAATGATTTTATCTTCAATTTGTCGTGTTGTATAAATAGTACCTTTTAAAGTTGAGAAAAAATATTTAGGATAGCTCAATGGTGTTATTTCAACAATATCTATAGCTTCTTCATTTTCAAGAGTTTGTACTATATCTTTAGCATCTTCATAACTCTCAAATTGAATACACCAATCATCAAAATATTTATTAAAATGTTCTAAATCTTCATCTAAAAATCCACCAGCTAGAGATTGTAAAGTATAAATAGACACTTACTTACCAGCGGCTTTTATTACGACGTTTAGGAATTAAATAAGGGATAATAAGTCCTAAAAGAAGACCAACACCAGCAACCATTCCACCATAGCTGAACCAACGCATTAATAAATCATTTTTCTTTGTATCAAGTTTTGATTCTAATTCATCATTTTGTGCTTGAATTTCTTCTAATTGCTTCTTTAATTTTAAATTTGTATTTTCTAAGTTAGAAACCTGACTACCTCTTGAGTCTAAGTTTCCTTTATATTCATCTAATTGTATTTTTAATTGTGTAAGTTCATTTTCAAGCTTTGGTAAACGTTCTTTTAAACCTGCTTGATTAGAAACATATTTAGAATTAATCCAACCACTACGACCTTTTGAGTCTTTTACTAGTGTGAAATTAGAATCTTTTCGAATAATTTTAATATGCTCACCTGTATTAACGCTACCAATAATTTTATATTTAGTACCAGGACCTGAGTGCATAAAAGTGTGTAAGTTATCTGAAACATAATTAGTTGCAGCAGTAGCTACTGAAGATACGAAGATTAGTATTAATAATAGAATTTTTGTCTTAATCATAAGTTTCTATATCCTTTTTATAAGTTGAAATATTTTAAAAATAATTTTAAATATTATAGTATAGATTTACTGAAAGTAAAATAGTGTATGTAAGTGGTACCCACGACCGGAATCGAACCGGTAAGCCGTGAAGCGGTTGATTTTGAATCAACTGAGTTTACCAATTTCTCCACGCGGGCAATTACACTGATGATATATTACTATATCAAGTTAAATAGTTACTTTAAAAACAAGATATATTTTATAGATTAACTCACAATTAGCAAGATGATAGTACAATACAAAAAAATTAACTATGAAGATAAATAATATGGCATATAAAAAACACAAAAAAGGATTGCATCCACGTAATCCACATAATAAAAGATATGATTTTCCTGAGCTAATCAAAAGCTTGCCAAAACTTGGTGATTTTGTAGCTAAAAACAAATATGATGAATTATCAATTGATTTTGCAAACTCTGAGGCTGTATTAACTTTAAATAAAGCCTTATTAGCGCATTTCTATGGTATTAAAAAATGGGCAATCCCTGATGGTTATCTTTGTCCTCCAATTCCTGGACGGGCTGATTATCTTCATTATATTGCTGATTTATTAGCTGAGTTTAATGATGAGAAAATTCCAAAAGGAAAGACTATAAAAGGTTTAGATATTGGTATTGGTGCAAATTGTATTTATCCTATTGTTGGAAATAGTGTTTATGATTGGTCTTTTGTAGGTAGTGATATTGAGAAAGAGTCTATTGAATCATCAGAAAAGATTATTGAATCTAATCCTTCTTTAAAAGGAAATATTGAGTGTAGATTACAACTAAATCATGACAGTATTTTTACAGGAATTATAAAAGAAGATGATAGATTTGATTTTACTCTATGTAATCCTCCTTTTCATAAGTCACAAAAGGAAGCACAAGCTGGAAGTAAAAGAAAAGTTCAAAACCTTACAAAAACTGTAATTGAAAAAGCTTCTTTAAACTTTGGTGGAAAGAACAATGAATTATGGTGTAAAGGTGGAGAAGTTGCTTTTGTAAAAGCTATGATAAAACAGAGTAAAAAATATGCTAAAAACTGTTTTTGGTTTACAACAATAGTTTCAAAAAAAGATAACCTTGATTTTATTTATGATGCATTAGATTCAATCAAACCAGTTTCGTATGACACAATAGAAATGCAACATGGGCAAAAGATTAGTCGAATTATAATCTGGACTTTTCTTACAAAAGAAGAGCAAAATGAATGGTTTAAAAACAAGTAAATATAAGAACTTTAAAATTATGAATAAATTTCTCAATATATTTTTATCTTTGTTTTTATTAGGATTTTTAGGAACATTTACTTTACATGCTCAAGATAGTGAATACTCTATTTATGAAGATATTAAAAAAGTGCCAGCTAAAAAAGCAGCTTTAGTTTTAGGAACTGCTAAGTATGTAAGTAAAGGTAAACAAAACTACTTTTACACTTATCGTATACGGGCTGCAGTGAAACTTTGGAAAGCTAAAAAAGTAGATGCTATTGTAGTTTCTGGTGATAAGAGTGACTATTATGATGAAGTTACAAGTATGTACAAAGATTTAATCAAAGCAGGAGTTCCTTCTAGATATATCACAAAAGATTATTTTGGGTACAGAACTTTTGATTCAATTGTCCGAGCAAAAGAAGTGTTTGATTTAGATGATTATATTATTGTATCTCAAAAGTTTCATTTAAATCGTGCACTTTATATAGCTCATGCAAAAGGACAAAAAGCAATTGGTTTTGTTGCAAAGTCTATTGAAGGAAGTAAGGCTTCTAAAAAGATGGAAGATAGGGAAGCTTTAGCTCAAATAAAGGCTTTTCTAGATGTAAACGTTTTGATGACTAAAGCTAAGGTTTTAGGGAAAAAGATAAAAGTCAATTATCGTAATTAGTCATCAAAAACTATAGTAAACTCGCAGCCTTTAAATTCTTTGTTCTTATATGTAAAGTTTATATTATCAACTGTTATTTTGCCTTTCATACCTTGTACTATAAAGTTATATGTAATATTTAAACCAAGCCCTGTTCCTAAACTTTGGTACTTACTTGTAGTATAAGGTTCAAAAACTCTTTCTATTAGTTCCTTTCTAATTCCACCTGCATTATCTTTTAACTTTATAATAATTTTATCATTTTCTTTTTTTGTACTAATAAAGAAATATCTTTTCTTTTCTTCTTTTGTTTCGAAGGCTTCAATTGAATTATTTAATATATTGATAAATGCTTGAATCATGTCATTTTGATAATTAACTAAAATAATACTATTATCTAAATCCAGCACAATTTTGATATTATTTTTTACAATTGAACTATCAATTACACTTAAAAAACTTTTTATTGTACTTGATAAATTAAAATCACTTAATTCTCTATCTGCTTTAATAAATTGCCTAAAATTATCAATTGTCTCAGATAAGTATTGAGTGTTTTTATTTATAATTTCCATATGCTTATCAAATTCTACATCTGATAAGACTCCCAATTCTCTTTCAAGTTTAGAAGCTGTTGCAATTGAAGAAATAATAGATAGTGGTTGTCTCCATTGATGAGCAATATTTCCTATCATTTCACCCATTGAGGCAAGTTTTGATTGTTGAAAAATAATTTCTTGTTGTTTTTGTTGATCTGTTATATCTGTTACATAACCTATAAAATGAGTAACATTATTATCTGAATCTTTTTGTAAAACTGAATAATCTAAAACCCATCTTTCTTCACCATTTTTATGTATAAGTCTATATGGTTCATGTTTGAAATGAATTAAATCATTTTCAAGTGCATTACTAACTTCTTTTTTAACATTATCTAAATCATCTTTATGAATACAATCTGCATATTTAATTTTACTAGATAAAAAATCTTCTTTTGTATAACCTAACAATCTTGTAATACTACTAGATATATATTCAACTCCCCAATTAGCATTATTTTGCCATTTAAAAAGTACTGAATCTCCTTTATCAAATAATGATAGTAATGTAGCTTGAAACTCTGTTAAAGATACAGATAGTTTATTTAGTCTTTCTACTTCTTCTAATTCTTTTTTTCTTTTTGTTATATCATGAGCAATTCCAAGTACTCCTGTAATGTTTCCTTTATGATCACGCATTGCTTTTTTTGTACTTTCTAGTAAAATTTTTTTCTTATTTAATGCATAAGATACCCATTCTTCGTTGATTACAGCAGAATGTGAATTCATTGCTATTTTGTCATTTTTCCTAAATAAATCGGCTATTTTTTTATCATTGAAATGATAATCACTCTTACCTATAATTTTTTCTTTTTTAGCTCCAAAGAATTTTTCAAATTCATGATTACAAGTTATATATTTACCTTCTACATCTTTTAACCAAATCATATTAGGTATAGTTTCTAGTATACTTTTATTTAATAACTCACTATCTCTTAGTTTTATTTCATAGGATTTTTTTAAAGAAATATCATTTATTGTACAAAGAATACCTTCTGGCAACTCAAAAGGAAGAGTTTTATCTAAAGATTTTCCTGCAACTTCACACCAGATTGTAGTTCCATCTTTTTTCTTAAACTGAAATTCTATATCAGAGATTTTTTTATTTTTGAATATATCAATAAAATTCTTTCCAAATTCTTCATAACTCTTTTTTGATAGATGTAACTCTTTTGAATCTTTTTCCATTATCTCATTTTCAGATTCATATCCAAATATATCTGCAAAACGTTTATTTACTTTTATGATTTTTCTATCTTTATTTATATGAATTAATCCACTTTGTGTATTATTAAATAATTGAGTAAGTTGATGTTCATTTTCAACTATTTTTTTGTATGTATTGTCTTTTTCAATAGCAATTGAAGCAATATTTGAATATCCATAAATTAATTTTAATTCAAAATCAGAAGGTGCTTTATGAATGCTATTATATATTGCAAATGTTCCAAGCACTTCATTATTTGAAGAGATAATAGGTTGTGACCAACATGCATGTAAATTTGCTTTTTGTGTTAATTCTAAGTAGGGTTGCCAATTTTCATGAGTATCAATATTTTCAACAATAACTCTTTGTTTTTTAAAAACTGCACTTCCACAAGAACCAACTTTTTCACCAATTTTAAGACCATTAATAGCTTCATTATAAAAATCAGGCAAGCTAGGAGCTGCACCTTTTAATAAGTACTGTTTACTCTTATCTAGTAAAAGAACACTACATTTAGTGCCTTTATTTGAACTTTCGGCTAAAGAAACAATTTTTTTTAAGATTTTTTCTAAATTACTTTCAATTGCAATGTATCTTAATAGATTTTTATTATTTTCATATATTAGTTCATATTCTTTTCTAATTGTTATATTTCTTGAGACACAAAATAAACCAACTTCATTATTTTCTAAATCATAAAGTATTTGTTTTGAAGAAGTAAAATAAGAAATAGTATTATCATCTTTTAGTATTTCTTCTTCTATATTTTCTATATTTATTTTATTCTCTAATATTTTCTTATCATTCTCTCTGAATTTAGTGGCATTTTCTTTTTTAAATAATTCAAAATCAGTTTTTAAAATTACATCTTCTCTTTTTTTATTAAAAAAATTTAAAAATGCTTTATTTACATGAGTATATTGTCCCTTTAAATTTTTAACAAAAACTAAATCTGAGATAAGCTCAATAAAGTTATGTAGTTCATTTAAATCATGTTTAGTTTTCATTTTTAACCTTTAAAATATCAAAATATTTTTCTCTAGATATTTCTTTTGCACCTAAAGAAGCTAAATGATCATTATAAACTTGGCAATCAATCATCTTAATTCCATTTGATTTAGCTTGTTTACATAAGTGATAAAAAGCTACTTTTGAGGCATCAGTTGCTTTTGCAAACATACTTTCTCCACAAAAAATATCATTGATTAAAAGACCATATAATCCACCTACTAGTTCATCTTCTAAATAACACTCTATTGAAAAAACATAACCTAATTCAAAAAGATTAGTATAAGCTTGGATAAATTCATCACTAATCCAAGTTTCATCTTCATGTTTTCTTTTTATATTTGCACAGTTTTTTATCACTTCTTCAAAGTTTTCATTAGATTTAATAACAAAACCTTTGTTTTTAATACTCTTTTTTAAACTTTTTGAGAGCTTGAAATCTTCAGGATAAAGAACCATTCTCTTCTTTGGACTATACCAATGGATATAATTGTTTTCATCTATAAACCAAGGGAATAAACCATTTTTATAGGCATTTATTAATCTTTGAGGATGAAAATCTCCACCAATTGCAATAAGATCTCCATTCATCATTTCTAAATTTGGGAAATCAAAATTATTTTCTTCTAAAAGGTAAATCTTTTCATCTATATCTAGTAATTCCATAATATTATTTTATCTTAATAAATATTAACAATCATCTTTTATAGTAATTGTCCAATCTTTATATTTTGGGTCATTGTTCATCTTATCAATTTGTTTTTGAGTTAAATCTTGGTACTTCATAGTTTTTCCATCCCAAATAATACACTCAAATATTTGTTCTTTAACAAATATATTTTTAATAGTATTTAAAAACATTAAAATCCTTTTTTTTATTTTATAAAAAAAATACTAAAATTAAGCTAACTTTAATTTAAAAAGATGTTATAATGTCAGTAACCAAATAATACGGAGGTGCAAATGACGAAGGTTTCACATTTTTAGTATTGTTACAAACTAATATAATAATTTAAATCACTGTGTAGTGATAAGGTAAACAAATGTTTTGTTTACCTAATATATTAATAAAAGGGAGTTTAACTACTGTTAACTCCCTTTTTTTTATGCTCAAAATTTAAAATAATGGAATAATATATGCTATATAAGAAATCAATTTTTATAATACTCTTTTCTTTACTTATAACAAGTACTGCATTTTCAAATAATAATATAAAGATAAGTTTTTCAGAAACGTCAAACTACTATGAAAAACAAATAAAAAAAACAATTGAAAACTCAGATTCTATAAACATACTATTAGACACTTTAAATAAAAAGTTTTATATTAAAAAGAAAGTTATTATAGAAATAGGAAAAAATGATGGTCCTTTATATAATAATGAAACAAATAAAATTTTAATACCTTATAGCTTTTACCAAGAAACATATAATATTTTTAAGGAAGTTGACTATGATAAAACAGGCATTAGCAAGAAAGATGCAACAATTGATGTTTTAATGCAGACAATATTACACGAACTAGCTCATGCTTTGATTGAAATTTATAATCTACCTGTTGTTGGCAATCAAGAAGATATAGCAGATAATTTTGCAGCAGTAATGTTAATGGAGTTTTTCAAAAATGGGGATGAAATATTATTGAGTACAAGTGATATTTTTAAGCTTTATAGTAATAATCATGTTTTATCTAATGAAGATTTTATAGATGAACATAGTTTGGATATTCAAAGATATTATGATTGTGTATGTTATCTTTATGGAAACTCACCTTTAAAGTATAAAAAGCTTGTAGAAGAATTGAATTATACACAAGAGCGAAAACTCTTATGTGAAGAGGATTATATTAAAAATGTAAACAGTTGGTTTAGACTTTTTAAAAACTATTTTAATAAAAACAGAACTTAAGCGTGTTATTCAAAGAGTTTTAGATATTATTTCATTAAAGTATAAATTTTGGAGATTTTTTGAAGATAGATATATCAGAGTCATTTATAAATAAGAGTAGAGTAGATTTAATAAAGAAGATTTGTGGCAAGAAAGCTGGAGAAGATATAGAAAAAGCTTTTTCAAATGCTTTTGAAAATGTATCAGAATCTTTTGATGAAAAAACGTATAAACTAATTGATTTTATTACAAAACTAGATAATATCAATAACTATACAGATGAAAACTTACCTAATTACACAATGAAAAATAAAAATGTTCATGTTATCAAAGATGAAAAAGGTTTAAATGAAGCAGTTTTAGATTTAAGTACTTCTAAAATTCTTGGATTTGATACAGAACAAAAACCAATTTTTCAAAAAGGCGTTCCTCCAAGCCCCATAGCAATTATTCAAATGTCTAATGCAACAGATTGTTACTTATTTCAAGTTCATCTAATTAGAAATATCAAGCCTTTATTAAACATATTAACAAATAGAAATATTGTAAAAGTTGGAATTGGTCTAAATGGCGATAACTCAGCTTTATATCAAGAGTTTAGAATTAGACCTAAATGCTGTATTGATTTTGGTTCATTGTTTAAATCAAAAATGGCATATCCAAATGATATAGGAGCTAAAAAAAGTGTATTGCTTTTCCTAAATAAAAACTTACAAAAATCTAAAAGAATTTCTAGGTCAAACTGGGAAAACGTTAACTTAACTGATATTCAAGTTAAATATGCAAGTGAAGATGCATCTTGTGTATATGATGTATTTTGTAATATGCTTATTACTTATCCATTTTTAACTCAAATACTTCCTTCATGGTTTGAAGAAAGATTCGATAATAACGAATATAAAGAATTAATCAAAATATAGCAAAATATGCAATTTTTATGCATAAAAAGTGTAATTATTGCCTTTTTTTGCTATAAAAGCCAAAATATATTGATATTGTAATTTTTTTTTGCTATAATTTGGGTAACTGAAACATAGAAAAGTATTTACTTTTTATTTTCGACCACTTTAGAAATAAGGTGTATTACAATTAAAAGGATTTTGCAATGGCAGAACAAGTTAACGGAACTGTAAAATGGTTCAATAGTGAAAAAGGTTTTGGATTTATCCAACAAGAGACTGGTGGCGATGATGTATTCGTACACTTTAGACAAATCAATAACACAGGTTATGGTAGAGTTTCTCTTGAAGAAGGACAAAAAGTATCTTTCGAAATCGGTGAAGGTCAAAAAGGACCTCAAGCTCAAAACGTTACAATTCTGTAAGTTTTTCTTAGTAAGCAGATTTTAATCTGCTTACTTCTTTTATTCTCTCTTTATTTTAAAATTCCTAATTTATTCAATAACAATATTAATATCACAAATGGTACAATATATTTCACTAATACATACCAAATATTAAATAGTGTTTTAGACGTATGCTTTAAAAACTTTTCTTCAAGTAATTTTTTATCAACATAATATCCTAAGAATACACAAGTTACAATTGCTGCAAGTGGCATCATAATTGATGATGTTATAAAGTCCATTAAATCAAAAGCATTTTTTCCAAAGAAAGTTAAATCAGCTCCATATTTTGTAGACATTGAAAGTAGGGCAACTATCCCTAATATATAAAAAGTACCACCACATAAAACAACGGCTTTTTTTCTTGTCATATTAAATCTTTCAATAAAATACATTAATGATGGCTCAATCATAGAAACAGCAGATGTAATACCTGCAAATAAAAGTGCAATGAAGAATGAAATTGCAATAACTTGTCCTAATATTCCCCATCCTGAAAAAATCACAGGTAATGAAATAAATACAAGTCCAGGTCCCGCTGAACTTTGTGCTCCTGCTTCAAAAAGAAAAGAAAAGATTATAAGTCCTGCAATTATTGCAATTGAAGTATCTACAATAGCTACAAGAATTGATGATTTTACAAAGTTTACTTCTTTATCAAGAGATGCTGAATAAGTCATAATAGTACCAACCCCTAAAGAAAGAGTAAAAAAAGCTTGTCCTAAAGCTGCAAGTAATGCATTTTCATCAATCTTTGAAAAATCAGGTGTAAACATAAAGCTAAGAGCTTTAGTAAAGCTGTCAAGAGATAAGGCATATAATAGTAGACCAAATAAAATAATCCCTAATAAAGGCATTAAAATTAGATTTATCTTTTCGATACCATCTTTTATTCCTTTTAAAACTATATAAATAACAGTTCCAGCTATTAAAGTATGATAAAACAGTTGTAAAGCTATATCTTTAGATATTAATGTTTCAAAGGCTAAACCTGCAGTTTTAGAATCTGTTGGTAAATCTGAAAAAGAGGTAAATACATAGTTTAATATCCAACCTAAAACAACTGAATAAAAAGATAGTATTATTAATCCTGAAATGATAATAATACCTGCAAATTTCCACTTGGGATTTTTTGATTTTGAAGTTTCTATAAATGATGTAGCAACATTTGCTTGTGCATTTTGTCCAATTACGGCTTCTGCTAAAAAAACAACTAGACCTATAAATAAAATAGCTAATAAATAGACTATTACAAAGGCTCCACCACCATATTCTCCCGTTACATACGGAAACTTCCATATATTACCTAATCCTACTGCAGAACCTGCAGCTGCTAGCACAAAACCAATTCTTGAAAATTTGTTCACTTAAATTACCTTTTTTGCAAAATTATAGTGTAACTTTTATGAAACTTATATAATAAAGCCCTAAATTAGGTATTTCAATTTAAGTTTTGTAGTACAGTTCTTATTTTTTCTCTTACTTTATCTATACTTTTAACAATTTTTTCTACTGATTCTTGATTTGTATCCATACTCGACCAATTATTTTCCCAAATTTTAACTAATTGTTTTGATTCCATAGCTTTTTCATTAAAGCAAATAATACTTAAATCTGTAATCATTCCAACTTTTACCCATCCAGTCCGAGGGTTCCCTAAAACCTTATCTTTTTCATAGAAAGCTGCATAAACAATTTGTTCTAAAGAGGCTAACTCTTTTAACATTTCAAAGCTGGAGGTTCTTATATTAGAGTTTATTTCACTTTGTTCTAATCTATATACATTATATGTAAAACCAGAAAGTGTTAGTAAAATAGATAAAATTGCTGTTATTTGATAGACTTTTATTCTTTTAGATATTTCAGAATATTCCATAATTAAACCTTTTATTATGAAATATTCTATTCTTTTATTGTTTAGAGATTATAAAGAAGAAGAGTTTAGTAAGGGTTTGAACTTCCTAGAACTTTATCTAGTGTATATTTTAAATCTTCATCTAAATCCATATTTGTTCTCATCCAGTTTAAGTAACCTGAGTCTTCTTTAGCAACTTCTGCTACATCTTTACCTTTGTGTTTACCAAATTTGAACGTTTTAATATATACAGGAGTTGATGTAAGTTCAACTAGTTTTTCCATTGGATTATAATCAGGATAAATCTCTCTACATTTAGCAACTAGTTTTGATAAGAATAACTTCATCACTAGAACATCACCTAAAGCATCATGCGCTTTGATTGTAATACCTAATTTAGCAGCTTCTGCTTTTTCTGTTTTATATAAATCTAGTGCATATCTTAAGTACTGTAATCTATGGTAAGGAAGATCTGAAAATAAATGCTTTGCACATCTTAATGTATCAAGTTTTTTATAATTATTTACAAAACCTTCTTTTTCTATCATTCCCATATCAAATGAAATATTATGCGCAATGATATAATTTTCGCTTGTGTTTAACTCTTCAAGTTTTTTATAAAATGTAGTTTGAGTAGCAGTTATTTTCCCTTCAATCATATCTGGCGTAATATTATGAACTTCCATAGCTTCAATTTTTATTCCAACATCAGTAGAACAAAATTCATCATAAGCTTCAACTTTTCCTTTTTGGTCAATAATCATTGCTCCAAATTGAATAACTCTATCATCGTCTTTATTACCTGTCGTTTCTGTATCAAATAGTACGTAATGTGCCATCTTTTAAATTCCTCTTTATATTATTAACATTCCATCACCATAAGAAAAAAATCTGTATTCTTCTTTTATAGCTTCTTCATATATTTCTAGTGTTTTTTCTAATCCTACAAATGACGCTATTAGCATAATCAATGTTGATTTTGGTAAGTGAAAATTTGTAAGTAAATGATCAACTTTTATAGGTTTATTTGCAGGATTTAGAAATAAATCACATTCTCCTGCAATCATGTTTTTTCTTGCATAATATTCTATTGTTCTTGTAACTGTAGTACCAACTGCTAAGACTTTTGATGCTTTATCTAAAGATTCTTTTGCTTCTCTTCCTATTTCGAAGTATTCACTATGCATTGGATGGCTTAAAATATCTTCTGCATCAACTGGTTTAAAAGTTCCTGCACCCACATGAAGTGTTAAATAGTTTACATCAAACTTATCATTAATCTTTTCTAGTAACTCTTCTGTAAAGTGTAATGAGGCAGTAGGAGCTGCAACTGCTCCATAATTTTTAGCAAAGAGTGTTTGATAGTTAGTATTATCTTCTTCATTATCTTCTCTATTCATATAATGAGGAAGTGGTAGATGACCTATTTTATTTAAAGTTTCAACTAATGTTAAAAAATCTAGCTTTTCTTCATTTTGATAAAATTCTACTACTCTAGTGCCATCTTCGTTTATTTTTAATACTTTAACAGTTATATCTTCATCAAAATATAAAACCATTCCAATATTTACTTTTCCTCTAATCATTACTAAATATCTATCCATAAACAAGGGTTTATTTAATAATAGTTCAACTTTTCCACCAGATTCTTTTTTACCAAATATTCTTGCTTTTATAACTTTTGTATCGTTTAAAAAAACAGATATATCTTTAGGTAAAAAATCCATAAGGCTTTTAAATGTTGAGTGAGTGATTGTGTTTGTTTTTCTATTATAAACTAATAGTTTTGCACTATCTGCTGGGTGTACTGGTTTTGAAGCTATGAGCTCTTTTGGTAAAGAATAATCATAGCTTGAAGTTTTTAAGGGGTCTAACATATATATTTATTTTCTCTTTTTTTCATTGTCAAAATCTTGTTCATCTAAATCTTCATCTTCATCGATTTCTTCATCTAAATCATCAAGTTCATCTTCATCTTCAACTGGTGCGGGATTGAAAACTTTTGCAATATAAATCGATACTCCATAAAGAATAATCAATGGACCTGCCATTAAAAATTGTGTTATTACATCAGGAGGTGTTAAAAGTGATGCCATTATAAAAATAATTACTACTGCATATTTAAAGAAATCTTTTAACATTCTATCATCAACAAGACCAATTTTTGCTAGAAAAAATGTAATTACTGGTAATTCAAAAGCTATACCAAAACCAAATAATAGTTTAGTAAAGAAGCCAACATATTTACCAATACTTGGTAAGATTGTAACAACTGCCGAACCAAAGTTTACAAGAAATTCAAAACCATAAGGTACAACAACATAGTAAGCAAATGAAGAACCCATTAAGAACATAAGTGTTGCAAAGAATACGAAAGGAACTACAAGCTTTTTTTCATGATCATAAAGTCCTGGTGCTAAAAATAGCCATAATTGCCAGAATATCACAGGAAGTGAAAGTATAAATCCTGAAAAGAATGCAACTTTAAGTGCTGTGAAGAATGTTTCTTGAATCTCAACTGCAACCATTTTTGAATCAGGAGGAAGAACAGCTTCAACTGGAACCATCATCCATCTTAAAATTGGTTCATAAAAAAAGAAACATGCTATAAAGAATACAAAAAGTGATAATGCAGAAATCATCAACCTTTTTCTTAAATCTGCAATATGTGGTTTTAAATCATCAAACATTAAACTTTGTCCTCTTTCTTTTTATCGTCAAAATTAACTTTAAATTTATTAGCTGGATTTTCTTCTACTTGTGCAGGTTTTTCAACTTTTTCAGTTTTTTTCTTTTTTTCTTTCTTGATTTTTGGTTTTTCTTCTTTTAAATCATCATTCATAATATCACCAAGACCTAGATTTACTCTAGAATCACTAGTCATAGACATTTTTGTGTCTGATAATTGAGCTTTAAACTTATTAGCTTCTGCTTTCATTTCTGTTATGTTTAGTTCATTATCTAAAGTCGATTTTGCATCATCAATACCTGATTTAAATTTCTTTAAAAATTTTGCTACTTCTACCATAGCTGTTGGTAATTTATCAGGTCCAAGTGCAATAACTGCAATAATTGCAATTAGAAAAATTTCCATAAAGCCCATTCCAAACATTATATAACTCCAGTGTATATTTAAGAGTAAGATTTTATCTAATTTGAGCAAAAAGACAAATTAATATAAATTTATTTTTCAAGTAAAATTAGATAAAATCATTGAAAATATAAGAAATTAGAACTTTAAGGAAGAGTATGAAAATAATTGTATTACTAATAGTAGGGTTTATATTATATATAATTGCAAAAAACTATAAAACAGAAAAGTTTAAAAACATTAATTTAAAATATAAAGAGAATTTTGATGGTGATTTATTAAATCATGAAGCTGGACTTTTAATAGCATTAATGGCTAAAGTTGCAAAAGCAGATGGAAAAGTATGTGAATTAGAAGCAGAATTATTAAAACACACCTTCAATGATATTTCAAGTCATTTTGAAAATAATGAAGAAGTGAGAGAAAAACTAAAAGTATTATATAAAGAACAAAAAGAGAGTTTTGATAATACCTTAGAAATTTGTCAAAGATTATACACTTTAACAAAGTTTGATTATGCAAAACGTGTTAAAATTATGGAGTATTTATTAAATCTTGCATTTATTGATAAAGAGTTTTCGAAAACTGAGAGAATGATAGTAGAAGATATTGCAAATGCACTAAAAATTAAAAGCCAAGATTTTGATAATTTAATCAATACTTTTGAAGCTTTTTATTCAAATCAAGCTTCATCAAATGCACTTACTTTAGAAAATGCATACGAAGTTTTAGAGTCAAACTCTAGTGATGATGATATGGTTATTAAGAAAAATTATAGAAAATTAGTAAAACAATTCCATCCTGATATTATGTCAGGACGTGGAGAATCACAAAATATAATTGACGAAGCTACAAAAAAACTTCAAGAGATAAATGAAGCTTATGAGTTAATTAAAAAAAATAGAGGAAACTAATGCTAGGTTTTGATAATTCATACGAAGTTTGCAATTGTAAAAATGTTTCGATTGAACAAATTATTATTGCATTAGAAGATAAGGAAAACCCAACTTTAAGAGATATTCAGGATTTAACAACTGCAGGAACTGAGTGTAGACACTGTATTTTTGAAGAAGGCGATAATGGAAAAATGAAAAAGAAAATATATTGTAAAGATATATTGAATGAAATTAAAACTGAGAGAGTATAATGGCTAGACAATTTCAACACTCATACGAAGTTTGTACTTGTAAGCACACAACATTAGGTGAAATTATACATGCTATAAAAGATAGAGGAGCTTCTTCTATTGAAGAAATAGGGAAGTTAACGGATGCTGGTACATGTTGTAAATCTTGCATCAATCCAAGTCATGATAAAGGTGTAGAAAAAATGGAACTTTATTTAGATGAAATTGTAAATAAATTTGTAAAGAATTAAAAAATGAAAGAAGAATTAATAATTCAAATTAAAGAGTTACTAAAAATTAATAAAGATGAAGTAATTGACATTAATCCTAGTTATCTTGAATATTTTCAAGAAGAAGAATTAGAAGATATTGTAAATCAGTTAAATGGTAGAAAACAGAACGTATCAGCTATTACAGCAGAGTATTTAGATGAGATTTATGAAAAAACAAAAAAAGATGAGATATAATTATTATATAAAGGATTATAATTGATAAATTGGCCAAATATAAAAATACAATTAATTGACTTTTTAAAAAATGAAGTTGAAAAATCTGGGTTAGAAAAAGTTACAGTTGGGTTATCAGGTGGATTAGATTCAGCAGTTGTAGCAGTACTTTGTAAAGAAGTTTTTGGAGATAAGTTAAATTGTGTTTTAATGCCATCTCAATTCTCTTCTCAAAGCTCAACAGATCATGCCGTTGAGCTTTGTAAGAAGTTCGAAATTAAATATGAAATTATTTCAATTGCACCTATGGTTGAATCTTTTATAAACAATATGGACGAAGATAAATTAAGAATTGGAAACTTTTCTGCAAGAATGAGAATGTCAGTACTTTACGATGTGTCTTCACGAGAAAGATCTTTGGTAGTTGGAACTTCAAATAAGAGTGAATTATTATTAGGTTATGGAACTATTTTTGGAGATATTGCTTGTGCTATTAATCCAATTGGCGAAATGTACAAAAGTGATGAGTTTGAATTTGCAAAATATATAGGAGTTGTTGATTCAATTCTTACAAAGGCTCCAAGTGCAGATTTATGGGAAGGTCAAAGTGATGAAGATGAACTTGGCTACTCATATAAGCAAATGGATGATGTTCTAAAGCTTTTAGTAGATGAAAAAAAGAGCAAAGAAGAATTAGTATCTTTAGGCTTTGAGAGTAAATTAATAGATATGTTAGAATATAGAATAAAATCAAATGCCTTTAAAGGTAAATTACCAACAATTGCAAATATTAACTGGAGCATAAAATAATGAAAAGAGATATTGCTATATATAAAGCATCTTTAGATAATGAGGAACTAACTCAAATAAGAAGTGTTTTAGAATCAAAAGATGATTTATCAAAAGCTATTGAATTTGAAGAAAAAATGACATCCTTTATTGGTGCTAAATATGCAGTTGCAACTTCAACTTCAACTTCTGCTATTCATCTTGCCTTAAGTGCAATAAAACTTAAAAGAGGTGATAAAATTCTAATGTCTGTAAATTCATTTGTAAATTTACCAGAAGTTGTAAGACATTTTGATGCTGAGCCTATATTTATTGATATTAATATGGATGATATGAATATTGATGTTGATAAGTTTGAAAAAGCCTTGGCTGAAAATGAATCAAAAAAATTAAGAGGTGCAATAATTACTTTTGTAGGTGGACAAACTCCTGATTTAGATAGAATTTATGATATAGCTCAAAAATATGGAATTATTTTAATTGAAGACTGTAGATCTGCACTTGGTGTTATGTATAAGGGGAAAAGAGTTGGAAGCTTAAGAGCTGATATGACTATTTTTTCTACAAATCCATCAAATAGTAAATATGCGATTTCTAGATCTGGTGTTATTATTACAGATAATGAAGACATAGCAAATAGAGCTAAGCTTCTTAGAACTCATGCATTAACAACTACTTACGATAGTTATGGAAACTTGGATTATGTGTATGATGTAGTTGATATTGGACATAAATATGATTTATCTGAATTAGATGCAGCCTATGCACTTGCACAGTTAAATAAAACAGAAAAATTTATCAAAAGAAGAAAAGAAATAGCAAAACTTTATGAAAAAAGATTAACAGGTGTTAAGCATATAGAAATACCTTCATATAAAGAAGAACATATCTTTACACAGTTTATTGTAAAAATATCAAGAAATAGAGATGCTTTTGCTAGAGCTTTAAAAGAAAGAGGAGTTGCTACTGGACTTAACTATATTCCTTTACACTTACTTTCTTATTACAAAACTAAGTATTCTATTAAAATTACTGCATTTTCAAATGCCTTAAATAATTATCAGCAAATACTATCACTTCCAATGTATGCAAGCCTTACAGACGATGAAGTAAACTATGTTTGTGATCAAGTTATTGATGTAGCTTCTGAGTGGATTTAATCTGCTTTGAAACAAAAACTTTACTTATGGATTGAAGATTATCTCTTCTTTCCAAATGCTTTTCAGCAAATAATCGCTTACCTTTTACTCCCACTTACTTTTATCTATATGCTTATTATTTTAACAAAACGTACTTTTGCAAAAGAAAAAGATTTTGGAATACCTGTAATTTCTATTGGAAATATAATAGTAGGTGGAAGTGGTAAAACACCAATTGCGATAAAACTTGCATCAAAATATGATAATGCTTGTGTAATTCTTAGAGGCTATGGAAGAGCTTCAAAAGGCTTATATGTAATATCTAATAAAGGTCAAATTTTAGAAGATATAAGTGTGAGTGGAGATGAAGCAATGCTTTTAGCGAAGTCTTTACCAAATGCTACAATAATTGTAAGTGAAGATAGAAGTAAAGCTATTTTAAAAGCAAAAGAGCTGAAATGTAAAATTGTGTTTTTAGATGATGGTTTTTCAAAATATAATATTAAAAAATTTAATATTTTATTAAGACCAAAAAATGAACCAACAAACTTTTATTGTCTTCCAAGTGGTGGATATAGAGAGCCTAAAGGCTTATATGCTTATGCTGATTTAGAATTAAAAGAGGGTAAGGATTTTAATAGAATTATTACTATTAAAAAAAACACTAAAGATGATAAAGAAGTTGCTTTAAATGAAAATGTTATAGTTTTAACAGCTATTTCAAAACCAAAAAGACTTTTAGAATTTTTGCCAAAAGATACTAAGCTTTTAGCATATCCTGATCATCATACTTTTTTAGAATCTGAAATAGAAGATATAAAAGAAAAGTATAAAGAATATCAAATACTAACAACGGGAAAAGATTTAGTAAAACTTGAAAGTTTTGATATTAAAAATTTATATTTAATGGATTTAGATATTAAAATAGAAAATATTGTAGATTTCTCTATGATGAAAGAGTATATAAAAAATTATGACTAAAATATATTACTTAGATGATGAAGCCTTATTTCATTTGGATTCAACGAAAAAAACTAACTCTTTATTATGGAAAGCAATGTATAAAAGAGTTAAGAAAAACTTAAATACTGAACTTATAAATCCTTTAACTTTAAAAGAGATTATTTTTAATAAATACTCAATGGAAAGTATAGTTTACAACTCTCCCTTACCGAATGTAATGATACAAAAAGGTTCTAATTGGTATTTAAGTGATGATGAAAAAGAGTATTATTTACCAATCTCTTTAAGCTTTTCAAATGATAAAATTAGATTTGACCTTGTATTAATTGAAGGTGAAATAGATATAAGAAATGTCGAATTAAATGATAATGAAACAGTATTAAAACATAAACCAATGTTACTTTTAAAAAATCTTAAAATTCTTGAAATATGTTTTGAATTATTGTTGGATGAATTGCGTAACTATAAAGAAGATAATATAACATGAAAACAGTTGGATTATTAGGCGGGATGTCTTGGGAAAGTACAGCAGGATATTATAAAGCTATAAATGAAGGGGTTAAAAACTCACTTGGTGGTTTACACTCTGCAAAAATTGCTATGTATAGTGTAGATTTTGATCCAATTGAGAAATTACAGCATGAAGGTAACTGGGAAGAAACAGCTAATATATTGACAAGTGCAGCTAAAAATGTAGAAGCTTCAGGTGCAGATTTTTTACTTATTTGCACAAATACTATGCATAAAGTTGCCCCTGTTATTGAAAAGTCTATAAGTATTCCTATTCTTCATATTGCAGATGCAACAGCAGAAGTTTTAGTAAAAAAAGGAATTAAAACTGTTGGATTATTAGGAACTGCATTTACAATGGAGCAAGATTTTTATAAGGGTAGGTTAGAAGATAAATACTCTTTAGAAGTGTTAACTCCAAATAAAAAAGATAGAATGATTATTCATGATGTTATTTATAAAGAGCTTTGCTTAGGTGTTATAAGTGAGTTTTCTAAAAAAGAGTATTTACGAATAATCGAGTCTTTATCTAATAATGGAGCACAAGCTGTGATATTAGGATGTACTGAAATTGGAATGTTAGTACATCAAAAAGATACAGAAGTAATACTTTTAGATACTACTTCTATTCATGCTCAAAAAGCTGTTGAGTATGCTATTAACTAGGAGTATCTTTCTCTTTTAATTCTTTATAATAAGAACTATGTAAAATCTTAACTTCTTCCTCTTCTTTATACCCGTTTATAATACTTTGCAAAGCACCTTTAATAGCAAACATTGACATATATACATGAGTAAAGAATAGTGCAACCATAGCCATACCTACAATATTATGTACGATAATACAATATCTTAGCATCTCAATCTTTGTAAATCCAAACATTGTTAAAATACCTAGATTTAAATCTTGAACGTAAATAGTTATACCTGTGAAAATCATTACAATACCACCTATTGTACATACCCAAAACCACATTTTTTGTCCTGCATTAAATTTCCCTGCAGGAATTGGTTTTTTCTCTTTAGATAAATATCCACCTAAAATCATAAACCATTTAATATCTTCACCTGTAAATAACATATTTCTAACCCACATTATAAACATAGGAACAACACTTATCATAAATAAGAAATTTGAAACTGCATGAAGTTCTTTAGATACTCGTACGAACTCTCCACCACCAAAGTATGAACCAAACATCATAATTAAACCAGTCGGTACTAAAACCATAAATGATACTGCTGACATCCCATGAATTATTCTATTAAACAAAGAGAATATATAATACTTTTTTCCCTCATGACTAAACTTTTTTGGACCAATGATTAGATAGTGAACTAAAAAGATTAATGGAATAATTACAATAATTCCTAAATAAGTATTTTTAAATAGTTTTGTTTGTAAAGCAACAAATACTTCATCTAAATAAACACTACCTTCTTTTCCATAAGCTAGCATTGTGTAAATTAAATCTTGATTTGCTTCACTAACTGCTGTATAAGCAAAGGCAATTGAACTAAGACCTAAAAGCATTAACAATGTCTTTAACATGACATACTCCTGTTTTATAAATTATGTGGAATTATGTCTTTGCAATATGACCTTAGTATGACATTTAGAATAATAGTAAAATTTTATTTACTAAAAAAAATTAGATTTAAATTGAATTTTAGGAGTTTTTATAATTTTAGAGAGCAAAAGTAAATATTTATTTACTTTTTAAAGTGAGCAAGTAAAGTAAATAACTAAGGAGAACCTTAGTTATTTAACAATATGACCTACAAATTTAGATGTGTTATTTAAAATCTTTTCACCACGTCTAAATCCTAAAGCACAAGCTTCATAAGCATAAAATACACCAGCTTGGTAAGTTACACCATTTGAGTCTGTATTTAGTTCTACATACTCTTGATATATTGCTTTATGACCTTCGTATTCACCCGGAGTTTCAGTATCAATACTTCCATCTTCGTTTATAATTTTAGTATTTGCGCCTTCTCTTCCAAAGCATCTTTTTTCAACTTGTTTTTTTCCCTCTAATGGTTCAAAAGAACATTCAAGTAAAAGAGGATGATTTGGATATAAGTCCCAAAGAATTTTCATAAAACCTTTTGATTGGAACATTAAAGTATAAGCAGGATTAAAAATAATTGCTTTTTTATCTTTGATAATCTCTGCTAAAATAAGAGCTAATTCACTCTCATCAATTGCAATATCTTCCCAAGGAATTAGTTTAAACCAAAATTCAAAGCTTTCTTCATCTTTAAAAATTCCTTCGTCGTTAAACTCAACTTTATCAATATGTTCAAAGTCAGTATTAAAGCCAGCTTCTGTTGCAATATGTTGTAAAAGCTTAGTAGTATTTTCATCTTCATCTGAAGATGAAATTGAAGAAAATAGTATCTTCCAACCTAAGTCTTTATAATACTCTTCAAATTTTTCAATATCAGAATCTAATGTGATGATTCTTTTGAAGTTATCTTTTAATGCATCATAAAGATTGTTAAATTGGCTTGCTTCATCTAATCCATTTGCTTTTAATAAAGCCCATTGAATAATAGCTGTTTCAAAAAGTGAAGTTGGTGTATCTGAATTTAATTCGATTAATTTGATTGGTTTACCATCTAGTCCACCTGCTAAATCAAATCTTGAATATAAGTGCCAATGAACGTCATTTTCCCACGATTCTTTAATCGTTTCTACTAAGTTAAAAGGAATATTTATTTCATGAAATAAGTCATTTTCAATTACATACTCACCAGCTTCACAAAACATATCATACAGTTCGTTTGTAGCTTCATAATAAGCATTTGCTTCATCTTCACTTACTTCTACAACTTCATTTGCAATATATGAAGTATTGTCTTCATCTGTATGCCACTTAAAACCTATTGATTCTAAGTATTCATCTGTTAATGGCTCTAATTTTAATAAATTCATTTCTTAACCACCAAAGAACGAAGATCTTCTCTTCGTAGTAGTTGATGATTTATTTCCAAAGAAGCCACTTTTTTTAGAAGCACTAGATTTATTTGTACTAGATGCTGCTTTAGAAAAAGAACTTTTTGATTTACTATATGTTTGCGGAGATTTGTATTGTGCTTTTCTTTGATTTTGGTAGTTTTGATTACCAAATAATTTATTTCCAATATATGAACCTAACATAGCTCCTGCAATTGATGACATTAAAACTCCACCAAGACCCATTCCTGCACTAGCTTCTGCAGAATTTGGGTTTGTTAATCCTGATGTTCCATTATCAATTTTTCTTTCTTCTAATTTAACTAACTTATCAATTTCTTCTTTTGTAAGAATTCTCTCTGTTCCATCTGGTTTTCTTAAAACAATTGTAGTTTTAGATGCAGGAAATTCATCAACAATTGTATATTTACCATCTTTTGATTCTTCGATAACTACAAAAGCTGCTTGTCTTTGACTTGCATTTCCAAATGCTTCACTTTGTTGGAAGTTTTGTTGGTTATTCGATTTATCTTCACATCCAACTAATCCAGATACTAAAATAGCTCCTAAACCACCAACCATTGCGTAATTTGATATTTTCTTAATATTATTATTCTTTTTCAAAATTAATAATCCTTTTATACTTTTTGTTCTTTATAGATTTTAGATATGTTACTGAATTATTGCTATAAACTAGATGAAGAATATAAATATTCCTTTGCTAGTATATTTTTATAATAAAATCAATGTAATCTATCTATAAAATATTTTTTCTATTAAGATATAATTTACAAAAGGATTATAAATGAGTAAAGTGATTCCTCTAAATGAAGAAATAAAACTAGAAAATAAAAGATATTTAGTTAGTGAAACAGATGCCAAAGGTGTAATTACATATTGTAATGATTACTTTACAGAAATTTCAGGGTATTCAAAAGATGAACTAATTGGAAAACAACATAATATTATAAGACATCCCGATATGCCAAAAGTGATTTTTAAATTACTTTGGGAAAGAATTCAATCTGGAAAAAATGTAAATGCAGTAGTTAAAAATCTTGCAAAAAATGGTAAATATTATTGGATATTTACAGAATTTAAAACAAGAGTAGATTTAGATACAAATACTGTTATTGGTTATAATGCACATAGAAAAACAATTTCACATTCAGCTGTTGATGTAATAGCTCCTTTATATGCAAAACTTGTAGAAATTGAACAAACTCAAGATATGGACGCTGCCCAAAAGTACTTAAATGAATTTTTGCAAGAAAAAGGTAAGGATATTACCTTTATAAACTTACTTGATTATATTCATAAGTTCTATTAAAATTTAAAAAGATTACAACATAATATTAATTATTGTATTATTACAGTCATAATATAATAGGGCTACAAGAATGAATACCAAAATTAAAGAAATATAATGTATGAAAATATTTATATCATAAGTGATGTTCATGGCTGTTATAAGACTCTATTAGCTCTAATTGATAAGTTTCCAAATAAAGAAAAATCAAAAATATGTTTTGTAGGAGATTTAGTAGATAGAGGAAATAATTCTTGTGATGTTGTAAAACTGATTATGGATAATAACTATGATTGTGTTTTAGGAAATCACGAACAAGTCTTTATAGAACACGCTCCTATGTTAGGAAATGATAGAGAAAACCCATCTTTAGCTAGATGGCTTTTTAGAACAGGTGGAGAACAAACAGTTAATTCATATACTTCAAAAGATGAGTTTTATAAGCAAATAGAGTTTATAAAAAAACTACCCTTATATAAAGAATACAAAGACTATAAAACTAAAGATGGAAGATATTTAGTAGTTTCTCATTCAGCAGTAGGTAGAAGATGGAATTTAAGACGTAGAGAAAATAAAAAAGAAAAAGACCTTTTTAAAATTCAATTACTTTGGAGTAGATATAAAGATTATGATAACAAAGAAATTTTTAATGTTTATGGACATACAATATTTGAAGAACCAATAATAAATAAATACAGTTGTGCAATAGATTTAGGCTGTTATAAAACAAATGATAAGATTATAAATCCTAGACTTTGTGCTTTAGAATTTCCTAGTATGAGAATAATTACTCAGGAAAATATAGAGTTATAAAGAGAGTAAAAACTCTCTTAATCTTTAAATACAAAACCTTGTTTTTTGTAGTTTTCTGCTATTTCTCTAAAGTAAATATTTTTATAGTATGTTGCTGTTTGTTTACAGTAAGATTGAAGATAATCCATGTTATTTTCTTCTCTATATTTTTTCATATCTTCTTCATATTTTAAAACACCATTTTTTACTTTTTCATCATTGTAAGTATCTTCAAAAGCAAAGCCTTCTACTGGAATTCTTGGTTTTAAAGGAGTATCGTTTGCTTCTTTTGTAGCAAAACCAATTGTTGTTCCAACTATTGGAAATGTTTTAGTAGGAAGATTTAATAACTCAATCATAGCTTCAGGATCGTTTCTAACAGCACCAATAGCAGTAGTTCCATATCCTAGTGATTCTGCTGCTATTTGAATTGCATTTAGCATAATACCAGCATCAACAGCACCTACTAAAACACCTTCTGCTGACTTATCAATTTGCTGTACTTCTCCTGCTTGTTCAACTGCAAAACTAGTTCTATTAAAATCTACAACAATTGTTATAAAAACATCAGCTGTTTCAACTTGTATTTGTCCACCACATATTTTTGCAATTTGTTTTATTTTTTCTTTATCTCTTGTGTATACAAGTGATATTTGTTGACCATTTATAGAAGTAGGGCATCTTTGAGCTGTTTTTAAAATAAGTTCAAGATCTTCTTTACTTATACTTTCCCCTGTAAATTGTCTTATAGATTTTCTTTTGCTTAACTGATTTATAATTTGATTCATAATTGTTCTACTTTTCTAAAAAGTTTTTTGTTAGTATATTTTTAAATTCACCTAATTCTTTTTCTAAATCTAAATCACTTTTAAAAATATCATGTACAGAATAAGTTTCTAAAGGCTCTAATCCGCAAAATTGAAAAGTCTTATGAACTGCAACATGAGCTTCATCTAAAGATAAACCATCAAATAGACTATTCTTATTGTTAAAAGCAGACTCTGGACAATTGTAAGTTAAAGATAACATATATTTTTTACCCTGTAATAATCCACCACTTCCATATAGTTTTGAAGCATCACTTCTACTTCTTCCATCACTTGTATAGTGAACATCTTGAGTAAATGTTTCATCTATATACTTTTTTGAAATCCAAGGAAGACCCATCCAGTAAACTGGATATTGAAATAAGATATAATCAGCCCATTGAAACTTTTCGCACTCTTCTTTAGTTTCATAACCTTTTTCAATATGAGTGTATTTTACTTCAAAACCATTTTCTTCAAAAAAATTCTTTGCATAATCAATATAGTTCTGAGTTAATTCACCTTTTGCTACAACATCATAGTGTTGATGACCATTTAATATTAATACTTTTTTACTCATGAATTATCCTTTTAATAAAAGAATTATAATCTCATAAAACTTAAATTATCCTTACTTTACTTTAGGTAAGTAAGAGAACTGATTTACTTTTGTTTAATTATTTATAATTCTGAGTATGAATTTTAGTTACCTCTTTAAGATTTATCTTTTAAACCTTTTCTCATGGCTTCTACTACCTTATCATCTACTTTTTGTTTCGTAAAATATTCAAAAGCAAGTACTCCTTGATATAAAAGCATATCCTCACCATCTTTTATTTCCAATCCATTTTCTTTAGCAAGTGCTAAAAATGGTGTGATTTTTCCATATACACAATCAAATGCAAAGCCTGCTGTTTTAAATACATCTTCTAAAAGTGTTTTATCACATGGTAAATATTCATCTTTAAGTCCTGCACTTGTAGAGTTAACTACTAAGTCATATTTTTTAGGTATAAATGTATCCCAAGAGTATGAAGTGATATTTTCTTTTTTGAAAAACTCTAGTTTACCTTCACTTCTATTTAGCACTGTTACATCTATATTCCTTTCTTGTAAGGCTAGAGCAATAGCTTTTGCAGTTCCTCCAGCTCCTAGTAATAATACTGATTTAACATCTTTAAAAGACTCAATTGCTTTTAAAAACCCTGGTGCATCTGTATTGTATGCTATTACTTTTCCATTTTCGTTTATATAGGTATTTACTGCTTGTATTTTTTGAGCCAAACCTCTTACTTCATCTGCATTTGCGTAAGCGTGTTCTTTATGTGGAACTGTGATGTTTGCACCTTGATAGTTGTTTTCTAAGAAAGTGTTTTTTATCGTGCTTCCATCAAGTAATTGATGTTTTTCATAAACTGCATCATAGTTTAAGTTTTTAAATCCTGCATTTTGCATTTGTGGGGATTTTGAATGTGCAACTGGATTTCCAAATATTACGAATTTTTCTTTATTTTTTGACATTTTTTACCTTTTTCTACCTAAACTTTTGCGATGATATTAAAGATAGGATATTCTTTATCATTTCTTTTATCAATATGTACTATTTTATAATCTATTATTTTAAATCCGTTGTTTATTAAAATTTGTGATAATTCTACTTTTTCAAAACCAAAGTGAGAAACTCCATCATTTTTATGTTTACTATGAAAAGTGCCATCTTCTTTATCTAAGTCATTGATACATAAATATCCACCATCTTTAAGTGCAGCCTTACATTTTTCTATAAACATATTTGTATCTTCTATATGATGGAGTGTCATACTTGTTGTTATTAAATTATATGATTCTTTTGGTAATTCTTCATTATCTATATTATGCTTTATTGCTTCTATATTGTTATAGTTTAATTTATTAATTTTTACATTAAAAGTATCAACCATCCCTTGCGAATAGTCCATTCCTAAAACTATATTTTTTTCATTACTCAACGCAATAGCTACAAGTCCTGTTCCACAACCATAATCTAAAATAAAAATATCTTTTTCAAGATTAATATGTTTTTTTATGTTCTCTACACATGCTTTTGCAATTGCTAGGCTTGATGGTTTTGTATCCCACAAAGCTGCTGCTTTATCAAATCTATTTAATATTTCCAATGCTTTACTTTCTTCATCTTTTTTTGTTATATAATAAGAAATTACTCTACAGTTTAAAAACTTAACTATAAATAAAATTTGGGAAGAAGAATGAAAGATATATTAACAATTTTTACAGATATACATGATGGAAACTTAGCTTATCATGTAGGAGATAAAAAAACTAATGTGGATAAAAATAGAAAAACTTTAGCTTTAAAATACAACTATGATTATGAAAAACTAGTTTCAATGAATCAAACACATGGAAATAATGTGCAAATAGTAGACTTTAGTTCAGAAAAAATTATAGATGATTGCGATGGTTTAATCACAAATATAAAAGATTTGCCTCTTATGGTAATGGTTGCAGATTGTATTCCAATACTATTACATGACGAAGAAAAAGGTGTAATTGCAGCACTTCATGCAGGAAGAAACTCTACTTTTTTAAAAATAGTAGAAGTTGCTATAAATAGAATGAAAGAAAACTTCGGCACTAATCCTTTAGATATAAAAGCAACATTAGGACCTAGTATTCAAAAGTGTTGTTATGAACTAAGTGTTGAGTTATCAAATATAGTAAAAACATCTTTTGGTTCAGAGTTTGTAGATGGAAGAAATATTGATTTACAAGCTATAAATAAAGCAATTTTAAAAGAGAATGGAGTTGTTAATATTGAAGATTACGAAATATGTACAAAATGTACAAGTAAGGTACATTATAGCTATCGAAAAAATCCTAAAACTGGAAGATTTGCAGGAATAATAAAATTATAGAAAAAATACAAGCTAAATAAAATTATAATATGTAATATAACTAAATTATATATTATAAAAAATACTTATATTTTATCTGATTACTTTCCTATATAATAGTCTGTCTAGGCAAATATTTCTATATTTGATAATAATACTTAAGTTTAAAAATAGATTAAAAAAAACTTATAATTTTTATGACTTACATAAAATTTACATAACTACCTTAATTTATGCTTTAATATTAAATTAATTAAAATATTTATTTTATTTAAGTTTCTTTTAGTTACTATTTTTACAAATAAATATTTAGCAGAAATTTAAAGGATTATTATGAGTAGTAAAGTTACAAAAAATGAAGCATTAGATTATCATAGAGTTCCAACTCCAGGAAAAGTAGCAATTGCTACAACAACAAAATTAGAATCACAAAGAGATTTATCTTTAGCATACAGTCCAGGGGTTGCATATCCTTGTGAAGAAATTCAAAGAGATCCAGAGTTAGCTTATGAATATACATCAAAAAGAAACCTTGTAGCAGTTATCTCAAATGGTACTGCTGTTTTAGGATTAGGTAATATTGGAGCACTTGCTTCTAAACCTGTTATGGAAGGAAAAGCTGTATTATTTAAAAAATTCGCAGCTGTTGATTCTTTTGATATTGAAGTTGATGAAACTGATATTGATAAGTTTTGTAATATTGTAAAAGCTATTGCACCAACATTTGGTGGGATTAATTTAGAAGATATTAAAGCACCTGAGTGTTTTGAAATTGAAAAAAGATTAATTGAAGAGCTTGATATCCCAGTTATGCATGATGACCAACACGGAACTGCTATTATTACAACAGCTGCACTTATGAATGCAAGTGAAATGATGGGTAGAAAACTTGAAGATATGAAGGTTGTAGTTGTAGGTGCTGGTGCATCTGCAGTTGCTTGTTCAACTATGTATAAAGAATCAGGTATTAAAAACTTAATTATGTGTGATTCAAAAGGTGTTGTTCATACTGGTCGAAGTGATTTAAATAAATATAAATTACAATTTGTTACAGATAAAGCTACAACTATGGAAGAAGCATTTACAGATGCAGATATGGTTTTAGGATTATCTCGTCCAGGAAGTTTTACTAAAGAATTAGTTGCTTTAATGGCAGAAGAACCAATTGTATTCACACTAGCTAATCCTACTCCTGAATTATTCCCAGAAGAAGTAAGAGAAGTAAAACCAAAAGCAATTATAGGTACGGGAAGATCTGATTTCCCTAATCAAGTAAATAATGTACTTGGTTTTCCTTTTATTTTTAGAGGTGCTTTAGATGTGCAAACTAAGAAAATTAATATGACTATGAAAATAGCAGCAGCAAAAGCAATTGCTGATTTAGCTAAAGAGCCATTAACTGCTGATTTAATTGCATTATTTGGTGATTTAAAATATGGAAGAGAGTATATTATTCCAGCTCCATTTGACAAAAGACTTATGGTTGAAGTATCATCTGCAGTTGCTAATGCAGCAGTAGAGACAGGAGTTGCAAGAGTTAAAGAATTTGATCTTGCTGCATACAGAGAAAAACTTTCTCACATGGTATAGTCCTCAAACAATCTATTAATCAATAAAATGGTATTATTCTCATTAAATTTTAATGAGAATAATACAAAATAGGGCGACAATGGAAGAATACATACTTTTAATAGATACTGAAGATGCAAAAGGTTTGGTATATAATATATCAAAAGTTCTTTTTGCAAATAACTTAAATATAGAACAAAATGCTGAATATGTTGATTCAGAAACTAATAAGTTTTTTATGAGAACTATAATCTCTGGAAAAATCTCTCAAAACATGTTACTTAAAGAATTAAAAGAAGTTTTACCCCAAAATGCAGAGATAAAACTAAATAAAAAAGTTAAAAAAGATGTAGTTATTTTAGCAACTAAAGAATCACATGTTTTAGGTGATTTATTAATTAGATATATCGATGGTGAATTAAATGCAAATATTAAAGCAGTTATTGCAAACCACGAAGACTTGAGATCTTTAGTAGAAAACTTTGGTATTCCATTTACTTGTATTTCTGCAGACAACTTAGACAGAGAAGAACACGAAGCTAAAGTAATTGAAAAGATTCATGAGTATGAACCAGAACTTATTGTACTTGCAAAATATATGAGAATACTTACACCTTCTTTTGTAGAAACTTTCCCTAAAAAAGTTTTAAATATTCATCATTCGTTTTTGCCAGCATTTATTGGAGCAAATCCATATAAACAAGCACATCAAAGAGGTGTTAAGATTATAGGAGCAACTGCTCATTATGTTACAAATGATTTAGATGAAGGTCCAATTATTGCTCAAGATGTAGTAAGAATAGATCACTCTTTTTCTTGGCAAGATATGAGAAAAGCAGGACGAAATGTAGAAAAGATTGTACTTTCAGATGCTTTTCAAATGTTACTAGATGACAAAGTTTTTGTTCATGGTAATAAAACGGTGATTTTATAATGTTTAATTTAGTTTTACTAGAACCACGAATGCCTGGAAATGTTGGAACAATTGGACGACTTGCTTTTGCAATGGATTGTACTTTACATCTAATTAAACCTTATGGTTTTGGTGATATTACAGAAAAAGAAGTTAGACGTGCAGGACTTGATTACTGGTTTGAATTAGATGTAAGAGAATATGATAATATCGAAGAATTTTGGGAAAAAAATCCTTTCTCAAATAGACACTTCTTTGCAACTACAAAAACAAAAAGAAACTATTTTGAAGCAAGTTACGAAGTAGGAGATTATTTCTACTTTGGACGAGAAGATGCTGGACTTCCTGCTGAAATTTTAGAAAAAAGAGAAGAGGGGTGTATTACTATTCCTATGACAAATGAAGCTAGAAGTTTAAATATTGCAAACTCTGTTTCAGTTGTAGCTTATGAGGCTTTAAGACAAAACTATAAAGATTTCAAGTAAAGAATTTGTATGTTTAATATATTAGTTTTAGAAGATGATGAACTTTTTGCTAGTACTTTAGAAGATTTTCTAAGTGAAGAAGGTTTTGCTGTAGATTTAGCTTTTGATGGTGAGCAATGTTTAGATTTAAACTATGAAAAAAAATATGATTTATATATTTTTGATATAAATGTACCTAAAATAAACGGCTTAGATTTATTAAAGCAGTTGAGAAATGCTGGAGATGAAACACCTTCTATTTTTCTAACCTCTTATAAAGATAGGGATACTTTACAAGAAGGTTTTTTAAATGGTTGTGATGATTACTTGAAAAAACCAGTTGATTTAGATGAGCTGATCTTACGAATAAAAGCCTTACTAAAAAGAAATAAAAAACAGTTTGAAGTTGTGACTTTAAGTCAAAACTTGACTTTCAATCCTCAAACAAAAAGAGTTTTTGATAATGATAATGATTTAAACCTATCTGTAAAAATTACTGATTTATTAGAACTATTTATTGAAAATAGAGGTTCAATTGTAACAAAAGAAATGATTATATCAAAACTATGGAATACGGATGAAGAATATAGTGAAGGTTCTATACGAGTATATATAAATCATATTAAAAAACTTTTAGGAAAAGAAAGTATCTTGAATGTTAAAGGTATTGGATACAAAGTTGAATTCTAAAAAAAGAGATTTTCTCATCTCTATTTCTGTAATATTTACGTTCACTTTAATCATAGTATTATATATCAACTACTTAACTATTTTATTCTTAGGCTTTAATCAAGAAAACTTTATATATATAATAGTTCCTTTATTAGTCATTGCACTTATAATCTTTCTTAGTTTTACTTCAAGTATTTTAAAGCCCTTATTTACAAGTGATGATAACTTACAAAAAAATATAAAAGAAACTATCCATGAACTAAATATTCCAGTATCAACTATAAAGATGAATACACAACTTTTAGAAAAAAATATCACTGATGAAAAGAGTTTGAAACGTCTAGATAGAATAAAACAAGCCTCTAACAATCTTTTAAAATTATATGATGATATGGAATATAATATTAAAAAAGAGATAGATAAAATAGAAAAGCAAGAGTGCTTTTTAGATGAGATAATCGCAATTTCTATTGTAAAATTTGATGATATAAAAAAAGATACTATTATTACGGCAACTTTACCAAATATTGGCCTTTTAACTGATATTAATGGTTTTGAAAAAGTTATTGATAATCTTATTTCAAATGCAATTAAATATAATAGTAAAGAGAAGCCTATTGTAGATATTACTTTTGAAAATAATATTTTATCTATATTTAATAAGGGTGAAAAGATTGATACAAAAAACTTACTTATAATATTTGATAGATATTACCAATCAAATTCTTCAAATGATGGTTTTGGTTTAGGTTTAAATATTGTAAAAGAATTTTGTGATAAAAATAAGATTACTATTAAAATAGATACAATAAGTAATGGAAATATTTTTAGACTTAATCTAAAAAATATTTTACTTTAAATAAATTATAAATATAAAAAGGATTTATTATGCAAATAGAAGAAAATTTAATATTCGCAGTAGCAATTATAATTTTTGCACTAGTTATTATTATAAAAGGGGTTAGAATTGTTCCTCAGTCAGATTTATTTTTAGTTGAAAGACTTGGTAAATTTAATAGAGTACTTCATGGTGGATTTCACTTAATTATTCCAGTTGTTGATTCTATTAGAGCTGTTTTAACTTCACGAGAGCAACTAGTTGATATTGAAAAACAATCAGTAATTACAAAAGATAATGTAAATATTTCTATCGATGGAATTGTATTTTGTAAAGTTGATGATGCAAAAGAAGCTACATATAATGTAGTTGATTTTAAAAATGCAATTGCAAATCTTGCAATGACGACACTTAGGTCTGAAATTGGTGGAATGGATTTAGATGATACTTTATCAAATCGTGAATCGCTAAATGCAAAACTTCAAAATGAATTAGGAAGCGCAGCTGCAAACTGGGGTATTAAAGTAACTCGTGTTGAAATATCTGATATTTCTGTTCCCGCTGAAATTGAGAGAGCTATGAATATGCAAATGGAAGCTGAAAGAGAAAAAAGAGCTATTGAAACAAAAGCACGTGCAGATAAAGAAGCAGTTATTAGAAGAGCAGAAGGTTTTAAACAAGAAGAGATTTTAAGAGCAGAAGCAATTGAAAGAATGGCAGATGCGAAAAGATATGAACAAGAACAAATTGCAGCTGGACAAAAAGAAGCAATGAGATTAATTAATGAATCAATGGTTCAAAATGAAAAAGCAGCAGAGTTCTTACTTGCAAAAGATAGAGTAGCAGCTTTTAAAGCACTTGCTGAAAGTTCATCAACTGATAAAATGATTTTACCTTATGAAGTAGCACAAATGGTTGGAAGTACAAGTGTTTTAGGTGATGCCTTTTTCAAAGGTGCGAGTAACGAAAGTAAAAATAATGCTTAGTGTAATTGATCCTTATATTTTATTAGGAATTGGTATTGTTTTAATTGCTTTTGAAGCAGTAATTACATCTTTTATTCTGATTTGGTTTGGTATAGGTTTTGTTTTAACTGCTTTTATTTCTTATCTATATCCTTTTGAAGATGGAATATGGCAGTTAGCTATTGCTTCATTTATCTCAATTTTATTGTTAGTACTATTAAGAAAAAGAACCTTTAAAAAGTTCCTTAGTTCAGATGAAAAGATTACAGATAATTTTTTAAATGAAAAAGGAATAGGGCAAATAAAAAATGAAAAAGTTTTCTATAAAGGAACTTATTGGGAAATTGATGGACAAGTTGATGAGTCGATTTTTAAAGAAGGCGAAAAAGTAATAGTTATAAAAACTTTTAAAAACTTTGCAACAATAGAAAAAAAGAATTAAAAATAATAGGATAAATAAGTGGATATAGAAGTTTTAAAGAATTTAGTTGATTATGGTGTTATTGCATTATTGATTTTTATGAGTTTTCTTTCAGTTTGGTTTTTTATTGAAAGATTGTTTTTTTATAAAAAAGTTGATGTAACGTCTTATAAAAATAAAAAGTCCCTAGATATAGCTCTTACAAAGCATTTGACTATCATAGGTACAATTGCATCTAATTCACCTTATATTGGTTTATTAGGTACTGTATTAGCTATTATGCTTACATTTTTTACTATGGGAAATGGTGACATTGAAGCTGCTAAGATTATGAGTTCATTAGCCCTTGCTTTAAAAGCAACAGCTGCAGGACTAGTTGTGGCTATTATCTCTCAAATTTTTTATAATATATTAGGAAGATATGCAGAAGTTTTAGAGAGTGATTATGAAACTGAAGAAGTTTGATTCAATAAATGTAATACCCTTTATTGATGTATTATTAGTTTTACTTACGATTGTTTTATTAACTTCAACTTTTATATCAAAAGGTATTATTCCTGTATCCCTACCAAATGCTAATAATGCAAATGATATAAAGGTAAAAAAAGAAATAGTTATAACAATAAAAAAAGATAATACTTTACATGTAAATAAAGATATATCAGGTCTTGAAAATATCCAAGAGCATATACTAAGCTTGCCAAAAGATACTCCTATCCATATAAATAGTGATAAGGATTCAAAGTTTGAAGCTTTTGTTTCTATTCTAGATATGCTAAAAAAACATGACTATTTAAATGTTTCTATTGTAACTGAAAAATGAAACGATATTTAAACTCTTTTTTAATTACACTTGTTTTGTATTCTTTTGTAATTTTCGCATTATTTGTAGTTTTGGCAGATGAAAAAATTCTTTTAAAAAAAGAAAAAACTTTACAACAAACAATCTCTTTACAACATATTGAATTAATACCTCTACCAAAGATTGAAAAAAAAGTAGAAAAGCCAAAAGAGCTTATTAAAGAAATTGTTAAAAAACAAGAACCTAAAAAGATAAAACCTAAGAAAATATTGAAGAAAAAAATAGTAAAAAAGAAGATAATAGAAAAGCCAAAAAAAGTAATGAAAAGAAAGTCTATAAAAAAGAAAGAAACAAAAGTAAAAAAGATAGAAAAACAAGTACAAAAAGAACCTATAAAACAAGAAGTAATTAAAAAAATTGTTAAAGAAAAAACAACGAATACTAAAAAGCCAAAAAAAGTAGTAAAAACAGATATTAAAAAAGATTATTTATCAAAGCATTTACGAATGATTAGAAAGCAAATCAAACAAAACATTCGTTATCCAAAAAGTGCAAAAAGACTAAAAATTCAAGGAATTGTAAATATAAAATTTACCTTGCGTAGCAATGGATTAGTTGATAATATAGTGATTTTAAATGGTCATAGTAGATTAAAAAAATCCACTATTGACGCAGTAAAAGATGCAGCATCTTCTTTTCCTAAAGTTAAAAAAGATATTACAATCCAGTTACCAATTGAATACAAGTTAATTTAAAGCTATTTAAACTTTTCATAAATTTTATTTTCTAATTCTTTTACCGTTTCAATTGCATCTTTTTCATGGTTTGAAAATCCCCAATTAACTAAAACTGAATCAACACCAGCTTTTGTAGCTGCAATTATATCTTTATGTGAATCGCCAATTAGTTGTGCATTTGTATTTACTATTGAATATTTATTTAATATTTTATTTACCATTTCAGGATGTGGTTTAGGGTTTTTAACACTATCATAACCTAAAATAGTAGAAAAATGTTCACCAATACCAACATGGTCTAACATCTTTTTTGCATATACTGAGTTTGCATTTGTTGCAACGGCAAGTCTAAAATCACCTTTTAAATCAGAAAGTAACTCAGAAATTCCATCATATAAAACTAAATCTGTTAAACAGTGCTGATTATAGTATTCTTCAAAAAGTTTTGTTTGTAAAGGTGTAAACTCTTTTGTACCATAAAAAAACTCAGCAGCATTTATATGAGGTTCATTTACTTTTTCTAAAATATAATCTTTCTCTAATCTTTCAAATCCTAAATTTTCTCTTACATAATTAATTGTATTTGTAATTGCAAAACCACTATCAATTAAAGTTCCATCCATATCAAACATTAATATTCTATTTTTATACATGAATTCATGTCTCCTTTAATCTGTATATCACCTATTAAATCAATAATTTTTTTAGTGGTGATTATATCTAATCATATCTTTATTTTGATATTTCAGACTTTTTGGTATTATTTCAAAAAATAGATAACTAAAAAACAACAACTTGGTTTCTTCCTTGTTCTTTTGCTTTATAAAGAGCTTTATCTGATTTTTCAATTAATTCTTCAAGTGTATCATTACTTTTCAATTGGGCAATACCAATACTTACTGTAGCTGATATTTGATTGTTATTTATTATTATTTTTTTAGATTCAAACTCACTTCTGATTTTTTCTGTTAAAATTTTTACTCCATCAAGCTGATTATTTTGAATGCAAATAATAAACTCTTCCCCACCAATTCTCCCAAAGAGGTCACTTTTTCTCATATATGAAGAGACTATTTTAGTGAATTCTACTAGTACTTTATCTCCCACTGCATGGCCATAAGTATCATTTATCTTTTTAAAGTTATCTAAGTCTAAAGATATAACATGAAATGGTAGATTATGTCGTTTTACAGTATTTAAATATTTTGAAGCAAGACCAAAAAAGAATGATCTACTGTAAATACCTGTAAGAAAATCATAGTGTGCAAGTCTTTCAAGTTCTTTGTTTTTATCTTCTAATTCTTGGGTTCTTATTTTTACTTTTTTTGTTAAGTTTTTATTTAAAGACTTTATCTCTTTATCTTGTTTTTTCTTCTCTAAGTTGCTAATACTCTGATAATAGAGTGTAATAAACACAAGATTTAAAAATATTATGGAAATAAAAACATAAGCATTTTCAATTTTATTAATTATTTTAAAAAAATTCTCTCTATGCTCTGTGATATCATAAAAAACTTCTATTGCACCGTTAAACTGACCTTTTTCAATAATTGGAATATATATTTCTGCTATATTTTTAGAATTTTTTTTTGTATTTAAGTATGAAAATTCTTCTTGAAAAAAATCATAATGTATTTTTTTCTTTGTAACTTCATTATTAAAATGTTCGTGAATATTGTTTTTATTTATTTCAGAAGTATCTGTGGAGTAGAGTGTTTTTCCATTTTTGTCATAATATTTGATATTTTCTAAACTAAACTCTTTTTTAAGAAGCTCAAATTCTTCAGACAGGTGTTCTTTTTCTTGGTTGTCATTTTCCTGATGAAGATGATTATTAAAATTCACTAAATGTTGTGAAACTTTTTTTGATTCATTAATTACAATATTAATCATGTTGTTGTAAAACATTGGTAATAAGGTTTTATGACCTATAAAATAGCCTGTAACTAAAATTATCATAGTAAAAACTAATATTATCGTATATATTATAGTATGAAATATATTTGAAATAATATCTTTATACGTAAAATTATTAATCATTATTTATCCTTTTTATATATGGGATAAGAAGCTATTAATTATACCTTTTTATTAGATAAAATCTAATATAGGATAAAAAGTATCTTGATTTAACAAATATTTAACAAATAATTGTTATACTTCGAAACAATTTAGGATATTGCTAGATTAATCCTCCTACTAAACTGATTATATACAAGATTAGTATCCTTTATACTATTATAAAAAATTTGAATGCGGCTTCACAAATCTTTGTGAAGCTTTTTTTTTGTATAATACCTGCCTTGGAGTTTAATAAATGAAAAAAATTTTACCTTTCTTAACAATCGCAATAATAATCGCTGTAATAATAATAATATTTCTATCAATGTCTAATAAAAAACAAATGGTTGTAATCCACGAAGGTAACCATACTCATCAACCTGTAAATATTAAACTTGATCACTTTCAAGATACTCAATGTGGAATGACAATCACTCAAAATGATAACTCAGCACAAGCTGTATCTCCTGATGGAAAGACATGGTTTTTTGATGATGTAGGCTGTTTAATTTTATGGTACAACAATATAAAGTTTAAAAAAGAAGCTACTTTATGGGTTTTCTCAAATGATACAAGAAAATATATAAATGCAAGAGATGCTTGGTATAGTAGAACACAAAGTACACCAATGGGATATGGATTTGGTGCTTATGAAGAAAAACAAGAAAAATTTATAGGCTTTGAAGAAGTTATCTTAAAAATGATTAGAGGTGAAAACCTTACAAACCCTTATATAAGAAAAGAATTAGTTGGTAAATAATGGAAACAGTTAGTATTTTAACAATCATTTCTATTGCTTTTTTAGGCTCTTTTGGGCACTGTGTTGGAATGTGTGGAGGTATTGTAATTGCATATTCTAGTACAAAAATCAAAAGTACTTGGTCAAAAAAATTACAAGCTACTGTGCATTTACTTTACTCTTTTGGAAGAATTACAACATATACAATTTTAGGTGCATTATTTGGTTTGGTTGGTGGTGTTGTTACTTTTGATAATCTAACTAGTGGTATTTTACTTCTAGTAACTGGATCGATGATGGTTTTAATTGGATTATCTTTAATGGGAAAAATTAAATTTCTTACAATGATAGAACATTCATGTTCAAAATCTCCACTTTATCAAAGTACATTTAAATCACTTATAGGTTCTGATTCTTTAATGAGTTTTTATTTACTTGGAATGCTAAATGGACTTTTACCTTGTGGTTTTGTTTATGTATTTGCAATAACAGCAGCAAGTACAGGAAGCCCTGTTTGGGGTGCACTTGTAATGTTTATCTTTGGACTTAGTACAATTCCAGCACTTTTCTCTCTTGGTTTTTTTATAGGTTTATTTAAAAAGACTAACTTACGAGATTTATTTATCAAACTAGCTTCTTATTTAGTAATAGGTTTTGGTATTTATATTGCTTATTTAGGTTATGAATACTTAACAGATCCAACAAAAACTATCTTAGACTGTCATATTTAAAACTATTGATTCAATAGTTTTATCTACTTTTATATATAATCCCCACAATTATTACAACAAAATTTTTTAAAGGAGGAATACATGATTAGTAAATCAAAAAAATATTTTACTATTTTTGGAATATTAGCAGCTACTGTTGATAAAAAAATGCAATCTTTTAACTGCATGATTGATGCAATTTTACATAGTAGTAAACCAAGAATAACAAAAATATTACTAGCAAAAGAATTAAAACCCATAAACTTAGATTCAACAAATAAAATATAATAAAAATTAGGAACATAAAATAATGAATAAAAAAATAACTACAAGCTTAGTTACGAGCTTATTACTAGCAACAAATATCTACTCAGCTCAAACAATCAACTTAAATGAAATCACAGTTACAAGTGCTACTAAATCAACTCAATCAATTAAAGATGTTACATCAAATGTTGAAGTTATTACTAAAGAAGAAATTGAAGAAAGAAATTTTTCAGGTGTAAGTGAAGCTTTAAATACATTAGCAGGTGTAAATATTACAAGTAATGGTGGCGTTGGACAGCTAGATTCTTTATTTATAAGAGGAATTGACACAAAAAGAATAATAGTTTTAGTTGATGGTATAAGATATAATGAACCAGCAGGAGCGAGCGGTGCTCCATTATCTTTATTATTAATAGATGATATTGAACAAATTGAAGTTGTAAAAGGTGCACAAAGTGGTATTTGGGGAGCTGATGCTAGTGGTGGAGTTGTTAATATTATTACAACAACTGCAAAAAATGGTTTTCATGGAAATGCTTTAATTGAAGCTGGAAGTTTTAATACAAGAAAATATTCAACTACATTATCAAATAGAACTGACTTAGGATATATAAAAGTAAATGCTACAAGAAATGCATCAAAAGGGTTTAGTGCATTTGAAGCAAAAGAGAGTTCATCTAATTATGGTAAAAGAGGTACTGAATTAGGTTATGATAGAGATGGTTATAACAATAATACTTATTCTGTTCAAGCAGGATTAAATCTTAGTGATAATGATGAATTGAATTTTTCATATAAGAAAATTAATGATAAATATGATTATGATAATTCAACTAGTGATAATCTAACAAATAAATCAGACTTAAATCATTTTTTTAAATCAGCAAATTATATCCATAATGCTGATAACTATAATATTAAACTTAATGTTCAACAGTCTAAATTTGATAGAGTACAAGGAACATATGTTGCAAAAAGTTTAGTAAATGAATTTGGAATACAATCTAATATTAATTATTCAAATGATGGTTTTTTAGTTATTGGAGCCAATAAACAAAATTTTGAACATATAACTGATGAATTAAAATATCAAACATCAGGTGTTTTTCTATCTAATACCAATACTTTTGGTAAATTATTATTAACACAAGCTTTAAGATATGATAATAATAATGCTTTTGATGAGAAAGTTACAGGTAAATTAGGAGTAAAATATAACTTCACGAAGGATTTAAGTACTTCTGCTAATTATGGAACAGCATATAATGCTCCTACATTAAGTAATTTGAGTGGTACTTCAACTTTAGAACCAGAATCTTCAAAGTCTCTTGATTTAAATATTGAGTATAAGAATTTAAAATTAACATATTTTGAAAATAAAATTAAAAATATGATTGAATACATTTCTGGTACTTGGCCAGCAGAATATGAAAATCTTGAAGGAGAATCTACATTCAAAGGTTATGAAGTAACTTACAAACAAAACTTAGGTGAAGACATATTAGTTTCATTAAATTATACTCATTTAAGCGCAGAAGATAATAAAGGAAAAGATTTTGGTAAAAGAGCAAAAGATGAGCTTGGATTTGGTATAGATTATTATGGTATTGATAAACTTCATATCAATGTAAATGGGAATTATATAGGTGATAGATTCCAATATAAATATGGTACATATGATGTTGTTGCTCATACTGGTAATTATACAGTTTGGAATTCAGTTGTTAATTATAAGATTAACAAAACATTCTCAACATACTTAAAAGTTGATAACGTATTTAATAAATACTACCAAACAACTGATGGTTATGCAACAGCTGAACGAAGTGCTTACGTTGGTTTAAAGGCTACATTCTAATATGAAAAAACTTATATTTACACTTTTTATTTTTTGTATGAATTTAATGGGGGAGAGTAGAGTTGTAACTCTTACTCCTTCAATAAATGAAATAGTTTATGCTCTTGGTATGGGAAATAGTGTAGTGGCTAATACTCAATATTGTGATTTTCCAATTGAATCAAAAGAGGTAAAAAAAGTAGGTGGTTATGCGACTATATCTTTAGAAAAGATTATTCAATCAAAACCAACTGTTGTAATTGCTCAAAATTATGATGAAAAAACACTACGAAATTTAAAGAGTTTAAATATAAAAACTTTAGTATTTAAAACAAATACTATAGATTCTATAAAAAATACAATTAGAACTTTAGGAAAGTATTTTAAAAAAGAACAAAAAGCTGATGAGCTTATCTCAAATATAGATAATTCATTGGCTTCTTTAAATGGTATTACTTCTAATAAAAAAGTTTTGCTTGTAATTGGTCCACGAAAGAATCTAAATAATCAGATTTATATTACAGGGAATCATCTGTATTTTGAAGATATTCTAAAAGCTTCAGGAAATAAAAATGCATTTTTTTCAACAAGTAAAAATCAGCCAGTTGTAAATAGTGAAAAAATTATCAATATGAATCCTGATATAATAGTACTTTTATCTCCATTTTTAGATGGAAAAATAAAAGAACAAAAAGAATTATTATCAAATTGGTTAAAACTGCCAGTTAATGCAAGTATTAATAAAAATATTTATATTGTAGATAAATTATACGCAGGAATACCAAGTCAAAGAGTAGTTTATTTTATAAAAGATTTTAAAAAGATATTAGAAAATGTTAGAAATAAATAAATACAATAGCAATATATTACATGATATTTCTTTTTCTTTAAAAGAGAAAGAAAATCTTATTATCTTAGGTGAAAATGGAGCAGGAAAGTCAACTTTAGCCAAAGTTTTATCTAATTTAATTGAGAATGATAATGTAAAATTATTTAATGAAAACCTATCTGATTTAGGTGACAGAAAAAGAGCCGAATATATAAACTATATTCCTCCAAAATTATCAATATTTGATGAGTACATAACTTTAAGAGAATTCTTTGAATTAGCATGTATTGATCAAGTTGATAATAAAAAAATAGATGAATTAATAGATATCTTGAATCTTAAAAAGCTTGAAAGAAAATACTGTAAAGCTTTTAGTTCAGGAGAAAAACAACTTTTACTTTTAGGTTCAAGTATTTTACATGATGCAAAGATTACTATTTTTGATGAGCTTACTGCAAATTTAGATATCACAAGACTAAAAGAAGTTTTTGATATTTTTAATTCTAATTTTCTAAAACAAAAGATTATCATAACTCATAATCTTGATTTAGCTTATGCTTTAAAATTTAAAGTGTTATATATGAGAGATGGAAGAATAGAATTTTTTGGAAAGCATGAAGAATTTTTCTGTAATGAAAATCTTAAAAAGTTTTATAATGACTCTATATCAAAAATAAATGAACATTTGGTAGTAAACTTATGAAGCTAAGCTTATATATATTTTCTGTAATTATTTTGATAATTTCTCCTTTTTTAGGTGAAATTACGTTGAATTTAAATGAACTATTTGATTCTTCTACTATTACATATAAAGTATTTTGGGAACTTAGAGTTTCTCGTGTTTTATTAGCTTTTTTTGTTGGTGGGATTTTGGCTTTAAGTGGTTTGATATTTCAAATTATATTTAAAAATGCACTTATAACTCCTTATACTTTAGGAATTGCAAGTGGTACGACTCTATTTACAGCTATTTCAATAGTGTTCTTTCCTGCTATGATTTTATCAATATCTTCTGCTTTTGGTTCACTTGTTACTATTACAATTTTGTATTATATTTCAAAAAATATAAATAAAAATACAATAGCCGTTTCAACAAACTCAATTCTTCTAATAGGTATTGCCTTATCTTACTTTTATTCATCTGCTTTGATGCTAGTATTTTATATGAGTAACTTGGAGCAAAACTATTCAATAGTAAGATTTACGCTAGGAAGTTTAGATACAGTTGGTTTTACAAGCTCTTTTGTAATATTTATAATGGCTGCTATTATGTATGTAACTATTTATGTAAATAGAGCAAAGATAAAACTTTTACTTATTTCAAATGATACAGCATTTTTAAAAGGTTTAAATGTACATAAGTTAAATCTTCTTTTACTAATAGTTATATCTATTTGTGTTGGTGTTAGTATTAGTTTTGTAGGTCCTATTGGTTTTATTGGGCTTGTAGTTCCTCATATAATAAAACTTATTTATAAGAAAAGTGCAGATCAATTAATCTTTCCTGTATTTTTTTATGGTGGAATTTTTTTAGTAATGTCTGATTTAATAGCTAGAAATTTAAATACAGCATCAAGTCTTCCTATTGGAGTTGTAACTGCTTTTATAGGAGCTCCTTTCTTTGTGTATTTATTAATTAAAAGAAATAAAAAGGATTAACATCAAAGCTTTATGTATTAGTGCAACTGCATCAAATCAAGGTAAAACTATTTTAACTACAGCTTTACTTTATCACTATAGAAAATCTGTTCGTCCTTTTAAAATTGGTCCTGATTTTATAGACCCATTATTTCATGAAAAAGTTTGTGATACTCCTAGTGTAAATTTAGATACTTCTATTATGAATAAATCTCAGGTTAAATGGATGTTTAATAAATACAGTGATAAAAATATATCTATATTAGAAGGGGTAATGGGTTTTTATGATGGAATGGATAAAGGCTCGTCAGCCTATGATGTTTCAAAGCTACTAAATATACCAACAGTTCTAATTTTAGATGCAAGTGGCTCTTATATAACTCTTAGTGCTATTATAAAAGGATTAAAAGAATATCAAGAGGGCAATACTGTAAAAGCTGTTGTTTTCAATCATGTATCCTCTTACATGCACTTTGAACTTATAAGAAAACAAGTAGAAAAAGATTTTGATGATATTGTAGTAATAGGGTGGATAAAAAGTAAACTCGAAACTTTAGATTCAGTTCATCTTGGCCTTGATTTAGATGATAATGATAAAAGAAAATTAGAGCAAATATCAAAAGAAGTACTTTCTAATATTGATTTAAAAAAACTTGATGAATTAGCTAATTTTGATTATAAATATAAGAAAAGTTATCCTTTTGAAAAAGTAGAAAAATATGATAAACATATAGCTGTAGTAAATGATGAAAATTTTGCTTTTTTATATCATGATAATCTTGAGTTTTTAAAAGAGAATTTTAAAAAAGTCACTATTGTAAAGAGTATAAAGAACGAAATTATTCCTAGTGATTGTGATATTGTTTTTATTTGTGGTGGTTATATAGAAACACAAAAAGCGTATGATAAGTTTAAAGATTCAAATGAGTTTAAAGAATCACTTATTAATCATTCTAAAACAAAACCTGTTTATGGCGAATGTGCTGGACTTATCTTACTTGGTAGAAAAGTTGATGATAAAAAAATGTTAGGGCTTTTGCCACTAGACTTTGAACTAACCTCACGACCTAATAGGTTAGGGTACTATGATAATGACTTAGGTATTACAGGTCACGCTTTTCATTATACAAAAGTCATAGGAGATCTTAAGGGTGAGTATACTTTATACAAAAAGAAAAATGAACATGAAGTTTATGCTGCATTTAAAAATGAAAAAGTTTTTGGTACTTATTTTCATACAATGTTTAGGAATAACTTTAATAAAATAAAAGTTTATTTTGATCTTTAATTATTATAATTAAAACTTATATAACTTACAAGTAATTTTAATAATAATAAGCTATAATTATACTATTAATTAGAAAAACTTGTTTAACTGTACTTTTAGTTTTTTAGGTAAGTGCGCATATACCATACTTCTTTTAGCAATAAAAGTTTCATTTTTATAGATCTCTGTATCAATTGAAAGTGTTTGAGTCTTAAAATTTATTAGTTTTATTATTTGACCTTTTTCTTCATAAGATAAGTTCATGTTTTTTAAATCTATTAAAGTTGGTTTCTTTTTTGCCATTTTTAACCTTTTTTCTAATTATAATAAATTAATTATAAAGAGGATGTAATAAATGAAAAATAAAGAGAGTATTAAATCAATACCTTCAAATAGATTACAGTTTTTTCCTGTAATGATGTTCGCAATAATCATGGGTTTAACTGGTTTATCATTGGTATTTAAAAAGTTGAGTGAAGTTTTATATTTCCCTTCAATTATAGGCACTTTATTAGGATTATTTTCAACAATTGTATTTTTAGTAATTGTATTTACTTATCTTTCAAAATTATTAAAACATAAAGAAGAAGTAAAAAAAGAGATGATTCATCCTATTAGAGTTAATTTTTTTGCTGCTATTTCTATCTCTACACTATTATTATCAATTTTTTATCGACATACCTTAGATGACCTATCTCAAATATTGTTTATTTTAGGGGCTTCATTACATATATTTTTTACTTTTTATACGATTAAGTTTTGGATAAATAATAATTTAGAAATTCAACATTCAAATCCTGCTTGGTTTATTCCTATTGTTGGTAACTTAATAGTTCCAATTGCTGGAAAAGGTTTTGTTGATGATGCTATTTTGTATTTTTATTTTTCAATTGGTATTTTCTTTTGGATTATACTTTTTTCAATTATTTTAAATAGAATTATTTTTCATAAACAGTTTGCTCCAAAGTTTATGCCAACACTGTTTATATTAATAGCTCCACCAGCAATTGGCTTTCTTTCATATATGAAATTGAGTATGAACTTAGACTTCTTTGCACATATTTTATATAGCTTAGGATTGTTTTTTACAATTCTAGTATTTATAATGTATAAAAATTATATGAATATAAAATTCTTTATATCATGGTGGGCATTTACGTTCCCAATGGCTTCAATCACACTTGCTACTATCTTAATGTATGAATTAACATCATATTGGTTTTATGGTTTATTTTCATACATTTTAATGATAATAACTACAGTAATTGTATATTTAGTAGCTAGAGAAACTGTTGCTCATATGGCGAAAAAAGAAATTTGTATCATGGAATAATATTTAAACTATCTATATTTATTTAAAGGCTATAATCACGTATTAAATATTATTAAGGATTTATTATGGATTTTAGATATATAGGAAATAGTGGGCTTAGGGTTTCTTCTATTTGTATGGGAACTATGACTTTTGGCTCAAGCTCATCAAAAAAAGAAGCTTTTAAGATTTTAGATAAAGCATACGATAATGGAATAAATTTTTACGATACAGCAGAGTTATATCCAGTACCACCTAAAAAATCAACAGCAGGGGACACTGAAGAGATTGTAGGTGAATGGTTAAAGACTAAAGATAGAGATTCAATTATCTTAGCATCAAAAGTAAGTGGAGCAGCTGCTGGTTGGTTTGTTCCACCTACAAGACATGGCTTAACTGCTGTTGATTCTTTTCATATTAAAAGAGCAGTTGAAGGTAGTTTAAAAAGATTAAATACTGATTATCTAGACCTTTACCAAATGCATTGGCCAGATCCAATTGTACCAATTGAAGAGTCGTTAAGAGCTTTTGATGATTTAGTAAAAGAGGGTAAATTAAGATACGTAGGAACTTCAAATGATTCTGCTTATGGGCTTACAAAAGCAAATGAAACATCAAAAAATAAAAATTTAACAAGATTTCAATCAATTCAGAATAACTTCTCATTATTAAATCCAAGATTTTTAGATGAACTAGCAACAGTATGTAGAAAAGAAAATATATCATTACTTCCTTATTCTCCAATAGCAGGTGGAGTATTATCAGGGAAATATAACAACAACTTTTATCCAGAAGATTCAAGATTTGCAGCTTATATCAATCATGCAAATCCAAGAGTTCAAGCTCAAGCCTCAAGATTTGTAAATGATAAGACAGTAGCAGCTACAAATAAATATGTACAATTAGCAAAAGATTATGGAATCTCTCCTGTTACTTTAGCTGTTGCTTATTCTAAACATTTTGATTTCGTAGCCTCAACAATTATTGGAGCTAGAGAATTAAGTCAACTAGAAGAGTCTTTAAAAGCCTTTAGTTTTAAGATTGATGAAGAATTAATGAAAAAAATAGAAGTAATACAAAATGAGATTTTGTATCCCATGGGTTAGTAAATAATAATTATTTATTTAATTTATATAGGTATATTATAAGATTTTTTAATATAAAATATTGTATTATATATAATAATTTATATTAAAGGGTACAAGTATGAAGAGTATGAGTCTTGCAAAAAAGTTTGCATTAGTTACAATTATGGTAACTATTATAATGCTTATTATTGGTTATTTTATTTTAAATAAATATAAGAATGACATAGAAAATGAAGTTTATTCAAACTTAAATATTGAATTGAACTATTTAGCTGATCAAAAGCTTAGTTCTAAACTAGATGTTGGTATATCAAATGCAATATCAATTTCAAATGATGGTTTAATACAAAATGCTTTATCTTTCAATGATAGAGATTTAGCAATTAAAGCTTTAACTTCATTATCAAAAAACATGAAACTTCATACACCTTTTAGTAATATAAAAGTGCATATCCACACTAAAGATAATAAATCTTTTTTAAGATCATGGAAAGATCAAAAGTTTGGTGATGATTTAAGTTCTTTTAGAGCTAGTGTTGTAAAAGTTAATAAGACAGTAAATTCTGTAAATACATTTGAAGTTGGGAAAGCTGGACTTAGTATAAGATCAGTTGTTCCTATCATTGATAATGAAAATAAGCATTTAGGATCATTAGAATTTATGCAAGGTGTTAATTCAGTTGCAAAATCTTTTGATAAGATTGGAGATGGTTTCTTCTTACTTATGGATAGCTCTTTAGCTGTTGCAAAAGTAGATAAAAAACATAAACTTGATAAATATATTATTTCTCAGAAATTTATAAATGAAGAAGTTTTAAGCAATTTAAAGAAGATTGATTTTGATAAATTAATAAGTAATAAATATTTAATTGATGATAAATACTTTTATTCGTATGTTGATATAAAAGATTTTAATGGTAAAAAATTAGGAATTGCATTAACTTCTCGTGATATGAAAAAAGTTGAAATTGCTACAAATAATGCTTATACAATTATTTGGGCAGCATTAATTATCTTAGTCGTATCTTTATTCTTAACTATGATAATTTCATTAATTAATATGAAAAGAAATATTATTGCACCTATTTTAAGTTTAAAAGATTCTATAGATGAAATTAAAAATAATAGTACATTAGATTCAACAAGAATAGAAGTTAAATCAAAAGATGAAATTGGTAATGTTGTTCAAAGTTTTAATGACTATTTGGATTCTATTGCTAAAGGTCAAGAAGAAGATAAGCTAGTTATTGATGAATCACGAATGATTATTGGAAAAGTTAATGCTGGATTATTTAATGATAGAATAAAAAATACTGGACATTCTGTTGAAGTTAATTCACTTGTTTCTGAAATCAATAATATGATTAATAAAATGCAAATAAATCTAACACAATTATCAGATGTTTTAGTTGCTCTTGCAAATGCTAAATATGATAATCAAATTCCTAAAATTGATGGACTTACAGGTTTAATAGCTTCATTATTTAGTGGTACAAAAGTAACTCAATCAACAATTAATGAAGTAATGTGTTTAATTGATGAATCAAATAATAAACTTACAAATAGTGCAAGTGAATTATCAGATGCTTCAAAAAGATTAAGTGATTCTTCAAATGCACAAGCAGCTTCTTTAGAGGAAACAGCAGCAGCAATTGAAGAAATATCTGCAACTATTAATAAAAGTAGTGAAAGTGCTACAAAAATGGCTTTATATGCACAGAATGTTACTAAGTCAAATGAAGCAGGAAGAACACTAGCTCATGAAACATCAGAATCAATGGAGCAATTAAGTGTTGAAGTAAATGCTATTCATGAATCTATTTCAGTAATTGATCAAATAGCCTTCCAAACAAATATACTTTCTTTAAATGCAGCAGTAGAGGCTGCAACCGCTGGTGAAGCTGGAAAAGGATTTGCAGTTGTTGCTGCAGAAGTACGAAATCTTGCAAGTAGATCTGCTGAAGCTGCTAAAGAGATTAAAGATTTAGTTGAAAGTGCAACATCAAAAGCAAAAGATGGTAAAACAATTACTACTAAAATGATTGGTGGATATAACGAATTAAATGAAAATATTGGTGTAACAATTGATTTAATTGAAGATGTTGCAACTGCATCAAGAGAACAACAACAAGCAATGGCACAAATAAATGACACGGTTAATTCTTTAGACCAAGCTACACAACAAAATGCATCTTTAGCTTCAAGTATTAGTGATATGGCGGAAGTAACTACATCTTTAGCTGTACAGTTACAAAGTGTAGTAAATAAAACATCTTTTGATAAAAAAGCAAAATCATTAATTTGTGATACTGATTTGATTTTTGATGTAAATAAATTAAAAGCAGACCATATTGTATTTAAAAATGTGAACTTTGCACAGTGTAAATCAAATCATACTTTTACAGTTAAAAGTCATCATGAATGTAATCTTGGAAAATGGATTGATGCAAATAAAGATAGTGAATTTGCCCAAAGTAACGAATGGCAAGAGTTATTAGTTGCACATTCAAAAGTTCATTCACTGGTTCAAGATACAGTTGAATTATACGCTCAAGATTATGATAATGAGGATATTTTTGCAGTAACTGAAAATATTGAAAAAAATATTGAAATCGTATTTGATTTATTAAATAGAGTTAGAGAAATTAATTGTAAAAATTAGTTGTGAAGCGAACTCTAAAGGTATAAAATGAACTCATATACAAAAAACTCCGATTACAATGAAAGTGCAAATAAAGAACGTATTGTATTAGCAATGCGTGGAGCTGATGATGGAATTTGGGATTGGAATTTACTCACTGATGAAGTATACTATTCTCCACAATGGAAAAGTATGCTTGGATATAAAGAACATGAAGTTGAAAATACTATTGACTCTTGGAAAAAACTTGTTCATGTAGATGATAAAGAAAATATCTTAAAAAGAGTAAATGATTATATAGAAGAAAAAGTATTAGATTTTGAAATTGAAATGAGAATGCATCATAAAGATGGATCTTTAGTAAATGTTTTATCACGAGCATTTTTAGTTCAGAGTGAATCTGATAAAAAAGCAATTAGATTAATTGGTACACATGTTGATATTACTCAAAGAAAAAGTGCAGAAGAGTTTATAAAAAATACAAATGAAATTTTAGAAATGATTGCAGTAGGAAAGAAAGCAAGTGATGTTTATAATGCAATTGCATTAATGTATGAATCACGCCATCCTAAAATGAGATGTTCTTTACTCGAAATGGAAAATGGAGTACTTTTACATGGCGGTGCTCCCAGTATGCCCAAAGAATATTGTGAGGCTGTAAATGGGCTTAAAATTGGTCCTGATGTTGGTTCTTGTGGTGCATCAACATACACAGGCCATAGAGTTATTGTGGAAAATATAGAAACTGATTCAAAGTGGAAAGATATAAAACAGTTTGCTCTCCCTCATGGAATGCGTTGTTGCTGGTCTGAACCTATAATTGACTCTAAAGGAAAAGTTTTAGGTGCTTTTGGAATGTATTATAATCATCCTGCACTTCCAAATGAACAAGAATCAAAAGATCTTTTTTCTGCTGCTAGACTTGCAAGTATAGTAATGGAGAGAGATCAATCTCAAAAAAGAATATTGCAAGATCAAAAGTTTATAGCAGAACAAAGTAAATTAGCTTCAATGGGTGAGATGATTGGGAATATTGCACATCAGTGGAGACAACCTCTTAGTATAATATCAATAATTGCAAGTAGCATACAATTTAATGAAAAACATCACTTAACTGATACTTCTGATACTTCATCTGATATGCAAAAAATAATAAATCAAGTGGATTATTTATCTCAAACAATTGATGATTTTAGATCATTTATAAAAGACTCAAAGAGTAAAGAAGATATATCTATTAATACTTTAATTAATACAATGTTAAATATTGTCGAATCATCTTTACAAAGTAATAGTATTACAGTTGTAAAAGATATTGAATTTGATATAAATATTATAGGTAATAAAAATGAATTTATTCAAGCTTTAATTAATATTATTAATAATGCTAAAGATTCTATAATTGAAAATATAAGTGATAAAGAAGATAGATATATATTTATTAATACAAAAAAAATTAATAATAAAGTAGTTCTTGAAATAAAAGATAATGCATTAGGAATTAATGAAAAGATTATCAATAGAATATTTGAGCCATATTTTACAACAAAACATCAATCGATTGGAACAGGAATTGGTCTTTCTATGGTTTATCAAATTATTGTACAAAGACATAATGGAACTATATCTGCTAAAAATGAAGAATTTGAGTACAATAAAAAGATGTTTAAAGGCGCTTGTTTTAGCATCTCTTTTTAATATATAGGATATCTTTATTTTAAAATAAACTTGTAACTTTTCTTGGACTATTTTTTATAAAAAAGTTAAACGCTATTATAAAAGCTAAAAACTCAGATACTGCTAAAGCCATAAAAATACCTTTATTCCCGAATATATATGGAAGTGTTATGATAAATAGTATTGGAAAAACTAAACTTCTCATAACAGCAATACTTGCAGAATAAAGTGGTTTTTGTATTGAAGTAAAATATGATGTAATCAAAATATTTAAACCCATAAATAAAAATGCAGGCCAGGCATAAGATATAAACTCTACTGTTATTATCTTTGTTTGAATATCATCTTCTTTTAAAAATAGACCTATTAGAAATTCAGGAATTAATAAAACTAAAAGAGTAATAATCACTTCGATAATTAAAACAGTAAAGAAACCAAGTTTTAAAAATTCTTTTATTCTATCAAAAGATAAAGCTCCATAGTTCTTTGAAACAATTGGTTGTAAAGCATCAGCTATTGCAAAACTAATCATCATACTAATTAAAATAGAATATCCAATTATCGTATATGAAGCGATTCCTATTGCCCCAAAATTTTTAAGCATAATATAGTTAAAAATCAAAACAGTAATTCCAGCACTTGCTTCATTTACAAACTCAGATGCACCATTTTTTGCTGCATTTAATATTGATTTCCAATCTCCTGTTGGTTTTACTAATTTAAGAGTAGCTTTTTTTCTAAAAAAATGAGGAATTAATATAAAGATAATTGATATTTGAGAAATACCTGTTGCATAGGCAGCACCATTCATCCCCCAGTTAAACTTTACAATAAATAGATAATCTAAAACGATATTAATAACAGCACTTAAAAATAAAGCTAAGAATGATAAGTTAGGATTTTCATCTACTCTTACAAAATAATCTGTAAGTATTCCTATCATAAAAAGTGGCAAAAAAAATAAAATAATAGGTAAGTATTCTAAAGTTTTTTCTCTCAATTCATTTTGTACATTTAAAATATCCAAAATACTTCCCATACTTAAATATAGAACTAAGCATATAATGATACCCATAATAGAAACAAAAATTATTGATTTAGTGAAAATATTTGATGCATCAGAAGTGTTATTCTCTCCCATAAGTTTTCCAACTAATACAGAATTTCCAACTGCAAACATAAGTACAAGGCCAAATAATATTGTGATAATAGGAATTGAGATATTTATTGAAGCTAAACCAACAGCACCTACATAGTTACCAATAAAATATCCATCTATAATACTTGCAGATGAAATGGCAAGTAAACCTAAAATAGAAGGTATTACATATTTAATAAATATTTTATAAGGTTTTTCTTTTAACATATTTTCTCATTATTTTTATTTTTGGAAGAATATCACAAAAGATGTTAAATATATGGAAAATATAATACTATTACTCAAATTATAAATAAATCTTATTTTGGGAAAATAGCCTTAACATAAAAATATATAGAAATAGGAGCTACTGCAAATAATAATATAAATACAATTGTGTTTATTTTTATTTGAATTGTTAAAAACATTATCAAGGCATAAGCTATAAGTAAAATGATTCTAACTTTTTTATTAATGTTTTTTGAAGATAATTCTTTAATAGCTTCATTTATATTCAAAATAATTCCTTATAATTTTTATTATTAATTTTATCATTATCCTACATAATAGTTTATTTAAAAGATTTTTTGTATATAAATTAATGATATAATAGTTTATCAATAATTTTAAAAGGTTAAATATATGGGTGAATATTCTTTTCTTTTTGCAATTGCAGTTGTATTTATATTTGGAACTATAAGCCCAGGACCAAGTTTTATTCTTGTATCTAAAACAGCTCTTTCTAAACCTATAAGTGAAGGGTTTGGCATTTCTATTGGATTATCATTAGGAGCTATATTTTTTACTTTATTAGCAATCTTTGGATTATATACATTATTTGAAGCTGTTCCATTTTTATTTGGATTATTTAAGATTTTAGGTGGAATGTATCTACTTTATTTGGCATATAAAATATTGAAACATTCAGGTGAACGATTATCTGTGGATGATATGAAAATACAAAAAAGATCAAAGAGTTTTTTTAAAGCTATTTTATTTGGTTTCCTAACTCAAATTAGTAATCCTAAAACAGCAATTATAATAGGAAGTATTTTTGCAGCTTTACTTCCACATGAACTACCGGCTTATAGTGAGATATTATTGTGCTTATTAGCATTCTCTATCGATGCTATTTGGTATTGTACGGTTGTTTTATTATTATCTACAAATAAGTCTCAAAAAGTCTATTTAAAATTTAAAAAATATGTTGATAGAGTAGCAGGCACATTGTTAGCAGGACTTGGTCTAAAATTAGCACTTGATCACTGATATATTTCAGATGAAAAAGAGAATATGTAAAAAAGGGGAGTTTAGGTGAAAGTAAGAGTATATTATGAAGATACAGATGTTGGTGGTGTGGTCTATTATGCTAATTATTTAAAATTTTGTGAAAGAGCAAGATCCGATTTATTTTTTGAAAAAGGAATGAGTCCTCATAGTGAGGATGAGTTTTTTGTAGTGAAGCATGTTGAAGCTGATTATATTAAACCTGCTGTATTTGGAGATGAGTTAGATGTTACTTGTGAACTTATTGAAAAGAAAGCTGCGTCAATTATAATATATCAAGAAGTTTTAAGAGATGGTGAAGTTTTATTTACTGGCAAATTTAAACTTGCGTATCTTAAAGATTTTAAACCAAACAGAATACCAAAGGAGTTACTGAATGTCTTTTCTTAAAATATCACTATTAGTTATTGTATTATCATTTAATCTTTATGCAAAGGATAATAGAACAAAAGGGTTAGTTAGTGTAAATGAAGTTTACTTATTACCTAAAGAAACCGAAGACGCAAAGAATAATATTCTTTCTTTGATAAAGAATTCTAAAAAGAGTATTTCAATTGGAATGTATAACTTCTCTTATAAAAAGTTTGCAAAACAATTAGTTGACTCTTCAAAAAATGGTGTAAATATTAAAATAATATTAGATAAATCAAAAGTAAAAAAAGATGATAAATTATATAAATATTTTAAGAAAAATGGAATAAATGTAAAAATAGCAGATAAGAAACTACATACTAAAGTTGCAATTTTTGATGAAGATATTGCAGTTCTTGGTAGTATAAATTGGACAAAAGAATCCTTTAAAGATAACTATGAACTTGTATTATTTACAAGAGATAAACGAATAATAAATAAAATGTTGAATTTTTTAAATAAATTTTAATTTTTATCTCTATGCTAAAATATAAAAAAGTGTCTAAGAAAAAAAACTAAATAATAAATACTATAATTTTTACTAAAATACAAGTAAAATTATAGTAATATCTTAATTAAAATTATAGATTTAAAAGGATTATTTAGTGTTAGAAATGTTTGTTATTGCATATTGTTTATACTTTTTATTTAATATATACACTTCGTTTATGCAAGTTGATTTTGTTAAAAAAGCAAAAGATTTAGAGCCTATTATTTTAGAGGAATCAAAATACAAGGTTGCGGCTAATTATTCAATAGAGAAAGAAAAAATTTCAATTTTATCTACTTTTTATGACTTCTTAATATTTATGATGTGGATAAGTTTTGGCTTATCGGCATTAGATTCTCTTATTACTGCTGAAGCATTTTGGCTAAAAGCAATTTTATTCGTAAACTTATTTATTATTATTAATTGGGTTTTAACATTACCTTTTGAATTATACTCAACATTTAAGTTAGATAAAAAATATGGTTTTTCTAATATGACAGTTGATTTATATATCAAAGATACTATTAAAACAGGAGCTTTGTTTTTAGTTTTAGGTTCTATTGTGATTGCTGGAATTGCATTTATTATTGAGTCTTTTCCTGCCTGGTGGATTTGGGGATTTATTTTTATCTTTGGAATAATTATTTTAATCAACATGCTTTATCCTGTAATCAGAGATAAAATGTTTGATAAGTTTGAAAAACTAAAAGACCAAGAGCTTGAAGGAAAAATTGAAAAACTTTTAGATGAAGTTGGATTTAAAAGTTCTGGAGTTTTTTCAGTAGATGCAAGTAAGCGTGATAATAGATTAAATGCTTATTTTGGTGGCTTAGGAAGTACAAAAAGAGTTGTATTATTTGATACATTAATTGAAAAACTTTCACACAATGAACTATTAGCTGTTTTAGGACATGAATTAGGGCACTTTAAAAATGGAGATATTCTTAAAAATATTGGTATTATGGGACTTGTAATGTTTGTTTTTTTTGCTATTTTTGGTAACTTACCTGAAGAGTTATTTTTAGGCTTATCGTTAAATCAAGAAGCATCATCAATCATAGTTGTATTTTTGATATTTTCTCCAATCTTGTCTTTTTTCCTAATGCCTTTAATTTCACTAATTTCAAGACATAATGAATATGCAGCAGATGAGTTTGGTTCAAATTTATCTTCGAAAGATGATTTAGTAAATGCTTTATTAAAATTAGCAAATGAAAATAAGTCATTTCCTCTAGCGCACCCAATATATATCTTCTTTTATTATTCTCATCCACCTTTAACTGAGAGATTTAAAGAATTAGGTTACGATGTAAACAATAATAATGCAGACGAAGCTTTAAAGCAGGAGTTTAATTATGATGAGTAATGGTTTAGTTGAAGTTAGTTATCTAACTATAGTTGTTTCAATAATTGGTATTTTATCTGGATTATTAATCATCCTACAGTTTTCAAGACAAAAATATGAAAGTAAATTAAATAGTCTTCAAGATGAAGCTTTATTAAAATTAAAAGCATTAAATGAAAAAATTGAGTTAAATCATAGTTCTTATGAAGGACAAATTAATACTTTAAATACTTCAAATAGAAAGCTTGAAGAAGAGAAAAAATTAATTAGAGAAAACCTAGAAGATAAGTTAAGAACTTTAGAAAAGCATACGGATGAGACATTAGACAATATTACTGCTAATTATGAATTAAAGTTAAATAGTCAAGAAAAAATGTCGAAAACTAAAGAAGAAAATCTTAATGAAAGAATTATTTTATTAGAAGAATCAAAAGTTCAAATGAAAGTAGAATTTGAAAACTTAGCAAATAAACTTTTTGATGAAAATCAAAAGAAATCAAATCTTAACTTAACTCAAGTATTAACTTCATTTAAAGACCAATTAGAATCATTTGGTAAAAGAGCAAATGATATTTATAGTGAAGAAACAAAGCAAAGAACATCTTTATTGACTGAAATCAAAACTTTAAAAGATTTAAATAATCAAATTTCATCTGATGCAATTAATTTAACAAAAGCATTAAAAGGTGAAAATAAAACTCAAGGGGATTGGGGTGAAATGATTTTATCTTCGATTCTAGATCAAACTGGTCTTAGAGAAGGTAAAGAGTATGATACTCAAGGTTCATATACAGATAAAGATGGAAAAGTATTAAGACCTGATGTTATTGTTCATCTTCCTTCACAAAAAGATATTATTATTGATTCTAAGGTATCTTTAAATTCATATTTATCACATAGTAAAACTGATGATAAAGATAAAAAAGAAATTGCGGCAAAAGAACTTCTTAAATCAATTACAGGCCATATAAAAGGCTTAAGTTCTAAAAAGTACGAAGATATTGAAGGTGTTAAAACTCTAGACTTTGTTTTAATGTTTGTACCAATTGAAGGTGCTTTCTTACTAGCTTCAAATGAAGATAAAAACTTATTTAAAATGGCATTTGATCATAATATTATGATTGTATCTCCTTCTACTTTATTTGTTACATTAAGAACAATTGAAAATATTTGGAGAAATGAACATCAAAATGAAAATGCTGAAATAATTGCTAAAAAAGCTGCAGATTTATATGATAAGTTTTATGGTTTTATAAAAGATATTGAAGAAATTGGTTTAAATATCAATAAAACACAAAAAGCTTATACTAATGCCTTTTCAAAATTATCAACAGGTAATGGAAATCTTATGAAAAGATCAGAAGAGTTTATCGAACTAGGTGTTAAACCTAAAAAGCAAATAAATACTAAAAATATTAGTATGGACTAGAATATGGATTTAGCTATTGAGTTTGCAAACAATTTTCTAATATTATTAGATGCAATGGCTATTTATATTCTAATAGGTCTTTTAATTGCTGGAATATTAAAGCAATTAGTTCCAAATGATTTTGTAATAAAGCATTTAGGAAAAGGTTCTATTTCTTCTGTGTTAAAAGCTACACTATTTGGAATACCACTTCCTGTGTGTTCTTGTTCTGTTATTCCTTTAGCCCAAAGTTTAAGAAAAGAGGGTGCTAGTAAAGGTGCAGTTCAAAGTTTTCTTATCTCAACTCCTATTACTGGTGTTGATTCTATTCTTGCAACATTTTCTTTTTTTGGATTAATATTTACTATTTTTAGAGTTATTTCTTCTATTATTATTGCAATAATTGTAGGCTTAGTTCAAAACTTTGTTGAAAAAGAAAAGCCTTCTGATATAAAAGATACTTTAGTTGTAGATTCTTGTTGTAGTGATAGTTCATGTTCAAGTTCTTCTGATTCTTCAAAATTTTCTGTTGAAAAGAAAAAGTTTTCTTTTAAAAGTGCATTTTCTTATGCTTATGTGACTTTATTTAAAGATATGGTTAAACCTTTATTTATAGGTTTATTATTAGGTGCTTTATTTACCACATTTACTCCAAAAGAATATACTTCAATGCTTTTTGAAAATCAAATACTTACATATTTTGTAATACTAATATTTGCGATGCCTTTATATGTTTGTGCTACAGCTTCACTGCCAATTGCAGCTGCTTTTATACTTCAAGGTATGAGTGGAGGAGCTGCTTTTATATTTTTAACAGCAGGTCCTGCAACCAGTGCTATTACTATGAGTGTTGTTTATAAAACACTTGGTAAAACATCTTTAATTGTATATGTATCAACAATCGCTATTTTATCTTTTCTTTTTGCCTTTATTTATGACTTTTTCTTTGGAAATGTAAATATAATTAATTTTACAAATGATATAGAACACTCTTCTTTATTATCCCAAATAGCTTCTTTTATAATGCTAGCTTTAATGTCATATTATTTAATAAAGCCTAGATTATATAGACAAGATAAAAAGAATAAAAAAGTAGATTTTAGTAAAATGACTTTTAAAACAAAAAAATAAAACTTAAGGTATAAAATGAAATGGGAAGATAATAGACGTAGTTCAAATGTAGAAGATAAAAGAAGTGAATCTGGAATGAACTTTGGTTCAAAGCAAAAAGGTTCAATGATGATGCTTCTTCCTATTATAAAAATGTTAATAGGAACAAAGATAGGAAGAATAGTATTAGTTGTGGGAGTAATTGCATATTTTATGGGATATAATCCTCTCTCACTTTTAAGCTTAGGACAAACATCTAATACAACTTCTCCTCAAGTTGTAAATAGTGTAAAAGATGATAAAAATGCACAATTTGTAAGTGCTGTATTAGCTCAAACTGAAGATATTTGGTCTGAAGTTTTTAAAAAACATGGAGCTACTTATAAGCAACCTAAATTAGTTCTATTTAGAAATTCAGTAAAAAGTGGCTGTGGATTTGCATCTTCTCAAACAGGACCTTTTTATTGTCCAAGTGACCAAAAAGTATATTTAGATTTATCTTTTTTTGATGAATTAGCAAAAAGACATGATGCTCCTGGTGATTTTGCACAAGCTTATGTAATAGCTCATGAAATTGGACATCATATACAAAATATCACAGGAACTATTAATAAAGTACATAAAGCAAAACAAGGTTCTAGTAAAACAGCTGCAAATGCTTTACAAGTAAAAGTAGAATTACAAGCTGATTGTTATTCTGGTATTTGGGCTCATTATAGTAAAAAGAATTTTAACTCTTTAGAAGAGGGTGATATACAAGAAGCACTAAGAGCTGCTAGTGCAATTGGAGATGATACTTTACAGAAGAAAGGACAAGGTTATGTTGTTCCTGATTCGTTTACTCATGGTTCTTCTAAAGATAGAATGACATGGTTTAATACAGGTTTTACAACAGGCTCTTTGGCCTCTTGTAATACATTTTAGAAGAAAATATTTAATAAAGATATATTACTTTAATTGATTTAAAAGTAATATATCTACTAAATCTCCAGTTTTAATATCTTCACTATCTTCTTTTTGAATTAAAATTGCAGGGTTTTCAAGCATATTTGTTAAAATCGCACTTGTTCCTTTTTTCTTTCCATCAAAATTTATAGTGTATTCATTATTTATATATTCAACGTTACATGCAGTAAATACTGTTTTTGGCATTCTTCGAGGCATTTCTTCATTGATTCTTGCTTTTACAATAGGTAATGACTCATTTGCTTCTCTAAATCTATAAATCAAAGGTAATACATAAAGAATCGCACATACAGTTGAAGAGTATGCAAAACCTGGAAGTGCGATAATAGTTTTGCCATCTTTAATAGCAACAAGTATATGCATTCCTGGTTTTATAGTAACACCATGAAATAATACTTGCGCATTTAATTTATCTTTTATAACATCTTGAACAAAGTCATAATCACCAACAGAAACACCACCAGTAGTTACAACTATATCAGCTTTTTGTAATGCTGTTTCAAGTAAATTTGTAATTGATTCTATATCGTCTTCAACTATTCCCATTTGAAGTGTATTTGCACCATTCTTTTTACATAAAGCTTCAATTGTTAAATGATTTGAACTTCTGATTTGTGCTTCATTTGTTTGAATTTCACCTAAATCAAGTATTTCACTTCCCGTACTAGCAATTGCTACTGTAGGATTAACTATTACATTTATTTGTGCAATATTTAAAGATGCTAATACTCCAACTTCAGCAAAACCTATAACAGTACCTTTTTTTATTAGCACTTCATCTTTTGCATAGTTTTCACCAATAGCTCTAGTAGCAAAACCAAAAGGAACTGCCTTTGTAATTTTTATAGAGTCACCACTTACTTCAACATTTTCAATAGGAACTAAGGTATCACTTCCTTTTGGCATTAGTGAACCCGTAAAAGTCTTAATACAAACACCAGAACAAACAGCTGATTCAACAACACTACCTGCGGGGTTTTTATCTATAATAGTAAGAGTTCCACTATTTATATCTTCAAACTTTATAGCATAACCATCCATTGCTGAAGTTGGCAACTCTGGGCTATTATGATCAGCAATTACATCACTTGCTATTACCTTTCCAATGGCATCAATTATAAAAAGTTTTTGTGTAGTTGCTTTGTTTAATTTTATATTGTTTAATATTTCTATTGATTTATTATAGCTTATAAATTCTCTCATGATTGTTCCTACTTATTTTGAATTCTGTGTAATATAATCTTTATATTTTGAAGCAGTATTATAACTTACTTGAGCTTCTTTTGCAACTGAGTATATTGTTATTTTTTGATTAAACATTCTCATCATATTAACTGAGGCTTCTATTTTTCTTTTTGCTATATCTTGTCTTGTTTTCGTAGCTTTTTTTGTAGCATTTGTTTTCTTATGCGTTATACTTTTATTATATTTTTCTTCTTCTACATGAAGTTTTTTATATAACTCCGCTTGACCATGTTCTCTACATAATTCTTGTAATACTTTTAATTCTTTTACTGATATTGTAATTCTAATTTTAAAAACCTTTTGATTATTTTTAAGTTTGTTCTATATGGATGTATCCAAATGAAATAGCTAGTAATAACTATAAAAGATATTTATAGTTATACATAATTGTTTAATGTATAATTTAAAGAGCTAAATCCTATATACACTTAAGATTATGTAAATAATTATTTATTATATTTGTAAACCATTATTTGTTGAAATAGCATATCTGCAAAACCTACAGGTAATTCGGGATTACTATTTTCTACGGAAATCATAATTTGTTTTATTTGATCTTCTGTCATATTATTTACTAAAGGGAAGATTGTCTGAGTTACTTTTTCTCTAAATTCTTGTTCTTCTTGTTTTGTCATTTTTATATCTCTTATTATAGTTATTTGCTCAATCTGGAATTATATAGTATTTATATAAAAGATTGGTAAAAAAATCATTATTTTTCACTTTTTTATGAGGATATTAAAAAAAGGTTTGTTATTATAATAAAGATAGTTGAAAAATAATAATTAGAAGGCCACTTACTTGAAAATAAAAATTGCTACAGAAGATGAATTAAAGTATTGTTATAAAATCATGCATCAAGTTAGAGAAGATTTATCTGAAAAAGATTTATCTAAGATAATAGCAGCACAAATTAAAAATGGCTATAAATTAGCCTATGTTTTAGAAGACGATCAAGTAATTTGTGTTGCAGGCTTTTCAATTTTACAAAAACTATCTTTAGGAAAACATTTATATATAGATGATTTTGTTACAGATAAAAGCGTGAAATCAACTGATGCAGGAAAAGCATTATTAGATTTTCTTAAAATCTATGCTAAACAACAAGATTGTAAGTCAATAGAACTAGATTCTTTAGTTCAAAGACATGATGCACATAAATTTTATCTAAGTCAAGATATGCAAATAGTATCTCATCATTTTAGTTTTGAGCTTTAAAAGAGTTTTAGAAATATATCTTTGATAAACATTTAGATATAATTGCAAAAATTTTATGTAGGATTTATAGATTGATTGAATTAAGTAAAAAAATATCTTCATTAGTAGGTAAGACTAATGCAGAATATGAGTTAATAAAAGAGGGTGATAAAGTACTTATAGGCTTTTCTGGTGGAAAAGATTCTTTAACTTTATTACATACTTTAAATAGAATGAAAAAAGTAGCACGTTATAATTTTGATTTTAAAGCAGTTACCGTTACTTATGGAATGGGTGAACAAGTACAGTTTTTAGCAGATCATTGTAAAGAGCATGGAATTGAGCATGAAATCATTGATACTCAAATCTTTGAGTTAGCTGGAGAAAAAATTAGAAAGAACTCTTCGTTTTGTTCGTTTTTCTCAAGAATGAGAAGAGGGTATTTATATACAGCCGCCTTAGAGCAAGGATATAATAAAGTAGCACTTGGTCATCATTTAGATGATGCAATGGAATCATTCTTTATGAACTTCTTTTACAATGGCACAATGCGTACAATGCCTCCTATTTATAAAGCAGAAAATGGTCTTGAAGTAATTCGTCCTTTAATCTTTTGTAGAGAAAGACAATTAAGAGCTTTTGCTGATAAAAATGAAATAAATGTAATTGGGGATGAAGCTTGTCCTGGTCTTAGATTTGATGTGAAAATGCCACATGCAAGAGCAACAACTAAAGAGTTATTAGCTAAACTTGAAGCAGATAATCCTCAAATATTTGTATCAATGAAAGCTGCATTTTCAAACTTCCAACCTGCAACCTTCTTTAAAAAAGAAGACTTAAATAGAATAGTAAATGAGGAAGATTAAAACATGAAAGTTTTAGTCTCTTCTTGTCTTTTAGGTGAAGATGTAAGATATGATGGAAATAATTCATCAATAGCAATGGGTGCAACATTTACTTTTTCTCAAAAAGAAATTTTTATGGATATACTTTGTGACAATGAGATTTTTTCTTTTTGTCCAGAAGTTTCAGCAGGACTTGGAACTCCTAGATTACCTGCTGAGATAGTAAGTACTGATAAACCTTTTAAAGTAGAAAGAAATAATGAAGAAGATGTAACAATTCCTTTTTTAATTGGAGCTAAAAATGCTCTTGATATATGTAAAGATGATGATATAAAAGTTGCCCTTTTAAAATCAAAATCACCTTCATGTGGAAATATTGAAATATATGATGGAACCTTTTCAAATACTTTAGTTGAGGGTCAAGGATTAACAGCTAGACTTTTAGAAGAAAATGGAATTAAAGTGTTTAACGAAACACAATTAGAAGAGTTAAAGAAATTTATAGAAACAAATTAATTGTTTCTATAAACTCTCATTTACTAAGTTTGATAATTTTAGTGGATCAAGTGCTCCACTTACTCTTTTCTTTTCAACACCATTTTTATAAACTACAATCGTAGGAATTGATCTAATATTAAATTTTGCACCTAAGTTTTGCTCGGCTTCTGTATTTACTTTTACAAATAAAGCTTTTAACGCATACTTTTCTGCTACTTCTGTAAATATTGGTGCCATCATCTTACACGGGCCACACCATGGAGCCCAAAAGTCAACGATTACTGGAATCTCAGAGTTTACTATGACATGATCAAAGTTTGACTCATCAAGTTCTATTGGATTAGTATTTAAAAGTGAATTTTTACAAGACCCACAGTTTGCTTTTGCATAAGAATCTTTTTTAGGAATAGAATTAACTTTTAAACAAGATGGGCAAACAACATTTATTTTATTCATTATTTAAGCCTTAATATTTAGTAGTATATCAGTTACTGCATCTTGAGTTTTTATACCCTCAGCATTTGCTTGATAAGAGATGATTTCAGGTATTTGTCCTGCAATTGCATCTATTAAATCTTGACTAACTTCTTGTAACGCTGGATCACCAACTACATTTGCAACATCTGCAATTCTACTAACTTTATCAGCTATTTGAACTTGCGCTGACACCATTGCTTCAATATTATTATTGATTTGCATAATCTACTCCTTGTTCTATATTTTGTAATAAAAGTCTGTTTAAATTTGCAGTTCTAGATATTGCACTATCAGCAGCACTTAACTCTGCTGGTGCAGAAGCTGCACTTGCTAATTTATCAAGTTTTACACTCGCTGCTGCTTCATCTTTTGGAATACTTGTATCAAACCTAACACTTCCACCACTTGCATATACTTTTCCATCAGGCCCAACTTGATATGAATAATTAATAGGAGCAGTTATAGGAGCTCCTGATGCATGTGCTTGTTCGTGTGTACGAACTTTGGCATCTAGGTCTTTATATTTATCTAAAACTCTTTTATAGTCTTCTTCATCATAGCTTTTACCAACAATGTTAACACTATCATTTTTTTCAAATAATGATTTTTGGTCTTCCTTTTTATCAATACTAGCTAGTTCTGCTTTTTTTACAGCTATTTGTTGAGTTAAAGATGAAATGGTATTAAAATTGTTATTTATTTCCATAATATACTCTATTTTATTTGTTTATTAATTATTCTATCAAAAAAACCAATAATAGTAAATAAAATGTATTTGTACTAGTTTGAGTTTTTTAATTGAAGTATTCCTACTCCTAAACCAATAAACATACCACCAGTGATTCTACTAAACCATGTTAATCTATTTTTATTACTTAGCCATTTTTTAGATCTTTTTGCTAGATATGCATAAGCACAAAGTGAGATAAATGAAATAAATAAAAATATTCCAGTTAAAATAAAAAATTGAGGCATGATATTATTTTGCATATCTAAAAACTGAGGAAAGATTGCTGTAAAAAATAATATAGGTTTTGGGTTTGTTATTGCAAGAAAAAAAGATTCTAAAAAATAAGATTTTTTACTTTTGTTTTTTTCTTTTTCAGTATTTTCATCTATATTAAAACTACTTTTATTAAATAAAAACTTAATACCTAAGTAAATTAAATAAAGCGCACCAACTACTTTTACAACTAAGAATAAATTTGAAGATGTTTTAAATAAAACACCTAATCCAAAAATTGATGCAGTAGATAAAATAAATAAACCTAATACATTAGCAAATGACGAAAGCATAACAGTTTTCATATTTGCTCTCATGCCATTAATTATGGCTAATACTATAGCAGGACCTGGGCTAGTTATATAAAAAAAAGCCACAACTGTATATATTAATAATGTATCGATATTCATTTTATTTCCTTTATTTTTTAGTAATCGTAAGCTACTTTATATTTTGGATCATCTTCTTCATAAGTACAAAATTGTCCAGCATTTTTCATGATAGACTTACATTCAGCGCTTAAGTGTCTGATTTTCACTGTTTTGCCAGCTTCTAAATACTTTTTAGTGATTGCATCAACTGCTTCAACCCCTGAAATATCCATAACTCTAGCATCCTTAAAGTCTAATACTACATTTTCTGGGTCATGTTCAATATCAAAGTTATCATTAAAAGCTGTTACACTTCCAAAAAACAATGGTCCATCAAAATCATATATCTTAGTTCCATCATCTTCCCTATGTGTTCTAGCAGTTACTTTTGCATGTTTCCAAGCAAATACAAGTGCAGAGATAATAACACCAGAAATTACAGCAATTGCTAAATCTTCAACAATAGTAATACCTGTAACAGTTACAAGTACAAAAGCATCACTCCTTGGCATTTTAGTGATTCTTGCAAATGAGCTCCACTCAAATGTACCAATAGCAACCATGAACATGATACCAACTAAAATAGCAACTGGAATAACATTTAAAAGGTCTGTAAGCGTAGCTACTAGTAAGATAAGACCAATAGAAGCAACAACTCCAGAAAGACGACCAAGTCCACCTGATGTATAGTTGATAATAGATTGACCAATCATCGCACATCCAGGCATTGCTCCAAATAAACCACATGTAATATTTCCAGTACCTTGAGCTATACATTCTTGGTTTGCACTACCTCTTGTTCCAGAAATTTCATCTAAAACTGAAAGTGTAAGTAGTGATTCAATAACACCAACAAGTGCTACAATAACTGCATAAGGAAGTACAAGTTTTAATGCTTCAAAATCTAAAATAACATCAGGAATATGAAAACTTGGTAGTAATCCTTTGAACTCAGCTAAGTTTGCTAAATCACCTACAAGTTTAGTATCAGCACCTGTTATATAAACTCCAAGAGTAAATACAATAATTGCAATAAGTCCTGCTGGAACTGCTGCTGTAAACTTTGGTAAGAAATACATTGTGGCCATTGTTCCTAAGATAATAGCATACATAATTATTCCAGCACCATCTAAAAATTTAAACTGACTAGTTGCAATTACAACTGCTAAACCATTTACAAAACCATGAAGCGCAGGTTGTGGAACTAAACGAATAAATTTACCCATTTTAAATGCACCAATAGAAATTTGTATGGTTCCTGCAACAATAGCTGTTAAAGTAATATATTGAACTATTCCAAAGGAGAGTTCATCCCCACTTAATCCTTGAGCTAGTAATATCTCTTTAGAAGCTAAACTAACTCCCACTAAGACAATAGCAACAGCACCAGTTGCTCCTGAAATCATTCCAGGTTTTCCGCCCATTAATGCAGTGATTAATCCCAAAATAAATGCAGCATATAATCCAACAATTGGACTAACTTGTGCAATAAATGAAAAAGCAATAGCTTCAGGAACAAGTGCAACAGCAACCACTAGTCCTGATAAAATATCACTTTTTGCATTTTTCCCTATAAAAGTATCTTTTATATTTAACAAATTCTAAACCTTTTTATTATTATTTTAATTTTCTATATATTCGCGATTATATCTAAGTGTTAATTAAAGTTCATAATATGAGTAAACACTAGTTTCTTGCAAACTCTAAAATTCTAAAATCTCATATTTACAATTGTGGTACTCTTCTTTAAATATATCCATTGCAGGTGCATCAAAGATTTTTATATTTGATACTATATATTTTAATTTTATCTTTGAATTAGTTAAGTTTTTTTGCTCTGTATATTTAATACAGTTAATCTGAAATATTTTTATATCTATATCAGTTATATTACTTTCTCTTGAAGGATTCCACTCTTCACATTGTATTAAGATAACTTCATCATCTTTCTTACATATTAAATCTATTTCATTTTCAAGTCGATCTTTTTTTATACCATTAAAATAAATATCATAACCATCTAATTTATAGTATCCTGCAACTTTTTTTTCATAATCATCATTTTTTTCTTTTTTCTTAGGCATTTTTGGTTTTGATTCTAAGTTCTCTTCAGTTTCGTTATCTTCAGTATCTTCTTGATTTTCTTCCTGATATTTTTTATATACTTCTTTTTGCTCTTTTAAGTTTTTATTAAAGGCTTCTTTTCTTTTTCTTAGTTTATACTCTTTAATTGATTCAATATTTTTTTCTTTTTTTATTATAGGTATGGATTCTTTTTTCTTTTGCCTTGAATACTCGAGAGTTTTTTTATAAGCTAAAAAGTTATCTTCATCAAAGGTAGAATAAGCATCTTGAAATCTATTATCAATGATAATTAAATACTTAGTTCTTTTAAAAAAAGATAATGCAATTAAAATAGTATATAAAAGAATAAGCAAAGTATTTATTTTAAAAAACATTACTATTGTAAATATAAAAATTAGAGGAATTGTAAACGCTCTATATGTAATTACTTCTTCTGAATAAGTAACATCTTTAATATTATCTATTGCAAAAAGTTTAGTTTTTATTTTTAATGTATTGCCGTTAAATTCCATTTATTTCCTTATTTAAAAGAATATTACAAAAAATATTTTAAAAAATAGATTAATTATTTTTTCTTAAAAATAGTAACAATAATCTATCCTAGTAATTAATCTTAGTTAAATAAATTTTAGATAAAATTGCGTGATGAAATTTAAACTATTTAAGTCAGTTACATTTAAATTAATACTCTTAGTATTAGTTGTACTTTTTGCACTAATTGGTGCATCACTATTATTTAACTCTCAAATAGATAAATTAAAATCACAAATTGATAATCTTTATTTTGGTAATTTTGTGCCAATTGTAAAGCTTAATAATATTAAAAGCAATTATAAATCAATAATCTCTTGTAGGACTATGAAATATATTTGTGATTTCAAAAAAGAAGAAAAAGTTATTTTAGAAGAATGGGATTATTATAATAAGTCTTATAAAAATGAAAATGAAAGAAATGTGATTGATAATGTTGATTTAGCATTAAAAGAGACATTTAAAGTAAATAAATTACATATTTTTAAAAAAATTGTTAAAAAAATAGATTTTTTAATAGATTATGAAACTAAAACAGCATTTAAACAAAGAAAACTTTTTGTAGAAGAATACAAAACTATGAAAGATTATTTATTCTTTAATCTTTTACTTATTTTAGTATTAACTTTTGCAATGGTTGCATATATTATTTATCAACTTGTTAAAAAAGATAATCAGCTAAGGGTTTTAAATACCAAGTATAAAATTGATTCAATTACTGATTCAATGACAAAACTATATAATAGAAAGTATTTTGATACAATATTTGATAATATGCCTTTTATTGCAAATGCAAATAATTGGGAGTGTGCATTTTTAATGTTTGATATAGATTTCTTTAAACAATACAATGACACTTATGGCCATGACTTAGGAGATGAAACACTTAAAAAAGTTGCAAATGTTTTAAAAGAATATTTCAATAATAAATATGAGTTTGTATTTAGATTAGGTGGTGAAGAATTTGGTGTGATATTATTTGATGTTGATCTTGAAATTTTAGAATCATGTTTAAAAGAAATAAATCAAAAAATTGTTGATTTAAAAATCGAACATAAAACAAGTGAAGTTTTAGATGTTGTTACTATTTCAATAGGTGCTATAATGTATAGGCCAAATACATATATCTCTGCTAATAAACTTTATAAAAGAGCAGATGATTGTCTATACAAATCAAAACATAATGGTAGAAACCAATACCATATATTCAAAGGAGAATAATGTCTTTTTTATTTAATAAATATAACCATTTCAATTTAGCAAATATTGTAACTTTTTTCAATATTGCATCAGGAGTTTTTGCAATTTATTTCTTAACTCATCAAGAGTTTTTTGCAGCTGCACTTTTTGCATGGCTTGCTGGTGGTTTTGATATCATTGATGGAAAAATTGCAAGGAAATATGAGCTTTCAACGGAGTTTGGAATCCAATTAGATTCTTATGCTGATTTTTTATCTTTTGTTATAGTGCCAACAATGTTTATATACTTTGCAGTTATTGATACAAAAGAATTAATGCTTTATACACCTTTAATTGTATTTGCATTTATCTATTATGTGATTTCAGGTTTAAGAAGATTGATTCAGTTTAATATTAACGCAGAAGAGGGTGAAGTTGCAAAACACTTTGTTGGAATTCCTACACCTTTAGGAGCTATTTTATTATGGATTGTATACCTTATATATTTAACTGGCTTTATACATGAAAATGTTGTTTTAGGATTAATGATAATTATTGGATATTTACTAAACTCTAAAATTAAAATACCTCATTTATAAGACTGCATCTAAATGAATAATGAAGTTGTAAGTATAGATTTAGGCTCTAATTCTTTTAGAGTTCTAAAATATGATTGCTTAAATCACAAAGTTATAAGTGATTATCACGAGGTAGTTGGAACTGCAGATGGGCTAGTTGATACTGGACTTATTTCTGATGCTTCGCAACAAAGAGTAATAAAAGCTTTAAAACAATCAATTGAAAAAGTAAATTATGACCCAAGTAAGGCAGTTGCAGTTACTACTGCTGCTATGCGAAAAGCTAGTAATAATCAAGAGGTTTTAAAAAATCTTGTGGATAATACTGGTGTTAAGTTTACAATTATTGATGGACTAGAAGAAGCTAGACTTACTTTACTTGCTGTAAAGCAAGCTCTAAAAAGAGAGAAAATAGATTCTTCAAAGTTTATACTTTTAGATATAGGTGGTGGTTCTACTGAAATCATTGTAAATACTAAAGAAAATTATGTTTCACATAGCTTTGATTTTGGAATTGTAACAATGACTCAAGAGTTTATGCAATATCATGATTTACATAAAAATTTAGATTTAAAAAAAGTAGAGATTAAAAAGTATTTAGATTCTTTAAATCTAAATCTATTCGATTATACTTTTGTAGCAACAGCGGGAACTCCTACAACAATCGCCGCAGTAAAACTAGGACAAGATTTCTTTTCTTATGATAAAGATATTGTTAATGGAACAATAGTTGATTTAAAAGATTTAACTGATTGTTTAAGTCTTATTGAAAATTCAACAAAAGAAGAAATTACTAACTTAGTAGGTCGTGGAAAAGTTGAGTTTATTCAAGTAGGAATCTATATTTATAGAGCAATTTTTGAAGTTTTAGAAAAAAATGAATCAATTGTTTTAGATGATGGATTAAGAGAAGGTGTTGCTATAAATCATTGTTTAAAGCAAAAATGTAAAGGCTAAGATAATAACCTTACACTTTGTGCTTGTACAATATTAGCTTGAGATGCTGCTAGGTATCCAAGATTTGCTGAGATGTTGTTTTTTGAAAAATCAACTGACTCTTCTCCAAAGTTTTTATCTTTATTTATTTTATTGCCATTAAATAAATCAATTTGTTCTTGAATAGTATCTCTAGCATTTCCTTCAACTTTTTTACCAAATTCTATAAATTGACCTGAAATATTTTGAAGTTCATCTGAGCTAGCTTCAACTTTTAAAATAGCTGCATTTAATTGTTCTGGATTATTTAAGTCTGCACTATTTATAGCCTCAAATATTTGATTTGCAAAATCTGGTGTGTTTGTTTTATCAATTGAAAAGTTTGTGTTATCTGTATTAATAGAAATACTTTTCTGATCATCATAGTAATCTAAACTTAATAAATTTTCATTTTTATATTTAGTTTCATAAGCTACTTGATTAAAGTTTTTTAGGTTTTCATTTATTGATTGTTTGATATCATTTTTATCTTGAATTTTATTGTCATCACTTTTAACATTTTCAAGTTCTTTTTGAATATTATTTAATAAGCTTTGTTGTTTATCAATTGCATTAGTAGCAATATTACTTATTGCAATGCCATTATTTAATGATTGTACATTTAAAGATAATTCATCTCTTTTTTGATTATATTCGTTAATAGATAAAGATGAAGCACTTTCTTTATCAACTTTTTGTACCTGATTACTTAGCTGTGACTTGTCAATCTGTATTTGTGATGATTGATTAAGGTTATTAATATTATTGCTAATGCTACTTACATCCATAATTAAATCCTTAAATTCGTTTCTATCTTGATTATATGTTAAGTAAACTAAAACTAATCTAAAATGTAAGATTTAGAGTAAATGTGTTAATCCATAATTAATATTTTTTTTTGTAGAATATCTGCTTATTTTAAAATGGAGAATGACAATGAAAATGAATGGCGCAAAAATGGTTGTAGAATCATTACATCAAGAAGGGGTAGAAGTAGTATTTGGATATCCTGGAGGCGCTATCATGAACGTCTATGATGAAATTTATAAGCAAGATAATTTTGAACATATTTTAAACAGACACGAGCAAGCTTCAATAATTGCGGCTCAAGGTTATGCACGCTCAACTGGTAAGGTTGGCGTTTCTATTGTAACTTCAGGACCTGGATTTACAAATGCAGTTACTGGATTAGCAGATGCATATATGGATTCTATTCCTTTAGTTGTAATTTCAGGACAAGTTCCTACACATATTATTGGAACTGATGGTTTTCAAGAAATTGATGCTGTAGGAATTTCTAGACCTTGTACTAAGCATAATTACTTAGTAAATAAATTAGAAGATTTACCTAGAATTATTAAAGAAGCATTTCATATAGCAAGTACTGGTAGACCAGGACCTGTTCATGTTGATATCCCAAAAGATATTACAATAGAAATAGGAGAATTTATATATCCTTCTGAAATTGACCTTCCAACATATAAACCAACTGTAAACTATAATAAAAAACAGTTAAAAAGAGCAATGACAGAGCTTTCTAAAGCTAAAAAACCATTATTATATATTGGTGGTGGTTCAGTTTTATCAAATTGTGCTTATGAAATTAGAGAATTAGCTAAAAAGTTAAATATTCCTGCTGTTGAAACTTTAATGGCAAGAGGTGTAATGGGTGATGAAAATCCATTATTCTTTGGAATGTTAGGTATGCATGGAGAGTTTTCTGCAAATATGGCAGCACATGAAACAGACCTTTTAATTTCACTAGGTGCTCGATTTGATGATAGGGTTACAGGAAGATTAGATGAATTTGCATCTAAAGCAAAAGTAATTCATGTGGATATTGATCCTACAAGTATTAGTAAACTAGTTGATGCAAATTATCCAATTGTTGGAGATTTAAAGAAAACTGTATTAGGGATGCTTGAATCACTTGAAGATTACGACTTTAATGATTTTTCTAATTGGGTTGAATTATTAACAGAATACAGAGAAAAAGAACCATTAAGATATAACGATTCAAATGAAGTTATTAAACCTCAATGGCCTATTCAAAGACTTGGGCAGTTATTAGGTGAGAAAGCTATTATTTCTACAGATGTTGGACAACATCAAATGTGGTCTGCTCAGTTCTATCCATTTTCATATCCAAGACAGTGGATAACATCTGGTGGATTAGGAACTATGGGATTTGGATTACCTGCTGCTTTAGGTGTAGCACGTGCTATGAGAGGGACTGATAAAGTTTCTATAAATGTTACAGGTGATGGTTCAATTTTAATGAATATTCAAGAGCTTATGACATGTGTTGAAAGTGATCTACCAGTAATAAATGTTATTTTAAATAATAATTACTTAGGAATGGTTAGACAATGGCAAACTATGTTCTATGGAAATAGATTATCTGAAACAGATTTATCTGTACAACCAGATTTTAAAATGTTAGCAGAATCATTTGGTGGAGTAGGCTATAGAGTTACTACTAAAGATGAATTTGATGCAGCTTTAAAAGATGCGATTGCACAGAAAAAAGTAGCAATGATTGAAGTTATTGTTGCAAGAAATGAAGAAGTATTACCAATGGTTCCAAATGGGCATGCTTTAAATGAAATGACATTACTTGAAGGGGGTGAATAATGCATAATACTAATCACTATTACGATACTGAAACTACAAGACAAGTTATTTCTGTTGTTGTTATGAATGAACATAATGTTTTATCTAGAATTGTTGGATTATTTTCAGCTCGTGGATATAATATTGATTCTTTAACAGTTGCACCTATGGAGGGAAGCAAATACTCTAGAATGACTATTGTTACAACTGGAGATAAAAGAGTTATTGATCAAATTGTAAAACAATTAAATAAATTAATTCCAGTATTAAAAGTTAATGAACATAGAAATGTTATTGAAAAAGATACAGTTTTAATGAAGTTTTCAATTGAAAATAATTTATCAGATATTGATGTAATTGCTCGTGCTTATCATGGTTCAATACAAAATGTTACTGATGAAGCTATTATTGTTTCTGCAACTGATTCAAGTTTTAGAATAATGAACTTTATTAAAGTAATGCAAAAATTCAATCCACTTGAAGTAGTAAGAAGTGGTATTGTAGCAATGGAAAGATAAGAAAACTTTTTCTTATCTTATCCTCTAAAAAGGATAAAAAATGACTCTACAAGAGATTGCACAATCAATTAACATTGAATGTGATAATACAAAAGAAATTTTAGGCTTAAGTACATTACTTGATTCAGAACAAACAGAAGTTACATTTTTAGAAAATAAAAAATATCTTAATGATTTAAAAAATACAAAAGCGGCAGCTGTATTAATAAATCAAGAGTTTGTAAATGAAGTTCCTGAAGGTACTATAGCTCTTATTTGTGATGAACCATATTTAAATCTTGCAAAATTATCAAAACTTTTTGCACCTGAAGTAATTGAACTTGATGGTGAAAAACCTGTAGTTGGTGGATTTACAAAAGTTATGCCAAATGTATATATAGGAAAAGGTTCAGTAATTGGATCTAATTGTACTATTATGGCTGGAGCTTATATTGGAGATAATGTAAAAGTAGGAAATAATACTATCATTCATCCAAATGTTGTGATTTATAGAGATTGTAATATTGGAAGTGATTGTATTATTCATGCTGGAACAGTTATTGGAAGTGATGGTTTTGGTTTTGCAAATACTAAAGATGGTAAATATATAAAAATTTATCAAAATGGTAATGTAGAAATTGGCGATGATGTAGAAATTGGTGCTAATTGTGCAATTGATAGAGCAGTTTTTAAGTCAACTGAAATTGCAAATGGTGTAAGAATTGATAACCTTGTACATATTGGACACAACTGTAAGTTAGGAACTGGTTGTATTTTAACTGGTCAAGTTGGTCTTTCAGGTTCAACAATTCTTAATCATTATGTAATAATGGGTGGACAAAGTGCAACAGCAGGACATTTAGAAGTTGCTCCATTTACAACAATAGCAGCTCGTGGTGGAGTTACTAAAAGTATTAAAGAACCAAAAAAATTATGGGCAGGTTTTCCTTTGATTGAGCATAGACGATGGCTTAAATTACAAAGTAAAATTGCCAAACTATTAAAATAAAGGCCAAGTTATAGCTAAAAAAATCATATCTTTAATTGTTTTATTTATTATTGTTTACTTTGAACTTGCTACATTTTTTAGTACAAAAGATGTAGTTGGAAAAGTAGGGTTCATATTTGCAAAAAACTCAAATGAATATTTTGGTTTCTTGTCTTATGTATACCTTTTAATGTTCCTTTATCCTTTATATATTATAAATTTTAAGGAAAATATTAAAGGTAAAGACCTAACTTTAAATATAATTATAGTCCTATTAATACTTTTCGTATCTTTAATACTTCAATCACTTATAGTAGAAAATGGTATCTTTAGTGGAAAAATAGGAAATATCTTAGTTGAGAGTTTAAGTCCTTTTATTGGGAATGCTGGACTTTATATCTTTGTACTTGTTGGATTTGTTATTTCATTCTTAGTTTTATTTGAAAATTCAGAAATGGATGTTACAAAACTAGTTGAAAAATTCAAACCAACTAACAATACAAATATTAAAAGAATAGAGAATACAAATACTAAGAGAAAAAAAAGAAAAGAAGAAAGTGTTCTTGTAAAAGAGAGTGGCGATACAGCAGAGATTATTATTGATACGCCAATCATTACTCCCGTTCCTCCTAGTAATATTGATTTTGTAAATGAACCTGAAATTTTAGAAGTGGTTGACGAAATAAAAGAATATGGTGTAAAAGAAGAGTTTACTGAAATTGAAGAAATAAGTACAAATACTCAAACTGAAGCACATGGAATTATTGTTGATGAATTAGAAGAGAATAAAAAGCTTCTTGACGAAATTGAAGTTGGAGCTACAGAAAAACCAAAAGATTTTAAACTTCCACTTACTAGTTTTTTCCAAGCAACACCAAAAGAGAAAAAATCGAAGGTTTCTGAATCTGTAATTGATCAAAAAATATGTGATTTATTAGATAAACTTTCAATGTTTAAAATTGAAGGTGATGTGGTAAGAACATATACAGGACCAGTTGTAACTACATTTGAGTTTAAGCCAGCACCAAATGTTAAAGTATCTAAAATCTTAAATCTTCAAGATGATTTAGCAATGGCATTAAAAGCTCAAACTATTAGAATTCAAGCACCAATTCCAGGAAAAGATGTGGTTGGTATTGAAGTTCCAAATGAAGATACTCAAACTATTTATTTAAAAGAGATGTTAGAAAGTGATTTATTTCAAAACTCTAAATCTCCATTAACAATGATTTTAGGAAAAGATATTGTTGGTAAAGCATTTATTACAGACCTTAAAAAACTTCCTCACTTATTAATAGCAGGAACTACAGGTTCTGGAAAATCAGTTGGAATTAACTCAATGATTTTATCATTATTGTATAAAAATTCACCAGATAACTTAAAACTAGTGATGATTGATCCTAAGATGCTTGAGTTCTCAATGTATAATGATATTCCTCATTTACTTACTCCTGTTATTACAAAAGCAGGGGATGCTGTTAATGCACTAGCTAATATGGTTGGTGAAATGGAAAGACGTTATACTTTAATGTCTCAAACAAAAACTAAAAATATTGAAAACTATAATGAAAAAGGTAAAAAAGAAGGTTTTGATACCTTACCTTATATTGTTGTTGTAATTGATGAGTTAGCAGACCTTATGATGACTAGTGGAAAAGATGTTGAATATTCAATTGCAAGACTTGCTCAAATGGCAAGAGCTTCAGGAATACATTTAATTGTTGCAACTCAAAGACCTTCTGTTGATGTTGTAACTGGTCTTATTAAAGCCAATCTTCCAAGTAGACTTTCATATAAAGTAGGGCAAAAAATTGATTCTAAAATTATCTTAGATTCAATGGGTGCTGAGTCATTACTTGGTCGAGGAGATATGCTATTTACACCTCCTGGAATGTCTGGACTTGTTAGAATTCACGCACCTTGGTCAAGTGAAGATGAAATTGAAAAAGTTGTAGATTTCTTAAAAGCTCAAAGAGATGTTGAGTATGATATGAATTTTATTAAAGATAGAAATTCTCAAAACTCTTCAAATACTTCTACAAGTGCTGAACTTGGAGAAGTAGATGAATTATATGAAGCTGCAAAAATGGTTTGCATAAATGATAAAAAGACATCAATTTCATATATTCAAAGAAAACTTAGAATTGGATATAACAGAGCAGCAACAATTGTTGAACAATTAGAGCAAACGGGAGTTTTATCTGAACCTAATATTAAGGGTAATAGAGAAATATTAGTTTAGATTTTGTATTTAATAAGAAAATCACTAGCTTTTTCTTGTTAAATTACCTTATCTAATTAGTATATGTAATTTTTAATAATTTTTATGATAAAATAAATAAATTATTATTAAGGAGTTTGTTATGAATACAGGTATTGTAGGAAGACACATAGATTTAACTGAACCAATTAAAGAATATATAAATAGCTCAGTAGAAGCATTTAAAAAATATAATTTAGATATTATTTCGGTAAATTCAATCATTTCTCAAGAAGAGAAACACGGTAAAAAAGCATTTTCTTTTGAATTTACTTTAAATGTTGCACATTTAGATACAATTGTTGTTAAACAAAAAGATAAAGATTTATATTCTGCTATTGATATAGCAGTAGATAGAGTTTGTAAAGTTTTAAGAAGACACCATGATAAAGTTTCAGCTCATAAAGCTACTAAATTAACTGAAGTTGTTTCTTCTGAAATAGAAGATCAAGTTGCACTTGAATTAGAAAATTTTGAAACAGAAATTTATCCAGCAAGATTAGCTTCTTATAAACCAATGGATATTGAAGAAGCATTAAAAGATTTAAAAGCTTCTGATGCTGCATTTAAAGTATTCTATGACAAAGACGATAACATGAGAGTATTATATAAAAGTAGTGCTGAAGGAAAATTCGGATTATATTAATCTCGAATTTTTATAATGAAAAAGGTGTTAGTCAAAAGACTAATGCCTTTTTTAATTTTAATTATACACAAATAGGATATTAAAAGTTTATGAACAAAACATTAAAAAAAATTGCACTTATTGGTCAGCCCAACGTAGGAAAATCATCATTATTCAATAGAATTGCTCAAAAGAGAATTGCAATTGTTTCTGATATTGCAGGAACAACTAGAGATATTAGAAGACATGAAATCACTATTATGGATAAAACTGCATTAATGCTAGATACTGGTGGTATTGATGAAACAAATGATGCGATATTTTCAAATGTAAAAAGAAAAGCTATAGAGACTGCAAAAGAGGCTGATATAATACTTTTTATGGTTGATGGTAAAAAAATACCTGATGATAAAGATAAAGAATTATTTTATGAGCTTCAACGATTAGGAAAAGAATTAGCTTTAGTTGTTAATAAAATTGATAATGATAAAGAGTTAGAGAGACTTTGGGAATTTTTTGAATTTGGTATTGGTGAAGAAAACTTATTTGGAATGTCTGTATCTCATAATAGAGGTACAAAAAACTTATTTGATTGGATTTACTCTCACTTACCAGAAGTTGAAGAAGAAGTTTTAGAGTCTTCAGAAGTAAAAGAAGTAGTCAACGAAGTACATATTGTTCCATTAGAGAAAATCGAAGGGGTAGAGGACTTAGAAGATTATGAAATTCAAGAAGATATTGTAATTCCTGAAGACGAAGTTGAAAATCCTGATACTTTTATTATTGATAATAAAATTAAAGTTGGAATTATTGGACGAGTTAATGTTGGAAAATCTTCAATATTAAATGCAATTGTAGAACAAGAAAGATCAGTTGTTTCTCCAATAGCAGGTACAACAATAGATCCAGTTGATGAAGTGTATGAATATTCTGGTAAAAGTGTTACATTCGTAGATACTGCTGGGTTAAGAAGAAGAGGAAAAATAGAAGGAATTGAAAAATTTGCTTTAATGAGAACAAGAGAAATGTTAGAAAAAGCAAATGTTGCTTTACTAGTTCTTGATGCCTCTTCTGAATTAACAGATTTAGATGAAAAAATTGCAGGTCTTGTTGATGAATACGGATTAGGAACAATTATCGTTCTTAATAAGTGGGATGAAAATATGGAAACTTTCAAAAAAATGGAAGAATTAATTAGGGATAGATTTAAATTCCTTTATTATGCTCCAATTATGGCAGTTTCTGCTAAAACAGGGCGTTCTATTGATAGATTAAAAGATAAGATTATTGAAATATATGATAACTATACTCAAAGAATTCCAACTTCTGCTCTTAACAGAGTAATTGAAAAAGCAGTAATAAGACACTCACTTCCAAGTCCAAATGGATCTTATTTAAGAATTTATTATTCTACACAATTTGAAACAAAGCCACCAAGAATTGCTTTAGTTATGAATAAGCCAAAATTACTTCATTTTTCTTATAAAAGATATTTAATTAATTTCTTAAGAGATAATTTTAACTTTGAAGGTTGTCCAATTCACATTATTGCCAGAGGTAAAAATGATAAAGTTGGTGACGAGGAATATTTACCAGAAGATAAATAACCAAAAAGGAGATTTCCTTGCAAATTTTAAAAAATAATATATTCGCAGGAATAACAGCAGCAGTTGTAGCCTTACCCTTAGCACTTGCATTTGGAGTTGCTAGTGGTGCTGGTGCAATTGCAGGACTTTATGGTGCAATTATATTAGGTTTTTTTGCAGCACTTTTTGGAGGAACTTCTACTCAAATTTCAGGACCAACTGGTCCTATGACAGTTGTTGTAGCAACTGCAATTGCAACTTTCCCAAATGACTTATCAACTGTAATGACAGTAATTTTTTTATCTGGTTTAATTCAAATATCTTTTGGATTAGTTGGTATTGGAAAGTGGATTAAATATATCCCTTATCCTGTAATCTCAGGTTTTATGTCAGGGGTTGGGGTAATTATAATAATTTTACAAATAAACCCATTTTTAGGTGTAGAAGCCTCTAGTTCAGTTATTTTTACAATAACACAACTCTTTGATACTATTAGACATGCAGATAATCATGCTTTAATTATTGCTTACATTACTTTAGCAATTATGTTTTTAACTCCTAAATTTATTACTAAATATATTCCTTCTGCTTTGATTGCTTTATTTGTAGTTACGTATATTACTATTTATATGGGGTATGATGTTGATACAATAGGCAGTATTCCTATTGGGTTACCAGAATTTACTCTTCCTCTCTCTTTTGATATCTTACAATTAAGTACAATTATTACATTAGCTATAACACTTGCACTATTAGGTTCAATTGATTCTTTATTGACTTCATTAGTTGCAGATTCAATGACAAAAACAAAGCATAATCCTAAAAAAGAGTTAATAGGTCAAGGTATTGGTAATTCAGTGTGTGCATTTTTTGGTGCAATTCCAGGTGCAGGTGCGACTATGCGTACAGTTATAAATATAAATAGTGGAGGAACTACAAAAGTTTCTGGAATGGTTCATTCAATCACTCTTTTGCTTATTATTTTATTTCTTGCACCCTTAGCTTCACAAATACCGCTTGCTGTTTTATCTGGTATTTTAATTAAAGTTGGTTTTGATATTTTAGATTACAAATTTTTAAAGATTATGAAAAAAGTTTCTAGACAAGATTCACTTATTATGACAACGGTATTTTTACTAACTGTTTTTGTAGATTTAATTATGGCAGTTGGCGTTGGTATAACTATTGCATCAATCTTAGCTGTTTATCAAATCTCAAGAAATACAAGAATAAAAACAAGAAGATCAAAAAGTTCATTTGATATTGATATTACTAATAATAATATAGAAATTATAAAAATTGATGGTTCTTTATTTTTTGGAACAGCATCTGTTTTAGATAATAAATTAGATAATATTGCACAAAATAAAATAGTAATCTTAGATTGCAAAAATGTATCTTTTTTAGATATTTCGGCTATTTTTACACTTGAAGATATGATTGAAAAATTAAGCGCTAAAAATATAAAAACATTACTAGTTTTAAAACATGCACATAAAAGAAATATATTAGCTGTAGATACTGATAATTCTTTTAAAAAACATAAAATGTTTTTTCATATGGATGATGCTATTAATTACACTCAAGAATTGGAACTAAAAATAAATGTCTAAGATATATTTATTAAATAATTTAAAATATGAAGGTATTGAAAATATAGAAGTTTTTGGAATAGAATATATTCCAAGTGATGTAGACTTAAGTAGATATGATGCTTTAATATTTACTTCAAAGAATGCCATTTATTCTATAGACTCTTTTAATAAGAAATGGCAAAAAATTCCTTCTTATGCAATAGCTCCAAAGACAGCCAATGTAATAATTAAATATAATGGAAACTTGGTATTTACAGGTATTTCATCTCATGGTGATGAATTTGCAGAAGAGTTAATACCAAAGTTGAAAAATAAAAAAGTATTATATATTAGAGCTTTAAAAACTGTATCAAAATTAGTTAAAATACTAAAAGAAAATAGTATTCAAATTGATGAATTAATAGCATATAAAACCTCATGTTTAAAGGTCAATAAAGCACTAGAAAAAAACTCTATTATAATATTTACAGCTCCTTCAAGTGTTGAGTGTTTTTTTAAAAACTATACTTGGGATGATTCTTATAAAGCTATAACTATAGGAAAAACTACTGCTAATTATTTACCTAAAAATATAGAATATATAGTAAGTGAAAAAACTTCTATAGATGAATGTATAAAACTTGCAAAGCAACTATTAGATTAAAACTAAAATTAATCATCAATTAGATAAAATATTGCCATCTAAGTGGTTCGGGATTTCCATTGTTGAGGGTCCGATACTATATTTAAGTGCGTAATTGTAATTAGATGATGTGCAGCGTTTCATTATGTTCTCGCTCCTAAAGTCTAATTCTTATGTACGGTTATTGGCTTTTTAGGGCCAAATTGATGGTTAACGGCTGCTTGGGTTTTTAAATAAAAATAAATAATTATAATACAAGGAATAATCGTGAATATATTAATACTTGGTAGTGGTGGTAGAGAATATTCTATTGGTTTAGCTATCTCTAAAGAAAATGAACATAACTTATTTTTTATGCCTGGAAATGGGGCGACTGATAATTTAGGGACAAATATTAATATTAAAGATTATAATGAACTTGCACTTTGGGCAAAAGAGAATTCAATTGATTTAACAATTGTAGGACCTGAAGCTCCTTTAGTAGATGGTGTTGTTGATATATTCAAAGAAAATGATTTAACAATTTTTGGACCAAGTAAAGCAGCAGCGGCTCTTGAAGGTTCAAAAGTTTATATGAAAACTATATTAAAAAAATATAACATACCAACAGCAGCATTTATTGAAACTACAAATGAAAAAGATGCGCATGATTTTATTGATACTATGAGTTTACCAATTGTTGTAAAAGCAGATGGTTTATGTGGTGGTAAAGGTGTAATTATTGCACAAAGTATTGAAGAAGCAAAAGAAGCAGCAAGTGATATGCTTGCAGGAACTTCTTTTGGTGATGCTGGAACTTCTATTGTAGTTGAAGAATTTTTAGATGGCTATGAACTTTCAATTTTTGCTATTTGTGATGGTGAAAATTATGTAGTATTACCAGCAGCGCAAGATCATAAAAGAATAGGCGATGGGGATACTGGACCAAATACTGGTGGAATGGGTGCTTATGCTCCAACGCCATTAGTTAATGATGAGATTTATCAAAAAGTTGAAGATAGGGTGATTATCCCTACACTAGAAGGTATGAAAAAAGAGGGTGCCCCTTTTGAAGGTGTTCTTTTTATTGGTGTTATGGTAGTAAACGGTGAGCCAATTATTTTAGAATACAATGTAAGATTTGGTGATCCAGAGTGTGAAATTTTAATGCCTTTATTAGAAACTCCTGTTTCTGAACTATTTTATAAAGGTGCTACAAAACAACTTGATAAATTAGATATTAAAATCAAAGAAGAATTTGGAGTTGGAGTTGTAATGGCTAGTGAAAACTATCCATATTCAAGTTCAACACCTGCTGAAATTATAGTAGATGAAATAGTTGACGAAGATTTAGCTGCAAACTCTCATATTTCGTATGCTGGTGTTTCAAAAGTTGATGGGAAACTAATGGCTGATGGTGGAAGAGTATTAGTTTGTGTTGGATTTGGAAAAACAATTAAAGAAGCTAGAGATAGAGCTTATGATTTATGTGGCCAAGTTCATTTTGCTGGGAAAAAATGTAGATCTGATATTGCATATCAAGCATTAAAGTAGTTAAATGGCTAACAATACAGACGATTTACAATTAGCCTCATTAAGATCAAGAGCTACTGCTTTTGTTATTGATGATTTGCTTGTAACTGCAATTATTCTTATTATCTTTTGGGAAAATATTATGGCTGTAAGTAATGATCTTAATGCAATGATGTTTTTTATGAAAACTGATTTAGTAATGCCTTTAATATTTTTAAAAGTTGTTTATCAAGCCTTATTTACTTGGTACTATGGTGCAACGGTTGGAAAAATAGTAGCCAAAATAAAAGTTATAGATTCTAATACTTGGGGCAGAGTATCTATGTTTTCAGCAATTTTAAGATCTCTTGGAAGAATATTTTCTGAAATGTTCTTTTATGTTGGGTTTTTAATTGGATTTTTCAACGATGGGAAAAAAACATTTCATGATTTTACAGGTAAAACATTGGTTGTAAATGCTTAAGAAATCGATTGTTTCATTATTACTACTTTCTTCTTTATCTTTTGGTGAAGAATTAAAGAATGAAAAGTTTCAACTTATTTCTGAAAATATAAAAACAGAAGGTAATATTATTACTGCTAGTGGTAGCGTTGTTGTTTTTTCTCCAACTTATTATTTAAGTGCTTCTAAAATAGTTTATGATAAAGAAAAAGAAACTTTTGAATTATTTGATAATGTTTTAATTTTAAAAGATAATACTATACAAACACAAAGTGATTATGCTTTAATAAATCTAAAAAATGATGCATACTCACAAAGTCCCGTTATGCTTTTTGAGAAAAAAAATAATCTTTGGGTTAATTCAAAAAAATCTACAAAAGATAAAACAAATATAGAATTAGAGAGTTCAATAATTTCATCTTGTGATTGTGTTGATCCTGCATGGAGCATTAGAGTTTCATCAGCTTCTTATGATACTGAAGATAAATGGATGCATACTTATAATCCAAGATTATATTTTAAAAATGTACCTGTATTTTATAGCCCTTATCTAGGTTTTCCAACAGATACTACAAGAAGAACTGGATTATTACCTCCTACAATTGGGTATTCAAATACTGAAGGTTTCTCTTATTCACAATCTATATTTTTTGCACCCAAAGCAAATTATGATTTAGAGATTATTCCTCAATTTAGAGATAAAAGAGGTTTTGGTACATATACATATTTTAGATATGCTGATTCACCATATTCATTACTTAAATTAAATGCGGGATTCTTTAAAGAACAGCAAAATTATCAAATAGAAAATGACTTAAAAAATCAAAAACATTATGGATGGAGTGTAGATTATGAAAGAACTAAACTTTTTTCAAGTGAAAATCATCAGGATGGATTATATGCATCAATAAATTGGTTAAATGATATAGAATATGATACTTTAGAAAAAGATGATAATACAACTTCAAGTGATGAAAAAGTTGAATCAAAAATTAACTATTTTTATAATACACCTAAATACTATGGTGGTATATATGGAAGATTTTATATAGATACTTCAGAAGAATCTAATGATGCTACATTACAAAAATTACCTGAATTACAATTTCATTCATATACTGATGAACTTTTTGGCCTAAATAAAGTTTTATACTCTTTAGATACAAGATATAAACATTATACTAGTGTAGAAAGTTTGGGAGCAAACTATTACGAGGTGTCATTACCTATAAATTATACTAGGTACTTTTTAGATGATTATTTATATGTAAATATAGAGAATAAAACAGTACTAAGTAAATACGAATATACAAATAATAGTTCAAACTTTAAAAACGGAACTTTAATTCAAAATGAAGTATCTGTATCTGTTGGAACTGATTTGATTAAGCCCTATGATAATTATCTTCATACTATGAATATTCAAGCAGAATATTCTCATCCTGAAAGTGTAAGAGAAGATGGTGACTTATATGATATTACAAGTGATGATGATGAATTAGCTCCTTTTACTAATACAACAAGTAATAAAAATATAAATATATCATTAAACCAATCTTTGTATAATAATGATAATTTAAAACAAGTAATAAATCATAAATTAAGTCAATCGATTTTATATAATGATAGCGATGAACCAGAACTTCAAAATACAGAAAATTATATAAAATTAAATTATAAAGATGCCACTATATCAAATAGAATAACGTACAATGTTCAAGATAAACAGTTTATTGAAAATACAATTACTGCAAGTTACAAGATAAAAGACTTAACTTTAAAAGCTGGATATTATAAATCAAAAGATACACCAAACTCTGGAAAAGAGGATTTAGAATCATACAATGTTGAGGCAAATTATAAGATCTCAAAAGATTATAAATTTGGATATTATGAAAATTATAATATCTTAGAAAAAGTAAGAAGTAAGCAGGGTATCAATTTTAATATAAATGATAAATGTTGGAATTTTGATATTAAATATGAAAGAGAAAGAGTTGCTTCTTCAAGTGATACAACAAATGTAGATCAAAAGATTGTTTATTTAAATCTTACCTTGAAACCTCTTGGTGGAATAAAACAAGAATATGAGGATAATTAATGACTCCTGATCCTATATTTTTTAAAAATAGAGAAGTTGCAGCTTATCGTTTACTTGATATTCTTCCAATTGAGAGTATGAAATTAGAAGATTGGACAGTATTATCTACTTCATGTGGAGGATATCCAATTGCAAGTATTATTGCAAAAGAGTTAAATGCAAAACTAGATATGATGTTTAGTAAAAAAATTTTTGCTCCTAGTAATAATGAGTGTGAAATAGCAATTGTAACTGAAGCTGAAGAAGTTTTAATTCATGAAGAGTTAGTAAAAGCATTTGATATTAGTTTAGATTTGATTTATGGTCAGTCTAAATTTTTGTATGAAAATGAATTATCATATGAAGTTAATAAGTTTAGAAATGGTGGAAAATTAACTAATCTAAATGGACAGAATATTTTATTAATTGATGAAGGATTAAATACAGGTTTAACTATGATGGCATGTATTAAAAGTGCAATTAAATTAGGAGCTAAATCAATATCAGTAGCAACCCCTGTAATACCAACAGCTAGTATTCAAACTATTGAATCAATTGCTGACGATTTGTATTATATAAAAAAATTAGATCACTTTATATCTATTAATTTTTATTATGATACATTAGATGAAATAAAATTTAAAGATATAGAAACAATTAAAAAGGATTAAGATAAATGTCAACAGTTTGTGAATTTGAATTAAATAAAAAACAAGAGATTTTTGAGTTTAGCAAAGTTGCTAAACAAGCAAATGGATCAGTATTAGCTAAATTAGGTAATGCCGTTGTATTAGCAACAGTAGTTAGTGAGTTCGATAATCCAGTTAGTGAAGATTTTACTCCTTTAACAGTTCAGTATATTGAAAAAACATATGCAGCAGCAAAACTTCCAGGTGGTTTCTTTAAAAGAGAATCAAAGCCAAGTGAATTTGAAACATTAACTTCAAGAGTAATTGATAGAAGTTTAAGACCATTATTTCCAAAAGGATATGTATATCCTACAACTATTACTGTTATGGTTTTAAGTGCTGATAAAGATGTTGACTTACAAGCTTTAGCTTTAAATGCCGCAAATGCTGCTTTATATACATCAAACTTGCCAATTAAAAAATCTGTTTGTGGTGTAAGAGTTGCTAAAATTAATGGTGAATATATCGCAAATCCTAAAATGACTGAGCTTGAAAACTCTACTTTAGACTTATATATAGCAGGTTCTAAAGATGAATTATTAATGATTGAAATGAAAGCTATTTCTTCTTCAGAAATGATTGAAGTTGATATTGAAGCATTTACAAAAGTACATAATGCAAATGAAATGAATGAAGAGCAATTAGTAGAAGCTATTGCTTTTGCACAAAAAGTTTTATTTGAAGCTAATACTACTTATGAAGCTGGTTTTGAAGCTGCTTGTAAAGAAATGAAAGAAGTAGAATTAGTTAAGTTTGCAATTGCTGAAGAAGTAATTTCTTATGTAAGAGATAACTTCTCTTCTGAGATTACTGAAGCTATTAAAAAATTAGCAAAAAGCGAAAGAGCAACAGAACTTAAAGATGTAGCTAAAATGATTTCTGTTAATTCATATTGTGAAGAAAATGAATTAGAATTTTCTGTAATTTATGAAGCTGTTTCAATTGTAAAAAGAGAAATAGTAAGAAATATGATTGTTAGTGATAAAGTTAGAGCTGATGGTAGAGGTTTAAAAGACGTTAGACCAATTTCAATTGATACAAATATTTTACCTTCTGCTCATTCATCTTGTTTATTTACAAGAGGTGAAACACAAGCCTTAGTTGTAGCCACACTGGGTGGTCCAAAAGATGGACAAATGTTTGAAAAATTAACTGAAAAATCAACTTCAATTGAAAACTTCATGTTACATTATAACTTCCCAGGTTTCTCTGTGGGTGAAGCTAAACCAATGTTTGGTGTAGGTAGAAGAGAATTAGGTCATGGTAATTTAGGTAAAAAAGCTTTAGAAGCTACAATTGATGATGATTATACTGATACAGTTAGATTAGTTTCTGAAATTTTAGAATCAAACGGTTCTTCTTCAATGGCAACTGTATGTGGTGGTTCTTTAGCGCTTAAAGCAGCTGGTGTTCCAGTTTCTGATTTAGTTGCAGGAGTTGCTATGGGAATGGTTGTTGAAAATGATGAATATTCAGTATTAACTGATATCATGGGGCTTGAAGATCATGATGGAGATATGGATTTTAAAGTTGCTGGTACTACTAAAGGTATTACAGCTTTACAAATGGATATTAAGCTTGGTGGGATTGAATTATCAGTTTTACAAGAAGCTTTATTACAAGCAAAAGAGGGAAGAGATCATATCTTAGGATTAATGCATACAGCAGCTGAAGAAATAATCCCAAGTGAAGCCTTACCTTTAATTGAACAATTCGCAATAGATCCAAGTAAAATAATGGTTGTTATTGGAAAAGCAGGTTCTACAATTAAAGAAATAATTGAAAAATTCTCTGTTGGAATTGACTTAGATAGAGATAGTGGAAATGTTAAAGTAAGTGGAAGTAATAAGCAAAATGTATTAGATGCTTGTGAACATATTAAAACTATTTCAAATAATGCAGTTTCAAGAAAACAACCTTCAAAGAATCTTGACTTTGAAAAAAATTATGCTGTAGATGATGTACTAATGGCTAAAGTAGAAAGAATTGTTGACTTTGGAGCATTTATGGCATTACCAAAAGGTGGGGAAGGTTTATTACACATCTCTAAAATTTCTAAAGAGAGAGTTAAAAATGTTTCTGATGTTTTAACTGTTGGAGATGAAGTAGAAATAAAAGTTTTAAAAGTAACTAAAGACAGAATTGAATTAGCCTCTAATTCAATTTAATAATTAACCCTAGTTTAATATTTCTTACGTTAGTATAGTTAAATAATTTTTTAACTATACAACTTAAGGGGTACTAATATGGCGAAACTTTTAATCGTAGATGATTCTACAATGCTAAGAGATATGTTAAACTATGCATTAAACGAAGGTGGTTACACAGATGTAACTGAAGCAGTTGATGGTGTAGATGGTTTAGCAAAAGCTAATGCTGCAAATTTCGATTTAATAATAACTGACGTAAATATGCCAAATATGGATGGATTAACACTTATTGGCGAACTTAGAAAAATACCACAATATTCAAAAAAACCTATTTTAGTATTAACAACTGAGAGAAGTGATGAAATGAAAACTAAAGGAAAAGCAGCAGGTGCTACTGGTTGGATTGTAAAACCTTTCGTACCGGATCAATTGTTAAAAGCTGTAAATATAGTATTAAGTAGATAAAAAAAGGATCTAATATGTCATTTGATATTTCAAAATATAGAGAAATGTTTTTAGAAGAAGCTGAAGAACTTTTTGAATCAGCTGATAATGTACTTTTAGAAGCTGAGAATAATGGGTCATTAACAGACGATGAAATGGGTCAATTATTTAGAGATGTTCATACTTTAAAAGGTAGTGGTGCATCTGTTGAATTAAAACTTTTTGCTGAATTTACTCATGATGTTGAAAACTTGATGGATAAATTAAGAAATCATAAGATTGAGTTTATACCTGAAATGGCTGGAACTTTAATTGATGGTTTAGATGTAATGAAAGAAATTTTAGATTTAGAAGTTGCTGAAGATTTACCTAGAGATACATTTACAGAAATGACAACTTCTTTACTTGAAGAAATTCGTGCATATTCAAATGGTACAGTTGCAGCAAAAGTTGAAGTTGTACAAGCTCCTGTAGTAGAAACTCCTATTGCTAATGCACCTGTTGTTGAAGAAGTATCGGATAATGATAATTTCGGATTTTTTGATGATGAATTAAATGATGAAATAGGTGATAATTCTTATGGTATTTTTGCAGATGATGTAGATGAAAATCAAAAAAACTTTGGTTTTTATGATGATGACTTGCAAACAGCAACAGATAATTATAAAGATGTTCCTTCAAATGATGAAGAAAAAGAAAACTTCGGATTTTTCGATGATGTTCCTTCTTTAACACCTGATGCAGTAATGCAGACTAATAATATTGAAGAAGTAAAAACTCTTGAAACTCCTGCTGTAACAGAAGCTATAGTAAATCAAGAGCAAGCTAAACCTGCCGTAGCTCCAAGAGCTAGTAGAGAAGTAAAAGAAAAAGCTACAAAAAAAGCTTCTACTAATAACAATATTAGAGTAAACCTTGATAAAATTGATTTACTTATGAATAATGTTGGAGATTTAGTTATAACAAATGCAATGCTTACTCAATTTTCATCTACTATTGATGATTCTAAAACAAGAAATTCAGTACTTGAAAGATTGGAATTACTAGAAAGACATATTAGAGATATGCAAGATTCTATTATGAGTATTCGGATGGTACCAATGGAATCAATCTATTCAAAATTTCCAAAAGTTGTAAGAGATATTTCTAAAAAACTTGGTAAAAAAGTAGAATTCAAACACTTTGGTGATAATGTTGAGATTGATAAAGCTATGATTGAAGGATTGACAGATCCTTTAATGCATGTTATTAGAAACTCACTTGATCATGGACTTGAAACACCAGAAGAAAGAGAAGCATCTGGAAAGTTTGATATTGGTTCTATAATTATTTCAGCTGAACAGGCAAATGGTCAAATGATTATTACTATTGAAGATGATGGCCGTGGAATTAATGTAGAAAAAGTTGCATTAAAAGCACTAAGTCAAGGTCAAATAGATGAAAATCAGTATAATAATATGAGTGATAATGAAAAAGCAATGCTTGTATTTGGTGCTGGAGTATCAACAGCCGATCAAATTTCTGAAATTTCAGGACGTGGTGTTGGAATGGATGTTGTAAAAACAAATATTCAAAAACTAGGTGGAGATTTAAAACTAGATACTAAGTTAGGAGAGGGTACAGTTTTAACAATCATGTTACCTTTAACTCTTGCTATACTTGATGGATTAGATATTGCAGTTAGTGATCAAAAATATATTTTACCTCTATCTTCTATTGTTGAATCTTTACAACCTACATCAGATATGATTAAAAAAATTGGTGATGGTACTCAAGATCTATTAATGTTAAGAGAAGAATTTATTCCAGTTGTACGAATACATCAATTATTTGGATTAGAAAGCAGTTTTGAAAACTTAGAAGATGGAATGCTTATAGTAGTAAAATCTGGAAATACAAAAGTTGCCTTATCTATTGATGAATTTTTAAATCAACATCAAGTTGTTGTAAAACCTTTAGATAAAAATTTCAGGTCTGTTGAGGGTATTGGCGCTGCAACTGTAAGAGGTGATGGTAGTATTGGTCTTATTTTAGATGTTGTTGGGATAATTAATGCTCAAATTAATATCGAAAGAGGTATAAATAAATCAAGAAAAGCTTCATAAATGAAGTATACTACAGATGATGTTCATAATAAAGTAAAAAAACTTTTATATGGACTAACAGGTATTACCTTAGCAGATAATAAAGATATTATGATTTCTAATAGGATTGATAAACTAAAAAGAGATTCGAAATATAAAGGTGATATTATGGAACTTCTTCATTCAATTGAAGAAGGTTCATATGTTACTGAGTTTATAAACTCTTTTACTACAAATAAAACTCATTTTTTTAGAGAAGATTTTCATTTCTTAGATCTAAAAAATAGAGTACTTCCAGAACTTGCAAAATCTGGAAGTAAAGTAAATATGTATTGTTCTGCATCTTCAACGGGTGAAGAACCTTATTCTATGGCTATGACTGTTTTAGAAGCACAAGATGCACTTGGAAAAAAAATAAATACTTCAGTAATTGCAACGGATATTGATACAAATGTATTACAATATGCAGCAAATGGTGTTTATAGATACTCGAAATCATCAAAAGAGTTTCCAGAATGGATTAAACCATCAAAATATTTTAAAAGAAGAGTTCAAAAAAACTTATCTGGAGAAGAGGTTCTTATAAAAGTCAAAGATGAATTAAAAAGAATGCTTTCTTTTGAAGTTATGAACTTAAATGATACTTCATATCCATTTGCAAAAAATCAATTTGATGTTGTATTCTGTAGAAACGTACTTATTTATTTTTCTGCAGAAGATCAAAATAAAATATTAAAAAAACTTTTTTCTCATTTGAAAATAGGTGGAACTTTATATTTAGGACATTCAGAAAATCCTCAAGATTTAGTAAATTATGTAAAAAGAGTAGGCCAAAATATTTTCATTAAAGAAAAGGAAGTATTTTGATTGTTATTGGACATAAAGATGGAAGTATTGAAAAAGCTTCTGCTATAAGATTTACACAGAAAACAAAAGGTTTATCTACTCATACAATAATAGGTGGTGAATTTGCTGTTGGAAATGATATTGAACAAATAGCTTTTAAAACACTTTTAGGTTCATGTGTTGCAATTATGTTTTATGACAAAGTTACCAAAATAAAAGCAATGAATCATTTTTTACTACCTACTAGTAATAATAGTAATGATGATATGAAATATGGACTTTATTCAGTTGAGGCAATGCTAAATGAAATGTACAAATTAGGTTGTAATAAAAATAACATGTATGCAAAAATATCAGGTGGTGCTGATATTATGCAATTAAATGTATCATCTGAATCAATTGGACATAGAAACGTTGAGTTTGCAAAAGATTTTTGTAAGGCTGAGGGTTTTAAATTAATGAGTGAGCATACACGAGGTCAGCATGGTCGATTAATTTTACTTGCAAATGATTTTGAAACATTTATTAAAGTTACTCAAAAAAGTGAAACTGATAGTAAAATTTTACAAGAAGAAAAATCTTTACAAAAAGAGATTACAAAAGCCCCTGTTATCAAAGAATATGTGGGTGGTGTTGATTTATTTGGTATGGAAGATAAATCAGATGAACCTGAAATGGAAATTGAACTTTTTTGATTTTATAATAAATAGGGTGGTTTTTTAAAGTGTATACAGTTTTAGTAATAGATGATTCTCCTTCAATGCGAAGAATCATAAAAGATATGATTAATGAGATAGATGAATTTGAAGTTGTAGCAATGGCTTTTGATGCTTTTGATGCAAGAGAGAAAATCAAAAAATATGAACCAGATATTGTAACGATTGATATTAATATGCCAAAAATGGATGGAGTAACATTTTTAAGAAATCTTATGCGTCTTCATCCTATGCCTGCTGTTGTTATTTCAGGTGAGGGTGTAAGAGGAAATGATATCTTTGATGATGGGGCTGTTGGCTTTATATCAAAACCTGAAGGTGGAGAATCTATGTCTTCATTTCAAGGAAGAATAAAAGAAACACTATTGAATCTAACTTTTTTACTTAAAAGATATACATTAAAGAAACCAAAAACATTAATAGCTAAAAAAAACACTACTAATACAATAGAATATAAAATTCATCCAGATGAAGTAATACCTTCCAGCCCAGCAAGAGGCTCAGGAAATAAGTTAATAGCTATAGGTTCTTCAACTGGTGGAATTGAATCATTATTAAAAGTTTTTCAAAAACTACCTTCGAATTTACCTCCTATTCTAATCACCCAACATATTCCTTATGGTTTTTCAAACTCTTTTGCTCATAGATTAAATGATCATTCTGAAGTTATTGTAGCTGAAGCAAAAGATGGAATACTCTTAGAAAAAGGGCATGCATATTTAGCTCCTGGGAATATGCATTTAACTATTGTAAAAAGTGGATTAGGTTTTAAAACAAAATTACTTGATACAAAAAAAGTAAGTCAACATAAACCCAGCGTAGATGTTTTATATAGATCAGTTAATAATATGATAGGTTCAAGTGCAATGGCTATTATAATGACAGGAATGGGTGATGATGGAATGATTGGGATGAAAGATATGTTTGATAATCATGCATATACTGTTGCTCAAAATGAAGAAAGTTGTGTCGTTTTTGGAATGCCTGCAAAAGCTATTAAAGCAGGTGGTGTTAAAGATGTAGTTCATTTAGATGATATTGCAGAATATATAATTAACTACGCTAAGGGTAAAAGAAAATAATTTACTAACATTAAAAGATATCTGTTGTACGTTCTAATTGATCTTTATCAAAATGTGTGTATATTCTTGATGTATTAATATCAGCATGTCCTAGTGACTCTTGAACTAGGATTAAGTCTTTACTTTTTTGATAAAGCATTGTAGCAAATGTATGTCTTAGCATATGAGCACCATTTTTTTCTTTTCTAATGCCAATACTTAATAATATTTTTTCAACAATACTACTAATATATGCTTGACTTAAAGCCTTACCTTTTTGATTAGATAAAAGTAGCGCGTTGTTATGAGGTTTAACTTCGTTCCATTCATTTAAATCTTTTGTAATAATATTAGCTTTTATCATAACAACTCTAGGTTTATTACCTTTTCCTCTAACTTGGATTATAAAAGCATCACCATCTTTGTTGAAGTCTTTTAACTCAATATTAATAGCTTCACTAACCCTAATACCTGTATAAAGAATTATCTTTATAACAAGTCTATTTCTAGCTGCAATTTTTAGACTAAAAGGATAAATATCAATTGCTTCAATAAAAGCTCTAACTTCGTCTTTCTTCATAAACGAGGGCAGTTTAGTACCACTTTTACCACTTAATCCACCCCAGTTTTTAAGCTCAATACCATATCTATATACAAAGCTATTATCTTCTTCATTTTGTTTATCTATGTATCCAAAGAATGTCACTAGTGAAATTCTATAGTTTTTTTTAGTAGCATCTGATAGTTTACTAGTTTGGGTAATTAAAAAATCACGTAAGAGCTCTTCATCCATTTCTTTCATAGAACTAGGTCCATAATTAATCATAAATTTGTATAGTTTTTCAAGGGGTATAAAATATACATGAATACTATTAATTCCAATATTACGTACTTCTTTAATAGTAAGTTTTAAATTATCAATTGAATCAAAACCAATAGTAAGCTCTTGTAATATTTGTGCAAGTCTATCTTTGTCTTTAACTTGTCTATTTGAAAGTGAGGTAATCTTATTTCTAATGAACCTTGATAACCAGAATAAATATGTCTTACTAAATGTATCTTCACAATCTAATGGATATTTCAACTTTGACCTTTAAAATATATTTTACTTTTGGAAACTATAATTTCCAAACTATATTATATAAATACTTTAAGACATATAAAACCTTATATGCCTTACTTTTACTTACATATCTTCTTTTTTAATTGAACATTCTCTTCTTCCAGATTTTTCTTGTAATATAAATGAGAATCTATCTGAATATAGTTTTCCTTTTATATCAACAGTATAAGGAATTTTATAAGTATTTACATCCTCATTACATGTATATGGTGTTCCTTTTCTTATGATAGGAATGATTTCTTTAAAGTCTTCTTCTACTTCAAGTATATCTATTGACTCAGAATTAAAAGTATTTACATTAGGATCTAAATCCTTCTCTACAACCTCTTGATGAACATCCTCTATAGACTTAACTTCTTCTTTTAATATTTCTTCTGTATTAATTTTAACTTCATTATTTTGTGTAGTGGATGGTTTTAATCCCAAAAATAAAACAATTGCTGTATTTATAATAAGAAGTAAAATTACTAGAATAATTAACTTATTTGTATTTTTAGAATTGTTTGAAGAACTATTATCAATTTTATTATTTATTTTTTCTAGTTCATTTGTCAAATATTCATTTTTATCGTTTTCATTAAGTAGATTCTGTCTATTTAATTCATGTAAATGTGTTAATATATTTTGATATTTATCATTTTCTTTATTCATTATTGGCCTTTTAAATGCTTTTGATTTTCTTTACTTAAAGATATTAATTTGTCCCATTTTATTTTAGTTTTTATATTGAATATATTATCGAAAGTTTTATTATTCCAATATACAAAATTGATAGGATTTACATATTTTTCTAGAAATTTAATCTCATAATGTAAATGAGGTGCTGTACTAGTACCTGTATTTCCAGTTTTACCAAGTTTAGTACCTTTTGCTATAAAGTCACCCTCTTTTACATACACCCTACTCATGTGACCAAATAACGTTTTAAAACCATAATTATGTGTAATTACTACCATTTTCCCATATCCACCAGAATCTGTATTTCTAGCTTTTATAACAACACCATTAGCAGGTGCATAAATATCAGTCCCAACTTTAGCTCTAAAATCTGTACCTGTATGAAGTTTTCTTGACTTTGTAATTGGGTGGATTCTATAACCAAATTTTGAAGTAATAAATGTTTTAATTAATGGAGAACCACTTGGTATATTATTTAATAAATTTAGTTTTTCATTTAATTCAATTTTATTATCAGCATAAACACTAGTATTTTTAGATAAATCTAATCCAATATTTAGTAAGTTTTGTAAATCAACTAATTGATCATTTAATAAATCTATTTCATTTATTCTATTGTTTATTTGAATTTTATATAAATCATCTTTTGCTTGATTGTCTTTCTTTAAATCTAAAATAGAAAAATTTAAATATATTATATAAGACATTATAATCATTATTAATAGTAGAAAAATTAAAATATATTTTTTATTTTGGAAATTATTGTCTAGTAAGTTTTCTTGCAATATTGTGCTATCTTTCTTAAATATATAAGTTAGTATAAATTCTAACTTATATATTATATCTTATTATATCAATTATTTTTTTTTGTAAGTAGTAAGATCATCCATAGATACAAGATAGTTTTTACCTGCTATTCTACCATATCTATCACCTAGTTTAGTAGTATAAATCTTACCAATTCTAACAAGATTTCCTTTAATATAAAAAGAATCTGCTATTTTTTTGTCATCAAGTCTTGATGCTGTATTTAGTCTTCCTTTATAAACAAATGCTTCTACTTTTCTTGAAGTCATTCTATAGTATGTACCTTTAACTTTTTTCTTCTTAGAATATTTTTTTGCTACAGCTTTTTTTGTAACAATAACTTTATCTTCATCGTATGGGTTAGCAACTTCTATAAATTGTCTTTCCTCAATTTTAATTGGTTTTGGCGCTGGTTGTTTTTCAGCATTACATCCTGATAATATAATTAGTGCTGTAAGTGATAATATATAATTTTTCATTTATTTCCTTTTATTTAATTGTGAATCTTTTTCTATTCTTATTTGAATCTTCAAATTTTACGTAAACTGGTGTTATCTTGAATATTTTAAATCCAAATAGCTCCTCTTTTTCATTATAATAATTTCCCTCAAAATATAATTTATTATTTTTATATTTTAATTTACTATTATATTTACTGATACTTTCAAGAGAATCTAGCTTAATATTACTTTTTGATTTAAATGTATTAACAACTGGTGTGATTACAGCTGTTTTAATAATCTCATCTTTTTTAATGATAGTTCTTTCTTTTATATCTTCTAATTTATTTAATGAATTTTCAGATACAGATTTTATTTCTTCTTCTTTTTTTATAATTACTTTTACTTCTGGCTTTATAATAGCTGGTTTTATCTCTTCTTTTTTCTTTTCAACTTTTGTAATAACTTCCTTTACTTTTTTAACTTCTTCTATTTTTTTCTCAGCAACTTTTTCAATTGGTTTTACAATAGTTGGTTTAATTTCTTCTTTCTTTTTTTCAATAAGTTTTATTTCTTCAACTTTTTCAGTTACTGGTATATTTGGTTTCTTCTCTTCACTACTTGAATCACTAATTAATAGATAAGCTGCAAATATTACTACAATAGGAATAGATATATAAAATAAATTTTTATTTTTAGATTTTTTAGCTTCTTCTATTTTATGATTGTCTTCTATCTTATTCTCAATTATCTTTTCTGTCTCAATCTTTTGTATTTTAATTTCTTCTTCATCAATATTCATATTTTCATAATCAATTACTTTATCTTTAATATTAATTATTTCATTTATATCTAATAAATTTTCATCAATATCTAACTCTTTTATTAGTCTATTAATTATTACATTGTCACTACTAATATATTCATTTTTTTTGATTTGATTTAGAATATTTAATAATTCTTCTTCATGCTTTATTTCATATTTATTTAATAAATAATTTGAAGATAACTCATTATTCTCATCATCTAATATCTCTTTATAAATTTTATTATAGTTTTCAAAGTTCACTTGTAATTGCCCTTATTATAATTGATTTTGCTATTGAATATTATAGGATAATAACCAAATGTATTATTACGAAATAATTGTTAAAGTTAGTTTAAAATAAACTTATGTATAATTTTTCTCTATTTGATATATAATTTATTTATATATAAAAATATTAAATCTTAAACCTAGGAAAACATATATGAATTTCTTTACACTTAATCGAACTTTACTTAACTCTTTAGAAGGTAAATTTATTATATTCGGTGCTGGATATAAAGGTGGAATTGGAAAATCAGTTTTAGCTTTAGGATTGGCAAAAGAGTTTAGTATTCCCTATATTACGAATGATCAAGGCTCTGCTATTTCTGGAAATGTTAAGTTTTATGATCATACATATTTAACTTATGATTTTAAACCAGATCAAAAATTAAAAGAATCTAGTGTTGTAATTATTGATCTAGCAGGCTGTTTTGTTTTGGATAAAACTATATTAAAATTAATACAAAAATCAAATTTAATAATTCTTCCAACAGGTGAAAATCCATATTTAGATCATACTGGATGTTTAATTACAGCAGATAATTTATATGAATTAAATAAAAATTTGATGTTTATCTGTACAGGTATAGATGAAGATAAATTAAAAGATACAATTTTCTCTTTTAATAGAACAAAAAGTAAATATCCAAACTTCGAAAAATTAAAAGTATTTGGGTTATCTAAATGTAATAAAATAATTCATGATTCCATTGGTAAAAAAAGAAGTTATATTAGAACTTATTTAGCTCTAGAAGAAGATCAAAAAAATACTTATAAACCTTTTATTAAAGATTGGTCTAAAATTATAAAAGAAGTAAATGCACGAATTGAAAATTTTAAGAGTTCTTAAAAGAACTCTTTTATACTTTTCTAACCCTAATACAGAAAAACCCAATATCATAGTTTTTAAAGCTTGGATTATTAAAAAATGTCATTTGATTATCACTTACTTTAAAATATGTAGGATCTGAGAAGTTCCATGAGCCACCTTTTAAATAGTTATATTCATTCTTTTCTAAACTTGAAGTCCAAGACCATACATTTCCAACCATATCGCTAACTGAAAACTTAGAATCACCTTGAGAGAACATCCCTATTTGTGATGTTCTATGTAGTTGGTTTGTAGCATTATTACAATAGTTATTATTCCAAGTATCTCCCCATGGATATATCCTATTTTCTTCTGCACCTTTTGCTACATAATCCCACTGCTCCCTTGATGGAATAGAATAGTTATATTCTGGGTCATTAAGACTTAGATAATTACAAAAGGCTTGTGCTTCAAAGTATGTAACATATACTATAGGTTGAAGATCACTATTAAAATTACTTTTTCTAAGCTCTTCTTTGAATTTTTTTCTATAGTAGTTTTTTTCTTTTTCTACCATTTTTGTATATTTGTCATCTAAACTAGTGATGCTATTATTCATAAGCCAAACTTTTGAATCAATGTTATCCCAATACTTTGCTTCGTTATAACCATTTGAAGTAACAAATTCATTAAACCATTTGTTTGTTACTACATATTTACTAATTTCATAGTTTTTATTTGGAATTTTAATAAATTCTTTCTCATTAATATTTTGATCATCAATTAATACAATAGTGTCTTCAAAGTTAGTTTTAAATACTGGTGTCTTTTCCTCTTTGCTAATTGTTTCAATAACTGTATTTGATGTAAGAAACTCAAATGTATCTAGTCTATATCCTTTGTTTTCTAACCAAAATTTACCTTGCTCTGTGCTAAAAATCATTCTAAATGCATTGTAGTTCTCTTCTAATGCGTTTAAGATGAGATTTTTCTGAGTTTTATCAATATCTAGATATAAATGAGTTTCTTCATTTATAAAAGTTTCATTTTGTATTGTTTTTATTAAGTATTTAACAACTTTTTCATTTTTAACTAAAGTTGTATAGAATTCTTTATATAGTTCTTCCAGAGTACAAGATATAGAAAACAATGATAATATTTGACTATTATTCAATGAAGTCTTTGGATTTAATTTCATATAAATTTTTGTACTTACTTTGATACGATTAATTAATCGTACAATAAATCTTGGTGTTACCATATCAAGTGAAGATATAGATAATATTACTGCTTTTATATCTTTTTCAAGTTCAATATCTTTTGATGATTGAGCATAAAGATTATCTATAAGATTACTAATTTTACCACTATATGAGGGTAAATAAAATGGAAGTTGTATCATTTTATCAAGATACATTTTACTATTTTCCACACTTTGAATATTCGTAAGATTTTTATATTTATTTTCTAAATGACTTTCTATAATATCTCTATTTATTCCAAGTACAAAAGATAAGCCTTTTAAATCTAATATTAAACTAATACTTTCTAATACTTTAATAGAATTTTCTGGTAAACACTTATCTAAATCATCTATAAAAATAACTATTCTAAAGTTTTCATTTTTAAGTATCTTTTCAACACCTTTAAGTAGTTCAAAAATCTGGAAATAGGTGCTCTGATTTAAAAGTTGTTTTTCTATATCAATATCTACATTATCTGAGAAATTAGTATCTGCACTGATATCTTTTTGCATTTTTATATTTGCAATAGCGTATTTTAAGTACTTGATATAGTCAAGAAGGTTTAAAACAGTATCTTCTTCAAAACTAGTTCTATTTCTTTGTATTTCTAATTCTAATGCAATACATAAATCAAGTAATGGATGTTCATCATTCTCAAATCTCCAGGCATTAAAAAATACGGTAAGAACTCGTTCCTCTGTAGAATTATTCTTCGTAACTTCATTTTGAATGAATTTCATTAATGAAGTTTTACCTCTACCCCACTCCCCAAATACACCAACTGTAAAAGGTGTAGGAGTTTCCAAAATCGCTTCTGTAATAACTTCTGAATATACTTTAAAATCTAAACTATCATGCTCTATATTATGTATTGAACTGTCAGTTAGTAGATTCAATTCGATGTTATTTATGTTTTTAGACATATTTAACCTTTTTATAAAATTAACTTATCATAACTAATAATTAATTAAAAAGTTATTTAGTTTTTATAAAATAAGTTATATATTTATAAAATATTGATATTTTAGTAGTTTTAAAGAGTGTTGGTATACAGTTTGTAGAGTTATTTACTTGTTGTTAATTGTATTAATATACTATTCTTTATAATACGTTTATTTCTTTATTTTATAACTTATTTAAATATATTATAACTCCATCCTAAACCTTGTGGCATTATTATTTCATCACTTTTTATATATTTAACTTCACCTGTTTCAGAATGAATCCATAGACCTTCTACACTTGCTTCCATTAATTTAGATTTTGCATATTCAGAAAATACATAATAGTTATCAATGATAAAATACATTGAATAAACCATCTTATTTAATGGCCTTTTATGATACTTTTGATGTAGTTCCCATGCTTTATCCAAATCTATCTTAGGTTTTTTATTCATAAATTCTTTAGTCTCATAATGGATTATGTTCATGCTCTTTTTCTCCATATTATTATCTTTTTTCTTATTTGTAATCTCATTTGTACTTTCACATCCAATTAATAAATATGATAAGAAAAACATTTTAAATAAATATTTCATGTTATACCTTATTGTTCTTTTTTTATTAGTGTAACTTTAGCTTTTTTATCTTTATTATTATCTTCATAAGCTGTAGTAAGTTTAATATTACTATCATTACGAATGTAATTTATTGATGAATTGGTTTTAAATTTAAAGATATATATTAATGAATGGTAATTTCTATAAAGTTAAAGAAGGTCTACGTTTTCTATTGATATTTCTCTGGTAGCCATGGAACTTTCTTTATCAAAAGATAATTTAATCTCTTTATTCTTCACTTTTATATACTTAACAACATTAATTACACTATCTTTTTTTTCTAAGTCAAAATATTCTAATTGAAAAAAAAGATATTCTTTACTCTTTAGGGAAGCAGATATTTTATATACCCAAAAATATTTTCTAGATTTATTGTTATTTGTTAAACTTATTAATTCTTTTTTAAATTCTTTTCCCGAAAGTTCAATATATTCAGGAGAAGCTGTACAGCCAGTTAAAAATATAGCTGTAATGAATGTAATTATTTTTTTAAACATATTATTTCCTTCTATCATTAATTGATTCCGATATTTCCCTTGGAGTTTCTAATCCAAGCCAGTCATCTGCATCAATATTTATACCAGTTGCTATTTTATATCCATCACTTGCCCAATCTGCACAAGTATGTGTGGGCCACCAAGAATCTTTTTTATTTTTATACTTTTCAAATTTTTCAAATTCTTTTTTAGTAATAACTTGATATTCAGAATGGATAGATTTATAATTTCTCTTTATCTCAGCATCTTCTAGAACACCTTCATTTGAACCAACCATTCCAGATGCTCTTGATTTATCTGTCCATAATCCATATGTATGATATTCACTGGTTTTTAAATTCTTTATTGATATCCAACTATGTCCATCATCAAAACTAGCTTTACTTCCAATTTTTGCATTAGAATGTATTCCAATTTTATATTTTTCTATAAAGCTAACTAGAACTTCTTCATTATATCCAATTTTACCATCACCATTATTATCAATCCAACCCTTTGCATAAACAACTTCTTCAGGATCTATTTGAAATGTGTTTGCACTATCTTCAGCTTTAAATTTATAACTTACGTCTGGAGTATTTCCTACTTTTATTGTATCTTCTTTAAAAGCTAAATCATTTTTATCTTTATCTAAAAGTGTTATTAAAACTTTTAATTTATCACCATTTTTATAATTATTTGCCTTTGCACTTATTATAATAGTATCTTTTACTGTAAATTGACTCATTCTTTACCCATCTTTAAACCAGTTAGCATCTTTTCTTTTGCATCATAATATAGATTTTTATTAGAGCTTTTTCAGGTTTATTCTTTATATAAGAAGTAAAGTTAATCTCATATACTTTTTCATCTTTTAGATTATGGTTTATAATCTTTTTTCCATCATATTGAGGTTTTTCTTTTCCTTCAACTGTCCATCTGATTTGTTCTAACTCATCTGCTCTTGGTTCATCTACATTTAAAATAGCTATACACTCACCCTCTTCTTGTTTTGGGTAAGAATATATAATATCTTCTACTTGAAGGTGTCTTTTTAATTCACTACTTGCATAACCTTCTTTTTCTGGGTCAACTACATAACAATGAGCATGTCCATACTTATAAATATTTTCTTCATCTAGGTTTACTGTCATTTCAAGTTTATTTATGGTGATATTATCATTTGTTGGATTATCTGTTATTATGTCTTTATCATCGGCATCATTGTTTTTAATAAAGTACCATTGGATTTGTGCTTCTTGTGTTGCACTTAGTTCTGTTGTAACTGCCCATGCATCATTCTCATATTTTTCTACAACAGCTGTAAATTTTAGTACATCTTTTATATCATCTTGTTTTACTACACTTGTTGTTAAACTTACAACTCTTAATTTTTCATATACTGGTTTTAGTATTTCTGGTGGGGCTACAACTTTTGCTGTAACTCCACCATTTCCTGATGCTGTATCTACATTTGCAGCTTTTAAGTGTATTCCACTTTGATCAACCGTAAGGACATTTCCTCCACATTTTAGTGATATTCCTGATGAAGCTATGATTTCTATTTTTTGTGCTTTATTTTTGATAGTTTTTGCTTTTAGATGAAAGGCTTTATCTATATCTAGTCTAAAATCTTTTCCAATTTGCATAAACAAATTCTTTAGATATTTTTCTTTTACATCATTTTCCACAAAAGTAGTCTTAGTACCTTTTACTCTTTGTGTTAAATTGTTCTCAATGATATTCTTTAAGTCATTTTTAACTATTGTATTAAAATCTTTAAGTACATGAAGTTCATAATCTTCCTGAACAGTAGTAATCTTCTCTTTCTCAACTGTAGAGATATGATTAAACTTTATATTCTCATTTA